>NZ_QSUU01000002.1:134620-222627 GCF_003439125.1 Collinsella sp. OM04-5 | reverse complement strand
ATACGGGTGCATCATCGACGTCTTCAATACAGAA
The DNA here is from genome assembly GCF_003439125.1 of Collinsella sp. OM04-5. GTDB lineage: Bacteria > Actinomycetota > Coriobacteriia > Coriobacteriales > Coriobacteriaceae > Collinsella. The sequence continues at coordinate 222,593 of NZ_QSUU01000002.1, read as the reverse complement.
GATATCAGTGCGGAATGTTCCGGAGGGAAGCCCCCGTCACGCCCCCGGATTCCCTGCGTTTACGGCCTTGAGGTCGGCGTGGGCGGAGGACTTGGTTGTTGGGAATACGTGTCCCGGTCGCTGTTTCGCGGCTTTGCCGCGAAAGGCGCGCCGCTTTGGGGCGAGTGGAGGATGTGGTTGTTGCAGTGGCTTGTCCCCTTCGCTGTTTCGCGCTTTGCGCGAAAGGCGCGCTACTTTGGGATGGGTGGGGAACGTGGTTGTTGTGGCAACTGATCCCCACCACAAATTACCCTCGGCATACTTGCGCGAACGATTGCTCGTGCTACACTTGCAAGTGCTGTTTCAGGGCGGGGTGGAATTCCCCACTGGCGGTAAATCGGGCGGTGCCAAAGGGGTGCCGCGGAGCAGGCGAGGCGTCTGCGACCGAGCCGATGAGTCCGCGACCCGAGCGTGTGTTGGTTCGCATGCCGGCTGAACTGGTGAGATTCCAGTACCAACGGTTAGAGTCCGGATGAAAGAGGCAGGTGATCTTATGTCTGAACAGTCGCAGCATATCCATTTTGAGAACACGAATAGGTGGAGCACCAAACAGCTCGTTACCATGGCGCTGATGTGCGCCTTGGGCGCCCTGTTTATGTACGTGCAGCTGCCCATTCTTCCCTCGGCGCCGTTTTTGACGTATGACCCGTCGCTGGTGCCGGCGATGGTGTGCGGTTTTGCGTATAGCCCTGGCGCCGGCACTGCTGTTGCCGCCATGGCGATCGTTATCCATGCGCTCACCACGGGTGACTGGGTCGGCGCGCTTATGAACCTGGTTGCCACGCTGGGCTACATTCTGCCCGCGGCTATCGTCTACCAGAAGATGCATACCTATAAGGGTGCCGTGATTGGCCTAGCGCTCGGCGTCATTGCCGCTACGGCGTTGTCTATGGTCGCAAACCTTACCATTGGTGTTTGGTTCTGGTATGGCTCGGTCGATGTGATCGCCCCGCTCATGATTCCCGCCGTGCTGCCGTTCAACCTTATCAAGACTGTCCTTAACTCGGTATTGACGCTTGCAGTGTACAAGGCGGTCTCCAACCTCATCACGCCTAAAAAGGACCAGGTCAAAGGCCGCGCATGATTGAGTGTCGGGGCGTTTCCTTTAGCTATGACGGTGCCGTACCGGCACTCGACGGCGTCGATCTGAACATCGAGGACGGGGAGTTTTTCTGCATCCTCGGTGGCAATGGATCGGGCAAGTCGACGTTTGCCAAGCATCTGAATGCACTGTTGCAGCCCGATGCGGGCACGGTACGCATCAACGGCATGGATGCGTCCGACCCCGAGCTGGTCTACGACATTCGTTCGACCGCGGGCATGGTATTCCAAAATCCAGATGACCAGCTGGTGGCAACGCTTGTCGAAGATGACGTTGCGTTTGGTCCCGAAAACCTTGGCGTGCCATCGGCACAAATTGCGCAGCGGGTACGCGAGGCGCTGAAGGGCGTGGGCCTGGTGGGCTTTGAGCGCCACGAGACCCATGCGCTTTCGGGCGGTCAAAAGCAGCGTGTGGCGCTTGCCGGTGTGCTCGCCATGGAACCGCGCGTGCTCATATTGGACGAGGCTTCTTCAATGCTCGATCCGCGTGGACGCAAGGGCCTCATGAAGGCTTGCCACGCGTTGCACGATCGCGGCATGACCATCGTGATGATTACGCACTTTATGGAAGAGGCCGCCGAGGCCGATCGTGTCGCGGTATTTCGGGCGGGGCGCGTTGCCATGCTCGGTACGCCCGAGGAAATCTTGACACGGGCGGACGAACTTGCGCAGCTCAACTTGGATATGCCGGCGTCGTGCTGCTTGGGCACGGCGCTTCGTGCGAAGGGCGTGCCCGTTCATGCGCAGGTGCGCGAGGTGGATATGGTCGCCGAGATTGCGCAGGCATATGCCGACCGGAGTGGGGAAGACACCGCAGGGCGGCCTTCTGCATCCGATTCTCGTGTGCTCGACAACGCCTCCTCTGCAACCGACGGGACAGCCGCGTCGGAGCCCGTCATCGAGATTTCGCACCTCTCGCATAGTTACTCGCTGAGCGCCCGCGAGCGCCGCCGCTGGCATAAGCGCTCGGCCACTGCGGGCAAATCGAACAAACAGGCCCTCTGGGGAAACGACCCCAGCAGCCCGTGGGCGCTGCGCGATGTATCGCTGGCGGTGCGTCGCGGCGAGTTCCTGGGCTTGGCAGGTCATACCGGTTCGGGTAAGTCGACGCTGGTCCAGCATCTCAACGGTTTGATTCGCCCCCAGGAGGGATCCGTTCGCGCGCTGGGGCTCGATCTGTCAAACAAGAAAGACGCCGCTACGGTTAAGGCCAAGGTTGGCGTGGTGTTTCAGTATCCCGAGCGCCAGCTATTTGCCGAAACCGTGGCGCAGGACGTGGCGTTTGGTCCGCACAACCTTGGCCTGCCACAAGACGAGGTCGCACGCCGTGTCGCATCATCGCTTACGCGCGTGGGCCTCGATCTTTCCACGGTCGGCGACAAGAGTCCCTTTGAGCTTTCGGGCGGTCAGCAACGGCGTGTGGCATTCGCCGGCGTGCTCGCCATGGAGCCCGAAGTCCTGGTGCTCGATGAACCCATGGCGGGGCTCGATCCGGCTGCGCGCAGGGATTTCCTTGAGCTTATCGATCGACTTCACCGCGATGGCCTGACCGTTGTCATGGTTTCGCACAGCATGGATGACCTGGCCAATTGCTGCGACCGTATCGTCGTAATGAACGAAGGCGCGGTGTTTGCCGAGGGAACCCCCGCGCAGGTGTTTGCGCGTGCCGATGAGCTCAAGTCGATCGGCTTGGGCGTTCCCGCCGCCCAGCGTATGGCGCTGGCGCTTACGGAGGCGGGCGTGCCGCTGCGTCGCGGTGGGCTCTATACGGTTGAGTCGTTGGCCGACGAGTTGGCAGATTTGCTGATCGGTCGCTCAGACGGTCCTTCTAACGTCGCGGACATTGCTAAATCCAAGACGGTCGCGCGAGAGGAGGGCTGCTAATGGAGGCGTTTTCGTTTGGCAGCTACTATCCCGGCGATAGTGCGATCCACCGCCTGGACCCGCGAACTAAGTTGCTCTTGGGCTTTGTGTTTCTGATCACGACGCTCACGGTCAGCAGCTTCCGCGGACTGGCCCCGGTCGCAATCTTCGTTGTCCTGATCTATACCGTGTCCCGGGTGCCGTTGCGCCGGGTCCTATCATCGATGGCACCATTGCTGGCGATTGTCGTGGTGGTCGCAGTGCTCAACCTGTTTTCCGACCAGAGCGGGCGCATTCTGTGGCAGCTTGGCTTTTTGCAGATAAGCGAGGGCTCGCTGCATTCCGCCGCCTTTATGGCGTGCCGCCTGAGCTTGATGATGGCCGGCATGAGCGCCATTACGCTCACCACGCCTACGCTCGACCTCACCGCGGGCTTTGAGCGTCTGCTCGCACCGTTTGCGCGCGTGGGGCTCCCTGCGCATGAGCTCGGCATGATCATGGGCATCGCGTTGCGCTTTATGCCGCAGTTTGCCACCGAGATGAAGCAGACGGCGGACGCGCAGGCAAGCCGCGGTGCACGCGTAACGGGTGGCCCGCTCGGCGGCGTGCGTATGCTCGGCAGTGTGGCGATTCCACTGTTCACGGGCGTGTTCCGTCATGCCGAGACGTTGTCTGCCGCCATGGATGCACGCTGCTATCACGGCGAGCAGGGCCGCACGCGTCTGCATGCACTTGCATTTCGCCGCGGGGATGCGCTGGCTGCGGTTGTGACGATGCTGCTGTTTGCGTGTGTCATCGTCGTCAACCTTCAACTTGTTTAGGCGCGATTCGAGCGCAAGAAAGGGGTCCCTATGACCGACAACGACCGCACGGCTCAGCTTGAGCGCGCCTGTTCGTATCTCAGGCGCATTCCGGCGTGGTATCTGGCCACGACCGATGTGACCGACGGGCATCAGCCTCGCGTGAGGCCGTTTTCGTTTGCCATGGTCGATGACGGTAAGCTGTGGTTTTGCACGTCGCGCGACAAGGATGTGTGGGCGGAGCTGAGTGCGAATCCCAAGTTTGAGCTCTCGGGCTGGAAGCCGGGGGAATGTTGGATCGTGTTGACCGGCGAGGCCGCACTTGAGGACGACGCGGTTGCGAGCGACAAGGTGCGTCAAGCGGGTTTTAAGCACATGGTGGGCATCGGCGAGGAACACGAGAGTGCCAACGACGGCCGCCTTGCTTTCTTTTCGGTCCGCAACATTGCCGCGCGCTTCTGTGATATCGACGGCAGCGAGGAGCGCCTGGAGCTCTAGAGCGTCTCAAATTAACTACCCGTTCCGAATTAGCTAGCGCCAGGAGGACACATGGACGGATTGAATACGGTGTTGGAGTATCTGACGTCGGTGCCGGCATGGTATTTGGCGACGAGCGTTGACGGACAGCCTCATGTGCGTCCGTTTTCGTTTGCGCAGATCCAGGACGGCAAGCTGTGGTTTGTAACAGCGCGCACCAAAGATGTGTGGCAAGAGCTGCTGCAAAACCAGCGCTTTGAGGCCACGAGTTGGTGGCCGGGCCATGGCTGGCTCATCTTGCGCGGGCGTGCCGGCTTGGATGACCGGGCTTTAGGCGAAATGCGCGAAGCTGGGTGGAAGCATCTAGAGCGCCTGGGCGAGCACTATGAGGGGCCTAACGATCCCACGCTCGTCTTCTTTAGCGTGGAGGAACCCGAGGCCTTTATCTGCAACCATGACGAATGGGTGCCGGTCGAGCTCTAAACGAGTCTCTCAGCAAGCTTCGACAATTCAAATTCTCGCATGTAGCGGGCCCCACATTGCAACGTCACCGCAAGGCGCACTGGGCAATATGGGGTCCGTGTTTATTTGTCAACTCCTTTGAGTGAATGTGTCGTGACTGTTTCAATGCATGAATATGCAAAAGATTTGCGTATAAATGCATCTTCTGGTGCTAAAGTTTCAACCTACTTCATAACGACGGCTGCAGGATGCGTATTGGTGCATAACTGCAGACAAGGAGTCTGATATGTCTGTAAAGGTTGGAATCGTCGGTGCGGCTGGATATGCCGGCGCCGAGCTCATTCACCTCGTCCTCGGTCATCCCGAGTTTGAACTTGTTGCCATTACGTCCAACGCCGATGCCGGCCAGCCGCTGTCTGCGGTGTACCCGAGCTTCACCGGCGTAAGCGATCTTGCCTTTACGACGCATGATGCCCCCGAGCTCAAGAACTGCGACGCGGTCTTTTTGGCCGTGCCGCACACGGCCGCCATGGCACAGGTGCCCGCCTTGCTTGCCGCGGGAGTCTCCTGCATTGACCTCTCGGCCGACTATCGCCTGAGCGATCCGGCCACCTTTGAGGCCTGGTATGCCGCCGAGCACACGAGCCCCGAGCTACTCAAGAGCCGCGCCTTTGGTCTGCCCGAGCTATTCTGCCAGGATTTGGAGACCGCTGCATCCGACCACGCCGACGGCAAGCCCGTACTGGTCGCCTGCGCCGGTTGCTATCCCACCGCAACGAGCCTTGCCGCCGCGCCTGCCGTGCGCGCCGGCTGGGTTGCCCAGAGCGGACCCGTGATCGTTGACGCTATCAGCGGTGTAACGGGTGCCGGTAAGTCCTGCAACGCCCGTACGCGTTTTTGCAGTGCAGACGAGAACCTGGAGGCCTATGGCGCAGGAAAACATCGCCATACGCCCGAGATCGAGCAGATTCTTGGCCTAGCCGACCACATCGTTTTCACCCCGCACCTGGCACCGCTCAAGCGCGGTCTGCTCTCTACGGTGACGATGCCGCTTACGCCGCAGGCTATCGATACCTTGACCCTTGAGGATGTCGTCGACCATTACAGACAGTTCTACGCCGGTCGCACCTTTGTGCGCGTGCTCGATGCCGGCGAGCAGCCCAAGACGGCCTCGGTCGTCGGCACCAATGCTGCCCAGATCGGCCTTGCACTCAACAAGCGCGCGGGCGTGCTGGTGGCGACGGGAGCGATCGACAATCTGTGCAAGGGTGCTGCCGGTCAGGCGGTCCAGTGCGCCAACATCGTCTTTGGTTTTGACGAGCGACGAGGCTTGCCCACAGTGGCGTGCCCGGTGTAGCACATTCGATTGTTAACGATTTGGTAGTCGGGCATCGAGTGGGGCGCCACTCTTAAGCTGGTCTCATGATTGTGGCTGGCATGGCGCACCAACCGATGCCCTTTTTTGTTTGACATAAGGAGTCATAAAGACGATGAATACCGAGCTGTTTGATATCAAGATTCGCGCCGTCGAGGGTGGCGTTACGGCTGCGGCTGGTTTTAAAGCTGCAGGCATCCACGCTGGGTTCCGCAAGAATCCCGAGCGCCTGGATTACGCGCTCGTCGTGCCCGATAAACCCTGTCCCGGTGCCGGCGTGTTTACCACCAATCGCTTTTGCGCGGCGCCCGTGCAGGTGAGCCGTGCCCACCTGGGCGGTGCCGACAAGGGCTACGGTATCATCGCCGGCGTTTCGGTCAACTCTGGCAATGCCAACGCCGCCACGGGTGAGACCGGTCTTGCCTGCGCGCGCGAGACCTGCAACATCGCCTCGCAGGTCATCGGCTGCGAGCCCCAGCAGATTCTGATTGCCTCCACGGGTGTGATTGGCCAGATTCTGCCGATCGACACGTTTGAGACCGCCATTCCTGCTGCCTACGAGGCGCTCTCCGCCCACGGTGGCGCCGATGCCGCTCGCGCCATCATGACGACCGACACGCACTCCAAGGAGTACGCCGTGTCCTACGTCAGTGAGGCTGCGGGTCATGCGAGCAATGTCTATACGGTAGGCGGAATGTGCAAGGGCTCGGGTATGATCATGCCCAACATGGCCACCATGATCGCAGCTATCACCACCGATGCCCCCGTCGAGCCGGCGGCACTTCATGCCCTGCTGCTCTCGACCGTCAAGCAGACCTTTAACAAGGTAACGGTCGATTCCGACACCTCGACCAACGACACCTGCATCATGCTTGCCTCCGGTGCCGCTGCCGCAGATGCCGAGCCTATCGTCGAGGGCTCCGATGCTTTTGACGAGTTGGCATTTGCCGTGCACGAGGTGTGCGAGAGCCTGGCGCGCAATATTGCCGCCGATGGTGAGGGCGCATCCAAGCTTGTTACAGTCAACGTTACCGGCGCCGTGAACGACGAGGAGGCCGATATCGCCGCCCGTGCCGTTGCCAACTCGCCGCTCGTTAAGACCTGCATCGCCGGCCACGACTGCAACTGGGGCCGCGTTGCTATGGCGCTTGGCAAGTGCGGCGTGAAGTTTAATCAGGAAGACGTTTCCATCGACATGATGGGCATGCCTGTCTGTCGCGACGGTCTGACTGTTCCCTTTGACGAGGACGAGGCTCTACGACGTTTCGAGGCGCCCGAGATCGTGATCTCGGCCGACCTGGGCGCAGGCGACGCGGCAACGACCGTGTGGACCTGCGACCTCACGCATGAGTACATCTCCATCAACGGCGACTACCGTTCCTAGATTCCGGGCACGCTGCGCATCTTGCCGCGATTGCGGACAGCGGAGCACGGCGCGATAACGATATGAAAGACGAGGCAGATTATGAAATTCGCACGCGATTGTCGTTCGAGCGAATCCAACGAAGCAACCGCGCAGCTGCTGTTCGAAGCGCTGCCGTGGATTAAGAACCTGACCGGCAAGACGGTTGTTATCAAATATGGCGGAGCCGCCATGGTTGATGAGCAGCTGCGCCGCGACGTGATGAGCGACATCGTTTTGCTCAAGATCATCGGTATGCGCCCCGTCATCGTGCACGGCGGCGGCAAGGCTATTAACGAGGCGCTGAGCCATTACGATATTCCCGTCGAGTTTAAGAACGGCCAGCGCGTGACCACGCCGGCGACGATGGATATCGTGCGCGAGGTGCTGGGCGGCAAGGTTAACCAGGAGCTGGTTGCTGCCATCAACCACCACGGCAACCTGGCCGTGGGCGTGTCGGGCAGCGATGCCGGCACGCTCATCGCCGAGCCGCTCGACCCCGAACTCGGCCGCGTAGGCAAGGTCACGCACGTTAACACCGACTATATCGAGCGCCTGCTCGATAGCGAGTACATCCCCGTCATCGCTACCGTCGCGGCGGGGGAGGACGGCGGTTTCTTCAACATCAACGCCGATACCGCCGCCGGTGCCGTTGCGGCGGCGCTGCATGCGCATAAGGCGATCTTTTTGACCGACGTCGACGGCCTGTACAAGGACTTTAGCGATAAAGACTCACTCATCTCCAACCTAACGCTCGACGAGGTTAACGAAATGCTCTACGGCGGCGAGGTCGATAAGGGCATGATTCCCAAGCTGCGTGCGGCCGTCGATGCGCTTGCCGGCGGCGTATTTCGCGCTCACATCATCAACGGCACCACGCCGCATTCGCTGCTGCTGGAGCTGCTGACCGATGCCGGCGTCGGTACCGTGATCCATTCCACCGAGACGGCTTACGAGTTCGATACGCATCCGCATCCGCTTTCGACGTTTGCTGCGCGTCTGACCGAGAACCTCGACGAGGTCGAGAAGCTTCAGACGGTCTAACTGACTCGCAGCCGCCCCATTCCTGCACCCATAGGCCTGCGCCGTCTGGCGCCCAACGAAAGGCATCCCATGTCACTTGCAGCTCAGCAATCGCTTGAATCCCATTACGTTATGCATACCTTTGGCCGCTCTCCGGTCGAGTTTGTCGAGGGTCACGGCATGAAGCTCACCGGCGACGATGGTCGTGAGTACCTCGACTTTCTTGCCGGCATCGGCGTGTGCAGCCTAGGTCATGGCGACCCGGCTGTGCTCTCGGCGCTCGAGGCACAGACCAAAAAGCTCATGCATGTCTCCAATTACTTCTACATCGAGCAGCGTGGACAGGTCGCGGCGCTGCTGTCCAAGCTTGCCAACGACGACTTAGATGGTGCACGCGTGCTTGCCGATGCCATTGCCGCCGGCGATGAGACCACGGCAGCTGCTCTTGGTGCCCCGGCTGCGGATGAGCAGGTTTGGGAGACCTTCTTTGCCAACTCCGGCGCCGAGGCCAACGAGGGCTCGATGAAGCTCGCGCGCCTGTACGCCAAGCGTGCCGGTAACGGCGGCAACACTATCGTGTGCATGCGCGGCGGCTTCCACGGCCGTACGCTCGAGACCATTGCCGCCACCATGCAGGATTGGCTGCAGGATAGTTTCCGCCCGCTGCCGGGTGGCTTTGTGGCCTGCACGCCCAACGATATCGATGAACTGCGTGCGATCTTTAAGCAGCTGGGGAGCGAAATTTGTGCCGTGATGCTCGAGCCGATCCAGGGCGAGAGCGGTGTGCACCCCATGACCGAGGAGTTTATGGCGGCAGCGCGCGACCTGGCACACGAAGTGGGCGCCGTGCTTATCGCCGACGAGGTCCAGTGCGGCATCTTCCGCTCCGGCAAGCCGTTTGCATTCCAAGCCTATGGCGTGGAACCCGACATCATGAGCCTTGCCAAGGGCATTGCTGATGGCGTGCCCATGGGTGCCGTCGTGGCAAAGAAGGAGATTGCCGACGTGTTTAAGCCGGGCGACCACGGCTCGACGTTTGGCGGTAGCTGCTTGGCCATCGCGGCGTGTGCCGCGACGCTCTCCGCACTCGTGCGCGGCGATTATGCCGACCACGCTGCCAAGGTAGGCGCCTATATGGAGGCAAAGCTCGCCAAGCTGCCGAACGTGACCGAGGTGCGTGGCCGCGGCTTGATGCTCGGCTGCGATCTGGACGATACTGCGGGTGATGCACACGACGTTGTGGCCCGTGCATTGGGGGCTGGTGCCGTGATTAACGCTACGGGTGCCCATACGCTGCGTTTCCTGCCGCCGCTCGTCTGCGAGGAATCCGACGTGGACAGTCTGATCGAGATCCTGTCGGACGTTTTGGCCTAACACAGCGAAATAACTTAACTTTGACCGGGTTCCGGACTGCGGACGTGCCCTATGTGGCATGATTCAGCGGTCTGGAGCCCGTTTTGCCTTAGATTTGCTAAGGCGGGGAGACCTGCTGGTCAAAAAACATCAAATATGAGTACTGTTATCGATTTGGTAGCAGCAATTTTGGACTAATAAGGCCAGATAGCTAGTCGAAATGGCGATGAATGTACGATTTTGATCCAATTATTAGTCCTTATAATGGACATATGTTGCGTAACTTAAGCAAATACTATCTTTTGATATGTTGTAAGCAAGGTAGCAGTACTCATTTTTGCCATTTTCTGGCCACGGCCTTTGTGACAGACGTGCTGGCGGGTTCGAATCCCATGCACTGGGCACAAAAAAGAAAGGCCTCCATCGCTGGAGGCCTAACAATTCAGTGGTGGGCGATGAGGGATGTCCGCGTGCGGCCGGCGCCGCCCGCGCCCCGCTTCGCCGCTCCGCTCCTCGCGTGCTGCGCTGGAAAACGCTTGCGCGTTTCCTCAGCTCCGCACCCTGGCGGGTTCGAACCCCATGCGCTGGGCCCAAAAAAGAAAGGCCCCCATAGCTGGGAGCCTATCAAATCAGTGGTGGGCGATGAGGGATGTCGCGTGCGGCTGACGCCGCCCGCTTTCGCTTCGGGCCTGCGGCCCTCGCGTGCTGCGCTGGAAAACGTTTCGCGTTTCCTCAGCTTCGCACCCTGTCGGGTTCGAATCCCATGCGCTGGGCCCAAACAAAAACGGTCCCCTTGCGAGGACCGTTTCCAATTCAATGGTGGGCGATGAGGGATTCGAACCCCCAGCCTTGTGCGTGTAAAGCACCTGCGCTAACCGTTGCGCCAATCGCCCGTGCGGAGAGAGTATAGCAAAACAATCGCCTCATTCACCTCATATCCATTAAAGGTAACCGACGCGTGTCACAGCGGAGCTGATTCAGTTGAGATTGCCTGAACATTCCGCCCCTCTTTACGCCCTCGGGTATACTCAAAAGCTACTGATTCGATTTGATGCCCAGCAACAGCAGAGGGGATAGTATATGTGCGGTTTTGTCGGTTTTGTCGGTGGGACGGATAACCAATCCGAGGTGCTCACCAAGATGATGGACCGCATCGTCCATCGTGGTCCCGACATGGGCGGTCAGTTTATCGACGGCCGCGTTGCCCTCGGCTTCCGCCGCTTGTCGATCCTCGACCTGACCGAGGCTGGCGCCCAACCTATGGCCAACGAGGACGGTAGCGTCGTCATTGTCTTCAACGGCGAGATCTACAACTTCCAAGAACTCCGTTCCGAGCTCGAGGCCAAGGGCTACAAGTTCCACTGCGGCGCCGACACCGAGAGCCTTCTGCACGGCTACGAGGAGTGGGGCGAGGCAGTACTCGATCGCTTGCGCGGTATGTACGCCTTCGTCATCTGGGACAAGAAGAAGAACAAGCTTTTTGGCGCCCGTGATATCTTTGGCATCAAGCCGCTCTACTACTATCCCATGGCCGATGCGGGCGACGGCGCTCCGGGCGTGCTCTTTGGTTCCGAGATCAAGAGCTTCCTGGACTACCCGCACTTCCACAAGGCGGTCAACAAAAAGGCCCTGCGTCCGTACATGACGCTGCAGTATTCGGCGACTGAGGAGACCTTCTTCGAGGGTGTCTACAAGCTGCCGCCGGCGCACTACTTTACCGTCGATATTCCGACCGGCAAGATGAACATCGAGCGCTACTGGGATTGCGATTACTCTGCCGTCGAGAAGCCGTTCGAGGAGTACGTCGACGAGCTGGACGAGGTCGTGCACGAGAGCGTCGAGGCCCATCGCATCGCCGACGTCAAGGTCGCGTCGTTCCTCTCCGGCGGCGTCGACTCCAGCTACATCGCCGCTTGCCTCATGCCCGACAAGACCTTCTCGGTGGGCTTTGACTACAAGAACTTCAACGAGACCAACTACGCCAAGGAACTTTCTGACAAGCTCGGCGTCGAGAATGTCCGCAAGATGATAACCGCCGACGAGTTCTTCGGTGCGCTCGAGGACATCCAGTATCACATGGACGAGCCGCAGTCCAACCTGTCTTCCGTGCCGCTGTGGTTCTTGGCCGAGATGGCCCGCAAGGACGTCACCGTCGTGCTTTCGGGCGAAGGCGCCGACGAACTCTTTGGCGGCTACGCCTACTACGAGGACACGGTCCCAGTCCGCAAGTACAAAAAGATGGTGCCGCTGCCCATCCGTCGCGCGCTCGGTAACCTGGCGCTGCATATGCCGTACTTCAAGGGACATAACTTCCTGGTCAAGGGTGCCGAGATCCCCGAGAAGTCGTTCCTGGGACAGGCTCTGGTATGGCCGGAGCGCGAGGTCGACGGCGTGCTCAAGCCCGAGTACAACACCGGCGATGGCGCCTTCGAGCTTGCCGCTCCCATCTATGCGCGCGTGAAAGGTCAGCCCGAGCTGGTCAAGAAGCAGTACCTGGACATGAACATGTGGCTCCCGGGCGACATTCTGCTCAAGGCCGACAAGATGTGCATGGCGCACTCGCTGGAGCTGCGCGTGCCCTTCCTGGACCGCAAAGTCATGGAGTTCGCCGAGCATATTCCCGACCGCTACCGCATCAACGAGAACGGCAACAAACAGGTACTCCGCCACGCTGCCAACAAGTCGCTGCCCGATGAGTGGGCCACCCGTCCCAAGGTGGGCTTCCCGGTGCCGATTGTCTACTGGCTGCGCGAGCAAAAGTGGTACGACTATGTCAAGGAGTACTTCACCGCGCCGTGGGCAAGCGAGTTCTTCGATACCGACGAGCTCATGCACCTGCTCGATCTGCACTTTGCGGGCAAGGGCGATTTCCAGCGCAAGATCTATACGCCGCTCGTGTTCCTGGTGTGGTACAAGCGCTTCTTTATCGACGAGGACCAGCCCGCTGTTCAGGCTGCCTAGCCTCGGCTTACGAACGCCTGCGCGTAACGGCTCCTCCGGGAGCCGTTTTTGCGTGGGTGCGTTTCAGTTACTATAAAAACCGTCCCTGCCAAATGGCTGAGAAAGGTGAAAGATGCACCATTCGGATTCCGCGACCGTGACCACGGTCGATACGCTTGCCAAGCTTCTCGATGTGTGCGGTGAGCTGCGCGCATCAGAGCAGGTTGACGAGCGTGCCGTGACCGGCTGCTCGTTTGATTCGCGCGCGGTCTCGGCAGGTGACGTGTTCTTTTGCAAAGGTGCTGCCTTTAAGCCCGCGTTTTTGAGCATGGCGCTCGATGCGGGCGCCGTCGCATTTGTGTGCGAGGAGTCGCTGGTCGAGTCTCTGGAGCCGCTGGCGCAGGAGAGCGGTGCTGCGATGCTGGTTGTTGATAGCGTTCGCACGGCCATGGCCCTGTTGCCGCCGGAGGTCTACGACCGTCCCGACCACGACGTCAAGATCGTGGGCATCACCGGTACCAAGGGAAAGACCACGGCCGCTTTTATGCTCCAGTCGATTATTAAAGCGGCGGGCGAGTCCTGCGGCATGATCGGCTCGGTGAGTACCGACGATGGCATCGAGTGCTACGAGAGCACCAATACCACGCCAGAGGCCCCCGAGGTCTGGCGCCATATCGCCAACTGCCGTGAGTCCGGTCGCCAGTCCATGGTCATGGAGGTCTCGAGCCAGGCGCTCAAGTACCAACGCGTCGAGAATCTGCCGTTTGACGTGGCGTGCTTCCTCAACATCGGGCGTGACCACATCTCGCCGATCGAACACCCCACGTTTGAGGATTATTTTGAGAGCAAACTCAGGATCTTTGACCAGGCAAAGACCGCCGTGGTGAACCTGGGCACCGAAGAGGTTGACCGTGTGTTGGAGGCAGCGTCGACGGCCGAGCGCTTGGTGACCGTTGGCGTCGAGCATCCCGAGGCAAGCCTGTGGGCGAGCGATGTGCGCATGGTCGGCTTTAACATCGAGTTTAACCTGCATGGCCTGTGTGCCGACGAGTCCGAGGCGGGGGAGAAGGTCCTGCTGGGCATCGCGGGCGACTTTAACGTGGAAAACGCGCTGGTCGCTATCGCCGCTGCGCGCGAGATCGGCATCGGTATCGAGGCTATCAAGAAGGGCCTCTCCAAACTGCGTGTGCCGGGCCGTATGGAGGTCGTGGAGTCGAAGGACGGCCGCGTGATCTGCGTCGTTGACTACGCTCACAACCAGCTTTCGTTCCGGTCGCTTTTCTCGTCGGTCAAGCGCGCGTTTCCCGCCAGCCCGGTCATCGCAGTATTTGGCGCTGCCGGCGGCAAGGCGCAGGAGCGCCGCGAGCAGCTTCCGCGCGAGGCCGCACCATATTCCGACCTGATGATCTTTGCCAACGAGGACCCGGCTCACGAGGACCCGATGAAGGTCTGTCGCGAGCTTGCCGAACATGTTCCCGACGATACGCCGAACAAGATCATCCTCGATCGCGAAGCCGCTGTGCATGCGGCGTTCAAGGCGGCGCGCGAGGAGTACGTTAACCCCGATGTTCCCACTATTGTCTTGCTGCTGGCAAAGGGTGACGAGGAGCTCATGCACGTGGGTGACGAGTTCGTGCCCATCGAGAGCGACCTTTCGTTGGCCAATTGCCTGATCGATGTTACCCAGTTTGACTAATGAACCATGATGGCGGCGGCGCCCTGAGTGCGCTGTCGCCATAAGCGTGTTCCCTCAATCAAAACATGCCGTCCAAGTCCAAACCCTTCTACGTAAACGGAGTAACCATGTCCCACAACACCTTGCCGACCGTTGCCGAGCTTTCGGGCGAGATGCGCGAGCGCTTGGCCAAGGTCAAGTACGTCTTTACCGACCTGGATGCCACGATGCTCGCGCCCGGCTCGTGCGTGCTGCGCGACAACGACGGCAACCCTTCGACCAAACTCGTCGAGGCCGTCGTGGCGCTCGCTCGCGTTGGCATTCAGGTGGTTCCCACCTCGGGCCGCAACCGTACCATGATCCACGAGGACGCGCGCGTGCTCGGCCTCAACTCCTACATTGGTGAGATGGGCGGCCTGGTCATGTACGACCTCAAAGCCAACGATTGGGAGTATCTGACTGGCGACATGCCTTACGACCCCGCCTGCGGCCTTACTCCGCACCAGGTGATCGAGCAGACCGGCGTGTGCGAGAAGATTCTTGCCCGCTGGCCGCACAAGATCGAGTATCACAACGACATGTCGACCGGCTACAAGTACCGCGAGGTCACCGTCGGCATGCGCGGCGATGTGCCCGACAATGAGGTCCAGGCCATCCTGGACGAGGCCGGCTGCGGCCTGGTGTGGGCCTGTAACGGTCACCTGACGCATCTGTCCAAGCCGACGACGCTCGAGCTCGATCGCGTCGAGGACGGTCGCGCGTTTAACATCAATCCCGCCGGCCTCAACAAGGGCATTGCCATCGCGCGCTTCTGCGAGCACCTGGGGATCGAGCGCGAGGAGACGTTGGCGCTCGGCGATTCCGAGTCCGACTTCTACATGGCCGATCACGTGGGCACGTTCTGCCTGGTCGAGAATGGCCTGACGAGCGCCGGCGCGCCCGAGTTCCTGGCTGCTTGCGAGAACGCTTTCGTTACGCGCGGCAAAATTGTCGACGGTTGGGCGGCGACGGCAGAGCTGCTGGTCGCGGCGCGTTCGTAGCGCGGCGTCGCCGCACTTGGACATGTCTTTTCGAGAGAGACTGGTGAGGTAATGTCCGATATCAAGAATCTGGCCGGGGACACGCGCCCTATTGGCGTATTCGACTCGGGTCTTGGTGGTCTGACGGTTGCGCGCGCCATCGCGACGGCGCTGCCGCACGAGTCCGTCTACTACTTCGGCGACACAAAACGCTGCCCCTACGGCACGCGCACCGAGGATGAGGTGCGCTCGTTTGCGTTGCAGGCGGGCCGTTGGCTGTCGAAGCACGACGTCAAGATTATGGTCATCGCCTGCAACACGGCGACCGCTGCGGCCTTGCGTCTGGCCCAGCAGGTGCTCGACGTTCCCGTCATCGGTGTGATCGCACCGGGCGCACGCGCGGCAATCAACAGCACTCGCACGCGCCGGGTGGGCGTGCTCGCCACCAACCTCACCATTCGCTCGGGCGCCTACACGCGCGCCATCCAGGATCTGGATGCCGGCGTCGACGTATACGGCTGCCCCGCCTCGAGCTTTGTCGAGGTTGTCGAACACGAGCTCGCCTCGGGTGCACATCTGCAGGAACAGTGGCTTGAGAACGAGGACATCTTCGATACGCCTGCCGTGCGTGCGCTGGTGGGTGCCACGGTTGAGCCGCTGCGCGACCACGGTATCGATACCGTGGTGCTCGGCTGTACGCATTTTCCGCTGTTGGTGGGACCTATCCGTCATGCGCTGGGGCCTGGGGTGCGCGTCGTGAGTTCCGCCGAGGAGACCACGCGCGAGCTGACCGATATCCTCACGCGCCGCGAGCAGCTGGCGGGCGACGCCGCCGAGCCGCAGCATCGTTTTGCCACGACGGCCGATAACATTGCCGAGTTTGCGGTGGCGGGCAGCTTTATCTTTGGTCAGCCGCTCAAGAGCATTGAGCATATCGATATCGATGAGCTGAAATAGATGTAAGGCCGCCGCCAAAGCCTTCGCCACATTTTTTGCCGAAAGGATCTTTCTATGGAGTACATGCAGGTCAACCGCGCCAACGGCCGCGCCGCCAACGAGTTGCGTCCCGTTAAGCTCACCCGTGGCGTCATGAAGCACGCCCACGGTTCGTGCCTGGCCGAGTTCGGCGACACGCGCGTGCTGTGCGCCGCCACTATCGAGGAGGGCGTGCCGGGCTGGCGAAAGGGAGCTAAGGCCGGCTGGGTGACCGCGGAATACGCCATGCTGCCGACGTCGACCGGCAAGCGCTGCAAGCGCGAGCACGCCAACCGCAAGGGCCGCTCCATGGAGATCGAGCGCCTCATTGGCCGCAGCCTGCGTACCGTCGTCAACATGAAGGCGCTCGGCGAGTACACCGTCACCGTCGACTGCGATGTGATTCAGGCCGATGGCGGCACGCGTACAGCGAGCATCACCGGCGCCTGGGTGGCGCTGCACGACGCCCTCGCCATGTGGGTCGAGGCGGGCAAGATCGAGCGCATCCCGCTTACCGGCCAGGTGGCTGCAATCTCCATGGGCGTTGTCGACGGCAATACGCTGCTTGACCTCGATTATTCCGAGGACAGCCATGCCGAAGTCGACATGAACCTCGTTGCCACCGACACCGGTGAGATGATCGAGCTCCAGGGCACTGGCGAGCAGGCGCCCTTTGACCGTAAGCGCCTCAACGCCCTGCTCGACTTGGGCGACAAAGGCATCGCCGAGCTCATCGAGCTTCAGCGCCAAGCCATCGCCTAACCTGCCAAAAAGGGACAGGTTTATTTTGGCAGGTTATATCTGGGAAAACGTCGAAGCATAAGACTGCCGTTGATTGAGAGGGGAGAGGCGGAGGCCCTCGTCGCCCTCGGCGCGGCATTGCTATAGAGACAAGGAGACCACTCATGGCACTTGAGAAGATCGACATCGACACCCTCGACCCGGCGGCGACCATCGTCGTGGCAACCGGAAACGCTCATAAGCTCACCGAGATCGAGGCCATTTTGGGCAAGGTCATGCCCGAGGTGCGCTTTGTGGCGCTCGGCCAGCTGGGCGATTTTGAGGACCCCGAGGAAAACGGCACGACGTTTTTGGAGAACGCCATCATCAAGGCGCAGGCTGCGGTCGAGGAGACGGGCCTTATGGCCATTGCCGACGATTCTGGCTTGGTCGTTGATGCCCTGGACGGCGAGCCGGGCGTGTATAGCGCGCGCTATGCGGGCGTGCATGGCGACGATGCCGCCAACAACGCCAAGCTGCTCGTTAACCTGGAAGGCGTGGCCGACGAGGACCGCACCGCGCGTTTTATGAGCGTCGTCGCGCTTATCGACACGGACGGCCTGGTCACTTATGGCGAGGGCGCCTGCGAGGGCGCTATCGCACACGAGGGCCGCGGCGATCATGGCTTTGGCTACGACCCACTGTTCCTGCCGGTCGACACGCCGGGCAAGACCATGGCCGAGCTGACGGCGGACGAGAAGAACGCCATCAGCCATCGATTCCATGCGCTCGAGCATCTGTCCGCCAAACTGACGGGCGAGGAGTAAGCCGTGCGTGCGGTGGTGCAGCGCGTACTCAACGCCGGCGTGACGGTCGACGGCGAGTGCGTGGGTAAAATTGGGCGCGGCTATCTGGTGCTGCTGGGCGTGGGCCACGGCGACACGCGCGCCGAGGCCGATAAACTGTGGGGCAAGCTCCGGGGCTTGCGCATTAACGAGGACGAGAACGGCAAGACCAACCTGGCACTTGCCGATGTCGACGGCGAGGTTCTCGTAGTGTCGCAGTTCACGCTGTTCGCCGATTGCCGTCACGGCCGCCGCCCATCGTTTACGGATGCCGGCGCCCCCGATGTCGCCAACGAGCTCTACGAGTACTTCCTGACGCTCGTTCGCCAAGATGTCGAACACGTGGCGCACGGCATCTTTGGCGCCGATATGAAAGTCGACTTGGTCAACGACGGCCCATTCACCATCGTCTTGGACACGGACAACCTTTAGGTTACGCGGTTTTACCAAACCGCGTAACAACTGGTCATGCGAGGTTGTCGTCTGGTACGTATTTGGGACGGGGTTTATTTAGCTACTTGCGTATGGCGGCAGCAGGGTGCTATAGTATTAGAGTTTTGTCTATCTTAGGGGTATTATCCCCTTTTTGAATTGCACCTTCTGGAGGCCCTGTTCATGGAAGAGATGGAAGTCAATCACGTCGACGACATCCACGAGAAGCTGACCGATATGGTGGGCGATCGCGTTAAGGTGAAGGCCAACATGGGCCGCACCCGCGTCGTCGAGCGCATGGGCACCATCAAGAGCGTCCACCCCGCCGTCTTTATCGTCGAGGTTGACGAACGTCGCGGGCGCAAGTCGCGTCAGTCCTACCAGTATATCGATGTCCTCACCGGTCAGGTCGAGCTGTTCGACCCCGAGAGCGGCGAGCATATCTTTACCCCGCTCGGCAATCAGCTCGAGGAGCACTAGCGGTGACCGATCGGTCCCTGACTCTTTCCGCGCCGGCAAAGATTAACCTCTACTTGGGGGTTCATACCGAGCGCGATGACCGCGGCTACCACAGGGTCGATTCCCTGATGGCAGCTGTCGGTCTTTCCGATACCGTGACGGTTACGCCGGCACAGGCGCTGACCGTCCAGACGGTTCCGGCATCAGATTTTCCCATGCAAAAGAATACGGCGTATCGGGCTGCGGTTGCTATGGCCGAGCATTATGGTCGCGAGGCAAGCATCTGCGTGACGATTGAGAAGCGCATTCCATTGTGCGCCGGCTTGGGCGGTCCCTCGACGGATGCGGCCGCGGTCATTGTCGCCTTGGCGGAGCTCTGGGGAATTGATCGCTCCGACCCCGCGCTCGACGACATTGCGCGGGGCATTGGTGCTGACGTCCCGTTCTTTTTGCACGCGAGCCCTTCGTTCTACGTAGGTGGGGGAGACGTGCTGGCAACTGAGTATCCCGTGCTGCCCGCAACACCCGTCGTGTTGGTCAAGCCGCGCGAGGCAAGCGTTTCGACAATTGAAGCCTATCGACGTTTTGACGAGGCCCCGGTGCCTGCGGACAAGCCCGGCGCGATAGCTTCTGCCTTGCGTGCCGGTGATGCCGAGACGGCATATGCACTCATCCATAACAACCTGGGCGTCATTTCCGCACAGATGGAGCCGCAGATTCAAACGGTTCTCGATTGGCTGCGTAAACAGGACGGCACGGTTGCTGTAGATGTGTGTGGATCGGGCGCCTGCTCGTTTGCCATTTGCGACACCGCCGCCACGGTCGAAAGGCTTGCCGACGCTGCCCTGCAAAACGGCTGGTGGTCCTGCGCGACGGAGCTCATTCCCAACACGGTTCGCATCGAAGTGCCAAAGAAGTAAAAATTTCTCTAGCACGCGACGGAAATCTTTGTTACTATAGTCGAGCTAACGGGTTGTGGCTCAGTTTGGTAGAGCACTGCGTTCGGGACGCAGGGGTCGCTGGTTCAAATCCAGTCAACCCGACCAGAGCATGAGGAGGGACCGCTTCTTGCGGTCCCTTTTTTTAGCTATTGTTGTGATACCGCGATACCCGCGGTATACTCATTCGAGCTTGTCTCGCTGTATTGTGGAGGTCTACATGTTTGGACTGAGGGCTCCTGAGCTCATCATTATTCTCGTCGTTGTCCTGATTATCTTCGGGCCCAAGAACCTGCCGAAGCTCGGCAAGTCCCTCGGCTCTACCGTCAAGAATATCCGCGAGGGTATGGAGGGCGACGATAAGGCCGAGACCAAGCAGGCCGAGGAGGTCGTGGTCGAGCAGTCCGAGGAGGACAAGGAGATCGCTGAGCTCGAGGCCAAGC
The DNA here is from genome assembly GCF_003439125.1 of Collinsella sp. OM04-5. Taxonomy (GTDB): domain Bacteria; phylum Actinomycetota; class Coriobacteriia; order Coriobacteriales; family Coriobacteriaceae; genus Collinsella. Next base: position 202,252 of record NZ_QSUU01000002.1, on the reverse strand, counting down.
TCGCTGCTGCCAAGAAGAAGCAGGCAGAGGACAGCGACGCGGACGCAGAGTAGTCCCATCCCTTTGGGGTGAGCACCTGACCGGCTTGCCCGCAGGCTAGCCGGTCTTTTTCGTTTTGTTGACAGTTGATTGTTTGATCAGAGTTGGGGAGATATCCGTATGGACGCAAGCCAGATCGTACTGACCGCTGAGGGCCGCCAGAAGCTCGTCGAGGAGCTCGCTTGGCGTGAGGGCGATTACGCCAAGGAGATCGTCGAGGACATCAAGGAAGCCCGCGCGTTCGGCGACCTTTCGGAGAACTCCGAGTACGACGCCGCTAAGGACAAGCAGGCCCAGAACGCCGCTCGTATTGCCGAGATCCAGGCCATCCTTGCCAACGCTCAGGTTGCTGCCACCACAGGTGATCTGACCGTCTCCATCGGTTCCACCGTTTCTCTGATTGATCCCAACGGTGAGGTCATGGAAGTCACGCTCGTCGGTACCACCGAGACCAACTCGCTCGAGCACAAGATTTCCAACGAGTCTCCGGTCGGTCACGCCATCATCGGTCACGGCGAGGGCGACTCCGTCGAGGTCGTTACGCCTTCCGGCAAGACTCGCGTCTACACCATCGCCAAGATTGCACGCTAGACCACGGTCCCGCGTAAAGGTATGTTTTCGCTCCCTGGGACCGAATCCTGGGGAGCGTTTTAGTTTGAGGAGTTAACTTATGGCAGAGAACCAGAACGCCGCAGATCAGGCATCGACGCTCAACGACGAGCGCGCCACCCGCCTGGCCAAGCGCGCCGCCCTGTTCGAGGCGGGCCAGAACCCCTATCCCGAGCACTCTGAGCTTGAGGACTACGTTGCCGATATCGAGGCTAAGTACGCCGAGCTTGCCGATGGCGAGGACACCGAGGACGTCGTGAAGATCGCCGGCCGTGTGGTCGCCAAGCGCGGTCAGGGCAAGATCATGTTCATCGTCGTACGCGATGCGACTGCCGAGATTCAGCTGTTCTGCCGCATCAACGACATGGACGAGGCTGCCTGGAATACGCTCAAGTCCCTCGACCTGGGCGACATCCTGGGCGTGACCGGCGTGGTTGTGCGCACCCAGCGCGGCCAGCTTTCCGTTGCCCCTAAGAGCGCGACCCTGCTTGCCAAGGCCGTTCGTCCGCTGCCCGAGAAGTTCCACGGTCTTTCCGACAAGGAGACCCGCTATCGCCAGCGCTATGTTGACCTGATCGCCAACGACGACGTTCGCGAGACGTTCCGTAAGCGTTCGCAGATTCTCTCCACCTTCCGTCGCTTTATGGAGTCCGACGGCTACATGGAGGTCGAGACCCCCATCCTGCAGACCATCCAGGGCGGCGCTACTGCCAAGCCGTTCATCACGCACTTCAACGCGCTCGATCAGGAGTGCTACCTGCGCATTGCTACCGAGCTGCACCTCAAGCGCTGCATCGTCGGCGGTTTTGAGCGCGTGTTCGAGATCGGCCGTATCTTCCGTAACGAGGGCATGGACCTTACCCACAACCCCGAGTTCACCACGATGGAGGCCTATCGTGCCTTCTCCGACCTCGAGGGCATGAAGGCGCTCGCCCAGGGTGTCATTAAGGCGGCTAACAAGGCCATCGGCAACCCCGAGGTCATCGAGTACCAGGGCCAGACCATCGACCTTTCTGGTGAGTGGGCCAGCCGTCCCATGACCGACATCGTTTCCGACGTGCTCGGCAAGCAGGTCACCATCGACACGCCGGTCGAGGAGCTTGCTGCCGCCGCGCGCGAGAAGGGCCTGGAGATTAAGCCCGAGTGGACCGCCGGCAAGATTATCGCCGAGATCTATGACGAGCTGGGCGAGGACACCATCGTCAACCCCACCTTCGTGTGCGATTACCCCATCGAGGTTAGCCCGCTTGCCAAGCGCTTTGAGCATGATCCGCGCCTGACCCATCGCTTTGAGCTGGTCATCGCCGGTCACGAGTACGCGAACGCGTTCTCCGAGCTCAACGACCCGGTCGACCAGGCCGAGCGCTTCGCTGCCCAGATGGCCGAGAAGGCCGGCGGCGACGATGAGGCCATGGAGTACGATGAGGATTACGTGCGTGCCCTCGAGTACGGTATGCCTCCCGCGGGCGGCATCGGCATCGGTATCGACCGCGTGGTCATGCTGCTCACCAACCAGGCTTCCATCCGCGACGTGCTGCTGTTCCCGCACATGAAGCCCGAGAAGGGTTTCCAGTCCGGTGCCGCTGCTGCCAAGGCCGCCGAGGCCGGCAACGCCGCGAGCCCCTTCGTCAAGCCGCTTAAGCCCACGGTTGATTATTCCAAGATTGCCGTTGAGCCGCTGTTTGAGGAGTTCGTCGACTTTGATACCTTCTCCAAGAGCGACTTCCGCGCCGTGAAGGTCAAGGCATGCGAGGCCGTCAAGAAGTCCAAGAAGCTGCTGAACTTTACGCTCGATGACGGCACCGGCACCGACCGCACCATCCTCTCCGGCATTCACGATTATTACGAGCCCGAGGACCTGGTCGGCAAGACCCTGCTCGCCATCACCAACCTGCCTCCGCGCAAGATGATGGGCATCCCCAGCTGTGGCATGCTCATCAGCGCCATCCACGAGGAGGAGGGCGAGGAGCGCCTCAACCTGATTCAGCTCGACGCTTCCATCCCTGCCGGCGCAAAGATGTACTAACTAGTTACGCGGTTCTACGAACCGCGTAACGGCTCGACGCTGCGCGGGCCGCATTTGGGCAATCTGACGTTCAACTTCAAGGGCGCGACCAGAAGGTCAGCGCCCTTTCGTTTCACGCCACCTTGCCTCAAATGCGACCCGCTCGCTGACTTATGCTCAACCTGCGGCGCCATTTTGCTTGAAGGCACCTTGCTCGCTCTGGCGGGCTTTCGCTGTCCGTCCTCTACCTGCGGCGTTGCCCTGGTTGGCACTTAGGGACGTTCCTCTTGTGCCGGCACTTGGGGACGGTCCTAGCCGCCTGGGGTCTACCGGTGCATTGGGGGTTTACGCCTTCCGTGCATGACAGTCGTCTCTTTTATGTTTCCTTTAGCCGTCGCTGCCTAGGATGGGGGTTAGTCGGTAGGAAGGGAGCGTCTGTATGGACGACGCGAGCGATCGTGCAATCGAAGAGGACATGCTCAATCAGTTCAACTATTTTGATGATGAGGACGAGGAGCCGATCGACCGTCGCGAGCCGGCATCGCTTGACTCATTTGACCTAGTGGGTGAAGGGGCTGATGAGGTTGAGAATGAATCGACGGAGCCCCCACAGTCTTCGCGCCTTGACTCGCTGCTTTCGAGAGCCCCCATGCACCACGGTGTTCGTGCCGGCGCACTCCATATGAAAACAGACTGGCACCAGATCGTGACGGCAGGCGATGAGCTTGCCGTCGATGCGCCGCTCACCGATAAGTCATCCATCATCTGCCGCACCGGTATGCTTATGCTCGCGAGCGGAACGGGTGCCTGGCGTGTACGCGATACCATGAATCGCGTTGCCGCCGTACTCGGTGTCACCGTCCACATTGACTTAAGTCTTCTGTCGTTTGAGTGCACCTGCATCGAAGATGGCCACTGCTTTAACGAGGTTGTCAGCCTGCCCACAACGGGAGTCAATACCCATCGCATTTGGATGATGGAGAGCTTCCTAAAGGAAATCGAGACGTATGGGCGCCGGTTTACCGTGCACGAATACCACGAGATGCTCAAGACCGTTGAGAGTTCAAAACCCGATTACTCTCCCTGGCAACAGGGCCTTGCGGCAGCTTGTGCTTGCGGCGCCTTCGTCTTTTTGCTCGGCGGCGGCCCTATCGAGATGGCCTGCGCATTCGTAGGCGCTGGTGTTGGCAACTTTGCTCGCTCTCATATTCTCAAGCAGGGTCTTGGCCAGTTTAGCGCGCTGACGATTGGCGTTGCGCTCGCTTGCGTTTCGTATCTGCTGGCATTGCTCGGCCTTGGCCAGGTCGTACCGGGGGCAATGTCGCACCAAGAAGGCTATATCGGCGCCATGCTCTTTGTGATTCCCGGCTTTCCCCTCATTACGGCAGGCCTCGACATCGCTAAGCTCGATATGCGAAGCGGCATTGAGCGTCTTTCGTATGCCGTGTCGATTATTGTGATGGCGACCCTTGTGGGCTGGATGGTTGCCGAGTGTGTGGGGCTGGCACCGGATGATTTTGCCCCGCTCGGCCTTTCGCCGCTTGCCCTTACGCTCCTGCGCGTGGTGATGAGCTTTGTTGGCGTATTCGGCTTCTCGGTGATGTTCAACAGCCCGGTAAAGATGGCCGCGGCAGCTGGGCTGATCGGCGCCGTGTCCAATACCTTGCGCCTTACGCTCGTCGATGCGCCGATGCTGTTTCCCTTTCTGGGCCTGAGCGTAGGTATGCCTCCCGAGGCGGCAGCGTTTATCGGCGCGCTGGTATCGGGGCTGCTCGCGAGCTTAGCCGAAATCAAGCTCACCTACCCACGTATCGCCCTCACGGTGCCATCGATTGTCATTATGGTGCCGGGCTTGTATCTGTATCGCTCGATGTATTACATGTGCACCTTCGACACGGTCAATATGCTCGGCTGGTTTGTGCGTGCAGTGCTCATCGTGGCGTTTCTGCCCGTTGGCCTGGGCGTGGCGCGTACACTCACCGACCCTCGCTGGCGCCACACCAGCTAATTGGCGCAAGTGAAACTGATCCGCATAACATGAACGTGGATAATCTCCCGTTTTTGGCCTGTTTACGGGCTCAAAACGGGAGATTATCCACGTTCATGGAATGGGTGTCCGAAAATCCACGCTCGTTGGGCCGATGCAGAAGCACCTGGCGATTCCTTTTTTGTAGACGTTGTCGCGCGGCTACGGGCAGGAAAGGTCCCAACGGTTAACATATACTCCATATGGGTAAAGAGACCAAAGCGCTGCCGCGGGGCGGCGCTTTGCGTTTGAAAAAACTAGCTCGTCTAAGAGGAACTAGCATGTTAGACCGTTTTACCGATCGCGCGCGCAAGGTCATGTCCATGGCCAAGCAAGAGGCGCTCGATCTTCATTCAAATAAGGTGGGTACCGAGCACCTGCTGCTCGCGCTTGCCAAGGAGGACGAGGGCATTGCCGCCGAGGCACTGCGTTCGCTCGACATCTCCTACGATGACATCATGGATACTCTCAAAGAGGTCCAGACCACGGTTCCCGAGCCCAGTGAGGAGACCGAGGCCGCTAAGCTCGCCTTTACGCCGCTCGTCATTAGCGTGATGGAGCGTTCATTCCGCGTGGCGCGTGAGAACAACCAGACCTACGTGTCGACCGAGCACTTGCTCATCGGCATCGTCGAAGAGGGCAACGGCATGGCCATGGACATCCTCATGCGCTTGGGTGTGTCGTCCGCCTCCATCAAAAAGGCTATCGAGAAACTCACCGCCAAGGACCAGGACAAGAAGCGTCCGCTCGCCGGCGCCGGTGCTGGTCGTCCCGGTGCGGGCCTGCCGTTCTTTAGCGGCTCGGATGCCTCTCAGCAAAAGGGGAGTGGCACCGATACGCTTAAGCAGTTCGCGACCAACCTCACGCAGAAGGCGCGCGACGGCGAGCTCGACCCTGTAATTGGTCGCGAAAAGGAAGTCCAGCGTATGATGGAAATTCTTTCGCGCCGCACCAAGAACAACCCACTTATCCTGGGCGACCCCGGCGTGGGCAAGACGGCCATCGTCGAGGGCCTGGCACGGCAGATCGCTGCCGGCAATGTGCCCGAGAACCTTATGAACCAGAACATCTGGACGCTTGACCTGCCGGGTCTTGTCGCGGGCGCCAAGTATCGCGGTGAGTTTGAGGAGCGCCTCAAGAACGTGATCCAGGAGGCGACCGAGGCCGACGACGTCATTCTGTTTATCGACGAGATGCACACCATCATCGGTGCCGGTTCTGCCGAGGGATCCATCGATGCAAGCTCCATGCTCAAGCCCGTGCTCGCGCGTGGTGCCTTCCAGATTATCGGCGCCACCACGGCCGAGGAATTCCGCAAGTACCTCACCAAGGACCCAGCCTTCGAGCGTCGCTTCCAGACCATCGATGTCGAGGAGCCGAGCGTCGAGGACACGGTCAAGATCCTGACTGCGCTCAAGCCGCGCTACGAGGAGCACCACCACGTGCGTTACACGCAGGGTGCCATCGAGGCCGCTGCGAACCTCTCCAACCGCTACATTCAGGATCGCTTCCTGCCCGATAAGGCCATCGACCTCATTGACGAGGCCGGTGCCCGTGCTCGCATCGCCGCGAATCGCGCACCCGAGCCGGTGCGCGAGGCCGAGCATCGCATCGAGGAACTCAAGGCTGCCGCACAGGAGGCTACCGAGAGCGACGACATGAACAAGGCCGCCGAGATCACCGAGCAGCAGAAGGCCGCCGAGATTGAACTCGCCGAAGCCAAGGCCGCCTGGACCGCCGAGCTCGACGCCAGCCCGCTCACCATCGACGTGAGTCAGATTGCCGACATCGTGTCCGTGACCTCTGGCGTGCCGGTTTCCTCGCTCACCGAGAGCGAGAGCCGTCGCCTGCTGCAGACCGAAAGCGTGCTCAAGACCCGCATTATCGGCCAGGACGAGGCCGTCGAGGCCGTCGCCAAGGCCGTGCGCCGCAGCCGCTCGCCGCTCAAGGACCCGCGTCGCCCCGGCGGCAGCTTTATCTTCCTGGGCCCCACCGGCACAGGCAAGACCGAGCTCGCCAAGACGCTCGCCGAGTACCTCTTTGGCAGCAAGGACGCGCTCATCAGCTTCGACATGTCGGAGTTCGGCAGCGAGTTCGAGGTCTCCAAGCTTATCGGTAGCCCTCCGGGTTACGTGGGTCACGACGAGGGCGGTCAGCTTACCAAGGCCGTTCGTCGTCACCCGTATTCGGTCGTGCTGTTCGACGAGATCGAGAAGGCGCACCCCGACATCTTCAACATCCTGCTGCAGGTGCTGGAGGAGGGCCGCCTGACTGATAGCCAGGGCAAGACGGTCGACTTCCGCAATACCGTGATCATCATGACGTCCAACGTGGGCGCCCGCGAGATTGCGCAGGATGCGAGCGTGGGCTTTGGCACCACCGGCGAGCAGGGTCTCACGTCGAGTGAGATCCGCGGCCGCGCGATGGGCGAGCTCAAGCGCCTGTTCCGCCCCGAGCTGCTCAACCGCATCGACGACATCGTGGTGTTCCAGAAGCTCTCGGGCGAGAACCTGACCAAGATCGCTCACCTGCTGGTGGACGATCTGCGCCAGCGCCTGATTGCCAACGGCATGAACATCAAGCTCACCGATGCGGCCTATGACAAGATCGTGGCCGAGGGCACCGACCTCACCAACGGTGCGCGTCCGCTGCGCCGTGCTATTCAAAAGCTCATCGAGGACCCGCTGTCCGAGGAGCTTCTGGCCGGCGAGTGGGGTGAGGGCGATACCGTCCTGTGCGACGTGGCCGATGGCAAGTTTGTCTTTAGCCATGGCACGGGCGAGATCCCGGCACCGCGTCCGGCGGGCACGCTCGGTGGCGATACCGCCCCGGCGGCACCGCACACCGGCAACGCCGCGCCCGTGAGCGGCGGCGTGACCTCGGGCCCCGGCGGTATGATGCAAGCCGGCTCTGGTGCGCTGTAGGGATTAAACATACCTTGTATAACGGGGGCGTTTCCGATAAGGAAGCGCCCTCATTTCTATTGAAATGCGCTTCAATCTGCCGTGCTATACTAAAATCGAGATTTAGTATAGCAAAGGAGCTGATATGCCTACGTCAATACTCGACACGCGGCCAGTTCAGATGAACGTGCGTATAGATCGCCAGCTCAAAGAGGCGGGAGACGCCGTCCTGACTCATATTGGCATGACGCCGTCACAAGCCGTTCGGACACTTTGGGAGTATCTGGTCGTTAACGGACGCATGCCCTCGAAGGGAGACGCGGCGGCTCCGGTTTCTGACGGAGTGGAGCCCCGGCGCATGGAGTCAAGGGCCGCGCAAGGCAGCCATATCGTTCGCGATTCGTGCCTCAAATACGGCATCCCCATCCCTGAGTTCTCGGGAGACTATGACGACCTCTATGAGGAGGCCATGGCGGAGCGCTATCCCGAGTGGGTGGAACTATGAGCACAGAAGGCGTCCTCAAGCTGTTAATCGATACCAACGTATGGATGGATTATTTTTCTGGCAGGTCCGACCGTACGGCAAATGTCGTCCATCTGATCGAGATTGCCGACGCCTCGGAGCGGATTGCCCTGTTTGCCTCGTCGCTTTCGGTCAAAGACGTGTCATATCTTGTCTCGGCGGCAATCAAGCAGGAGTGCCGAAGAAAGACTGGCTCACTGAGCGCTAACGCCATTGCGGCGGCAGACGAAACGGCTTGGGCATGCGTTCGACAGATGCGCGAGCTAGCCCTCATCGCCCCGGTCGGTGCAGACGAGGTCTTCGACTCCTTTGTGTTCAAGTACCACCACAATGACTTTGAGGACGACCTGATGCTGGGCGTCGCCAATCGCATTGATGCCGATTACGTTGTGACGGAGGACAAGAATCTTATTAAACATACCAATGGTGTATGCATTAATGTTCAACAGGCGTTGAGGTTGGTTGAAGGGTCCAACGTTCCTTCGGCGCGGCCCGTCTAACCTGCTTTACCTTAATAAAGTGGCGTCTCCCCACCGTTAGCCGATGATGCGAGAACGCTCGGCGTTTTCGACTGGTTTATGCAAACGAAGTCTGGGAATATACAAGTCGCATGTCTTATTGTCTAACCAGTTGCGCCAAGGAGGCACCATGGACTACAAGATCACCGGCTACGAGCCCGCCCAGCTGTTCCATTTCTTTGAGGAGGTCAGCGCGATTCCCCGCGGGTCTGGCAACGAGAAGGGCATCAGCGATTTCTTGGTTGCGTTTGCCAAGGAGCGCGGCCTCGATGTGTACCAGGACGAGGTCTACAACGTCATCATTCGCAAGTCCGCATCTGCCGGTGCCGAGAATGCCCCGACCGTGATGCTGCAGGGCCATATCGACATGGTGTGCGACAAGCTGGGCTCCGTTGAGCACGACTTTACGACCGATGGTATCGACCTGGTCGTCAAGGACGGCGTCCTCACCGCTAACGGCACCACCCTGGGCGCCGACAACGGTATCGCCGTCGCGCTTATGCTTACCGTGCTCAACGACGATTCGATTGCTCATCCGGCCCTCGAGTGCGTATTCACCACCGACGAGGAGACTGGCCTGGTCGGCGCCGAGACGCTCGACAAGTCCCAGATTAGCGCCCGCACCATGATTAACCTTGACTCCGAGGAAGAGGGCGTTGCCACCGTCAGCTGCGCCGGCGGCGTCGTCGTTACCTACACCTGCCCGATCGCGCGCGAGCATAAGACCGGTAGCACCCTCACGCTTGACATCTCCGGCCTGCTGGGCGGTCACTCCGGCAGTGATATCCACCTGGAGCGCGGCAACGGCAACCTCATCATGGCCCGCATCATCGACCGCCTGATGGTTGCCGGCGAGCCCGCCATCGTTAGCTTTAACGGTGGCACCAAGGACAACGCCATCAACCGTGAGTGCAAGGCCGAGCTGGTCTACGCCGACCACGCTGCCGCCGAGGCCGCGGCCCAGATCGCAAAGGGCATCATCGCCGACGTCACCGCCGAGCTCGAGGTCTTCGACCCCGGCTTTACCTGCACCGTCGAGATTGCCGACGACACCGAGGTCGAGGCCATGGACCAGAAGTCTGCGCTTGCCCTCATCCGCGCCCTGCGTCTTGCCCCTAACGGCGTGATCCGCCGCAACGTCGCCACCGACGGCTCCGTCGAGGTTTCCTCCAACATCGGTGTGGTTGCCACCTCTGACGACCAGGTCAAGATCATGCTGTCCCCGCGCTCCTCGATCACCTCGCTGCAGAACGAGTTCAAGGACCGCCTGCAGACGCTGGCCGATGTCTTGGGCTTCGACGCCAAGTTTGAGTTCGAGTATCCCGGTTGGAGCTATGCCGAGCATTCGCCGGTCCGCGACGTCTTTGTCGAGAGCTATCGCGAGCTCTTTGGCTCCGAGCTGCGCATCGAGTCCATCCATGCCGGCCTTGAGTGCGGCCTGTTTGCCGAGGCCCTGCACGGCCTGGACGCCATCGCCGTGGGCCCGACGCTCTCCGATGTCCACACCCCGGACGAGAGCATGGAGCTCGCTTCTGCCGAGCGCTTCTATGAGCTGCTCATCGACGTTCTCAAGCGCCTCGCTGCGTAAAGATTGCGCTAGCAGCAGTCTGAGCTACGTGCTAGCGGATTGCAAATGACATTACGAGAGGGGGCATCCGAGCTTTTGCGACGGGTGCCCCCTCTCTTCTTTTAAGAAATGGGAAATTGATTGGCGTCTAGCCCATATCCGCCTTGATGAGGTCGAGGGTGCGCTGGCAGTTTTCGCGGACGGGGCCGAGCATATGCTCGCGCAGGTCCGCCATGCCGGGCAGGTCGGCGTATTCGTCCATGACCTCTTCCATGCAAATGGGTACCTCGTGGGCGAGGTCCATCATGGTTGCAAAGCAAAACTTCTCGGATAGCCCGGCATCGGTAAGCGCCGCCTCCAGCGCGGGGTCGCCCATACCGTGGTATCGGCGGATAGCGCCTGGACCGATGCGCCCCACACGATTTTCGCCGCCAACGCTCATGGCGAGGCGCGCCCGGCGGCGCATGCGCTCATACGCCAAACCCGACGCGACATCGTACATACGAGCCATCATGGCTGCGCCGTCGTTTCCAAGGAGCAGGGAATAGTTTTTCGCGTGCGCATCCGGTGCGCCGATAATGGCGTTGAAGAACAGTATCTGCGTAAACAGATACAGGTTAAGTTGATGGTGGCTCGTATTTACGAGGAGCTCCTGAATATCGCGTGTGGTCGGGCCGCCGTCTGCCGTGTACTTTTGGGCGGGCATCACCCCAAGTGCCTGACAGAGGTCTTCTTGATGTAGACGCCTGATCGTTCCGTCTTTGACTTTCACGCGGTCATAGCGCTCAACAATGAGGGCAGGTTCGTCCTCAAACATTCGATATTCGACGTTTGCCGTTGCGATACCGGCGCGCTGGGCGCTTTTCATGCAGACAAACTCATTGAGAGCCTCGAGTTTAAATCCGATAACGCCATTTTTTAAAATATGCGTCGTGGGCGAGGAGCCCATGCATTCGCACCAGCGGCCGTTTATGAACGCGAGCGCGAACTTGCCCTGGTTGCCTCCAAGTGACCAACTTTCATCTAGACCCATCCACGATGCATCGCGGTCATCTCTGATCGACTTGAGACGGAGAGCAATTTCGTGGTCGTCTATAGGGCGGTATTCGCCAACGCGATGCAGGACGGCGTCGGCATCTTCTTCGGCACAAAACTGCACGCCGCCCGGACAGTCGAGTCCGATATGGCTGAGCAACGCAACGGGATTGTTGGGCCTAACGTCGAATTCGGCGGCAATCGCTTTTCGTTGGTCTTCGCTGTCGGGTAGAAGGCCAAACAGGTACGGATTCATGACCTGTTGTCCGTATGTGCGATTCGATACGGGTATGTTGGTCGATAGGGCTGGCCCGTCATAGTCATGATCGTAGGTAAAGCTGATAAGACCGTTCTCATCTTGCGTGAGCGTTCCCGCAGGCACGCCGCAAATAATGGTCCGAAGTGATGTTCTGGCCATTGGCTATTTCCCTTCGGGCTTGGTTTGGCTAGATGCGTTTGCGGCAATCGAGACTCCGAGATTGGACATGGCGAAATCGGCGAAGACCTCGTCGTAGAGTGCGGATGTAAAGGGGACATCTGCAAGAGCCGGAATGGCGGTACTACGACGGTTGCGATGATGAGGACGTTGAGCGTGATGGCGCCTAGGGATGCTGCGAGGCAGCGGATTGGCATGCGGGGCGTCGACTGGTCGCTCGTTTTTCGCTTCGCCGATATCCCCTTGAGCGGCGAGTGCCAGTCCAAGAGCATTGAAAATCATCAGCAACTTATCGAGCCGAATACCCGTAGCGTCGCCCAGCTCGAGCGATGCGAGCAGGCGCTCCGAAACACCGGCTTTTTTAGCGAGGGCCGCACGGGTGATTCCCTGCGACTCGCGTGCCTGGCGCACGTAGATGCCAGCTTGGCGCGGTGTGGTGATGGGAAGGGTATCCACGGCGATCTCCTAACGTGCAGACTTTTGCATATCAGTATGACATGCAAAAGTCTGCACGAAAAGGCCTCATGCAAAACTCTGCATGAGGCCTTGCACGGACGTTTAGTTTTGAAGGGTGTTTTACAGCGCCAAAATCCCCAGATGTTCAAGCAGGATTTTAAGCCCGATGAGGATAAGCACGATGCCGCCCACGATGGTGGCAGGCTTTTCGTAGCGCGCACCAAAGGTGTGGCCAATCGCCACGCCGGCGACGGAGAAGATAAACGTTGTGATGCCTATAAGCGATACAGCGGGCACGATGTCGACCGAGAGCGCGGCAAATGAGATGCCCACGGCTAGGGCGTCGATTGAGGTGGCGATAGCGAGGATCAGGTACTCGCCCAGGTCAATCTTTTCGGCATCCTCGCCGTCGCCTTCATCCTCGTCCTCGGTAGAGGCCTCCCACAGCATTTTGCCGCCAATGAAGGCGAGCAGGATAAAGGCGATCCAGTGGTCGATGGGGCCGATGATGCCCATAAACTGGCTGCCAAGCGCCCATCCGATCACGGGCATGCCGGCCTGGAAGCCGCCAAAGAACAGGCCGAGCACTACGGCGACCTTAAGGTTGATCTTCTTCATGCCAAGGCCCTTGCAGATGGATACGGCAAAGGCGTCCATCGAAAGGCCAACGGCGAGCAGCACGAGCTCTGCGAGTCCCATAGTCTGGCTCCCTCTCTGCGGGCGGGCCCGCGTGTACCTCTTGGGGGAGCAACATAAAGACTATCCTTGGCAAATGGTTGAGTGGGTAGTCAAAAGAGCCCGTCCCAAATTAGCTATCTTAGCGGTGTTCGCTCATTCTGTAAGCATCGGATTTCGCGAGCGCCGCGGGGACAAACCGTGAGAAACTATTTAGCGTTTATGGAGCGTATACGATGGGAGCGATGCCTTGGATAAGAACGAGCTGCAAAAGCGTATGGAACAGGCCATCCGTCTGACGGCACCTGGTCAGCCGATCCGCACTGCCCTCGACATGATCATCGCCGGTCACCTGGGCGCCCTTATCTGCGTTGGCGACACCGAAAACGTGCTCGCTGCCGGTAACGACGGCTTCCCGCTCAACATTTCGTTCACCTCGAACCGTCTGTTCGAGCTCTCCAAGATGGACGGCGCCATCGTCATCGACGGCGACCTCACCCAGATCCTGCGCGCCAACTTCCATCTCAATCCCGATCCCTCGCTTGCCACGAGCGAGACGGGCATGCGTCATCGCACCGCCGCTCGCATGTCGGTGCTCACCGATGCCATTGTGATCTCGGTCTCGGCCCGTCGTGCCGTCGTCAACGTGTACGTTCACGGCAAGAGCTACGAGATCCAGCCCGTCACCACCATCATGAGCTCGGTCAACCAGCTCGTCGCCACGCTCCAGACTACCCGTCAGTCGCTCGACCGCTCCTTGCTGCGCCTGACGGCCCTCGAGCTCGACGACTACGTTACGCTCGCCGACATTACCGGTATTTTCTCGAGCTTCGAGATCATGCAGCAGGCAAAGACTGAGCTTAAGGATTGCATCGTCAAGTTGGGCAACCAGGGCAAGCTCGTGCAGATGCAGCTCGAGCAGCTCGCGGGCTCCAGCATGGATACCGAGTATGACCTGATGATCCGCGACTACGCAAGTGATTCTTCCGAGGCTAATGCCGAGAAGATTCGCGCCAACCTAAGCCGTATGACACCTAAGGACCTGTCCGACCCACAGCATGTGGCGGCGGTTCTGGGTTACGACGACCTGGACGAGGACTCCGTCATGACGCCGCTGGGCCTGCGTACGCTTTCGCGCGTGTCCGTCGTGCGCGACGGCGTGGCCGAGAAGATCGTCGACGAGTACGGCTCGCTGCAGGAGCTCATGGATGACATCAGCGAGGATCCGGAGCGCTTGGGCGACTTTGGCGTCAACAATCCTGCCATTCTTGCGGACTCGCTGTACCGCATGAAGGGCACCAAACAGGGGAACGCATAATGGCGCCCGTATGCGCCGTGGTCGTTGCCGGCGGTAGCGGCCAGCGCTTTGGAAATCCCGGCGGCAAGCAGCTCGTTAACGTGGCGGGCCGTCCGCTCATGAGCTGGTCCATCCGCGCGTTCGATCGTAGCGACAAGGTCGGCCACATCGTGGTGGTGTGTCCTGCCGAGCGCCGTGCCGAGATGCGCCGCCTGGCCATCGACCCGTTTGACTATGACACGCCCATCAGCTTCGCCGATGCCGGCGATACCCGTCAGGATTCCACCCGTGCCGGCGTGCATGCGGTTCCGGCGGGTTTCGAATATGTCGCCATCCACGACGGCGCCCGTCCGCTCATCACGACCGAGGCCGTCGATCATGCGATCGACGTGCTTGTGGGCGACCGCTCGCTCGACGGTGTCGTATGCGGTCAGCCCGCGATCGACACGCTCAAGATCGTCGACGGCGACAATATCGTCGAGACGCCGCCGCGTGAGCTCTACTGGGCCGCGCAGACACCGCAGATCTTTAGCGTCGACGCCATGAAGCGCGCCCACACCGCAGCTATCGCCGAGGGCTTTATCGGGACCGACGATTCTTCGCTGGTCGAGCGCATGGGCGGGCGTGTCCGCTGTGTCCAGAGCCCGCGCGATAACCTTAAGGTGACGGTGCCCGAGGACCTGCGTCCCGTAACCGCGATTCTGCTTGGCCGCATGGCCGAGGGAGAGGACCTTCCCCATGTTCAGTAACCTGCGCATTGGCCACGGCTACGACGTCCATCGTTTGGTGGAGGGGCGTCGATGTATCATCGGCGGGGTTGACATTCCCTACGAGCGCGGCCTGCTGGGCCACTCGGATGCCGATGTGCTCGCGCATGCCTTGGCCGACGCCATTCTGGGCGCCTGCCGCGGGGGAGACATCGGCAAGCTATTCCCCGACACCGATCCCGCCTACGAGGGTGCCGATTCGATGGTGCTGCTCGCTCGCGTGATGGACTATGCGCGCGAGCTGGGCTTTGAGTTTGTTGATGCCGATTGCACCATTGCCTGCCAGCAACCCAAGATCACCCCGCACCGCGATGCCATGCGCGCCAACCTTGCCCATGCCCTGGGCGTCGACGTCGAAAACGTGGGCGTCGCCGCCACTACGACCGAAAAGCTCGGTTGGGAAGGCCAGGGCGAGGGAATCGGCGCCTGGGCCGTCTGCCTGCTACAGAAAACCGTTAAGGAGTAACGAATGCGTATCTACAACAGCGCTACCCATAAAAAGGAAGAGTTCCAGCCCATCGAGTCCGGCAAGGTCCGCATGTACGTGTGCGGCCCCACGGTCTACGACAACATCCACATCGGCAATGCCCGCACGTTCATCAGCTTTGACGTGATTCGTCGCTGGCTCATCGCGAGCGGCTACGAGGTCACGTTCGCCCAGAACCTCACCGATGTCGACGACAAGATCATCAAGCGCGCCAACGAGCAGGGCCGCACGGCCGCCGAGGTCGCGACGGAGTTCTCCGACAAGTTCATCGGCGTCATGCGTGCCGCCAACGTGCTCGATCCCGATGTGCGCCCCCGCGCCACCAAAGAGATCGGCCCCATGATCGCCATGATCAAGACGCTCATCGAGCAGGGCCACGCCTACGCCGCCGATAACGGTGACGTGTACTTTGCCGTGCGCAGCGATTCCAACTATGGTCAGGTCTCGGGCCGCAACATCGACGACCTTATGGTTGGCGCGCGCATCGAGGAGAACGAGGACAAGAACGACCCGCTCGACTTTGCCCTGTGGAAGGCCGCCAAGCCCGGCGAGCCCAGCTGGCCGAGCCCCTGGGGCGAGGGCCGTCCCGGCTGGCACACCGAGTGCGCCGCCATGGTGCACCGCTACCTGGGCACCCCGATCGACATCCACGGCGGCGGCTCCGATCTTGCCTTCCCGCATCACGAGAACGAGTGCGCCCAGGCCACCTGCGCCTGGCACCAGGGCTTCTCCAACACCTGGATGCACACGGGCATGCTGCTGGTAGACGGCGAGAAGATGTCCAAGTCGCTCGGCAACTTCTTTACGCTGGCCGAGGTGCTCGAGCAGCACTCCGCTGCCGCCCTGCGCCTGCTGATGCTGCAGACGAGCTATCGCTCGCCGCTCGACTTTTCTTGGGAGCGCCTGGAGGGTGCCGAGAACTCGCTCACGCGTATCGCCGGTACGGTCGAGAACCTGCGCTGGGCCGCGAACCATGCGACGGCCGACGCCGATGAGGCAGCATCCGAGGCGTTTGCCTCCAAGGCCGCCGAGACCCGTGCCACCTTTAAGGAGTGCATGGACGACGACTTTAACACCGCCGGCGCCATGGGCGCCGTCTTTGGCTTTGTGACCGAGTGCAACCAGTACCTGGAGCAGGCGGGCGACGCTGCCGACAAGGCCGCCGCGCTTGCCGCCGCCGATACGCTGGTCGAGCTGCTCGACACATTTGGCGTTGAGCTTCCCGAGCCCAAGGTCGAGCTGCCGCTGGGCCTGCTGGGCGTTGCCGCCGGCCTAGTCGCCTACACGGGTGACGACGTGGACGAGGCCGCTGCCAAGATTCTCGAGGCCCGCGCCGAGGCCCGCGCCGCCAAGAACTGGGATCTGGCCGACGCCATCCGCGACCAGCTCAAGGACCTCGGGCTGACGATCGAGGATACTGCCGCTGGCACCCGTATTAAGAGTCTCTAGTATTTGTCGACCGTTCGAGGTGCGGCAGATTGCCTTGAAAGAGGAGGGCATAGACCTGGTGGTCATGCCCGACGATTGAAAGGCAAGGTGCCGTGGCTCGGACGGTCGATTCTTGTTCGTTATCTATTTAAGGAGGCCGTTATATGGCCGACAATCGCAAGCGTGCATCGCGTGGGGGCAAGCAGGCTGCTTCTGGCTCGCGTCCGATTCGCCGCAACGACCGCGCTGCCGCTCCCAAGGGCCAGCGCGAGCGTAGCCGCGATAACGTCCAGGTTCCCAAGGGCGAGTTTATCGAAGGTCGTCGTGCTGCCGCCGAGGCGCTGCGCACCGGTTTTCCCGTCAAGTGCGCGCTCATTGCCGAGGGCGGGGAGCGCGATGCCGCTCTGTCTCGTCTGGTCGACGACCTCAACGCCGCGGGCGTCCGCATTAAGTATGTGCAGCGCGCGCAGCTCGACGCACTGTCGAGCCATGGCGCTCACCAGGGCATCGCGCTCGAGGTTGGCAACTTCCCCTATGCCGATGTCGCCGATATTCTCGACCGCGCGGGCGACAGTCCGGCGCTCGTCATCGTGCTCGACCATGTGACCGATGACGGTAACTTTGGCGCCATCGTGCGCTCTGCCGAGGTCGTGGGCGCCGCGGGCGTCATCATCGCCAACAAGCGTGCCGCCGGCGTGACCGTGGGCAGCTACAAGACTTCAGCCGGCGCCGTCATGCATCTGCCTATCGCGCAGGTGCCCAACATCGCCCGTGCGCTCGACGATCTTAAGGCCGCTGGCTTTTGGGTGGGCGGCGCTTCCGAGCACGCCGAGGGCAGCTGCTGGGATGCTCCCTTCGAGGGCCGCGTGGCGCTCGTCATGGGCTCCGAGGGTGATGGCATCTCGCGTCTGGTGCTCGAGAAATGCGACTTTTTAACCAAGCTTCCCCAGCGCGGCATGACCGAGAGCCTCAACGTTGCCCAGGCGACCACGGCGCTGTGCTTTGAGTGGCTGCGTCGCAACGCCGGCGAGCTCATGGGGGAGGAGTAGCGCATGTCCAAGAAGAACCGCGCCAAGTCCAAGGCCAAGCGCTTTGGCGAGGGCTCGGCCAAGCCGATTGTTTCGGCCGCGACCTATGGCGTGGGCGGCAATGCGTTTGCGCAGGCCATCGCCGATCCGGTCTCGACGGTGCACTCCAACAAGCCCGAGCTGCTTGTGGTTGACGGTTACAACGTGATCCACTGCACGCCGCGCTACGAAAAGCTCGTGTACGACCATTCCGACGATCCATATTCCAGCGACGTTCACGATATGGCGCGCACCGCCCTCATCAACGACGTCGCCGCCTTTGCCCAGGGCCGCTACGAGGCCGTGATCGTGTTCGACGGTGCGGGCAATATCTCCAGCGAGCGCCCCAACCTGCCGGCCCGTGGCGTGCGCATCGAGTTTTCGCCGACGGGTGTCTCTGCCGATACCGTGGTGCAGAAGCTCTGCATTGAGGCGCGCGAGGAAGGTCGCGCGTGCTCCGTGGTGTCGAGCGACGGCACGATCCAGGCCGTCGTCATGGGCAAGGGAGTCACGCGCATCTCGAGCCGCATGCTGGTGGACGAGATCAAGCAGATCGATAACGACGTTCACGAGGCAGAGGAAGCTCCGCAGATCAAGATGACCCTGGGCAGCCGCCTGAGCCCCGATGCCCTGGCAAAGCTCAAGGCCCTCCGCGGGAGGTAGGGGAGCTGACGGTGCGACGCTGTCTCGCTAACTCCATTCAGCGATGTCGATCATTCTACGGAGGCGCCATGTAAGTGCCTCTTTTAGATATGGCAGCCTTGCCGTGAGCGCGTCGTTTCTGGACAGAATCTCGAGTGCCTCGTCAACGAAGCCTTCGAGTTTGTCGCCGTCAAACCAGCTCATATCCTCAACAAGCAGCATTTGTTTCGCGGGGCTTGAATGAAACTGCGCGCTGGTAAAACTGTGCTCTCCTGCCCGAAGCTCCTCAAGAGAAATGTTGCACCAGAGCGATGAGCCCGAATCGAAGATGGGGGCAGGTCTGCAGGTTAGCGTGTTGACGTTTCGTACAAGGCCAAAGTTACGCCAATGGCGGTCATAGTTGGCGATGATGTCGTCGCATACAATCATGCGGTCAAGGGCATCCTTGACGCCTGTCACCCCGAGCTCTTCGCAGTTTGCTACATATCGCTCGTAGTCGGTTAGCCGGTCGTCCGCATTTGCGTGCTGGTTTACATAGAACGCAGGGACATATTCTTCTTCGTCAGTTAAGAAGACATCGCATGTGCTCAGGGCAGAAGTACCTGCGCCTTCGAGCGAATAGGGTACATAATCGCAAGCGTTTAGGATGCGACGGTGAAGTGCAGTCGCCACCAGCTCGTTATAAGGTTCCTGGTTTAGATGTGCACCTGCTTTGTGGAGGATTCGACGGTCACCCTCGCACGTCCAATACTTTTGAAGATTGCCGTCCGAGGTGTTGTCGGGCTTTGCAGCAGCTGCCTTACCCTCTGGGGCGAAGGGCGCGATGGACAGAGAGACGTCGTCAAAAGCATTATTGAAGAAGTTAATATCTTTCCACGCGAGACCGGAGCCTTGGGGTCTAATCCAATACTGGTCGGATAAGGAGAGGCCAAGATTTCGCTGTACGAGTTCATCGGGAACATCAACTGCGGCTTCTGCAAGCAGGGAGGCTAGCCCAATGCGTGCGAGCGGGATACCGCGGCCGCGCCACCAGATGCGGAAGGAGTCGAGCGATACAGGTTTGCTGGGAGTAAAAACTCCAATAGGGGCGTGGGCACGATCGACGTCGGCGCCGATGTGGGTGAAGTCTTTCCGTGATCTGCTGTAGACCAGCTGGGCCACTTCGTGCGTGCGGTTCATGAGGGTAAATGCGATTTCGCTTTTCCCATGCCCGCGACGAGGCCGTCCCCCTCTTTTGGTTGCGGAGCGGAGTCGCGTGTCTACGCTGTCTTTGTCGATAAGCCACACGCCAGAAGCCTTGCGGGCGGTCAGCGCGCCGTTCTTAATGAGCTCCTGCACCCTGCGCGGGGTGATGCCGAGCAGCTCGGCTGCTTCCTTTGTAGTTAACATCGCGAAACCCTTCGCCAGAACGAATAGTTTTTCTATTCCATTGTAATTAAAACTATTCGTTCTGACGAATAGTTTTGAGATGTGATCGGTCGAAGGGTCTGTTGCGCCCCGTCCGTAATTCCTTTATTCTTAACTGGCTTCGCGCGAAAGCGCCAAGCGTGCCAGTGTGGCGCAACGGTAGCGCAACTGATTTGTAATCAGTGGGTTGCAGGTTCGATTCCTGTCACTGGCTCCATGAGAGTTTCGGGCTCTGTTCCCTTGTGGAGCAGAGCCCGTTTCTTATTTTGGTGAGTTATCGGGCTCGACGTCCGTCTCGTTCCCCAATTTGTCTCAATCTATAACGCCAAGACGGCTTAATCGTTTCTAGCTGTTACAGATCGAGACGAAAGGTCGAGGATCGGTCCATTTATCTTGATCTGTAACAGACAGGAGAGGGATATCGGTCTAGGTGTTACAGATTGAGATGAAAGTCGCACGCCAATCCCCATACTTGTGGTACCGCGCTGACCGAATAATTGACATCCCCGCAAGGCGTTTTGCATGTCTCGGTTTAGACTGATAGCTTAAGTGCCGATAAGGCTCGACAGCGATGCAAGAAGCGGCGCCGAGCATTTTGTTCCCAGACGCTGCATTCGAAAGGCGTTTTATGAACCTGAAGAGCTTTGATAACCAAAACGAGCTGCTTAAAGATGGTCTTATTGAAGCAATCAATAACGGTGACCGTATTTCGGTTGCCGCGGCACTGTTCTCGATTTATGGATATGGCGAGCTCAAGAAGCAGCTGGAGTCTTGCGATTCCTTTCGATTTATCTATACGGAGCCGACGTTCTTATCCGTCAAGGCCCAAAAGGAGCAGCGTGAATACTACATCCCGCGCATGGGCCGCGAGAGCAGCATCGGCGGCACGGACCTCGAGATCAAGCTCAAAAACGAACTCAGGCAGAAGGCCGTCGCTCGCGAATGTGCCGAGTGGATCAGGCAGAAGGCAGAGTTTCGCTCATACCGGGACGCCAATCGCGCGGCCGGTGGCTATCTCGTCGTTGACAGTGCCGAGCCTGCGGCGTTCCAGCCTATCGAGGGCCTGACGACGTCCGCCCTGGGCACAACGCCCAGCAAGCAGCTCACCATGACTATGGGTATCCCGGGGGACATGGCGCGCCAGTACCTGTGCCAGTTCAATGCCGCCTGGGATTCGGGCGAGCTTGAGGACGTTACCCAAGCGGTAATCGACTCCATCTCCACAATGTATCGCGAGAACCCGCCCGAGCTGGTCTACTACGCAGCGCTCTACCGTATCTTCAGTGAGTTCCTCGAGGACGTCTCGGTGGATGACCTTGCAAAAGAGGGGACCGGCTTCAAGGAGAGCAAAGTCTGGAACCTGCTCTACGATTTCCAGCAGGACGCAGCGCTTGCCATTATCAACAAGCTCCAGACCTACAACGGCTGCATCCTCGCAGACAGCGTCGGCTTGGGCAAGACGTTCACTGCCCTCGCGGTCATTAAGTACTATGAGCTGCTCAACCGCAACGTGCTCGTGCTCTGCCCCAAGCGCCTTTCCGACAACTGGCTCACATACAAAAAGAACTACGTCAACAACCCCATCGCCGCCGATCGCCTGCGCTACGACGTGCTCTACCACACCGATCTGTCCCGTGACAAGGGACTGACGGTCGAGGGCAACGACCTCGAGAAGTTCAACTGGGGCGCCTACGATCTCGTCGTCATCGACGAGTCCCATAACTTCCGCAACGGTGCAGACACCTCGTCCAAGGTCGAGGACGAGACGCAGGGCAATCGCTTTGAGAGGCTCCTCAACAAGGTCATCAAGGACGGAGTCGAGACGAAGGTCTTGATGCTTTCGGCCACTCCCGTCAACAACAGGTTCCGCGATCTGCACAACCAGCTCAAGCTCGCCTATCAGGGCGATTCTGATGCGTGGTCGAAGAAGCTCGGACTCGACAAGCCGGTCGATCAGGTATTCCGCGATGCGCAGGGGGCGTTTCGCGACTGGTCCGAGCTGCCCGCGGCCGATAGGACCACGACGGCGCTGACGGATCGGCTCGACTTCAACTTCTTCCAGATTCTCGACCGCGTTACCGTCGCGCGCTCGCGCAGACATGTGCAGCGCTACTACGATGTATCCGCGATCGGCCCGTTCCCCAAGAGGCTTAAGCCGGTATCGTTGCGGCCGAGTCTGGCCACCTCGGACGAGGCGGGCACCTACTCGCAGATAGCCGACACACTCGCCTCGCTCACGCTCGCGGTCTACCTGCCCACGGTCTATCTCCATCCCAGCGCGGCGCCCAAGTACGCCGATGAGCATGGTCGCCCTCCCACCAGCGGCCGCGAGCAGGGAATGGTCAAGCTCATGTCCTCCATTCTGCTCAAGCGCCTGGAGAGCTCCGTCTACGCCTTTGAGATCACGCTGGGCAAGATCATCGAGGTCATTAGGCACAATCTAAAGGTTATTGAGGGCTATCGCGCCGGCGCGTCCGGCGCGTCGGTCGAGGGCGTCGAGACCTTTGAGTATGAGGAGGGGGACACCGACTTCACGGTCGGCACCAAGAGCAGGTTCTCGCTCGAGGACATGGACTGGATCAGCTGGGAGCGCGATATGCTCAAGGACCTCGAGGCGCTCGAGGACATCCGCCAGCTCATCGTTCCCATCGATGCCGAGCATGACGCGAAACTGGCCGAGCTCAGGCGCGTTATTGCGGACAAGGTCGAGAACCCCATAAACCCGGGCAACAAGAAGCTGCTGATCTTTACGGCGTTCGCGGACACGGCGGATTACCTCTACGAGAACATCGGCGCCTATGTCGAGGATCGCTACGGGCTCGAGGTGGCGGAGGTCGCCGGCGGCTCGCAGAGCGCCCGCTGCTCGGTCGAGGGCGTCCGCAACGACATGAACGAAGTCATCACCTGCTTCAGTCCCGTGTCGAAGGACCGCGACGTCGCGTATCCGAGGCTCAAGGGCAAGGACATCGACGTGCTCATCGCGACCGACTGCATCTCCGAGGGCCAGAACCTGCAGGACTGCGACTGCGTCATCAACTACGACATCCACTGGAACCCGGTGCGCATCGTGCAGCGCTTTGGCCGTGTCGACCGCATCGGCTCCAAGAACGCCTGCATCCAGCTCATCAACTTCTGGCCCGATGTTGAGCTCGACGAGTACATCAACCTCAAGGCGCGCGTGGAGAACAAGATGCATGCGTTGGTTATGGCGTCGACGGGCGACGACGACTACATCAACGAGGACGAGAAGGGCGACCTGGAATACCGTCGCCAGCAGCTCGAGCGCATGAAGGACGAGGTCGTCGACCTTGAGGACGCGCAGAGTGGTATCTCCATCACCGACCTCGGCCTCAACGACTTCCGTATGGACTTGGTCGAGTACCGGAAGGAGCATCCCGATATCGAAAACGTCCCATACGGCATCGAGGCGGTCGCCGCCGGCGAAGAGCCGGGCACGATATTTGTGCTGCGCAACGCGAACGGCAACATCGATCGCCTTTCCGGCAATCCCATCCACCCCTTCTACCTGGTGTACGTTGGCGAGGATGGGTCGATTCTGCATGGCTACGCCACGCCCAAGGACATCCTGGACGAGATGAGGCGAATCTGCCGAGGCGTCAAGGAGCCGGTCGAAGACCTGTGCCGTGCCTACAATGCCCAGACCGAAGACGGGCGCGACATGGCCGCCCAAACAGATCTGCTGGCAAGTGCGATCGGCTCCATCGTCGAGGGCAAAAACGAGTCCGATATCGACAGCTTTTTCAGCGGCGGGACGACCGGCTTTTTGGAAAACGACATCGAGGGTATCGACGACTTTGAGCTGGTGTGCTTCCTGGTGGTGAAAAAACCATGCTAGGACTTCCGGCAACAACCGAGGTGGGCAGGCGTCTGCCCAAAGAGGCCTTCTACCGCCACATGGACGTCGATGCCGCCACCCGGCGCGACCTTACGGGCGGCGTGGCGGCGATTGTCGTCGCAAACTCCATCAAACCGGCAACGACCAATATCGCCGACGGCAAGGCGGTGCACGAGATACTCGTGCTAAGGATCGATCCCAAAGGCGAGCGGGTGCCCGAGCGCGCCGTGCGCCTGGTGAGCAACGCGACGCCCAACAAGGCAGTGATTGTCGACAGCGGATCCGGCGATATCGCGATTTGCGAGGAGGGCCGTCTGCTGGAGACACGGGATATCGAGCGTCTTGCCTTGAACGGTTTCGACCTCGACATGGTGTGGGATTCCATGCTCGCTCAAGTCGCTTTGGGAGAATTCGATGGTCACGACGTCTGGGCGAGAATTGATCGCCGTGAGAAAATAGACGGGCTGCGCGCTGAGGTCTTCGCGCTCGATACCAAGGTCCGCAGAGAACGTCAAATAGCTCGAAAGAACGAGCTGTTTGCACAGATGAAACGGAAACAGGCCGAGCTTAGACGGCTTGAGGAGGAGTAGCAGTCATGGATAAGATCAGTCAGGAGACTCCCGACCTCACGCAGGAGAACATCGCCAAGATCGCTGCGCTCTTCCCCGATGCGGTGACCGAAGCTATGGACGCAGACGGCAAGGTCACGCTTGCCGTCGATTTCGATGCCCTGCGCGATGACCTCTCCGGCGAGGTCGTTGACGGTCCGCGGGAACGCTACCAGTTCACCTGGCCCGGCAAGCGCGAGGCCAAGCTCGAAGCGCGCCGCCCCATCAAGAAGACCATGCGCCCCTGCCCCGAGAAGTCCAAGGACTGGGACACCACCGAGAACCTCTACATCGAGGGTGACAACCTCGAGGCCCTCAAGATCATGCGCGAGACCTACGCCGGCAAGGTGAAGCTGATCTACATCGACCCACCCTACAACACGGGCCACGACTTCGTCTACGACGACGACTTCTCCAAGACACGCGCGGAATACGATGCCGAGAGCGGCGAGTACGACGAGGAGGGCGGCCGCCTGGTGGCCAACCCTGAGTCAAACGGCCGCTTCCACTCCGACTGGTGCTCAATGATGTACCCCAGGTTGATGCTGGCCAGGGACCTGCTGAGCGATGATGGCGCGATCTTCATCTCGATTGATGACAACGAGGAGCAAAATCTGCTTAAGATAGGTAACGAACTGTTCGGCTCGGGCAATTATGTGGGAAAGCTGTATGTGCAGGTCAATCCTCGTGGTAGAAATCTTGACCGTTATATTGCTAAAACAATCGAGCCGGTCCTTATCTGGGTCAAAAACTATACATGTGGAAACTCGCTAAACCTAATCCCCAAAGATTCCAGGATGTTGTCTGAGTACGACCGAAAAGATGACAAGGGCTCATATAGGGCAATTGGTTTAAGAAATCGAAATCAAAGCTTTAATCCGCAAACACGTCCAAACCTCTACTTTCCTTTATGGATATCCCCGGCTGATGGCTCGGTTGCCCTTGAGAAAGATGAAGCTCACTCAGTAGAACGTCTCCCGCTTGCCGCAGACGGAACTCCAACTTGTTGGACTTGGTCAAAATCGAAAATTCAATCAGAGAATAACTATTTATTCGGCGAACCGTGTGGTAATGAGTGGCGTGTGTATCGTAAGGATTATCTTGAGGAAGGTTCTGCCGCCTTCACGATGGCAAAGTCACTTCAGGCTGATGCGGAGTTTAACAACGACTATGGAAAGAAGCGAATTAAAGAGCTATTTGGATCGAACGTTATGAGCTTTCCCAAGCCCCCTGCTCTCATGAACCGCATTCTTGAAATCGGCTCTTCAAAAGACTCCTTGGTAATGGACTTCTTTTCTGGTTCAGCGACTATGGCCGATGCCGTCATGTCTTTGAACGCTGCTGACGGTGGCAAGCGTCGGTTCATTATGGTCCAGCTTCCGGAGGTTGTTGATGAAGCAACCGAAGCAGGAAAGGAAGGTTACACCACGATCTGTAACGTCGGCGAGGAGCGCATCCGCCGCGCAGGCGAGAAGATCAGGGCCGAGGTCGATGAGGCCAGCAGGCAGCTTGAGCTTGGCGCCGAGCCCAAGCCCGTGCCCGACATCGGCTTCCGTGTGCTGCGCGTGGATGAGTCCTGCTTCAAGGACGAGTACGCCGCGCCGGGGCAGTACGAGCAAGCCGCGCTCGACCTCTTCACCGACAACTCCGCTGAGGACGCCCTGCCGCTTGACCTCCTCTTCCAGGTCCTGCCGGCGTTTCGCATCGAGTACTCCGCGAAGATCGTCGAGCGCGAAATCGGCGGCAAGGCGTGCTTCGACGTCAACGGCGGCCAGCTTATCGCCTGTTTTGACGAGGATGTCGATACCGTGGCATTGGAGGCCATCGCCAAGGAGCGCCCGCTCTACGCCGTCTTCCGCGACGCATGCTTTTCCAACGATGCCGCCGTGGCAAACCTCGAGGAGCTCTTCAAAACCTTCAGTCCCGACACCATCCGTAAGGTGATCTAGGAGATCCGGATGCAGTTCAAGTTTAAAATCCAGCCTTATCAGACTGAGGCTGCTCGTGCGGTGACCGATGTCTTCGCCGGTCAGCCTAACTCTGGCGCCTCGCCCTATCTGCGCGACCTTGGTCGCGCGGCGGACGGCGACGGCACCGAGGCGCTGCCGGGCTTTGAGACGCAGGTCCAGGCATCTGAAGGCTACGCGAATGCCCCCATCGCCCTTGGGTCCGCCACGTTGCTCGAGAACATTCACAAGGTACAGCGCCGCAATCGGATCGTCGAGTCTTCGTCGCTTGCCACTGGTCCCGCTCCGGTAAACCTTGACGTGGAGATGGAGACGGGCACGGGCAAGACCTACGTCTATACCAAGACCATGCTCGAGCTCAACCGTCTCTATGGCTGGACCAAGTTCATCATCGTGGTGCCGTCCGTTGCCATTCGCGAGGGCGTCTACAAGTCTCTCAAGAATACCGAGCAGCACTTTTTTGAGCAGTACGGCAAGGCCATCCGCTACTTTGTCTACAACAGCGCTCGCCTGGGCGACATCGACCGGTTCTCGGCGAGTTCCGATATCAACGTCATGGTCATCAACATGCAGGCGTTCAATACGTCCATGAAGGAGGGCGGGCGCTCCAAGGAGGCCCGTATCATGTATTCCGAGCGCGATGAGTTCGCGAGCCGTCGCCCCATCGACGTGATCGCCGCCAACAACCCCATCGTCATCCTGGACGAGCCGCAGAAGATGGGCGGCAATGCCACCCAGGCCGGCATCGCCCGTTTCCGTCCCATCGCGTGTCTCAACTATTCCGCCACCCACAAGGTTACCCATGATGCCGTTTACGTGCTGGATGCGCTTGACGCATTCAACCAGCGCCTGGTCAAGCGCATCGAGGTCAAGGGCTTCGAACTCAAGAACATGCGCGGAACCGACGGCTACCTGTATCTTCAGGACATCAAGATTTCCAAGAATAAGCCGCCCCAGGCGGTCATCGAGTTCAAGAAACTCAACGCCTCGGGGTCCATCTCCAAACGTGCGCAGGGCTTCTACGAGCAGGACGACATCTATCCCGCGTCCGGCGAGCTCGAGGCGTACCGCGACGGGTTCACCGTGTCCGAGATCGTCCCGGACAGCGATGTTCAGCTGGGCTACGTCAAGTTCCTCAACGGCATCGAGCTCTGCCGCGGCGACGTTTACGGCGATTCTTCCGATCGCGACATGCGCCGAGTGCAGATCCGCGAGACCATCAAAAGCCATCTGGAGAAGGAGGAGGCGCTGTTCGCGCGCGGCATCAAGTGCCTGTCGCTCTTCTTTATCGACGAGGTCGCCAAGTACCGTGTCTACGATGATGACGGCGAGGAGGGCCTGGGCGAGTACGGCCGAATCTTTGAGGAGGAGTACGCGCGCGCCATCGACGAGTACGGCCGCGGGCAGCAGAACCTTGACGCCTCGCTCGATGCGGGTCTCGGGAAGGCGCGCCGTCGCTATCTGGAATGGCTGCGCGGCATCGATGCACATGAGACCCATAAGGGATACTTCTCCATTGACAAGAGGAGTCGTCGCCTGATCGACTCCAAGCTCAAGCGCAACAGCGATGAGTCCGATGACGAGAGCGCCTACGATCTCATCCTCAAGGACAAGGAGCGCTTGCTGTCGTTCGATGAGCCCACGCGCTTTATCTTTAGCCACTCCGCCCTGCGCGAGGGCTGGGACAACCCCAACGTGTTCCAGATTTGCACGCTCAAGCATTCCGACTCCGAGACCGGTAAGCGCCAGGAGGTGGGCCGCGGCCTGCGCCTGTGCGTGAACCGGGAGGGCGAGCGACAGGACCTGGAGGCGCTGGGCGAGCAGGAGGTGCAGCGCGTCAACACGCTCACCGTCATCGCCAGCGAGAGCTACAGCGACTTCACGAAGTCCCTGCAGAAGGACATCAACGATGCCCTGCGTGAGCGTCCCAAGGCGGTCACGGAGGAGTTCCTCAAGGGCTTTGCCGTTCAGGCGGACGAGGAGAAGACTTATGCGCTCACGCAGGAAGACGCGCACGATGTCTACTTCGCGCTCGTACAGCACGGCCTCATCGATCGCGAGGGCGTGCCCACGCAAAAGTTCAAGGAATCGGGGCTCACGTCCGTTACCGATGACGACTTGCCCGAGCATCTCTATGCCTATCGCAAGGATATCGAAGCGCTGGTGATGAGCGTCTACGACGAGCATGCGCTCGACGACTACATCCGTAACGGCAACGAGCCCAAGGTTCGCGAAAACCCGCTCAACGCCAACTTCGCGCGGGCGGAGTTCCAGGAGCTGTGGAACAAGATCAACTCCAAACATTCCTACACCGTCGATTTCGATGATGAGGAGTTGCGCGCCAAGGCGATCGACCGCATTAACCGCGAACTGTTTGTGGCCAAGGCGTCCTACGTCATGACGACCGCCGCGCAGCGCTCGACCCAGACGCGGGAGAATCTTGAGCGCGGCGAATCGTTCGGCGATACCACGAGGCGCGACTACGAGGTGGGCGAGGACGCCTCTGGCGTGACGTACGACCTGCTGGGCGAAGTCGCGACCGCTGCGCGCATTACGCGCAGAAGCGCAGCGGCGATCCTGAAGGGCATCGCCCCCGTCAAGTTCCGCATGTTCCGCGATAACCCCGAGGAGTTTATCGCCAAGGTCTCCCGTTGCATCCTTGCCGAGAAGGCGACGATGGTGGTCGACCACCTTGCGTACCACAAGCTTGACGAGCGGTACGATTCCACCATCTTTGCCGAGCGCATGCCCGAGAACGTCGGCCGTGCGCTGGAGACGAGCCGCTGCATCCAGGACTACGTGTTCTGGGATTCCGAGGGTGAGCGCGATTTCGCACGAGATCTCGACTCTGCAGAGGGCAAGGTCGCGGTCTACGCCAAGCTCCCACGGTCTTTCAAGATTCCGACGCCGGTGGGCAACTACGCGCCCGACTGGGCCATCGCGTTCGAGAAGGGGAGCGTGCGCCACGTGTTCTTCGTCGCGGAGACCAAGGGCAGCATGGACAGCCTCACGCTGCGCGATATCGAGCGCGGAAAGATCGCCTGCGCCCGCAAGCTCTTCAATGAGTTCTCGGACGAGGACGTGCGTTATGACGTGGTGCACAGCTATGAGGATTTGCTGACCGTGATCCAGGGAACGGAGTAGCCCCAGATTCCAGTTGCTTTCTGATTGGGGCGTTGAGATGCCGACAATTATCGATATCGATCAGTTTCCGTCGACCGAAGAACGACGTTACGCGGTGGCGTGGCTGGATTCTCCGATGCCACATTACGGGAAGCTTGTCTTGGTGGGCAATTGGGTCCTCGAGACTGAGTGCCTGCATATCCGCTTCTCGGACCCAGATGATATCTCGAAGCGCCCTTTTATCGGTCTCGGCTGGGATGGGGTCGATATTCCGCTTGATGAGCTTTTTGCCGAGGATGTTATCCCTGTTCCCGTCAAGCGGCCGAGCGGGCGACGTGACATTTCGAGTCTCTTCGGCATGCTCGACCCCCAGGTCGAAAGCATTCTCGGTAGAGAGCGATATGAGGATGACGATGGAGAGTGGGCCGACGTGTCTTCCCAGATTGTTCGCTCGATGACTCCGGCTCGCGAAAAAAACTGGCGGGCAGAATCCGAGATGTGGTTGAATACACGTTTTGGCCATCGTCTCAGCAAGGAGGATTTCGAGGCTATCTTCGAGATTCGCGGATTGGAGCCAAATGAATGGACCGGTCGGTTCGTTGAAGATCTGCTGCCGGTCAAATCAAAATGGCGTCGCTGGTGAATCTTATCGCTCGGGAATTTGTTTGCCTGCGCAGCGGTCTGCCAGTCGTCGATTCGAGACTCAAGTTCGGTATGTTCAAGGCTCGGGCCTGTTTCTTTTAGGTCGATGCGCCTTCGGACTAGTCGTCCATCCCGTCTTTGGTTCATCTACATCTGTAACACCAAGGCGACCAATTCGCTCCCACCTGTTACGGATCGAGATGAAAGAATGGGCCCTGCCCATTTGTCTCAATCTGTAACAGGTAGAAGCAGAATACTGGCGTAGATGTTACAGATTGAGATATAGAGTCGGGTTAGCTGAGAAATGTCTCCATCTGTAACACGAAGGGGCGGAAAACCGTTCTTACTGTTACAGGATGAGACGCGAGCTGGGGTCTCTGCGTAATATCTCAATCTGTAACAGATAGGGGAGAAAATGTTCTCTAGATGTTACAGATCGAGACAAAGGCCGGACCGGCCTTAACCATCCACACCCGAATCTGCCGCGGAAGCCCGATCTCGACCTATATATAGGTGCAAATGAGTCGTTACCGAAGTAATATCCTGTAGGCTCACTCCACCGTGACAAAGTGTTCCCTCGGGAAATGTCACCGCTACATGTAAATCCACCGTCCTTCATATCTAAACTCAACAAAACCGCAGGTCAAAGGTATATAGATACGCCCGGAACCGTGTATCTAGAGGTTTTCGTTGACAGCCCCCAAGGTTGCATCGTATTATCTTTTTCGTTCGCGGGGGCGGCGGTCCAAAAGACCAAAGAACCTGCGGATACTTGAACGATTGGGAGTTTGCCCGAGTGGTTAATGGGGACGGGCTGTAAACCCGTTGGCTCTGCCTACATAGGTTCGAATCCTATAGCTCCCACCCGTCAAGTGCCTGTATAGCTCAGTCGGTAGAGCACTTCGTTGGTAACGAAGAGGTCACCAGTTCAAGTCTGGTTGCAGGCTCCATCCGGCGGTGTAGCTCAGTTGGTTAGAGCACACGGTTCATACCCGTGGCGTCACTGGTTCGAATCCAGTCACCGCTACCATAGGTAACACGGTGGCTTCTCAATAGTATGTTGAGAGGCCACTATGGTATAAAGGCAAAGTCCCGTCCGGGGACGACCTGTTAAGAGGAGGGCTTTATGGCCAAAGAGAAGTTTGAGCGCACTAAGCCGCATGTTAACATCGGCACCATTGGTCACGTCGACCACGGCAAGACCACGCTGACCGCTGCCATCACCAAGGTTCTCTCCGAGACCGAGGGCTGCAAGGCTGACTTCACTGCGTTCGAGAACATCGACAAGGCTCCCGAGGAGCGCGAGCGCGGCATTACGATCTCCGTCTCCCACGTCGAGTACGAGACTGCTGCCCGTCACTACGCTCACGTTGACTGCCCGGGCCACGCTGACTACGTCAAGAACATGATTTCCGGTGCTGCTCAGATGGACGGCGCTATCCTGGTCATCGCCGCTACCGACGGCCCCATGGCTCAGACTCGCGAGCACATCCTGCTCGCCCGTCAGGTCGGCGTTCCCTACATCGTCGTCTTCCTGAACAAGTGCGACATGGTTGACGATGACGAGCTCATCGACCTCGTCGAGATGGAGACCCGTGAGCTTCTCTCCGAGTACGATTTCCCCGGCGACGACATCCCCGTCATCCGTGGTTCCGCTCTGGGCGCTCTCGAGGGCGACGCCAAGTGGATGGACGCCATTCGCGAGCTCATGAACGCTGTCGACGAGTACATCCCGACGCCTGCTCGTAACAACGACCTCCCGTTCCTGATGGCCGTTGAGGACGTTATGACCATCTCCGGCCGTGGTACCGTTGCTACCGGCCGTGTCGAGCGCGGTGAGCTCAAGCTCAACGAGCCCGTCGAGATCGTCGGCATCAAGGATACCCAGAACACCGTT
Source organism: Collinsella sp. OM04-5 (assembly GCF_003439125.1). Taxonomy (GTDB): domain Bacteria; phylum Actinomycetota; class Coriobacteriia; order Coriobacteriales; family Coriobacteriaceae; genus Collinsella. The sequence continues at coordinate 170,272 of NZ_QSUU01000002.1, read as the reverse complement.
GTTACCGGTATCGAGATGTTCCGTAAGTCCATGGACTTCTGCGAGGCTGGCGACAACGTCGGTCTGCTGCTCCGCGGCATCAAGCGCGAGGACATCGAGCGCGGCCAGGTTCTCTGCAAGCCCGGTTCGGTTACCCCGCACACCAAGTTCACCGGCGAGATCTACGTTCTGACCAAGGAGGAGGGCGGCCGTCACACCCCGTTCTTCGATGGTTATCGTCCTCAGTTCTACTTCCGTACCACCGACGTTACCGGTACGGTCAAGCTCCCCGAGGGCACCGAGATGGCTATGCCTGGTGACCACATCACCATCGAGGGCGACCTCATCCACCCGATCGCCATGGAGGAGGGCCTGCGCTTCGCTATCCGTGAGGGTGGCCACACCGTCGGTTCGGGCATCGTCTCCACGATCATTGAGTAAATTAGCTCTTTGATATAGCTGACTTAGAGAACCCGGCACTTATATGGGTGCCGGGTTCTTTTCTGCGATGGATATTGAGCCGTTGCTGGTGTCGAGAGGATTGATAATGGTCCTGGATGCACCGTCGATTAGCTCTCGATGGCTTCATTGATGTGTTCCAAATATGAATGGATCCACCGAGAACCAATTGACTCGAGGTTTTCATTGACAGCACTTACGTGGAGCTGATAAAGTAACAACTCGTGCCCGTACGGGGCGGAAATGAAAGGTTCAGGATACATGCGTACTCTAGTTACTCTTGCGTGCACTGAGTGCAAGCGCCGCAACTATACGACCACCAAGAACAAGTCGACCATGCCTGATCGTATGGAGATCAAGAAGTATTGCCCCTGGTGCCGTCACCACACGCTGCACAAAGAGACTCGCTAGTCTCTAGTCACATACGCCAGTAGTTCAATTGGTAGAGCATCGGTCTCCAAAACCGAGTGTTGAGGGTTCGAGTCCTTCCTGGCGTGCCAGTCATTATTCCGTAAGCTCCCAATTGGGGGCTTACGGTTTACTCATGTATAAGCGCATTGCGCGGAGGTAACCCAAATGGCCAACAAGAAGAACAAGAAGAAGGCTCAGCAGCCGGCACCTGCCAACAACGCTGCCGCCAACTCCAAGGTTGAGGCCAAGAAGGCCGTTGCCAAGAAGAACGAGAAGGCTGCGAAGTCCAAGAAGAACGAGAAGCCTGGTTTCTTCGCCCGCACCAAGAAGTATTTCGCTTCGGTCAAGTCCGAGATGAAGCGTGTCACGTGGCCCGATAAGAAGGAGCTCGTGAACTACTCGGTCGTCGTTTGCGCTTCTCTGATCGTCGTCGGCGTCGTCATCGCTCTGCTCGATGCTGGCTTTGGCGAGGCTCTTGCTCTGTTCTCTGGATTGAGGGGCTAAACCATGTCTAAGCGTTGGTACGTCGTTCACACTTACTCTGGATACGAGAACCGTGTTAAGTCCGATCTCGAGCATCGCATCGAGACTATGGGCATGCAGGACCGTATCTTTGATATCGAGATTCCTATGGAGCGCGTCACCGAGATTAAAGAGGGTGGCAAGCGTGAGACCAAGGATTCCAAGATTTTCCCGGGTTATGTCCTGGTCCGCATGGAGATGGATGACGATGCTTGGACGTGCGTTCGTAACACGCCTGGCGTCACCGGTTTCCTGGGCGGCAACGGCAAGCCCGCTCCGCTTTCTCGCGACGAGTACAACAAGATGACTCGTCGTCCCGGTAAGGGCGATTCGCCCAAGCGCACCTCGGTTGATATTGAGGTCGGCACGTCCGTCCGCGTCACCGATGGCCCGCTTACCGACTTTGATGGCAAGGTCTCCGAGGTTAACACCGAGGCTGGCAAGCTCAAGGTCACGCTGATGATCTTTGGCCGCGAGACGCCGGTCGAGCTCGACTTTAACCAGGTCGCTGTCATCGCTTAAGTTTTCGTCCGTTCGCGCGAGCGTGCTTCTTCTGTGACTGCTCATCTCAGGAGTGCTTCTAACACGTGCGTGCTTACGATATAGCAAGTACTTCACACTCGTGATTCGAAAGGAATGACCATGGCTGAGAAGAAGGTTGCCAACGTCATTAAGCTCCAGATTCCTGCTGGAGCAGCTAACCCCGCTCCTCCCGTCGGTCCCGCCCTGGGCGCTGCTGGCGTGAACATCATGCAGTTCTGCCAGGCCTTTAACGCCGAGACGCAGGACAAGAAGGGCGACATCATCCCCGTTGAGATCTCTGTCTACGAGGATAAGTCCTTCTCCTTCATCACCAAGACCCCGCCGGCGGCTCACCTCATCAAGAAGGAGCTGAACCTTAAGTCTGGTTCCGCTAAGCCCCAGGCCGACAAGGTTGGTCAGCTCTCCCAGGAGCAGCTCACCAAGATCGCCGAGATCAAGATGCCGGACCTCAATGCCAACGACATTGATGCCGCCAAGAAGATCATCGCCGGTACCGCCCGCTCCATGGGCGTCACCATCGCTGAGTAGCGATTTCTTTAGGTAATGACGGGTGCTCCGACCGGGGCGCCCGTTATATGTGTGCAATAGGGCACACGATACGATGTGGGAGGGCTCACGCCCGTTTAACCACAGGAGGTAATGCACATGGCTAAGCATGGTAAGAGCTATAACGCCGCTGCCGAGAAGATCGACCGCGCCACGCTCTACACCCCCCTTCAGGCTGCCAAGCTCATCAAGGAGCTTGATACCGCCAAGTTCGACGAGACCGTCGAGGCCCACTTCCGTCTGGGCATCGATACTCGTAAGGCTGACCAGAACATCCGTGGTTCCATCTCCCTGCCCCACGGCACCGGCAAGACCGTTCGTGTTGCCGTCTTCGCCGAGGGCGAGAAGGCCCGCGAGGCCGAGGCTGCCGGCGCCGACATCATCGGTTCCGACGAGCTCGTCGCCCAGATCCAGAAGGGCGAGATCAATTTCGACGCCGCTATCGCCACGCCGAACATGATGGCCAAGGTTGGCCGCATCGGTAAGATTCTTGGTCCCCGTGGCCTCATGCCGAACCCCAAGCTCGGCACCGTGACCATGGACGTCGCCAAGATGGTCTCCGAGCTCAAGGCCGGCCGCGTTGAGTATCGTGCCGACCGTTACGGCATCTGCCACGTGCCCCTGGGCAAGAAGTCCTTCTCTGAGCAGCAGCTCGTCGAGAACTACGCCGCCCTGTACACCGAGATCCTGCGTGTCAAGCCCTCTTCTGCTAAGGGCAAGTACGTCAAGTCCATCTCCGTGTCTTCCACCATGGGCCCTGGCGTCAAGGTCGATCCCGCTGTCCAGCGTGACTTCCTGGCTGAGTAACTGCTAGTTACTGCCTGAACAAAGCAAGCATTGCTAAAGAAACCCGGTTCTGCCTCGCGCGGGACGGGGTTTCTTGCTTTTGAGTCAACGAAACCACCACGAAGGGGACAGACACCCTTGTGGTGGTTTTACTTGTGTTGTACTTTAGCGCGATGTAGTTCTACCCGAGGCCGAAGGGAGCCCAACATGTTTAAGAACACGCAACAGCTCCTAGGCCTAGCGCTACTAGATTGGATAGCGCGCTAGGGTTGTAATCTCGCTATAACGATTTGTTGTACCCGGGTGCGCTATCGTCTGCCGCTTTCAGGCGTGATGAGCGACATGGGTATTTTTCTATCTCTAGGCCTTCTCTCTCTCCTGAAAGCCATCTGTCATAAAACGGTCAATCAGGAGGAACATATAAGCCGCAAAATCACAATCTTTGACGCCACCCTGTGCGACGGTGAGCAGTCGCCGGGCGCCAGCATGAATACCGAGGAAAAGCTCTTCATCGCCCGCCAGCTGGTGCGCATGAACGTGGACGTTATCGAGGCGGGCTTTCCCATCTCGAGTCCTGGTGACTTTCGCTCCGTACAGGAGATTGGCAAGATTGCGGGCGACCGATGCACGGTATGCGGCCTGACGCGCGCTGTCGACAGGGATATCGAAGTGGCTGCAGAGGCGCTCAAAACGGCCCAGAGGCCCCGTATCCATACAGGGCTGGGTGTGAGCACCAGTCACCTGCGCGACAAGCTCCATATGACTGAGGAAAGGGCAATTGAGTGAGCGATCCATGCCGTCAAACATGCTCGCAAGTTCGTTGACGATGTTGAGTTTTATGCCGAGGATGCCGGCCGCTCCGATCAGGAGTTTCTGGTGCGCATTATCGAGGCGGCCGTAAAGGCCGGTGCCACGGTCGTGAACATCCCCGATACGATGGGCTACAACATGCCGTGGGACTTTGGCGCCCGCATCCGTGACCTGCGCGGGCGCTGCGGGTGCGGCCGGTCAGCGTGCGGTCGACGTGATGGAGTATCGCGAGTACGAGATTGAGCGCATTGCGCGCCAGGCATTTGAGGCGGCGCGCAAACGTCGCGGCAAGGTGACGAGCGTTGATAAGCGCAACGTGCTGGAGACGAGCCGCATGTGGCGCGAGATCGTGCATCGCGTGCAAGACGAGGAGTACTCCGACGTGGAGCTTGAGGACCTGCTCGTCGACAACGCCGCCATGCAGCTCATCAGTCGACCGGCAGACTTTGACGTCGTGGTGACGGAGAACATGTTCGGCGACATCCTGTCCGATGAGGCGGCTCAGATTACCGGATCGCTCGGTATGCTTGCCTCTGCCTCGCTGGATGATGGCGTATCGCTGTTTGGGCCGAGCGCTGGCAGCGCTCCTGACATCGCGGGGCTCGGCGTGGCCAATCCGCTGGCTCAAATCTTGTCGGTGGCGATGCTGCTGACCTACGCGCTCGACATGGGCGAGCAAGCCGCGTGGATCGAGAGCGCCGTGGCGCGCGTGCTCGACGAGGGCTGGCGCACCCGTGACATCGCCGATGTCAACACCCCGGCAGATAAGATCCTCGGCACCACGACGATGGGCGACAAGGTCGTCGCCGCGCTGTAGGCGATGCCGATTCAAGCTGTCAAATATCTCAATCTGTAACATCTAAGGGGCAAAATCGTTCCTACCTGTTACAGATTGAGATTTTCGGCCGAGCATCCGTGGTCTGTCTCGATCTGTAACAGCTAACCGATTATTTGGGCCCTACCTGTTACAGATTGAGACAAACCGTTGGGACAGGTCGGACGAGTCAGCAAAACCACCACAAAGGTGCCGGTCCCCTTCGTGGTGGTTTTTAGCGCAACGAGGTGTTCCCAGCCGACCATACGGGCGGCCTTGCGCTCACGCTGCTCGATGACAGCGCATCTTTAGACGCGAAGTGCGGAACCGGGTGCATATACGAGCCGCGTAGCGTTACGAATTCATGGGAATGACCGTATCGCCAATTTGTACGCTTGCAATCTTGTCTGTGTCACAAACTTGCGAGAACGGCCAGGTCTTGTGGACATCAGTGGTGCCGTTATCCAGTTTATTTGCGAAATAGCCGCTGTAGCTGGTTGCGTCCTCAACATGACCGTCTTTGAACGTCACGATGAGGGGTATGTTGCCAACGGCATCCATAGACTCCTCCATGTTTTGAGACATCTTGCCGCTGTTGTTGTCGTGTTCGATGGAACGATCTATGTTGTAGCGGACTGAAACGCCAACGCAGGATACGGTGGCCTCTTGAATCGTCGCCTTGGTGCCGTTAAAGTTGACCGATTTGGGCGCGGGAATCGTAACGGATGTATCTTCGTAATTCAGCTGGAACTTAAGATCCCATGGGCCCGTAAGTATTTTCTTATACTCGGGAAGCTCTTTGCCAGCACGTGGCACAACGAGAGAGTTGATATGCGTGCGGACGGTCCTGCCCATAAGGCCGGGTGATTCAACGCTGAACTGTGCAAAGTATTGAATGCTGGAGTCATTGGGGTTCTTGTCAATGAGCCATGATTGGCCTTGGCCGCCATGCTCGCCATCAACGTATACGTTTCCATCGACACTTCCGGCGATAGTTCCGTTCTCGCCCGGCTCGGAAAGCTTTTTCAGGGCAGCGGGATCGTCGAACGTAAGCGTATAGGCGATGGTAACCATATCCTTGTCGCCCATGATGGCGTCGGCGGTCACGGTGACTCCGTTGTTGGAGCAGCTAGCACCGACGGGCCGGCCAATACGGTCGATGATCTCGGTTTGAGAAGCAGGTCCGTCAAAGATGTCGGAAAGCATGTCAGAAGGAAGCGGCAGGACGCCTGTTGCCATAGCCGTGCCAGCGCCTCCAATGACGATAGCGAGGACTGCCGTTACAGCGGCAATGCGAGCGACTGTTCTTACGGGATGGCGGGCGATGCGCGGCTTGCGTCGCGTGCCATTAAAGTTGCTTTGAGCGGTCGCCGCATCGCTCGAGGCGACGGACTGAGCAATCGAGTTTGCCATGTGCTGCTTCGCATTATCGGTAAACGAAATGTGCTCCAGGGCGTGGCGATAGTCATTCGAATTCGTAGTCATTGTGGTCTCCTTTCAAGGAAAGCCGAAGTGACGCACGTCCGCGGCTAAGGTGCTGGGCGGTTGCAGCTGGCGTCGCGTGAACGGCGTCTGCGATTTCCCTGATGCTCATGCCTGCGTAGTAGTGCAAAAAGATGGCGATGCGCTGTGCTTGAGGCAGGGCCGTGACAGCGGAAAGAATGGCGCAGTCGCGTTGCGCGAATTCTTGCTCGGTATGTGTTACGGGTGCGCAGAAATCGGGGAGCGAATCGAGGTCGACAACCGGGTGATTCGCGTGCGTACGGCCGATATCGCGACATGCGTTCAGTGCGACTCGGATCACCCAAGCACGTTCGTGTTCGAGCGAGTCGAACGGTTGAGTGCGTTGGAGAATCTTGATCAGCGTGTCCTGGCAGATGTCTTGAGCGTCGTCAGCGGATCCAAGGGCCGAATAGCACAATCGAAGGATGAGGTCGGAATACGTGTCGACCAAGCGCTTTGCTTCCCGCTCGATCTGATCGGCATCGCATCGGAGCGTGCTATTGCGGTTACGGCGTGCAGGCATAGTGTCACCTCCAATTGGTCGTGGTGGATATAGGGAAGGCGTCTCGCGAGGTCCCTCTACATACAACACGGTCGAGACTGCATAAGTTGACAAAAAAAGACGGCACGTGAGCGCCGTCCTTACAAAACAATGAGTGTTCTCGTTAATTACACAAGCACCGTGATGGACAGGTCGGACGAGTCAGCAAAACCACCATAAAGGTGCCTATCCCCTTCGTGGTGGTTGTTGGCAGTTACCAGGGGGTTCTGGCGGTTGAAGACTCGATTGCTTCGTGGCGTTTGAGCTCGCGGCGCATGGTTTGCGAGTTGAGCCAGGCTGCCTGCCAGCCACGGATGGGGTAGCGCGCTTCATCCAGCTCAAACTGCGTATAGCCGCACGCGTTGATGATTGTTGTCCCGCATGCATGCTGGCGCTCACGCTGAAAGTCGCGACCATAGCATTGGTGCACATGCCCGTGCACCATGTAGTCGGCCCCCCAGGACTCAAGCGCTGTGTTAAAGCACTCAAACCCTCGATGCGGCAGGTCGTCCAGGTCGCCCATGCCTGCGACGGGTGCATGGGTAAGTAGAATATCGCATCCGTCTACCAGTGCGATTTTTCGCGATAGCTTGCGCATGCGTTTTGCCATCTCGCGCTCGGTATACATGTTCGCGCCGTCGCGGTAGCGCATGGAACCGCCCAGACCCGCAATGCGAATACCTCGGTACACATATACGCTGTCCTCAACACAAATGCACCCGCCCGGTGCATGGCGCGCGTAGCGGTCGTCGTGGTTGCCACGAACGTACACAAGCGGTTTGTTGATGACAGTGACCAAAAACTCAAGATAGTCCGGATCCAGGTCGCCTGCGGATAGAATCAGGTCAACGTCCTCAAAGCGCTCCTTGCGAAAACATTCCCACAGGCAGCGCTCCTCTACATCGGCAATGGCTAGGATATTCATAGGGCACGGACCTCCGGCTCGTTATCGAGCTGCGGAATCGAGCCTATAACGTTGTCAGCCAGCCAGTCCATCTCGACGATTTGCGTGCTCGGCAGCGGGGGAAAGCCCTCGATCTGCACCACGCCGTCTTGGCTATGGAGCTCGCCGCCAAATGGATTGATGGAGCCCTCGACGATGCCATTGCGGAGCAGCTGAACAAGCTTACGCGTCTGATAGGGCAGGCCCGGAGCGTAGCGAATGTCGATGACGCCCGAGCTCATACCATACCAGTAGTTGACGGCGCGAACCTGGCTGTTGTCACTGGTCTCATCCCAGGTGCCGTGCAGCAGACTTCGCACGATAAGCTCGTAGTATCGGCCCCAGTTCCATACCGGCATGGCGATGCCGGCGACCTTGCCATCGACCAGGCGGTGAAGTCCGTAGGCCGTAGGGTCTTCGAGCGACTTTGACATGTCAGCGCCGGTCATGACGCTCACGCCCTCGCGGCACATGGCCTCGGCAAGGCCTCCGGCGGGCACATCGCCCCAGGTCAGGATAATTTGCGCGCGGGGGTCGAGCAGCGAGGCGCCAATCGCAAAGGCGTTGATCTCGCTGAGCGCGCCCGAGGCGAAGACCGACGCGTGGTAGCCAATGCGGTGGTTGTCCGCCATGCTGGCGGCAAGGGCGCCCAGTAGGAACTTGGCCTCGTACATCTTTCCAAAGTACGAGCGGACGCTTTGGTGGGGAAGGCCGATTGAGCAGTTAAGGAACCGCACCTGGGGATACTCGACTGACGCCCTGAGCGTGTATTCCATGAGCCGGTGTGAGGTCGAGAAGATGACGTTCGCCCCGTGCTTTACGGCTGTCTCGACGGCGGCGTAGAACACGTCCGAATCGTGGCAGTCCTCGAACGCCTCGGTGCGCACGATGCCGCCAAAGTGCTCATCAAGATACCGGCGGCCCTGGTCGTGTAGGCTGTCCCAGCTCGACGTGGCACAGGGAAACTCGTGGATAAAGGCGATTCGCATGGGATTGGCAGTGGAGTAGACGGTCTTGCTCATAAAGAAGTTGAGCACGCCCGAGGTAGCTTTTGTCGGTGCGCCCTCTTTCTCGTTGGGCTGCGGCGCTTCGACAAGATCGACTTTGTCCTCGTCGCTTTTGCCGGCAATGACAAGCTCGCGCCAAATCTTGCACAGACGGTTGACGACGATATCCGTCGGCGTATCCAGCAGACGGTCCTGGTTGTAGACGTTGAGGTAGACGAGCATGGCATCGGCAGGCGTAATGTCCAAGTGGTCGCCGCCCGCGCGAAGATAGGCGCGCTTAAAGAGCAGGAAGGTGTGACGTAGGTAGTCGACCTTCTTTTGAGGCCATTTTTCGACAAGATCTTGGCCGAGCATTTTGGCAAGCATCTCGTAGCCGCCCTCGCGCGAAAACTCAATCTCGTACAGGGGGCATACGTACCAAAAGGCGCAAAACTCACCGTACAGGCGGCTCTCGACGGAATCCCACTTACCGGGGTACAGACGCGTCACCTTGGCCGAAACCGTCGGAGCGTCAAGGAATTTGAGGACGCTGACACGCTTGTTGCCCTCTTGGACGTAAAAGCGGTGCATGAACTCGGTGACGATGATGGGGTCGCGGTAGCCCTCGGAGATTTGGATATCGTAGAGGTTGGACCATTTGCGGGCGAATTCGGTATTCCAGGGGAGCAGCGGCATAAAGTTACACGAAAAGGCGGACTGGCGACCTTTGGTAACCGTGCCGACGACCATTTCGAGCGGAATGTCCCGCAGGCCGATGTTCTCGCGCTGCCCGCAGGGAAGCTGGGCGACCAAGCTGTCGAGGTCCGTAAGATATGGATGCTCGCTTTGGCTGATGGCGCGACGGCGTCCCTGTTCGCCGCGCTTGCGCGCTTGACGATAGGCCTCTTCCATGGTGTCTACTCCCTTAGTCGTTTAAACAACGATATGAACCATGGTACCACGATGCGAAACCACCACAATGGTGCCTGTCCCCTTTGCGGTGGTTTTAGGCGATGATGGGGGCGATGGCGCGGATGCAAGCGTCGGCTGCCGTGAAAGTGGTGCTGTCGTCGCTGACGATAAAGATGATTTTGCCCTTGACGCCAAAGTCGCCGATCTCGCTAAAGAGCACGTAGGGCTCCTTGTCAAAGCCAGAGATGGGAAGCACCGCGGCCTTGGTGGCGTCGGTAAGCTCATCTGCCAGCGCGTCCAACGAGGCCCACTTGGACGTGTCCTTTACGGCAACGGGCACGGCAACGCGCCCAAAGGGCATGAGGTGCACGAGCGTGTTCTTGGAGATATTTGAGTTGGGGACGATGATGGTCTGCCCGCAGGCGTCCTCGATGGTCGTATGGCGCCAGGTGATATCTTGGACCACGCCCGTCACGCCGCCGACCTCGATATTGTCGCCGGGTTTGATGATGCCCATAAAGGTCACCTGCATGCCACCGATAAGGTTTGACAGCGTGTCCTGAAAGCCGAGCGAGATGGCGATGCCGCCGACGCCAAGAGCGGCGACGAGGGCGTTTGCATTAATGCCAAAGCAGTTGTCGAGGATAAAGCTGCCGCCGATCATCCAAATGACGGCGCGCGCGATGTTGATGAAGATGCTTGATGAAGGGAGTGGGTTATCGTCGCGGTTGAGCAGGTGGTACAGGGTCTTGGACGCGACCTTGGCGGCAACGGCGGTGCCGATGGCCAAGATACCTGCCCAGATAATGTTGTGGACCCATCGTTGTGCAAAGAAATGAAGAATCGGCTCAAACAATTCCATGTAGAGAAACCTCCTAATGATCGTCCAACCATGATACCCATCAAGAAGCCCGTCCGATCAAATTCGGACGGGCTTCTGTGCTCGATATGGGGGTTAGCGAAAACCGCCGCAAGGGCGTCTGTCCCTTTGCGGCGGTTTTGACGTTTGCGCAGATAAAACCTGCCAAAATAAACCTGTCCCTTTTTGGTAGGTTTAGCTTAGCAGCATGCGGTCGTTGGCGAGCTCGCCGCCCGAGACCTCCTCGAACTTCTGCAGTAGGTCGGCGACGGTGAGCGACTTTTTCTCGTCGCCTGCCACATCGTAGATCACGTGGCCCTCGTGCATCATGATCAGACGGTTGCCCAGACGGATGGCGTCGTTCATGTTGTGTGTGACCATGAGTGTGGTCAAGTGGTTCTCGTCGACGATCTCCTCGGTCAGGTTGAGTACCTTCGATGCCGTCTTGGGGTCGAGGGCCGCCGTGTGCTCGTCGAGCAGCAGCAGGCGCGGCTTGGTGAGCGTGGCCATGAGCAAGGTGAGTGCCTGGCGCTGGCCGCCCGAGAGCAGACCGACCTTGGCGTTGAGGCGCGTGTCCAGACCGAGGTCCAGGCGCTTGAGCAGTTCAACGTACTCGTCCTTCTCGGCCTTGGTGACGCCCCACGAAAGACCGCGACGCTGGCCGCGGCGCTTGGCGAGGGCCAAGTTCTCGGCAATCTGCATGTCGGCTGCGGTGCCGCGCATGGGGTCCTGGAACACGCGGCCCAGGTACTTGGCGCGCTGCGACTCGCTCAGACGCGAGATGTCGGTGCCGTCGAGCTCGATAACGCCCGAATCGAGCGGATATACGCCGGCGATCATGTTGAGCAGCGTGGATTTGCCGGCGCCGTTACCGCCGATCACGGTTACAAAGTCGCCGTCGTTGAGGGTAAGGTCGACGCCGGTAAGAGCGCGCTTCTCGGTGACGGTGCCCTTGTTAAAGGTCTTCTTGACGTGTGAGAGCTTAAGCATCTACTTCATCCCCCTTCGTGTAGGAGCTGCGGAGCTTATAGCGCTCCCAAACCACGGGCACGCACAGGGCCACGGCGACGATTACGGCGGAGAGCAGCTTCATGTCGTTGGCGTCCATGCCCAACTGCAGCACGATGGCGCGGATAAGGAAGTACACCACGGAGCCAAAGATGGCGGAGGCAAGACGGACACTAAACTGAGTGAGACCGCCGGGCAGCAGGCGGCCGAGCACCTCGCCGATAACAATGGCAGCAAGACCGATAACGATGGCACCGGTGCCCATACCAATGTCGGCGTACTTCTGGCTCTGGCAGATGAGCGCGCCCGAAAGGCCGATGAGGGCGTTGGAGAGCACGAGGGCGATCATCTTGGTGGAGTTGGTGTTGACGCCCAGGGCGCGGATCATGTACTCGTTGTTGCCGGTGGCGCGTAGTGCCGAGCCGATCTCGGTGCCAAAGAACCAATACAGGATGGCAACGATAGCCACAGCGAGCAAGATGCCCAGGATGATGGCGACGGTGGACTGCGGCAGGCCCGTCATGTTGCTGACAGACGAGAAGATGGTGCCCTTGGCAAGGATGGGCGTATTGGATTTGCCCATGATGCGCAGGTTGATGGACCACAGGCTGATCTGGGTGAGGATTCCGGCGAGGATCGCGGGAATCTCAAAGACGGTGGTCAAAATGCCCGTGATGGCGCCCGCGATGGCACCGGCACACATGCCGGCCAAAACAGCGAGCAGCGGGTCGACATTATCATTGACGATGAGTACGGCGCAGACACAGCCGCCGAGGGCAAAGCTGCCGTCGCAGGTCATATCGGGGATGTCGAGCAGGCGGAACGTGATAAACACGCCAAGCACCATAATGCCCCAGAGGACGCCCTGCGAAACGGCGCCCTGCAATGCAATGAGCATGCTTCATACCTCCTAGGATAGGGTGGACACGTGATTTTCCATAATAGCGGTACCAATGCATAAAAGAGCTGCGGACGGATGTTTTGTCTCATCCGAAACAAGCAGGGCGAACGCCGGTCTTTAGCGTTCGCCCCAAGGACTCAGATATTGAATAACGCGGCTGTGGCGCGCGTGCGGGCCCTAGACGCGTTACCGCGCATGGTGCTACTCGTCCAGAGCGGAAAGGTCGATACCCAGAGCCTCGGCCATCTCGTCGTTCTTGACGACGACCAGGTCCTTGCTCGAGAGGTGCTTGATCGGCATATCCTCGGGCTTGGCCTCGCCCTTCAGGATCTTAACGGCCATCTCGCCTGCGGCGTAGCCCAGGTCCTTATAGTTGATGGAGAGGGTGAACAGGCCGCCGGCCATGCACATACCCTCCTCGCCGGTCACGAAGGGGAGCTTATTCTCCTTGCAGATCTGGCCGACCTGCGAAGCGCCCGCGGCGATGGTGTTGTCAGTGGGGGAGTACAGCGCGTCGACCTTGCCCACGGCAGACTCGACGACGGACTGAATCTCGTTGGAGCTCGAGACGGTGAAATCGGTGTACTCGAGGCCCAGCTTGTTGAGCTCCTTCTTGGCGGCTTTGATCTGGACGTCGGAGTTGGACTCGGCGGTGCAGTAGAGCAGGCCGACCTTTTTAACGTCGGGCAGGACCTTCTGCATCATCTCGAGCTGCTCGGCGACTGGGGTGAGGTCGGAAGCGCCCGTGACGTTGGTGCCGGGCTTGTCGTTGTCCTGGACCAGGCCGGAGGCGGCGTAGTCGGTGATGGCACAGCCCACGATGGGGATATCGGCCGTGGCGCCGGCGGCAGCCTGCGCGGCGGGCGTGGCGATGGCATAAATCAGGTTGACGTTGTCGCCCACAAACTTGTCGGCAATGGACTTACACGTGGACTGGTCGTTCTGGGCGTTCTTCTGGTCGATCTTGACCTTAAGGCCGCTCTCCTTGATGGCCTTGACAAAGCCGTCGTTGGCGGCATCGAGTGCGGAGTGCTCGGTGAGTTGCAGAACGCCGATGGTGTAGTCGGAACCGGCGGCAGCAGAGCCGGAACCAGAGTTGCCGCCGCATCCGGCGAGCGGGGCGAGCGCGAGCAGACCGGCGGAGACCAGAAGGCTCCTGCGGCTGATGGTGATGTCCTTCATATCATTACCCCCAGTATAAAAATGGCTGGAAACACTGCACTGGGACAAAGTGCAAGTGGAACTATAGTAGCGCTGATGTCCATTTTTACAACAGCCTGGCGGGTTTTTTAATACAGAATCGGATGGGCGGTACGGGTAGTCGAATGGGCGGCGGAGGGTCTTATGCGGCGGAGGAGGCATCGTCCTCGTCCAGGGCGGCGAAGAGCTTCTTGCCGTCGAGGAGACGTGTGGTGACGTTTCTCATTCGGCCGATCTCTACGGTACGCAACGTGTCATCGGCGCCTCGCGCGTCATAGACCGTTCCCAGCAAATACGAGATGCCGTCTCGTTGCTTGATGGCAAAGGGACGGAGTGTCATCCGTGCCACTTCGACCTCTCCGCGTGCCGTGACACTCGAAATATCAAAACTCACCGTGGTTCCGTGGTCGATGGCCTGCTCGATGAGCTCGCAGGCATCGATGCGCTTGACGGGCGTGCGTGTGGCCTTGGTGGATTTGCCGCCTGCGCTTGGAGCAGGCTCGGGTGCATCGAGGTAGCCGCGAACGTCGGCACTCGCCATGGCGACCAGGTGCTGCGCCATGCTTTTTCGAATGGCGATGGGCGTAGAGCGGTTGCGCATGACCATGCCGTGGAGTCGGATGATCTCTTCGTCGGTGAGCGGACGGGTCAAGAGCCGATACCCCACGCCGCGCTTGTACTCAATTTCGTATCCGGCATGGCGAAGTGCGGAGATGGCGGTGTAGATGCTGCGCCGCGCCGCCGAGATGGGCATGCGGGCGGGGTCGCCGGGATGGGCGAGGCGCCGGATCAACTCATCGGAAAGCATGGCCTTGTCCTCACCGGTGTTTTCGCTTAATAGTTGCAGGATGCGAACGGCGCGATAGGCTGCCATCGAGGCGGCGCCCCTCGTCGTGGTCTCGTAAGTTTCAACAGCGGTTTCGGTCATGGCGCCCACGTCCTTTCCGTTTTGGGTGGCGACGGTATGGAGCCTAGGACGCGGGGCTTTCCCAGGGGTGCAGGACGCCCTGGGCGGTCGGTAGCCGTCGGCAAGCGGCGGGTCGAGTTTTCAACAGCCCTGCCCAACTGACCAAAAACTTGCCAAAAGCTTGACGGATGCTGTTGAAAAAAGCGCCCCTCGGCTTGCCGAGAGGCGCTGGCGTGATGCGCTGGAACGCGTTTGGTGGCGCTGTGGCGATTAGAAGTCGGCGTTGCCCACGGTGCGCGGGTGCGGCAGGACGTCGCGGATGTTGCCCACGCCGGTCAGATACATGACCAAGCGCTCGAAGCCCAGACCGTAGCCGGCGTGCTTGCAGGAACCGTAGCGGCGCAGGTCAAGGTAGTACTTGTACTGCTCGGGATTCATGCCCAGGTCCTTGATGCGGGCCTCGAGCAGATCCAGGCGCTCCTCGCGCTGGGAGCCGCCGATAATCTCGCCGATACCGGGAACCAGACAGTCGGCGGCGGCGACGGTCTTGCCGTCCTCGTTCATGCGCATGTAGAAGGCCTTGATCTCGGCCGGGTAGTCGGTTACGAAGGTCGGGCGCTTAAAGTGCTCCTCGGTCAGGAAGCGCTCGTGCTCGGTCTGCAGGTCGATGCCCCAGCTCACGGGATAGTCAAACTTGTGACCGGCGGCGACTGCCTGCTCCAGGATCTCGACGGCCTCGGTGTAGGTAACGCGGGCAAAGTCGGAGTTTGCCACGTGGTCCAGGCGCTCGATCAGGCCCTTGTCCACAAACTTGTTGAGCATGTTGAGCTCGTCGGGGCAGGTAGCCATAACGTCCTTAAGGACGTACTTGAGCATGGCCTCGGCGTTATCCATGTAGTCGTTCAGGTCGGCAAAGGCCATCTCGGGCTCGATCATCCAAAACTCGGCGGCGTGGCGCGTGGTGTTGGAGTTTTCGGCGCGGAAGGTGGGGCCAAAGGTGTACACGTCGCCAAAGGCCATGGCAAAGTTCTCGGCATTGAGTTGGCCGGACACGGTGAGGCTCGCATGCTTGCCAAAGAAGTCCTGGCTCCAGTCGACCTCGCCGGACTCGGTGAGGGGCGGATTTTTGGGGTCGAGCGTGGTTACGCGGAACATCTCGCCGGCGCCCTCGCAGTCACTCGTGGTGATGATGGGGGTGTTGACGTAGACAAAGCCCTGCTCCTGGAAGAAGCGGTGGATGGCGGCAGCCGCGACAGAGCGGATGCGGAACACGGCGCGGAACAGGTTGGTGCGCGGACGCAGGTGCTGTTGGGTGCGCAGGAACTCGACGGTTGCGCGCTTCTTCTGCAGCGGGTAATCCGGGGCGCTGACGCCCTCGACCTCGATGGAGGTGGCAGAAAGCTCGAAAGGTTGGGGCGCATCGGGGGTCAGCTTGACGGTGCCGGTGCAAATGAGTGCGGCCGAGACGTTTTGATGGGCGATCTCGTCGTAGTTGTCGAGTGCCTCGCGGTTCATGACGACTTGCAGGTCGCGGAAGCAGCTGCCGTCGTTGAGCGTGACAAAGCCAAAGTTCTTCATGTCGCGGACGGACTTGACCCAGCCGGCGACGGTGACGGTCTGGCCGCCGAGCGACTCGGCGTGCGTATAGAGCTGCGCGATTTTGGTGCGGTTCACGTATCCTCCCATAACGGTTGAATGATAGTTATCCATACAGTTCGATATTCTAGCAGCTCGGCTCATTTGGGCTATACAGATAAGGCATTGGCGGGATGGTTTTTCAAACGAAAAGCGCCCGCGGCCAAATGGTCGCGGGCGCTTGACGAGGTGCCTTTTGGCTGTGTGGCGCGGGGCCTGGCTACTTGGTCTTGGCAACCAGCAGCGGATCGCCAAGCTTGACGAGCGGATTGCCGCCGATAAGCGTGCCAGACTCGCCGACGTGGTCGATGCTCTTGAGGCGGTCGAGCTCAGAGATGATGACGGTCACGATGTCCTCGTGACCGGCGGCCTTAATAGCGTCGCGGTCGAAGCTGATGAGCGGCTGGCCGGCCTTGACCGTGTCGCCCATCTCGACAAAGCGGGCAAAACCCTTGCCGTTCATTTCCACGGTGCCCAGGCCAACATGGATGAACACGCGAAGACCGTCCTCGGTGATCATGCCGATGGAGTGGTTGGTGACGGTGGTGGCGCCGATACGGCCGTTAGCGGGGGCGTAAATGGTGCCGGTAATGGGCTCGATGCCGTAGCCCTGGCCGAGCATGCCCGAGGCGATGGTCTCGTCGGGAACCTCACTCAGATTGACGAGCACGCCGTTGACAGGAGCGTAGATGACGCCTTCGCGGGTGGCGAAGCTTGCTGCGGGCGGAACGGACGCCTCGCCCGACGAAGTGAACGTGGACTTGAGCGAATCGAGCAGACCCATAGATGCCTCCAACGTATCAGGCGCGCATGTTGCACGCGTGTGGTTTGCCGGAAACGTTTCGTACGTGTTTCCCAGCACGGTCAGCGCTCCTATTTTACGCTGTCCAACGATACCTCTGAACAGCGATTTTGTGATATATCAGTTGAAGGCCAACTTATTGCGGGGGTGTTTCTGCGCCGCGGGCTCAAGTGGGGTACGCTAAGGTGCGAAAAACGAGTGCGCACGAATCGCACGGAGGGAGCACCTATGATTATTGAGAACCATGCGCTGTGGGGCGAGGAGCCGACCGAGGATTATCCGGCGACGTTTACGTATCTGGGTGCCGAGCCGCTGCCCGACAAGCCCAATGGCCGCCGCCCCGCGGTGATTATCTGCGGCGGAGGTGCGTTTACGCATATCGCTCCGCATGAGCAGGATCCCGTGGCGTTTGCGTTTTTGGATCACGGTTACCAGGCCTTTGTGCTCAACTATGTGACGAGCGGCACGGGTGACGTAAGTTTTCCGCACCCGCAGGCAGATCTTGCCAAGATGGTCGCCACGGTGCGTGCGAATGCCGACGAGTGGCATGTCGATCCCAAGCGCGTGTGCGTCGTGGGCTTTTCTGCGGGCGGTATGATCTGCGCCTCGCTGGCAACACAATGGAAGGCTGGTCCCTTCGCGGGCCTGGCAGGGGCGCGTCCGGACGACATTCGTCCCGATGCCGTAGTGCTGGGCTATCCGCTGCTCGACTTTGCCTATGTGCGCGACATGCAGACGCGCGACCCGCGCATCGACCTGCGCGTGCCCAAGACGGGTGGCAAGACGGGGCGCGATCTGCTCAACGACTACCTGTCGATGGTGACGGGTGGCGAGGCAACTGACGAGCATTTGGCCGATATCTGCCCCACCACACATGTTTCGCGTCAGATGCCGCCAACCTTTGTGTGGGGCGTGTCCGACGACAAGACGGCGCCGATCGCACAGGTCTACCCGTTTGCCCAGCGCATGGCCGAGGAGGGCGTCGTATGCGAGATGCACGTCTTTGACCAAGGTGGTCACGGCCTTTCGCTCGGCAACGCCAATACCGCGGTCGATAACGAGGACAAGCAGGTGGCGGTCCGTCCATGGATTCGCCTAGCCTTCCGCTTCCTGGAGCGCCACGGTTTCTAGACCGCGCAGCACGAGAGTGGATAATCTCCCATTTTTGGTCTGCTTTTCGACAAAAACGGGGGATTATCCACTCTCGTGAGATGGGCGTCTGATAGCTTTCCTTGTTGTATTTCTACCAAACGGTGAACTGGGCGTTTTCCGTGTTCCAATGGACATCGCGAACGTAGTCGCGCACGCCCGTCGCGTCTCGTGCTTCGAACAACTCAAGAATATGAGCATGTTCGTTGTTGGCTTTATTGAGCAGTTTGCAAGCCGTCTCTTGGTCAACAGTCTCGTAATCGCGCTTGATAAAGCAACGCTCGAGCTGCGAGATCATATCGCGCAGACGGTCGTTGCCACAGCGGTTGAAGTACGTAAGGTGAAAGTCTCGCTGAATGTCGTCATACTTACGGATGAGACCGCCTTGGATCGCGAGGTCCATGGAGCCGACGAGAAATTTCAGCTGCGTAATATCGTCGTCAGTTAGATTCGGACAGGCGAGATATGCGGCCTGCCCGTCGAGCGGCCCCATAATCTCAAAGACTTCAACGGCGTTTTGCTGATCGAACCCACGGACGCGGAATCCGCGGCGGGGGAGATTGTCCAGATAGCCGTCGCTTGCGAGCTGGATGAGCGCTTCGCGGACCGGCGTGCGCGACACGCCCATGGCATCGCAGATCGCCTGCTCGCTCAGCCGGTCGCCGGCCGAAAGCTCGCCGGCGTCAATACGGCTCGAAATATAGTCGTATACGTGGTCCTTCAGGGGCTTTCTGAGCGTTTCCATGAGCCTATGTTCCTTAACGGTATATTTCTAAAAGCAAATACGTTTCACTTGAATAGCTCAGTTGAATTATAGAACGACCAGCTAAATCATGCTACTTTGCGCCGATACGTAAGAATACGCTTACCGAAGAATACCTACCGTTCAGGATTGTATACAATATACAAAACAGGAAAACCGCCCTAAGATAAAGCCATCGAAAGGAAGGCGGGCGCGAAGAAGTCCCGCTCTCTGCTAAGAGATCCAAGGAGGATCATCATGACCAAGTTCAGCCACGTCATCATCCGCCGCCCCGGCAAGTCCCTGAGCAATGGCATCACGAGTGCCCCCGAGCTTGGCCAGCCCATCTACGAGCGCGCCATCGAGGAGCACTACGATTATGAGCATGCGCTCGAGCAGTGCGGCGTTGACGTGTCGGTGCTGCCGGCACTCGAGCAGTATCCCGACAGCTGCTTCGTCGAAGATCCGGCCGTTATCACTCGCTGCGGCGCCATCATTACCAACCCCGGCGCCGATAGCCGCAACGGCGAGAAGGACGAGATTGAGCCGGCCGTCCGTCGCTTCTTTGACGACGAGCATGTCAAGCACATCGTTTCTCCGGGCACGCTTGACGGCGGCGACGTCATGATGGTCGGTGACCATTTCTACGTCGGTCGCTCCGCTCGTACCAACGAAGAGGGCATTCGCCAGTTCTGTGAGATTCTCGAGGGCTGGGGCCTCGAGGGTTCTGAGGTTCCGCTGGAGGAGGTCCTGCACCTCAAGACGGGCGTCAACTACATCGAGGACAACAACATGCTCGTCTCTGGTGAGTTCATCGATAAGCCTGACTTTGCCCAGTACAACAAGATCGTCGTGCCCGAGGACGAGGCGTACGGCGCCAACTGCATCTGGGTCAACGGTACGGTCATCGTTGCCGAGGGCTATCCGACTGTGCTCAAGGCCGTGCAGGATCTGGGCTACAAGACACTCGTCGTCGACACCTCCGAGTATCGCAAGGTCGACGGCGGCCTTTCTTGCCTGTCGCTGCGCTTCTAACGCGATAGCTGTAACAGTCTGATGATCGCTTGACCGATGGCCCGGCACCCGATTCGGGACGTCCGGGCCATCTTTCGTTCGATCACATGATGAAGGGGGTGCACATACAATGGCCTCTAAAACTTCTAACGACGAGATTATCGACCCCAATGGTCTGGATCTCTTCCGTCTGACCATGATGGTCATCACTGCGAGCATCTGCGGCGGTATCTTTTCTCTTGCCGGCGATATGGCGGCAGGCGGAGCCAATACCGGTGCGGTTATCGTCTCGTGGGGAATTTGCTTTATTGGCGTCTTTGCGTTGATGATGGTGTTCAACGGTTTGTCTCAAGCCCGTCCCGACCTGACCGGTGGCATCTATGCATACGCTGCGGCCGGTTTTGGCGATTACATTGGATTCAACTCCGCCTGGGGCTACTGGATCAGCGCATGCCTTTCCAACGTGAGCTTTGCACTTTTGCTGTTTAGCGCGCTGGGCTATTTCTTCCCTGCGTTTGGCGCGGGCAACAACCTGCTTTCTATCGTCTGCGCCAGCGTGTTTTTGTGGTTCCTTACCGCCCTTGTGCTTCGTGGCGTTAAGGAGGCTGCGGGCATTAACACGATTGTCACCTTGGCGAAGCTGGTGCCGCTGGGACTCTTTGTGCTGAGCATTGTGCTCCTGGGCAAGTTCAACGTCGATATCTTTATGGACAACTTCTGGGGAGAGCCGGCTGGTCCTGGCTTTGGCGAGCAGGTTGTCTCGACCATGATTGCCCTTGTCTGGGTCTTCACGGGCATCGAGGGCGCCGTTGTCATCTCGGGCCGCGCAAAGTACGTGCGTGACGTCGGTCGCTCGACGGCGCTCGGATTTGCGGCGGTCTTTGTCCTGTATTTGATTATTTCTATGCTGTCGCTCGGCATTATGCCGCGAGAGGAGATGGCACAGCTTGCAACGCCCTCCATGGCGGGAATTCTCGAGTGCGCAATCGGTCCGGTTGGTGCTGCCATCGTAAACCTTGGCGTTATCCTTTCGTTGGTCGGCGCGCTGCTGGGCTATGTCATCATTGCGTCCGAGACGCCGTTCGAGGCGGCGCGCCAGGGATCCTTCCCGCTGGCGTTTGCCAAGACGAACAAGCACGACGCCCCGGTGGTAACGGTTCTCGTGAGCTCCGGCATTACGCAGCTCTTCTTGATCGTGTCGTATGTGGCGGCGAGCACCTACCAGTTCTTCTATAGCTGCGCAGTCAACACGATTCTGGTTCCGTATGTCTGCTCGGCTGCCTATTACATGGTGATTGGCTGGAAGAACGAGCATCTGGACGGGCCGCATGCGCCCAGCGTCGGCAAAGCCCGCTTCTTCGGTACGCTCGGCTTCATCTACACATTGTTCCTGGTGTGGTCGACGGGTCTTCAGGGCGTTATGATCACGACGATTCTTTTTGCTCCGGCCATTCCCGTTTATATGCTGGGCGAGCGAGGCCGCGGTAAACCGGTGCTTCCGCATCTGCACGACAAGCTGATCGCAGCGGTGGTCATTGTCGTGGCAATCATTTCGCTGTATCTGCACTTTGCCGGCATTGCGCCGATAGTCTAAGACTGCGGCAAGCTTCATCGCTTGGTAAGCCGACGGAGGCATCGCGTGCCGGTGCCGTTCGGTAATCCATAACTGACGTGGGCCTCTGTAACGTGCCTTTGTGAGCGCCCACCAAGCCCGCGCAGGTGACATTTGTTGCCAGCGCGGGCTTTTGTTGTTGCGGCGAAATGCTGCCGGCAGCTGGGGACGTTCCTATTGTGCCGGCACCCTGGGACACTCCTTGGATGTTCCGCATGCGACGGAGGGAACGGATCATTTTGTCGAGGGGCGGGCGGCTGCTTCGGTCCTCGGGGAAACCGCGTCCCGTTTCGAGAGCAGATTCCGGGCCGCAGTTTCCCCGAGGGCTCCATTGGGAAATTGCATCCCAGTCTGAGCGCCGATTCCGGGCTGCAGTTTCCGCTAGATGCCTCAACCGGAAAGCCCATCCCGTTTAGGTGTTCCGGAGTGGGATTCGGTTTCCGCAGCAGGCCCGTCTGGGAAGCAATGGCCCAGAATCCCCCCTGCACCGATCTGTTGATTGAACATCGTTGCATGTTCGCGCTATCATGCATGGTTAAAATTGGTTAGCCATGGCAAACGGTTAGCCATGGTGAACATAAATACAACGCCCTGTGGGCGCCGGGGGAGGAACACGGACGTGAAGCTCGATACACTCGAGATTGGAAAGGACGCCGTTGTCGCATCGGTGGCATCGGACGATCAGGCACTCCGACAGCATATTTTGGACATGGGCCTAACGCCGGGCACCGAAGTCACCATGATGAAGTACGCCCCCATGGGCGACCCGCTCGAGATTCGCTTGCGTGGCTACGAGCTCACGCTGCGCAAAGACGATGCCGCGCGCATCGAGCTCGTGGGCGTGCACGACACCGATACCGGCCCGCGCGTTAACGCCGCAATCGGTACGACGGAGCACCCGGCACTCGGCGAGGGGACGTATTCGCCCCGTGCGGCAAAGACGGCTGTGCCCGAGGGCGCACCGCTGCATTTTGCCCTCGCCGGCAACCAAAACTGCGGTAAGACCACGCTGTTCAACCAGCTGACGGGTTCCAACCAGCACGTCGGCAACTTTCCCGGCGTGACGGTCGACCGCAAAGACGGCGCCATCCGTAACCACCCCGAGGCGAGCGTCACCGACCTACCTGGTATTTATTCGCTGTCGCCATACACGGGCGAGGAAGTCGTCAGCCGTCAATTTATCCTGGATGAGCATCCCGACGCCATCATCGACATCATCGACGCTACCAACATCGAGCGCAATTTGTACCTGACGCTGCAGCTTATGGAGCTCGATCGCCCCATGGTCATCGCGCTCAACATGATGGACGAGGTGACGGCCAACGGCGGCGCCGTGGACGTCAACCTGCTCGAGAGCCTGTTGGGCGTGCCTGTTGTCCCCATTAGCGCTGCCCGCAACGAGGGCATCGGCGAGTTGGTTGATCATGCCTTGCACGTGGCGCGGTTCCGCGAGCGCCCCGGTCGCCTGGACTTCTGCGCGCCCGATGGCCCGGACGGCGGCGCGCTGCATCGCTGCATCCACGGCATCGCGAACCTTATCGAGGACCATGCCGCGACGGCGCATATTCCGGTGCGTTTTGCGGCGACCAAGCTGGTTGAGGGCGACGAGCTGGTAACCGAGGCACTTCACCTGGATCGCAACGAACTCGACGCCATCGAGCACATCATTACCCAGATGGAGGGCGAGGCCGGCACCGATCGCCTGTCCGCGCTGGCCGATATGCGCTTTAGCTTTATCGGCGACGTGTGCGGGCGTTGCGTCGTCAAGCCGCACGAGAGCCGCGAGCACGTGCGCTCCGTCAAGATCGACCGCATCCTGACGGGTCGCTATACGGCCATCCCGGCGTTCCTGGTGATCATGGGCCTCGTTTTTTGGCTGACGTTTGGCGTGATCGGCGCGGCGTTGCAGGGACTCATGGAGGACGGCATCGCTGCCATCATCGCCTCGGCCGATGCGGGTCTCAAAGCGTTCGGCACCAACGATGTGGTGCGCTCGCTGGCTGTCGACGGCGTGCTTACGGGCGTGGGCAGCGTGCTGGCCTTCCTGCCGATCATCGTCGTGCTCTTCTTGTTCCTCTCCATTCTGGAAGACTCCGGCTACATGGCGCGTGTGGCCTTTGTCATGGATAAGGTGCTGCGCCGCTTTGGTCTGTCGGGCCGCAGCTTCGTGCCCATGCTCGTTGGTTTTGGCTGCACCGTGCCGGCTATCATGTCGACCCGTACGCTCCCATCCGAGCACGACCGCAAGATGACGGTCATGCTCACGCCGTTCATGAGCTGCTCGGCCAAGTTGCCGGTCTACGGTCTGCTGTGCGGGGCGTTTTTCCCGCAGGCGACGGTACCCGCCATGGTCTCGCTCTATCTGATCGGCATCGCGGTCGGTTGCATCGCGGCTTTGGTGCTCAATCGCACGGCATTTAAGGGCGACCCGGTACCGTTTATCATGGAGCTTCCCAACTACCGCCTGCCGAGCGTCAAGACGACGGTGATGCTGGCATGGGATAAGGCAAAGGACTTTATCACCAAGGCCTTCACCATCATCTTTGCCGCTACCGTGGTCATCTGGTTCCTTCAGACGTTCGACATTCGCTTTAATGTGGTCGCCGATCAGTCGCAAAGCTTGCTTGCCGGTCTGGGTAGCATCATCGCGCCGGTGTTGGCCCCGCTCGGTTTTGGCGACTGGCGTGCATCCACGGCGCTCGTCACGGGACTTATTGCCAAAGAGAGCGTCATCTCGACGCTCACGGTGCTTTTGGGCGCAACCTCTCCCGCGGCACTGTCAGCCATGTTTTCGCCGTTTACCGCCTACGTGTTCTTGGTCTTTACGCTGCTGTACCCGCCTTGCGTGGCGTCCATCGGCGCCGTCAAGAGCGAGTTGGGCGCGCGCTATGCCGTTGCCGTGTTCGCGTTTCAGGTGACGGTCGCCTGGATCGTGGCGTTTGTCGTGCATTCGGCGGGCATATTGCTGGGGTTGGCTTAGGGGCGCGTTGATGCTCCGCGCTTTTGGGCGAGCAACAATTCAATAAATATGAGCCAAAATACCGGTAATTGTCGGCCTGCGGGGACTGTCCTACGCTGCAGGTTGCCGTTCGCTGCCTATTTGCTGCCGTTTACGGATTCGTAAATACTTGCAATCGTCGGTCGATTTAACCGCATTACGCGATGCCGATGCGCATTTTGTGTGCCCCTTTCTACAATCACTTTGTGTCTATTGCCGAACATGTCTTCCGTTTCGCCTGTGTGGGGACGTGGGGTGCAATAGTCGTTTGTAGAGGCTCATTGAGGAGGGAATTGATGAAAGAAAAATTCCAATCGTTCGGAAAGGCAATGCTCGTTCCGATTACGCTCATTGCCATTTCCGGTCTCTTTTTGGGTATCGGTAGCGTTTTTACGACCGAACTGACCCTTGTGTCCCTTGGCGTTAATTGGGACTGGTATGCCGCTTCGCCGCTCTTTACGTTCTTCTCGGTATTTAAGGGTCTCGGCGAGGTAATCATTGGAAACCTCGGTGTTTTGTTTGCCGTCGGCTGCGCCTTCTCCTTGTCTCGCAAAGAGAAGGGCTGGGCTGCCTTTTCTGCCCTTGTCTGCTATCTCACCATGCTCAAGACGGTTGAGATTCTGCTTGGAGCAGCTGGCTTGGCTGCCGACAATACAACGGTGGAAGCTCTTCAGAAGGTCGGCCTTACGTCCATTCAGGCGAGTGAGCAGTCCGCACTCTACACTACCTCGCTCGGCTTTTTTGGCTACAGCTCTGGTGTCTTTGGCGGCATTATCGTGGGCTGCCTGGTCGCCTGGATCACCGGCCGTTTTTACAAGACCAAGCTTCCAACGGCGCTGGCGTTTTTTGCGGGCAGTCGAACGGTTCCCATTGTATCGCTGGTCGCCGGTGGCGTCCTGGGCGGCATCATGTACTTCGTTTGGCCCGTCATCGGTGGATGCTTCTCGGGTATTGCGACGTTCGTGAAAGGCTCCGGTCTGGTCGGTACGTTTGTCTATCGCTGGGTGCTCGAGAGCCTTGTGCCGTTTGGCTTGCATCCGCTGCTCGAGACGCCCATGTATTGGACTGAGCTTGGCGGCTCCATGGTCGTCGACGGAACGCGCGTGGTGGGCAATAGCGCTATTCAGCTTGCACAGCTCGCTTCTCCCAGTAGCGACAAGCTCTTGGTTAGGGCCTTCATGGCTGGCTATGGCATTAACGATTACGCGTTGTTCCCGGGCATCGCCCTTGCTATGTGGTCTTGTGCCAAGCCCCAGAACCGCAAGAAGGTTGCTGGTCTTTTAATCCCCACAGTGATTTCGACTGTTTTCTTTGGCGTTACGGAGCCTATTCTCTTTACGTTCCTGTTTGCCGCCCCCTGGCTCTACTTTGGCGTTTACGCTCCGCTTTCCGGACTGGGTGAAGTTCTCTCGGAGGCAATGGGCGTTTCGGTGTACCAGGGAAATATCAAGGATCTGATCCCATTCTTATTCCGCCCCGAGAAGCTTAATCTGCTTCCGTACCTTATTCTGCTCCCCGCCTTTTTCCTGGCAGCTTTCTTCCTCTTCCGGTTCTTTATTACTAAGTTCGATATCAAGACGCCCGGTCGAGACGATGGTGACGATATTGAGTTGATCAACAGCAGAGCCGAGTTCGAGGCAAAGGCCGCTGAGGCAAAGGGCGAGTCTGATAGCACTCCCGAGAAGGCAGTCCAGGGCCGTGCGACCAAGGACAGCGCGCTTGCTGTTGGCATTGTCGAAGCGCTTGGTGGAGCCGACAACATTGATGATCTTGACAACTGCATCTCACGTCTTCGCGTGATTGTCAAGGATGGTTCTAAGGTTGCAGACGACGAGGTGTTCACCAAGAATCTTGAAGCTATGGGCGTTATCCGCCTGAGCGACAAGGCAATCCAGGTCATTTACGGTCCTCGTGTCGGCGAAGTCGCTTCTGAGGTGCACGAAGTTCTCGGTGACGAGTAAAACGCGCAAGTGGCTTTCAATTGCATAGCGCAATTCCAGGGCTTGGCTTCCTATCGCATGATTTAGGGAGCCAAGCCTTCTTGTTTTAGATTGTCAAGGCAGATACTCAATAGTTCTTCGAATGCGAGAATACAACTTCCGGTAAAGCAGTTAGGCTTAACGTTCTTAAGATCCATTGGGTGATCGTCATGTATCGTAAAGATCGCGTCTGCCGTCTTGGCGAGCTCGCTGTCTTCGTTGCCGGTAAACGCGAGGGTCGTAATGCCCGCGTCGTGGCATGCCCTTGCGGTTTCCAGGATGGCTTCTGTCTGGCCCGATTTGGATATGAGCATCATGCAGCTGAGCGTATTTCGGTTGGATTCGACAAACTGATCGGTTTCTAGGAAGTCCTGTATAACGGCCAAAAAGCCAAGTCCAACGAGCTTGGTCGCCATGTACTGCGCGACGATGCGTGAGAAGCCCTCTCCGTTTACTCCGATCATTCTGTTGCGATGCAGGGCGGCGATGAATACGTCTACATCTCCGGTGTGGCATACGAAGTGGACGCTACTGTCTTTGAGTGATTGATTCATTTCGCGGGAGACATGCTGAAGGTGCTTGAGATCGTACATCATTTCGCGGTAGCCACGGTAGCCGAGCTTTTTCGAAAGCCTGATGACTGTCGTCATGCTGGTAAAGCATGCCATGGCGACGGGTTTTATGCCAATATCATCGAGGGTGTCGATATTGTTGAGTAGGTATTCGAGTACGCTTTGCTCGGTTTCGGATAGCTTTGCGGCTGAGTAGAGCTTGGAAATCTGCTTTTTATCAACCATCGGTGCTCCCTTCCCGCCGGACGTGTGCGGCCGCTTCCGTTGCGTAAATAATAACTCCTTGGGGAATTCCTTTCCTGCCTTGCAGCCGGGGCGGGAAGCGGCCCTCCATGCTGGATACAATATCCATACACAGGCGAACCATGCAATATTGAATGTGCTAATTGGGGGTTTCGATATGAAACTTACGGTCATAGGGGGCGGTGGCGTCCGCTCCATGTTTTTGGCAAAGAGCATAGCCCAGCAGGCGTCATCGCTTGGAATCGATGAACTTGTGTTTATGGACAATGATCCCGAGAAGCTGCGCATCTACGGTGGCCTTGCCGCCCATGTCTCGGGCATGCTTTGCCCCACGCTTAATTTTTCACTGACGGGCGATGCAGTCGAGGCCGTTAAGGACGCCGATTACGTGATCACGACGATTCGCGTCGGTGGGGACCATATGCGCGTTCGCGATGAGCGCATTGCTCTTTCACATGGGGTTCTTGGCCAGGAGACGACTGGCGCAGCCGGCGTGTCTTTTGCCATGCGCTCCGTCCCTGCGCTTGCTTCGTATTGCGAGTTAATCAAGAAGTACGCAAAGCCGGGCGTCAAGGTGTTTAACTTTACTAATCCCGCTGGCGTCGTATCTCAGGCCCTACGCGATATGGGCTATGATTTTACTTATGGCATTTGCGATGCCCCCTCGGGCATGTTGCATCAGTTTGCCGAGTATAAAGGCGTTGATCCCGCATCGGTTCAGGGCGAGTGCTATGGACTCAACCACCTCTCGTTCTTCCGCAATGTGACGGTTGACGGCGAGGACATCATGCCCGACTTGATCCACGACGACGGGGCATATGCTCATACAGATCTTAGGTTCTTCGAGAAGGACCTCGTCCTAAATCGCGGATGCGTGCCAAATGAGTACCTATACTATTTCTACTATCGCGAGCGCGCCGTTGCCAACGTTCTCTCTTCGCCCCAGACGCGCGGCGAACTAATTGAAGAAATTAATCGAGAAATGACGAGCGAGCTTGCATCTATCGA
Source organism: Collinsella sp. OM04-5 (assembly GCF_003439125.1). Lineage (GTDB taxonomy): Bacteria > Actinomycetota > Coriobacteriia > Coriobacteriales > Coriobacteriaceae > Collinsella. The sequence goes on along the minus strand of NZ_QSUU01000002.1, from coordinate 141,888 downwards.
TATTGAGAACGACTTCGAAAAAGGCCTCGCGTGCTTTGAGAAGTGGTACGGAATGCGCGAAAACAATTACATGGCGGCCGAGACGGGTATTCATCGCGACAAGCCGTGGACGTTTGACGTGTACGGCAAAGATGCTGGCGGATACGCAGGTGTCGCGCTCCGTTTCATGGATATTGCTCGCTCTGGCAAGACGCAGCAGATGATCCTGTGCACCCCCAACAATGGCGCCATCCCCGGCCTTCTCGATACAGATGTCATTGAGTCAACGTGCGATATCTCCACCGATGGCTGTGTACCGCATCGCGTCGAAGCCGATTCTGTGCCCGCGGGAAACCTCGAATTGATTCGTCGCGTCAAGTACTACGAGCGCACCGTGGCGCGTGGCATCGTTAACCGATCGAAGCGCGACATTGTCGAGAGCCTCGCGATGCACCCGCTCGTTAATTCGTACTCCTTGGCGAAAGATATCGCCGCGCAGTACTTTGAGCTTAACCGCGACTACATCGACGGCTGGACAGACTAGTCTGGACGTTAAAACTAGAAATCATGGATGGGCGGACCGGCGTTTATATTGGCGCTCGTTCGCCCTGCCTAGTAAGAAAACGGGTATAGAGTGAACTTGCGAGAGAACTTCAATGTCTTTCTGGAATCGGGCGATCGGGCGAAGGGATGCCGGAGTGGCTGCACGATGGCGTTATATATCCCCTTGTTTGTTATGAGCGCGCTTCAAATTGGTGTATCAAACGTTGCAACTGAGCTCGCCTATATCAATCCGTCCATTACGCTTATTTGCACTGTGGTCGCGGCCTTTTTAAACCTGCTTCTATCGAATGTGGCTTTTTCATTATTTGCCGTCGACCGGTCCAAAGAGACGGTGCAACCTGCTCGAACCCCTCCGGTTTATCTCTTGGCCTCGACGGTTCCCCTCCAGATTTCTGGGGCGCTGCTAATTTATTTGGTTCACTTGATTTTATCGGCAATTGTAGTCTTTGCCTCGCTTGCGAGCAGCCAGCTCGGGGTGTTGTGCTCGCTTGTGGTGGCAGTAATCGTGACGCTTCTTTCCGCGTCGTTCGTATTCGTGTTAATTGAAGATGCGGACGTGGAGCAGAGGGGACTACGAGGCATTCGGTTTGCACCACGCTACATCATGCGTTCGGTCACGGTGCTTCGTTCCTCCTGCAGGGAAATCGCGCGTCCCGCAACGCTGCTGGTGGCATGGAACCTGGTTGCAAGTTGCGCTATCCAGGTTCTTGTTGGATGGGTAGTTTCGAGTGCGGCGCTGCCGTCGGCACTTTCAGTGACGGCGCTTGTACATGAGGGACTTTATTATGGGGCGTTTGCTTATATGCTGCTTTTGCTAGTTCATTGTGCGGTTGCGAGTTGGCTCGAAATTGACGTGCTCATGGGGGTGTCCTTGTGCGTATCCGAGCAGGCGCGATAGCCCGAAGATGAAGCCGCGTTTTCGACATTGAGTTTCTGCGTACCTTGCTTTCTAAGCAGAATTGGCGCGCCATCTGTTAACGATCGTTTTCCAAGAATTCTTTTGTTGCTCATTTTATAGACTTCTCATTGCTATAATCGCCCACCGCTCTAGATGATCGGAGAGGTTTTCCTATATGGCTCAAACAAAGCAAGGTGGTATCGCACTCAGGCAGTGGCTCCCGCTTATCGGGCTCGCCTGCTGCGCGTTCGTGTTCAACACGTCGGAGTTTATGCCCATCGGCCTTCTGACTGATATCGCCGCATCGTTCTCGCTCACCGAGGCCCAGGCAGGCATCATGATCTCGGTCTATGCTTGGGGCGTCATGCTGCTGTCGCTGCCGCTTATGGTGTTTGCCTCGCGCTTTGAGTTCAAGCGGATGCTGCTGGGCGTGCTTGCCGTGTTCTCGCTGGGCCAGTTCCTGTCCGCCGTGGCGCCGACCTATCCCATTCTGGTCTGCGCACGCCTGGTGGTTGCCTGCGCGCACGCCGTGTTCTGGTCGGTCGCCTCGATCATGGCGTCGCGTCTGGTTGACACGCGCCATGGGGCACTCGCCATCAGCATGATCGCCACGGGCTCTTCCATCGCACAGATCTTTGGCCTGCCCCTCGGCCGCGCCATTGGCCTGGCCGTGGGCTGGCGTATGACGTTTGCCGTGGTCGGGGCCTTCTCTGCTGCCGCGGTGGTGTACCAGGCAGCGGTGTTCCCGGCCATGCCGGCGGGTGAGCGCTTTACCGTTAAGCAGCTGCCCGAGCTGCTCAAGAACCCGTTCCTGATCGCGCTCTACGCGGTCACGGTCTTTATGGCGACCGGCTATTACGCAAGCTACAGCTATATCGAGCCCTTCCTGGCGCAGGTCGCGCACGTCGATGCGGGCGCCATCACCATGACGCTGACGGCGTTTGGCTTCTCCGGTCTGGTGGGCAGCTGGCTGTTTGGCCGCCTGTTCGACGGGCACCGGTTCCCATTCTTGGCTATTACGCTCTCCGGTGTGCCGGCGGCCCTGCTGCTCATGGGTCCGGCCGCATCGTCGCTCGCGGCGGTGCTTGCCGTCTGCGCGCTATGGGGCTGCTGCTCCACGGCCTTTAACGTGGCGTTCCAGGCCGAGCTCATCAAGTACACGCCGGCGGATTCGTCGGCCGTCGCCATGTCGATCTTCTCGGGCCTGTTCAATCTGGGTATCGGCACGGGCACCGCGATCGGCGGCGCCGTGGTGTCGGGCCCCGGTATCGCTTGGATTGGCTTCGCGGGCGGGGCGATTGCCGTCGTGGGCGTCATCCTCGCCATCACCGTGCTGCTCCCAGCCATCCGCCGTGCCAAGCCCGTCGCCTAATCACGTCCCCTCATCAGTTGCGGTGGAATAGTTCCTGTTTAAGGCCCCTGAAGGCCCAAGCAGGAACTATTTCACCGCAACTTATTTTGGGGAAGGGGATGCAAGCTGGGCATACAATGGGTAGCGTTGTGTTGAGCTTACTGGGAGGCTGTTATGTGGGCATACGAGACGACGTTCTATCAAATCTATCCGCTGGGCTTTTGCGGAGCTCCGCGCGAAAACGCCGCGCCCGTTGCCGAGGATGAGCTCGCCCAGGCTGCCAACGCCGCGCCCAACCCCGATGCGCCCATCATGAAGATCGCCCAATGGGCCGACTACCTGCAAAAACTCGGTATTGGCGCCGTGCTGATCAACCCGCCGCTCGAGTCTGATAGCCACGGCTACGACACGCGCAGCCTGCGCCACATCGACCGTCGCTTGGGCGGGGATGCCGACTTTGCCGCCGTATGCGGCACGCTGCATGCCCACGGCATCCGCGTGGTGCTCGACGCCGTCTTCAACCACGTCGGTCGTGGCTTTTGGGCCTTCCGCGATGTGCAGGAGCACAAGTGGGACTCGCCTTACAAGGATTGGTTCCACATCAGCTTTGACGGCGACTCGTGCTATGGCGACGGCTTTTGGTACGAGGGCTGGGAGGGCCATTTTGAGCTTGTGAAGCTCAATCTGCAAAATCCCGCTGTGGTCGATTACCTGCTCGAGTCCGTACGCCGCTGGGCCGAGGTCTTTGGCGTCGACGGTCTGCGCCTGGACGTCGCCTACATGCTCGACCGCGATTTCATGCGTCGTCTGCATAGCTTTGCCCGTGAGCTCAAGCCTGATTTCGTGCTGATCGGCGAGACACTCCACGGCGACTACAGCCAAATCGTCAACGACGAGATGCTCGACTCCTGCACCAACTACGAGTGCTACAAGGGCCTGTACTCCAGCTTTAACTCGGTCAACATGTTCGAGATCGCTCATTCGCTGCATCGCCAGTTTGGCGGCGATCCGTGGTGCATCTACCGTGGCAAACACCTGCTGTCGTTTGTCGACAACCACGACGTGCTGCGCCTGGCAAGCATCCTCACCGACAAGTCGTGCCTGCGTCCCGCCTATGGCATGCTCTTTGGCATGCCGGGCATCCCGTGCGTCTACTATGGCAGCGAGTGGGGAATCGCTGGCGGAAAGGGCGGCCCCGATGGCGACTGGGCGCTGCGGCCTGCGCTCGATGAGCCCGCGCCCAACGAGCTGACGGCGTTCATCACGCAGCTCGCGCACCTGCGCTCGGCCGACGATGCGGCGGCACGCGCTCTCAACTACGGCGCGTACCGCAACGTGGTGATTCAGAACAAGCAACTGTTGTTTGAGCGCGCCTGTGACGGCGCGACGGTGCTCGTGGCGGTGAACGCCGTGGACGAGCCTTACACCTTTGGCGCCGGCGAGCTCAACGGCTCCTTTGTCGATTTGCTTGCCGACGATGCACCCACGGTCGAGCTGGCTGGCTCCCTTGAGCTTGCGCCCTACGAGGTGCGTTATCTGTTGAGGGCCTAGGCCATGGCTGCTGCCGACGAGGGCTATCAACATATTGAGCATGGGTTTGAACCCATGTTTGACGAGCGCTCGCGCGTTTTGGTGCTGGGGTCGTTTCCCTCGGTGCTCTCGCGTGCAAATGTCTTTTATTACGGCAACCCTCAGAATCGCTTTTGGCGTGTGATGGCTGCGTGCCTCGGTGTGCCTGTGCCGCCCAACGAGGGCGATCCTTTGGCAAGCGGTGAGCCCGCGACGCTCGATGCCTCCATTGCCGCCAAGCGGGCCATGCTGCTGAACGGCGGCGTGGCCCTGTGGGATGCAATCGAGGGCTGCGACATTAAGGGCTCGAGCGACGCGAGCATTCGCAACGTTGTGCCGGCACATATCGAGCGCATTACCGATGCCGCGCCGATCGAGGTCGTTGTCTGTAACGGCGGTACGGCAGGGCGACTCTACAAACGCTACTTGCAAGATCGGACGGGGTTGCCCGCCGTCGTCCTGCCCTCGACAAGTCCTGCCAATGCCGCCTGGCGACTGGAGCGTCTTGTCGAGCGTTGGCACGAAGCCGTTGACTGGGCTGTTATTTAATTTAGATTTTTGTTTGAGCGTGGGCGCCCAGACGTTTCAGAACGCCTCGCCAGATCGGCGCGGGCACGGCTGGCTCGGCGCAAACCATGCCGTCGGCGTCGACGTTGGCGGCATTGCCGCCGCCAAGTCGCTGTGCATGCTCGACGGAGCAGCCCATGCGCACGGCGCCCACGAGCTTGTCCATGGCCTCCGAAAACGGTCGCCGCAAGAGTCCCATGCGCGGGGAATGGCGAAGCGCTGCGATGCCGCTGCCGGCGCAGATGGCAACGCCGCCACACCACAATTGGTCATGGCGCTCACATGCCTTGTGCAGGCGAACGGCGGTCCCACGCGCCTGCTCAGTGCCCTCTTGTGCGGCTCGAATCGCGGCATAGACGCGCGTTCCCGTACCGCCAAAGCGCTCAAGCGCCTGCTCGATAGCAGTCAACGTCTCATCGTCAGCCACATCTTCAATGGCCAGCACGATGCCATCGGCAACGCTGCCGGCGTCATTTGCCTTCAAGTCGACCGGGCGGGGGAGTGCGGTGCCGGAAAGTTGAGCATAGGCGGCGATGGCATCCTGCAGGTCCCAGAGCAAAAAATCAAGATCGGCGCTATTGGGAATACTGATATACGCAATGGTGTGCAGTGTTTTTGGTAAGTCGCCGCGCGCGGTCGTCTCCATGCCATCTCCTTTCCGACTCGTTTCCGTTTAGGTTACACCGTCTGGTGGCGCCCCGCCGCGCTATCCTAGTGCAACCCTTATGAAAGGAACGCCATGCGTCTGCCCATGAATACCTCGCTTGCTATGCTCAAGCCCTCCGGTATCCGCCGGATTAACGCGCTCGCCGCCCGGCATCCGGGGTGTATCGCGCTCGCGCTCGGCGAGCCCGATTTTCCCACGCCCGATGTGATTAGCGCCGAGGTGACCGCCGCGCTGGACCGCGGTGACACGCACTATCCGCCCAACAACGGTCGCCCCGCCCTGCGTGATGCACTGTCCAAATATATGGATGACGCGGGCCTGGCGTTTTCCGCCGATGAGGTCATCCTGACCGACGGCGCGACCGAGGCACTGTCGGCAACATTTATGGCTATGCTCAACCCCGGCGACGAGGTCATTATCCCCACGCCCGCCTTTGGCCTGTACGAGAGCATCGTCGTGGCCAACCACGCCAAGGCGGTCTTCTTGGATACGGAGCCTGCGCAATTCCAGATTGACGAGGACGCGCTTAGCGCCTGTGTGACCCCGGCGACCAAGGCCATCGTCATCTGCTCGCCCAACAATCCCACGGGTTGCATCCTCGACACGGCATCGCTCGACGCCGTGGCGCGCGTGGCAGAGCAGGCGGGCATATACGTAGTCTGCGACGACGTATACAACCGCCTCGTCTATGTGGACGGCTACGAGCGCTTCGCCCAGCGACACCCGGAGCTGCGCGAGCAGACGGTCGTCATCGAGAGCTTCTCCAAGCCCTGGGCCATGACCGGCTGGCGCCTGGGTTGGCTCGCGGCAGCGGCACCCGTCATCGCCGAGATCGCAAAAGCTCACCAATACCTAGTATCGAGCGCCGTCTCCTTCGAGATGGACGCCGCAGCCCGAGCCCTCACCGTCGACCCAACCCCCATGCTCAAAGTCTACCGAGCCCGCCGCGAGCGCGTACTCGCAGCCTTAGACGCCATGGATCTCGACGTAGTGGAACCAGCCGGCGCCTTCTACGCCTTCCCCAGCATTAAACAGTACGGCCTGACAAGCGAAGACTTCTGCATCAAAGCCATCAAAGAGGCCAACGTAGCCCTAGTCCCCGGAAACTGCTTCGGCACCGAAGGCTACATCCGCCTCAGCTACTGCGTCTCCGACAAAGATCTGGACGAAGGCCTCCGCCGCCTGTCCACCTTCGTTTCAACTCTGTAGCCCAACGGGACCCAAAATCATCAGCCCACCGACTTAAGGCTTATGAGTGGGGGTGCCGGCCAACGGGAAACCGGGCTGCCCCAAAGTCACCGCAGGCCGCGCCGCCGAAGGCCAGGCGCAAGGTTTTCGTAGATTCCGCACGAGCCGAAGAGCACTTAATGTGCTCTTCGTGCGAGCCCAGGACCTGACCGAGCGAAAACCTTGCGCCTGGCCTTCGGCGGCGCGGCCGGATGGTGGAATTGTGTGCAGCCCGGTTTCCCGTTGACCGACGCCGGGGTCCCCGCCATAATACTTTCGGTTCACGCACGAATCCGCTGCCAGAGACAGCCGGTGCAAACGGGCATCGCCCGCGAGCTTAATGGGATATCCCGCCAGCCGAGGTGGTCGAGTAGATATGTCTTCTCGCCCCCGTCGCTCATGCAGCGCGGGGGCTTTCTTTTTGGACATGCCCCCGTCACGTCCTT
>NZ_QSUU01000002.1:0-134610 GCF_003439125.1 Collinsella sp. OM04-5 | reverse complement strand
CGTCCTTGTGGCGGACCGTGCCCGGAAAGAATTCGAGGAGGTGTAATTCATGCCCCAGCAGTACAAAATCGACAAGGTTGCAGAGATCGAGTCCCGTATCGCCGAGAACGCCGGTCTGTTCGTCGTCAACTACAACGGTCTGACGGTTAAGCAGGCTCAGGAGCTGCGTCATCAGCTTCGCGAGTGCGGCGCCGAGATGAAGGTCTACAAGAACAACCTGGTCAAGATCGCTCTCAAGAACCAGGAGCAGCCCGAGCTCGACGAGATCCTCGCCGGCCCCGTCGCTTATGTGTTCTACGAGTCCGAGCCGGTCGAGGCCGCTAAGGCCCTTAAGGACTTCTCTGCTAAGTCCAAGGGCGTCCTTGAGATCAAGGGCGGTATCTCCGACGGCAAGGCCGTTTCCGCTGATGATGTTAAGGCTATCGCCGAGCTGCCCACCAAGGATCAGCTTCTCGGCCAGATCGCCGGTCTCATCTCCGGTTTCGCTCGCGACATCGCTGTCTGCGTCAACGGCGTTTCCTCTGGTCTCGCTCGTTCGATCCAGCAGGTCTCCGAGCAGAAGGCAGCCTAGTCGCTGTTTTCACCCGCGGCGGCAACGCCGCACCCCTGGCGCATTCGCGCCGTGTTTTAACTGATCTCCGTGCACAGACACGGAAACCGAAAGGACTTAGAAATGGCTAAGCTTACCACCGATGAGATCATCGATGCTCTTAAGGAAATGACCCTTCTCGAGGCTTCCGAGCTCGTTAAGGCTATCGAGGACACCTTCGGCGTTTCCGCCGCTGCTCCTGCCGCTGTTGTCGCCGCTCCCGCTGCTGGCGCTGCTGAGGCCGAGGAGAAGACCGAGTTTGACGTCGTGCTCGAGGGCTTCGGCGACAACAAGATCCAGGTCATCAAGGCCGTCCGTGAGCTCACCAACCTTGGCCTGAAGGAGGCCAAGGAGGTCGTCGAGGGCGCTCCCAAGGCTGTTCTCGAGGGTGCCAAGAAGGAGGACGCCGAGGCTGCCAAGGAGAAGCTCGAGGCTGCTGGCGCTGCTGTCACCCTCAAGTAATCAGGCTTTCTCGCCAGATTTCTTTGCAGACGGGGTTCGCATTGCGAGCCCCGTCTTTTTTGTTTTTCGGTCCCTCGGCATCGGTTGCTCAAACTGCCATGTTCTGTGATTTGCGTCGTATCGGGTGCCCTGCCGTTGGGCAATAAAATTGCACCATTCGAGCAATAATTTGCGTTGACCTGCTGAAGAATTGTCTCTGCCTTGTAGCGACATATAGTTCCAGCGGTAAGATGCTTGGGTATCGCAATTTGGTCTGCGGCTGTGTGCCGCACGCATGGGGCGCTTTTGCGCCTGCGAAAGGATCTTTGAATAACATGAAGGCAATCATCCCCGCCGCCGGTCTTGGCACGCGTTTTCTGCCTGGCACCAAGTGCACGCCCAAAGAGATGCTGCCGGTGCTCGACAAGCCCGTCATTCAGTACGTCGTCGAGGAGGCACTCGACCCCGAGGAGGTCGACGACGCCATCATCGTTACTTCTCCCGGCAAGCCCGAGCTGCTGAACTACTTCCAGCCCGACCGTTCGCTCGAGAACCTGCTGCGCGAGCGCGGCAAGAACGCCTATGCCGATGCCGTCGCCCACGCTGGCGGTATGCCGGTCGACTTCCGTTATCAGTACGAGCCCAAGGGCCTCGGCCATGCTATTCGCTCTGCTGCCGACGCCGTGGCAGGGGAGAACTTCCTGGTTCTTCTGGGCGACTACGTTGTGCCTAACCGCGATATCTGCGACAAGATGCTCGCCGTTTCCAAGGAGCACGGTGGCGCTTCGGTTATCGCCGTCGCTGCTTGCTCGCCCGAGGAAGTCAGCCGCTACGGCGTTATCGCCGGCGAGCGCGTCGGTTCGCTCGAGGGCGCCGAGGACGTTGCCGATGCCGAGCCGGGCGCTGTCTGGCGTATCGGCGGTCTGGTTGAGAAGCCCGCTCCCGAGGCTGCTCCGTCCAACCTGTACATCGTCGGTCGCTACCTGCTGAGCCCGCTGGTCATGGACCTGCTGGCAGATCAGCAGGCCGGCAAGGGCGGCGAGATCCAGCTCACCGACGCCATGGCCCGTTCGCTCGACCGCGAGGCCATGTATGCGGTCGTCATCGACCCGCTGTCGGGCTACGACACCGGCACTCCCTCTGGCTGGATGGCCACCAACGCCCTCATGGCTGCAAGCGACCCCCGCTTTGCCGATGCCTTCTGGGACGCTATCGACGAGCGCGGCGGATTGATGCGCAAGTAAGCCTTCGGGCATCGACATTTACGGGCGCGGACTTCGGTTCGCGCCCGTTTTTTATAAGAGCTGCGATTGCCGGCTCTCTGTTCACAGAAAATATATGAACAGATGTTCGATACACATATATCTACCTGCGTGTTTTCTGTCGAAAATCTTTGCTACTCCAAAAACTCAATCGCGTCAAGGCTTTTCTTGCCCAACGGTCGGTACCTGATAAACTATTAGGTTGCGATAACTGGCGAAGCTATGCCTCGCCAACCCACCGAGCATTTCCGTGAAGGAGGAAAAACCTGGTGACCTACGCATACACTGCCACTGAGCGCAAGCGCGTCAGCTTCGGGAAAATCCCGGAGGCCATGGAGCTCCCCAACCTTATCTCTGTTCAAAGGGAATCCTTTGAGCGTTTTAAGGACGAGGGCCTTCGTGAGGCGTTCAAGGAATCCAGCCCCATCCAGAGCCAGAACCATGTTCTCGAGGTTACCTTCGGCGAGCATCAGTTCGGCGACCCCGCGCACACCGTCGAGGAGTGCCGCGAGAAGGATATGACCTATCAGGCTCCGCTTCTGACCGACGTCCGTCTCACCAACAAGGAGACCGGCGAGATCAAGGAGCAGCTCGTCTTTATGGGCGACTTCCCCATGATGACCGATCAGGGCACCTTCATCATCAACGGTACCGAGCGTATCGTCGTCTCGCAGCTCGTCCGCTCCCCGGGCGTGTACTACAGCTCCGAGATGGATTCGGGCAAGCAGATCTACAAGGCCCAGATCATCCCGTCCCGCGGTGCCTGGCTTGAGTTTGAGGTCGACAAGCGCGACCAGCTCATGGTCTCCATCGACCGTAAGCGCAAGCAGAGCGCCACGATGTTCCTGCGCGCCCTTGGCATCGCCGTCACCAACGACGACATCATCGAGCTGCTCGGCAACTCCGATGTGATCAAGCGCACCCTGGAGCGCGACACCGCCCTTACCCGCGAGGACGCCCTCATCGAGATCTACCGTCGCCTGCGCCCGGGCGAGCCTCCCACCGTGGACGCTTCCCGCAGCCTGCTCGAGGGCCTGCTCTTTAACCCGCAGCGCTACGATCTGGCCCGCGTCGGTCGTTACAAGGTCAACAAGAAACTCAACCTCACCACCGAAGAAGAGGTCACGGTGCTCACCGACGAGGATATCGTCGCGACGCTGCGCTACCTCCTGTCCCTCGCTGCCGGCGAGCAGGGCTTCAAGGTCGACGACATCGACCACTTCGGCAACCGCCGCATCCGCACCGTCGGCGAGCTCGTCGCCAACCAGTTCCGTATCGGCATGAGCCGTATGGAGCGCGTCGTCCGTGAGCGCATGAGCTCCCAGGACATCGACGAGATCACCCCGCAGTCGCTCATCAACATCCGCCCGATCGTGGCCTCCATCAAGGAGTTCTTCGGTTCCTCGCAGCTCTCGCAGTTCATGGACCAGGCGAACCCCCTGACCGGTCTGACCCACAAGCGCCGTCTGTCCGCACTCGGCCCTGGTGGTCTTGCCGGCCACAAGTCCGGCTCCAGCCGCCGCACCAACGTGCCGACGGCCGTCCGCGACGTTCACAACTCGCACTACAGCCGCATGTGCCCGATCGAGACCCCCGAAGGCCCCAACATCGGCCTGATCGGCTCGCTCGCCCTCTACGCCCGCGTCAACGAGTATGGCTTCATCGAGGCCCCGTTCCGTCGCGTCGAGAACGGCGTTGCCACCGACCAGATCGACTGGATGACCGCTGACGAGGAAGAGAAGCACGTCATCGCGCCGGCCAACACGCCGCTCGATCCCAAGACCAACGAGTTCATCACGACCGATGCCGAGGGCAAGATCGTCCGTCCGCACACCGTGATCGCCCGTACCCGCGACTTCGACGGCTCCTTCGGCGCTCCCGCCGACGTGCCTGTCGAGGACGTCGACTACATGGATGTCTCGCCGCGTCAGATGCTGTCCGTCGCAGCCACGCTGATTCCGTTCCTTGAGCACGACGACGCCAAGCGTACGCTGATGGGCGCTAACATGCAGCGTCAGGCCGTGCCGCTGGTTCACCCCGCCGCTCCCTATGTCGGTACCGGCATGGAGCGTCGCGCCGCTCTGGACTCCGGCGAGGTCACCCTGGCCAAGAACGCCGGCGAGGTCATCTTTGCCGACGCCGCCAAGATCATCGTCAAGCATGCCGGCGGCATGGACGAGTATCACCTGGCCAAGTACCAGCGCTCCAACCAGTCCACCTGCATCAACCACCGTCCGCTCGTGCGCGTCGGTGACACCGTTGAGCAGGGCGAGCCCCTGGCCGACGGTCCTTCGACCGATCACGGCGAGCTCGCACTGGGCCAGAACCTCACCGTGGCCTACATGCCGTGGGAAGGCTTTAACTACGAGGACGGTATCGTCGTGTCCGAGCGCCTGGTGGCCGAGGACCTGCTGACGACCATCAACATCACCCGTCACGAGATCGACGCCCGCGACACCAAGCTCGGCCCCGAGGAGATCACCCGCGAGATCCCGAACCTCTCCGAGGACATGCTTGCCAACCTCGACGAGGACGGCATCATCCGCATCGGCGCCGAGGTCGGCCCTGGCGACATCCTGGTCGGTAAGGTCACGCCTAAGGGCGAGAGCGCTCTGACCGCCGAGGAGCGCCTGCTGCGCGCCATCTTCGGTGCCAAGGCCCACGATGTCCGTGACACCTCCCTTAAGATGCCTCACGGCGCTTACGGCCGCGTCATCGACGTCGTCCGCTTTAGCCGCGAGAACGGCGACGACCTGGCCCCCGGCGTCAACGAGCAGGTGCGCGTCTACGTCGCCCAGCGTCGTAAGATCCAGCAGGGCGATAAGATCGCCGGCCGCCACGGCAACAAGGGTGTTATCTGTAACGTTCTGCCGGTCGAGGACATGCCCTACATGGCTGACGGTACCCCGATCGACGTTATCCTCAACCCGCTGGGCGTTCCTTCGCGTATGAACGTCGGCCAGCTGCTCGAGTGCCACCTTGGCTGGGCTGCTGCCTGCGGTTGGGATACCGAGCAGGCCGACTCCGACAAGTACGTCCCCGGTCCGTTCTTCACCGCGACGCCCGTCTTCGACGGCGCCAAGGAGGACGAGATCGCCGAGGTCATCCGTCGTGCCAACAAGAACATGCTCAACAAGGCCACCGCTGCCTTTGGCGATCACATGCGCCCCGAGTTCGTCACCCAGCTTGACGAGCGCGGCAAGACCCGTCTGTTCGACGGCCGTACCGGCGAGGAGTTCCGCGAGCCCATTACCGTGGGTACGTCCTACATCCTCAAGCTCGGCCACATGGTCGACGACAAGATCCACGCCCGTTCGACTGGCCCTTACAGCCTGGTTACCCAGCAGCCTCTGGGCGGCAAGGCCCAGTTCGGCGGCCAGCGCTTCGGCGAGATGGAAGTTTGGGCACTGTACGCTTACGGCGCTTCCAACGTCCTGCAGGAGATCCTGACCGTCAAGTCCGACGATACCGTGGGCCGCGTCAAGACCTACGAGTCCATCGTCAAGGGCGAGAACGTTCCTGTCCCGGGTATCCCCGAGTCCTTCAAGGTTCTCGTCAAGGAGATCCGCTCCCTCGCGCTGGACATCGAGCCCATGCACGATGCCGACGAGGACGCCTCCGCCCCTGTGACCGCCGAGGAGACCTCTGCTCTCGACGACCTGGCTGCGCTCGCCGGCGTTGACACCGACGTCGAGGCCGAGGATGCCGAGACCGCCGAGGCACCCGAGGCTGTCGCCGCCACGACCACTGATAAGGAGTAGTTGACTGTGGCAGATTTCGAAGCTACTGATTTTGACTCGGTAAAGATCTCCCTTGCCTCCGCCGACCAGATCCGTTCCTGGTCGCACGGTGAGGTCAAGAAGCCGGAGACCATCAATTACCGTACCCTCAAGCCCGAGAAGGACGGCCTGTTCTGCGAGAAGATCTTCGGTCCCGCCAAGGACTGGGAGTGCTCCTGCGGCAAGTACAAGGGCATCCGCTTTAAGGGCATCGTCTGCGAGCGCTGCGGCGTCGAGGTCACCTCGGCCAAGGTGCGTCGCGACCGCATGGGCCACATCGAGCTCGCCGCTCCCGTGTCCCACATCTGGTACTTCAAGAGCCCCACGAGCTTCCCGATGAGCCGTATGCTCGACATCAAGTCCAAGGACCTCGAGAAGGTTCTGTACTTTGCCAGCTACATCATCACCGAGGTTGACTACGAGGCTCGCGAGGCCGACGCTGACGACCTGCGCGAGGAGCTCGCCGCCGATCTGGAAGAGATCGATGCCGAGTGCGCCCGCCAGATCGAGTCCCTCAAGGAGCAGGGCGACCCCGAGAACTTTGACGAGTTCTCCGACGAGGAGCCGCTGACCCCCGAGGAGATCGCCTCTGGCATCGTCGACATCGAGGAAGAGTGCAAGGACGAGAAGCAGCTCCGCACGGACGCCTTCAACGCCTTCATGAAGCTCACCGAGCGCGACCTCATCTCCGATGAGCCGCTGTTCCGCGAGATGACCCGCTACTACTCCATGTACTTCAAGGGTGGCATGGGTGCCGAGGCCGTCCGCGACCTGCTCGCTGCCATCGACCTTCCTTCCGAGGCCGAGAAGCTCAAGGCCATCATTGCCGACGAGGATTCCCAGAAGCAGAAGCGCGAGAAGGCCGTCAAGCGCCTCGAGGTCGTTGACGCCTTCCTGAAGGGTGGCAACAGCCCCGCGAACATGATCCTGGATGTCATCCCGGTCATTCCGCCCGATCTGCGCCCGATGGTCCAGCTCGACGGCGGTCGCTTTGCCGCGTCCGACCTCAACGACCTGTATCGTCGCGTGATCAACCGTAACAACCGACTCAAGCGCCTGCTCGACCTGGACGCCCCTGCGATCATCGTGAACAACGAGAAGCGCATGCTCCAGGAGTCCGTGGACGCCCTGTTCGACAACGGCCGTCGTGGTCGCCCGGTCTCTGGCCGTGGCGGTCGCCCGCTCAAGTCGCTCGCCGAGGCCCTCAAGGGCAAGCAGGGTCGTTTCCGTCAGAACCTGCTGGGCAAGCGTGTCGACTACTCCGGCCGTTCGGTAATCGTTACCGACCCCAAGTTGCTGCTGCACCAGTGCGGTCTGCCCAAGACCATGGCGCTGGAGCTCTTCAAGCCCTTCGTCATGAAGCGCCTGGTCGAGCTCGGCAAGGTCGAGAACATCAAGGGCGCCAAGCGCGCTATCGACCGCGGTGCCACCTTTGTGTGGGATATCCTCGAAGAGGTCATCGACGGCCGCGTCGTGCTGCTCAACCGTGCACCGACCCTGCACCGTCTGTCCATCCAGGCCTTTGAGCCGGTGCTGGTCGAGGGCAAGGCTATCCACCTGCATCCGCTGGTCTGCTCGCCCTTCAACGCCGACTTCGACGGCGACCAGATGTCTGTCCATGTGCCGCTGTCCAGCCAGGCTCAGGCCGAGGCTCGCGTGCTTATGCTCTCTGCGAACAACCTGCGCTCGCCGGCATCCGGCAAGCCGGTTAACATCCCCTCGCAGGACATGATCATCGGTGTGTACTACCTGACCCAGGTCCGCGACGGTCTGCCGGGCGAGAACCACGTGTTCGCCAGCTTCGACGACGCGCTGCACGCCTATGACTGCCGCTCCGAGGTCGACATGCAGGCCAAGATTCAGGTCCGCGTGTCCGCTGCCGACGCCAATGTCATCAACGAGGACGGCACCCGTATCTTCCGCGTCAAGAACGGCAAGAACGAGTTTGTCGACTACGACGTCACCGGCAACAAGACCGCGCGCTTCGAGACCTCTATCGGCCGCATCATCTTCAACCGCCAGTGCCTGCCCGAAGACTACGAGTTCATGAACTACAAGATGGTCAAGGGCGACGTGGCCAAGCTGGTTGCTGACTGCTGCGATCGTTACCCCGAGGCCAAGGTCGGTCCGATCCTCGATGCCATCAAGTACTCCGGCTTCCACTACGCTACCCGCGCCGGCCTCACCATCTCGGTGTGGGACGCTCTCATCCCTGCCGAGAAGCAGGAGCTGCTCGATCGCGCCCAGGCCAACGTCGACCAGATCAACGAGTACTTCGAGGAGGGCTTCATCAACGAGACGGAGCGCCACATCGAAGTCGTTAACGAGTGGACCGCTTGTACCGACAAGGTCGCAGCGCTCATGCTCGACATGTTCGACGAGGAGAACCCGCTGTACATGATGGCCGACTCCGGCGCCCGTGGTTCTAAGACCCAGCTGCGTCAGCTCGGCGGCATGCGTGGCCTGATGGCAGACATGTCCGGCGAGACGATCGACCTTCCCATTAAGGCGAACTTCCGCGAGGGCCTGCTGCCGCTCGAGTACTTCATTTCGACCTACGGCGCCCGTAAGGGCCTGGTCGATACCGCATCCCACACCTCGGACTCTGGTTACCTGACCCGTCGTCTGGTCGACGTGGCCCAGGACGTCATCGTCCGCGAGGAGGACTGCGGTACGCACGAGGGTGTCACCTACAACCTCATCATCCCCGGCACCACCGACCTCAACACCGATCTTGTCGGCCGTTGCTTCATTGAGGACGTCGTGGCTCCCGATGGCACCGTGCTCTTTGAGCAGGACGGCTACATCGAGAAGGTCGCCGACATCCAGAAGATGGTCGATGCCGGCCTCAAGAAGGTCAAGCTTCGCGCGCTGCTCACCTGCCGCTCCAAGTACGGCGTGTGCCAGAAGTGCTACGGCTGGGATCTTTCCACCCGTCGTCCGGTCGCCATCGGTACCGCGGTCGGCATTATTGCCGCCCAGTCCATCGGCGAGCCCGGTACGCAGCTTACGATGCGTACCATTCACTCCGGCGGCGTCGCTGGCGTCGACGATATTACGCAGGGTCTGCCTACGGTCAGCCGTATGTTCGATATCGTCGGCAACGTCAACGAGAAGATTCTGGGTCGCGAGGCCGAGCTGGCTCCGTACTCTGGCCATCTCTCGATTAAGCCCGAGAAGTCCGAGTACGTGCTGACGCTCACCGACTCCGAGGATCACACCCGTGTCCTCGACGAGCGTCGCGTCCCCGCTTCGGTGCGCTTCATGCCCGAGATCGAGGACGGCTGCGAGGTTCGCGCCGGCGACCAGATCACCAAGGGCTTCGTCAACTTCCGCAACCTGCGCAAGCTGACCGACATCGAGTCGACGATGCACACCTTCGTCGAGAGCGTCAAGGACGTCTACACCAGCCAGGGCGTCGACCTGAACGACAAGCACATCGAGGTGCTCGCACGTCAGATGCTGCGTCGCGTTCAGATCACCAACCCCGGCGACTCCAAGTACCTGCTTGGTCAGTACGTTGACCGCTACGAGTTTGCAGACGAGGTTGAGCGCGTTGCCCGTCTGGGCGGTCAGGCTCCCGTGGCCGAGCCCGTCATCCTGGGTACGCTCAAGGTCGCGTCCAACATCGACTCCTGGCTGTCGAGCGCTTCGTTCATCCGTACCGCTGGCGTCCTTACCGAGGCTGCCATCGAGGGCAAGGTCGATCACCTGCTCGACCTTAAGTCCAACGTCATCGTCGGTAAGAAGATCCCGGCTGGTACCGGCCTCAAGCCGTACGCCAACGCCAAGCTGACGTATCGTACGGCCGACGGCTACGTGGACATCGACGGTCCGGCTTCGCCCAACGCCAAGTCGCTGCCCGAGTGGGCTCCTGTGGAGCTCAAGGACCTGGACGAGCAGCTCCCGCAGCAGCTCGACTGGGCCGGCTACGACGAGTTCGGTGGTGCTGACGGTTCGTTCACCCGCAACGGCCACACCATCTCCGCCGAGAAGGCTCGCCTGTACCTGTTCGACGACCTGGGCGTGTCGCAGCGCTGGACCAACAAGTTCAGCGAGGTCGGCATCGAGACGGTCGGCGACCTGGTCGGCAAGTCCGAGGAGGATCTGCTGCGCATCGATGGCATCGGTGCCAAGGCGATCGAGGAGCTCCGTGACGGCCTCGAGGCCCACGACCTGCTCTACATCCTCGAGAACAACGACGACGTTGCCGACGAGGAAGACCTCTCGCAGCTGCTGCAGATGGTCTTTAGCCCCGACGGTCCGGACGACATCCTGCTGGGCACCTCCGCCACGCCGACGCATCACGCCGACGCCGACGAGGAGCTCCTGGGCGCCCCGATCGACGACAAGAAGGCTCCCGCCAACGGTGCCATCAACGAGGACATGGCTTCCCTCGACGAGCTGCTCAACCAGCTCGTGGACACCGACGACGCCGAAGAGGCCAAGGACAACGACGAGGAGTAACTAGTTCCGCCGTTCTAACGAACGGCGGCAACCTCCGTCGCTGCGCGGCCCCCAGAGCTACAATCTGTCATTCAAAAGGCAGGGCATGACCAAAAGGTCAATGCCCTGCCTTTTTCATGCCACCTTGTACGCTCTGGGGGCCGCTCGCTTGCGTATGCTCAACCTGTTGCGTTCCGTTGGTCCCTTGCCAAAAAGGGACGGATTAATTTCGGTGGGTTTTTCCTGCTTGGATTTGAAACAATCCGATCGGTCAAAGCGTATCTATGGTGAGGGCCTCATCGAGAATCATTAACGTCACCGGGAGGTGATTATGGAAGAACAAGCTTTTAGACAGGCAGTCGAAGATCACCGGGATGTCGTGTTTCGAATCGCATTGACGTACCTGCGTGATCGTGCCGATGCCGACGATGTCGCACAAGACGTCTTTCTTAAGTTGCTCAAAAGCGATGGAAACTTTGAAAGTTGGGAGCATCTTCGCGGCTGGCTTATCCGGGTCACGATCAATGAATGCAAATCGCTCTTTCGAAAGCCATGGAGGCGTGTGGAGGATATTGAGAACCTGGCCGATTCGCTTTCGGCGGCGCAGGATGAGACCAAGGCCGTCCTGTCAGATGTCATGCGGCTTCCGGAACGATTCCGTATCCCCATCGTGCTCTATTACTATCTGGGCTTCTCGACTTCAGAGATTGCCGAGTTGCTGCACGTACCAGCCGCGACAGTTCGAACGCGTTTAGCTCGCGGCAGATCGAAACTCAAGTTCATCCTAGAGGAGGGCGACCGTGAAATCCAACCAAATCAAGCAGGCCTTCGAGTCCGTCCAAGCTGATAGCGATCTTGCTGACCGTGTTCTTTATGCCGCTGCTGGTGAGCCGCTTCGCCGAAAGGGTCACGCGAAGCCTCTGTATGTTGCCGTGATCGGATGCCTTGCCGGAGTGCTGGCGACCGGAGGGGTCGCCTACGCCGTCGTCAATTCCAGTTATTTTGCCTCTGCCTGGGGAAACCATGGCAACGGAGAGTCCATTACCTGGACTCAAGGTGGCTCGTCGGGGACTAAATATACCTACACCAGAGAGTTTGGTGATGGTATCGCGCCCCAAAGCTTGGAGGGTTCAGTACAGAAGGTCAATCTGTCCGTCGAGGGCAACGGCTATACACTCGACATTCATGATATGGCTATCGATAAAAACGGTTGCGGTGCCGTGACGTTTACGTTGTCCAATCCAAATGGTGTTAACTACTACAAGCCGGCAGCAGAGACTGGCGAACTTGTTCTCTATGGTGAAGAAGAACAAGGCATCGGCACGCCCAGCATGAACTTCGGCGAGGAATGGGCTGACACACGCTGCACAATTGATAAAGACACATCAAGCGACACGGTCATTAATGGCACGATGTACTTTGCCTCGTGGAATCGCGAGCGAGATTTGGGACATGCGGTCACCTGGAATATCTGCTGGACTGAGGGCGAAGGCGAGGACGCGAAGCTGTTCGAGGCATCGACGCCCGAGTTTAGCGTTGGAGCGTACGTCGATACAAAGGAACTCCGCTCCGATGACTCGCCTCTCGAGATTAGCCCGTTTTCCATCCAGACGCACATCGATGATCTGGGCTATGAAGCAGTTGATCATAAACTGACCGTCAGCTACAAGGATGGATCGGAGCAGATTATCGAAGATGACGACGCAGGCGCGTACAATTTCTATGTTTCGATGGCACGCAATAGCGGAGAGAACATTTGGGTGCCAACGAAGTTGATTGATGTCGACCAAGTGGTCTCGGTAACCCTCGAGGGCACGAGATACACATCAACAGGAGAGACTCAAACGGAAGAACCCTTTACCATCGTCTATTCGTAAGGCTTGAGGCCGCTTCCCACGAGGGGAAGCGGCCTATTTTGCGTTATATGGACGGTTATTTTGAGCGATATTCGCCTGAATTTCGGAAGTATGCGGCAAAATCTCGATGGGTCGACCACACCGCATATGCTCAAGCGCTCTACCTGCGGGTTTACTATCGCAAAACCCCGGTGTGCTCGGCAGGTCCAGAATTTGCCGCATACTTCCGAAAGCGCCGCCGATTTCCCTATGACAGATGAGGGCGGATTACCGCTGGAGCGCGACGTTTCCGCAGATAAAACCGACCAAAATAAACCTGTCCCGTTTTGGCAGGTAACGTTGCCCCAACGAGCACGTCGGATTCCCGGGCCGGGCGGCACAGGGGTTAAGTTTGTCGCGAGTTCCGCACGCAAAGGAAAGCACTTAATGTGCTTTCCGTCTTGCGCAGGACTGTAGAGCAGCAAACTTAGCCCCCGCGCCGCCCGGGCCGGGAATCCTCCCCCTCGCACAGGAGGGGATTCCTTTTGTGTAGGCTTTGCGGAAATATGCCAATTTTAGGATACGCCCGGCGGCGTGGTCTGTTGACGGCACAGCTAACGCCACGTATCCTATCGAACTGCGTGTTTCGTAGGGGGATGCTGACCCCTCGATTCAAGCCGTTGCACTTTACAGAAAGCTGGAATCATTCGAGAAGGAGTACGCTTTGCCTACTATTAACCAGCTGGTTCGCCAGGGCCGTCGTTCCGTGCCCAAGAAGTCCAAGAACGCTGCTCTGCAGCACAACTCCCAGAAGCGCGGCGTGTGCACCCGCGTCTTCACCACGAGCCCCAAGAAGCCGAACTCGGCTCTTCGTAAGGTTGCCCGTGTTCGCCTCGTCAACGGCATCGAAGTTACCGCTTACATCCCGGGTGAGGGCCACAACCTGCAGGAGCACTCCATCGTGCTCGTCCGCGGCGGTCGTGTCCGTGACCTCCCTGGTGTCCGTTATCACGTCATCCGTGGCGCCTACGACGCTGCTCCGGTCCAGAACCGTATGCAGGCCCGTTCCAAGTACGGTGCTAAGCGCCCCAAGGCTAAATAAGCCAGATAACGTTTTGATACTTTCGCCGTGTGCCGTCTTGAGCGCCGCACGGTAGACACTTAAGGAGATTTCACATGCCGCGTCGTGCAGCAGCTAATCGTCGTGAGGTTCAGCCTGACGCCGTTTACAACAACCGCCTGGTGACTCAGCTCATCAACAAGGTCCTTCTTGACGGCAAGAAGGCCACCGCTGAGCGCATCGTTTACACCGCTTTCGAGATCGTTGCCGAGAAGTCCGAGGGTGGCGACGCTCTCGCTACCTTCAAGAAGGCTATGGACAACGTCAAGCCCACGCTCGAGGTTAAGCCCAAGCGTGTCGGTGGCGCTACCTATCAGGTCCCGATGGAGGTCAACTCCCGTCGTTCCACCGCTCTGGGTATCCGCTGGATCGTCAACTTCTCCCGCGCTCGCAAGGAGAAGACCATGGCCGAGCGTCTCGCCAACGAGATCCTCGACGCCTCCAACGGCCTGGGCGCTTCCGTCAAGAAGCGTGAGGACGTCTTCAAGATGGCCGAGGCCAACCGCGCGTTCTCTCACTATCGTTGGTAAGTTAAGGTAAGGAACTAACATGGCTAAGCCTAAGTACAAGCTTTCCGATACCCGTAACATCGGCATCATGGCTCACATCGATGCCGGTAAAACCACCACGACCGAGCGTATTCTTTACTACACCGGTAAGACCCACAAGATCGGTGAGGTCCATGAGGGCGCTGCCACCATGGACTGGATGGTTCAGGAGCAGGAGCGCGGCGTAACCATTACCTCCGCTGCTACCACCTGCTTCTGGAACAAGGACGGTAAGGACTACCGCATCCAGATCATCGACACCCCGGGCCACGTTGACTTCACCGCCGAGGTCGAGCGCTGCCTGCGCGTCCTCGATGGCGCTGTCGCCGTCTTCGACGCCGTTGCCGGCGTTCAGCCCCAGTCTGAGACCGTTTGGCGTCAGGCTTCTACCTTCAACGTCCCCCGCATCGCCTTCATCAACAAGTATGACCGCGTGGGCGCTGACTTCTTCAACGCTATCGAGACCATGAAGGATCGTCTCGACGCTAACGCTGTGGCCGCTCAGGTCCCGATGGGCGCCGAGGACAACTTCTGGGGCGTCATCGACCTGGTCACCATGACTGCATGGGACTTCAAGGCCGACGAGAAGGGCATGACCTACCCCGAGCCGATGGACGAGATCCCGGCTGAGTTCGCTGACATCGCTGCCACCAAGCGCGAGGAGCTCCTCGACGCTGCTGCCAGCTTTGACGACGAGCTCATGGAGAAGATCCTCATGGAGGAGGACTTCACCGTCGAGGAGCTCAAGGCTGCTCTGCGCAAGGGCGTCCTGGCCAACGAGCTCAACCTCGTCTTCGTGGGCTCCGCCTACAAGAACAAGGGCGTTCAGGAGCTGCTCGACGCTGTCGTCGACTACCTGCCCAGCCCGCTCGACGTTGAGGCCGTCACCGGTACCGATCCGGACACCGGCGAGGAGATCCAGCGTCATCCTTCCTTCGACGAGCCCTTCTCCGGCCTGGTCTTCAAGATCATGACCGACCCGTTCGTCGGTAAGCTCACCTATGTCCGCGTTTACTCCGGCCGCGCCGAGTCCGGCTCCTACGTGGTCAACGCTTCCAACGGTCAGCGCGAGCGTCTCGGCCGCATCCTCGAGATGAACGCTGCCGAGCGTATCGACCGTGACGACGCTGCCGCCGGCGACATCGTCGCTTGCGTCGGCTTCAAGAACTCCACCACCGGTGACACCCTGTGCGCCGAGGGCAAGGAGATCGTCCTCGAGAAGATCGAGTTCGCCAAGCCCGTTATCGACGTTGCCATCGAGCCCAAGACCAAGGCCGAGCAGGACAAGATGTCCCTGGCTCTGACCAAGCTCGCCGAGGAGGACCCGACCTTCCAGGTGTCCACCAACCACGAGACCGGCCAGACCATCATCGCCGGCATGGGCGAGCTGCACCTCGAGATCATCGTCGACCGTCTGCTCCGTGAGTTCAAGGTTGACGCTAACGTTGGTAAGCCCCAGGTTGCCTACCGCGAGACCGCTGGTCACGACGTCGAGAAGGCTGAGGGCAAGTTCGTCCGTCAGTCCGGCGGTCGCGGTCAGTATGGCCACGCCGTCATCAAGCTCGAGAAGATGGAGGAGGGCTTCGGCTACGAGTTCGTCAACGCTATCGTCGGCGGCGTCGTGCCCAAGGAGTACATCCCGTCCATCGACAAGGGCATCCAGGAGGCCCTGAACACCGGTGTTATCGCCGGCTTCCCGGTCCTCGACGTTAAGGTCACCCTGTTCGACGGTTCTTACCACGAGGTCGACTCCTCCGAGGCCGCCTTCAAGATCGCCGGTTCCATGGCTATCAAGGACGCCCTCAAGAAGTCCGATCCGCAGCTGCTCGAGCCGATCATGGCTGTCGAGGTCGAGACCCCCGAGCAGTACATGGGCGACGTTATGGGCAACCTCTCCGGTCGCCGCGGCAAGATCGAGGGCATGGAGGATCGCAAGAACAGCAAGCTCATCCGTGCCAAGGTGCCGCTGGGCGAGATGTTCGGTTACGCTACCGACCTTCGCTCCCAGACCCAGGGCCGTGCATCCTACACGATGCAGTTCGACTCTTATGAGCCCGCGCCCAAGTCCATTGTGGACGAGGTCATGAGCAAGAACGCCTAAGTTCGAGCTCCCTGTTACGTAATCCGCGAGAACATCTCTCGCACTCTTTGGAGGTTTAAGTTGGCTACCCAGAAGATCCGCATTCGCCTCAAGGGCTATGATCACGAGGTCGTCGATCAGTCCGCGAAGCTCATCGTCGAGACCGCTCAGAAGACCGGCGCTCGCGTTTCCGGTCCTGTCCCCCTGCCCACCGAGCGCAACCTGTACACGGTTATCCGTTCGCCGCACGTGAACAAGGACTCCCGTGAGCAGTTCGAGATGCGCACCCACAAGCGCCTCATCGACATCCTCGACCCCACCTCGGGCACCGTTGATTCGCTTATGCGTCTCGACCTCCCCGCTGGCGTCGACATCGACATCAAGCTCTAAGCGATATCGCTCATAGCTTAAAGGGCCCCGCTGCCGTTACGGTAGCGGGGCCCTTTTGTTTTTAATGATGGTTTGGACTGCCGGGTAATGCTGCCGAGTAGGTGGCTGCGGCGCCCTATTCGCTCAAGGGACGTAGCGATGCCTCCTCAAAATGGAAGGATCGCAAGCCGCCTTCCGTTTCGATACATGCGCGACCAAAGCCATCGACCGTTTTAAAGATGCCTCGCGCCAGCTCGTCCCCAGCGGGGGAGCGGGCGGTAACGCGCTCTCCAATCCAATTGAGATGAGCGATATATTCGCCGTGGACAGGCGCGAGCGGTCCAGCATCTTCTTCCATGGCGTTGAGACGCTCTACCCACGCATTTACAGCTTCTATAACTGCGTGATAGACCTCATCGAGGAGCACATCGACGGCGGGAACATTCTCGTTGAGGTCCGAGAGGCCAATTGCAGCCAGGCCGCCATCGGGCACCTCTTGGGGCGTGTAGTTTACGTTGACGCCAATGCCACAGACGGCGAAGGGCATGCCTTTGTTGTCGCGTGCCGCCTCGACCAGAATGCCGCCGAGCTTGCGTTCTCGCGCGACCAGGTCGTTGGGCCATTTGAGGCCAATCTCGTTTGCAAGACCTTGCGCCTCGAACGCTTCGAGCACTGCTAGGCCGCTGACGGCGGCAAGACCAGAATACTTTGTAGGATTAACGCATGGACGCAGGACAATCGAAAGCAATAGGTTGCCGGCGGTTGAATCCCACTTGTGGCCGCGCCGGCCGCGTCCTGCTGTCTGAGCCCGGGCGGCAAGTCCTGTGCCGTGCGGCACTCCTTGTTTTCCTGCTTCGAGCAGGTCATCGTTGGTCGATCCGGTTACGTCGACTATCGTTAATTTGGCATCCATAGCGGCTGCTACCTCCATAATGAATAAGTGAATAACGCAATGGTGTCGAGAGATAGACACAATGTGAAGCCTTTGTCGCATTTGGACAATTTAATGTTAACACGTCAACAACGACTGAAATGCGCTATCCTCTCTTGGTCGATGTAAACACATCAACAACTCAAAGGAGGTTAGTGATGGGTTTCACGATTCTTGGAACAGGCTCGGCGCTTCCTACGCGCAGTGTTTCCAATGACGAGCTGTCCGAGTTCCTCGATACCTCGGATGAGTGGATTTTTACCCGCACCGGTATCAAGAGCCGCCATGTGTGCACCACCGAGTCACTCGACGACCTTGCCGTGGCAGCGAGCGAGCAAGCGCTCCAGACGTCCGGAATCGATGCGAGCCAGTTGGATCTCATCGTCTGTTCGACGACGACGGGCGATCATCTCGTTCCTGCCGAAGCGTGCGCCGTTGCCGAGCGCCTGGGTGCCACATGTCCTGCCTTCGACGTTTCGGCGGCATGTGCCGGCTTTGTATTTGCGCTCGATGTCGCCGAGGGCTATATCGCCCGCAGTCGCGCCAAGCACGTGCTGGTTGTTGCCGCCGAGCAGATGACGCGCGCGCTCGATTGGACCGATCGTGCCACGTGCGTGCTCTTTGGCGATGGTGCGGGTGCTGCGGTCATAGAGGCTGGGGGAGAGAATCCCCTTGCTGTTGAGCTTTCGACGACGCCCGACGTCGAGACGTTACGCGTTCCCGGTCTGGTCGGTACCTCGCCGTTTAAGGCCTCCGCAGATAGCGAAAGCGTGCTTTCCATGAACGGCCGTCGCGTCTTCAAGTTTGGCGTCAATGCCATCTGCGACACGGTCAACAAGCTCGCTTGCGACGCGAGCATCGCGGTCGAGGACATCGACCACTTTGTATTCCATCAGGCTAACGAACGAATCTTGAGCCAGGCAGTCAAGCGCCTAGGTGTGCCGGACGACCGTGTGGTCCGAACGTTGCGTGAAACCGGCAACATCTCGAGCGCCTGCATTCCGCTTGCTCTTGATCGACTGGCAAATACCGGCGCGCTGCACGCGGGCGACACCATCGCCCTGGTCGGATTTGGCGCCGGTCTGGATATAGGCGGCTATCTGCTTCGTTGGAAGTAGTTGCACATAGGAAAAAACGCCCCTAGGGCACAAACAAAGGAGAACTACCATGGCAGATCAGAAGACCTTCGAGCGCGTTTGCGACGTTATCCGCGAGACCGCCGGTCTTGACGATGTCGAGATGAAGCCCGAGTCCACGCTCGAGGAGATTGGTCTCGACAGTCTGGGTACCGTCGAGATCCTCGTCGCCGTCGAGGACGAGTTTGGCATCCAGCTCGATACCGAGGAGAACCCCAAGACGGTCGGCGAGTTCGTCGATACGGTCGAGGCGGCATTGGAGAAGTAGTGATGCTCAAGTCTCCTCTCTGCGATCTGCTCGGCATCGAAAAACCCGTGTTCCAGGGTGGTATGGCCTGGATTGCCGACGCCTCGCTGGCATCTGCCGTGTCCGAGGCAGGCGGCTTAGGGATTATCGCGGCCATGAATGCCGACGCAAACTGGCTGCGCGATCAGATTCACGAGCTGCGCGCCAAGACGGATAAGCCCTTTGGCGTCAACGTTATGCTCATGAGCCCGTTTGCCGACGAGGTCGCGCAGGTTGTGATCGACGAGCAGGTGCCGGTCGTCGTGACGGGTGCCGGTAATCCCGCCAAGTACATGAAAGCTTGGAACGATGCGGGCATCAAGGTCATCCCCGTTGTGGCTTCGGTGGCGCTCGCCCGTCTCGTGGCACGTCGTGGGGCAACCGCTGTGGTTGCCGAGGGCACCGAATCGGGTGGCCACATTGGCGAGACCTCGACGATGGCACTGGTGCCGCAGGTTGTCGATGCGGTCGATATTCCCGTGGTTGCGGCTGGCGGCATCGCCGATGGCCGCGGTGTGGCGGCCGCCTTTATGCTCGGCGCTGCCGGCGTCCAGGTGGGAACACGCTTTCTGGTCGCAAACGAGTGCACTGTATCCGAACAGTATAAAGAGCTGGTGCTCAAGGCGGGCGACACGTCGACGCGTGCGACCGGTCGCTCGACGGGACATCCGGTTCGCGCCCTCAAGAGCCCCTTCACCAACGCGTATGCCAAGAACGAGGCGGCGGGCGCAAGCCCCGAGGAGCTCGGGGCCATGGGCACGGGCGCGCTTCGTAAAGCCGCAAAGGACGGTAATTACGAAGAGGGTTCGTATTTGTGCGGACAGATTGCCGGCATGGTCAACGAGCGCCAGAGCGCACGCGAAATCGTCGACGATCTTGTCGATGGCGCCGAGCATGTCCTGAAGGGTGCGTCCGCATGGGTAGCGTAGCGTTTCTGTTTGCCGGTCAGGGTGCCCAGCATCCCTCGATGGGCGTCGACCTCATCGAAGCATCGCCGGAGGCTGCCGAGGTGTTCGCCATTGCCGACGAGGTGCGCCCGGGGACGAGCGAGCAGTGTCGGAGCGCCTCGAAGGAAGAGCTCTCGCAGACCGAGAACACGCAGCCGTGCGTGTTCGTTCATGACCTGGCAGCGGCTATCGCCCTGCGTGAGCGCGGCGTGGTGCCTGCCTCCTGTGCGGGATTCTCGCTGGGCGAGGTCGCTGCACTCACCTTTGCGGGGGCATTCGATACGCGAGCCGGTTTTGAGCTCGTATGTGAGCGCGCGGCGCTTATGGCCGCGGCTGCCGAACGCCATCCGGGCGGCATGCGCGCCGTCATCAAGCTCGATGCAGCGCAAGTCGAGAACCTGGCTGCGCAGGCCGGCGAGGACTGCTGGCCGGTCAACTACAACAGCCCGCAGCAGACGGTTGTTGCCGGAGCGCCCGAGGCGCTGCAGGCGCTCGACGTCCTAGTAAAAGAGTCTGGCGGCCGCGCTATGAAAGTCGCGGTGTCGGGTGCATTCCATAGCCCCTATATGGCCGAGGCGACTGAGGGGCTGGCGACGTATATCCAAGCCGGTCACGCGCCGTCCCCGTTGCTCATTCCTGTTATGGCAAATATGACGGCGGCGCCCTATCCGGCCGACCCGCAGGCCGCATCGGAGGTGCTGGCCAACCAGGTGAGTCATGCCGTGCGCTGGGTCGACACACTGCATGCTCTACAGGATCAAGGCATCGACACGTTTATTGAGGTCGGTCCCGGCAAAACGCTGTCCGGCCTGGTCAAGCGTACGTTGAGCGACGTTCACGTGTATTCGTGCGAAACGGCCGAACAGGTCGCAGCTATTGCCGACGAGCTCGCATAGCCCACAGGGCTGTAATCCGAAAGGAATGACATGGGCAATTTGAACAACGGCGCGCTCGAGCGCGACAGGTCGCGCCGCGTGGCGCTGATTACGGGCGGCTCGCGCGGCATCGGTCGCGCTTGTGTCGTGGGCCTGGCGGAGGATGGCTACGATATCGCCGTCGTCTACGCCGGCAGCGTCGATGCGGCGCACGAGACGTGCGAGGTCTGCGAGGCGTCTGGCGCCACGGCGCGCGCATATCAATGCGACGTGGCCGACCCCGCCGCCGTCAACACATGCGTGGAGACGGTCCTGAGCGACTTTGGCTCCATTTGGGCGCTCGTCAACAACGCCGGCATCACCCGCGATGGCCTGCTCATGCGCATGGGCGATGATGCCTTCGACCGCGTGCTCGATGTCAATCTCAAGGGCACGTTCAATATGACGCGCGCGCTCAGCAAGACCTTTATGCGCCAGCGCGGCGGTTGCGTCATCAACATGAGCTCGGTTGTGGGCCTGATGGGCAATGCTGGGCAGGCCAACTACGCCGCCTCCAAGGCGGGCGTTATCGGCCTGACCAAGGCGGTAGCGCGCGAGCTTGCGCCCCGCGGCGTACGAGTGAACGCGGTCGCACCCGGGTTTGTCGAGACCGATATGACGGCAAAGCTCTCGGATAAGGTGCGCACGGCGTGCGAGGAGCAGATTCCCCTGAGGCGCATGGCGCGCCCCGAGGAAGTGGCCGGCGTGGTGCGCTTTTTGGCGAGTGATGCGGCTGCCTACATTACGGGCGAGGTCGTGCGCGTCGACGGCGGAATGGCGATGTAGAAACCAGGGCCGAAGAACGGCTTGGATGAGGAGACCATGATGGAACAGAGAGTTGCAATCACCGGTATCGGTGCCGTGTCGCCGCTCGGCAACACGGCGCTTGCCACCTGGGCGGCCATGTGCGCCGGCACGTGCGGTATCGGCCCGATCACGCACTTCGATACCGATGCGTTTGCCGTCAAGGTGGCGGCCGAGGTCAAGGGTTTTGACGGCAACGAGTACTTTGGCAAGCACGATGCCAAGCACCTGGACCCCTGCGTTCAGTTTGCACTGGCGGCGTCGGACGAGGCCATGCACGATGCAGGCTTTGATGTCGAGGGCGCCATCGATCGCGAGCGCCTGGGCGTCTACGTGGGTTCAGGCGTGGGCGGCATGCAGACACTCGTCGACAACGTCCACACGATTGCCGATCGGGGGCCTCGCCGTGCATCGCCCTATATGATCGCGATGATGATTCCCAATATGGCCTCGGGCAATATCGCGATCCGCCACAAGGCAAAAGGCCCGACCCTGCCCGTGGTGACCGCGTGCGCGACCTCGGCCCATGCCGTGGGCGAGGCGTTCCGCGCCATCAAGCATGGCTATGCCGATGCGATTCTCGCCGGCGGAGCCGAGGCGGCCATTATCCCCGATGCCGTTGCGGGCTTTACGTCCTGCCGTGCGTTGACCACCAACCCCGATCCTGCGACGGCTTGTCGTCCGTTCGATGCGAATCGCGACGGCTTTGTGATGGGCGAGGGCGCCTGCGTGCTCGTGCTCGAGAGCATGGAGCATGCGCAGGCGCGCGGTGCGCACATTTATGCCGAGGTCGTGGGCTACGGCAACACCGATGATGCCTATCACATCACGAGTCCCGATCCCGAGGCTGCCGGCATTGCCCGCGCGATATCGCTGGCGGTGGCCGAGGGCGACGTTAAGCCTTCCGAGGGCCTCTACATCAACGCTCACGGCACCTCGACCAAACTCAACGATTCGTCCGAGACGGTGGGCATCAAGCGAGCGCTCGGCGAGGACGCGGCGCGCGCCGCACATGTCTCGTCGACCAAGTCGATGACCGGTCACATGATCGGTGCCACGGGTGCCATCGAGGTCATGGCCTGTGCCATGGCGCTCGAGCAGGGCGTGGTGCCGCCGACCATTAACTACCACACGCCCGATCCCGCCTGCGATCTTGACTACACGCCCAATCGCGCGGTTCGCGCCGACCTTACCTGGGCGCTTTCGACCAACCTGGGCTTTGGCGGGCACAACGCCGCCATCGCGCTGCGTAGATATACGAGGAGCTAGAGCATGGATTCCAAAAGACTTGCCGAGATAGCCGATGTTATGGAGGACCGCGGCCTCACGCGCGTGCGCGTCGAGGAGCCCGATGGCACCGCGGTCGAGCTCGAGCGCGCGAGCGCCGCGCAGCCGGTTGCCGTGCCCATGCCTATGCCGGGTGCCGTGACTGCTCCGGTTGCGGCTCCCGCAGTCGCGCCTGCCGCACCGGAGCCCGCCGCGCAGGCGCCCGCCGCCGCACCGGAGTCCAAAGGCACCGAGGTGACCGCTCCCATGGTCGGCGTTTTCTACGCTGCCCCGGCGCCGGGCGACGAGCCGTTTGTGCACGTGGGCTCCAAGGTCAAGGCCGGCGAGACCCTCTGCATCATCGAGGCCATGAAGGTTCTCAACGAGGTGACGGCCGAGGCGGATGGCGAGGTGCTCGAGATCTGCGTGGCCGACGGCGACCTCGTGGAGTTCGGCAGTTGCCTTATGAGGATCGGATAGGTGGTATCCATGAACAAAGAAGAGCTCAAGAAGCTGTTGCCGCATCGCGAGCCGATGCTTTTGCTCGACGAAGCCGAGCTGGTGGGCGATGAGGCCCACGGCAAGATCACGATCACGGGCGACGAGTACTTTTTGCAGGGGCATTTTCCGGGAAACCCGGTGGTCCCCGGCGTGATTCAGTGCGAGATGCTCGCTCAGAACTGCTGCGTGCTGCTGATGGACGACGAGGAGGCGCGCGGCGCGACGCCGTTCTATACGAGCCTCGATAAGGTGCGCTTTAAGCGTCCGGTGCGCCCGGGCGACACGGTTGATCTGGTGTGCACCATCACGCGTGCGCGCGGGCCGTTCCGCTTTGCGACGGGTACTGCGAGCGTCAACGGTGAGGTTTGCTGCCGCGCTGATATGTCTTTTGCACTCATGCACGAAAGTTAAGGAAGGCTTCATGTTCGACAAAGTGCTCATCGCCAACCGCGGAGAAGTCGCGGTCCGTGTTATCCGCGCGTGCCGCGATATGGGCATCAAGACCGTCGCCGTTTATTCCACGGCCGATGCGGACGCGCTGCACGTGCAGCTTGCCGACGAGGCGTATTGCATCGGCGGCCCGCGTCTTGCCGAGAGCTACCTCAACGACGATGCCGTGCTCACCTGTGCCGTGAAGTCGGGGGCAAAGGCAATTCATCCCGGCTATGGCTTTTTCTCCGAGAAGGCGAGCTTCGTGCGCGACTGCGACAAGTATGGCCTGGCGTTTGTCGGTCCTTCGGCCGAGGTGATCGACAGCATGGGCGACAAGGACGCCGCGCGTCGAACGGCCGCCGCGGCGGGCGTACCCATCGTGCCAGGCTGCGATTTGCTCAAAAGTCCCGAGGAGGCGACGGCCGAGGCCGAGCGCATTGGCTGCCCCGTGCTTATTAAGGCGCGCGCCGGCGGTGGCGGTCGCGGCATTCGCAAGGTCGAGCGCGTGGAAGATGCGGCAAAGGCGTTCATCGAGGCACGTGCCGAGGGCGAGGCCGTCTTTGGCGACGGCGAGTGCTACATGGAGAAGTTCGTCGCGCCGGCGCACCATGTCGAGGTGCAGATTATGGCCGATAAGCAGGGCCATGTGTTTTCGCTCGGCGAGCGCGAGTGCTCGGTTCAGCGTCGCAACCAAAAGCTGATCGAGGAGAGCCCCGCGCCGTGCCTCGACGGACGCGACGACATTCGTGCTCGCATGCACAAAGCAGCGCGTGACCTGGCTCGTGCCGTCGGCTACGAAGGAGCCGGTACCATCGAGTTCCTGTATTCGGACGACGGCAATTTCTACTTTATGGAAATGAACACGCGCTTACAGGTGGAGCATCCGGTTACGGAGTTTGTGACCGATACCGACTTGGTCAAGTGGCAGCTGCGCGTGGCAGCCGGCCAGCCTCTGCCCTTTGAGCAGGAGGACATGCCGGTCCGTAACCACGCCATGGAGTGCCGCATCAATGCCGAAACGCCGGACTTTCTGCCGTCATGCGGAACGGTCACCGCGTTGCGTGTGCCGGGTGGTCCGCGCGTGCGCTGGGATTCCGCCATGTTTACCGGGGCCGCCGTTCCGCCGTACTACGACTCCATGCTCGGCAAGCTCATTGTGTGTGCGCCCACGCGTGACGGCGCCATTCGCAAGATGCGCTCGGCCCTGGGCGAGCTCGTGATTGAGGGCGTGAGCGAAAACAGCGAGCTTCAGCTCGACGTGCTGGCAAACGACGAGTTCTTGTCGGGCATGTACCACACCGATCTGATGGGGCATCTCTATGCTGATGAATAGAAAAGCGAAGACGGTCAACGTCCTCGAGGGGCCGATGACCGAGTCGTGCGCCGAGTTTCCCGCGCGCCACGTGTTTATCAAGTGCCCGGAGTGCCGCCGCGTGATCGATGAGGCACGCCTGCACGACAACCTCGAGGTCTGCCCCCGTTGCGGCAAACACTTTCGCGTGAGCGGTCGCGCGCGTATGCGCATGACGGTCGACGAGGGCACGTTTGAGGAATGGGATGCTAATCTGGCGTCGGAGGACTTCCTCTCGTTTCCCGGTTATGCCGACAAACTCAAGAGCGTGAGCGAGCGTTCGGGCGAGCGCGATGCCGTTGTGTGCGGCAGGGGCAAAATCTGCGGTTGCGATACAGCTCTCTTCTTTATGGATGCCAACTTTATGATGGGCTCGATGGGCTCCGTGGTGGGCGAAAAGATCTGTCGCACATTTGAGCGTGCGACCGAGCTGGGATTGCCAGTTGTCGGCTTTACCGTTTCGGGCGGTGCGCGCATGCAAGAGGGCGTGACATCGCTTATGCAGATGGCCAAGATTTCTGCGGCGGTTAGGCGCCACAGCGAGGCGGGCGGTCTGTATATCACGGTGCTCACCGATCCTACGACCGGAGGCGTAACCGCGAGCTTCGCCATGGAGGGCGACATTATTCTGGCCGAGCCCGATGCCCTGACGGCATTTGCCGGCCCGCGCGTGATCGAGCAGAACATGCATAAGCGCTTGCCCAAGGGATTCCAGCGCTCCGAGTTTTTGCTGGAGCACGGCTTTTGCGATGCCGTTGTTCCACGCGGCGAGATTGCGCTCACGGTAGGCGAGCTGCTGGCGCTGCACGAAGGGCATGCGCCCGGCTTGGGGGCACCGCATGAAATTGTGCATACGGGTCGTCGCGGCAAAAAGCTGGGGCACTTGTTTAAGCGCTCGGCCGCACCAAAAAGCGCGCTCGAAATCGTCAAACAGACTCGCTCGGCGAACCGTGCCACGGCAGGCGAGATGATCTCGTTGGGTCTCGACGGATTCGTAGAGCTGCACGGCGACCGCTACTTTGGCGACGATGCTGCCGTGGTGGGCGGCATTGGCTGGAAAGACGGGCGGCCCGTGACGGTTATCGCCATCGAGCGCGGTACCACGACCAAAGAGCGCATGCGTCGCAACTTTGGTATGGCACATCCCGAGGGCTACCGCAAGGCACGTCGCCTGATGCACCAAGCCGAGAAATTTGGCCGGCCGGTTCTGTGCCTGGTTGATACTTCGGGCGCGTTTTGCGGCATCGGTGCCGAGGAACGCGGCCAGGGCGAGGCGATTGCCCAGAATCTCATGGAGATGAGCGGCCTTAAGACGCCGATTGTCTCGGTGGTGACAGGCGAGGGCGGCTCTGGTGGCGCGCTGGCGCTATCCGTGGCCGACCGCATCCTGATGCTCTCGAGCTCGGCCTATTCGGTCGTGAGCCCCGAGGCCTGTGCGTCGATCCTGTGGAAGGATACCGACCGCGCGAATGAGGCCGCCGAAGCGCTTAAGCTCACGGCCCCCGATCTGTTGGCGCTCGGCATCATCGACGGCATTGTCGACGATAGGGGCCTGTCGCATGAGGAGATTGCCGGTGCCGTTATGTCCTCGGCATTTGATGCCTTCGATACGCTTGGGCGGCTCGACGACGCGACCCTCACAAACCTCCGCTACGAAAAGTACCGCGCAATCGGTCAGTACCGCACGATGTGACAAAGGGACAGTCCGCATGTCACATTGGGAAAGGCGTTCCATGTCACAAGTTTCTAACACCTCGTTTGCAACGACGGTCTCATCAAACGCCATGGCCGTGGTGGACTATCTGTCCAAAAGCATGATGTCGGCGCTGCCGTTTATTGTCTGTGCGGCGTTGTTCCGCACCGTCGCCGTCATTATGGGCGAAGGCATGCTGGGCCTGTGGTCTGCCGATTCCGAAATCTATCGCCTGTTCTACAGTTGGCTCTATAACGCCGGCTACTACTTTTTGCCCATCTATCTTGGTTGGGCGGCCGCCCGCCAGCTCGGTTGCTCGGAGCAGCTGGGCATGATGCTGGGCGGCGTATTGATTGCGCCTGATCTGCTTAAGCTTGTCGATGCCGCATCGACGACGGGGGCATCGATGACTTCCGTGTATGGTCTGCTTCCCGCGCCGGTCAATGATTACACGACGACTGTTATTCCGGTTCTCATCTCGGTGCCCGTGCTATGGCGAGTGGAGTGTTTCTTTCGGCGCGTTATCCCTCAGGCCGTGGCGTTTTCGTTCGTTTCGTTTGCGACCATGCTTGTCATGGTTCCGGTTTCGCTGTGTATCACGGCGCCGGCGGGCAGCTATCTGGGCATGCTGTTGGGCCAGCTTATGTTTATGCTTGGCAATTCCGGTGGCATCGTGTCGCTGCTCACGCTCATGGGGCTTGCCGCGGGCTGGGAGTTCCTTAAGATCGCGGGCGTCAGCAACGTTGTCCTATCGCTCGCCTATGCGCAGTTTATGAGTGTGGGAACGGATTCGTGCATTCTGATCGCCGCGACGATGGCAACGTTCGCCGTTTGGGGTATGCCCTTTGGCGCGTCGCTTCGCGTTGCGGATAAGGACGAGAAGACGCTCATGCTGGGCTATTCGATCTCGGGCGTGCTCGGCGGCGTAAGCGAGCCGGCGCTGTACGGTTGCGGCTTTAAATATGGCAGGTGCCTGACGTGCATGGCCATTGGCGGTGCCGTCGGAGGCCTTGTTGCGGCCGTGGGCCACGTTACGGCCTATACCATCGGCATGACGAATGTCCTCGTGGTCATTGGTTTTGCCACGGGCGGCATCTCGAACCTGCTGTGGTGCTGTGCTGCCGGCGGTGTGGCATTTGCGGTGTCTGCGGCGCTGAGCTACTGCTTTGGCGTGGTGCCGGCGAAGGGGCGGACGACGGGGGACGGAGCTGATTCACCCGAAACAGTGGCGAGCGCTGCTGAAGTGAGCGCATAAACCTGTGCGACACAAGGACGATTCCTTTGTCATGTTCCAAGGTCGTGGTCCGTGTGGGTTGCGGCCTTTTTGTATCTGTGGGGCAAAGTGGCTACACTACAATCCGTTTGAGCAATAGATATATAGGTAGTACCGTGGGGGCAGATAGAGATGGTCGAGTGGATCGTTCGTCGTGCGCAGGGCGACCGTGCGCGTGTAGGCACGTTGACGGGCGTGGTGTGTATTCTCGCCAATGTGGCACTATGCGCTGCGAAGGGTGTAATTGGCGTGCTGTCGGGATCGGTTTCGATTGTGGCGGATGCCATGAACAACCTGTCCGATGCCAGCTCGAATATCGTGAGCGTGCTGGGCTTTAAGCTGGCGAGCAAGCCAGCGGACCCTGAGCATCCTTACGGACATGGACGCTACGAGTATCTCTCGGGTCTGGTCGTGGCGGCGCTCGTGCTGCTGATTGGCGTTGAGCTGGTGAAGTCCTCGGTTGAGCGCGTCATTCACCCCGAACCTGTCGAGTTCTCGCTTGCCCTGGTGGCGGTTCTAGCGCTTTCGATGATTGTTAAGCTGTGGATGGCAGCCCTCAACCAAAAGCTCGGTGACCGCATTGAGTCCGAGACGCTGCACGCGACCGCTCAGGATTCCAAGAACGATGTCCTTGCTACGGGCGCCGTGCTGGCGTGCGCAATTATTTCGCAGATGACGCACATCAATCTTGACGCGTGGGTCGGCCTTGCCGTTGGCGCCTATATTGGTTGGAGCGGCTTTGAGCTCATCCAAGATACGGTGAGCCCGCTTTTGGGCCAGGCGCCCGATCCCAAGCTGGTCAAGCACATTCGAGACAAGATCATGAGCTACCCCGGCGTTTTGGGCGTTCATGACCTGATGGTTCACGATTACGGTCCGGGCAGGAAGTTTGCAAGTGCGCACGCCGAGATGGCGGCCGAGGCCAGCCCGCTGGAATCTCATGACACGCTCGACAATATTGAGCAGGCGTTTAGGAGCGAAGACGGCATGATTGTCACGCTCCATTACGACCCCATCGTGACCGACGATTCAAAGGTGGCGAGCATGCGCCTGCGCATCAACGCTATGGCTCAAGAGATCGATAGCCGCCTTTCGATTCATGATCTGCGCTGCGTGCCGGGCCCCACGCACACCAATGTGATATTTGACTGCGTGCGACCCTCGGATCTGCAGATGAGTGCCGAAGACCTAAAGCACGCGCTGGCACAACGGGTCGAATCCGAATATCCCAAGTCAATTGCCAAGATTACGATCGACGAAGACTACGTAGGACATACCCACGAGTAGGGCCGAGCCGATAAAGCAAATGATGCAGAAGGGGAGAGCATGAAGAAGCTATATCTACTCCGCCACGGCCAGACAGAATTCAACGTCAAAAAGCTGGTCCAGGGCCGCTGCGATTCACCGTTAACCGACCTGGGTCGTCAGCAAGCCGGGATGGCAGCCGCGTGGCTCAAAGCCCACAACGTCGTCCCCGACAAAGTGGTCTCATCACCCTTAGGCCGAGCCATGGACACGGCAAGTCTCGTCGCATGCGAACTCCTCGGTCCGGACGCCGCAGTCGAGCCCTGCGAAGGCATCATCGAGCGCAGCTACGGCTCCTTCGAAGAGGGCCCGCACGACGCCCTGCCCACCGACGTCTGGGATCCGGGCGAGGACCTGGTCCCCTTTGGAGGAGAAGGAAGTCATGCCCTGCAGGAGCGCATGGTAGGCACCCTCACCAACCTCATGGGCGCCGAGGGCATCGAAACCCTCCTAGCAGTAAGCCACGGCAGCGCCAGCCGCCAATTCATCAAGGCTGAAGCCCCAGAGGGCTACGAGCTCCCAACAAAACTCCCCAACTGCGCCATCATGATTTTCGATTTTGACGAGGAAGATTTGCAAGGAGAGGGCGATAGGTCCCAATGCAAGTTCACTCTCCAGCAAATAGTGGACCCCCAACAAAGTCATTAGCCTGAACGAGCAGAGTTAAGCAGACATCAACGTGTCGTCTCCCGAGCTTGGCAGAGGTGCGGCGAAATATATTAAGTTTGTCGCGAGTTCCGCACGCAAAGGAAAGCACTTAATGTGCTTTCCGTCTTGCGCAGGACTGTAGAGCAGCAAACTTAATATATTTCGCCGCCCCTCTGCCAAGCCCAGGCGACTCCACGCACTTTACCTGCGTAAACAATGTGAGTGAAATATGAATCTCGATGGATACGCCCGCAGCCGTGTATACTAAACAGCTGTGTGTAACCAGGGGAGTATTCTGGCTGGACAAAATGCCTGCTTAATAGGGTTGTCAGGTAGTCCGGGCGAAATACAAGGCTGGGGAGCACGTCGTGTAAGTAGTGGTCCTCTAGGGGCGTACGCTCGGTGGTGTACGCATTGTCCCAAGACCACGCGAGAGTTGGGATCATATCTTGATCAGCATGATTCTCGGCCGCAAGATTGGCATGACCCAGGTTTGGGACGAGGACGACAACGTCGTTCCCGTCACGGTCATCCAGGCTGGCCCCTGCGCTGTCTCGCAGGTTAAAACTCAGGCAACCGACGGCTATGACGCCGTCCAGATCGGTTTCGGCGACATCAAGGCCAAGAACGTGAACAAGCCCATGGCTGGTCACTTCGCCAAGGCTGGCGTCGAGCCTGTCCGCTTCCTTCGTGAGGTCCGCGTCGAGAACGGCGAGGAGCACAAGGTCGGCGAGGTCGTCACCGTCGCTGATTTCGCTGATGTCGAGAAGGTCGACGTCATCGGTACCTCCAAGGGTAAGGGCTTCCAGGGTCGCATCAAGCGCTGGGGTCAGCGCCGCGGTCCTATGACGCATGGTTCTCACTTCCAGCGTCACCCCGGTTCTATCGGTCAGTGCGCCTATCCTGCGCGCGTCCTCAAGGGCGTCAAGATGGCCGGTCACATGGGTAACGAGCGCGTTACCGTCAAGAACCTTTCCGTTGTCCGCATCGATGCCGAGCAGAACCTCATCTTGGTCAAGGGCGCTGTCCCGGGTGCCAAGAATGGTCTCGTCGCCATCCGTATGGCCTAAGGGCCCAGCCCATTTAGCCCAGCGTCATACCAAGGAGAACACTTAAATGGCAAAGTTTGAAGTAAAGAACAGCGAGGGCAAGAAGGTCGCCGAGGCCGAGCTCGCCGCTGAGGTGTACGGCATTGAGCCGAACATCCACGTTATGCACCACATCGTCAAGTGCCAGATGGCCTCTTGGCGTCAGGGCACCCAGTCTGCTAAGGGTCGCTCTGAGGTTTCCGGTGGCGGCAAGAAGCCTTGGCGTCAGAAGGGCACCGGCCGTGCCCGCCAGGGTTCCATCCGTGCTGCCCAGTGGCGTCACGGTGGCGTTGTCTTCGCCCCCAAGCCCCGTTCCTACGCTAAGCGTATGAACAACAAGGAGGTCAAGCTGGCTATGCGCTCCGCGCTGTCCGCCAAGCTGGCCGATGGCGAGCTCGTGCTCGTCGACGACTACGGCTTCGAGAAGCCTTCCACCAAGGCTGCTGTCGCCATGCTCAAGGCTCTCGGCCTTGAGGGCAAGCGTCTGACCATCATCGTTCGCGACGAGGACGTCAACGCCTACCTGTCGTTCCGCAACATTCCCAAGACGTTCATCATCACCGCCGACGAGGCCAACACCTACGATCTCGTCAACAACAACGCTGTGCTGATGCCCGCCGACATCGCCGCTCACTTCGGGGAGGTGCTTGCATAAATGACCGCCCACGAGATCATCATCCGTCCGATCGTGTCCGAGCGTTCCTTCTCCGGCATGGAGCAGAACAAGTACACGTTCGAGGTCGCCAAGGATGCTAACAAGTATCAGATCAAGGACGCTGTCGAGGAGATCTTCGGCGTCAAGGTCGTTCGCGTGAACACCCTGACGGTCAAGCCCAAGACCAAGCGCGTGCGCTATGTCGCCGGCAAGACCCGTTCTTGGAAGAAGGCCATCGTCACGCTGGCCGAGGGCGACACCATCGAGGTCTTTGGCAACCAGGCCTAAGACTCGCTGCTGTTGAGTGAGCTCATGCCTCCCAAATAGGGGAGGCGAGAGCTCAAGGTTTTGGGCGTATAAAATGGACACGCCCGGAACCGTGTATACGTCCGGTGTCATCGCACCCGAGGCAGAACCTCGAATCCCTGTCTGCGATGGCTAACGGATTCCTATTGAAAGGGATTGTAATGGCTGTAAAGCACCTTAAGCCGACCTCCGCTGGTAGGCGTTGGCAGACGATCTCCGATTTCTCCGAGATCACCTGCACCAAGCCCGAGAAGTCTCTTCTCGAGCCCCTGCCCAAGAAGGCCGGTCGTAACAACAACGGCCGCATCACCACCCGCCACCAGGGCGGCGGCGTGAAGCGTCGTTACCGCGTGATCGACTTCAAGCGCAACAAGGACGGCGTGCCCGCCAAGGTTGCCACGATCGAGTACGATCCGAACCGTTCCGCTCGCATCGCTCTGCTGCACTACGCTGACGGTGAGAAGCGCTACATCCTGGCCCCCAAGGGCCTCGAGGTCGGTCAGACCGTCATGTCCGGTTCTGACGCCGACATCAAGCCGGGCAACGCTCTGCCCCTCGCCGACATCCCCGTCGGTACGCTCATCCACGCCGTCGAGTTCCAGCCGGGCAAGGGCGCCGCTATCGCCCGTTCCGCCGGTAACTCCTGCCAGCTGATGGGTAAGGAGGGCAAGTACGCTATCGTCCGTATGCCTTCCTCCGAGATGCGTCGCATCCTCGTTACCTGCCGTGCCACCGTCGGTGAGGTCGGCAACGCCGATCACGCCAACATCGTCATCGGCAAGGCCGGCCGTAAGCGTCACATGAACGTGCGCCCGACCGTCCGCGGTACCGTCATGAACCCTGTCGACCACCCGCACGGCGGTGGCGAGGGCAAGAACCACACCTCTGGTCGTCCCTCTGTTACCCCCTGGGGTAAGCCGACGAAGGGCCTTCGTACGCGCAAGAAGAAGAAGGTCTCGAACCAGCACATCATTCGTCGCCGTAAGAAGTAATTTCGGATACCGAGTTTTAGGAGAAAGCACTTATGAGCAGAAGTCTCAAAAAGGGCCCGTTCGTGGAGACTCGCCTTCTCTCGCGTATCACCGCGATGAACGAGGCTGGCAAGAAGGACGTCGTGAAGACCTGGTCCCGCGCGTCCACCATCTTCCCCGAGATGGTTGGTCACACCATCGCCGTCCACGACGGCCGCAAGCATGTGCCCGTGTATGTTACCGAGTCCATGGTTGGTCACAAGCTCGGCGAGTTCGCGCCGACTCGTACGTTCCGTGGCCACAAGGCCAAATAGGGGGTTAACCGTAAATGGCAACTAAGTCTATTGAAACTGAGGCCACCGAGGTTCGCGCCGTCGCTAAGTACGTGCGTGTTTCCCCCAGCAAGGCCCGCCTGGTGGTCGATCTGATCCGCCGCAAGCCTGTCGCTCAGGCCTTCGACATCCTCCACTTCTGCGACCGCGCCGTCGCCGTGGATGTCGAGAAGGTTCTCCGTTCCGCCGTTGCGAACGCCGAGAACAACAACGGTCTGCGTGCCGACAACCTGGTTGTCGCCGCTGCCTATGTTGACGAGGGTCCGACGCTTAAGCGCATCCGTCCCCGCGCCAAGGGTTCCGCTTCTCGCATTCTGAAGCGTACTTCCCACATCACCGTCGTCGTTGCTCCTCGAAAGGAGGCGTAAAGCTGTATGGGTCAGAAAGTCTACCCCACCGGCTTCCGTCTTGGCATCACCGAGAACTGGCGCTCCCGCTGGTTCGCAGAGAAGGATTACGCTAAGACCCTCGGTAACGATCTCGAGATCCGCAAGTACCTCGAGAAGCGTCTTTCCCGCGCAGCTGTCTCCCGCGTCGAGATCGAGCGCGCTGGCGACAAGGTGAAGGTTATCATCCTCACCGCTCGCCCCGGCGTTGTCATCGGTAAGAAGGGTGCCGAGATCGATACCCTCCGCACCGAGCTCGAGAAGGTCGCTGGCGTCTCCAAGGGCCAGCTCTCCGTCGACGTTGTCGAGATCAAGCGCCCCGAGCTCGACGCCAACCTCGTTGCTCAGTCCATCGCTGAGCAGCTCGAGGGCCGCGTTGCCTTCCGTCGCGCTATGCGCAAGGCTGTCCAGTCCGCCCGCAAGGCCGGTGCCAAGGGCATCCGTATCCAGTGCTCCGGTCGTCTCGGCGGTGCCGAGATGGGCCGTCGTGAGTGGTACCGTGAGGGTCGCGTGCCTCTGCACACCCTTCGTGCCAAGATCGACTACGGCACGGCTGTCGCCAGCACCACCATGGGTGCCTGCGGCGTGAAGGTCTGGATCTACCTGGGCGAGAAGCTCCCGGGCCAGCCTGTTCCCAACCCTGCACTCGAGGGCTCTTCCCGTCCTCGTCGTCGTAACTCCGAGAGGAGGGGTCAGTAGTGCTTGCCCCTAAGCGTATTCTTCACCGCAAGGTGCAGCGTGGCTCCATGAAGGGCCAGGCCAAGGGTAATACCGAGCTGCATTTCGGCGAGTTTGGTATCCAGGCTCTCGAGGCCCATTGGATCACCAACCGTCAGATCGAGGCCGCTCGTATTGCCATGACCCGCTACATGAAGCGTGGCGGTCGTGTGTACATCACGATCTTCCCCGATAAGCCCATCACCAAGAAGCCTGCCGAGACTCGCATGGGTTCTGGTAAGGGTAACCCCGAGGAGTGGGTGGCCGTCGTCAAGCCCGGCCGCATCATGTTCGAGGTCAAGGGCGTGCCCGAGGAGGTCGCTCGCGAGGCTCTGCGTCTTGCACAGCACAAGCTTCCCATCAAGACCAAGATTGTTGCTGCCAAGAACGCTGAGCAGCGCATCCAGAAGGAGATGGCTGAGGAGGCCGCTCTCGAGGCCAAGTGGGCTGCTGAGGACGCCGCCGCCGCCAAGGAGGAGAACTAATGAAGCCCGCAGAGATTCGTGAGCTCTCGGACGCTCAGCTCGTTGAGAAGCTGAAGGAAATGCGCGCCGAGCTCTTTAACCTTCGTTTCCAGATGGCCACCAGCCAGCTGGACAACACCGCTCGCGTCAACACCGTGAAGAAGGACATCGCTCGCGTCCTCACGGAGCAGCGCGCCCGCGAGATTGCAGCGGAGAAGTCCGCTGTCGCCGAGTAGGACCTAAGGAGAGAACATGACTGATTCGCGTAACTCGCGTAAGGTCCGTACGGGTGTCGTTACCTCCGTCTCCGGTGCCAAGACCATTGTTGTCACCATCACCGAGCGCAAGCGTCACCCCAAGTACGGCAAGATGATGACCAGCTCCAAGAAGCTGCACGCTCACGACGAGGAGTGCACGGCTGGCGTGGGCGACACCGTCCGCGTTATGGAGACCCGTCCTATGTCCAAGATGAAGCGTTGGCGCCTCATCGAGGTCGTCGAGCGCGCTAAATAAGCAGTCGCTCTTACGACTTGTACGTTTCCGAAGATGTGCGTATGCCTGGCTTGCATACCACGGGCCGTATAAAGGCTGCGCACCTCTCTTCGGTTCTTAGTTCGGAGGAACATCTACCATGATTCAGATGCAAACCATGCTGAACGTCGCCGACAACTCCGGCGCTCGCAAGATTCGCTGCATCAAGGTGCTTGGCGGTTCCAAGCGTCGTTATGCAGGCATCGGCGATGTGTTCATCGGTGCTGTCCAGGAGGCTACCCCTGGCGCCAACGTCAAGAAGAAGGACGTTGTCCGTTGCGTCGTCGTTCGCACCGTTAAGGAGATCCGCCGCAAGGATGGCTCCTACATTCGCTTTGATGAGAACGCCTGCGTTGTCATCAACAACGATGGTTCGCCCGTCGGCACCCGTATCTTCGGGCCCGTCGCTCGCGAGCTTCGTGACAAGAAGTACATGAAGATCGTCTCGCTCGCTCCCGAGACCCTGTAGTTAGGGGAGATATATGTATATCAAGAAGGGCGATAAGGTCCAGGTTCTCTCTGGTAAGGATCGCGGCAAGCAGGGCGTTGTCCTGCGTGCTCTCCCCGCCGAGAACAAGGTCGTTGTCGAGGGCGTTTCGGTCGTCAAGAAGGCCGTCAAGCCCAACGCTGCCAACCAGCAGGGCGGCATCGTTTCGCAGGAGGCTCCCATCGACGCCTCCAACGTCAATCTCGTCTGCCCCGAGTGCGGTAAGGTTACCCGCGTCGGTCACGAGAAGGACGGCAAGAACAAGCTGCGCGTCTGCAAGAAGTGCGGTCACAAGTTCTAAGCTGCCCGCAACATCAAGTTGCTAGCAAAGGCCCGGATGCCACGGCACCCGGGCCTTTTTCTATCCCTACTCATTGCACTCATTGGGGACAGACTTAAATGAGTGCCCTTAATGGGCAAGCATAGATGAGCGGGTGCGCTGTACAAATTGCTTGTGTGCGCGTTTATGCGCGTTAGATTGCGTTAATTGCACACCCATGCGTATAGATGCGCCGTTTTCGGGACAACAATGACCGTTTAGCGGTGAGATACGCAAAAACGCGCACAGAAGCGCGTGTTTGTGCGAATATAGAGCTGTCAGAAAGCAAGGCGTTCTATGACACAGGAGGCACATAATGGCAGATTCCAAGCAGGCTCCGCTCGACGCCGCGGCAGCCGCAAAAGCAGCGTTCGCTTCGGTCCAGGACAAGCCATTCCCCGATGATATCTTTACGGCTCCCGAGCTTCGTTGGGCTGTGATCGGGTGCGGCGTTATCGCCAACCAGATGGCCCAGTCTCTCGCTCTTGCCGGCCGCAAGCTTGCGGGCGTCGCCAACCGTACGCTGTCCAAGGCTCAGGCTTTTGCTGAGCAGTATGGCATCGAGAAGGTCTATGAATCGGTTGAGGACCTCTACGCCGATCCGGGCATCGACGCCGTCTATATCACCACGCCGCACAACACGCATATCACCTATCTGCGTGACGCGCTGGCCGCCGGCAAGCACGTGCTCTGCGAGAAAGCCATTACCCTCAATTCCGCTGAGCTCGACGAGGCGCGTGCCATCGCCGACGAGCACAACGTCGTCCTCATGGACGCCACCACGGTGCTTCATATGCCCTT
The DNA here is from genome assembly GCF_003439125.1 of Collinsella sp. OM04-5. Classification (GTDB taxonomy): domain Bacteria; phylum Actinomycetota; class Coriobacteriia; order Coriobacteriales; family Coriobacteriaceae; genus Collinsella. Next base: position 97,597 of record NZ_QSUU01000002.1, on the reverse strand, counting down.
GTATCAAGAGCTGCGCCGTCGCATGGATGCCGGCGAGTTTGGTCGCATGAACCTCGCCCAGCTCAACTTTGGTAGCTACAAGGAGTACGGCGATCTGACCAATCGCTTCTACAACCGCAACCTTGCTGGCGGTGCCATGCTCGACATTGGCGTGTATGCCCTGTCCGTCATGCGTCTCTTTATGGCAAGCCAGCCCATTGAGGTCGTTTCGTTGGGCAACACCTGTGAGACCGGTGTTGACGTTGCGGGCGGCATCGTCTGCCGTAATGCCGAGCAGCAGCTGGGTGTTGTGAGCCTCACGCTCCACTCCAAGCAACCCAAGCGCTCGATTATTAGCTTCGATAAGTGCTATATCGAGGTCAACGAGTATCCGCGCGCCGATCACGCGACTATCGTGTGGACTGCGGACGGCCACCGCGAGGAGGTCCACGCCGGCACCGAGGCTTACGCCCTTTGCTATGAGATGGCCGATCTTGAGAAGGCCGTTGCCGGCGACGACTCTAAGCGTGAGCTTCTGGGCTATGCTTCTGATGTTATGGAGCTGATGACCAAGCTACGCGCCGACTGGGGAGTCGTGTACCCCGAGGAGGAGTAAGCGATGCTAGCGGAAGATAGGCTCAACGCGATCGTGTCGATGGTTCAGCAGACCGGCTCGGTTACCGTGCCGGAGCTTGCCGAAGCCCTGGGCGTGACGGCGTCTACCATTCGGCGCGACCTGCAGACGCTCGACCGAGCACACCGTATCGCCAAGGTGCACGGAGGCGCGACAAGTCTGGAGCGCGCGCACGTGACGCGCGACCTAACGCTTAATGAGCGCAGCGACCTCCATAACGACGACAAGGAGCGTATCTGCGCCCGTGCGGCGGCACTTGTGGAGCCCGAGAGCTTTGTATACATCGACTCGGGTTCGACGACGCTCAGGCTCATCGAGCATCTTCCACACCTTGAAGATGTCACCTATGTGACCGATTCCGTGCTCCATGCTCAACGCCTTGCTTTGCGCGGCATGCGTACCGTGGTGCTGGGTGGCGAGCTCAAACCCGAGACCGAGGCGCTCGTTGGCCCCGATGCCTTGGCAACCTTAGACCGCTACAACTTCAACTGTGGCTTTTGGGGCTCTAACGGCATTGCCGCCGAGCAGGGCTTCACGGCGCCCGATATCGAGGAGGCGCAAGTAAAGCGTATCTCGATGCGCCATACGGCCAAGCGCTTCGTAATCTCGGACGCCAGTAAATTTGGCATGGTGGCGCCCGTCAAGTTCGCGGACTTCCGTGACGCAACGATTGTTACCGCAGGCGATGTCCCTGCCAAGTACCGGGCAATGGACAACGTCATCACGGTCTAACAGCAAGGGACGGGCTAAGGCCAAAACCACCGCGAAGGGGCAGGAACCTTTGTGGTGGTTTTGACGTTTGTCCAGATAAAACCTGCCAAAATAAACCTGTCCCTTTTTGGCAGGTTTTAGGGCTCCCAGGGGCAGGGGGCTTCGATGTGGATGTGCTCGCCGGTTACGGGATGCGTGAAGGATACGCTGTGGGCGTGGAGCATCAGGCCGCAGGGACGCGGCGTTCCGTACAGGTCGTCGCCAATCAAGGGATGATGCTCGCTTGCCAGGTGCACGCGGATCTGGTGCTTGCGGCCGGTGAGCAGCTCGACATCAATATACGAGCGCGTAGGCAGGCCACGGCGGCTCTTAAGGCGCTTGAGTACCTTGACGCGCGTCTGAGACGGCTTGCCGCTGGCGCCAACGCGCATCTTGCGGCTATCGTGGCGGTCGCGGGCGATAGGCTTGTCGATGAGCTTCTCGTTCCAGTCGATTTTGCCCTCGGCGAGCGCTAGGTAGTGCTTTTCGAACGCGTGGTCGATAATCATCTGATCAAAGGCGGGCTGCGTCTGCTTGTCGAGTGAGAACAGCACCACGCCGGTGGTGTCGCGGTCCAAGCGGTTGAGCGGCTGCATGTCGGTCGCGGCAAAGCCGTCGCCCATCGCCAGCAGCAGGTCGCTGGCGTAGTCGGTGAGCGTGCGCTCGCCGGTGCCGTCGCCGTGGACGATCATGCCGGCGGGCTTGCCGATGGCCATGAGCCAGGCGTCGCAGTAGAGGACTTGAGGTTCTTCGTTCACGTGTAAGCCTTTCGGTTAGCTGATTCCCACAAACATGCAGCCCGAGGTGGCACCGCGCAGGCGGGCGGCGGGCTTGCGGCCGGCTTGCGCTGCCTCGACGGCGCGGCGGACGCGAGCGGTGGCGCGGCCCACCTCATCCGTCTCGAGCAGTGTGCCGTCCACCATAAGACGACGGACGCCGGCGTCGAGCAGCTGTGGTACCTGCGGCGTGAGGTCGATGGGGTAGGCGTCGTACAAGCGTGAGCGGCCGTGGATGTCGGTACGCACCGGCATGACCTTTCCGTCGATATTCTTGAGCGAGAGCTTACGGGCACGCAGGCGGCAGCTGGCACAATCGTGGATGCAACCGTTGGCAACCTGCAGAATGCAATGCTCGCTTGTCATAACGCGCGGGCGGCCAAAGACGGTGATGCCTAGAGCCGCGGGCGCGGCGGCGCCGAGCGAGACAATCTCGTCGAGCGTGATCTCGGGCGAGAGCCAAAACGCACCGGCTCCGCGCTCGGCAAGCGCCTCCATGCAGGGCGTGTTGTGCACCGGCAGGCAAGAGCGAATCTCGGCCGTGGCGCCAACCTGGGCGGCCAGGGCAAGCTCAGAGATGTTGCCAATAGCGACCGTGGCGCCGGCAACAACCCATGGGTCAACGCGGACGTGGTCAACGGCGCGGCAGACCTCGTCGAGTGCGGGCACAATACCCTGCTCAAATGCATCGGCAGGGGAGAGTCCGACAGCCTCGAGCGCGTCGGTGGTCATGTAGATGCGCGTTGCACCCTCCGCGCGAGCGGCCTCGGCGGCCTCGAGCGAGGTGACGGTAGCGCAGATCTGCGGCTCATCGCGGTAGTGCTCGGGCGCGGGGCGGGAATCATTGGTGACAATCGCCGGTAGCTCGAGCGTGCGGGCGCGCTCCTCGTACGGTGCCAGAATGGCCTCTTCCAGCGCCTTACAAGCGGCGGCGCGCACCTTGTGCACGGCGGAAAAGCCCATGCCGCAACTCTCGTCGAGGGCCACGTCAAAGCTCGCGGCCTCAAAGGGAGAGGAGCCCATGCGCCCGACGTGCTCAACCAGATCGGATGCCTCGACGGCGCGGGTCTTGGCGGCCTCGACGGTGAAGCCCGTGGCGGTGGCGGTGAGCGCGGGGTCGTCACAGCAGGTGAGCGTGACAGTAAACGGCTTGCCCAGGCGCGCCACGACGGATACATCAACAGCTCGGCGGCGCAGCACATCGCGCTTGAGCGCGGCGCTGGCAGCGTCAATAGCGCGCTGGCTTCGAATCACGCGCACGCGGCAGCCCTCGGGCATGCTACGGGGCACGCGACACTCGATAACATCGCCGGCAGCGGCATCATCGGCGGCGATGGTGGTCAGGAACTGGTCGAACTCATCGTCGTGGCGAAGCTCCAGCAGGTCGCCCTTGCCCACGGGCTCAAACAACTCAATGCGGGCGATGGCGGCGCGGCGACGGCGGTCGTCGGGCTTGAGCCCGCGCACATCGCGGTTGGCCAGGTGGCTGCCGAGCACCGTGCCCACGATCTGGCCGCGGTTGTTGGAGCGCTCGTAACTCATCATCTCGTCACCCGAGGTACCGTCCTGATAGGCGTGCGTAAAGTCGCGGTTAAAGCAGCGCTTGAGCTGGCGCTGGCGGGCGGCTTCCTCGTCCTTGGCAACGGTGGCTCCGGATAGCATGTCGTCAATTTCGTGACGATACACATCAACGATGGAGTACACGTAATCGGGCGCCTTCATGCGGCCCTCGAGCTTGAGCGACGCGGCGCCGGCGTCATACAGACGGCGAACAAGCTGCGAGGTGTTGGTGTCACGCGGGCACAGCGCGCGCTCGCGACCGGCAGGGGAGAGCGAGCGACCGTTCTCGTCGATCAGCTCGTAGGGCAAGCGGCAGGGCTGGGCGCACATGCCACGGTTGGCCGATCGTCCCGCCATGGCAAAGCTCGAAAGCAGACACAGGCCCGAATAGCAAAAGCAGATGGCGCCATGGCTAAAGACCTCAAGGTCCACATCGGGCGCGGCATCGTGAATGGCGGCAATCTCGTCGATGGAAAGCTCGCGCGAGAGGGTCACGCGGTCGGCGCCCTGCTCGCGGCACCAAAGGGTTCCGCGGTCGTCGTGGATGTTCGTCTGGGTCGAGATATGCGTCTCGATGCTGGGCATCGTGCGTTTGACCTCAAAGAACAGGCCCCAGTCCTGGATGATGAAGGCGTCGGCGCCCAGCGTGGAGCAGCGATGGATGAGCTGCAGCGCATCGCTCATCTCGGACTGCTTGATGACGATGTTGACCGTGACGTAGACGCGCGAGCCGGCCAGATGCGCGGCGCGGCAGGCCTGCTCAAAGGCCTCGTCGGTAAAGTTGGTGGCCTTGCGGCGGGCGTTGAAGCTGCCCATGCCGCAGTAGATGGCGTCTGCCCCGGCGGCGAGTGCGGCGGCAAAGGGCTCGGGCCCTCCGGCGGGCGCCAAAAGCTCGGGTCTGCGGTTGGTGGTTCGACTGGCGGTTGCGGTCATATCCTGCCTTTCAAAATGCTCAGATAATCAAAAGTATAGTGGTGCCGTCGCGGCAGGCGATGCCCGTGCTCTAAGCGGGATAAAGTCTTCAGCAGCTTGGACTGGCTGCTTCACATGAGAACCGTTCAGCGGTCCGGGGAAACCGTTGGGCGATAAAATATTCTCGCAACGTGATAATAATCTTGCATCGCGCGGACACCTTGAGTACTATCCCAATCAAGCGCGGTGTTCAGACCGAACTGTGCCTCCCGGTGTGAACGCCGCGCTCCCGTTCCCTTTTACTTGTAAGGAGAAAAACATGAGCAAGACCGTCGTGTCTTCCGATAACGCACCCGCAGCCATCGGCCCGTATTCCCCTGGTATCCAGACCGGCAACATGGTGTTCCTGTCCGGCCAGCTGGGCATCGATCCCGCAACTGGCAAGATGCCCGAGGGCGTCGAGGCCCAGGCCAAGCAGTCCCTTGCTAACGTCGAGGCCCTGCTGACCGCTGCCGGCGCCACCTTTGCCGATGTCGTCAAGACCACAGTCTACCTGGCTGACATTGCCGACTTCGCCGCCGTGAACGAGATCTACGCCTCCAAGTTCGAGGCCCCGTTCCCCGCGCGCAGCGCTTTCCAGGTTGCCTCTCTTCCGGCTGGCGGTCTGGTCGAGATCGAGGTCGTCGCCGCTCTCTAAGGCGTTGACCACAACTAAACATGACATGCAAAAAGACCCTGCAGCGCGTGCGAGCTGCAGGGTCTTTTGTCAGGTGACGAATCGCTTGTGGAGCCGCGCTCCATTTTGCTCGTTAGCCCTCCTTGCGGACTTTTTGCAGGTAGCGGTACACGCTGGGCTCCGAGATGCCCAACGCGGTGGCAGTGCAGGCCACGGCGCCCTTGAGCATGAACACCCCGTTGCCGTTGAGGTGGCGAATGACGTCCACGCGGTCGTTCTGACCAAGCGACGCTACATCCAGCCCGCGCGCGCTCAGCAACTCGGCAATGCTGCGGTCGATGAGCTCCTGGGTGGACTCCGAAAGGCTTTCGACCTCGATAGGGGCGGGCTCCGTGCGCGTCGGCGCTGCGTCGAAGCACGCCATGAGCTGCTGCGCCATGGCGTTGATGGAGCGTACGGTCGAGAGGTCGGTGTTGACGCAGAGCATACCGACGATCTCGTCATCCTCGCGGATAAAGAACGTCGCGGACTCCAACGTCTTGCCGCCGGCACCGCGCCCCTCGTAGCCCGTAATAAACGGCAGGTCGCGATACTTGGGGTCGTGCATGATCTTGAGCGCCAGATCGGTGGCGGGACCGCCGATCTTACGGCCGCTCACGATGCCGTTGCGAATATCGACGATGGCGTGGTCGGGATCCGAGAAATCGTGCAGCACGATTTCGCTGTTCTTACCGAGTATCTGCTCCAGGAAATCGACCATCGGCAAAAAGCGACGTACGGTCTCGTTCACGGGCAACTCCTTTGGGTGAAAGCGGAAGTTTCATAACAATTTTTTCTCATGGTAACACGCTGCTCATCATCTCGTATATCCGCAGGTACATGACGTAATGCAGACGAACGGTATGATTTTGGCGGTAAACGGTTGACCAAAAGAAAAGTTAGATGCTATTTTGACCAGACACTTTCCTGACCTGCGGAAATGCATTATCTCAGCTGAAGAATAGTCTGATAACAAAAAATTATTATTGAGAATGAGAATCATCTTTAATACGATATGCAACGAAGGCACAACCTCAACCCCGCACTGCGTCACAATAGAGCGTTAGATGCGAAAACAACTATTTCGAGGATTGGTGGTCAAATGACCCAGGAGACGGTTACGAACGGCACTGAAGCCCTGTTCACTCGTGAAGGCATGCCTCCCGTTAAGGAAATGATCCCGTGTGCCCTTCAGCACGTACTGGCATCGTTTGCCGGCATCATCACCCCGGCTGTCATCATGGCCGGCGTCTACGGCTTTAATAGCCAGCAGAGCACCGACATCATCCAGGTCGCGCTCATTCTTTCGGCGATCGACACGGCCCTTCAGGCCTTTGCCCCCTTCCGTCGCATCGGCGGCGGCCTGCCCATCGTCATGGGCGTTTCGTTCGCGTTCCTCCCGGCCCTGCAGGCCATGGGCGCCTCGGGCTTTAGCTTTGGCGCGCTGTTGGGCGGCGAGATTGTCGGCGGTGCCGTCGCGGTCCTCTTTGGTCTGGCCTACAGCAAGATTAAGTGGCTGTTCCCACCCGTCGTGACCGGTACGGTCATCTTCTCCATCGGCGTTTCGCTGTATCCCACGGCCGTCAAGTATATGGCCGGCGGTATGGGTACGCCACTGTGGGGCACCCCGCAGGCCTGGTGCGTCGCTCTTATCACCTTCGCCGTGGTCTTTGCGCTCGCCAACTTTGGCAAGGGCACGCTCAAGCTGGGATCCGTGTTCTTTGGCATGATCGTTGGCATGATCGTCTCCATCCCCTTTGGCATGATCGACTTCTCAAGCGTCGCCACCGCTCAGGTCTTCGCCCTTCCCAAGCTCATGCCCTATGCGCTCGAGTTTGATCCCGAGGTCTGCATTACCCTCGCCGTCGTGTTCCCCATGGTTGCCATCCAGGTTATCGGCGACGTCTCCGCCGCCTGCCTGGGCTCCATCGACCGTATGCCCACCGAGCGCGAGCTCTCCGGCGCTATCGTGTCCCAGGGCCTCACCTCTATGGTCGGCGGCCTGCTGGGCGGTCTTCCCACCAGCGCCCTTGGCCAGAACGTGGGCATCATCTGCTCCAACAAGGTCGTCAACAAGTGGGTCTTTGTGATCATCGCGGCCGTCTTTGCCATCGCCGGTCTGTTCCCGCAGCTCTCTGCCGTCCTTTCCGCTATCCCGCAGCCCGTCATCGGCGGCGCGACCGTCGGCGTCTTTGGCACCATTACCATGAACGGCGTGCGCATGTTCACCCGCGAGGGCCTCACGCAGCGCACTACCACCATCGTCGGTACCTCCGTCGTCTTTGGCCTGGGTATCTGGATGGCCAGCGGTTGCCTTGCCGGCGAGGGTATGCCCGCCTGGGTGTCCACCGTCATCGGCTCCAATGCCGTAACCCCCACCGCCATCATGGCCATCGTCCTTAACCTGATTCTTCCGCAGACGCCGGTCGTGGCTCAGCACATCGATGCTGCCAAGGACGCTGCCGTGGATCTGGTCTTGCCCGAGAGCAAGAAGTAACCAATTCGGTGCTATTCGTCGGCGGACGCATCGCCTCGTCCGCCGACGTCATGCGGCGTCAAGCCGCACTTCAAAGGGTTTGTCCCTTTGGTGAAGCGTTGACGGGAGAGGGCCCGTTTCCGGTGTAGGCCGGCGCTTCGCACTCCGCCATGTCAGAGGTGTCAAACCCCGCCTCTGATGTTGAAGGGAGCATCCATGCTTCTGGTCGCTAACGGTTCCGTTTTTACCCGCAACGCTCAGACCCCGTTTATTCCAAACGGTGCGGTCGCCATTGACGGAGATACGATCGTCGAAGTGGGCCCCGAGTGCGAGCTCAAGGTCAAGTACCCGGATGCCGAGTACGTCGACGCCCAGGGCAACCTCATCATGCCCGGACTCATCAATTGCCACACCCACATCTACTCGGGTCTGGCTCGCGGCCTTGCCATTAAGGGCTGCAACCCCACCAACTTCCTGGAGAATCTTGAGCAGCAGTGGTGGAAGATCGATGACAACCTGACGCTCGACGGCACCAAGGCCAGCGCCTATGCCACGATTCTGGACTCCATCCGCGATGGCGTCACAACGATCTTCGATCACCACGCGAGCTTCTGCGAGATCCCAGGCAGCCTCTTTACCATTAAGGATGCAGCTCAGGAGCTGGGCATGCGTTCGTGCCTGTGCTACGAGGTCTCCGACCGCCGCGGCCAGGAAAAATGCGACCAGGCCATTGCCGAGAACGCCGAGTTTGCCCAGTGGGCCGCCAAGGAGCGTCGCGATAACGACAATCACATGATCGCCGCCATGTTTGGCGGTCACGCCACCTTTACGCTTTCGGACGAGACCATGGACAAGATGGCCGAGGCCAACAACGGCCTGACCGGCTTCCACATCCATGTGTGCGAGGGCATGAATGACGTGTGGGACTCCCGTCTCAACCGTGGTGGCATCAGCCCCGTCGAGCGCCTGCTGCAGCACAATCTGCTGGGTCCCGACACCATGCTCGGCCACTGCATCCACGTGACGCCCGCCGAGATGGATATCGTCAAGGAGTCCGGCACCTGGCTGGTCAACAACCCCGAATCCAATATGGGCAACGCCGTGGGCTGCGCTCCCGTGCTCGAGTTCTTCCGCCGCGGCATCCCCGTGTGCATGGGCACCGACGCCTACACCCACGATATGCTCGAGAGCCTCAAGGTCTTCCTGATCATTCAGCGCCACAACGCCGCCATGCCCAACGTGGGCTGGTGCGAGGCCATGACCATGCTGTTCGAGAACAACGCCAAGATGGCGAGCAAGTACTTCGATCGCAAGCTCGGTGTGCTCGAGGCCGGTGCTGCCGCCGACGTCATCGTTATGGACTACAAGCCCTTTACGCCGCTGAGCGAGGAGAACATCGACGGCCACATGCTCTTTGGCATGATGGGCAAAAATTGCCGCACCACCATCATCAACGGCCGCGTCCTGTACAAGGATCGCGAGTTCGTTGGCATTGATGAGGACAAGATCAACGCGTGGACCATGGCCGAGTCCAAGAAGCTCTGGAGCACGCTCAACGATCGCGCCTACTAATTACAAGTAGATTTGCGCGCGTCAGATGTTTCGCCGCATCCGACGCGCGTATAGGCGACCTCCGCGGGGTCGCCGGCGCTGTGCTAGCGCTACACCGTATTTGCGCCCGCCGCGCGGTCTCGCCGGGCGTTACAGAGAGGAGCTCACTATGAGCGACATCATGAGGCCGATCCCGTTTTCGCAGCTGATGAACTGGATCATCGAGGAGCACAAGACTCAGGGCGCCGTCTTTGGCGTGCGCAAGATGGCCACGACCAACCAGGAGGGCGCGCTTCCCATTTTTGACGAGCGCATCGAGACTCCGTTTGGCCCGGCCGCCGGCCCCAATACACAGCTTGCCCAGAACATCGTGGCCTCTTATGTGGCCGGTTCTCGCTTCTTTGAGCTCAAGACCGTCCAGGTTATGGACGGCGAGGAGCTTTCCCGTTGCGTCAACAAGCCCTGCATTGTGGCGCAGGACGAGTGCTACAACTGCGAGTGGTCGACCGAGCTCGAGGTTCCGCAGGCCTTTGCCGAGTACGTGAGGGCATGGTTCGCCTGCCACCTGATCGCTCGCGAGTACGGCCTGGGTAGCCCGGACGGCTTTGTCTTCAATATGTCCGTGGGCTATGACCTGGAGGGCATCAAGAGCCCCAAGGTCGACGCCTACATCGAGGGCATGAAGGACGCCAGCGGATCTGACGTCTGGAACGAGTGTCGCACATGGGCGCTCGCCAATCTGGACCAGTTTGAGCATGTCGATGCCGCGTTTGTCGAGTCCATTCCGGCGCGCGTCTCCAACTCTATCACCGAGTCTACCCTGCACGGTTGCCCGCCAGCGGAGATCGAGCGCATCGCGACCTATCTGATCACCGAGAAGGGCCTCAACACCTACATCAAGTGCAACCCCACGCTGCTGGGCTATGAGTTTGCCCGCCAGCGTCTGAATGAGCTGGGCTTTGACTACATCGTCTTCGACGATACGCACTTCCGCGAGGACCTGCAGTGGGCCGACGCCGTGCCCATGTTCGAGCGCCTGATTGCCCTGTGCGCCGAGCGCGGCCTGGAGTTTGGCGTCAAGCTGACCAACACGTTCCCCGTCGACGTGACGAGGAACGAGCTGCCTTCTACCGAGATGTACATGTCCGGCCGTTCGCTGTTCTCGCTGACCATCGAGGCCGCCCGCCGCATTACCGAGCAGTTCGATGGCAAGCTGCGCATCAGCTACTCCGGCGGTGCCACGGTCTACAACATCCGCGCTCTGTACGATGCCGGTATTTGGCCCGTTACCCTGGCGACCGACGTGCTCAAGCCCGGTGGCTACGAGCGCTTTAGCCAGATGGCCGGCGAGTTTACCGACCTGGATGGCAAGCCGTTCGCGGGCGTCTCTCTCGAGGCCGTGACCGCGATCCAGACCGACTCGCTCACCAACCCGCTCTATAAGAAGCCGCTGCGCCCGCTGCCCGACCGCAAGGTCGCCGGCAAGAGCCCGCTTTCCGACTGCTTTACCACGCCGTGCCGCACGAGCTGCCCCATCCAGCAGGATATTCCCGCCTATCTGGCGGCTGTTGACGAGGGCCGTTACGAGGACGCACTCAACATCATCATCGAGCGCAACGCCCTGCCGTTCATTACCGGCACCATCTGCCCGCATCCCTGCGGCCGTGCCTGCGAGCGTGCGTTCTACGAGCCCGAAGGCGCCCAGATCCGCGCCAGCAAGCTCAAGGCCGCCCGCGAGGCCATGACCGCCGTGCTGCCCAAGCTGCGCGCCCAGGCCGTCGCCAACGACGGCGAGCGCAACGTTGCCGTTATCGGCGGCGGCCCGGCCGGTCTGGCGACGGCGTTCTTCCTGACGCGTGCCGGCGTGCCCGTCACCATCTTTGAGGCCCGCGACTCTCTTGGCGGCGTGGTCCGTCACGTAATCCCCGAGTTCCGTATCGCGAGCGACGATATCTCCCACGACGCCGAGCTCTGCCTGGCCTTTGGCGCCAAGGTGCAGCTCAACGCTCGCGTTGATTCCATTGACGAGCTCAAGGCCCAGGGCTTTACCGACGTGGTCGTGGCCACCGGTGCCTGGATGCCCGGCTCTGCGGGCTTGGGCGAGGGTGCCGAGCTCGATGTGCTGGAGTTCCTCGAGGCCGCCAAGAAGGGCGAGAAGCTCGAGCTGGGCGAGGACGTCGTGGTCATTGGCGCCGGCAACACCGCCATGGACGCGGCCCGCGTGGCCAAGCGCCTGGCTGGCGTGAAGAACGTGCGCCTGGTGTATCGCCGCACCAAGAAGCAGATGCCCGCCGACGAGGAAGAGCTCGATTTTGCTCTTGCCGACGGCGTTGAGTTCTGCGAGTTGCTGGCGCCCAAGGCACTCAACGGTGCCGTGCTGACCTGCGATGTTACGGAGCTTGGCGAGCCGGATGCAAGCGGCCGTCGCAGCCCCGTCGCCACGGGCGAGACCGTTGAGCTTCCCGCCACCACGGTGATCTGCGCCGTGGGCGAGGGCATCGATGCCAGCCTGTACGATGCCGCGGGCGTCGAGCACGACCGCCGCGGTCGTCTTGCCGCCACCTCCACCGGCGTAGAGGGCGTCTGGGCTGCGGGCGACTGCCGCCGCGGTCCTGCTACCGTGGTCGAGGCTATCGCCGACGCCGCCGAGGTCGCCCGTGCCATTGCCGGCGTGGACTTTAACAAGTACGCCGACTGCAACGAGCAGGCCGGTCGCGAGGACACCTGCTACGAGCGCAAGGGGTCGCTGTGCCGCGACAAGCGCAACTGCACCAAGACCCGCTGCCTGGGCTGCGGCTCGGTGTGCGAGGTCTGCTGCGACGTGTGCCCCAACCGCGCCAACGTGGCAATTAAGGTGCCGGGCCTGGCCAAGCATCAGGTGGTACATGTCGACGGCATGTGCAACGAGTGCGGCAACTGCGCCGTGTTCTGCCCCTACCAGGAGGGTCGTCCCTATAAGGACAAGCTCACCCTGTTCTGGAGCGAGCAGGACATGGAGAACTCCGAGAACGAGGGCTTCCTGGCTGTGGACGAGGACCACTTTAAAGTCCGCGTCGCCGGCACGGTCCGCACCGTCTCGGTCGATGCCGTCAACACCGGTCTTCCCGAGGCCGTCCGCCTGACCATCAGGGCCGTGCGCGACAACTATTCGTACCTTCTTAAGAAATAGGCGAGTCTCTTATGGCCAAATCCATTCAACATAACGTGGCCTACGTTGCCTGCGGAAGCGGCTGTGCCTCCGCAGGCGGCGACGCCCGCTGCAACGAAGGCTGCATTGGCTGTGGCGCCTGCGTCACGGCCTGCCCCCACGGCGCCATTGCGCTGGTTGATGGCATCGCCCGCGTGGACCGCTCCAGGTGCACGGGTTGTGGCCTGTGCGGCATGGCATGCCCGCAGCGCGTGATTGCCTTCGTCCCCGGCTACCAGAACATTCTGGTGCGCTGCAACAACACCGATAAGGGCGCCATTGCGCGCAAGGTCTGCGACACGAGCTGCATCGGTTGCGGCATGTGCGCCAAAAAGTGCCCTGCCGGCGCTATCCGCATCGAGGACAACTGTGCCCATATCGACGGCGCGGACTGCCTGTCGTGCGGCATGTGCGCCGTCGTTTGCCCGCATGGCGCCATCCACGACCGCACCGGCATCGCCGCCGGCGTGTAGAAGGGAATCACCATGGCACAGGAATTCACTTTTACCGTTAACGGTGTCGAGCGCACGACGACCCAAAACAAACCGCTGCTGCGCTACCTGCGCGACGACCTGCACATCCATTCCGCCAAGGACGGCTGCTCCGAGGGCGCGTGCGGTACCTGCACCATCCATGTGGACGGTGCGGCCGTCAAGGCGTGCGTGCTGACCACCGCCCTTGCCGCCGGTCGCAACATCGTGACCGTCGAGGGCCTGCCTCAGGACGTGCGCGAGGCCTTTGTGTACGCCTTTGGCGCCGTGGGCGCCGTGCAGTGCGGTTTTTGCATCCCCGGCATGGTCATGGCGGGTGCGGCGCTGATCGCCGAGGACCCCGAGCCCACCGAGGAGCAGATTAAGTACGCCATCCGCGGCAACGTCTGCCGCTGCACCGGCTACAAGAAGATTATCGAGGGCATTTCGCTGGCCGCTGCGGTGCTCCGCGGCGAAAAGCAGATCGACGAGGACTTGGAGCGCGGCGACGACTACGGCGTGGGCAAGCGCGCCTTCCGTATCGACGTGCGCAAGAAGGTGCTCGGCGAGGGCAAGTATCCCGATGACATCGACGAGCTCGATCAGCCGGGTCTGACCTACGCCAGCGCCGTGCGCTCCAAGTATCCGCGCGCCCGCGTGCTCTCCATCGATACCTCCAAGGCCGAGGCCCTGCCCGGTGTGGTGGGCATCTTGCGCGCCGAGGACGTGCCGGTCAACCAGGTCGGCCACCTTATCCAGGACTGGGATGTCATGATCGCCCAGGGCGATATCACCCGCTGCGTGGGTGACGCCATCGTGCTGGTGGTCGCCGAGGACGAAGCGACGCTCGAGAAGGCCAAGAAGCTCGTAAAGATCGATTACGAGCCGCTGGAGCCCGTGCGTAACATTGTCGAGGCCAGGGCTGCCGACGCCCCGCGCCTGCACGACAGCTTCTTTGCCTTTGGCAACACGGTGGAGCTCAAGGACAACGTGTGCCAGAGCCGCCATGTGACGCGCGGCGACGCCGCCAAGGCGCTGGCAGAGAGCGCGTTCACCGTGACACAGCGCTTTACCACGCCTTTTACCGAGCATGCCTTCTTGGAGCCCGAGTGCGCCGTTGCCTTCCCGTACAAGAACGGCGTCAAGGTGCAGTCGACCGACCAGGGTGCCTACGACACGCGCAAAGAGTGTGCCCACATGTTTGGCTGGGACAACGAGCCCGAGCGCGTGGTCGTCGAGACCATGCTCGTGGGCGGCGGCTTTGGCGGTAAGGAGGACGTTTCGATCCAGCACCTGGCCGCGCTTGCTGCCTATAAGCTCCAGCGTCCTGTGAAGTGCAAGCTCACGCGTGCCGAGTCGCTCGCGTTCCATCCCAAGCGCCATGCCATGGACGGCACCTTTACGCTGGGTTGCGACGCCGAAGGCAACTTTACCGGTCTGGACTGCGAGATCAACTTTGACACCGGCGCCTACGCGTCGCTGTGCGGCCCGGTGCTCGAGCGCGCCTGCACGCATGCCGTCGGCCCCTACAAGTACCAGAACACCGACATCCGCGGCTTTGGCTACTACACCAACAACCCGCCCGCCGGCGCGTACCGCGGCTTTGGCGTGTGCCAGTCCGAGTTTGCGCTCGAGAGCCTGATCGACCTGCTGGCCGAGAAGGTCGGTCTGGACCCGTGGGAGATTCGTTATAGAAACGCCATCGAGCCGGGCGAGGTTTTGCCCAACGGCCAGATTGCCGACTGCTCCACGGCGCTTAAGGAGACGCTGCTCGAGGTCAAAGATGCCTACTATGCGCATCCCGGACACGCCGGTATCGCCTGCGCCATGAAGAACGCCGGCGTGGGCGTGGGCCTGCCCGATGCCGGCCGCTGCAAGATTCGCGTCGAGAACGGCGTGGCCGTGGTCTATGCCGCCACGTCCGACATCGGCCAGGGCTGTAACACCGTCTTTTTGCAGGACGTTGCCGAGGCATGCGGCCTGCCGCTGAGCTGCATTGCCAACGGCGAGTGCTCCACCGAGAACGCTCCCGACTCCGGCACCACGTCTGGCTCGCGTCAGACGGTCGTGACCGGCGAGGCCGTGCGCGGTGCCGCCTTCCTGCTGCGCGATGCCATGGTTGGCATCGAGGCCGGCAAGCCTGCGCCTACCGCCCCGGTGAGCGCCCATGGTGACGGCGTCAAGATCGAGTACGACGACGGTCGCGCCTATCAGCTACGCACACAGGAACTCGTCGCCGGCCAGGGCATGCATCCTCAGGATCCCGCGGCCGCCATCAAGGCGCTCGAGGGATGCGAGTTTGGCTACGTGTATCTGGAGCCGACCGACAAACTGGGCGCCGACGTCCCCAATCCCAAGAGCCACATCTGCTACGGCTTTGCCACGCACGTGGTCATTCTGGACGATGACGGCCGCGTGAGCGAGGTCTATGCCGCGCACGATTCCGGCAAGGTGGTCAACCCCATCTCGATCCAAGGTCAGATTGAAGGCGGCGTGCTCATGGGTATGGGCTATGCGCTCACCGAGGACTGGCCGCTTAAGGACTGCGTACCCCAGGCAAGGTACGGCACGCTCGGGCTGTTCCGTGCGCCCGAGATTCCGGATATCCACGCCATCTACGTGGAGAAGGACGAACTGCTGCCCGTGGCATACGGCGGCAAGGGCATCGGCGAGATCGCAACGATCCCCACGGCGCCCGCCGTGCAGAATGCCTACCGCGCGTTTGACGGCAAGCTGCGTCCAAATCTGCCCATGGTGGATACGCCGTACAGCCGCGCTCGTCACCGCGGGTAGGGTAGAACGCGGACGCCCATTGCTGACGGGCTGTTCGCGCTCAACATCAACTGTATATGCTGCGCCTTTGGCCCCGGCTCCATCGCGAGCCGGGGCTTTTTGTTTGGAGCGGAAACTGCGTCCCAGATTTCGGCTCCAGAATGGGATGCGCTTTCCGGAACAGCCCTCAACCGGAAACTGCGTCCCGGAATTGGCGCTCAGAATGGGATGCAGTTTCCGGATCGGCCTTCAAGCGGAAATTGCATCCCATTCTGAGTCTTCATTCTGGGACACGCTTTCCGCAAGGAGCTTCGTCGGGAAAGCGCATCCCATTTTGAGCATTCAATCTGGGACATGGTTTCCGCGGGTGCTGCCAACCGGAAAGTGTGTCCCGGTTTGGCAGGCAGACGGGCATAAGCTCAGCAGCCCCTACAGCTCAATATCGTTGAGCCATGTCGGGAGCATGGTCTGGCGGATGCCTGCCGTCTGCAGCTTTTTCGCGAGCATGCCTGCCGAACGGACTTCGATCATGGTAAAGCGGATGAGCGGATGGCCGTAGAGCGATAGGTGCGCCTCGCGCTGTCGTTCGGCAACGAGCGCCTCGGCGGTGGTGCGTCCGGCCAGCATGGTCTGGTCGGTATATTTGATGAGCCCGTCGAGCTCGCCCAGCGTGAGTTCCTGCGCCTGGCGCTCCCAGGCAAAGTCCGTTCGTATGGGTTTGGCCGAATCGAAGGGGTCCGTCAGCTCGTATTGAAGCCAGTCGGGTGCAAAGCCCGTCTCGATCATGACGGCTCGGGCGACCGATTCCCCGCCGCTCTCGGCGCGGGCGTCGGCATATCGAAGCGTTGTGAGGGCGGTGCGAATCGCGCGCCCATTGCGGGCAGTCGCTCGTTGCTCAACGGCCTTCATCAGCTGTTCCGGCGCAAGGCCGAGCTTTGAGATCGCCGAATCGGCAATGGGCATGCCGTCGGCAAAACCAGTTTGCAGCAGGCAATCTGTGGCCGTTTGGATGGGCGGCGTTACCGATACGTCGGCTCTGCGTATTGCTCCGGCCGGCTCAATCTGGTGTCGCTGAATATGTGCGCCCGGACGAGCCGACGGCTTTGTCGAGCTGCAAACATGCACGACGTTCAGGTGTCGCCACGAGACCTCGAGCCCCAGCAGGCAAGCTGCCGAAAACGAGCAGAACGTCCAATCGGGATGGATGATCGCAAGGGCGCGGATAATCTCGCAATGGCGTTGCGCTCGGTTGAGTTCATCCCAGCGCGTTTTTCGCGCAAACAACCCCGGCATGGGCGAGACAACCGTGCCGCCGGTGCGCCGAAGGAGCGCTTTTCGGATCGCCATGCTCGGGGGAATCAGACAGCGCCCCTCTTGTTCGGCTTGAGTGAGCAGTTGGTCGATGAGCTGGTCATTGCAATGGGTCATGAGCTACCGCCTCCTTTTGGGTAGCAAAAACGTATCAGCTGGAACTTGCCGCTCAGCTGACCAAAAGCTGACCAAAATCTAACCATGCAGGTAGATGGCCTGTTTTCGGCGACATTTTTACATTCGAATCGGTGGGCGGTGATCGGCTCCCGTGAACGGCAACAAGTTATGAAGACCTGGTAAGTTTAGGGACGTGTACTTTTTGAAAAAGAGCATTCTATCTGCTGTTTTGTGTTTCTGGATCGCATATTTGAAGGCATGTGATAAGGGCGGCGGACTGTCGCCTTGTATCTGCGGAAACTGTGACCCGGAATTGCCACTCGGGATGGGACGTGCTTTCCGGATCGCCCTTCAAGCGGAAACTACATCCCAGATTTCGGCTCCAAACCGGGATGTGCTTTCCCGGCGGTGTCTCTGGCGGAAATTGCACCCCGGAATGAGCGCTCAGAGTGGAACATGCTTTCCTAACGAAGCCGCATGCGGAAACTACGTCCCGGATTCGATGCTCAGGACGGGATGCCGTTTCCGATAGAGGCATGGGGTGGAAAGTCTCCCATTTCTAATGTTCAAGAAATGGGAGGCAGCTCATCGCGAGCTGGGCCTTTTGTTTGGAGCGGAGGCAGCATCCCGGAATTCGGGCAATCCGGTGGTCAGGGGTTGAGCGAGCGTCGCGCTAAGGATGCCAAGCGTAAAACCTTCAATGAACATAGCGTAAAAACTACATCCGCAACGGCGTAAAAACTACATTGGAAGTAGCATAAAATCCGCATTGAGAATGGCGTAATTTCGTATATCGCATGATCGCCCGAGCTTGCACACGGCCTTTTGCGAGCTCTTGCCATGAACGAGAGCCAGGCTGTCACGTACAAGACGCTCATAAAGGACGCCTCGTACGGTGAGGCGGGCCCCGACGAGAGGACCATCGCTGCGCACCTGGATCTCTTCAACAGGCTCAAGCTGACCGAGGACCTGTGCGGATGGGAGCCGCCCATGCGCTCGAAGGCTCGCGTTCGCGTGCGCCCCAAGCGCTACTTCTGCGACCCGTCATTTGCGGCGGCGTTGCTGGGGGCTACCCCTGAGCGGCTGCTTGGCGATATGCAAACGCTGGGGATGCTCTTTGAGGACCTCGTTCTGCGCGACGTGCGCGTGTTCCTTTCCACCTACGGCGGTGTCGACAACAGTGTCCATTATTTCCGAGATGAGAAGGGCCTTGAGGTCGATCTGATCGTTGAGCACGACGGGCGCTGGGGAGCTATCGAGGTCAAGCTGAGTGATGCGAAAGCAGACGATGGAGCGAGAAATCTCAAGGCGCTGGAGAGGAAAGTGCTCTCCAATCCTGCCGCCCAGAATGCCGCGCCGGCGTTTTTGGCGGTCGTGGTTGGAAAGGGGAGCATTGCCTACACACGCGACGACGGCGTGGCGGTGATCCCCATGGCGGCACTTGGGGCGTAGCGGTTTTGCGGGCGTGCCGTGCTTCCTTTACCGAAAATCCATTTGGTAAACCCGGCGCCCGTGGGTAAAATAAGGTCGACGGCAGCCCAAGTAGTGAAGAGCTGGGCAGCGCCGTTGCTTGGATTAAGGGGTCATCGCCTTAGCGGCGTCGACCCCTCTTTTATGCTTCGTACGCTGCTTGAGTGCCTCGGTAAGTCCGATAAGCGCCGTGAGGAGCGAGACCAAAGCGGTCAGGAGCTTCACAAAATCAGTTAGATCGGTCATGGGCATCACCTCCCGTCGCATGGAGGGCGCTGCCCGGCACATGGAACTGCCGCCAACAATAACCAGTCTATCAAACTGCAGCCATAAATACGAATATATGTTCGATAATAACAACGACGTGACCATCTCAAAGCGCAGCTTTACGCAAGGATGTCGGAAAGCTGCACTGTGCGATTTCATGTCCGCACGGACACTTATCCTTACGGCAATGTAGCTGCCTGTGAAACAGGCGGCAGTTGACGGAGAAAGGCCCTCACCGTGCCAGACAAAAAGACGCCGTGTATCTCGGCTATCGATACGACGAACTTTGCGCGTCAGATTGTGCTCGACTTCGAGTTTGCGCCGGTGTCAAGGCAGCGCCAGCGCCGCGGGTTGCGCAACGAGATTATCGAGGTCGGCGCGGTTAAGCTCGATAACCGCGGCAACGTGATGGGCGAGTTCTCGCAGTTTGTGCAGACGGAATATGCCGAAGGCGTTGCGTTCCCCGTTCGCGAGCTTACGGGGATATCGGCCGTGGACACCGCGATGGCCGATCCGCTCTACATGGTGATCAAAAGGCTCAGCGATTGGATCGGTCGCTACTCCGCCCAGGTGGTCTGTTGGAGCGGGGCGGATCGTCGACAGCTTTTGACTGAGTGCCAGGCAAAGCATATCGATCTTTCCGCATTTCCTACGGACTGGGCCGACCTGCAGGCGTTTTACACCTCGATCATGGACATGAGCAGCCACGGGTGCGTCTCTTTGAGTGACGCAGCGACGTGGTTTGGCATCGAGTTCGACGAGTCGACGGGTCACGCCCACAGCGCCCTAGCCGATGCGCGCGTGACCGCCAAGCTGCTCAAGCAGATGATGGACGGGGACTACCGCGTGAGCCCGCGCGCCCAGGAGGTCCGTCAACGGTGGGGGATGGGCGAGCGAGCTCAGACGCGCCTTTCCAGCAAGTGCCCCGAGCTGGGCGACCTGCTGCTAAAGCTGAAGGCGGAGGGGGTAGGCCTTTTGAGAACGCCATTCGGTTTGGCATGGCGGGGCTGTAAGCGCGAGCCCGCCCTGCTGTTTGAATCGAAGCGTCAACCAGTATGACGAGCTGTCTGGCCTGTCTGCCTACGCCCTCGCAATCCCGCGTGCCGCACTCAGCAGCTCGTACTCCCTCTGGCTCCATTGGCGCAGCTCGGCCGCGCGCACGGCGTCGCGGCACAGGTTCAGGAACACCTCGGCTCCCTCGCAGAAACACTCGCGGGCAAAGGTGCCGGATCCGTCCGCAACGCACTTGCCGTCGGCAAACAGATTCCAGCTGGATGGCTCGCGCGAATCGTCTCCGAGCAGCTTGACCTGCAGCACGTGCGGGTCGCCGGCGGCGCAGAGCTCTTCCTCGAGCTTCTGCACGGTAAAGCGCATCTGGTGGGAGAGACTGCTCTTGACCATGGCCGAGGCGTAGCCATTTGGCTTATCCAGAAGATGCATTCGTTTTGGCTTGGCTGCCAGGTTGTGGAAGTTGCGCTCACTGCGCACAGAGAAATTGTCCATACGGACTCCTTTCATCGATGTTGGCAGGGCCACCGTGCCTCTTGGCCGGTTGGCGTCGGGATCGTGGAGCCAACTCTCTACCCCGACTCTGGATAAAACGCGCCCGCTCCCTGCGGGCAAGAGGAAGTCTATCAGCGCGCGCGGACAGAAATCAAGCGCCGCTTGCGAAATGACGCGCGGACGGCGTTGGTTTCCCAAGTGATCACTCGGCTTTCATCCGGAAAAGTGTCGAAATCAGCCGTTTAAAAGTACGGAAAAGTGTCGAAATAGGCACCTTAGAACTTCGGAAAAGTGTCAAATTCGATAGGCAAATTATCAGGAAAAGTGTAGCTGGATGACAAGACAGCACTTAGAAGCCGGTGCTGGATGCGAGATCCTGCGGCAGCCTTCAGCTCTCGCTACTCATCGTCTCCGTCGTTGGGGTCGCCCTTGAGGGTGTTGATGTCCAGATACTTGTTATCGTCCTCTTTTTGCTGGGTCTCCGACTCCGCTTGGGTGGGGCCGGAGAACAGACGGAATCCCTCAAACGCAATGACGCCGAGCAGGGCAATGACAATGGCGATAAAGGCAACCTTGACTGCCTGCGGAAATTCCGAGAAACGCAGCGCCTTTTCCTCGGCGTAATAATCGGCGAAGCGCTCTTCGCCCGTGCTTTTGGTATACGCCGGCGCGGACGCGGCCTCCGGGTCATATTCCGGTGCAGGCGCGGCAGCGTACGGATCGTTGAGATAATTGCTCGATGCGGTGCCATAATCCTCGGTCTCGATGCGACCGGTGCCAGTATAGCTATCGGAATAATCGGAATATGCCGCACCGCCCTCATAATCCGCGGCGCTCGTGTTGGCGGCAAAAAGCGGGTTAACTGGAACGTCGAGCACCGGCATGCCGGTTGAGGTCTCATCCAGATCGGCTGCAGCCCAGGAATCGTAGGCAACCTGATGGGCAACGGGCTCATCGAGCCTTGTGATCGGAGGCTTGCGTGCCGCAGGAACAGGCAACTGCTGGGCGCTGTACATAACGGTGCTGTCGGCCGATTTGCCCTGCGTCGCTGCAGCGAGAAATGCCGCCGTCTCGGACGGGTCGCTTGCGGGGCGGGGAGCGGGCGCGGGCGCCGAAATGGGTGCGGGCGTAGATGCGGGCGTCGAAACAGGCGGCTGCGCAGGAGTCGGCGCAGATGCGGGCTTAGGCGCAAGTGCGGGATTGGGGCTTGACGGGCGAGCCCCACCGCCCATGAGTTCGTCGGCGGTCCACGGGCGATCATCCATCACGTCGTCAAGGCTCAGCGAAAACAGGTCGTCTTCACCCTCATCGAACATGCGGTGCACATGTCCACCAATTGCCGGAATCAATCCGCGACCGGTGCATGATGCCTTGCTCAACGCCATTCTATTCCACCCTTTCGAAATACTAATGACATCGATTATATGGAACTTCCCAAGCGGCTCGGTCTTGGATTCGAGCTTTCCAGAACTCGCGCCCAAAAGGGGAGGGGCAATCTAGGCGAGTGCCTACTTGTCGTCGGCCGCCGCCTTGGCCTCATTGAGGTAGCTATAGAAGCTGTACTTGGAGATGCCAAAGAACTCGCAGGCGCGCTCGCTCGACTTGGAAATGAGGAAGGCGCCGCGACGGTCGAGGTAGCCAATGGCACGAATGCGCTCGTCTTTGGTCATGAGCGCCGCGGGCTTGCCCACAAACTGCTCGCACTCGTGCAGCAGGTCCTCGAGCAGGTCGCCGATGTTCTTGGTAATGGGCTCGGGCTCGGTGTAGCCCGTGCCGCCGGTGCCGGTAAAGGCGTCGAGCGAACGCTCAAAAGCCTTCATAAGCGTAATGTCAAAGTTGATGCCCAAAATGCCGACGGGCTTGCCCTCGTCGTTGCGGATAAAGATGGTCGAGGACTTGAGCAGCTTGCCATCGGTGGTTTTAGTGAGGTACGGCTCGCGGTCGTGTACGTCGGTGGTGCCCTCGTGCATGGACTCAAACACGATATGGCTGGGGCCGTCGCCCAGTTTGCGCCCGCTGACGTGGCCATTTTCGATCACTACGATGGAGTGGTCCACGTCCTCGGTCTCCAGATCGTGGACGACGACTTCGCAGTTGGGGCCAAATTGGAGCGCCAGACCGTGTGCAAGGCGCTTGTAAAACTCAATCTGTGCGGGGGTCATGGGTGCCTTCCTAAAAATTAGTTTGGGCACACTTTGCCATAAACCACACTTGTTCGCAAATAACGAAAGCGTTGCTGCGTTATGTGACCGTTCGGCGGCGAAAAGGTACCGATTGCGGCAACTAACAATTTGTTAGGTTATCCAATCAAAAAGTGTGATAGAACATTACTAACAAACTTTTTGTTTGGCATCCACATAAAAGTTCAGCCGTGTGAATGGGATCGGGCTGAAACGCGTATGCGGGGGCCGGCAAGAGAGGACTTAAGGAGTTCACCGTATGGCCGATAAGATCCAGTGGGCGGGCAACACGATGCCCAAGAGCGATGACAAGCACTTGGGAATCATGAGCCTCGACCACGTGAAGAAGGCCCGCGCCTTCCACCAGTCGTTCCCTCAGTACACCGTTACTCCGCTTGCCCGCCTGGACGGCCAGGCCGCGCGCCTGGGCCTGTCCAACCTGTGCGTTAAGGACGAGAGCTATCGCTTTGGCCTCAACGCCTTTAAGGTCCTGGGCGGCTCGTTTGCCATGGCCAACTATATTGCCGACGAGACCGGCAAGGACGTTGCCGACTGCACCTTCGATTACCTGACCTCCGATCAGCTGGCCGAGGACTTTGGCCAGGCTACCTTCTTTACCGCCACCGACGGCAACCATGGCCGCGGCGTGGCATGGGCTGCCAACAAGCTGGGCCAGAAGGCCGTCGTGCACATGCCCAAGGGTTCCACCAAGCCCCGCTTCGATAACATTGCCGCCGAGGGCGCCACGGTGACCATCGAAGAGGTCAACTACGACGAGTGCGTGCGCATGGCCGCCGCCGAGGCCGACGCCTGCGAGCGCGGCGTCATCGTTCAGGACACCGCCTGGGAGGGCTACGAGAAGATCCCGTCCTGGATCATGGAGGGTTACGGCACCATGGCTTCCGAGGCTGCCGAGCAGCTGCGCGAGATGGCTATCAACCGCCCGACGCACGTCTTTGTCCAGGCTGGCGTGGGCTCGCTGGCCGGCGCCGTGGTGGGCTACTTCACCAACCTGTATCCCGATAACCCGCCCACCTTCGTCGTGGTTGAGTGCGCACCGGCCGCCTGCCTGTACAAGGGCGCTGCCGCCGGCGACGGCGACCCGCGTATCGTGGACGGCGACATGCCCTCCATCATGGCCGGCCTGTGCTGCGGCGAGCCCAACATCCTTGGCTGGGATATCCTGCGCAACCACACCACCGCCTTCGTGTCCTGCCCCGACTGGGTCACCGCTCGCGGCATGCGCACCCTGGGCGCTCCCGAGAAGGGCGACCCGCGCGTCATCTCCGGCGAGTCCGGCGCCGTGACCACCGGCCTGGTCGAGACCCTCATGCTCGATCCCGAGTACGCCGAGCTCAAAGAGCTCATCGGTCTGGACAAGACAAGCTCCGTGCTCTGCTTCTCCACGGAAGGTGACACGGACCCGGATCAGTACCGTCGCATCGTCTGGGAGGGCGAGTACCCCACTTGCTAGCAGACTGACCTGTCCGGAGGCAGCCGGAGGACTTTACTCCCTGCTCGGACAGTCCTGCTCGCACGGAGAGCACATTAAGTGCTCTCCGGCTCGTGCGGAACTCGCGACGGAGCAAAGTCCTCCGTCCGCCTCCTATGGTTACTTGCTTGTGGGGTGCTCAACCTCACGCCGCTTGGCACAAGTGATCTATCTGAAATATCTACCTGTAGGTAAACCCTTGTAGAAAGGTTGACTGTTATGACTAAAGAACTCGATTTTGATGCCATTAAGGCTGCGGCTGAGTCCCATCGTGCTGATATGACGCGTTTTCTTCGCGCAATGATTAGCCACCCCTCTGAGTCTTGCGAGGAGGGTGAGGTTGTCGCTTGCATCAAGGCCGAGATGGAGAGCCTTGGCTATGACGAGGTCAAGGTCGACGGCCTGGGCAACGTTATGGGCTTTATGGGCGAGGGCGACAAGATCATCGCCATCGACTCCCACATCGACACCGTCGGTATCGGCAACATCGAGAACTGGGATGCCGATCCCTATGAGGGCTACGAAACCGACGAGATCATCTACGGCCGCGGCGGCTCCGACCAGGAGGGCGGCATGGCTTCTGCTACCTATGCTGCCAAGATGATGAAGGACATGGGCCTCATCCCCGAGGGCTACAAGATCATGGTCGTCGGCACCGTCCAGGAAGAGGACTGCGACGGCATGTGCTGGCAGTACATCTACAACAAGGACGGCATTAAGCCCGAGTTCGTCATTTCCACTGAGCCCACCGACGGCGGCATCTATCGCGGTCACCGCGGCCGCATGGAGATCCGCGTCGACGTTCACGGCACCTCCTGCCACGGTTCCGCTCCCGACCGCGGCGACAACGCCATCTACAAGATGGCCGACATCATCGCCGACGTCCGCGCCCTCAACAACAACGGCTGCGACGAGTCGACCGACATCAAGGGCCTCGTCAAGATGCTCGACCCCAAGTACAACCCCGAGCACTTTGAGGACGCCCGCTTCCTGGGCCGCGGCACCTGCACCGTCAGCCAGATCTTCTACACCAGCCCCAGCCGCTGCGCTGTCGCTGACTCCTGCGCCATCTCCATCGACCGTCGCATGACCGCCGGCGAGACCTGGGAGTCCTGCCTGGACGAGATCCGCAACCTGCCGGCCGCCAAGAAGTACGGCGACGACGTGAAGGTCTCCATGTACATGTACGACCGTCCGTCCTGGACCGGCGAGGTCTACGAGACCGAGGCTTACTTCCCCACGTGGATCAACAAGGAGACCGCTCCGCACGTCAAGGCCCTCGTCGACGCCCACAAGGCCATGTTCGGTGACGAGCGCATCGGCTGCGAGCCCAGCATGGACAAGCGCACCGGCCGTCCGCTGTGCGACAAGTGGACCTTCTCCACGAACTGCGTTTCCATCCAGGGCCGCTATGGCATCCCCTGCGTTGGCTTTGGCCCGGGTGCCGAGTCTCAGGCTCACGCTCCCAACGAGGTCACCTACAAGGACGACCTGGTCACCGCTGCCGCCATGTATGTTGCTGCTTTGAACCTCTACGATCCGAGCCAGGCCGATGGCGACGCTACCGTGTTCCGCGCTGGTCTGACCAACAACAAGATCGACTAGTCCCATTCCTCGATCTTGTTGAGCCGGGGACAGCCTGTGTCCCCGGCACCCCCTGTTGACTTGGGGCCCGCGGTCGTTATCTCCCATGCTTCCTCAACGGTAGCGGGTCCTCGTCATAGCGCTCTGCATGTTCTAGCCACACGCGCATGCCGGAGCACATCTACTCATTGCGATCGTTTCATCTATGGAAAGGATATTTACATGGACGCCAAGTTTACCGAGCTCGTCGAGCAGCTGAACGGCCTCGATTTTAAGGGCATGTACGGCAGCGACTTCCTGCACACCTGGGATAAGACCACCGATGAGCTCAAGGCTCTCTACATCGTTGCCGACGCCCTGCGCGAGCTGCGTGAGAACAACGTTTCGTCCAAGATCTTCGACTCGGGCCTGGCCGTCTCCCTGTTCCGCGACAACTCCACCCGTACGCGCTTCTCCTTCTCTAAGGCCGCCAACCTGCTCGGCCTCGAGCTGCAGGACCTGGACGAGAAGAAGTCCCAGATCGCTCACGGCGAGACCGTCCGCGAGACCGCTACCATGATCTCCTTCATGGCCGACGTCATCGGCATCCGCGACGACATGTACATCGGCAAGGGCGACGCCTACATGGCCGAGGTCTCCGAGTCTGTCCAGCAGGCCTACGAGGACGGCGTTCTGGATCACCGTCCCACGCTCATCTCCCTGCAGTCCGACTCCGATCACCCCACGCAGTCCTCTGCCGACATGCTCTACCTCATCAACGAGTTTGGCGGTCTTGAGAACCTCAAGGGCAAGAAGGTTGCCGTCACCTGGGCCTATTCGCCCTCTTACGGCAAGCCGCTGTCCTGCCCGCAGTCGCTGATCAGCCTGCTGCCCCGCTTTGGCATGGACGTCACCCTGGCCCACCCCGAGGGCTACGACCTCATGCCCGAGGTCGTCGAGCGCGCCAAGGGCTATGCCGCCGAGTCCGGCACCACCTTTAAGCAGGTCAACACCATGGCCGAGGCCTTCGAGGGCGCCGACATCGTGATCCCCAAGAGCTGGGCTCCGTTTGCCGCCATGGAGAAGCGTACCAACCTGTACGCCGAGGGCGACGACGCCGGCATCGCAGCGCTCGAGAAGGAGCTGCTCGCTCAGAACGCCACCCATCAGGACTGGTGCTCCACGACCGAGCTCATGGAGAAGACCGCCAACGGCCAGGACACCATCTTTATGCACCCGCTGCCCGCCGACATCTCCGGTGTCTCCTGCGAGCACGGCGAGGTCAACGCCGACGTCTTTGACATGCACCGCGTGGGCATGTACAAGGAGGCCAGCTACAAGCCGTACGCCATCGCAGCCATGATGTTCCTGCAGAAGGTTGCCGATCCCGCCGCTACCCTCAAGGCCCTCGACGAGCGCAACACCGCCCGTTGGTTCCAGGCCTAAAGCCGCGCTGGGGTAAGCCATGTAAAGGGGGCGCTCTGCCAACCGGCGGGGTGCCCCTTTTTGCATCGTGGGCGTGCGGGATAAGCGCTTTCGATGTAGATGCCCCGCGACGCGAGTTATGGGTACGATGGCTTCAGGGGAGGTATCGCCATGAAACTTGGTTGCGTCATTATGGCTTCGGGCGAGGGCAAGCGGTTTGGCTCTAACAAGATGCTTGCCGATATCTATGGCAAGCCGCTGATTGCCCGGACCATTGATTCGGTTCCCCGGGGCTTTGACGTCGTGGTTTCGACGCGTTGGCCCGAGGTCGCCCAGATTTGCGAGGACAAGCATTGCCCGTGTGTGCTGCACGATGGCAAACTGCGCAGCGAAAGCGTCCGTGCGGGCCTTTCGTGGGGAGTCGAACGCAACTGGAAAGGCTGCCTCTTTTTGCCGGGCGACCAGCCGCTTGTGAGTTCGGATTCTTTTGAGGGTAT
Organism: Collinsella sp. OM04-5; assembly: GCF_003439125.1. GTDB lineage: Bacteria > Actinomycetota > Coriobacteriia > Coriobacteriales > Coriobacteriaceae > Collinsella. The sequence goes on along the minus strand of NZ_QSUU01000002.1, from coordinate 69,990 downwards.
GGTTCGTGCGTTTGACGAGCGTGACCGCAATCATCCGGTGCGTCTTGCGTGCAACGGCGAGCCTTCGAGCCCGGTGCTCTTTCCGGCGGAATTGTTCGATGCACTTATGTGTCTTGAGGGTAAGGACGGCGGCGGTTCGATCCTCAAGGACCGTACCGACGTGGTGCTGGTCGAGGCGCGTGCCTACGAGCTGTGGGACGTCGATACCGTCAAGGGACAGCGACGCATAACGGAGCATATCGCCGCCTGCTCGTATTTTGATCGCGTGGCCAACTGCATCAATCAATAAGGAGCAATTATGATCATCATCAAAAACGGCGCACTCGTGACGCCCCAGGGGCTTCGCCGCGCCGATCTTGCCATGGATGGCGATAAGATCGTGCGGATTGCCGCGGCGATTGAGCCGGCCGAGGGCGATACCGTCGAGGATGCTGCGGGCTGCTGGGTGTTCCCGGGCTTTATCGATGGGCACACGCACATGCAGTGCTGGACCGGCATGGATTGGACAGCCGATAGCTTTGAGACCGGCACGCGCGCGGCTGCCTGCGGCGGCACGACGACCATTGTGGACTACGCGACGGCCGATCGCGGCGTGACCATGCCCGATGCCTTGGTCGAGTGGCGTCATCGCGCCGACGGCACCTGCACCGCCAACTATGCCTTCCATATGGCGCTTGCCGAGTGGAATGAGCGCAACCGCGCCGATCTTTCGGCCATGCGCGAGGCGGGCGTGTCGTCGTTTAAGACCTACTTTGCCTACGACCATCTGCGCCTGGACGATGCCGAGACGCTCGAGGTGCTGGAGGAGCTCAAGCGCGTGGGCGGTATCCTGTGCGTGCATTGCGAGAACGGCACGTTGGTCAACGCGCTGCAGAAGCGCGTGTTTGAGCAGGGTATCCACGGGCCCGAGGGCCATGCGCTCAGCCGTCCGGACGTGTGTGAGGCCGAGGCCGTGAGCCGCCTGCTGTATCTGGCGCACTTGGCCGGGGACGCTCCGGTCAACGTGGTGCACCTTTCGACCAAGCTGGGGCTCGAGGCCATTCGCGCTGCCAAAGCGCGCGGGCAGAAGAACATCTATGTCGAGACATGCCCTCAGTATCTGATGCTCGACGACACCTGCTATCTGGAGCAGGGCGAGGACGGCTTTGCGGGCGCCAAGTACGTGATGAGCCCGCCGCTGCGCCATGCCGGTGACCGTGCCGCGCTGCGCGAGGCGCTTGTGGCTGGCGAGATCGATACTATTGCGACCGATCATTGCAGCTTTAACCTGCACGGGCAAAAGGACCGAGGACGCGATGATTTCCGCGCGATTCCCAACGGCGGGCCCGGCGTGGAGCATCGTCCCGTCGCGATTGCCACGAGCTTTGAGGGACAGCTGGGCCCCGAGGACCTCTGCCGCCTGATGAGCGAGAACCCGGCGCGCGTGTTTGGCATGTACCCGCGCAAGGGCTGTCTTGCCGAGGGCTCCGATGCCGACGTGTGCGTGTGGGATCCCAAGGCGCGCTGGACGATCAGTGCCGCGATGCAGCATCAGGCTGTGGACTACACGCCGCTCGAGGGTTTTGAGGCACATGGCCGCGCCAAGGCCGTGTTTGTGAACGGCGTGCTGGCCGCGCGCGACGGCGAGCCCACCGGAGCCCAACCCGGCCGCTACGTGCCCCGCTAACGGGAAGACCGCCGGGGTAGCTAATTTGGGAGATGATTTTTTGGGACGGGGTAGCAAAAAGAGCCCCGTCCCAAATTTGCTACCCCTGGAGGCTGGTGGCGATGAGGGGGCGGTTGAGGGCTGCCTCGAAGCGATCTGCCATTGTTGGGTCGGCAAGCGTGTCGGCTTGGTTGAGCATGATACGGGCATTGTTGAGGTTCAGCATCTGCAGCTCGGCATTGAGCACCTGGGCGACGCGCTCTGGGGTGGCAGCGTCGGTGGGCTCGCAGCCGCAGCGCTCGCAGAAGAGCTCGGGGCGGTGGACGGCTTCGTTGATGGGCTTGCCGAGCCCCGAGGCGCCGACGACCCAGACAACGTTTGCCGTGGCGGCGGGAATTACCGGCTCCCAGGCGGCGTGCGCCTTGAGCGGGAGCCGCTTGCTGCCGTCCGCCTCGGCCAGGACGTAGTCAAAGCGCTGCGCCAGCTGGTCGAGCGGCGCGGCGGGGGAGGAGAGCTTGCCCGTCTGGGGGTCCAAGACACCTGCTTGGCAGATCCTTCCCCGCACAAGCCCCGCGCAGGCCTCGCAGGTGCAGCCTGGGGCGTGTAGGGCACCTGGCTTCCAGGGCGCGGCGTCCAGACGACGGCTCGATCCGTCCCACGGCACGCCGGCGACGGGAAACATATGCGTGGTGGTGCAGAGGAGCACGCGGCCGCCAGCGCGCATAAGCTCAAGGCTCAGCGTCTTGAGCAAGGTCGACTTGCCGCCGCTGCCGATAATCGCGGTAATGCCCGGCTCGATCCTGAGCGCCGAGGCAAGATTACCGTTAACCGTTTCCATATGTTCACCGCCGTATAATACTGTGATAATAAATAATCATCAGAGCAGCGGTCGAACCGCTTTTGCTCTGCTCAAACCGTAGCACAGGGAGGTGCCCCGGGAATGCTCGTTTATGTTCGCGGCGCCGGCGATATCGCCACGGGCGTCGCTGCCCGTTTGGTGCGCTCCGGCGTGTCGGTCGTTATGGCCGATATCGCGGTTCCCACGTGCATCCGCCGCACAATTAGTTTTTGCGAGGCCATTCGCCTGGGCGAGGTCGAGGTCGAAGGCATTCGCGCTCGCTTGGCGCAGACGCCGGCTGAGGCGCTTGAGATTACCGAGGCCGGAGACGTCGCCGTTGTGGTGGACCCTCAGGCCAAGATGCTCGGCGAGCTGAAACCCGCGGCTGTGGTCGACGCGATTTTGGCCAAGCGCAACTTGGGCACCACGCGCGACATGGCGCCTGCCGTCATTGCCGTGGGGCCGGGCTTTACCGCGCCGGTCGATTGCGACGCCGTGGTCGAGACCATGCGCGGGCATTTTCTCGGCCGTGTCATTACCCAAGGTTCGCCCCAGCCCAACACGGGCGTGCCGGGTGTCATCGCCGGCTATGGCAAGGAACGTGTTATCCACAGCCCCGCTGCCGGTGTGTTTAGGTCCGACCATGCGATCGGCGATATCGTGAGCGCCGGGGACGTGATTGGCTACGCGGGCGATACGCCCATGTGCACGCAGATCGATGGCTGCTTGCGCGGCCTTTTGGCCGACGGCGTTCAGGTGACCGAGGGCTTTAAATGTGCCGACGTCGACCCGCGCGGCGATGCCAGCTATATCAACTATATTTCGGACAAGGCGACGTCGGTCGGCGGCGGCGTGCTCGAGGCGCTCGCCATGCTCACCGGTGTATTCCAGGGATAGGAAATTGCAATGGAAAAGCTCGATGTGGTGAATGCTGCGCTTGGCGCTCTGAAGGCCGGTAAGACGTGCGAGCTGGTGGTAGTTGCCGGCACGGCAGGGTCATCGCCGCGCGGCGTGGGCGCCTGGATGGCCGTCTTTGCCGATGGCAGCCAAGCAGGTACCATCGGCGGCGGCAAGATCGAGCTCTTTGCGCTGAACGAGGCGCGCGAGCTGCTGGCCGCAGGGCAATCGCGTCTGGTCCGCTACACCATGGGCGGCGAGAACTCCGATACCGGCATGATCTGCGGCGGAGCCATCTGCCTGTGCTATCTGCACCTGGATGTATCGCAGGTGCTGTTGTTCCAGTCGGTTGCCGACGTCTTGGCGTATCGACGCATCGGCGACTTCGTCATCGACTTTGAACCGTTTATCGCAAACGCGCTCGAGGGCGATGTGGCCGAGTACCATGGCGGGGCATCGCGCCATACCATTGCGGGCTGCCCCGAGCTTTCGCTGGTGGAGGAGGGGAGTAAGGTCACCTACACCAACGCCGCCTCCGAGATTCCCCCGGCGCACATCGAGACGCTCTGCCCCGAGGGCCTGACCTACATCTTTGGCTGCGGACACGTGGGCGCTGCGACGGCGCGCGTACTCACGGCGGCGGGCTTTGCCGTTGTGGCGTGCGATGACCGCCCCGGCACGCTGACGCCCGAATGGGTGCCCGGTGTCTACGATCGTCGCCTGGTCGATTACAAGAACCTGAGCAAGCAGTGCCCCATCGGCCCGCGCGACTTGGTGGTCGTGGCCACAGCAGGCCACAAGTCCGATATCGACGTGGTGATTCAGGCCATGCGCGCTAAACCCGCCTATCTGGGCTGCTTGGGCTCGCGCCGCAAGACGGCCTTTGTGCGCGCCCGTTTGGAGCAGGAGGGCTTTACGCAGGACCAGATCGACGAGCTGCACCTGCCGATCGGCGTTGCCATCGAGGCCGAGGATCCCGAGGAGATTGCCATCTCCATCGCCGCCGAGATGATCCACCTGCGCCGCACCAAACTCGTCCCCCGCAAGCGCTAGTCGCATCCCCATCAATAAGTTGCGGTGAAATGCGGGCTGTTTAAGCCAGTTAAGCCGTCAAACAGTCCCTATTTCACCGCAACTGTCATTTTCCTCCGTCGCATGCGGATCGGTTTGTGCGGGGGAGTTGTGGAGTTGTGCAGGCAGACGAGGTTTTTCTGGAAAAACGCTCCCGATGCGCGTATAGTACCGATTGTTTTGTCGGCTCCTGCTGTGTCGAGTCCAAACCGCGTAATGCCATGAGCGGCGCGGATGCAGCCAGGAGGCACGAGGACAACCCATCGTGGCCACGCCCCGTGCTTAAAACCCCAAGAAGGAGTGAACAATGGCAGAAGAGAAGTATGTGCCGCGTCTGAAGACCAAGTACAACAACGAGGTCAAGCAGCAGCTTCAGGACAAGTTCCAGTACGAGAACGTCATGATGATCCCCAAGTTTGAGAAGATCGTCGTGAACATGGGTGTCGGCGAGGCCGCTACCGATTCCAAGGCCATCGACGGTGCCGTGCGCGACCTGCGCGCCATCACCGGCCAGCAGCCGATGATCACCCGTGCCCGCAAGTCCATCGCTACCTTCCGCCTGCGCGCTGGTATGCCGATCGGCTGCAAGGTTACCCTGCGTGGCGACCGTATGTGGGAGTTCTTCGATCGTCTGACCTCTGTCGCAATCCCCCGTATCCGCGACTTCCGCGGCATCTCCGCCAAGAGCTTCGACGGCCGTGGTAACTTCTCCATGGGCGTCACCGAGCAGCTCATCTTCCCCGAAATCGACTTCGACTCCGTCGATCACCAGCGTGGTATGGACATCACTTTCGTGACCACCGCCAACACCGATGAGGAGGCCAAGGCCCTTCTGGACGCCTTCGGTTTCCCGTTCAAGAAATAGGTTCACCTGCCCTATGAGCGCCGTTCCCAGAAGGGGGCGGCGCTTGGGGCGAACAATACTCTATGTGAGGAGGATATAAGTGGCTAAGACATCGATGATCGTCAAGTGCAATCGCAAGCAGAAGTTCTCTACTCGTGAGTACACGCGCTGCCAGCGCTGCGGCCGTCCGCACTCTGTGTACCGCAAGTTCGGCCTGTGCCGTGTCTGCTTCCGCGAGCTTGCACTCAAGGGCGAGCTTCCCGGCGTTAAGAAGGCCAGCTGGTAAGTCACTACCAGCGTTTCAAGCATCAGTTTGGAACAGGGAAAACGCGCTAAAAAGGCTTTGCCGTTAAGGGCGGCGAAGAACCAAGAGCACGTGTTCATCAAGAACGAAGGAGAATCTGTATGAACCTTACAGACCCGATCGCAGATATGCTTACGCGCATCCGTAACGCTAACTCTGTGAACAAGGCCACGGTCTCCATGCCGAGCAGCAAGAAGCTCGTCGAGATCGCTCGTGTTCTGCACGAGGAGGGCTACATCGAGGGCTACGATGTCGAGGACACCGTTCCCCAGAAGACTCTGCACATCACGCTTAAGTATGGTCCCAAGAAGGCTAAGGTCATCAACGGCATCCGCCGCATTTCCAAGCCGGGCCTGCGTAAGTACACCGGCGTTGCCGACATGCCCCGCGTCCGCGGTGGCCTTGGTACCGCCATTATTTCCACCAGCCATGGCGTCATGACCGACCGCGATGCTCGCAAGCACAACGTCGGCGGCGAGATCATCGCTTACGTCTGGTAATTCGCTCGGTAGGTAGAAGGAAAGGAGATCACCGTGTCTCGTATCGGTAATAAGCCTGTCCAGATTCCCGCCGGAGTCGAAGTGGCAGTCAACGGCAACAACGTTGTCGTCAAGGGCCCCAAGGGCCAGCTCGAGCTCGATGTCTTTGAGAAGCTCGCTATCAACGTCGAGGACAACGTCCTCACCGTTTCCCGTCCCGACGACGAGCGTGAGACCCGTGCCCGCCACGGCCTCACCCGCGCCCTCATCCACAACATGGTTGTTGGCGTTTCCGAGGGCTTCGAGAAGAAGCTCGAGCTCGCCGGCGTCGGTTACCGCGTGCAGCAGAAGGGTAAGAACCTCGAGTTCTCCCTGGGCTTCTCGCACCCCGTGATCGTCGAGGCTCCCGAGGGCATCACCTTCGAGGTTCCCGACAACACCCACGTGAACGTCAAGGGTATCAACAAGCAGCAGGTCGGTCAGATCGCCGCTGAGATCCGCGGCCATCGTCCTCCCGAGCCTTACAAGGGCAAGGGTATCCACTACGTTGGCGAGCACATCCGCCGCAAGCTGGGTAAGGCCGCCAAGTAGTCGTAACCGACTCACTCGCATAAGACCAGCACCCCGTCAGGTGCTGGCAAGATCAACCTTTTTAGGAGTTTACGTATGAACAAGCATAAGGCGAAGCTGGAAGGCCTCAAGCGTCGTCAGCGTCGTGTTCGCGGCAAGGTCTCGGGTACCTCCGAGCGTCCGCGTCTTCGCGTGACCCGTACTAACGCCAACATCTATGCCCAGATCATCGACGACAGCAAGGGCTCCAGCCTGACGCTCGTCTCTGCCTCGACCCTCGAGGCCGAGTTCAAGGGCACCCACACCTCGAACAAGGAGGCTGCGGAGAAGGTCGGTCAGCTCGTTGGCAAGCGTGCCATCGAGGCCGGCATCACCAAGGTCGCCTTCGATCGCGGTGGCCGTATCTACCATGGCCGCGTCAAGGCCCTCGCCGACGGTGCTCGTGCCGCCGGTCTCGAGTTCTAGGAGGTATGTAGCACATGGCTCGTAATCAGAAGCAGCAGCGCGAGGCCTCCGAGTTCGAGGAGCGCGTCGTTTACATCAACCGCGTGTCGAAGACCGTCAAGGGTGGTCGTCGCATGAGCCTCGTCGCTCTCGTCGTCGTTGGCGACGGCAAGGGCAACGTCGGCGTTGGTATGGGCAAGTCCGCTGAGGTGCCCCTGGCCATCTCCAAGGCGTCTCTCGATGCCAAGAAGAACATGTTCCACGTGCCGGTGACCGAGCAGGGCACCATCCCGCACGAGGTTCTCGGCCACTTTGGTGCCGGCCGCATCATCATCAAGCCCGCTGTCGAGGGTACCGGCGTTATCGCCGGCGGCGCTGTGCGTCCCCTCTTCGAGCTTGCTGGCATCAAGAACGTCCTGTCCAAGTCCCTCGGTACCGACAACGGCCTCAACATCATCAAGGCTGCCGTCGAGGGCCTCAAGGAGCTCTCCAGCCCTGAGGACGTCGCGGCTCGCCGTGGCCTGACGGTCTCCGAGATGTTCGTCGGTAAGGAGAACTAAGCATGGCTGACACCATCAAGATCAAGCAGGTCCGCAGCACCAACGGTTGCAAGCAGGACCAGGTCCGTACTGTCCGTGCCCTCGGTCTCCACAGGATCCGCGAGGTTCGCGAGATTGCTGACAACGAGTCCGTCCGCGGCATGATCTTCAAGGTCAAGCACCTTGTCGAGATTGTAGAGGAGTAGCAAATGCAGCTTCACGATCTTACTCCCGCGCCCGGTTCCACCAAGAACCGCAAGCGCGTCGGCCGTGGCAATTCTTCGGGTCACGGCACCACTTCTGGCCGCGGCCAGAAGGGCCAGGGTTCCCGCTCTGGTGGCACCAAGGGTGCCGGCTTCGAGGGTGGCCAGACTCCGCTGGCTATGCGCCTGCCCAAGCTTCCGGGCTTCCGCAACCCCCGTCGTATCGAGTACACCGCTGTTAACGTTGAGCGTCTCGAGCGTAAGTTCGAGGACGGCGCCGTAATCGACGGTGCCGCTCTTAAGGCCGCTCGCATCACCAAGAGCGAGTTCGAGCCCGTCAAGGTGCTCGGCAATGGTGAGCTCACCAAGAAGTTCACGGTCAAGGTCGACAAGGTCAGCGCTTCTGCGCAGGCCAAGATCGAGGCCGCTGGCGGAAAGGTCGAGCTGCCGTGCTAAATGGTCTTAAGAATGCTTTCCGCATCAAAGAATTGCGCGAAAAGATTCTTTTTACCATAGCTATGCTCGTCGTGTACCGCATTGGTGCGCACGTTCCTGTGCCCGGCATTCCCTTCCAGGGGATGCTGGGCCTTTTCTCGACCGATAACAATTCGGTCGCCGCAGGTGCTATGGCCCTCCTGAATCTTTTCTCTGGCGGCGCGTTGAGCTATGTGTCGGTGTTTTCGCTGGGCATCATGCCTTACATCACCAGCTCGATCATCCTCCAGATGCTCCAGGCCGTCGTGCCTTCCCTGCATGAGCTTGCCCGCGAGGGCGAGGTCGGTCAGACCAAGATTACGCAGTATTCGCGTTACCTCACCCTGGCTCTGGCAATCCTCAACTCCGTGGGTTACCTCTTCCTCTTTAAGAGCTTCGGCATCAGCTTCAATGGCGCCGGCGCTCCCGAGATCATCTTCGACCTCATGATCGTCGGTACGCTCACCGCAGGCGCTATGCTGATCATGTGGATTGGTGAGCTCATCACCCAGCGCGGTATCGGCAATGGCATGTCGCTGATCATCTTTGCGAACATCATGGCCGGCCTTCCGCAGGCCATCTTCTCCAGCACCGAGGGTAATGCCGGTGGCATCATCACCATGGTGATCATCTGCGCCATCATCCTGCTGGTTATCCCGCTGATTGTTTTCCTTGAGCGCGGCCAGCGCCGCATCCCGGTCTCCTATGCCAAGCGCGTCGTGGGCCGTCGCATGATGGGTGGCCAGACCACCTACCTGCCCATCAAGGTCAACACCGCGGGCGTCGTGCCGATCATCTTTGCCTCGGCGCTGCTGTACTTCCCGGCTCAGATTGCCGTGTTCTTCCCCGGCATCGGCTGGATTCAGGCAGTTGCCTCTGCGCTTTCGACCGGTTGGCTCAACTGGGTGCTTAACGTTGTCCTCATCGTGTTCTTCGCGTACTTCTACACCTCCATGGTGTTCAACCCCGATGACACGGCCGACAACCTTAAGAAGCAGGGTGGCTTTATTCCGGGCGTCCGTCCGGGTAGGGCTACCGCGGCCTACATCAAGAACGCGCTCAACAAGATCACGCTTCCCAGCGCTGTCTTTTTGGCGCTCATCGCCATCGTGCCTTCGATCATCTTCTCCTTCACGGGTAACCATCTGATCCAGGCATTTGGCGGCACGTCCATCCTCATCATGGTCGGCGTCGTGCTCGACACGGTCGATAAGCTCGAAGGCCAGATCAAGATGTATGATTACGATGGATTCTTTAAATAGGCTAGAGGAGGATTGCTCATGAACCTCGTATTGCTCGGAGCTCCGGGTGCCGGTAAGGGCACCGTCGCGCAGGAGCTCGTCGCCGAGTTTGGCGTCGCTCACATTTCCACGGGCGACCTGCTGCGTGCTGCCGTCAAGGGTGGCACCGAGCTTGGTATTCAGGCTAAGAAGTACATGGACGCTGGCGAGCTCGTTCCCGACCAGCTCGTGATCGACCTTGTCAAGGAGCGCCTTGCTGCCGATGACGCCCAGCAGGGCTTCATCCTCGACGGCTTCCCGCGCAACACCGCCCAGGCTGTGACGCTCGACTCCGAGCTCTCCGCCATGGGTCGCGAGATCGACTGCGCCCTTCTGGTCGACGTGGCCCCCGAGGTCATCATCGATCGTCTGTCTTCGCGTCGCACCTGCCGCGCCTGTGGTTACACCGGCACCGCTGCCGATGCTACCTGCCCCAAGTGCGCCGGCGAGATGTATCAGCGCGACGACGACAAGCCCGAGACCATCAAGAATCGTCTCGACGTCTACGAGAAGTCCACGAGCCCGCTCGTCGACTACTATCGTGGCCAGGGTCTGCTCAAGTCGGTCAACGGCGACCAGGCTCGCGAGACCGTGTACGGGGATGTCAAAGAGGCTCTCGGTCTATGATCAAGATTAAGTCTGCAACGCAAATCGAGCAGATGAAGAAGGCAGGAGCGCTATCTAAGATGGCGCTCCGCCACGTTGGAGCCATGGTGCGCCCCGGTGTTTCGACTTTTGAGCTCGATCAGCTTGCGGAGCAGATTATCCGCATGCATGGCGGCACCCCGGCCTTTAAGGGTTACGGCGGGTTCCCGGGGACCATTTGCGCATCGATCAATGATGCCGTGGTCCACGGTATTCCCAACCCCGACATGATCCTGCGCGATGGCGATATCATCTCCATCGATACGGGAGCCGTTGTCGACGGTTGGGTCGGCGATAACGCTTGGACGTTTTTCGTCGGCACCCCCACGCCCGAGGCTAAGGCCCTGTGCGAGGTCACGCGCGATTGTCTTAAGGCTGCCATCGAGCAGGCTGTTCCCGGTAACCATATCGGGGACGTCGGTTATGCCGTTCAGTCCCTCGCCGAGTCTCACGGTTACGGCGTGCTTCGTGACTATGTGGGCCATGGCATTGGCCGCGTGATGCACGAGGACCCCAACGTTCCTAACTATGGAAAGAAGGGGAGGGGCGTTCGCCTCCAGGCCGGCATGGTCATTGCCATCGAGCCGATGGTTACGATGGGTTCCAACCATGTGAGCACGGGCTCCGACGGTTGGATTGTTACGACCAACGACCACCTGCCCGCCGCGCACTACGAGAATACCGTCGCCATTACCAATGACGGTCCGGTGATTCTCACCACGGATGCCCAAGGTGCTTGGTGTTCCTTGCAGGGCGGTGAAATGTAGGGGCCGCGTTCAAACACGTCGGCATCTACATTTCTGAAAAGTAACAAGTTCCGCTTAGTTGTGGAGCCATTACGAAGATATTACGATACGTGCATGCGTATTGTAGAATACTCAATCGCTGTCGTTTTCTAGAGAAAGATGATTGCTTGTGAAGAAGGAAGACGCAATTGAGCTCGAGGGTACGGTAAAGGAGCCGCTGCCCAACGCCATGTTTAAGGTCGAGCTCGAGAACGGTCATTCGGTTCTGTGCAACATTTCTGGCAAGATTCGAATGAATTACATCCGTATTCTCCCCGGTGACAGGGTTGTCGTGGAGCTTTCCCCGTACGACCTGACCCGTGGCCGCATCACCTATCGCTACAAATAGCGGCACGCATACACGCACTCCACTTCCGGCTGCAGGCTTAGCTCAACCTACGGTCGGATTGTGTGTGAAGACCAGCCATAGTTTTAAACGCCTGCGGCTGGGCGAGTAGATAGTAGGGAAGTAGTTTGAGCGCTACCGAAAGGAAGAACGATGAAGGTACGTCCTTCGGTCAAGAAGATGTGCGATAAGTGCAAAATCATTAGGCGCCATGGCAAGGTCCTCGTCATTTGCGAGAACCCCCGTCATAAGCAGCGTCAGGGTTAAGAGAGGAGACTACGTTGGCCCGTATTAATGGTGTCGACCTCCCGCGTGAGAAGCGCGTTGAGATCGGTCTGACCTACATTTACGGCATCGGCCGCACCACTGCGACGAAGATCTGCGTCGAGTGCAACGTTAACGTGGATACGCGCGTTAAGGACCTCACCGAGGATGAGGTTAACGCCATCCGCGATTATATCGATAAGAACCAGATCATGGTTGAGGGCGACCTCCGCCGTGAGCGCAACCAGAACGTCAAGCGCCTTATGGACATCGGCTGCAACCGCGGCCTTCGTCACCGCAAGGGCCTCCCGGTCCGCGGCCAGCGCACCCACACTAACGCTCGTACCCGCAAGGGCCCGAAGCGTCAGATCGGTGCTAAGAAGAAGAAATAAGGAGCGCTAGATAGATGGCTACTGCTAAGAAGAACGTTCGCGCTGCCCGTCTGAAGCGCGCGGACCGTAAGAACATTTCCGTGGGCCAGGCTCACATTCGTTCTACGTTCAACAACACGATCGTTTCGATCACCGATCCCCAGGGCAACGTCATTTCCTGGAAGTCGGCTGGCCAGGTGGGCTTCAAGGGCTCCCGTAAGTCCACGCCGTTCGCTGCCCAGATGGCTGCCGAGGCTGCTGCCAAGCAGGCCATGGAGCACGGTATGAAGAAGGTTTCCGTCTTCGTCAAGGGCCCCGGCTCCGGTCGTGAGACCGCCATCCGCTCCCTCCAGGCTGCTGGCCTCGAGGTCTCGAGCATCCAGGACAAGACCCCCATTCCGCACAACGGCTGCCGCCCCAAGAAGCGTCGCCGCGTGTAACTGAAAGGATCGTATCAATATGGCAATCGACAGGACTCCTGTTCTTAAGCGCTGCCGTCAGCTCGGGATCGATCCCGCTGAGCTCGGTTACAGCAGCAAGAAGGAATCTATCCGTCAGCCCAAGCGCCGTCGCAAGGAATCTGAGTACGGCATGCAGCTGCGCGAGAAGCAGAAGGTCAAGTTCATCTATGGCGTTCTGGAGAAGCAGTTCCACGGCTACTTCAACAAGGCCCGCAAGATGAACGGCGTCACCGGTGAGAACCTCATGATCATCCTTGAGTCTCGCCTTGACAACGTCGTCTTCCGTCTTGGCTTCGCCCGCACCCGCAAAGAGGCTCGTCAGTCCGTCCGTCACGGTCACTTCACCGTGAACGGCAAGCGCGTGGACATCCCGTCCTACCGCGTCAAGGCCGGCGACGTCGTCGCTGTCGGCGAGAAGTTCCGTGACCTCCTCCCCATCAAGGAGGCCCTGATTTCCTCCGAGCGCTTTGAGGTCCCTGGCTGGCTCGAGGTCGATATCGAGAAGCTGTCTGGTAACGTGCTCGCTCTGCCGACGCGTGAGCAGATCAGCGGTGATATCAACGAGCAGCTCATCGTCGAGCTCTACTCTAAGTAGTCCATCCGGGCTGCTGAGGCTGGAGGTAATACATGTCAGAATTCATTAGGCCTCAGGTTCAGGTCGAAGAGATCAACGAGACGTCTGCTCGTGTCTCCGTTGAGCCGCTCGAGCGTGGCTACGGCGATACGCTGGGTAACTCCCTTCGTCGCGTTCTTCTGTCCTCGCTCGAGGGTGCCGCCGTCGAGGCTATTCAGATCGATGGTGCGCAGCACGAGTTCATGACCATCCCTAACATGGTCGAGGATGTCACCGACATCGTCCTGAATGTCAAGGGTCTTGTCTTCAGGGCTCTCGGCACGACCGACGAGGCGACCGCCACCATCTCGGTTGACGGCCCCTGCGAGGTCACCGGTGCGGACTTCTTTATTCCGTCCGAGTTTGAGCTGGTCAACCCCGAGCAGCACATCGCTACGCTCACCGAGGGTGGCCATCTAACCATGAGCATGCGCATCGGCTATGGCCGCGGCTATGTTTCTGGCGAGGCTAACAAGCGCGACAACGATCCCATCGGTGTGATCCACGTCGACTCGCTGTACTCGCCGGTTTCCCGTTGCGCCAAGCTCGTTGAGGCTTGCCGTGTCGGTCAGCACACCGACTACGACCGCCTTGTCCTCGAGATCGAGACCAACGGCTCCATCGCCCCGCGCGACGCCGTGGTCCAGGCTGCCAATATCATCAACCAGCATATGGCCGCCTTTATGAACCTTGCCGAGACCCCCGAGGTCGAGGAGGAGGCTTCGATCTTCGCTCCCGAGGTCACCAACGACAACGCCGAGCTGGACAAGCAGATCGAGGATCTGGACCTTTCCGTCCGTTCCTACAACTGCCTTAAGCGCGCCAGCATTCACTCGGTCCGTCAACTCGTTGAGTTCTCGGAGAACGATCTGCTCAACATCCGTAACTTCGGTGTTAAGTCGATCGAGGAAGTGAAGGACAAGCTTGAGTCCATGGGCCTGAGCCTGAAGGCTTAATGCTTCGCATATTTGAGGAGAAACTAGACCATGCGTCACAACGTTAAGAAGGGCCTGAAGCTCGGCACCGATGCGAGCCACACCAAGGCCATGAAGAAGAGCCTTGCTAAGGCCCTCTTCGAGAACGACCGCATCAAGACCACCGAGACCCGCGCTAAGGCGCTGCGTTCGGTCGTCGATCCGATCATCACTTGGGCCAAGAAGGGCGACCTGCACTCTCGTCGTCTGGCTATCGCCAAGCTCGGCGATAAGCAGCTCGTTGCCGAGATCTTCGACAAGGCTGCTCAGGGCATGTGGCAGGACCGCAACGGCGGTTACACCCGCATCATGAAGCTCGGTAACCGCAAGGGCGACAACGCTCCCATCGTTATCATGGAGCTCGTCACCGAGCCTTGCACGCCTAAGGCCAAGAAGGCTGCTCCGGCCCCCAAGAAGGCCGCTGCTCCCAAGAAGGTCGAGGCTGTCGAGGAGACCGCTCCCGAGGAGGCTCCTGCTGAGGAGACCGCTGAGTAGACATTCCGTCTGCATAGGCTATATTCGAGGGGTACGTTCGCGTACCCCTCTTTTTTTGTCGCGATACCGTTGCTTGTTTGTTGGGAGCGCCCATGACTGCGCCGTCTGATTTCAATTCGATTTCCGAGCTTGACGCCACGCTCGTATTTCGCGTGGCCTATGATGGCTCATCGTATAGCGGATTTGCCGAGCAGCCGGGACAGACGACGGTTGCGGGTGAGCTACGTCGAGCCATCGAGACGCTGCTTCGCCGCCCGATCGATCTGACGTGCGCGGGGCGTACCGATGCCGGCGTGCATGCCGTGGCTCAGTACATCAGCGTGCCCGTAACGGACGCTGAGCTCGCCTGTACGCGCCGTAGGTGGCTGCGGGCTATGGATGCCCTCCTGCCTAAAGATATCGCCATAAACGAGGTCTACAAGGCCCGTAGAGGCTTTTCTGCACGTTTTGACGCGCGTTCCCGTACGTATACGTACCGTATTGCCGATCGAGATGCGCGCCCCGTGCTGTCCCGCGGTGCCGTGTGGTGGCATCGCTATCCCTTGGATGTAAAGGCTATGTCTGCTGCCTGCCCCGCTCTGCTGGGCGAGCAGGACTTTAAAAGCTTTTGCAAGGTTGCCTCGGCCGTTGGCAAGCCCACGCATCGCTGCGTGATGCGTGCCGAATTTGGCCATGAGGTTGCGTTTGGCGAGGACATCCTGACGTTCACCATCGAGGGCAATGCGTTTCTGCATTCGATGGTCCGTACGATCGTGGGCACGCTTGTCGAGATTGGCATGCATCGCCGTGAACCCGAGTGGATGCGTGAGGTTATCGATGCTTGCGACCGTACCACTGCGGGCCCCACGGCTCCTGCCTGCGGCCTTACGTTTATGGGCGTGGATTACGATCCCGCCGAGCTTGTCGTGCTCGACTAGGGGAGGGCTCGACGTCTCGTGCGTCGACACCTGTCATCTGTGGGCTGCGCGTGTGCAACATCTGTTCTTGGCGTGCAATGCAACCGGTGTCTCATTGCTTTTATTGCCGGGGTGTACCATGAACCACGGTTTGATTCATTGCTGTCGAGAGGACGGATAATTTGGTTCGACGTGGCTCGCATCCGCGACTTTCGGTGATCCTTGTGGTAGAAGGCTCGCCCAGCTATGCGATGCGTGCGCTCGAGAGTATCCAGAACCAAGACCTCTACGATTTGCAGATTGTCGTTGTCTGCCGCGATGCTGCGCCCGGTGTGCGCCATTCGCTTCAAGTTGCTGCCGACAGGGACATCCATATTGATTTGATTGACGTCGAGGACGCGAAGCACGGCGCTTGTCTTCGTGCCGGTTTTGCTGCCTCGCGCGGCTCTCAAATCATCGCTATGAACGCCGATGAGTGGTTTGCTCCGCAGTCCCTTTCCAAGATGGTCGATATCGCGTGCGATACTGCGGCAGACATAGTGTTCCCCACGGTGTCGCTCGACCGCTATGATGCACATCGAGAGCGCCATTCGCGTGTCTTGGATGCTGCCTCTATTGTCATTGAAGACAAGTCTTCGATGGTGGCCGGGCTGCCCCAGTTGATTTTAGGCGGCTTGGTTGCTCAAGTTTCTGGCGTGATGTACAGCCGTCCGCTGTTTGAGGCATGTCTTTTGTGCGATAAGACGTTTCGCACGGTTGGGTTTATGGCGTGTGCGCTCTCGCAGGCACAGCGCGTCTCCGGATGCGGCGACGCTTGTTTCCACGCGGCGGCGCCTAAGCTTACAGATGCCTTTGATCCCACCATGTATGCCAAGGTATCCGATGACACCCGGGCGCTCGACGAGCTTGCGGACTCACTCTCGGAAGCAGATAGCGGTGGTCGGCTCAAGCTGGCAAGCCAAAAGTTCTACTTTGCCGGACTGGTCGCCTGCATCGAGAATTTGTGTCTGAGCCCGCATGGAGTGTCGTCAATCGAGCGTTCCGCCCGCATGCGTGATATGCTCGAGGCGCCTCGAACCCGTCAGATGGTCGCCGCGCTCAAGGACAACCATCGGGGACTCGGTCTGTTGTTTGGGCCGATCGCCAGCGCCAAGCCTGCGCGCTGCGTGATGTGTACGCATCTGGCAGCTTTTCTTAACCGGACGGGCGCAAAAACCGCCTAAACGGCTCATTTCGAAACAAATTTGCATAGAATTGTTTCGAAATGCGTTCTTATACACAAAAGCCTTCAAATAGCGTTAAACTATTCAATCACTGATTGATTGTCTCCGCCATCTTTTGGAGAGAGGGTTTGTATGGCTAAAAAACGCAATGGGCGCCAGGATGCCATTAGAGTTATTGTGCGCAATAAGGACGTCCGCACGCAGCGCGTGCTGGTCGATGAGCTCCGCGCTATGGGCTTTGATTGCACGCAAGCGACTGTCTCTCGCGATATTGCCGATATGGGGCTGCGTAAGCTCCCTGAGGGCATCTATGTTCTGGCAGAGGACCTACACCTGCAGCGTATGGTTTCCGAGCTCGTAACGGGCGTTCTGCGTACCGATAATCTGGTTATGATCAAGGCTCAGCCTGGCACGGCTTCCGGCATCGCCGCCGCCGTTGATGCGGCAGAGTTGCCCGATGTGCTTGGCTCGCTTGCCGGCAACGATACGATTTTGGTTATTGCCCAGACGGCCGAGGACGGCGAGCGTCTCGAGGCGCTGATCAATAAGCTGAGCAATTCTCGCAAGTAGGCGTGCGGGTCGTGCGCTCGGCACTGCGTGCGCTTACATAGTGGCTTGTAAGGGGTATCGACGTTGGTCGGTACCTCTTTTTGTTTGCCGGTATAAAGACCGCCCACCAGGTCGCTTCAAACTAAAAGGCCCCGAGCAGTTCAATAAGCTGCTCGGGGCCTTGTTGGCTTTAGTCGCGTACTTCTTAGCCGACCGTATCGTCAGGCGTGGGCGAGGGGTCGGGAGTGGGCGTAGGCGTAGGCGTGCCGCCATCGCCGCCGGTCGAACCACCAGTGGAGCCGCCCGTCGAGCCACCGGTCGTACCGGTGCCGCCGGTGGTGTCGCCGCCCGTGGTCTCGGTGGTCGTGGTCGTCGTGGTAGTCGTTGTGGTGGTTTCCTCTTCCTCTTCCTCTTCGTCCTTGTCCTTGTCGTCGTTCTCCGACTTCTTGGTGTTGTTGGTGCCGTAGAACTTCCAGACGCTGTTGTTCTTGTAGGTGGGCGCCGTTCCGGTCGCAAACTCCTCGCGCTCGGTACCGGTCAGAACGGTGTTCATAAACCGCTTAAAGACAGGCAGGTTGGTGCTGTCTCCCAGCAGGTCCGTGCCGTACTTTTGGATGGGGATCTCGCCCGCGGAATAGCCGGTCCACAGGGCGCATGCCAGCTGCGGGGTATAGCCGCAGAACCACAGGTTGGTGGTGTTGTCGGTGGTGCCCGTCTTGCCGGCATAGGGCTGGTTGACACTCAGGGCGCCGGCAGCACCCGTACCGCTGCCCTTCATGACGCCGGACAGAACATCGGTGACCGCGGCGGCCTCGCCCTCGGTAAGCACCTGTGAGGGATTGTCGGTGTGCTGGTACAGCACCGAACCGGTACGAGAGTCAATCTCGGTGATGGCGATCGGCTGGCGATAGTAGCCGCCGTTGGCAAACGTCGCGTAGGCGGCGGCCATCTCGAGCGGCGAGATCGAGCCGGTGCCGAGGGTCATGACGGGAACGTCCTCGATGTTGTCCTTGGCGGGGTCGATGCCGAGCTTTTTGACGAGCGAGATGATCTTGCTGTTGCCGACGGCTTCCGCCACCTGGATGTAGCCGGTGTTGGAGGAGTATGCCGTCGCCTGCTTAAGCGTGATGTTGCCATAGCTCTGGTTGGCGTAGTTTTGTACCTCGGTTGTGGTGCCCTTGGCCTTGAGCGGCGAGTTGCAGTTGAGGGTGACGTTGGGGTTCATGCCGTTTTGGATGGCAGTTGCCAGCGTAAAGGCCTTAAAGGTGGAGCCGACGGGACGCTTGGCCGTGGCATGGTTTACGTGGTTCTCGTCGGCGTTGTAGTCGTAGCCGCCCACCATGCACTTGATGTAGCCGGTCTTGGGGTCGACGACGACCATGCCCATGTCCAGGCCGTCAAGCGAGAGCGTGTCGAGCTGCTCGCGGACGGCATTCTCTGCCACCTGCTGCATCGTGGGGTCGATGGTGGTCTTGACGGTCAGGCCGCCCTTAAAGAGCACGTCGGTCGAGAACTCCTGCTCCAGTAGCTGCTTGACGTAGGAGACAAAGTAGGGCTGCGAGTATACGTCGACGCCGCTGCCCGAGATTTCGGTCACGTTGAGGGTGATGGGCTCGGCCTGTGCGGCATCGTGCTCCTCCTGGGTGATGTGGCCCAGGCGCAGCATGTTGTCGAGAACCTTGTTGCGGCGAGACAGTGCCAGATCGGGGTTGACCGTGGGGTCGTACTGCGAAGGCGAGTTGGGAAGGCCGATGAGCAGCGCGGCCTCGCTGAGGGTGAGGTCGGCGGCGCTCTTGGACAGATAGGTCTCGGCTGCGGCCTCGATGCCGTAGGCGCCGTGGCCGTAATAGATGGTGTTGAGGTACATCATGAGGATCTCGTCTTTGGAGTACATGTCCTCCATCTTGATGGCGATGTAGGCCTCGCGCACCTTACGCTCAATGGTCGAGTCGAACTGCTCCTCCTGCAGGATGGTGTTGCGCACAAGCTGCTGGGTGATAGTCGAGGCGCCTTCGTGCCCGCCACCGAGGGTTGCCACCGCAGCACGCGCGATACCCCACAGGTCGATACCGCCGTGCTCGTAGAAGCGCTCGTCCTCGACGTCAACGGTGCCCTGCAGCACGTAGGGGGAGACCTCGTCCTTGGTGATAGACTTGCGGTTTTGCGTGTAGAAGCTCGCGATCTTGTTGCCGTTGCAGTCGACGATCTCGGTGGGCTCGCTCACCAGATACGCGTTGGCGTCGGTGTAGTCGGGCAGATCGGACAGCCAGCGGTTGACGTTGCCGACCATGCCGATGCCAAATGCCACGCCCGCAATCAGCAGAAAGCCCAAAAACGAGAGCAGGATTATGGGCAGAGCATGCGTCTTTGAACGGCTGCGTCCCTGTCGTTGGCGAGGACCCATATATTGACCTCCAGGTATGTCGTGCCGGACGGTGGA
This sequence comes from Collinsella sp. OM04-5, assembly GCF_003439125.1. Taxonomy (GTDB): domain Bacteria; phylum Actinomycetota; class Coriobacteriia; order Coriobacteriales; family Coriobacteriaceae; genus Collinsella. The sequence continues at coordinate 50,340 of NZ_QSUU01000002.1, read as the reverse complement.
TGTGCCGTCGGGGCAGGATGGACATAAGTTATTACACGATAAACCAAACGGGGCGCGCGAGGCCTCGTGTATGCTGGAAGACGGCATTTTTCAGAGTGAATGCATACCTTGGTAAGGAGTTTGTCGATGGCGATTCGGACGATGGGGCCGAGCGGACAATACGAGACTGGATTGGATGCTGCCGGTGCGGCGCTGCCCGAGCTGCTGGCGCCGGCGGGCGGACTCGACCAGATGCTTGCGGCCATCGCCGCGGGTGCCGATGCCATCTATGCGGGGTTGGGCGGCTTTAACGCCCGTGTGAGCGCCCATGGCTTTACGGATAACGAGTTTGCGCGCGGCTGCGCCGTGGCGCATGCCCATGGCGTGCGTGTGTACGTAACGCTCAACGTGTTCGTGTTTGACGATGAGTTGTCCGACGCGGTGGCGTTGGGAGCTCATGCACTGGAGCTGGGCGCCGATGCTCTGATTGTCGCCGATGCCGGGTTGGCCTGCGCGCTGCGCGCGGCGATTCCCGGGGTCGAGATTCACCTGTCCACGCAGGCGGGCGCTCATAGCGAGGGTGCCGTGCGGCTTGCCGCCGATGAGCTGGGGGTCGAGCGCGTGACGACGGCACGCGAGCTGACGGTCGACGAGATTGCGGCGCTATGTGCCACGGGCGTGCCCATCGAGGTATTCTGCCACGGTGCGATTTGCATCGGCTATTCGGGGGCGTGCGAGTTCTCGGTCCTGCGGCGTGGGCGCTCGGCGATGCGCGGCGACTGCACGCAGCCGTGCCGTCTGGCGTACGACCTAGTGGACGAGGCGGGACAGAGCGTTGTCGCCGTCGAGGGGGATCGTCTACTGTGTCCGCGTGACTATCTGGGTATCGCGCACCTGCCCGAGCTTGTTGCCGCCGGCGTGGCATCGCTCAAGATCGAGGGACGCATGAAGAATTCCGATTACGTATTCAACGTGGTGAGGGTGTGGCGTCGGGCACTCGATATGCTGTGCGACGGCGCGTGGGACTCCGGTGCCGTGGAAGAGCTTGAACGCGAGCTGGGAAGGTCGTTTAACCGTGGGTTTACCGATGCTTACCTGCGGGGTCGTTCGGGTGCCGAGCTCATGAGCTTTGAGCGCGCGATCAACCAGGGCGTGCGCGTGGGCCACTTGGTGGCGGTGGGTCACGAAGAGGTGACGGTTGAGCTTGATGCCGCCGTGGCGGCGGGCGATACGCTCGAAATTCGATTTTACCCGGGTGCCGACGCGCGTCCCGATGTGCCCAAGCGCTGGCCACAGGTGCCTTGCCCCGTGGATGCCGCTGCGGGAGAGCGCATCGTCGTGCATTGCAAACGTAAGGTGGACGCGGGCTGCGAGGTCTATCTGATTCGCAGCGCCGGCGTGTTGGATCAGGCGGCGGCGGTGTTGGAGCGCATGCGGGCCGAGGCGGATGCGATTGCGCCCGTTGCGCGTGCCGTTGAGGTGCTGCCCTTTGAGGACGCTGCGGTGGATGGCGGTGCGTCGACGGAGTTGGCGGGGTCGGCGGGGCCGGCAAAGCGCGAGGATTTTGCTCGTATGGTCTTTGCCTGGGAGCTGATGGATGTGGGTCCGTGCGATGAGCGAGATCTGTCCGATACAACGGTGGTGCTCGACGAAGTGTGCCGCGCGGGCGACGCCGAGCGGACTCGGGCGCTTATGCAGCGTGCCGGGCGCGTCGTCTGCCGCAATCTGGGACAAGTGGCGATGGCCCGCGAGCTGGGCACAACGTTTGACGTGGCGGCGCCGGTGTTCTGTGCCAATCGGGCCACGCTTACCTGGCTGCGCGGACTCGGTGCGGGGCGGGTGTGCTTGTCGGCCGAGTTGCTCGGCAATGATGCGGAGCGTGTTGCCGAACTTGCCGCTTGCCCCGGTGTCTTGGGGCCTGTCGATGCCGACCGTCCCGAGCTCATGGTGTGCGAGCACTGCTTGCTGACTGCCGAGGGCGCCTGCGCCACGGATGCAACGGGGCAGGTCCGTTGCCGTGACTGCTCGCGCCGTCAGCAGGCGCGCTTTTTGGTCGAACGTGACGGCACGCGTTTGCCGGTCGTTATCGACGCGTGCGGCAGGACGAGGATTTTCCTGTCGTAGGTGCCGCGTCGCGCTGTTTTGGTTATTATTAGTGGGTTTATGAACTTCCAGCACCGCCGTATCCGGTGAGGGTGCTATAGCAAAAGGAGGATACCCAATGCTGTCTGTTGACGAGCAAATGCGTATCATCACCTCGGGTGCAGCGCAGATCGTCCCCGAGGCCGACCTTCGCAAGAAGCTTGAGAAGGGCGAGCCCCTCAACATCAAGCTCGGCGTCGATCCCACCAGCCCCGACCTGCACCTGGGCCATGCCGTGCCCCTGCGCAAGATGCGTCAGTTCCAGGACCTGGGCCACAACGTCACCCTTATCATCGGCAACGGCACTGCGCTGATCGGCGACCCCTCGGGCAAGAACTCCACCCGCCCGCAGCTTTCGCAGGAGCAGATCGAGGCCAACGCCGAGACCTACGTGAGCCAGGCCATGAAGATCCTGGACCCCGAGAAGACCACCATCGTGCACAACGGCGACTGGATCCTTTCGATGGACCTGGCCGGCCTGCTGCAGGTGTGCTCCAAGTTCACCGTCGCCCGCATCCTCGAGCGCGACGACTTTACCAAGCGCTACCAGTCCCAGACGCCGATTGCCCTGCACGAGTTCCTGTACCCTGTGATGCAGGCCTTCGACTCCGTGCAGATCAAGGCCGACGTCGAGATGGGCGGCACCGACCAGCTCTTTAACCTGCTCGCCGGCCGCGAGCTCATGGAGAAGATGGGCATGGAACCGCAGATCGCGCTCACCATGCCGCTGCTCGAGGGCACCGACGGCGTCCGTAAGATGTCCAAGTCCTACGGTAACTACATCGGCCTGACCGATGCTCCCAAGGATATGTTCGGCAAGACCATGTCCATCCCCGACGAGATGATTGGCAAGTACTATCGTCTGGCCAGTTCGCTCACCCCGGCCGAGGTCGACAAGATCGATGCCGCCCTGGCCGATGGCTCCGCCGACCCCTACGAGCTCAAGCGCGCTCTAGGCCGCGACCTGTGCGACACCTACCACGGTGCTGGCGCCGGCGACGAGGCTCAGGCCGAGTTCGACCGTGTGTTCAAGGAGGGCCAGCTTGCCGACTTCCCCGAGAAGCACGTTGAGCTGACCGTCAACGACGAGGGCCAGATTTACCTCGCTGGCCTGCTCAAGGACCTGGGCCTTTCGGCCAGCGCCGGTCAGGCCCGCCGCGACATCGACGGCGGCGGCGTCAAGATCAACGGCAAGGCTGTGGCTCCCAAGAGCTACAACATCGATCCGAGCGCCCTCAAGCTGGGCGACACCCTCTCAGTAGGCAAGCGCAAGGGCTTTAAGTTGGTCTAGCAAGTAGGTCAACCTAACATGTGCAATAGGGCCGCAGCCGGAACGATTCCGGCTGCGGCTTTTTTGGCACTTGGGGACGTTCCTTTTGTGCCGGCACTTTGGGACACTCCTTGTCATTGGTGCAAAGTAACCTGTCCCCATTGCGCCAAGCGGCGTGTGCCGTTAAGCGGACGGGGTGTTAGCGGGACCTTCTTTTGGGCATACAATTGCTATTGGCTTGCTGCGGTGAAGGCTCGTCCGCTCCGCAGTTATTTCTACAGTTAAAGGAGAATGTATGTCCGTTGAGGTCATGAGGTCTGTGATCGAGGCCGCCGAGGGCCGCGTGCCCGTCGACACGCTGTTTACCAATGCGCAGATCGTCGACGTGTATGGCCAGCGTGTGGCGCCCGGTAGCGTTGCCGTCAAGGGCGGCGTAATCGTCGGCGTGCTCTACGACGGTCGCGACGATGCCGCTGGCACCTACGAGGCAACTGAGGTCGTCGACTGCCAGGGTCGCTATCTCGCCCCCGGCTTTATCGACGGACATCTGCACATTGAGTCCTCGAACATCCGCCCCGCCGAGTATGCGCGCATGGCGGCGACGCGCGGTACCACCACCGCCATTGCCGACAGCCACGAGATCGCCAACGTGGCGGGGCTCGACGGCCTGCGCTTTATGATCGAGGACGGCCGCCGCGCACCCATCTCCATCAAGTACATGATGCCTTCGTGCGTGCCCGCGCTGCCCGACGAGCAGGCCGGTGCCGTTATTTCGGCTGTCGATATGCAGGCGTTTTTTGCCGAGCATCCGGGCGATGTCTTTGGTCTGGGCGAAATGATGAACCTGCCGGGCGTCTTTATGGCCGACCCCGAGACCTGTGCTCGCATCGATGCTGCCAACCAGACGCCATCCAAGCAGGTTGACGGCCATGCGCCACTCGTTGCCGGTAAGGACCTCAACGCCTATGCCGCAGCGGGCATTATCGCCGACCACGAGTCGACGATTCCCGAGGAGGCGCTCGACAAGCTGTCCCGCGGCATGTATGTGATGCTGCGTGAGGGTACGTGCAGCCACGACCTGGCCAATTTGTCTCCGATGCTGCTGGAGAACCCTGCCCGCGCCCGCCGCTGCTGCTTTGCGACCGACGACCGCGCTCCCTCCGATGCTCTTTCGGCCGGCATGATCGACAATGCCTGCCGCGTGGCCATCGAGGCCGGCATCGACCCGGTGGTCGCCATCTCCATGGCGTCCCTTTCCACGGCTGAGGCATTTGGCCTGGACCACGGCTGTCGCGACCCGCATGAGCTCCGTGGCGCGATCGCCCCGGGCAAACGCGCCGACCTGCTGTTGCTCGATGACCTGACGTTTGCCAAGGCTCCGCATCGCGTATATGCCGCCGGTGCTCTGGTGGCGCAGGACGGCACCTTTGTGGGCGAGATCGCACCCGAGATGGCCGAGGTTGCGGCCCTTGCCGATGAGCTGCGCGCCTCCGTTAAGCTGCCGAAGCTTTCGCTCGACGTGTTTGACTATGCCTTTAAGCCGGGCGAGGCCGTTATCGATGTCATCCCGGGTATGGCTATCACGGGTATGGCCCGCCCCGAGAGCGCCGAGGACTTGCGCCGCATTATGCTGATCGAGCGCCATGGCCGCGGCGTGTCGCTGCAGGCCGAGGGCGCCGATGGCGACGGCCCCGCTGGCTTGGGCCTGGTCGGCAAGCATATCGGTCGCGGCTGGGTGCGCGGTTTCACCATCACCGGTGGTGCCATTGCCTCCACGATCGGCCACGACTCGCACAACGTGTGCGTGGTGGGCGACAATGCGGCGGATATGATGGCTGCCGTTGAGGCCGTGGGCCAGGGCGGCCACGTGCTGGTGCGTAACGGCGAGGTCGTGGCGCGCATTCCGCTGGCGCTCGGTGGCCTTATGAGCGAAGGCACGGCCGAGGACGTTGCCGCGCAGCACGACGACTTTATGGTCAAGGCACGCGCCATGGGTATTGAGCCGCCGCTCGACCCCATCATGGGCATCATCTTCCTGCCCCTGCCTGTTATCCCGACGCTCCGCATCCGCCCCGAGGGCATGTTCGACGTTACAACCTTCACCTACGCCGACTAGTCATCGGGGACGTTCTTAAACGACTAGTCATCGGGGTGGCGTGTCGCCTGACGCCGCGACCGTGAGACCTCTGGCATGTGTGAGCTATTTGCCAGGTCCTTGTAACGTTTACGCCCGCGGAGTCTTATTTGAGCTCCCTTTGGGTACGTTGGAATCGGATACACGTTCGATTCCAACAAGCCCGAAGGGAGCTTTTCTATGTTTAAACTGATTGCATCCGATATGGACGGCACGTTGCTTGACGAAAACGGCCAGGTGCCTCCCGAGACCTACGAACTGATTCTGGCGCTACACGAGCATGGAGTGCATTTCGCCGCATCGTCAGGTCGTCGCTACGATCGCCTGTGCGAGTTCTTTGCGCCCGTTCGCGACAAGATGGACTTTGTCGCCGCTAACGGCGCCCAGGTCTACGCCGACGGTAAGATGGTAGACCGTGAGGTGTATTCCCACCTGGCGATTCGAAGGCTCGCCCAAGCCGTCAGGACGTTTCCCAATCTGCATCTTGCGCTCTTTGACCGAACCAAGTCCTTCCTGCTCGATGACGAGTGCAAGTTCGTGCGTGAGGTCGATAAGGACCTTCCCAATGCCGAGCGTATTTGGGAGCTGCCCGATCCCAGCGTAAATATCATCAAAGCGAGTATCTTTTGCGACGACAGTGCGGTTATGGACAGTGCGTACGTGCTACAGCGCGAACTTGGTCAGCTCTTTACTTTTGCGCCTTCGGGCAACGCGTGGATCGATGCCATGCAGCCTGGTGTGTCGAAGGCCTCGGGTATCGCGCAGCTCGCGGAGCATTACGGCATTGGGCGCGACGAGGTCATGGCGTTTGGCGACTCGATGAACGACTACGAGATCATTCGCTTTGTCGGCACGGGCTGCGCGATGGAAAACGCGCGCCCCGCGCTTAAGGCGGTGGCCGATCGCGTGGTGGGTTGCAACCGCGACCACGCCGTCCAGCAGGAGCTCCGTCGCGTGCTGGAGAGTCTCTCCTAATCCGGCAGATGGGGACGTTCCTTTTCTGCCGACAGTGGGGGACAGTCCTTGCAGCTTTTTGCGAAGAGTGTCCCCAGTGACTAGTCGTTTAAGAACGTCCCCAATGACTGACCAATGACTAGGCGAGGGCGGCCATGATGGTGTGGGCGACGCCGTCGTGGTCGTTGTCGTATCCGGTGACGGCGTCGGCGGCCTCGCGGTCTTCGGGCTCGGCGTTGATCATGGCCATGCCGTGGCCCGCTGCCTGCAGCATGGGGATGTCGTTGATGTTGTCGCCGAACGCCCAGGCGTCGGCGAGACGCTCGCCCAGGTGCTCGCATAGCCACGTGAGGGCCGTTCCCTTGGTGGCGCCCTCACCCATGACCTCGATATTCATGGCGTAAGAACGCGTGACCTCAATGCCTCCGAGCGTGTCGAGCTCAGCCGCGATGGCGTCGCGATCGGCCGGGTCGTGCCAGTACATGGCGATGCGTTCGAGCGTCTCGACCCAGTCGATCTTGCTGTCGATATCCATGTCGATCGGTGTTCGTGTGCGCTTGAGCGAAGCCGCGATGTGGGGGTCGCCGCCGCAGAATTCGTCCAGGCGCGTGTAGAGCGAGCGGGGGAGGAAGCACTGCCCATCCGCGAAGATATCGAAGGTCACATCGTGGCCGGCGGCGATGCGATGGACGCGATGAGCAATGCCGCGATCGAGCGGACGGCTCAAAATGCGCGTGGCGCGCGAGGCATCGTTGGGCACATCGTCGTCGAGCTGCCAGACGCTGGCGCCATTGGCGCAGACGGCATAGTGCACGGAGGGATGGGCGAGGATGGGCTCAAAGATGCCCGACAGCGGACGTCCCGTGCAGGGCACAAATTCAATTCCGCGTCGAGCGAGTTCGTCGAGCATCGACCAGGTGGCATCGCTCATTTGCTTATCGCTCGTCAGCAGCGTTCCGTCCATATCGGAAAACACAATCATTTGATACAGCCCTTTCTGCTGGCATAAAAAGCGTGGCCGAGGGCGGCGATGCCCTGGCCACGCTCGAGTTCTATAACGGTTCGCGTCCTAGCGGTCGGCGAGCGGCTTGTACGCTAGCGGCTCGATCACCGGACGATAGGCCGGGCGAATAATACGGTGCGCGCAGAAGAGCTCTTCCATGCGGTGCGCCGACCAGCCTGCCATGCGGGCGACGGCGAACAGCGGCGTAAAGAGCGTCTCGGGTACGCCGAGCATCTTGTAGATAAAGCCCGTGTACAGGTCAATATTGGCGCAGATGGGCTTGGTCATGCCATGGTCGCGCATGACCTGGGGCGCCAGGCGCTCGATGCGCTCGATGAGTGCGAACTCTTCGCCCAAGTCCTTCTTGGCTGCCAGTGAGCGCGCGTAACGGCGGCAGACCTCGGCGCGCGGGTCGCTGAGCGTATAGACGGCGTGGCCCATGCCGTAGATGAGGCCGGTGCCGTCGAAGGCCTGCTTGTCGAGGATCTTGCCCAGGTAGGCCGCGACCTCGTCCTCGTCCTCCCAGTTGGAAACATGCGCGCGGATGTCCTCGTGCATAGACACGACCTTGGCATTGGCACCGCCGTGGCGCGGGCCCTTGAGCGAGCCGATAGCCGCGGCGTAGGCGGAATACGGGTCGGTGGCCGAAGACGACAGCACACGGCAAGCGAAGGTGGAGTTGTTGCCGCCGCCGTGCTCGGCATGCAGCATGAGCATCACGTCGAGCAGCATCGCCTCATCGCGGGTGAACGCCATGCCGCCGCGCAGGACCTGCAGAATGGTCTCGGCGGTGGAGAGGCCGGGCGTGGGGTGCGGCACGTGAACCTCGGAGCCGCGAAGCTTGGCAATCGAGGCCATGTGGGCGAAGGCGGCGATGCGCGGGAGACGTGCGAGCATGGAAATGGCGACGTCGATTTCGTGCTCGGGCGTGATCACGTCTGGTTCGGCATCGAAGGCGTAGAGCAGCAGCACGGCGCGCTGGAGCACGTTCATGATGCTCGACGACACCGTGGTCATAGGGAACTCTTTGACGTACTCGTCGCTCAGATGTCTAAAGGCGCCCAGGCGCTCGCAAAAGCCGTCGAGCTCTTCCTTGTTGGGCAGCGAGCCCGTGATGAGCAGGTAGGCGACCTCTTCGTAGCCATAGCGATTCTCGGCCTGGGCATTGTTGACCAGATCCTCGATGCTGTAGCCGCGAAGCGTGAGCTTGCCCTGATCGGGCACGACCTTTCCGTCGACCTTGTTGTAGCCGTGCACATCCGAGATGCGAGTGAGGCCCGCGACCACGCCCGAGCCGTCGGCATTGCGCAGGCCGCGCTTGACATTGTGCTCAACAAACAGGCCCTCGTCATAAGGGTCGGTCGGCAGGCCGTGGTAGAGGCTTTCGCTCTCAGGCGAAATCTGGCGGCTTGCTTCGTAATCCAGAACCAGGCGGCTCAAGTGGTCATCGAAGCGGTAATAGATTTTCTTGGCGTCGTAGGCCATGCGCGCTCCTCTCCGGGCCGCATCGGGGTGACTTGCATGGGCATGCGCGCGTCAGGCTATCCCCAGCGGCCTGTTCGCTACAGGCGGTACATAAAGTTAAAGACGTCCTCGCGCTGAATGGACACGTTGACGCCCGAAAGCTCGCCGGCCTCGGCCAGGGCCTTCTGCAGCTCGGCGAAGTCGAGCTTGGACTCGGCGGTGTCGGCCAGCATGGTCATGGTGAAGATGTCCTCGATAATGGACTGCGTAATGTCGCGGATGTCGACATTGGCTTCGCCCAGGACACGGGTGACGCCGGCGACGATGCCGGGGCGGTTCTTGCCAAGGACGGTGATGACGATACGGGAGGACGAGATCTCGGCCATGGGAAACCCTTTCGCGTGTTGGCGGCGCGCGACGGCGCTCCGCTACGGTACAGTGTTCATCATTGTACCTGTCTGGCGCAAAAAAGGCGCGCTCGCTGCGGCGTTACATGCCTGCAACATGAGCGTAAGGGGGAAGGCCGTACGGGGAAGAGCCGTCTGGCGCGTGTCCGGCTCGTGTTGGGTTGATTTCCGATCTCAGCCGAACACATTGAGCGGACAGGCCGTTCCCGCAGTCAGCCGAACGCCTCCGACGGCTGATTCCGAACTGGAAGCGGAGGGCATCCCCGCCCTTCGGTAGGGGATACCGCTCCGCGGCGCATGCCGCGGGCGGCGCCCCTATCGGACCACCGTGACATCAGTTGGGATGGGCCCAGCACTGCCGCGTACTCGGTGAGCTAGAGCCAACTGTTCGTCTTCACGTCGCGTATGGCGATATTTCGGTCGTCCGGCTCGGTGATGCCGTAGCCGAACGCCTGGATCCTCTGTTGGAACATGGGACCCGGATCGACCCTCGGCCCGAGGTGCCCGCGCCAAAGGCACGGCGTGGCGCGCAGCATGTTATGGATTTTGGAGATGGGCTCGATGTCGGCGTAGACGTTGAGCGTCGCCATGGCGTCCTTGTGGCCGAGGATCGATTGGAGCGCCTTGATATCGCCGCCTTGGCGGATCCACTGCGTTGCGAACGTGTGGCGAAGGCCGTGGAACGTGATCAGCTCGTCGTTGGTGCCCATGAGGCCGTTGGTCTCCGAGAACGTCTTGAACGCCCTGCGGATATAGCTTGTCGTCGCGAAGGTCGCGCCCGGCTCCGACAGGATGTAGCAGTCCCCGATCTCGACTGCCCCGGTAAGGCCGCGCAAGCGCAGCTTTCCGCAGTCGATCTCGTGGGTCTCCTTCAGGAAGGGGAGTAGGCCGACCAGGTCGATGGGGATACCCCTGGCGTCATGGGTCTTGGTGTCCTTGATGAACGAACCCATTCCCTTCGCGTACGCCACCGAGTGTCTGATCGAGATCAGGCCTGTCTCGAAATCCACATCGCACCACCGAAGGCCGCAGACCTCGCCGATTCGCATCCCCGTGTGCAGGGCGAGTACGACCGCCCTCTAATCCTCGGCGGACCAATCGAGTCCGAACTCCTTTCGGGCATCCTCTTCGCTCATGACTTCGAGAAGGTCTCCGGGTTGGCAACGAAGGGCGAGGCATAGCTGCTCGAGTGTGTTGAAGCGAATGCCGCGAATATGCCCTTTTTTAATACGGGACAGGTTCACGGGCGTGGTTCCAATCCTTTCGGCAAGTTCGTTCGAGGAAATCTTTCGCTCGGCCATGATCTTGTCGAGGCGAACAATTACGGGCATGGCGTTTCCTTACGCAATCTCGTCGGAGTCGAGGTACAGCTCTCGGGCGTACAAGAAGAGCTGGGAAAGCATGAACAGGACGATGCCGAGAACCAGAGAGGTCCAATCGAATGATGAAGCGATCTCTTGGGCGCCGACGGCCCCCTCGCCGCCAAACATCGAAACGGAGGTTTTGAGTGAGCCGGCGTAGAGGCTGGTGGCAGCTTGAACAACGAAGAGAATGCCGAGCACCTTCAAGCATGTCGCAGACCCTTTCTTGAAGGGGTCTCCGCTCTTGATCGTCCACACGAGAACGGCGCTGAGGATGGTCGTAGCGATACCGATGACGGCAGGGACCAATGTCGAGATCGCAAGGGCTGGATACGCGGGGGAGTCTGCAATTACAGGGTTGTCGAGCGCTTCGATTGCTGGCTTTAAGGAGAACGCCACTTGTGCGATGGCGGTGGCGCAAAGGGTCGCAGAGGCTATCGCACATGCGATGCGGAAGGAATGAAGCCGGGGAGTGCGATTGTCGGAACTCATAATAACCTCCGAAGAATTTAAAAAACTCAGGTTACTTTTTAATAGTTTATGTTAAATTGACTTTGCCGGCAAGTAATAAGGGCCGAGCATTTTGTTCGGCCCCTCTGTTCCGACTGGATGAGGTTAAGGTTGGCGATGAATATGCTCAAAATCTCGAAGGCGATCTTTAGGTCGCTTCTCTCCTCCAGGTCGCTCTGTGTTGTCGTTGTTGCGTTGATGGTTCTTTGTGCTCTGCCCGTCTTCAGGAGCGCGGCTGGCATCGACGGACGGGTCGAATACCTCGAGTCGGGAATAACCCGTGTTGAGCAGGAATTGTCAGCATCCTATGCGGATGCGCTTGTGAATGCGGGGGAGGACGGTGTCTATACCTCTTCATCAAGCATGCCCGCGCTTCTGTACCCTCTTGCCGCGGGACGTCTTATCTTGGCACCGCTCTCTCCCCTACTTCCGTTTCTGCAGATATCGGATGGAGAGTACACCTATTATGACGGATCGAAGGAGTACTTGCTATGGGTCGCAACGGCCGTTGCCGTCTCGTTCCTTGCCGCGCGTCTTAACAAACGTGAAAAGCTCATCATCCAGGCACCGATGGGCGAGCTGGGTAGACTTGTTGCATCGAGCGTATGGGCGAGTGTTTTTGCAATGCTTGCCGTCCTCGCCATCAATCTTCCAGGGATAATCGCCGCGCTTGTGAAGAATGGCCCGGGCTCGCCGTTCTATCCGATAGGCTACATTCAATATGCGACTCCGGTTATCAAACCGGCTTGGCTGGTGTTCGCGCAGACGGCCATCTTGCAATTCTTGGTGGCAGCGTTCATCTCGCTTGTCGTTCACCTTGCCGTGAAGATTGCCAATAACCCTACGCTTGGAATCGTGTTCGTATGTGCCCTGATGGGGGTGACGATGGTTCCCGGGTATTACGGAAGATCCATCGCTTTACGTGAGTTCGCCCTGTTGAATCCCCTTACGTATGCGAACACTGAGTTGACCGTCGGCGCCTATAGCCCGTACCCGACAACGCAGATAGTGAATCTGCCTGGACTTTGCTTCGAGCGTGGCGCGATTGCCCTCGTATGCGCAATCGGGATCGAGGTGCTGGCAATTAGCCTGCTTTGCGTTGCTGGAAAGAGCGGCTGCGCGTGCCCGATATCCCCGATTTGTCTTGAGAGAGGTTCCTTCACTGCATCGAGAACGGCAACTCGTTCGAGCGCTTGTGCCTCCGCCGTTGCATACGTAAGAACGATGGGGAAACTGCTCCTGCGTTCTCCTACCCTCGCCGTATGCGCGATTGCAATGTCGACGACGATGCTGGCCCCGGCTCTGGTCGAGATGTTTCCTGACGCTGATAACGTTTCCGCTGTTCGGTATAGGGATGGGGAGCTCCGTTCAATAGATCGGTATCTAGAGCAGAACGCTGCGAATATGGACGTCGAGGGCAAAGCGGCCCTGGAAGACATGCGGGATGCTCTTTCGGGTTTCGTGTACGCGCCTATGCCTGCGGAGGGGTTTCGAAGCCTTGCGACGTACGAGCGCGCTCGAGGTGAGCTGGGCGCGGCAGATGCGACTCTCCTGCAATCGATCGGAATCGAGCCGGAGACTCCTTCTCGTGCGGAGGCGCGCGCCCTTCTGCTTGAGTCGATCGCGAGCTTGCCGGACCCCAAGGTTTACGAGTTAAGTACGAAGATGCCCCTATTAATCCTCCTTTCGTATCTCCAGGCAGCGCTTCCCTCCTTATTTTTGCTGTTGCCCGTGGTTGTCACATCGCTCGCGTGCACCCACCTGCAGTGTCGTTCCCTTCTGGTTCTCCAGATCCCCGCAACAGCGCATGTGCGTTTTCTGACGGCTGTTGCGCTGGCTCTCCTGCTTGGCTTGGTGCTGCTTTTGGTGTCGATGGTTCCCGCTGTCGTTGTGTCCGTGATTAAGAACGGTGCGGGTGGATCGGAGTATCCCGTCGCTCTCATTCGGGCGGGAGCTTCGACAACGTCCATGGTGGGGGAGGCGGTGTTGTGCAGTATTCCGTTGCTGGTCATGGCATACGGCGTGATTTCCGTCGTCGCTGCGTTGACAGCAGCGATTAGCCGCAACCCCGTTGTCACCGGAATGGTTTGCGCGGTTCTCTTGGTGTTGGGTTCGTTGAGCGCTCATGTTGAAAGCGTGGGCATGGGCGTCGCGCTGCTGGCTCCATTCGCCTCGTTTGATCCCGCTTCCCAGGTGGGGACGATTGGGTTCCTTGGGCGAGGGACGAACGCGATGCCTTTTGGAGAGGTCGTCGGCGCATCGGGCGCTCTGCTGGTGGTCTTGGGCGCCGTATCTCCGTTGATGGTGTGCCTGAGTGTTCCAAAGATCGAAAGGGGATGATCTCGATGATTGACCTTCAAACGCTGACGATCTCTTATGGAAAGAAGGTGCTCGTAGATTCGGTGAACGCTGAGTTTGCCCCGGGTACGGTCTACGGTCTCGTCGCTCCGAACGGGCATGGAAAGACGACGTTGCTGCGTGCGATGGCAGGTTTGCCGGGTCCTCGCGTGGACGGGAGCATCGTTCTGGATGAGGTGCAGGGTACGGGTGCGAGAGAGGTCCGTTCTATGATCTTCTATGCACCTGGTGAGGGGACGCTGCTGTATCCCGGATTGCGTGCGGAAGATCACCTCAAGATGGTTTGCGATATGTGGCCGCATGCTCGCGATATCGAAGAGATAGTGGAACAAACGCAGATAGGCGAGTTCGCGAAGATGAGGATCCGCACTCTGAGCCAGGGCATGAAGCAGCAGCTTACCCTGGCGATTGCGTATGCGACGGGCGCGCGGTACCTTCTATTAGATGAGCCCATGAACGCGCTCGACCCCAGCAGGGTGGACTTGCATTCCGAGATTCTCAGGAAGCTGGCCGATTCTGGTACGTGCATCATCATGTCATCCCACATCTTGGATTCGGTCGATAGGCTGTGCGATGAGATTCTGTTTTTGAAGGATGGGAGGCTCATTAGAAGCATTCCGCAAGATGATGCTGCGCCGAAGTCTCCTGGATCCCATTTCGCAAAGCCTGCCGGACGCGCCGAGGGTGCGCTAAGCACGTATCGGCGACTCTACGAAAAGGGCGGGTAGAAATGCAAGTTAAAAATCTATGTGGCCAATGTGATACCGTTGAACCCGCGTATCGATACCGCTCAGCCATTCGCCTCGCCCCCGTCGCACGTATCTTCATCCGGTCTGTTACTTTTAATCTAACGATTCTTTGAGGAACGTAGGTGCTTCCAAATGTACTGTCGACTTCTTCTCAAACTGATCCTAAGAGACAGGGCCGCATGGATTTGTACGCTCGTTCTCGCTGCAGCCTTTTCCGTCCCCATTGCGTTCAATTCACCCATCTACGGGCCCTTCTTTATGAAGCAGGGCATGCAGAGCTTTGTCGACGCATTCAATACGCGCGCACCCCAGGCCAACGGCACAGACCTATCGCCAGAGCAGCAAGCTGACGCGGAGCTTGCAAGATACGCGAACGCCGCCCTCGCCGCTCAAACCGACGCCGCCTTTCTCGATTCTGCCGAGAGCTACTACGCGCTCATGGACGAAGGCTTCCAATCCGGGTCCATCGTGGGAGACCGAGAGACCAATGACGCAGACCTCGCGTATTGCCGTGCCCTGAGCAGCTCCGGCATCACGGATATCCCAGCCTCCGCAAACGACCTGCCATTCCTTTCCTTCCTGCCTTACGCCATTGCCACGGCGCCGTCTTTCCTTCCCTTCATCCCCTTCCTCCTCTCGTCGATACTCGTGCTCGGCGCCACAAGGCCCGGGACCCTGGCGGCAAAGGCGCCCGCGCCCAAATTCCGGCGCCTTATCCAGATCGTGTTCTCGATAATCGTCGCGGGGACCGCGATGCTCCTCGCCGGCCTCGCACCCGGGGGCATTTACGCCTTGGTCCTAAACGGCTTCGGGCAAATTGGGTACCCGATCGCCTTCTTCCATGACGGCGCGCTTACCACCACGACTGCGGGAAACGTCTTCACAGCCCTGCTTATCGCGCTTCTTGCGGGCGGAACCTTGATATCCGTCTGTTCCGTCGTCCTATCGACCGCAACGAGGCGCGTCCTCGCGGGCCCCCTTACCTCCGCGCTGCTTGTCGCGGCCCCGGCATTCCCGTTGCTGTCCGATTCGGCGCTGGAGCATAATGCCGTGCTCGGGCTCCTGCCGCTGCCCGTGTTCTCGCCTATCGAGGCAACGGGTTACGTAGGATGCTTCCCGACAGAATTCATTGGCTCCGGTTCAGGCAGCGCATCGATGCTTGCCGTGGCCCTGGCATACGTCGCGGTCTTTTTTGCGGTCGGCGCCGTTGCGACACGTTCCCCCAAACAGCCTGGACCCGCGAAAAAGCGCCATGGGCTCGAGCTTCTGGACGCGAGCGTGGGATACGGAAGCACGACGATACTTTCAATCGGGTCGCTTTTCCTGAGCCCGGGAACGGCGGCGGGCCTCGTTGCTCCCAACGGCTCGGGGAAAACCACCCTTCTTGAAGCGCTGTCGGGCCAATTTCCCACCCGCATCCGCTCGGGAAGCCTGGCGGCAGACGGAATCTGCCAACGTCGATCAGCCGAATTTGCAGAACTCGTCTACCTGAGCTCTTCGGGCGGCGCGGATCTCTATCCCACGCTATCGGCCATCGAGCACCTTGCTTTCGTTAGGGAGGCGTGGAAATCGGCCGCCGACATCGACTCGCTCTGCGACTCCCTCGGAATCTCCCCATATCTCGACAAGCCGACCCGTAAACTCTCGACAGGAATGAAGCAGCAGGTAAAGCTTGCCATGGCGATAGCGACCGATTGCCCGTACCTCATCCTCGATGAACCGCTGAACGGCCTCGATCCGGGAAAACGGAAAACCTCCTGCGACGCGATGCGCAGCGAAGTGGCGCGGGGACGCAGCGTGCTCATTTCAAGCCATCTACTCGACGACCTGGCAGACCTCACCAACTCGTTCTACTTCATCGAGGCCGGCACGCTCGTGGAAAAGATCGAGTCGTCCTCGCAGACGCTCAAGCAGGAATACCTCGATACATACGAGAGATGAATGTGGGGGAGTGTTCGGATGAAGTTGATATTTAAGGTCCAGCTCGTGTTGTGCCGAAAAGACCGTGAACCTTTTGTGGGACACGCGGCGCCGTGGTACCATAGCCGAGTTTGTTGTCTTGGTCGGAAACCAAGACGCCTTATGCGCTGATCGGTAACCAGCGCCTGACTAATAAGGAGTCCTACCATGAAGCAGGGTATCCATCCCCAGTATGTCGAGTGCACGGTGACGTGCTCCTGCGGCAACACCTTCAAGACGCACGCTACCGTGTCCGAGATGAAGGTCGAGCTTTGCAACGAGTGCCACCCGTTCTACACCGGCCAGCAGAAGTTCGTCGACACCGGTGGACGCGTCCAGCGCTTCGCCGACAAGTTCGGTGGCGCCGCTGCCGCCCAGCTCAAGAAGGCCGAGGAGGCCAAGGCTGCCAAGGCCGCCAAGGCTGCTGAGGCCGAGGCCGCTCGCAAGGCCGCCGCTGAGGCTAAGGCTGCCGAGAAGGCTAAGCGTGCCGCTAAGTTCGCCGAGGAGGCTGCCAAGCAGGCCGCCGAGGCTCCTGCAGAGGCTCCCGTCGAGGAGGCCGCTGCCGAGGCCGAGACCACCGAGGCTGCTGAGTAAATAGCTCGCCGCGGAATCGCTCGCATTCATGGCATGAGGGCCGTGCATCCATTTGGGTGCGCGGCCCTTTTCTTTTTATTGGTGCAAGCTAACCTGTCCCCGTGGCACCAAATGGCAGAGTGACGGCGTTTTCCCAGATAAAACCTGCCAAAATAAACCAGTCCCTTTTTGGCAGGTCGGTCGGGTCGTAGTTATTACGTGGCGGTCGAGGTCGACCGTATAGGCCGCGTCCTGTTTGGCTAAAGTACATTTATCTGTGTTTAACTCGCCCGAGGCTGCATGGCGTGGGCGATGGCCAAAAAGGAAAACCACATGGGATTCATGTCAAAGCTGCTGTCCTTTGGATCCGATAAGGACCTTAAGCGCTACTACAAGATCGTCGATCAGATCAACGGTCTTGAGCCCCAGTTTGAGAAGATGACCGAGGAAGAGCTCCGCGCCCAGACCGATAAGTTCCGTGAGCGTTACGCCAACGGCGAGTCGCTCGACGACATGCTCCCCGAGGCTTTTGCCACCGTGCGTGAGGCTTCCAAGCGCATCACGGGCATGCGTCACTTTGACGTGCAGCTCATTGGCGCCATGGCACTGCACGAGGGGCATATCGCCGAGATGAAGACCGGCGAAGGCAAGACCCTGGTCTCCACGCTGGCCGGCTACCTCAACGCTATTGCCGGCAAGGGTGTACACGTCGTTACCGTCAACGATTACCTGGCCAAGCGCGACTCCGAGTGGATGGGCCGCATCTACAAGTACCTGGGAATGACCGTCGGTCTGCTCCAGAACAACATGCCGCTCGAGCTCAAGCGTCCGGCCTACCAGGCAGACGTCACCTACGGCACCAACTCCGAGTTCGGTTTCGATTACCTGCGCGACAACATGGTCACTCGCCCCGAGCAGCGCGTGCAGCGCGGCCACCATTACGCCATCGTCGACGAGGTCGACTCCATCCTGATCGACGAGGCACGTACCCCGCTCATCATCTCGGGTGCCGGCACCAAGTCCGCCAGCACCTACAAGGACTTCGCGCGTGCCGTGCGCGGCCTTGAGCGCGGCGAGGACGTCTCGCACGACATGCTCACCGCCACCGAGGACGTAGAGCCCACGGGCGACTACGTCATGGACGAGGCCAAGCACACTATCGCCGCCACCGAGCGCGGCCTTAAGAAGATTGAGCGCCGCCTGGGTATCGATGACATCTATGCCGATCTCTCCGGTCAGCTGGTCAACCACCTGCAGCAGGCGCTGAAGGCCCAGTACATGTTCCACCGCGACAAGCAGTACGTGGTCACCAACGGCGAGGTCAAGATCGTCGACGAGTTCACCGGCCGCATCATGGAAGGCCGCCGCTACTCCGAGGGCCTGCATCAGGCCATCGAGGCCAAAGAGGGCGTGCTCGTGCGCGAGGAGAACCAGACGCTGGCCACCATCACCTTGCAGAACTACTTCCGTCTGTATGACAAGCTCTCCGGCATGACCGGTACGGCACTCACCGAGGATGCCGAGTTCCGCGAGATCTACAAGCTGCCCGTCGAGGTTATCCCCTCCAACAAGCCCGTTCAGCGTGTCGACCACGAGGACCTGGTGTACCGCACCATCCAGGCCAAGTACAACGCCGTTGCCGACGACGTCGAGCGACGTCACGCCAAGGGCCAGCCGGTCCTGGTGGGCACCGTCTCCATCGAAAGCTCCGAGAAGCTGTCGGCCGCCCTTACCAAGCGCGGTATCGCGCACGAGGTCCTCAACGCTAAGCATCACGAGCGCGAGGCTCATATCGTTGCCCAGGCCGGACGCTACGGCGCCGTGACCATCGCTACTAACATGGCCGGTCGTGGTACCGACATCCTGCTGGGTGGCAATCCCGACGAGCTGGTGCGCGAGCGCCTTGAGTACGAGGGCCTGACCATGGAGGACGTGACGCCCGAGCAGCTCGAGCAGTTTAACGCTGAGGCCAAGGAGACCTGCAAGGCCGAACGCGAGCGCGTGCTTGCCGCCGGCGGCCTGACCGTCATCGGCACCGAGCGCCATGAGTCCCGTCGTATCGACAACCAGCTGCGTGGCCGCTCCGGTCGTCAGGGCGATCCGGGCGAGACTCAGTTCTACCTGTCGCTCGAGGACGACCTCATGCGCCTGTTCGGCGGCGACAAGATGGACCGCGTTTCCAAGATGATGGTTACCGCCGACATGGGCGACGACATGCCCATCCAGCACAAGATCATCTCCAAGGCCGTCGAGAACGCCCAGCACAAGGTCGAGAGCATCAACTTCTCCATGCGCAAGAGCGTTCTTGAGTACGACGACGTCATGAACAAGCAGCGCCAGGTCATCTACGCCGAGCGCAACAAGATTCTGGACGGCAAGGACCTGACCGATCACATCACCGAGGTCATGCACGATACCGTGTACCGCTGTGTTCAGGAGTTCTGCACCAAGGACAGCCACGATGGCGAGCGCGATCTCGAGGGCCTGCGCAAGTGGGTCGTGGAGCTCACCGGGCATATCGACACGCCCAAGTTCCCCGACGAGGACTTCGAGGCCCTGGCTGCCGATGTCCTGGCCTACGTTGAGAAGTGCTACAACATGAAGGCCGAGCGCCTGGGTGAGGACCTCATGCGCGAGCTCAACACCCAGGTCATGCTGCGCGTCATCGATACCCGCTGGATGAACTACCTGCAGGAGATGGACTACCTCAAGACCGGTATCGGACTGCGCGGCTTTGGCCAGCGCGACCCGCTGGTCGAGTACAAGACTGAGGCTTATGGTGCCTTCCAGATGCTCGTTGACACCATGTACGAGGATTACCTGCGCACCGTTCTGCGCATCGAGATCAAGGCCGCCCCGCAGGCCGTGGAGCACAAGGAGGACCCCGCGCTCGAGGGTGCGCGCTTCTCCGGCCCCGCCGACGTCGATGGCGACAACGGCAGCTCGGTGCTGCGCAAGCAGGCACAGGTTCAGGCTCGTACGGCCGTCCAGGGAGGCCCGGCTGCTGTCAACAACGGCGGCAAGGTGACCACCTACCGCAAGTCCGAGAGCGATGACCCTTATGTCAACGTGGGCCGCAACGACCTTTGCCCCTGCGGCAGCGGCAAGAAGTTCAAGTACTGCCACGGCAGGAATCGTTAATGGCCGAGGCTTTAGAGGTAACGCCCGCCGAGCTGGACGCGTTTGCGGACCGGCTCGGCGAGGTCGAGTCGTATCTTCATTTGGACGAGAAGCGCACGCGCGTGACCGAGCTCGAGGCAAAAAGCGTGGCCCCCGGCTTTTGGGATGACGCCGACGCCGCTCGCGCCACCATGGAGGAGATCGCTCGCGCCAAGGAAGATATCGCTGCCGTGGATACCGCGCGCGGCGAGCTATCTGACGCCCGCGCGGCGCTGGAGCTTGCCGAGGAGATGGGCGACGACCCCGATGCCGCCGCATTGCGCGAGGAGGCTGCCGCTACGGCAGAACGCCTGGCCCGCGCTATCGACGAGCTCGAGCTTTCGAGCTGGTTTACCGGTGAGTTCGATCACGGCGACGCGATTGTGACCATCAAGCCCGGACAGGGTGGCCTGGAGGCACAGGACTGGACCTTCATGCTCTTTAAGATGTACATGAAGTACTGCCAGCGTCGCGGCTGGAAGGTCACCATTAACGACTGCCCCGCGGCTGAGGTCATCGGCATCGACCGTGCGACCTTTACCGTCGAGGGCAAGGACGCGTTTGGCATGCTGCGCGCCGAGGCCGGCGTTCACCGCCTGGTACGCATCAGCCCCACCGATGATAAGAAGCGCCGCCAGACCACGTTTGCCGGCGTCGAGGTCATTCCCGTGTTGCCTGACGATATCGACATCGAGATCAGTCCCGACGATATCCGCGTGGACGTGTATCACGCGAGCGGTCCGGGCGGCCAGGGCGTCAACACCACCGACTCTGCCGTACGCGTGACGCATTTTCCCAGCGGCATCGTTGTCACTTGCCAAAACGAGCGCAGCCAGATTCAAAACAAGGCCGCGTGCATGCAGATTCTCAAGGCCCGTCTGTACGAGATCGAGCTCGAGAAGCGCGCCGAGGCCCTGGATGAGATTCGCGGGCCCAAGACCACGATCGGTTTTGGCAACCAGATTCGCAGCTACGTGCTCTACCCGTATCAGATGGTCAAGGACCTGCGCACGGGCGTGGAGACCAGCAACGTCGAGGCCGTTCTCGACGATGGCGATCTGGATCCGTTTGTGATCGGCTACCATCGTTGGGCAACCGGCAACGCCGATGCGGAAGCATCGTCTGCCTAGGCACATGATTGGCTCCGGGTCGATGCAAACACTGCGC
Source organism: Collinsella sp. OM04-5 (assembly GCF_003439125.1). GTDB lineage: Bacteria > Actinomycetota > Coriobacteriia > Coriobacteriales > Coriobacteriaceae > Collinsella. The sequence goes on along the minus strand of NZ_QSUU01000002.1, from coordinate 29,151 downwards.
AGGGGTGGTATTTGCCCGGTGAATCGGTAGAATCGAATACAGCAAGAAGTTCAAAGCGCACTCGTTTGGGTGCGCTTTTTTGAGGGAGGCAGCATGGCATATCGTCTGGACATCAAGCGCATTCTTTCGATGAACTTCTTTCATGACTTGCCCAAGATTATGTTTGGCTGCGCCCTGGCAGCTATCGCGACAGACTTGTTTTTGATCCCCAACGGCCTTGCCGCCGGCGGCGTCACAGGCCTTGCCACCATTATTCAGGCGGTCGGCGCCTCGCATGGCATATCGCTTCCCGTCGGTATCCAGACCATCGTGATGAATGCCTTGCTGCTGCTGGTTGTTATGCGCGAGGGTGGCATGTTCTACGTGGTGCAGACGGCGACCGGTTTTGTGCTGCTGGGTTTTTTCACCGACCTGTTCGCTCCGTTTGTGGCGCCGCTGGCACATGCCGACCTGATGCTGCCCGCTATGTGGGGCGGCATTATCACGGGCATCGGGTATGGCATGGTGTTGCGCGCCGGTGCCAACACTGGCGGCTCTGACACGATCGGCCAGATCATCTCGCGCAACACATCGCTGCCGGTTGGCTCGACCGTCATGGCGATCGATGTTGCCGTGTGCGCGCTGTCGGCCCCGGTCTTTTCGGTCGAAAACGCGCTGTATGCGGGCCTTTCGATGGTCATTAGCGGCTACGTGATCGATGCCGTGGTCGACGGTGGCAACAGGCGCCGTATGGTGCTCATCATCTCGGACAAGTTTCCCGATATCGCGGCCGACATCATGTATGGCCTGGGCCGCGGCTGCACCAAGTTTAGGGCGACCGGCATGTACTCGGGTGCCGAGAAGCCGGTGATCATGGTCATTGTGAGCCGCCGCGAGCTCAACACCCTCAAAACGATCGTGCGCGAGCGCGATCCTCACGCCATTGTGACGGTCGCCGACGTTACGGAAACCTTCGGTGAGGGATTCAAGGACATTAACGCGTAGGGCCGACTGTGTTCCATCCAAAAGACGTTCACATTGATAAACCGTTTCATCAGCGGTTCTGCCTGCTCAATTGTTCAAATAATGATAAATACTCTGGTAAAGCTTCCAGTTTCCAGCATAATGAATGACGTACGTGCATCGCGGCTGTGTTGGGACTACCTTTCCGTGCCGTGCGCATCTTGTCTTAAGAGGATGAAAGGAAGGCACAATGAGCGACGAAGAGCTCAAAAAGGTTGCCAACGAGGTAAGGAAGGGCATCGTCACCGGCGTGCACGCTGCCAAGTCCGGCCATCCGGGCGGTTCGCTCGGCGCTGCCGACATCATGACCTATCTGTACTTTGAGGAAATGAACGTCGACCCGGCCGACCCCCGCAAGGCCGACCGCGATCGCTTCGTGCTTTCCAAGGGTCATTGCGCGCCTGGTCTGTACGCTGTGCTCGCCGAGCGCGGATTCTTCCCCAAGGAGGATCTCGAGACGCTGCGCCACATCGGCAGCCACCTGCAGGGTCACCCCAACATGAACGACACCCCGGGCGTCGATATGTCCACCGGTTCGCTCGGCCAGGGCATCTCCGCCGCCGTGGGCATGGCCGTTGCCGCCAAGCACTGGGGCGACGACTATCGCACCTACGCCCTGCTGGGCGACGGCGAGAGCGAGGAGGGCCAGGTTTGGGAGGCCGCCATGTTTGCCGGCAACCAGCAGCTTGACAACCTCTGCGTGATCGTCGACCACAACGGCCTGCAGATCGACGGCCCCGTCGAGGAGGTCAACGACCCCATGCCGCTCGCCGACAAGTTCCGCGCCTTCAAGTTCCACGTGGTGGAGCTCGCCGACGGCAACGATTTCGATCAGATCCGCGCCGCCTTTGCCGAGGCCCGCGCCACCAAGGGTCAGCCGACCGCCATCATCGCCGAGACCACCAAGGGCAAGGGCGTTTCCTTTATGGAGAACCAGGTGGGTTGGCACGGCAAGGCCCCCAACGATGAACAGTTTGAGCAGGCCATGGCAGAGCTCACGGCCGCCGGAGAGGAGCTCTAGGATGGCAGACGTCAAGAAAATCGCCACGCGCGTAAGCTACGGTGAGGCCCTCGTCGAGCTCGCCAACGAGCACGATGACTTTGTGGTCCTCGACGCCGACCTGGCCGCCGCCACGCAGACCGGCAAGTTTAAGGCAGCCTGCCCCGACCGCTTCTTCGATGTGGGCATTGCCGAGAGCAATCTGATGGGTGTTGCCGCCGGTATCGCGACCACCGGCCGCGTTGCTTTTGCGAGCACCTTTGCCATGTTTGCCGCTGGCCGCGCCTTTGAGCAGGTCCGCAACTCCATCGGCTATCCGCACCTTAACGTTAAGATCGGTGCCACGCACGCCGGTATCTCGGTGGGCGAGGACGGCGCCACGCACCAGTGCTGCGAGGATATCGCCCTCATGCGCGTCATCCCCGGCATGACCGTTATCGTTCCCGCCGACGACGTGGAGGCTCGTGCCGTGACGTGCGCCGCCTACGAGTGCGACGGCCCCGTGTACATGCGCTTTGCCCGTCTGGCCTCGCCGGTCATCAACGACCCCGAGACCTACAAGTTCGAGGTAGGCAAGGGCATCGTCATGCGCGAGGGCACCGACGTCACCATCATCGCCTGCGGCCTAATGGTCGGCGAGGCCCTCGAGGCCGCCGAGCAGCTCGCTGCCGAGGGCATCGATGCCGAGGTCATCAACATGCACACCATCAAGCCCATCGACGCCGACCTGATCGTCAAGAGCGCCACCAAGACCGGTCACGTCGTGACCGTCGAGGAGCACTCCGTGATCGGTGGCCTGGGCAGCGCCGTTGCCGACGTTCTGTGTGAGCAGTGCCCGACGCCGCTCAAGAAGATTGGCGTCAACGACACCTTCGGCGAGTCCGGCCCGGGTGCCGAGCTCTTGCACAAGTATGGCCTGGACGCCGCCAACATCGTGGCGACCACCAAGGAGTTCTTGGCATAAGGCAAGACGAGGCAAAGTATCGCGTCGACAACCGCAAACAAGCCAGAACAGGGGCATCCCCAAAGAGGGCGCCCCTGTTTTTGTTGAATTTAAATTAGAGTCCTGCCAAGCAAAGTTCCCATGGGGAAACGGGCCCATCCCAACAAAGTGCAATTCAGACCCTTCCAACTTTGTATGCGCAGCATCTCAAGTTGGTGCGTCGGCCCCATAGTAGCCGCAGGCCGGGCGCAGGGTTACCTCCCAAATCTTTCCGCAGCGCAGGCCGGCGTTTGTCCGCAGCTCCGCAGGAGCAGGACAAATGCCGGCCATGCGCGAGGACGATTTGGGAGGTAACCCTGCGCCCGGTCGGTGAGACCCAAACCCCGCCATGCTTCTTATGTGCAGTAAAGCTAATGCTGCTAAAATACAAAGCGCTCATGTAGTTTAAACGCACGACGATAAGGAGCACCAGTGGGTAACCACTTCCGTACCTCCGGTGCGGGCGATGATGCCCCCAAGACGCAGACGGGCGTCCAGGGCAGTCGTTTCGCCACTCCGGATTCAGAGGGCCAGCCTGTTGCTCAGGCCCCCGCTCAGCCGGCAGATCAGGCACAGCCGGCATCCGATCCCTTTGCCTACAATCCCACCAGCGATGTCGCGCTTTCCGGCACGGCGGGTTTTGAGCCCGTTCAGGCCGTGACCGCTCGCGTGGAGCAGCCTCAGGCTGGCGCCGCCACGCCGCAGCCTACCATGGCCGGCATTCCCGACCCCATGGCCCCTGCGACGCCGGTTCCTCAGCCTGCGCAGTCCGGTCTCTTTGCCGCTATTCCCGATCCCACGCAGCCTGCTGCCCCGGTGGTCGAGAGCGATCAGGCAGCCGAGGTCGCAAGCCTCGATAACGCGCTCAACAACCCCGATTTTACGTCGGTGTTTGCGCCCATCGATCCGCAGGCCAGCCGCAAGAAGATGGCCAAGCAGGCCGGTGTCGAGCCCGTCATCCTTATGGAGCATGTCACCAAGATCTATCCGGCACAGCCCAACAAGCCTGCACTCGACGACATCAACATCGAGATCTATCCGGGCGAGTTCGTCTTCCTGGTCGGTCATTCCGGCTCGGGTAAGACCACGCTGCTGTCGACGCTCAACCGCGACGTCAAGCCGACGAGCGGCCGCATCTTGGTTGCCGGTCAGGACCTCATGAAGATCAAGAACCGCAAGGTTCCGTTCCTGCGCCGCCAGATTGGCGCCGTGTTCCAGGACTTTAAGCTTCTGCCGCAAAAGACCGCCTACGAAAACGTGGCGTTTGCCCTGCAGTGCATCGGCAAGCCCAAGGGCGTCATTCGCAGCCAGGTGCCGGAGGTGCTGCGTCTGGTCGGTCTGGCCGATCAGATGGACTCGCTGCCCGACCAGCTTTCCGGTGGCGAGCAGCAGCGCGTCGCCGTCGCCCGCGCTATGGTCAACCGTCCGCCGCTGCTGATCTGCGACGAGCCCACGGGTAACCTCGACCCGGCGATCTCGCTGGGCATCATGAAGCTGCTCGAGCGTATTAACCGCACCGGCACCACCGTGATCGTCGCCACGCACGACCGCGAGATGGTCGATAGCATGCACCGTCGCGTGATCGCCCTCGAGGGCGGCCACGTTATCCGCGACCAGGAGAGGGGAGGTTACGGCAACTATGGCACCAACTAACGTGGGCTACTCCTTCAAAGAGGCAATCAGTCACTTCTTCCGTAACTGGACTACCTCGCTCGGCGCCGTCATCACGATCTTCCTTTCGCTGTTTATCATCGGCCTGTTCATCATGGGCTCCGCGATGCTGAACTCCGTGATCGGCACCGTCGAGGATCAGGTCGTCATCAACGCCTTTATTAGCGATGACGCCGACCAGGCAGATGTTCAGGCCTTTGAGGCTGAGCTCAAGACGTGGAGCAACGTCAAGTCCGTGACGTACAAGGACAAGGACGACGCGCTGGCCGAGTATACGAGCAAGATGTCGGGCAACGCCGACGCCACCATGAGCGCGCTCGATGGCCAGAACCCGCTGCCGGCTTCGTTTGCAATTGAGATGGACGATCCGTCCAAGGTCGAGAGCACGGCCCAGAAGCTCAAGAAGAACGCCGACTTCCAGAAGATCGCGGATGACGGCGACGTCAACGCGAGCGTGCTGTACGGCCAAGAGGAAGTGAGCCGCCTGTTCCAGGTGACCAACTACATCCGCATCGCCGCCGTGGTGCTCGTTGGCCTTTTGACCTTTATCGCATTCATCTTCATCAACAACACGATTCGCCTGTCCATCACGGCGCGTCGTCGTGAGATCGCGATTATGCGTCTGGTCGGCGCCAGCAACGGCTTCATTCGCGGCCCGTTTATCACCGAGGGCGTACTGCAGGCCATTTTGGGCTCGCTGCTTTCCATCGGCGTTCTGGAGCTGCTGCGCAATCTGATGATTCCGCGTTTGCAGGAGAGCATCGGCTGGATGTCGTTTGCCCTGCCGATGCAGTACTACCTGGTGACCTATGCTGCGCTGATTCTGGTCGGTGTGATTATCGGTCTCTTTGGTTCTGCCATAGCCATGCGCCGCTACCTGCGCGTGTAGGCATGCCTGGAATTCATCCCTTCCAACGGGTCGTCTCTTATGGGGCGGCCCGTTTTTTGATCTCTAGGGGACGGCAGGAAAGCGAATCATTTGGGTAGACTCTTTGGAGTTCGTCATCGATAGCAAGGAGGCGCCATGGGGCGCAATAACAAGCATAAGCGCGGTGCTCGCAATAAGCGTGGGCCGGTGCGCAGCGAACGCCGTCCGAGCCTGACCGGGCGCGTGCAGCTCCATGAGCATGGCGCCTATGTCATAACCGAGAGCGGCGACTACAAGGTTATGGGCCGCGGTAAGCGCGAGATCATGGACGGCGATACCGTTGCCGTGAGCATTAAGAACAGCCCGCATGGCGAGCGTCGCGCCGTGATCGAGGGCGTGGTTGAGCGCGCAGCTATAAGCGTGGTGGGCACGTACCAGACCGCCGGTCCGCTCGGTGTGATTGAACCGCTCGATTCGCGCCTGAAGGCCGACTTCTTCATTCTGCCTGAGGATACCTCGGCGGATCGTCTGGGTGTCCACCCGGGTGATGCCGTTGTCGCGCGCATTTTGACCTACCCGACGCGCCTGGAATCGGGCACCGTGACGATCGAACGCCGCATTGGCGGAGATGACGCGCCCGATTTGGGCGTTCAATATGTGATGGCGCGTTATGGCTATACCGATAGCTATCCCGAGGCCGCGCTGGACGAGGCCGAGGGGCTTTCGCTCGATGTGTCCGCGGCGCTTAAGGACCCGCTCCGCCGCGATCTGCGCGACCGCTTTGTCATCACGATCGACCCGGTCGACGCGCGCGACTTTGACGATGCCATTTCGCTTGAGCGCACGCCCGAGGGTGGCTACAAGCTGGGCGTGCATATCGCCGACGTTTCACACTATGTGGCTTGGGACGGGCATATCGATCTTGAGGCTCGCCATCGTACGACATCGGTGTATCTGGCCGATCGCGTGCTTCCCATGCTGCCCGAGCGCCTGTCTAATGACCTGTGCTCGCTTCGCCCTGACGAGGACCGTCTTGCGTTTACCGTCGATATCGAGCTCGATGCGCAGGGTCGCGTGCGGCATTACGATCCGTACCCCAGCGTGATTCGCTCGCGTGTGCGTATGGACTATGACGGCGCCGAGGCGCTGCTGGTGCGTGCCGGCGCGGTGGAGTATGGGGTGCTGGAGGGTGCCGCCGAGGATGTTGCGGCTGCCGAGGCCTCGCGCGAGGAGGCGCTTGAGCGTGGGCTTGCATGCGAAGAGGCAGCCCGCGGCTATAACGTCGACCTGGGTGATTTTTTGGTTGCCGCCAACGAGCTTGCGGAGCTCCGCCGCCGCATTCGTCGCGCGCGCGGTTCGGTCGACTTTGATACGGCCGAGATCCGCGCGCTCTTGGACGAGGACGGTGTGCCCGTGCAGATCGTGGCCCGCGAGCGCTCGTGCGCCACGTCGCTAATCGAGGAGGCCATGCTGCTCGCCAACGAGTGCGTGGCCGAGTGGCTGGCCGACCGCGACATTGAGGCTTGCTATCGCGTGCACGATGATCCCAGTCCCGATAGCCTGCACGGTGCCGCCGTGGCGTTGGCGCAGCTGGGCATCATCGATGATCGCCGCGCGGCCGGTATTGCCCTGGGGAGTCCCGATGAGCTGCAGGCTGCAGTCGATGCTGCCGCCGGTACGGCCAACGCACCGCTCGTCAACACGCTGCTTCTGCGCAGCATGCAGCGCGCGCTGTACAAGCCGCACAACGAGGGCCACTTTGCGCTCGCCGCGCCGTGCTACTGTCACTTTACGAGTCCCATCCGTCGCTACCCCGATCTGGTGGTGCACCGCGTACTCAAGCTGCAGTTGGCCTATGAGCAGCTCGGCGGCAAGGACGCCTTGGTCCGTACGCCGCGGCTGATCGGCAAGGGGCGCGAGTCGCTGCCGCGCATTCTGCCGCAGATCTGCCGCGCATGCAGCGATGCCGAGCGCGCGGCAGATGCCGCCAGCCATGCGACGCAAAAGATCAAGATTGCCCAGTACTATGAGGACCGTCTGGGCGAGCGCTATGCCGGAACGGTCTCATGGGTCAGCAGTATGGGCCTGTTCGTACGCTTGGACCTGACGCAGGTCGAAGGCTTGGTTTCGATCAAGAGCCTGGGCAACGAGTGGTTCGAGTTCGACGAGGACGCGCTTACGCTGACGGGCGCCGACACGGGGACTCGCTATGAACTGGGCCAGCGCGTGATTATCGAGGTCTCGCGCGTCAATACCACGCGTGGGCACTTGGACTTTAAGCTTATCCATTAGCCAAATCCCGACTCATGGCGGGAGAGCGGAGGGCGGTCTTTCGGGGCCGCCCTCCGCATTTGGATCATGGCTACCTTGCCGTTTGCTCGGCCGCCCGCTTACCTGCTATTCGAGAGGTAAAACCTACCAAAATAAACCTGTCCCTTTTTGGCAGGTTTACAAGAAAGCGGGGATGAGATGGCGACGGTGTACGGTTATGCGCGGGTGAGTTCGCGCGATCAGAATCTTAATCGGCAGCTGGATGCGCTGGGCGCCTATGGCGTGGGCTCGGCGAATATTTATGCCGACCATGCGAGCGGCAAGGACTTCGATCGCCCGCGGTATCGCGATCTGCTGCACGTCCTGGGAGACGGGGACGTGCTGGTGGTGCTTTCTATCGACCGACTTGGCCGTAATTACTCCGAGATTCTTGAGGAATGGCGACGCATTACCAAGGAGCTCGGGGTTGCCATTGTGGTGTTGGACATGCCATTGCTTGACGCGCGCGCCAGGGCCAGCGGCGCGCCGGATGTGACCAATACCCTGATTGCCGATATTGTGCTACAACTGCTGAGCTACGTGGCGCAGGTGGAGCGCGAGAATATTCATCGGCGCCAAGCGGAGGGGATTGCAGCGGCGCGGGCGCGAGGGGTCCGTTTCGGTCGACCTCGCAAGCCGTGCCCTCCTCAGTTTGAGCTGGTACGCGATAGCTATGAGGCAGGCGATATTACCCGCAGCCAGGCAGCAAAGTGCCTGGGCGTGTGCGTGGGGACGTTCGATCGCTGGATGCGCGAGGCGGGGTAGGGGTTTGCGTCGCTTTGTCGCTTCCTGTTGCGATTCAAATTTTGATACGGTGGCGATGTCATTTGGGGCTACACTCGCTGATATTCAAAAAAGGAGGTAGGCCCTTGGCGCGCGTAAAACAAATAATCGGATGGACCGCGATCGTTCTGTTCGCTGCAACGCTGGCGGGCATCTGGGTGCTGACGGAGCAAAATGCGGTGGAGACGTCGTTGCTGAGCGAGTCCACCGCGCGTGTGGTGGAGGGTCAAGCTACGGGCGTACAGGCTGCCGATGTCGCGGGCGAAGCTCAGACCGAGAACGGGATGACCGGGGGCACCGATTCGGCTGCTTCGAATGTCCGGTCTGGCCGACTTGCTTCCATTCGCATGTGGGTGGGCACGAACGTCCGTCGCGTTGCCCATACCGTAGAGTTTTTCTTCGTCGGATTGTTCGCCTCGGTGGTCGTGGTTTGCTTTTCCAGGCGTCCGTGGAGCGTATGCTCCCGTTGCGTGCCCGTGTTGCTCTTTTGCGCCGTCTGCTCCGTTGGCGATCAGGTACATAAGATCTTTGTTCCTGGCAGGCATTTCGACGTTATCGATTTAGGATTCGATGCTGCGGGCTATGTCACCGCCATGCTGTTGGTATTGCTGGCAGCGGCGTTGGTGCGCTATGCGACTCGGCCGATCGGCGCCCATGCGAGGCGCTAGCCGGTAACAAACCCGTTTCTGATAATGCGACCTTGTTGAATTATTTTGTGTCGCGCGTATTTCCGAGCGGTCGGATTTGAGGGGCGAGCGGTAGAACGCTCGCCCTTTGTGCGCCACGATGCGGCACAATGTACCGTAAAAGCTGTTTGTATCCGGTACGAATCATTCGTTGGTCTTTAATTCTTCTCAACGGAGGTGTTTGAGATGGCAAACGGATTGCTTTTGCGGCTTCGCGAGCGTGAGCTCAGCGCGAGCCCGGCGGAACGCAATGTCATCGCATATGTAAGCGCTCATCCGCACGAGGTGGTCGGGCTGTCCGTCCGCGGTCTTGCCGATGCCACGTTCTCCTCGCCCTCGAGCATTTTGCGCTTTTGCAAGCGCTTGGGTTTTGCGGGCTACAAGGAGTTCCAGCGCGAACTGATTGCCGAGCTGGCGCTCTTGGGTGACAAGAAAGACGTTGCCCTCGAGGACATCTCCATGGATGACAGCGTCGAACGTATCGTGGGGAAGGTGATGAAAAGCAACGTGCGCACGATCGAAGCGACGGCGCAAACGCTCGATTACACCGTCTTGGAGCGATGTGCGGCCTATCTTAAGCGGGCACGCGCGGTCAATCTGTTCGGTATCGGTGCCTCTCGTTTGGTCGCGCACGATCTGGCGCAAAAGCTCATGCGTGTCGACAAAGAGTGCCATCTGTACGACGACTGGCATGATCAGCTCTTGTGTGCCAAGAACATGCATGAGGGCGATATGGCGATCGCCTTTAGCTACTCGGGCTTGACGCAAGAGGTGCTGGACTGCACCGCCGAGGCTCAACGTCACAACTGTCCCGTTGTGGCCGTGACCAAAGTAGATGGATCATCCAAGCTTGCCACCATGGCCGATGCCGTGCTCGGCGTCGCTGCGAGTGAGCCCTTGGTCCGCAGCGGTGCCATGGCTTCGCGTATGGCCCAGCTTATGGTTGTCGATGCTCTGTACGCTGCTTACGTTGCCAGCGACTACGAACGGGCGACGCATGTCATTAAGCAAAACTACATCGAGAAACAGGAAAGATGAGGTGAATGAAATGCTCGATTTAACAAAATTCACGACCGAACAGCGTAATCAAAGGTCAATGGACCTCGATACGATGACATCGCTGCAAATCGTCACGACGATGAACGATGAGGATCTTCGTGCCGTCCAGTCGGTCACAAAAGTGCTGCCCCAGGTTGCCACAGCAATCGACTGGGCTGCTGAGGCACTCGAGCGCGGCGGGCGCGTCTTTTACATGGGCGCAGGCACCAGCGGTCGTCTGGGCGTACTCGACGCTTCGGAGTGTCCGCCCACGTTTGGCGTGTCACCCGATCTGATTGTCGGGCTCATTGCCGGAGGCGAGACGGCGTTTATCAAGGCTGTCGAAGGTGCCGAAGACAGCGAGGAACTTGGCGCGAGCGACCTGCGGGAGCGTGGACTCTCGGACAAGGATCTTGTCGTTGGCCTGGCGGCAAGCGGCCGTACTCCCTATGTGGTGGGCGGCCTTGTGTACGCCAAGGCAACTGGGTGCAAGACCATTGCAATTGCCTGCAACCAAGGGTCGAAGATCGGGGAGAGCGCAGATCTTGCCATTGAACCCGTGCCCGGTCCCGAGGTGCTGACCGGCTCAACGAGGCTCAAGGCGGGAACGGTTCAAAAGCTCATTCTCAACATGATTTCGACCGGTGCCATGGTCAAGATCGGCAAGGTATACCAAAACCTGATGGTCGATGTGCAGCAGACGAACGAGAAGTTGGTGGTGCGCGGCCAGAACATCGTGATGGAGGCGACCGGCTGCACGCGCGAGCGCGCTATTCAGGCGCTTGCAGATGCCGGCGGCCACGTAAAAACCGCTATTGTCTCGGTACTGCTGGACTGCGATGTCGAGCAGGCTGCGGTAGCTCTTGAGCGAGCGCGAGGCCATGTCCGCGCTGCGGTGAGTGGCCATGAGAAGAGCAATGCCGATGCCCAATAGGTGCGCGGCGTGAGCTGATATGACATCCAAACGAGATACCCAATACAAGGAGGAGTTATGACGAACAAAGAGCTGGCTCAAAAGCTGCTGGACCTTTTGGGCGGTAAAGACAACGTGCTCGCAAACGCGGCGTGCATGACGCGCCTGCGCGTGACCGTCAAAGACACGGGCAGCGTCGACACGGAGGGTATTAAGGCACTCGACGGCGTGATGGGCTTGGTCGAGGACGACACGATGCAGATCGTGCTGGGGCCGGGCAAGGTGAATAAGGTGCTCGAGGAGTTCTCCAAGCTCACCGGCCTTGCGAAAGGCGTTGCCGACGAGAGCGTGGTTGACGCTGCGGCCACAAACAAGGCCGCGCAGAAGGCAAAGTACGAGTCCAAGCCGGTTCAGGCCTTCCTCAAGAAGATTTCCAATGTCTTCGTCGCCCTGCTTCCCGGCATCATTGCGGCTGGCCTCATCAACGGTATCTGCAACGTCATTAACGTCTCGACGGCAGGCGCGCTTGCAGGCGAGTGGTGGTACCAGGGCATTCGTTCCATGGGCTGGGCCCTGTTTGCCTATCTGCCCATCTTGGTGGGCTATAACGCGGCACGTGAGTTTGGCGGCTCCGCTGCGCTGGGCGGCATCGCCGGCATGATGTGTATCGCCAACAGTGCCATGCCCCTGCTTGCGCCTGGCGCGGCTGATCCTGCCACTGCCATTTTGCTGCCGCTCACCAATGCGCAGTACAACCCCGCAGCGGGCGGCATGATCGCGGCTCTTATCGCTGGTGCATTTTTTGCCTGGATGGAGCGTCAGATTCGCAAGGTTATGCCCAACGCACTCGACACGTTCTTGTCCCCGCTGTTGGTGCTCATCATCGGCGCCTTTGCTCTGATGCTCGTCATCCAGCCGGTTGGCGCATGGCTGACGACTGTCATCTTTAGCGTTTTGACCTTTATCTTCGAGAAGCTGGGCGTCCTGGGCGGCTATATCCTGTCGGCAGGCTTCTTGCCGCTGGTTTCCGTCGGCCTGCATCAGGCGCTCACGCCGATCCACGCTATGCTCAACGATCCCGACGGTGCTACCAAGGGCATCAATTACCTGCTTCCCATCCTTATGATGGCTGGCGGCGGTCAGGTCGGTGCCGGTCTGGCGCTGTACTTTAAGACCAAGAACGCTAAGCTTAAGAAGTACGTCGCAGAGTCCATTCCCGTTGGAATCCTGGGTGTGGGCGAGCCTCTGATGTATGCCGTTACGCTGCCGCTCGTTCGTCCGTTTGTGACGGCCTGTCTGGGTGCCGGATTTGGCGGCGCGCTCGCAGCGCTGCTTCACATCGGCACGGTTTCTCAGGGCGTTTCCGGTCTGTTTGGCCTGCTGATCGTCGTTCCTGGCCAGCAGCTCGGCTACGTTGCCGCTATGCTGCTTGCCTATGTCGCCGGCTTTGTCCTGACGTGGTTCTTTGGCGTCGACGAGCAGAAGATCAACGAGTTCTTTGGCGAGTAGTTTGATATCGCGAGCCGTGTTGCTCAGGGCTCGCGGCGCGCGGCAGATTTCTTGATGCTATGGCTGTGCCGGCGGGGCTAACTGCTCCGCCGGCCTTTTTTAAAGGAGTGTTGAAGCGTGAAAACGGGTATTTCGATTTATCTTTCCAGCCCTTTGCAGGATATTGAGCGGACGATTGAGCGTGGTGCCGCGGCGGGTGCGCGCTACGCGTTCACCTCACTGCATATTCCCGAGGATGGGGGAGCGGCGTATGCCGATAAGGTCCGTCATGTGCTGTCGCTGCTCTCCGCCCGCGGCATTGCGCTCATTGCCGATGTGGGGCCTCGCACGTGCGATTTGCTCGGGCTTGAGCGCATCGAGGACCTGCGCGATCTGGGGTTGGAATACCTTCGTTTGGACTATGGCTTTAGCGCCCAGCGGGTCGCGGAGCTGTCCGGTGTATTTCGCATAGTGGTCAATGCATCGACGGTGAGTTCTGATGAAATCGCATCGTGGCGTGAGGCCGGTGCCGATGTGACTCGTTTTGCCGCCTGCCACAATTTTTACCCCAAGCCTTATACCGGTTTAGCTCTGGAGGACATTGCTCGGGTGAATCTTCGTCTTGCGGCGCTTGGATTCGAAATCATGGCTTTTGTGCCGGGTGATGCCAACGTTCGCGGGCCGGTATTCGAGGGACTGCCGACGGTCGAGGCGCAGCGCGGTCGCGCGTCAAAGGTTGCTCTCAATATGCTTGAGCTTGCACATGGCGCCGATTGCGACATTGTGTTGGTCGGCGACCCCGATCTTTCCGATGCGGGCTGGGCGCAGTTTGCTCAAGTTTCCGCCGGATACGTGGACCTGCAATGCGAGCTTGAGCCCGGTTATGCCTATGTGCGCGGGCAGATTCATCACGACCGACCCGATTCGAGCACCCTCATCTTTAGGTCTCAGGAGTCGCGTACGACGCTTAAGCCGGATTCCGTGCCGATGGATGCCGGTGCCGGCCTGCCGCGAAAGGCGGGGTCGATCGCTGTGAGCAATAGCGGATATGGGCGCTACGAAGGCGAGCTTGAGATTGCGCGGGTCGATCTTCCCGGTGACGAGCGCATGAACGTTGCGGGCCATATCACGCCCGAGGCAATGGAGCTGCTGCCGTTCATCAAACGCGGATTCGGGGTACGGTTCGTTTAGCGTGTGACCCGTGGGCTACAATTGGCCCATCATACGAAGGCGCCTCGTGTGGCGTGTGCCTGCGTTGGCCGATCTATATTCGGAGGATTCCCATGACCGTACTGTTTGTTGAATATCCCAAGTGCTCGACCTGTAAGAAGGCCAAGGCATGGCTGGACGAACACGGGGTAGAGTATATCGACCGCGATATCGTTTTGGACAATCCCACGGCTGATGAGCTTGCGACCTGGATTGCTCGTTCGGGACTGCCGGTGCGGCGCTTCTTTAATTCGTCGGGCATGAAATATCGAGAGCTGGGCCTGAAGGCGCGTCTAGATGCGGGCATGACGGATCGGGAGTGCTACGAGCTGCTGGCGACCGACGGCATGCTGGTTAAGCGTCCGCTGTTGGTGGGCGACGACTTTGCGATTCCCGGCTTTAGGGAAGCAGCTTGGACCGAGGCACTGCTGTAGCGGCTGCGGAAAGTGCGACCCGTTTTGAGCGCTCGGGGTGGGACGTGTTTTCCATCGGAGGGCTCGCTCGGCTCAATCCTTGAGCTGTGCCCATTCGTGCGGACCGTAGACCTTTACGTGCTTGTTGGGCTTGCCGCTCCAGTACTCCTCGTCCATAAAGGGCAGATATGCCTGAACACCGGGGCAGATAAAGGGAATCCGCTGCTGTTGCAGTCGCTCGCGTTGGCGCAGCTCCAGGTGCGCCTCGGATATGACAGTCGGCATACCGGACAGCTCGACGAGGCTTGCCTGGATTCGCTTAAGGTCGGGGAGTCCCGCGTGCCATGACATCCGCATGATCAAAAAGGATGCACGGCGGTATTTTGCCTGCACCACCGTGATGGCGGGGCGCAGGGTGGGATGGATTTTGTCCCGTTCGGGCCAAAGGTCAGCAGTGATCTCGAGGCCCAGGGTCTCCCATAGGTAATCAAGCTCTTCGTCCATGGCGCCTCGATATCCGTGTAATGATGACGGTTTGATTGTGCCATCAGCCGTGAGTGCTGCATTGTTGTAATCTACCAGCGGTAGATGTGGGATGTTTTACGGGCTTTGGCGCCGTACGTGTCGCTGGTGCTTCACAGGTCCTTCACGTGTCGGCCGTATTTGACTGAATTTCAAAAAAGTCAAAATTAGGGCTTGCGTCACGGCGGGACTTCCCGTATATTTCTTTCTTGCGCAAAGGCACAGCCGAGCGCAGCGATGCAGTCATTGGGATGTCGTCTAATGGCAGGACAGCGGATTCTGGTTCCGTCAATGGGGGTTCGACTCCCTCCATCCCAGCCATTGCATTTGCTACATATGGCCCGTTCGTCTAGCGGTTTAGGACGCCGCCCTCTCAAGGCGGAGATCACCAGTTCGAATCTGGTACGGGCTACCCACAAATGAATGCCCGGGCCTCGCAAGAGACCCGGGTTTTGTGTATCGACCGTATATACGGCGCCTGCCGTGTTTCGCTCAGATCGAGGAGTAGCCATGGATCTGCCCATCAGCTTGCAAGACATCACGTATGCCGAGAACTACCTGGCGCAGGGCGACCTGGCCACGGCGACGCCGCTGTTGGAGCGCCTGGTGGAGCTTGCCGAGGAGTATATCGACGCCGAGTGCAAGACGGAGGAGAAGCGCCAATACTTTAGCTTCGATAGCAAGTTTGAGCGTCTGGCCTATCGCCGCGTGGAGAAGGATCCGCGCGAGCTCGTGCAGGTCGAGGTGCCCTTTGACCGTCTGTACTCCGACATGGCGTTTGCCTACATTCGCCAGCAGGATTAT
The DNA here is from genome assembly GCF_003439125.1 of Collinsella sp. OM04-5. Taxonomy (GTDB): domain Bacteria; phylum Actinomycetota; class Coriobacteriia; order Coriobacteriales; family Coriobacteriaceae; genus Collinsella. The sequence goes on along the minus strand of NZ_QSUU01000002.1, from coordinate 13,462 downwards.
GTGAGCGCTCGTAATGCCCTGATGCAGGCTGTGCGTTGGGATCCCATGAACTGCAACTATCGCTTGGACTTGGCCGAGCTGTTCCGCGCGCTCGAGGACAAGCAGGAATGGGCATCGCTTTCGTTCTCGGTGCTAGAGCGTGCGAGCGACGGCAAGTGTGCCGCCCGCGCCTATGCCAACTTAGGCCAGTATTTCCTTGAGCCCGAGACCGAGAATGTCTCGGCCGCCGTGGGTTGTGCGCGCCTGGCGTTGCGTCTGACGCCTGGCGATGCGCATACGACGCGTCTGCTCAACAAGATTCATACTGCCTACCCCGATGCCGCCGAGGAGAGCGATGAGCACGTGATGGGCGAGCTGAGTCTGCAAGGCGTGCCGACCTCGCCTTCGGCTGAGATTGCCATTTGCCTGATCATGTGTGCGACCGATGCTGCAAGCGACGGCGACAAGCAGGAGGCGACGCGCCTGACGGTGCGTGCTCGCGATTTGGTGGGCGAGGAGGCCTGCGCGGCGATTATCAAACTGGTGCGCGAGAGCGATGCCGAGCTCAATGCTGAGCGCAAGGCAAAGCGCGACGCCGCGGGATCAAACGCCGATGGCGCCAAGGAGGTCGGCGATGCCCAGTAAGCGCGAGCGCAAGCTCATCTCCAAGAATCGCTCGGCACACCACGAGTACTTTATCGATGAGACGTTTGAGTGCGGCATTGAGCTGAGTGGCACCGAGGTCAAGTCGATTCGCGAGCGCGCGTGCCAGATCACCGACACCTTTGCACTGATTCGTGGCGGCGAGTGCTGGCTCGTGGGCCTGCATATTCACCCTTATAGCCATGGCGGCGTGTGGAATCGCGACCCTGATCGCCGCCGTCGTTTGCTGCTGCACCGCAAGGAGATTGACTTTCTCGACGGCAAACTTCGCAACCGTGGTTATGCGCTGGTACCGTTGGAGCTCTACTTTAATACCGACGGCCGCGTAAAGCTGCTGCTGGGCCTAGGCCGCGGCAAGAAACTTTACGACAAGCGCGAGGATATGGCCAAGCGCGATGTCCAGCGCGAGATTGACCGCGCGCTAAAGGAGCGTAATCGCTAGGCACTCTGTATAAGTTGCGGTGGAATACGGACTGTTTTGCCTGTTTGAGGGGCTATTCAGTCCCTATTTCACCGCAACTGCGGGCGTCTCATCTTGCTTGCTGTTTTGACACATATATCTCAAAGGCGGCGTCCGTTATGGGCGTCGCCTTTTTTGTGGGTACATACATCCATGAGGTTCCAATCCGGGTTAGGGGAGTGATCGTTATGGACAAAACTGCGTTCTTTACCATGCCGAGCGGTCTGTACGTGGTGAGCGCCGCGGCAGACGGGCTGCGCGCCGGCTGCGTCATCAACACGGCGGTGCAGGTGACGTCCGCACCGCCGCGCATTTCGGTTGCCGTGAACAAGGACAACGTCACCTCGGGCGTTATCGCATCTGCCAAAGCGTTCGCGCTGACCGTGATCGATCAGACCGCCGACATGCTCTACATCGGTAACTATGGGTTCCGCACCAGCAGCGATTATGACAAGTTTGCCAAATACGAGACCCGCGAGACGGCTCTGGGCATGCCCTATGTGCCCGAGCACGCGGCGGCCCTGTTTAGCTGCCGTTTGATCGACACTGTGGATGTGGGCACGCATCTGCTGTTTATCGGCGAGGTCGAGGACGCCGAGCGCCTGAGCGACGAGACGCCGTTGACCTACGACTACTACCATAAGGTCCTGAAGGGCAAGACGCCTCCGAAGGCGTCCTCGTATCAAGGCTAGAAATGTTTTAAAAACACTTGCATTATATTATTGAGAACATATACTAATAAGCGAAGTACATCACCAGTCACGTTCGAGAGGAGAACATCATGGCTGAGGAGAAGAAGACGTATAAGTTCGTGTGCGTCGTTTGCGGTTACGAGGTTGAGGTCGATACGCCCGAGCTGCCCGAGGATTATGTGTGTCCGGTGTGCGGCGTCGGTCCCGATCAGTTTGAGCTCGTCGAGGAGTAGCTCGCAGACACACGGCGAAAGCCGAACATAGCTCTGTCCAAGGGCCCCGGTCGAATTCTCGGCCGGGGCCCTTTTCCTCCGTCGCCAAGGGATCACGGTTGCTGTTGACCGATCCTGTCTGTTGTGAGTCCGGCCGACCGTTTGTCTCAATCTGTAACATCTAGCAGTGAAAACGGTGTTTCCCAAACAAAAAGATATTAAGAAACAGCCCATGTTTACCTGCTTGCAAACAAAAGAATATTGCTACTAGACTAAGAGATACTACATAAGTGTGTTGGTATCTCTTTTTTGTTGCCGTGAAACAGCAGACTATTTCATTTCTGCTTGATTACCTTAAAACTTATTAGTCTATGGTTTGTCAAGGGCTTGTTGCGTGAGAAATGCTGAATATCACCCTTTACAAAACATAGGCTGATAAGTAACTTTTCAAAAGCAGAAAAGAAATGGCAATGCTTATAACAATATGATATAATGCAGATGAAGACAAAAAAGGAATTTTCTATTGTTTTTTGAGGTGTTATTTATTATGATAGATAATGTTAATATAGAATAAAAACTGCCAACGGGTAGTGAATGCGTAAAGCATTTGTTTGTACATCGTTAGGTCTTTGAAGATGTGCATTCAAATGCTTTTTCTTTTATAACATTAAAAGGAGAAGAACCATGTTTAGAGAAATGAGAAGATTTAAGCAGTTATTGCCATAAGAAACCGCTATAGAAATTTTGAACAGAAATACAAGCGGAACTTTAGCGTTAATCGGAGATAATGATTATCCATACGCCGTTCCTATAAGCTATGTTTATATAGATGGAAAACTGTATTTCCATTCTGCTAAAAGCGGACACAAAATTGATGCAATTATTAAACATGAAAAAGCATCTTTTTGCGTAATTGATCAAGATCATATTGTGCCGGAGAAATATACTACATATTTCAGAAGCGTCATTGCGTTCGGTAAAGTACATCTTGTAGAAGATATGAATGAAATGCGTCGTATTGCAACCTTGCTTTTTATGAAATATTCAGCAGATTACAAAGATGGAATTCCTAAAGAAATTGATTCTTCTATCAGAAACATGGCAATCATTGAAATGACAATTGAACACCTGACTGGTAAAGAAGCAATTGACCTGGTTAAAATGAAAAAAGTTGATAAAGAATAAGCACTGCCACCGGGTAGTAGATGCGTAAAGCATTCGACTGTACATCGTTAGGTCTTTGAAGATGTATATTCGGATGCTTATTTTTTTGGAGGTTATTATGAAAGAGTTTAAGGACTATTTTTCAAAAAGTGAAATTGTTTTGTGGAGTTCTTCTGTAATGGTTATGTACTGCGAGAAGAAAAAGTTCCGACAGCGTCTTGGCTGAATTTTACAAGGTATGGTACTTTTGCACATATCTTTGAGGGAAAGCCCGACAGCAAGCGTTATGAATGGACGATTGCTCATGTTAAGGCAATTTTAAAAAGTGAAGTCTATATCGGCAACAGCGTTCATAATCGACAGTCAACTATTTCTTTCAAAAGCAAGAAGAAAGTACGAAAACCCGAAAGTGAATGGTTTCGAGTAGAAAACACGCATGAGCCGATTATTGACAAAGAAGTATTCTATCGTGTGCAGGAACAGATAAAATCAAGGCGTAGACAGACAAAGGAAAAAGCAACGCCGATATTTGCAGGGCTTGTCAAGTGTGCGGATTGTGGCTGGTCTATGCGGTTTGCGACAAATAAGGCAAATAAAACGCCTTACAGTTATTATGCTTGCAGTTACTACGGACAGTTTGGAAAAGGTACTTGTTCTATGCACTATATCCGTTATGATGTGTTGTATCAAGCAGTATTGGAACGATTGCAATATTGGACTAAGGCAGTACAGCAGGACGAAGAAAAGGTGGTGAATAAGATACAAAAGGCTGGCAATGCAGAGCGAATACGGGCAAAGAAGAAAAAGGCAAGTGCTTTGAAGAAAGCCGAGAACCGACAAAATGAGATTGACCGCTTGTTTGCGAAAATGTATGAAGATAGAGCCTGTGAGAAGATAACGGAACGAAACTTCATCATGCTGTCGGGGAAATATCAAAAGGAGCAGATAGAACTGGAACAGCAGATAACCAACCTAAGAGAAGAATTAAGTAAAATGGAACAGGATATGATAGGTGCTGAAAAGTGGATTGAGTTAATCAAGGAGTATTCCGTACCAAAGGAACTGACAGCACCGTTATTAAATGCAATGATAGAAAAAATCCTTATTCACGAAGCAACAACGAATGAGGACAATGAAAGAATACAGGAAATAGAGATATACTACCGATTTATTGGAAAAGTAGACTGATAAATAGGGTTCATATCTTTAACTAAGGGAAACTGGGGTCTACGTGTTACAGATTGAGACAAACGGAGCTGTCCCTCGGAATGATCTCGATCTGTAACATCTAGACATTAAAAGCGGGTCTAGATGTTACAGATCGAGACGTTTGACTGGGTAAGTGCCCCGCCCCATTACATCCCTGTCAACAACACGATATCGAGAATCGTCACGATGGCACCGATCCCTACAAGCAGCGTGTTGAGCGGGCGCGAATTGGCGTATTTGCCCATGACGCGGCGTGAACTGGTGAGTCGTATGAGCACAAAGACCGTAATCGGCAGCTGAAGCGACAGCAGTGCCTGACTCCAGATGAGACCTTCAAAGGGATTTGGAACGACCAGGCACGCCGCCACTGCTCCGGCGAAACAGGCCGCCACCCCGACCGAGGAATGTCGGTCGTGGATGTCGTATTCCTCGTCGAACATGCCCGCAGTGATGGTTCCCGCCGCCATGCCCGCTGTCACGCTGCTCGAGAGGCCCGCAAACAGTAGCGCCACGGCAAAGATGGTCGCGCTTGCCGGGCCCAGAATGGGGGAGAGCGTGGCCGCTGCGACGGCGAGGTCGTCTACGACAATGCCGTGCGCAAAGAAGGTCGTTGCGGCCAGGATGACCATTGCCGAGTTGATTGCCCAGCCCACGCCCATCGAAAAGAGCGTGTCGAAGAGCTCGTAGCGCAGGCGTTCTTCGATAACTTGCTCGCCTTGGCCTTCGAAGTGCATGGATTGGATGACCTCGGAGTGCAGAAAAAGGTTGTGGGGCATAACGACCGCACCCAGGACACTCACGATAATCGCGGCAGAGCCAGTGGGCATACTGGGCGTGATCCAGCTTGCGGCGGCCTGCGGCCAGTCGACCTTGACCAGCGCAAGCTCGGCCAAAAACGAGAGTCCTACCACGCCGACGAAGGCGATGATCCATCGCTCGGCGCGCTTGTAGGAGCTCGTCATGAGCATCGCCATCGATACTGCCGCCACGATGACGCAGCCCGCGCGCACGGGCAGCCCAAAGAGCATTTGAAGGGCAATCGCGCCGCCCAGGACTTCGGCCATGGCGGTGGCGATGGTCGCGAGATAGGCGCTGCCGAGCACCGCGCGTCCCACGATGCGGGGGAGAAAGCGGGTCGTGGCCTCGGCAAGACAGGCGCCCGTGGCGATACCCAAGTGTGCCGCGTTGTGCTGCAGCACAATGAGCATAATCGTGGACAGCGTGACGATCCACAGCAGCGCGTAGCCAAACTGCGAGCCCGCGGCCATGTTGGAGGCCCAGTTGCCCGGGTCGATAAAGCCGACGGTTACGAGCAGTCCGGGGCCGATGTGCCGCGCAATGTCGAGCCCGCCATGACCGCCAGTGCGCGGGGAGCCAAAGTGTTGTTTGAGATGGTTGAGCATGGTGCGCTCCTGTGTATGGGCGGCGTGACGTCGCATCTGGGCCGTGCGGCGCCACGCGTCGGTTTTGGGTTGGGGCTACTTGTGTGCTTTGCCCTGATTGGCCACGGCGTCGATCTTGGCGGCGATGGTCGCCGGGTCGCCGATGTAGCGCTTGTCGAGGACGTTGAAATCGGTGTCGAAGGTGTAGACGAGCGGCACGCCGGTGGGGATGTTGACCTTGAGGATCTCCTCGGGCGTGAGGTGCTCGAGCTTCATGACGAGTGAGCGCAGGGAGTTGCCGTGTGCGGCGATGAGTACGCGCTTGCCGGCGAGCATCTGGGGGCGGATCTCGTCTTCGAAATAAGGCCAGGCGCGGGCGATCGTGTCCTTGAGGCACTCGGTATAGGGCAGCTGATCGGGCGCGACATCACGGTATTGCTCCTGGGTGTGGGGATCGCGCGCGTCGTCCGGTTCGAGTGCCGGCGGGCAGACATCGAAGGAGCGGCGCCAGATGAGCACCTGCTCGTCGCCGTGCTCCGCTGCGGCATCGGCCTTGTTGAGACCCTGCAACGCTCCGTAGTGGCGCTCGTTGAGCTTCCAGGATTTGATGACGGGCAACCACTCGCGATCCATTTGGCCGAGCACGATGTCGAGGGTGTGAATTGCGCGCTTGAGACGCGAGGTGTAGCAGACGTCGAAGTCGAAGCCCGCTTCTTTGAGGGCTCGACCGCCTGCTGCGGCTTCTTCGCGGCCCGTGTCGGTGAGTTCTACGTCGGTCCAGCCGGTGAACAGGTTGAGTTTGTTCCACTCGGATTCTCCGTGACGGATAAGGACAAGTTGCATTGTCTGTCGGTCTGCTCGGTGCGCCATAGGGGCCTCCTTGATCTGGCACGGTGTGCGTGCCGTTTGCTTGACGCCGCAAAGGATACCCGTTTTAGGCTAAAAAGTTAACCAAGACTAACAAAATTGTTGTATTTGAATGGGATGGTGAAAGGGGGCTGCCGAAATGTCTCGATCTGTAACAACTAGGGATGGAAATTGGGCCTAGCTGTTACAGATCGAGACAGGAAGAAATGGTCCTATGGAAAATCTCGATTTGTAACAGCTGACCGCCAAAACCGGCCTTTCGTGTTACAGATCGAGACAAACCAAAACCGTCCTGCAGAAAATCTCAATCCGTAACATCTAGGGGCCAAAATCGGCTCCTCCTGTTACAGATTGAGATGTTTGAAGCGGTGAACTTACAAGCTGAACTTGGGGACTGACGTACACGTTTGATGGCAAGACGTTGATGGCCGGCGTGCGTTACGCGATTGTTTCGAAACGGGCGGGAAACACAGCGGGCCGGCGATGCTCCTAGTATGCCTATTCAACTGACTGACTAATATCTAGGGGAGGATCGCGATGCAGGCAGATTCCGCTCAGCAGCAGGGCCTTTATCGCCCCGAATTCGACCACGATGCATGTGGCATCGGCGCGCTTGCCGATATCAACGGTGAGCGCCATCACCAGATTCTGGACGACGCGCTGTCCATTCTGGTCAACTTGGAGCACCGCGGCGGCACGGGACTCGAGAAGAACACCGGCGATGGCGCTGGCATCCTGTTCCAGGTTCCGCATCACTTTTTTCGTAAAGAGGCTCAAAAGTGCGGCCAGATTCTGCCGGCAGAGGGCGACTATGGCGTGGCCATGCTGTTCTTTCCGCAGGACGACAAGGGCGTAGAGGATGCCCGCCGCGTGTTTGAGGAGGGCTGTGCCGAGGCCGGCGTGCCGCTGCTCTTTTGGCGCGAGGTGCCGGTCGATCCGCACGACCTGGGCGAGACAGCCCGCGCCTGCATGCCTACCATCTTGCAGGCCTTTCTGGGCCGTCCCGACGACACGCCGGCGGGCGACGCCTTCGAGCGCCGTCTGTACGTGTGCCGCCGCACCATCGAAAAGAAGGCCGACGCCGAGTTTGCCCTGCGCGACAAGATCTTCTATGTGTGCTCCATGAGCTCGCGCACTATCGTGTACAAGGGTATGCTCGTCGCCACACAGATGCGCCGCTTCTTCATCGACCTCAACGACGCCGCCGTCAAAACGGCTGTGGCACTCGTCCACTCGCGCTACTCCACCAACACCACGCCCAGCTGGGAGCGCGCGCACCCCAACCGCTTTATCATCCACAACGGCGAGATCAACACCCTCAAGGGCAACGTCAACTGGATCCGCGCCCGCGAACCCAACCTGTACAGCCCCGTGCTGCAGCACGATCTTGAGCGTGTGATGCCCATCATCAACCGCGAGGGCTCCGACTCCGCGATTCTGGACAATGTGCTCGAGTTCCTGGTCATGAACGGCCGTCCGCTCACGCGCGCCGCGTCCATGTTGCTGCCCGAGCCGTGGGACCATAACGACAGCCTGAGCGAGGAGCGCCGCGCCTACGACGCTTACCAGTCCATGCTCATGGAGCCGTGGGATGGTCCGGCCGCCATCGCCTTTACCGACGGTCGCACGCTGGGTGCCGCCCTCGACCGTAACGGCCTGCGTCCCGCCCGCTACTATGTGACGCGCGACGGTCGCTTTATGCTGGCGAGCGAGGTGGGCACCATCGAGGTGAGCCCCGAGAACATCCTGACGAGCGGCTGTCTGGGGCCGGGCCAGATGCTCGAGGTCGACTTTGCCCGCGGGCGCGTCATCTACAACGATGAGTTGCGCGCCCGCTATGCCAAGGAAAAGCCCTACCGTGATTGGATTGCCGAGGAGACGCTGACCGTTGACGCGCTCGATGAGCCCGTTGCGGCAACGCCCGCCGAGGACGCCGAGGTGCCCGCCGCCGTGCGTATGGCCAAGCTCGGCTACCACTGGGATGACGTCGACGAGGTCGTGCGCCCTATGGCCCAGCAGGGCAAGGCCCCGCTCGCCTCGATGGGCATCGATGCGCCGCTGGCCTGCCTGTCCAAGAAGACGCGCTCCTTCTACGACTATTTCTATCAGCTGTTTGCTCAGGTCACGAACCCGCCGATCGATGCCCTTCGTGAGCATATGGTCACCTCGACCACGCTCTACCTGGGCAACCACGGCAACCTGCTCGAGGACTCCCGCACGGCCTGCCAGCTGGTGCGCTTGGAGCGCCCGTTGCTCAACGAGGAGGAGTTCGACCGTATCTGCGCCATCGACCGCGTGGGCTTTAAGACCCGCCGTTTCCGTGCCGTGTACCGCCGCGATGCCGGCGAGGGCGCGCTGCAGGCTGCGCTTAAGCAGCTTGCAGAGGACGTCGAGGCTGCGGTCCGCGACGGCGTGAACATCGTGGTGCTGAGCGATCGCGCCGGAGCGGGCGAGGTACCCGTGCCGTCGCTGCTTGCCGTGGGCTGTGTGCACAATCACCTGATCCGCGCCGGCGTGCGTACCTTTGCCGACATCGTGGTGGAGTGCGGCGACGCCGTGTCCCCGCACGACTTTGCGGCACTGGTGGGCTACTCCGCGAGCGGCATCTATCCGTACAACGCGCATGCGTGCATCCGTGATCTGGCGGCACGCGGCGACCTGGATGTGACGGCCGAGCAGGGCATCGCCAACTACAACAAGGCTGCGACCGCCGGCATCGTCTCCATCATGTCCAAGATGGGCATCTCCACGGTGCAGAGCTACCATTCGGCGCAGATCTTCGAGGCCGTGGGCTTTACGCCCGAGTTCGTCAACGCGTACTTCGCCGGCACGGTGAGCCGTGTGGGCGGTATGGGCGTCGAGGACGTAGAGCGCGAGCAAAACGAGCGCTACGACGCCGCGCTCGCTATCCTTAAGAGCCCGGCTCCCGATCAGCTGCCCACGCTGGGTCTGACCAAGTGGCGCCCGCTCGGCGGCGAGGATCACCTCATCGATCCGCAGACTGTCTACTTGCTGCAGACCGCCTGCCGTGAGGACAGCTACGACACCTTTAAGGAGTACAGCGTCCGCCTGCACCGCACCGGCCGTGCCGTTCGCCTGCGCGACTTGCTCGACTTTAATGCCAACGGTCGCACTCCGGTGGCACTCGACGAGGTCGAGCCCGCGCTCAACATCGTCCGCCGCTTTAACACCGGCGCCATGTCGTACGGCTCCATCAGCAAGGAAGCCCACGAGTGCATGGCCATCGCCATGAACCGCCTGCACGGCCGTTCCAACTCGGGCGAGGGCGGTGAGGATCCGCGTCGCGAGACCCCGCTGGCTAACGGTGACTCCAAGAACTCCGCGATCAAGCAGGTGGCAAGTGCGCGCTTTGGCGTGACGAGCCGCTACCTGTGCAGCGCCTTCGAGATTCAGATCAAGATGGCCCAGGGCGCCAAGCCCGGCGAGGGCGGCCATCTGCCCGGCAAGAAGGTCTACCCCTGGATTGCCGAGGTCCGTCAGTCCACGCCCGGCATCGGCCTGATCTCGCCTCCGCCGCACCACGACATCTACTCCATTGAGGACCTGGCGGAGCTTATCTTCGATCTTAAGAACGCCAACCCCGGCGCGCGCGTGTCGGTCAAGCTGGTCAGCGAGGCCGGCGTCGGCACCATCGCCACCGGTGTGGCCAAGGGCGCTGCCGACAAGATCTTGATCAGCGGCCACAATGGCGGCTCGGGTGCCGCTGCTCGCGATTCGATCTGGCACGCGGGTCTGCCGCTGGAGCTCGGTCTTGCCGAGGCCCAGCAGACGCTGCTGCAAAACGGCCTGCGCTCGCGCGTAGTGCTCGAGGCCGACGGCAAGCTCATGGACGGCACCGATGTCGCCGTCGCCTGCCTGCTGGGTGCCGAGGAGTTTGGCTTTGCGACCATGCCGCTCATCTCCATGGGTTGCCTCATGCAGCGCGACTGCCAGCAGGATACCTGCCCCGCCGGCATCGCTACGCAAAACTGCCGCCTGCGTCGCGGCTTCCGCGGCAAGCCCGAGCACGTTGAGCACTTTATGCTCTTTGTTGCCGAGCAACTGCGCGAGGTCATGGCGAGCCTGGGCTTCCGCACCGTCGACGAGATGGTCGGCCATCCCGAGTGCTTGCGCCAGATTGAGGTCCCGGGCAACCGTAAGGCCAACCTGCTCGATCTGTCGCCCGTGCTGGCGAGCGCGACCTGCGAGTTCGGTGCCCATATCCCGGGTGCCGACGGTCGCCACTTCCTGCCGCAGATGGCTGCCGACAGCGAGCTCGACAAGACGCTCGACTCCACGTTGTTCGTGCCCTATACGGCCGATGCCCGTGCGCACCTGCGTCCGATTCGCTTCCATGCCGACATCGCCAACGTCAACCGTTGCGTGGGCACCATCCTGGGTAACGCGGTGACCAAGGCACATCCCGAGGGCCTGCCCGCCGGCTCCATCACCATCGATTGCGATGGATCGGCCGGTCAGAGCTTTGGCGCCTTCCTGCCGCGCGGCATTACGCTCAACGTGTGCGGCGACGCCAACGACTACTTTGGCAAGGGCCTTTCGGGCGGCGAGGTATTGGTGCGTCCCAACCCGCATGCGACCTACAAGTTCGACGAAAACATCATCGTGGGCAATGTTGCGTTCTTTGGCGCTACGAGCGGCCGCGGCTTCATTAACGGTCTGGCCGGCCAGCGCTTTGGCGTACGCAACTCCGGTGCCACCGTGGTGGTCGAGGGCTGCGGCAACCATGGCTGCGAGTACATGACGGGCGGCCTGGCGCTTATCCTGGGCGAGGTCGGGCAGAACTTCGCTGCCGGCATGACAGGTGGCGTGGCCTATGTCTTTGACCAGTACGGCACGCTCGATGCCCGCGTGAACCACGAGAGCGTCGAGCTCAAGGCCCCGACGGCCGGCGAGCTGGCGCAGATTCGCGAGCTCATCCAGGAGCACGTGGACACGACGCAGAGCCCGCGCGGCATCAAGCTGCTCTACAGCTTTGAGACGATGAGCAAGTACTTTGTGAAGGTCATTCCGACCGAGTACGAGCGTGTGCTGGCGATTGTCGCTGCGAGCGAGGCTGCCGGCAAGACACATGCGCAGGCCGAGGAGCTGGCGTTTGACATTGTGACCGGTCGCGCGAGCGCCGCGGATGTCGCTCGCTTCGATGTGGCGGGTGGTGTCGCTGGTGCTGTGCCCGCCGCCGCCAGCTCTGTTGCTTCGACCAAGAAGGAGGCGTAAGTGCCATGGGTAAGCCCGGTGCTTTTCTTGATATCGATCGCGTGACCCACGAGCTTCGCCCCGTGGAGGAGCGCAGTCATGATTTTGATCCCCTGTATGTGGAGCTCGATGACGACGCACGTCGCGCCCAGGCGAGCCGCTGCATGATGTGCGGCGTGGCGTTTTGCCAGATGGGCGCGAGCTTTGGCAAGGCGCGCCCGAGCGGCTGCCCGCTGCACAACTTGATTCCCGAGTGGAACGAGCTGGTGTACCGCGGCCGCTGGAATGAGGCTGCCGAGCGCCTGTCGCTCACCTCGCCCATGCCCGAGTTCACGAGCCGCGTGTGCCCGGCGCTGTGCGAGGCCGCGTGCAACCTGGGTTCGGTCGACGGCCAGCCCACTACGATCCATGACAACGAGCGTGCGATCAGCGACCATGAGTGGGCAAACGGTGGCCCGCGCCGCTTTGAGCCGGCGGGGGAGGGCGCACCCACGGTTGCCGTGGTGGGCTCCGGTCCTGCTGGTCTGGTGGCGGCATGGGAGCTTGCGCGTCGTGGCGCCCGCGTGACGGTGTTTGAGCGCGACGACCGCGCGGGCGGTCTGCTCATGTACGGCATTCCCAACATGAAGCTCGAGAAGTCTGTGGTCGAGCGTCGCGTGGCGCTCATGCGCGAGCTGGGTATTGTGTTCGAGCTGGGCGCCGACGTGAGCGATCCCAAGGTTACCGCCAGGCTCGACGACTTTGACGCCGTCGTGGTGGCTGCCGGCGCCCGTGCTCCGCGTGGGCTTTCGGCTGCGAACATTGATGCACCGGGCGTGGTGTATGCCGTGGACTACCTGACGGCTTCGACCGTCTCGGTGCTCGATGGCGGCAAGCCCGCGGTGAACGCGCGCGGCCTGGACGTCGTGGTCATTGGCGGTGGCGATACTGGAAACGACTGCGTGGGTACCGCCGTGCGTCAGGGCGCGCGCAGCGTGCGCCAGTTTGAGTTCTTGCCGGCTGCGCCCGATAAGCGCGCGGCGAGCAACCCCTGGCCGCAGTGGCCCAACGTGAAGAAGACCGACTACGGCCAGCAGGAGGCTATCGCTGCGATGGGTGGTGAGATGCGTGCCTGGGGCGTGGATACGCTCGAGGTGCTGCTGGACAAGAAGGGTGCGGCCGCGGGCCTGCGCGTGGTCGATCTGGACTGGTCGGCGGGAAAGCCCGAGCGCATCGCGGGCTCCGAGCACGAGGTGCCGGCGCAGCTGGTGCTCATCGCCTGCGGCTTTACGGGTCCCGAGCATGGCGTGTTCGATGCGGTGAGCGTGCCTGTTGCCACCGCCGGTCGTCCGCTGCCGGTGATGGCTGCTGAGGGCTCGCATCTCGCGGCTCGCGCGGAGGGTGTCGCCGCGGATGCCGCGCCGGTGTATGTGGCGGGTGATGCCCGCAACGGCAGCTCGCTCGTGGTGAACGCCATGGCCGACGCCCTGGCCTGCGCTGCCGAAGTCGCCGACGCGCTGGAGCTGTAAAGTAGTCACGGAGATATTCAACAATCGAATCGGCAAGGGCTGTTCCTAACTGCCGGCACAGACGATATGAGCAGGACATAAAACATTGAGAGCCCCTGCTGCATGAAAGACC
>NZ_QSUU01000019.1 GCF_003439125.1 Collinsella sp. OM04-5 | reverse complement strand
AGGCCGGAGCTTTGGCTCCGGCCTTCCCATATAAGGGCTCGGCAAAGCCGAGCCACTAAATTCTTATCAGCCCCAGAATATGTTTAGGAACTTTGCCTGGAGCATGTTAACGTAGGTTCGGAATGGGGGCAGCTTCCCAGCGCATTCCGCAGGGGGCGGTACATTTTGTAGCGCGAAGCGCGGATCAAAATGTACCGCATGCCCGAGGACGCGCTGGGAAGCTGCCCCCATTCCGAACCGGATATACAGATCTACCTGCGCATTTACAAATTCGTAAACTTTTTTCAAAAAAGTGCTTGCACAGTTCTCGAATCATAGGTTATTATCTTCCTCGTTGAACGCGCGGGTCCAACAAAACGAACCGCGAATCAACAACATAGCATGTCGGAGTGGCGGAATTGGCAGACGCGCTAGCTTGAGGTGCTAGTGACCGCTTTTTGGTCATGCGGGTTCAAGTCCCGCCTCCGACACCATCGCATTTGAGAAGCCTCTTCGGAGGCTTTTTTGTTACCGATAGACGGTGAGGTCCACGATGGAAACGCTTGAACGCAACGAGTGGGCAGACGTTGCCCAACTAGTCGAGATCACGAGCGATGCTGTCATCATCTGCGAGCTCGACGGAACCATTCTGCATGTGAATAATCGCTTACTTGGTTTGATGTGCGAGGAACGCGCCGACGTCATCGGCGGAGATGTTAAAGACGTCCTGTACTCGTCCGCTTTTGAACGTGCGACGGAACATCGTCTGCCATTTGAAACTGATGGCTCCGAGAACGAACTGATGCTCAAGCTGAGTGACGGCTCTTTTATTCCCGTCTTGGTTCGTGCGGGCTCCGTAACGCCTCCACACATCTTTGGGCGCCGCGCACCACGTGTCCTGGTGGCGCTTCACAGTATCGAGGAACAGTATTCTCACGACCGGCAACTCAAGCGTGCGCTTTCGGAGCTTAGAGTGGCGAACAAGCGCCTCTCTGGCACGCTCTCGGTCATTATGAGTACCGTGGGCTCCGATGAGCTGCCCAGCCTACTTGATACCGTTTTGAACCAGCTTGTAGGAACGCTCGATGCTTCGGGTGCCGCTATCTATTTTTCTGAGAGCGGTGGTTTTAAACTTCGCGGTGTTTCCAAGGAGCTGTACGACAGCTACCTGCCTGAGTTTTTGCCGTATGGCGCTGGCATTCCGACGTATGTTCTTCGTGAGTCGCGTGCCTGTCGCTTGTCGATTCAACAGGACCTTGAGGGTGATAAGGTCGCCTCCGGTATGTTCATGGATCTGGACAATCGTTCTAAGCACCTGTTGCGCATGCAGGATATGCCTCCGTACCGCAGCGAGATCTGTCTTCCCGTTTTTTACGGTACGCAGATCCTTGGCGTGCTGGAAGTTGGTTGGAAACGCCCTCAGGCACCGCTCGCCTATGACGTTAATGTGCTCGAGGTCATTTGCGATTACCTGTCTATCCAGCTGGTCGGCATGGCATCGAGCCTTCGCTCCCGTCGCACGGCCGAGCTTGGCCGCTCGCTCAATGTCTTGCGTGACGAGTTGTTTACCTTTCTAGACGATTCCGCCGCGGCTACCCAGGCGGTATCGTCCGAGATCTGCAATATGCTCAACTGCCATTTTTGCCCTATTGAGTATGACGCCAGTCTGGATTCCTACGTCATAGATTTTGAAGGCGGCAGTCGCGTTGCTTTGCCGGACGATCCCGAGAAGCTTTTCTTTTCCACGACGGCGCCAGCGGCACGTCTGGGGGCTGGCCCTGATGGCTTTGAGGCATCTGTTTTGGGCGGCACGAGCGCCGAGGACCTTAAACACGTCCGTATAACTCGCGTTGACGAATCGATGCCTATGGGAGGCTGGCTTAGGGCGCATGGCCTGCCTTGCCAGGGTCTCTACGTCGACGCCGGCATCGAGGCGGGGCGCCCGCGCCCTGAGGGCGATGGCAAGCACAGTAACGACGCGATCGTTCCTGCTTCTGTTGCGAAGGGGCCGACGACGCGTGCGCTGCTGCTTCGTGATGGTAGCCAAGAGCCGATTGATGACCTTGAATATGACTACTTGGTGCACTTGGCTCATGACTTTGAACTGATCTATGAAGGCGAATCTCAAAAGCGTGAGGAGCGCCATATCGCTCAGACCCTCCAGATTGGCATGAGAAATTCACTGGGGGATGTTCCGGGAATCGCCGCCGATTCGGTGTACCTGTCGGCCACGAACTCGGCGTTGGTCGGCGGCGATTTCTATACGCTCATCCGTCTTCCCGACGATTGCGCCGTCATGATTCTGGGCGATGTGTCTGGCAAAGGCATTGAGGCTGCATCGATGTCCGCACTCGTCAAGACGGCCCTGACGGCATATGCCTGGGAGGGCGCTGGACCGGCCCGCATGGCACGCTCCCTTAATAGCATGCTTATGGGCTTTTCGAGGGTCGAGACGTTCGTGACGGCCTTTATCGCCAAGATTGACCTTAAAGCCGGACGCGCAACGTATTGTTCGGCGGGCCATCCTCCGACCATGGTCATCAGGCCAGAGTCGATGCCGCTGGGTGGCGGCGAGGCTCGTGGGGGAGAGGTCGAGCTGCTTGGATGCCAATCGGGGGTAATCGGTGCCTTTGAGAGCATGGTGTACGAGACAGGCGTGTTTACGTTCGCTCCTGGTGACATGCTATTTATGTACACCGACGGAACAATCGAAGCGCGTGACCGCTCGGGTGCTTTCTTTGGCGAGCAGCGCCTTCGCGACCTTCTGCTCTCTGTCTCGGGTGAGGGCGTGTCGGGCATTTGCGGCAAGGTCTTGGGCGAGCTCGACCGATTTACCGAATCGGCGCTGGACGATGACATTGCATTGGTGTCCCTTGAGTTTTTACGGGGTCGTTCATAGACGACGCTGGGCGGGCTGAATCCGTACGGTTGGGGAAACGAATGCATCGAGTGGGCTTTTTTGGGGAACCATGGTCGTATGAATGAGTGGAATGACATAGCGGTTTTGACGCCACCAGGCGATATCGACATCGCCACGGTGCCTGCGCTGCGTCGGCGGTTGGATGCTTTGATTGGCCGCGGCGTGCGTCGTGTCGTCATCAACTGTCAGGCTGTCAGCTTTATCGATTCGACGGGCTTGGCATTCCTGCTTACGCGCGCTCGTGAGCTCATGAGGCGAGAAGGCCTGCTTTCGCTCGTCAATGCATCAGGTGAAGTTGTTCGCTTTTTGGAGATTGCTCGTCTTGTCGATATTCTTCATGTCGCGGGGCCGGCACGGGAGTCTATTCCCGCCATTCCGGTGGGGGAGCTGCCTCGCTGGAGTAAGAGCGTCGAGGTCCGTCAGGGTATCGAGAATCTTCCATACTACCGACATCGCATCGCCGAACTCCTTGAATCGCTTCCGTTGCGCCGTGACGAGCGGTACGATGTCGCATTGGCGTCGGGGGAGGCGCTGGGTAATGCCTATGACCATGCGGGCGGTATCGGGTGCGTCCTGACGGTTCAGGCCTATGGCGATCGCGTTGTGGTTGAGGTGCTTGATCGAGGTGCCGGCTATTCTATCGATGAAACGAGCGAACCGGTCGCATCAGAGGAGCGCGGCCGTGGTATCAAGCTTATGCGTATGCTCGTCGATAACGTGGAGGTTGCTCGTCGTGCGGACGGCGCCGGCACGCGCGTGCAGATGGTGAAGCTGTTTAGCGGAGCGCTGGAGTCGTGTGCCTAGCCAATCGCTTTAGCGCGTTTAGCTACTAAGAACATGCGGCAGACAAGTTTTTTGAAAAAAGTACTTGCGTCTTTTGGACAACTCGCGTAAATTAATAACCCGCAAGCGGACATGGCTCAGTTGGTAGAGCACAACCTTGCCAAGGTTGGGGTCGCGGGTTCGAGCCCCGTTGTCCGCTCCATTGCATTTCCGGACCGTTTAGGCGGTCCTTTTTCGGCGAAGTGGCCAAGTGGTAAGGCAGAGGCCTGCAAAGCCTTTACCCCCGGTTCGAATCCGGGCTTCGCCTCCAGGCAACATCCGGGCGCTCCGGCGCCCGTTTTGTTTTACATATGCGGACATGGCTCAGTTGGTAGAGCACAACCTTGCCAAGGTTGGGGTCGCGGGTTCGAGCCCCGTTGTCCGCTCCAAACGCAGCAGCCCGACTACTACGGTAGCCGGGCTTTTTCGTACCCATCGCTTGGGCTCGAACCCGAGAGGGAGCGAGCGTTAAGCAAACGCGGAGCGTTTGTAGCGAGCTGGCGAGGACGCCGGCAGGCGGCCGAAGCCGGTGCGGATCCGCGAAGCGAATACGCAGACGCCCCGTTGTCCGCTCCAACTATCTTACGCGGTTCTAACGAACCGCGTTTTTTGTTGACGCTGCGCGAGCCCCGGGCACCCCATCTTGCCCCTCAATCGTCGGTCGCGTACATAGAGTACGCTTCCCTCCTCTTTCGCGGCAACCTGGGGCACCCGGAGCCCGCTCGCTCATATGACCCAATCCACTGTCAAGGGCCACAATGGCCCCGCCGACCGCTTGCAATCGGTCGGCGGGGCCTGCCGTTAAACCCGTCCCGGTCCGCCCCCGGCATGTCATCGACGCCTTCGGCTCAGTCTCATATCCGCGGATACCGCTCCGGCGGCCCGCAATCCTCTCCTTCGGCGGGGTTCCCCTAGTCTGTCTTCGCGCATGCGGCGGCCGCCGCGCGCACAGCGAGAACGGGGGTGTCCCCGAAGGCTGCCCGGCTCGCCGGGACGGGGGCTTATGTCTATTCCGCGCCCTCCCGGCACATCGTGCCGAGGGCCCACAGCCACCTCACGAGCTCGGCCGCGGTGGCCGCGTTCGCCT
>NZ_QSUU01000018.1:278-40288 GCF_003439125.1 Collinsella sp. OM04-5 | reverse complement strand
GCGCAAAATGGATTCTAAAAAACACCTTGCCAAATAGGAGCGTCAGGACGCAAGTAACCCCCGCCGCACGAAGTGCGCAGCGGGGGTTACTTGCATGTCCGAGGACGTTCTGAAAAGTAACACCAGGGCGGGCCCGGACGAGAACAACCGACTACAGGTCGATGTGCGATTCCTTGATCGGGAACGGCTCGGCGAAGTGGCACGCGCAGCAGTGGCCCGGGGCAACTTCCTTAAACTCAGGAAGCTTCTCGGAGCAGATGCCCTGCGCGATCGGACAGCGCGTGTGGAAACGGCAGCCGGTCGGCGGATCTAGCGGCGACGGCGGATCGCCAGCGAGGATGATGCGCTTGCGGGTCTTCTGAATATCCGGATCGGGCACCGGCACGGCAGACAGCAGTGACTGCGTGTACGGGTGGTGCGGCTCGCTATAGAGTGTCTTCCAGTCCGAAACCTCGACCATCTTACCCAGATACATAACGGCAACGCGATCGGAGATGTGCTGCACGACGGACAGGTCGTGGGCGATAAACAGATACGCCGTACCGAACTTGTCCTGAAGTTCCTTGAGCAGGTTCAGAACCTGGGCCTGAATGGAAACATCCAGAGCGGAAACGGGCTCGTCGCAGATGATCAGCTTGGGCTTCAGAGCGAACGCGCGGGCGATGCCGACACGCTGACGCTGACCGCCCGAGAACTCGTGCGGATAGCGGTTGATGTGCTCGGGGTTGAGGCCGACGACGTCCAGCAGCTCACGGACACGCTCAATGCGCTCCTCCTTGGTGCCCACGCCATGAATAGTCATGGGCTCGGAGACGATCTCGCCGATGGTCATACGAGGATTGAGCGAAGCATAGGGGTCCTGGAAGATGAACTGCATCTCACGACGCATGTCCTTGATCTCATGCTTGCTCATCTCGGCAACGTCTTTGCCCTGGAAGAACGCCTTACCTGCCGTCGGCTTGGTCAGGCGCATGATGGTGCGGCCCGTGGTGGACTTACCGCAACCAGACTCGCCGACCAGGCCAAAGGTCTCGCCCGGATAAATCTCGAACGAAATGTCATTCACAGCAGAGACGACGCGCTTGGAAAAACGCTTGGCGAACATGCCGGACTCTGCGGGGAACTCCTTAGAAAGATGCTCGACCTTCAGCAGCGGAGTGCGCTCGTTATTGTCTGCCATTTACGCCTCGCCTCCCTTCTTGGAATCCTTGCGCGTGCGGGACGTCTCAGGGGCGTTCTTGAGGAACTCGGGGTCACCGGAATAATGGCACGCAGAATAGTGGCCGGACTCGGTGACAACGCGCTCGGGGCGCTGCTTGCGGCACTTGTCGGTCGCATAGGGGCAGCGAGGAGAGAAGACGCAGCCCTCGGGCAGGTTCATGAGCGAAGGCGGGTTGCCGTGAATCGGCGTCAGCGGCTTCTTCTCATCGATGGCCTGCTCCGGGATGGAGCGAATAAGACCCCAGGTGTAGGGATGGCGGCTCTCGTAGAAGATTTCCTCAGCAGTACCGAACTCGACGGGACGGCCGGCGTACATAACCATAATCTTATCGGCCATATCGGCGACGACGCCCAGGTCATGGGTAATCATAATAATGGCGTTGCCGTTCTTCTCCTGCATCTCCTGCATGAGCTCGATAATCTGAGCCTGAATGGTAACATCCAGAGCCGTCGTGGGCTCGTCGGCAATCAGGATATCGGGATCGCAGGCAAGAGCCATAGCGATCATGACACGCTGACGCATACCGCCGGAGAACTGGTGCGGATACTCATTGACGCGCTTCTCGGGCTCGGGGATACCCACGAGGTCCAAAAGCTCGGTAGCGCGCTTGAGCGCCTCCTGCTTGGAGTAGCCGCGGTGCAGACGAAGGCCCTCGCCCACCTGCTTGCCGATCTTATAGACCGGGTTCAAGGAGGTCATAGGATCCTGGAAGATCATCGCGATGTCGTTACCGCGAATGTGCTGCATCTCTTCCTCGGTCATCTCGAGGATAGAACGGCCGCGATAGCGAACGTCGCCGCCCTCAATCTTTCCCGGAGGCATCGAGATAAGACCCATGATGGTCATGGCGGTCACAGACTTACCGGAGCCGGACTCACCGACGACACCGAGGGTCTCGCCGCGATCGAGCGTGTAGGAGACACCGTCGACAGCGCGAACAACGCCATCTTCGGTGTGGAAATACATCTTAAGGTCATCGACCTCGAGCAGATGCTGGCCCTCGGGAACCGGCTGGTCCTTCAGGTCCACATAGTTCTTGTTCTTCTTCATCCTTATGCGTCCTTCATCTTGACGTCGAGGGCGTCGCGCAAACCGTCACCCAGCAGGGTGAAGGCGAGCACCGTCGAGAGAATTGCCAGACCGGGCATGATCATCATCCAGGGAGCAGTCAGAAGATACTGCTGACCGTCCTGAATCATGGAGCCCCACGAAGGCGTAGGCGGAATAACGCCCATGCCGAGGAAGGACAGAGCGGACTCGGTCAGAATAGCGCCGCCGATGTTCATGGTCGCGTAGACCACGATGGAAGCAACGGAGTTCGGGAAGATATGGCGCATAACGATACGGGCATCGGATGCACCCATGGCGCGGGCGGCGTCAACATAGTCGTTCTCTTTGACCGTGAGGATCGCGGATCTAAAGACGCGCGCAATCGAAGGCCAGCCGAGAATACCGATGGCGATAAAGACGTTCTGAAGGCCACGGCCGATAACGGCGATCATGGCGACGACGAACAGCACGTACGGGAACGCCAGGAAGATGTCCGCGCAGCGCATGATAATCGTATCCCAGATGCCGCCATAGAAACCGGCAAGGGCGCCCATGACCAGACCGATCACCGTGGAGATGGCGGTGGCCATAATACCGACGGAAAGCGAAACACGTGCACCGTAGATAACACGAACGAGAATGTCGCGGCCAAGGGCGTCGGTGCCAAACGGGTGCTCGGCACACGGAGCCAGCAGCGACGTCTCGGCCATGGTGGTCGAGTCGGAAGCCGTCGGCGAACCGAGCCAGGGCTTAGCCCACAGATCTGCGGTCAGGGCAACCAAAACGACGACGATGATCCAGCAGACACCGATAACGGCGAGCTTGTTCTTGCGAAGACGCTTAAAAGCGTCGCCCCACAGCGTGCGGGACTTGGCGGGAGCAGATGCGGCCTTGGTGGCGGTAGCCTGCTCCTGAGACTGAGAATCAGTTTCCTGCATGAGACGTACCTCCCTTAGGCCTTATCCGACGGACCGCCAAGGCGGATGCGCGGGTCGAGGAATGCATAGCTAATGTCGACGAGCAGGTTGATCACCATGACGACGACGACGATGAGCGTAACGCCGCCCATAACGATGGGCCAGTCACGCATGCTAATGGCGCGATAGACCTCATAGCCGATACCGGGCCAGTTAAAGACCGTTTCGGTCAGGATGGCACCCGAAAGCATGCCGCCAAAGTCGACACCAATATAGGTAACGACGGGGATGAGTGCATTCTTAAGCGCATGCTTGATGATGATCGCGCGATTGGAGAGACCCTTGGCCTTTGCCGTACGGATGTAATCTTGGTTCATGACGTCAAGCAGCTGTGAACGCATAATGCGGGCAGCATAAGCGGTCGAAACCGAAGCCAGCGTAATGGTCGGAAGCACATAGTGCATCCAATCCTGATACTGAGAGCTGGAACCGCCGGCACCCGAAATCGGCATGGAGAATGCGCCGCCGGTGAGATCCTTAAGGATGACGCCGAAGAACAGCTGCAGCAGCATGCCGAGCCAGAAGGCGGGAACGGCAACGAGGATCGACGTGGTGAGCGTTACCAAAATATCCCAGAAGGAATAACGCTTTACCGCCGAAATGATACCCGCACCGATACCCATGATCGCCTCGAGCACGATGGCGCACGCGGCGAGTTTGACCGTATACGGATACTTCTGGGCAAAGATTTCCGTAACCGGCAGCTTGCGCTGGTACGAATTACCCAGATCGCCATGAAGCAGACCGTTCATGTAATACAGATAACGGTCTACAAGCGACGTCTGAACGGGATCGCCGTTCTCGTCAAGGATCGCGTTACCGTCCTCGTCCGTCTGGACCAGGTGATAGCGTACGCGAAGCTGAAGCTCTACCTCGGGGGACAGAGCCTTGTCTCCACCGATCAACTTGATCGGATCTCCCGGCACGATATTCTGGAGGGCGAACAGAATCAGCGTGACGCCCAAAAACACCGGGATGAACTGAAGCACACGTTTAACGATGTACTTACCCATACCACTCCCCTATCTAGGGATTAACCTAAATGGGATGCCGATCGCCAGACCGGCATCCCAAAATTACCATCAGCCAGTTTACCCCAGGTTAGGGGGAACTGTATGTTTCCCATGAGGTCTACGTAAATACTTGACCCTCACGGAAGCTGCAAAACTCTTAGGCGAGCTCAGCGGTACCCAGATCGGCGTGCTTCTGCGGATCAACGTAGAGGTACTTGACGCGGTCGGAGCCAGCGATGGTGTGCGTGTAGAACATCACCGGGATGACCGGGCAGTCGGCGGCGACCATGGCGTCGGCCTCCTGCATCTTGGCGATACGCTCGTCGTCGTCAACCGTGGCACGGGCCTCGTCAACCTTGGCGTCAAAGTCGGGGTTGCTGTAACCGGAGCGGTTGTCGCCACCCAGGGAGTCGGAGTGGAACAGCGGATACAGGAAGTTGTCCATGATCGGGTAATCGGCGATCCAGCCCAGACGGCCGAACTGATAGTTGAAGTTCTGATACTGCTCGAGCAGGGCAGACCACTCAGGGGTATCGGAGACGGCGGTGACGCCCACCTTGGCGAGGTCGCCGATGATGGACTCCATGATCTCCTTGTGGCCGCCGTCCTGGTTGTAGGACAGGGTCACATTGATGCCACGATCGCCGTTAGCGCCAGCGGGAGCGACCTTGTCGAGGTACTCGTTAGCCTTGTCGACGTCGTAGGCGCAGAACTCCCATGCGCCCTCCTTGTAGCCGGCGATTCCCGGAGGAACGATGCCGTCAGCGGGGGTACGGGTGCCCTTGAAGATGGTCTTGCAGATGGCCTCACGGTTGATAGCCAGGGAGATGCCCCTACGCAGGTCAGCGTTGTTGAACGGCTCGGCCGTGGTGTTGCACGTCAGATAGTACGTGGAAGGCTCGGAACCGAGCAGCATGCGCGCACCATCACTCATGGTGTAGCCATCCTTGGACTCGCCGCGGTCCTTCTTGGCGGCGTCGATCTGAGCAACGGGAACGTCGCAGACATCAAGGTTACCGGCCTGGAACTCCTTGTAAGCGGTCTCCACGTCCTTGATGACCTGGAAGTGGATGGCGTCGATCTTGGCCTTGTCGCCATAATAATCGTCGAACTTCTTGAGGTTGATCTCCTGACCATCCTCCCACTTACCGTCCATCATGAACGGGCCGTTGCCGACCGGGGCAAGATAGAAGCTCTTGACATCGGTCTCGGCGCACTCGGGAACCGGGGACAGAGCCGGGTGAGAGGCGACGAAGGGGAAGTCGGCGTAGGCGGAAGTCAGCTTGACGACGAGGGTCTCGTCATCCGGGCAGGTAACGCCGGACAGCTCGGTAGCATTACCGGCAAGCAGATCGTCATAGCCCTCGACCATGGAAAGGTGGTAGGAGACCTCGGAAGGACCATACTCGGTAGCGATGGCCGACTTAGTGTTGACCAGGCGCTCCCAGCCGAGCTTGAAGGACTTGGAGGTAACGTCGTCACCGTTGTGGAACTTGGCCTTCTTGATCTTGAAGGTGAACTCGGTGGCGTCGTCGTTAGCCTCAAAGGACTCGCAAGCCAGCGGAACGATCTCGCCCTTCTCGTTATCGTACTCCGTCAGAGCGTCGAAGAGCTGGTACTCGACCTGAGTGCCCTGATCCTCCTGGACGTTGTAGGGGTCGATGCAGACCGGGTTGTTGATGTAGAAGTTCAGCGTCGAACCGGACTCAGAACCGGAAGCGTCGCCGCCCTTCTTGCCGCATGCGGCAAGAAAAGCCATGGAGCTCGCAGCGAGGGTGCCGCCAACAAAGGCGCGACGACCCATAACGGGCTGGTGGAACATAGAATCAGCCATGCCATCCTCCTTATGAGATAGGACAAAGTGAATTCGGCCGGGCAACGTCAAGACAGCCCGATCGAACCATTCAAACGCGGTCCGCCGTTATGGCTGGTTATGCAGTGCGGACCAACGTTTCGCAATACTGTAGCGCATTTTATGCACAATATGGCGCTGATTCCGGTTAACGGTCGAGAATTTCTTTAGTTAGGCGAAGTATGTGGGGATATTTTGACTCTATTACAAGTCTGTAAACAAAAAGGGCCCCGCACATGCGGGACCCTTTACAAACGTATATACGCCGATGCTTAGTAGCCGACGATGCCCTGCGGGAAGAAGAACATGCACAGAACGACACACACAGCAAAAACGACGGCCATAATTACCGTCAGGCGATCGAGGTTCTGCTCCATGACGCCCGTGGCAGAGCTGGAGTTATACAGCGAGCTAGCGATCATATCCGAAACGCCGGTGCCCTTACCGGAATGCATCAGAACGAGAATCGTCAGCGCCACGGCAGAAACAGCCCAAACGACAAACAGAAGAATCTGGAACGGACCCATAGATAAGCTCCTTAATAGAACAATTCAAACTCCAGTACTGTACCACAACCTTCAACACTCCCCCACCTGCCATTTAGGGACGGGGTAGAAATGGCAGAAATACCAAAAAGGGGGTCGTCCGGTTGTGGACAACCCCCTTACTAGAAAACGGTATTTGTTTTCTATTAGGCCTCGGTGGCGAGCACGCGACCCGTCATCTCGGCGGAAGGCTCAATACCAGCCATGGTGAGCATGGTCGGAGCGATATCGGAAAGACGGCCGTCCTCGATACCGGTGAGCTTGGCCTTATCATCAACGATGATGAACGGCACGCGGTTGGTGGTGTGAGCCGTAAACGGATGCTTGGAACCGTCGGAAGCAACGTCAAACATGTGATCGGCGTTGCCATGGTCGGCGGTAATCAGCGCAAAGCCGCCCTTGGCGAGAATCGCCGGGACAACCTTGGACAGAGCATCGTCAACAGCCTCGACGGCCTTAACGGCGGCGTCGAAGACACCGGTGTGGCCAACCATGTCGCAGTTCGCGAAGTTCACGATGTAGAAATCAGCGCGATCCTCGTTAATAGCGGCGACGAGCTTCTCGGTAACCTCGGGAGCGCTCATCTCGGGCTGCAGATCGTAGGTAGCAACCTTGGGGGAAGCGACGAGCACGCGCTCCTCGCCCTCCTTGGGCTCCTCGATGCCGCCGTTGAGGAAGAACGTCACATGGGCGTACTTCTCGGTCTCGGCGGTGTGCAGCTGCTTCAGGCCATTGGCGGCGATAACGTCGGCCAGAACGTTCTCGGGGAACGTCTTGGGGAAGGCGACCTCGACGTCAAACGTCGGATCGTACTCGGTCATCGTCACAAAGTGCGAAAGCTTAATCTGCTCGCGCTCAAAGCCGTCGAACTCCTTGTCCGTGAACACGCGAGTCATCTGACGAGCGCGGTCGGGACGGAAGTTGAAGAAGATGGCCGCGTCGCCCTCGTGAATGCCCTCGTTGTGGGCAGCAAAGGGCTCGACGAACTCGTCGCCGCGCGGATCCTTCTCGTAGTAGGCCTTGATACCGGCAACGGGGTCGGTATCGGCATCGGACGCGTTGACCATGACGTCGTAGGCACGCTGGATGCGCTCCCAGCGGTTGTCGCGGTCCATGGCCCAATAGCGGCCCGAAACGGTGGCAACGCGAGCGTCGCAACCGGTCTCCTCGGAGATCTTAGCCAGAAAAGCGCAGAACTCGCTCATGTAGCCGGCACCGGACTGCGGGTCGACGTCGCGGCCATCCATGAAGGCGTGGACGCGAACGGTCTTGACGCCATGCTGGGCAGCCATCTTGACCAGAGCCTCGACGTGGTTCATGTGAGAATGAACACCGCCAGGGCTCATAAGGCCCATAAGGTGGAGAGTCTTGCCGTCAGCCTTGACGTCGTCCATAGCCTTGACGAAGACCTCGTTCTTGGCGATGGAGCCGTCCTTGATGGCGTTGTTGATGCGCGAAAGCTCCTGGAACACGATGCGGCCGGCACCGATGTTGAGGTGACCCACCTCGGAGTTGCCCATCTGGCCGTCGGGAAGGCCCACGTCCTCGCCCGAAGCACCGAGCGTGGTGTGAGGATACTTCTCGTACAGGCTATCAAGGAAGGGCGTCTTGGCAGCGGCGACGGCGTTCTCGCCATCAGCCGGAGCAAGGCCGCAGCCATCCATGATGATCAGGAGTGCAGGAAGATGACGCTGTGCCATATGTCCTACTCGCCTGCCTTGACGACCATAGAGGCGAAGTCGGCAGCCTTGAGCGAAGCGCCGCCCACGAGGGCGCCGTCAACGTCGGGCTTGGCGACGAGCTCGGCAATGTTGCCGGGCTTAGCGGAACCACCGTACAGGACGCGGATACCGTCGGCGAGCTCCTCGCCAAACATCTCCTTGAGGGTCTCACGGATAGCGCCGCAGACCTCCTGAGCGTCCTCGGCGGTAGCGGTCTTGCCGGTGCCGATGGCCCAGATGGGCTCGTAGGCGACGACGACCTGCTTGGGGCAGGTGATCTCAAGACCAGCAAGGCCAGCTTTGACCTGGTTCACGACGTGCTCGACATAGGTGCCAGCCTCGCGGACCTCGAGGGACTCGCCGCAGCAGAAGACGGGAACAAGACCGGCGGCAACGAGGGCCTTGGCCTTCTTGTTCTGGTCCTCGTCGGTCTCGTGGAAGTAGTCGCGACGCTCGGAGTGACCGATGATGCAGTAGGTGCAGCCAGCGGACTTGAGCATGTCGCAAGAGGACTCACCGGTGAAGGCACCCTTGGCCTCCCAGTACACGTTCTGTGCACCGAGGGCGATGGGGGCAGCCTGAATGCGGTCATGAACCGTGGTGATGTCAATGGTCGGAGGGCAGACGAGCACCTCGACGCCAGCCGGAACCTCGGGCAGAGCCTGAGCCAGCTCGTCGGCGAGCTTGGCGGCCTCGGCGACGTCGTTGTTCATCTTCCAGTTACCAGCGATAAGAAGGGTGCGATTAGGCATCGAGAAGCGCCTCCACTCCGGGCAGGGCCTTACCCTCGACGAGCTCCATGGAAGCGCCACCACCGGTGGAGATCCAGCTCATCTTGTCGGCCAGGTTGAACTTGTTGACAGCCGCGACAGAGTCACCACCGCCGATGATCGAGGTGCAGTCGGCCTCGGCGACGGCCTCGGCGATAGCCTGGGTGCCGTGAGCGAAGTTGTCGAACTCGAAGACGCCCATGGGGCCGTTCCAGAACACGGTCTTGGCGCCCTTGACGGCCTCGGCGTAGAGCTCCTCGGTCTTGGGGCCGATGTCCATGCCCTCACGATCGTCGGGGATAGCGTCGGAAGCGACAACCTCGGGGACAGCGTCCTCGCCAAAGTGATCGGCAACGCGGTTGTCGATGGGGAGCAGGATCTTGACGCCCTTCTCCTCGGCCTTCTTGAGCATCTCGCCGGCGCGCTCGACCCAGTCCTCTTCCTTGAGGGACTGACCGACGGTCAGGCCCTGAGCCAGGAAGAAGGTGTAGGCCATGCCGCCACCGATGATCAGGGTGTCAGCGGAGTCGATGAGGTGATCGAGAACGCCGATCTTGGAGGAAACCTTGGAACCGCCGACGATAGCGACGAAGGGGCGCTCGGGCTCGGCGAAGATGCCGGTCAGCGTGTCGACCTCCTTCTCGAGCAGGAAGCCGGCGACGGCAGGCAGGTAAGCGGCGGGGCCCACGACGGAACCCTGGGCGCGGTGAGCGGTGCCGAAGGCATCGAGAACGAAGACGTCACCATAGGAAGCGAGCTTCTTGGCGATCTCGGGATCGTTCTTCTTCTCACGCTTGTCGAAACGGACGTTCTCGAGAACGAGGACCTTGCCCGGCTCGACGGCGGCGACAGCCTCAGCAGCCTTCTCGCCGTAGGTGTCGGCGACAAAGGCAACATCGAGACCAGAGAGCTCAGCGAGCTTCTTGGCGACAGGCTCAAGGGAGAGCTCAGGCTGGAAGCCGGTGCCCTCGGGACGGCCGAGGTGGCTCATGAGAATGACGCGAGCGTTGTGCTCAACGAGGTAGTTGATGGTGGGCAGGGCAGCCTTGATGCGGGTGGTGTCGCCAACGACGCCATCCTTGATAGGCACGTTGAAGTCAACGCGGACGAGAACGCGCTTGCCGTCGACATCGATGTCGCGGACGGTCTTCTTGGTAAAGGCCATGTTTGCTTCTACCTTTCGTACGTGTCTGCCTCCCATTACGGCAGACGATTTCCTATAAAAAAGGCGCGACCCTAGGGTGTAAGCCCTATAAGGCCGCGCCCTTCTTTAG
Source organism: Collinsella sp. OM04-5 (assembly GCF_003439125.1). GTDB lineage: Bacteria > Actinomycetota > Coriobacteriia > Coriobacteriales > Coriobacteriaceae > Collinsella. The sequence goes on along the minus strand of NZ_QSUU01000018.1, from coordinate 29,864 downwards.
ACGCTCAACGAGCTATTCGCTAAAAGCTAAATTAAGCAACGAACTTCTCGAAGTACTTGATGGTGCGGACCATCTGAGAGGTGTAAGAGTTCTCGTTGTCGTACCAAGAGGTGACCTGAACGAGGGTCTGGCCGTTGCCGAGATCAGAGCACATGGTCTGAGTGGCGTCGAAGATGGAGCCGTGGGTCTCGCCGATGATGTCGGTGGAGACGATGTCGTCCTCGTTGTAACCGAAGGTCTCGGAGATGGTGGCAGCGTAGGCCTTCATAGCGGCGTTGACCTCGTCGACGGTGACCTTCTTGTCAACGACAGCGTAGAGGTTGGTGATGGAGCCGGTCGGCGTCGGGACGCGCTGGGCGGCACCGATGAGCTTACCGTTGAGCTCGGGGAGAACCAGGCCGATAGCCTTGGCAGCACCGGTGGTGTTGGGGACGATGTTGACGGCGCAGGCGCGGCTACGACGCTTGTTGCCCTTGCGCTGCGGGCCGTCGAGCGGCATCTGGTCGCCAGTCCAGGCGTGAATGGTGGTCATGATGCCGGACACGATGGGAGCGAAGTCGTTCAGACCCTTGGCCATCGGGGCGAGGCAGTTGGTGGTGCAGGAAGCAGCAGAGATGATGTTGTCCTCAGCGGTCAGCGTCTCGTGGTTGACGTTGTACACGATGGTGGGCAGATCGCTGCCGGCCGGAGCGGAGATGACGACCTTCTTGGCGCCAGCGTTGATGTGGGCCTGAGCCTTAGCCTTGCTGGTGTAGAAGCCGGTGCACTCGAGAACGACGTCGACGTCGAGGTCGCCCCAAGGCAGGTTGTTGGCGTCGGCCTCCTTGTAGATCTTGATCTCCTTGCCGTCAACGGTGATGGAATCCTCGCCAGCAACGACCTCGTGATCGCGAGCGTAGTTGCCCTGCGTGGAGTCGTACTTCAGCAGGTAAGCGAGCATATCGGGAGAGGTGAGGTCGTTGATAGCGACGATCTCGGAGCCCTCATGACCGAACATCTGACGGAAAGCCAGACGACCGATGCGACCGAAGCCGTTAATAGCAACCTTTACTGCCATTGTGTCTCCTTTCGTAAGGCCCCCGCAAGCTACAGCGCCCGCCGTTGAGGCCCACAAACTAACCACTCGCCTAATATACCTTTTTTTTGACTTGAATTTCACGAGAATAGTCGAAATTGAAAATCAAATTTACGTTAAAACGTTTTAAAGAATAAAATAGCAGCTAAATCCGTATATAAGTCGATACTTTAAACTACCGGTTTGCTTCAATGAGCTTTTCAAGCCTCAAAACTCGATGGTAGAGGGCCGACTTCGACAAGGGAGGGTCAGCCATCTCACCTAAATCACGCAGCGACAGATCGGGATAGCGCTCGCGCAGGTCGCAAAAGACCGCCAAGGCATCCGGAAGCGCATCGCGAAGGCCGCGCTGCTCGAGCTCATCGATAAGCGCAAGCTGATGTTGGGCAGCACCGGCGCTTCTGGTCTGGTTGGCGAGCTCGGCGTTCACGCGACGGTTCACATCGTTCTTAACCAACTTGACCGCGCGCGCCTCCTCAATCTCGGCAACGCTGCGCTTGGCACCAATCAGCTTTAATAGATGCTCGATTTCCTCGGCGCTCTTAATGTACACGGCATATGACCCCCGCCGTGCATTAACACGAGCATGGACCCCAATCTGCCCCAACAGGTCGCAAAGCCCCTTAGCATATTGCTCGCCCTGCACCGCGATCTCCAAATGAAAATCGCCGCGTGGATCGGCCACGAAGCCGCCCGCGATGAGCGCGCCGCGGATGTAGGCAAGCCTGCAGCAGGGACGGGCAACGATGTGTCGGGGAACACCAGCGACGAGCCCTCCCCTGCGGTCTAGAATGCCCAGCAGCACCAGAGCCTTGTCCAGGTCGGGTTGATCGGGCAGGGTAATGAGATAGTTACGGACCTTATGCAAGACCGATTTACGAACGGTGAATTCCGTTTTGAGCTTAAGAATGCGATGCGTCAGCGTGATCATCGTGCGCGCGACGGCTCCCGTCTCGGTCGCGACCGTCAAACGATACCGCCCGGAGCCGGCCAACGAAAGCGTACCGCTCACACGCGTCAGGGCGGCAAGCGTCGACAAATCGCAGTATTCACATTCGGGTTCGCAGCGCGCAAGCTCGTCACGCACCTCGGCGGTAAACGACATGCAGGCCTATGCCTTCGTGTTGGCGCGCGACAGGTCGCGGTGGGAGATGCTCACGTGATACTGGGCGCCTTCCAGGTAACGGGCCGTGGCCTCGGCGATGGCGACGCTACGGTGCTGTCCGCCCGTGCAGCCGATGGCGATAGAAAGCTGCGGCTTACCCTCCGCGATATAGCCCGGCATCACCGTATCGAGCAGCTGCGTCCAGGCCTTCCAGAACTCCTGGGTCTTGGGATGGTCCAGAACAAAGTCGGAGACCTTTTTATCGAGACCGGTCATGGTGCGCATCTCGGGATCGTAGAACGGATTGGGCAGGAAGCGAACGTCGATCATAATGTCCGCCTCGACGGGCATACCGTGCTTAAAGCCAAACGAGAACACGTGAACGTCCATGAGCTGCTGGTCGGACAACTCGGAGAACGCCATGCGCAATTTGTTGCGCAGCGCAGAGGTGCGTAGGCGGCTCGTGTCGATAATCATATCGGCTCGATCGCGCACACCCTGCAGCTGCAGGCGCTCGCGCTGAATCGCATCGGCCGTAGTCTCCCCCGGCTTGGCAATGGGATGACGGCGGCGATTTTCGCTGTAGCGACGAATCAGTACCTCGTCAGAAGCCTCCAGGAACACGATGTCGCAGCTCATCTCGCGCTCTTCGAGCGCGGCGACCGCATCGAGCAGCTCATCGAACAAGCCCTGGCTACGCAAATCGCAGGTGACGGCGAGATGCCTGCCCACGCCCGTATTAATGCCGACGAGCTCGGCAAGCTGGGCGATCAGACGCGGAGGCAGGTTATCGATGCAAAAATAGCCCATGTCCTCGAACACGTGCATGGCCTGCGTGCGGCCCGATCCGGACATTCCGGTGATGATGACGATATCGGGGATGCGCTCCGAGCGCTCCGCCGCATCCATGGCATCTCCCTTTTGCATGTGCTGCCTCCCGAAAACAAGCACGGGACCCAGCAACCCGGATCCCGCGCGGTCAATTGCTTTATTGAGTATACCGCCCCGAGCGGATACGAGGCCTGTCTTACGCCTCAAGCGCAGCCTTGAACCAACTTGTAATACTCGTGGGGTGCGTGATGGCGGTGCCGACGACAACGGCCCAGGCGCCAGCATCGATCGCGGCGCGAGCCTCCTCGGGCGTATGCACGCGACCCTCGCAAATGATGGGAAGGCCGGGGAATTCCTCGGTCGCCTGACGCAGGAGCGGCAGGTCGGGGCCATCGGCCATGGTGCAGTCGATGGCGGCGACACCGTGAGAGAGCGTGGTAGATACCAGGTCGAAGCCCATATCAACCGCACGGCGAATGTCCTCGATGGTGGCACAATCCGCCATCAGGAGCACACCCTCCTCGTGCAGCGGACGGAAGGTATCCTCGACCGTCTTGCCATCGGGGCGCGGACGATCGGTGGCATCGATCGCCACGATATCGGCACCAGCAGCAACGCAGGCGCGGGCGTGACGCAGCGTCGGCGTGATGTAAACGCCCTCGTGTCCATCCTTCCATAGGCCAATAACAGGAACCTCACAGCGACCCTTAATGGCGGCAATGTCGGCAAGGCCCTGGCAGCGAATGGCGGCGGCGCCGCCGAGTTCGCAAGCGCGAGACATTTGAGCCATGGTCTCGGGCGTACGAAGCGGCTCGCCCATATACGCCTGAACGCTCACGACGAGCTTTCCCTTCAGGGATTGAATCAAAGGATCAACGGTCATGTGCGACTCAACCTTTCTCAAAACAGCCTTCTGAGACACCGCACCTTGACGTTCAAACCGTCGCTCGCGTACCGAAGTACGCTTCGCTCCTCTTTCACGTCAATCTGCGGCACCTCAGAAGGCGCACTTGGTAGTTATGTTTACTTCAACGACGCAAGAAGGTGTTCGGCGGCACCGATAAGCGGCGCGTCGCCCTCCAGAGAACCGATGAGGATCGGCGTGTCCTGAAGCGGGTCGAGCGCCTGGCTGGCATAGCCCTCGTGCACCGAGTCCTTCCACGTCTGCGAACGCCAATCGGGACCCTGATGAATTACGCCGCCCGAAAGCACGATGACCTCTGGATCCAGAATATTGGCAAGCGAGCCCAAGCTGGCGCCCAGCGCAAAGCCGGCGTCATGGATGACCTCGGTCGCCTTTGCGTCGCCAGCACGACACAGGTCGTTCACATCGCGACCGACCGAAGGACGGCTGGGGTCGACGCGGCCAAAACGCTCATCGTACATTCGACCAATGGAAGTGCCCGAAGCAACCGACTCCAGATGGCCGGAACGCCCGCAGGCGCAGGGAATGCCGGCGGCAGCCGAGCACTCGATGTGGCCCATATGGCCGGCAGCACCATGGAAGCCCTGCATCACGCGGCCGTTCTCGACATATGCGCCGCCGATGCCCGTGCCGATGCCAAGACACAAGACGGAGAACTTGCCCTTGCCGACGCCCCAGTGGGCCTCGCCCAGAGCATGAGCCTGCACGTCGCCTACGACGGCAACGGGAAGACCGAGGTCCTCGCGCAGACGCGGCCCCAACTGAACGCCGGACCAGCCGGGCATGATCTCATTGGCATACGCGATGGCGCCCGTCTTGGGATCGACGACGCCGGCGGCACCGATACCGACGCCAAGGACCTCGACATCGGGATTCGACTCGAGAGCAGCCTTGATGGACGCCTCGATACGCTGGAATACGGCCTCGCCGCCCTCCTGGGCCTCGGTAGGAACCTCGGCCTCAAAAACGGGATGGGGCACGCTGCCGTCAGCCGGGTACTCCATGATGGCAGTCGCGATCTTAGTTCCGCCGATATCGACAGAGCAGACGTACTTGTTCTCCATGTCGCTCTCCTTAGGAGATAAAAAACAACTACAGGAAATGCGCCGTCAGGCTAGCCGTCACAGCGCGGTAAAGGTTTTCCAGGTGCCCGAAATCGCCGAGAAACCGTGTGGCCATTGACCTAATGGGTCATGGCCGCACGGTTGAGGCGCGAGGTTGGGCGCCTGGGAAAGCACTACAGCAGACCGTTGTCCTGAAGGACCTTCTTAATCGCCTCGACGTTCTCGCCGGTCATGGCCTTCACCGGGCGCGGCATGGTCGGGCTGTCGAAGATGCCCATGAGGTTCATAGCAGTCTTGAAGGCGCCAACGCCACCGGCATAGCCCTGGACGCCAGAGGTGACATCCCAGATGTGCGAAATCTCATTGAGGCGATCCTGCTCGGCCTTGACGGTAGCCCAGTCACCAGCCTGGGCGGCCTTCCACTGACGCACGTAGCCCTCGGGCTCAACGTTGGCGAGACCCGGGACGGAACCGTCGGCGCCACCGAGGTAGGCGCCGTCGACAACAACCTCATGACCGGTGAGGATGCTCATCGGATGTCCGTTCTTCTCGTTCTCCTGAACGAGGTAGCGGAACGAGATGTCATCACCCGAGGAATCCTTGACGCCGGCCAGAACGCCCTCGGCGCCGAGCTTGGCAAGGAGCTTCCAGGGGAGCTTGGTGTGGACGCACACGGGGATGTCGTAGGCGAAGATGGGCAGGTCGAGTTCCTCATGCAGGATGCGGAAGTGCTCCTCGACCTCGGTCATGCCCTGCAGAGCATAGAACGGGCAGGTGGCGACAAGCGCATCGGCGCCCAGCTCTTGAGCGACCTTGCCGTGCTCGATCATGCGCTCGGTCTCGGTGTCGATGATGCCGACCAGAACGGGAACGCGGTGGTCGACGATACGGACGGCCTCGGCGATGATCTGACGGCGACGCTCGTCGGTGGAGAAGACAACCTCGCCCGAGGAGCCCAGGAAGAACAAGCCATCGACGCCGGCATCGATCATGCGGTTGATGCTGCGCTCAAAGGAGGCAACATCGAGCTGGTGGTCTTCGGTATCGGGAACAACGACGGGAGGGATAACGCCGGTGAATTTCTGAGTTGCCACAAGAATCTCCTTAGCTGTCTGGCGGGCAGCCCTATGCCGCCCACTCTTGTTGGCAGTGTCCAGGCCGTCTAGGCCAAAGAACACGGGTAGAACGTTTGGTTAAAGAAGTCGACGACTTTGTTTTCGAACGCATTGATGCGCTCGTGAGCGTATTTTGCATAGATGATATGCCTCCGGTCACACTCAAGACCGTTGAATACGGCAAACTGATCCTTGGGATCGCTCACGGTATCCATAAGCGATGTGCCCATGAGCACCGATCCGCGCACCCGAGACGACAGCGCCTCGAGGCCGCCAGGAAGCGGATTGGCAACCGCCGTGCAGGCGAGGCCCCGCTCGTCCAGAGCAGAAACCGCCAGCGCGACTCCGCCGCCAAGGCCCTCGCCCCATGCAAAGATGCGGTCGGGGTCCACGCCATCAAGATTGCGCGCCACCTTCGCCATCGCGCAACCCCAACGGACGCGCTTGACAAAAGCAGGAGAGGCAATCCCCTGCTGCAGCTCGCTGGATCCAATCGCCTCATCGTCCAGCGCAAGCACGGCATATCCCATGGCCGCAAACCTCGTCATGTGATGCCATCCCCGCACGGGTCGGTCGATGTCGTGAAACATCAGACATAGCGGCACAAGCTCGGATGCTCGGGCGCGACCGGCAGGCTCAATCAAGCGTGCGTGGACCACATCGCCACCAAGCTCAAAGGAAACCTCGGAGTAGCGGGCATACGGATTGGCGAAATCGATCACCGTAATACTCGGCCCGCAAACCTCAAGGTCCGAAGCGGCTATCTCTAATTCGGAAACATCCGCAGAAGCATCACCGCGCCAATCCCGGAAATCAGCGAGCCTTGACGAGACCGTTCCGGGAATCCCCACAAGGTCGGAGACAATCAGCTCATTGACATTGCTCTCGCACTTAGACATAAGCCTCCCCTCCCTTGCAGAAAAACGGAATGATCAGATCGTCAAAATCCTGAATCTCCTCGTGGCCAAAGCCTTCAAAGAACTCATGACGCTTTTCACAGGTCAGGTTGTTATAGACCGCAAACTGCGTCGCTGGCGGACAGACGGTATCGGCTGTGCCGGTGCCAAACAGCACGGGGCATTTGACCATAGGGGCAAAGTTCTTGGAATCGAAGTACGCCAGCTTGGCATAGGCTACGTCGATACGAGTCGAGTCCTCGTCAAACCAGCGAGACCAATAGCGCAGGCCCTCGTAGGCAATGTCGTCGGCATCCAAATCCCAGACCAGGCGGAAATCCGACAGGAAGGGATAGAGGATGGCGGCGCGATTGATAAGCTCGCTGTTAAGTGCACAGGTCGCAATGCCCAAACCGCCGCCCTGCGACGCGCCGTTCACAAACACACGGGCAAGATCGATGCCCTCGAGCTCGCGAACGATGCGGCACAGGATGCGAATATCTTGGTGCAAGCGGACATAGTAGAGGTTGGCCGGGTCGCCGTCGATACCGGCGACGATATGGCCCGCGACCGTTGTGCCCTCAAATCCACCAATGTCCTCGGAGGGACCTCCTTGGCCGGGGCAGTCGAGGGCGATGAGTGCCATGCCCATGCCCGCAAACGACGCCTGCTCAAACCAGCTGCGGCTTGCACCCGGATACCCATGGAACTGAAGTACCAATGGCACGGGCTCGTCCGAGACGGGTTTAAGGTACTTGGCATGCAGGCGAGCGCCACACATGCCGGTATACCAGAGGTCGAAAAGCTGGCAGGTCACGGCATCGGTGACCGATGCCGTCTCGATCGCATAGTCAAGCCCGACGGCGTCGGCCTCGGCCATGCGATCCTTCCAAAAGAGATCGAAATCTGATGGACGGGGCATGGCGCCTCGATATTCACCAAATTGCTGTTGCAGCTCCTGAGCACTTGGCATGGCTCGTGAACCCAACCTTTCGAAATCGCAACGGAGGTGCGCCCGGCAAGGGAACCGGGCGCACGGGAGGGAAAGCGAGACTACTCGCCGAGCTTGGGATGCAGCAGCGACGGCGCAGCGCCGAGCAGCATCTTGGTGTAGGGGTCCTGGGGGTGCTGGAAGACCTGCTTGGCCTCGCCCTGCTCGACGATCTTGCCGCCATTCATAACGATGATGTCGTCAGAGATATAGCGGACCGTCTGGATGTCATGGCTGATGAACACCATGGCCAGGCCGAGCTCCTTCTTAAGGTCGGTCAGCAGGTTCAGAATCTGCGCGCGGACCGAAACGTCCAGAGCCGAGGTGGGCTCGTCGGCGATGATGGCATCGGGGTTCAGCGACAGGGCACGGGCAATTGCGACGCGCTGGCGCTGGCCGCCCGAAAGCTGACCGGGAAGAACCTCGGCGGCGGAGCTGGGCAGACCGGTGAGCTCCAGGAGTTCCTTGACGCGCTTCTCCTGTTCGGCCTCGGTGCCCAGATTGTGGACGCGCATGGGATCGAGCAGCTGCTCGCGAACGACCATGCGGGGGTTGAGCGCCGTGGCCGGGTTCTGGAACACGACCGAGATGACGCGACCCATGTGGCGACGGTCCTCGGCGGTACGCTTGGTTACGTCCTTGCCCTTAAAGTAGACCTTGCCGCTCGTGGGGGCCTGCAGGCCGCACATGACGTTGGCGGTGGTGGACTTACCGCAACCGGACTCGCCGACGATGCCGATCGTCTGACCGGGCATGAGCCTAATCGTTACACCCTGGACGGCGTGAACCAGGTTGGGGTGCAGAATCGAGCCGGTACGGGTCCTAAAGGTGACGTGGACGTCATCAAGGAAGATGATCGGCTCGACGCCGTTGACTGCGGTCTCGCTCATCTACATCACCTCCGCGTGAGGGGTCAAACCATTTGCCTTGAGCACCTCGTCGGGGAGCTCGGAATAGAAGTGCTCGGTGCCGGGCACGCGCTTGAAGACCGGACGGGTGTCCAGGCCAATGCGCGGATGGCTCGAGCGGGGCGCGAAGCGATCGCCCTTGGGGAAATCGCGCGGGCTCGGAACGGCGCCGGGCACCTGGTGCAGACGGCCCGAACCGCTCTCGATGGACAGAACGGAGCCCAGAAGACCGCGGGTATACTCGTGGATCGGGTTAGTGAGCAGCTCCTTGGTGGGCGCCTGCTCGATAACCTGACCGGCGTACATAACCGTGATGTTATGGGCGACCTCGGCGACCAGCGCCAGGTCATGCGAGACGAAGATCATGGCAAAGCCGAGCTTGGCCTGAAGGTCGTTGAGCAGCTTGATGACCTGCTTCTGGACGGTAACGTCCAGAGCGGTCGTGGGCTCGTCGCAGATGACCAGCTTGGGGTCGCGGGTAAGGGCCATAGCGATCAGGACACGCTGACGCTGGCCACCGGAAAGCTCATGCGGGTAGCTCTCGAGCGTACGCTTGGGGTCGAGGCCCACGAGCTCCAGGAGTTCCTCGGCGCTGCGGGTGCCGCCGCGCTTGGTGAGCTGCTTCATCTGGGCAGAGATGAGCATGGAGGGGTTGAGCGAGGACAGGGCGTCCTGATAGACCATAGCGATATCGGTACCGCGCAGGCCGAACCACTCCTTCTTGCTCATCTTGAGCAGGTCGCGGCCCTCCCAGAGGACCTCGCCGGAAAGGTGCTCGTCATCGTCGGTCAGGCCCATGATGGCCAGCGTGGTGATGGACTTACCGCAACCGGACTCGCCCACCAGGCCCATGGTCTGACCAGGACGGACGTCAAAGTTGACATGGTCGACGACGTTGATATCGCCGTGATGCTCAAACTGGATGCAGAAATCGCGGACCGAAAGGATCGGTTCGACAGACTCGTCGGGCACATGGCGATCGTCACGCTTGAGCTCGACATCGCGCAGGGCGCCAAGGCGAGCGGAGAGGGACTGGGCCTGCTCCTTGTAGGCGCGAACGGGGTCAGAGACCAGCAGGTCGGCCTCGCGACGCTTGGAGGAATCGGTCGGATCCAGGGCGGCGGAGGGAGCAGCGGCCATGGCGTCGGTAATGCCCTCGGAGAGGATGTTGAGTGCCAGGCAGGTGATCATGATGGCCAGGCCCGGGAACAGCGCCTGCCACCAACGGCCGGCGAGCACGCCGCCGCGGGCGTCGGCGAGGATGTTGCCCCAGGTAGCGGTGGGCTCCTGAATACCAGCGCCGATGAAGGTCAGCGAGGCCTCGAAGATGATGGCGTCGGCGACCAGGGTAACGGTGAAGACCATGATCGGGGCGATGCAGTTACGCAGAACATGCTTGATCAAAATCCACGGAGCCTTGGCGCCGGAAACGATGACCGCGCGGACATAGTCCTCGCCGTACTCGGACACGATGTTGGCGCGCACGATACGGGCAATCTGCGGAGTGTACATAAAGCCGATGGCGAAGATGATCGACGGCACGGAGTTGCCCAGGATGGAGACGAAGACGGCCGCGAGGGCGATGCCCGGGATGGACATGATGATGTCCAAGATACGCATGATCGTCTCGGAGACGGCCTTGCGCGAAACCGCTGCAAGGGCGCCCACGACCGAGCCGCAGACCAGAGCCATAGCAGTGGCGCCAAAGCCGATAATCAGCGAGTAACGACCACCGTAGAGCATACGCGACAGAATGTCGCGACCCTTATCGTCGGTACCGAAGATAAATCCGTTGCCGGGAGCCTGGCGAGCCGTAAAGATCTCGACCGGGCTATAGGGGGCAAGAAGGGGCGCCAGAATCGCAGTCAGGGCGACCAGCACCAGCACGACGGCGGCAATCTTAGAAGACAGCGTCATCTTCTTCCAGCCACCGAGCTTGAGCCCCTTGGAGGCAGCCTTCTCGAGCTGCTCGGTTTGCTTCTCTCGAATCTTTACCATAATCTACACCGTCCTGATGCGCGGGTTGATGAGCAGGTAGAGCATGTCAACCACGATGTTGATGATGATGAAGGCAAGAGCAACGACGATAACGACGCCCTGAACCAGGTTCGCCTCGTTGCCCTGAACGCCCTGCAGAATCGCGGTGCCCATGCCGGGGAGGTTGAAGATAACCTCGATGACGACGGCGCCGCCCATGAGATAACCGATCTTAAGACCGAGGGTGGTGACCGGGGTGATCAGCGCATTGCGAAGAACGTTGATGCCGACGACGACCTTCTCGGGAACGCCGGCACCGCGAGCCATACGGACATAGTCCTTGTCGAGTTCCTCGACCATGGCGGTGCGCACGATACGAGTCATCTGGCCCGTCAGCGGAAATGCCAAGGCGATGGCGGGCATAATCATGCGGCCCAGATAACCAGCCGGATTCGTGGTGAAGTGAGGCAGGGCACCCGATGCCGGGAGGACCTTGAGATAAGAAGAGAACAGCAGGATCAACAGAACGGCAAGCCAGAACGACGGGGTTGCCAGGCCGGCGATGGAAAAGACGCGGATCACTTGGTCCGGCCATTTGTCGCGATACAGTGCCGCGATGACGCCGAGCAAAAACGAAACGACCGCACCGATGGCAAGGCCGATGAAGGTCAGCTGCATCGTGACGGGCAGGGCCGTGGAGATGCGCTTGGCAACGGAGTTGCGAGCAGCACCATAGGTGCCCATGTCGCCATGGATCAAATCGCCCATATAGCGCACGTAGCGCACGGGCCAGGGGTCGTCCAGACCATACTTCTCATGGTACTCGGCAACCGCCTCGGGCGAGGCACCGTCACCCAACGCCGTGTAGGCGGGGTCGGTCTTGGAGAACGACATAAGGAAGAACACCAGGACGGTGACGCCCAATGCCATGATCGGCAGCGCCACAAGACGCCTTCCAATCAAACGTAGCAAGTTGTTCACGTTCTCTCCCCTTTCTTTTGTCGGTAGGACCAACTGGTATATGAGTACGGATACTCATTACAAGACCCGAGCGACATCGAGGTCGCCCGGGTCTTTGTTTCAACTATGAGGACGTTGCCTTACGACCGACGCCCTACATATGACTCAAGCGAGTCTTAGGCCTTGACGGTCGCGACGCCCCTGAAGGACATGCTCGTCGTGCCGATGCCCTTGAAGCCATCGAGGGCCTCGCCGTTGGGCGCGGTGGACGGATCGTCCCAGGAAGCGGAGACGGTCTTAACGTGGACAACGGGGTACAGAACGGCGTTGTCGGCGATGATGTCGAAGCACTCGTTCCACTTCTTCTGCTGCTCGTCGCCCTCGGCGGCAAGAGCCTCGTCCATGAGACCGTGGAGCTTCTCCCACTCAGCGGACTCCTTCCACGGGCAACGGGTCTGCATCCAGACGTTGTCACCGTACCACCAGTTAAGCAGCAGGTCGGGATCAGCGCCGAAGCAGGACGGATCGCCAGGGGCAAGGAGGATATCGTAGGCCTCGCCGCCGTCGATGGCAGCGTAGGTGGCCGGCGAGGTATCGGTCTGGATGGTCACGTCGAAGCCGAGAGCGTCGAGGTCGTTCTTGACCTGGGCGGCCATGCCCTTAATCTGCTCGTTGTCGGTGGTGCGCAGGGTGATGGCACCCGGGGTGATGCCGGACTCCTCAATGAGCTTCTTGGCCTTCTTGGCGTCGGTCTTGTAGACCGTGGAAGCCTCATGATAGTTGGTGAAGCTCTTGGGCAGGTAGCAGCTGGCAGCGGTGGCAAGGCCGGCGAAGGTGTTGCTGACCATCTTCTCGGTGTCGAGCGCGTACATGACGGCCTGACGGACCTTGACGTTGTTCCAAGGCTCCTTGGCAACGTTGAACATAATGAAGCGGGTACCGAAGCCCTGGACGTTGTCGATCTTGCAGCCGGCGCTCTCGAGCTGGTCGACGGCGTCAGCGGTGACGAGCTCCATAACGAGCGTGGAGCCCTCCTGCTGAGCGGTAACGCGAGCGGTGGGGTCGGTCAGGATGCTGTACTGGATCTTCTTATCCTCGGCAGCATACTCACCGTTGTACTCGGGGTTGGGAACCAGGGTGATCTCGGTATCGGAGATAGAGTCGTACATCCAGGGGCCGGAGCCGATCGGCTGCTTGGCGCGATCCTCCTCGGTCTGGGTGGCCGGGGTAACGCGGACGATGGCCAGACGATCCTTGAGCAGGGAGAAGTTGGGGACCTTGGTCTTGACCGTCACGGTGCTGGCGTCCTTGGCCTCGATGGACTCGAAGGGCTGGAAGAACGGAGCATAGGTAGCGGAAGCGGCGCAAGCGGTGTAGGAGGCGACGACATCGTCAGCGGTGACCTCGGTGCCATCGGAGAACTTGGCGCCCTTGCGGATGGTGACCTCGAAGGTGGTGTCGTCCACAGACTTGGGATCGTCGGTGGCGAGCTCGTTGAAGGTGCTGTAGTCGTGGTAATCGATGCCGTAGAGGCCCTCGACGACGTGCCAGTTAGCACCCAGGCCCACAGCGGAGCCGGTGCTGGCGGGATCGAAGCTGGACGGAGCGTAAGCGGAACCAGCGGTGATCACGCCGCCGCCACGGTTGGCAGAATCGGTGGAACCGGAAGCGGAACCCTCGTCGCTAGAGCTGCCACCGCAGCCGGTGAGACCAAGCCCTGCGACAGCAGCGACGCTGCCGGTGAGGCCGAGGAACGAACGCCTGGACATACCCTTGTTGATGATGGCCATGTCTTCTCCTATCAATAGAGAATCTTACCCGGGAGCACCTAGACGTGCCCCCGCGCAACTTGCGGACGATATATACCTTACCTACCGACGAACCCAACTTGGGTGCCGCGCTCGGCGACCGATACATACATCCGCTTGAACGGTATTTACTACCGTTCACCGAATTCGTTGACAAACGATACTGTAGACAGTATGTATCGATGAGGTGAGATATCAGTCTTCGTCAAACCGCAGGATAGCAGGGCTGTTCCTTGGGTTAGTCAAACGTTTTAGCGTTAATAAAACCCGAAACCAGCAGGTAATCATGGCGAAATAAATGCTTGAAAATCGCGCAAGCATGTATACCAGTTGTTTAGGCTCGTGTTGAGCTATCGGAATGGCTAGCCGATGCCTCGGCGCGCTCGGCATTCCATGCGACGAGCGTCTCGTGGACCGCCTTGGCGACATCGGCAGGTATGCCGCGAACTTCCGCGATCTCTCGCTCGCTCGCCGCGCGCAAACGCTTCATCGAGCCAAAATGGCGCAATATGGCACGTTTTCTAGTGGGTCCCACGCCTGGAACGTCATCGAGTACCGAAACCGTCATGGCTTTATCGCGCAACTCACGATGAAATGTAATTGCAAAACGGTGCGACTCATCGCGCACCTGCTTGATGAGATAGAGCGACGCGGACCCGGTCGGTAGCACGACGGGAGTCTCGTCCCAAGGCACGAAAACCTCCTCATCGGCCTTTGCCAAGCCACAAACTGGTATATCGAGCCCAAGGGCCTCAAGTTGTTTAATTGCAGCCGTCAATTGCGGCTTGCCGCCGTCGACAACGAGCAGATCGGGGCGCGAGCCAAAACGTTCGTCGGCCATCCGCTCGGGAGCATAGCGACGCCCCAAAACCTCGGACATCGAAACGAAGTCATTCGCCTCGTCCAATTCGGCCTGGATTTTAAAGCGGCGGTACTGGCTCTTGTCGGCGCGGCCGTTGGTAAACACCACCATCGAGGCGACCGTAAAGGTGCCATGCAGCGTAGAGATATCGAAGCACTCGATACGCAACGGCGGCGATGGCAGCGCCAACGCACTTTCGAGCTCCAGGAGCGCTTGATTGGTGCGATCGTCAGCGTACCCCGTTCGCATCATGTAGCGCATGAGGGCATGGCGCGCATTTTTGGATGCCATATCGAGCAGACGGTGCTTTTCGCCACGCTGCGGCCTATGGAGATGGCAGGAACGCTCACGCTTGCCCGCAAGCCACTCCCCCAGTGCTTCCGCATCCTCAAGCTCGACGGAAAGGTTGACCTCAGCTGGAATATCAGCCGTCTCGTCGTAATAGCGCTTAAGAAAGCCCGACTGGAGCTCTTCCTCGTCAACATCAAGACCCTTGTCGAGAATGAACTCGCAGGTGCGAACTGTTCGGCCCTCGCGAACGACGAAGACGCAAGCGGCGGAGATGGTCTCCTCGCGATAGAAACCGATGACATCTATATCGACACTGGAGGGAAAAACGACTTGCTGACGATCGTCCAGACCCCTGATGACCTCCAAACGACGTTTGACGCGTGCCGCGCGCTCAAAGTCGAGCGCCTCAGCGGCATCCGTCATCTCGGAGGTCAGCTCATCGACGACATCCTTGCGATGGCCCGACAAAAAGCGCTCGACACGCTTGACGTTCTTGGCATAGTCTGCCGGGGAAATCGCGCCGACACACGCACCCGGGCCACGCCCGACATGGTAGTCAAAGCAGGGGCGCCCGTTTTGCGCGCAAATCATATTGACGATGTCTTCCTCGCCCTTGTGGGACTCGACGATACGGCGACAACGACGCCACTCCGCACAGGATGCGGAGCAGATGGGGATAACCTTGCGCAGCGTATCTATCGTCTCACGTGCCGCGCGGCTATCGGTATAAGGTCCAAAATAGCGCGTTCCCGGCTTATGACGCTCACGCGTGTATTTGATAGCGGGATACAGGTCGCCCTTTGTAATGGCGATAAAGGGGTAGCTCTTGTCATCCTTGAGGTCGACGTTAAAGTACGGATGGTACTGACCAATCAAATTGCGCTCGAGCACCAACGCCTCGTGCTCGGTCTCCACCACGATATAGTCAAAGCTCGCCACCAGCTGCATCATCAGCGGGATCTTCTGGCGCTCGTCCTGCAGCGTCACGTACTGACGCATACGGGCGCGCAGGTTTTTCGCCTTGCCCACGTAGATGACATCGCCCTTGGCGTCTTTCCAAAGGTAGCAGCCGGGCTGCGTGGGAACGCGCGAAACCTGCTCGGCAAGCGTTGGAATGTTGTCGTGACCGGCCACGCGCACCTACTTGCGACGAATCAGCGCCGAGACCTCGGGCATCTTAAGGACGACGGCAAGGCCAAAGGTAACAGTAAGCGAGACGACACCCGCAACGCAAACGTAGCCAAGAGTAATCAGAATCGAGCCGCCAAGTGCCCCGACAAAGTGCTCAAGCGCCCACATGACGCCGGCGCCTGCGGCAGCACCCAGGCCACCGAGCAAAAGGCCAAAGAAACCGCCATGCAGGATAGATTTAACCTGAAGACCACGCAGACGACGACGCAGCCACCACAGCGAGCAACCGACCAAGATCACGTAGTCGACGACATACGAAAGCGCGATTGCCGGCATACCGAAGCCCAGCACAACGCCAAACAGCAGAACCGAGCCGGCCTGGCCGATGGCGGAATACAGGCAATAGCGGCTATAGGGCTTCATGTCGAGCAAGGCAGAGAAGCTCTTCTGCATCAGCACGACCACGCCGTAGAGCGGCAGCGAGAACGCCAAGTAGACAAGGAACTCGGACACCAGCGCCACGCCGGACTCATCGAACTTGCCAGCGCAGTAGATCATGTTGAGCGGACGCGCGAAGACAATCAGGTACAGCGCGAACGGAACCAGGAAGAACAGCATCTGGGCGACGCCACGCGAAATGCCCGTGCGAACGCTGTCGTAATCCTTCTCCTGTGCGTCGTGAGAGAGCTCGGTATAGAGCGCCGTCGAAAGCGAGGCGGCAATCAGCGCGTAGGGCAGCGTGTACCACAGGCGCGCATAGGCGATGACGGAAGGACCGGTCTCGGGCTGGACCACCAGCGCGGCAGCGTTCGTGATAGAAGTCGAGACAAACATGCACACCGTAGCGAGCAGCGTCGGGATACCGAGCGCAATCGTCTGGCGCAGTGCGGGGTCCTTAAAGTCGATATGGATATGGGGATGCACGCCGTGCTTGCCAAGCGCGGGGATCTGACAAGCCATCTGAACAAAGACACCGAGGGTCGTACCGGCCGCAATCAAGATGATGCCGGCACGTTCGCCAAACTGTGCGGACACGGGCGCAAAGCCCATAAAGCTCGCAATGACAATCACATTGTTGAGGACCGGGGCAAACGTCGACCAGAAGTAGTCGCGGTGTGCGTTGAGAACGCCCGAGAACACCGAGCCCAGCCCGTAGAACAGAATCTGGATGGCAAAGAAACGAAACATGAACGCGGCTGTATTTATGCTGCCGCCGTCACCCGAAAGGAACGACTGCGTCCAGATAAAGCCCGGAGCGAACACGGTGCCCAGCACCGAAATGCCGCCCAGCAGCAAAAGCAGGATGCCGAGCAGATTGCCTACGTATTCGTTTGAGGCGTCGCGACCCTGTTCACGACGCACGCCCATGTACACCGGCAAAAAGGCGGTAACCAACATACCGCCCATCACGAGCTCGTAGAGCATATTGGGCAGGTTGTTGGCGACCTGATAGGAAGATGAGAGCAGCGACATGCCGATGGCGGCAGCCATAGCCCACGTGCGGATGAACCCTGTGACGCGCGACACGATGGTCAGCGCAGTCATAAGGCCGGCAGAACGGCCAACCGTAGAGTAATCCGACGAGCCCATATCATCTACGTCGTCCTGCGATTGGGGGCTAACTTCAGTGTGTTGTCGAGAATCAACCTCGATATCGGGCTCATCGATTATCGCGAAGGGGTCGTCGACCAAAACGGCATCATCGGCAGAAAAAGCGCCGCCAGCAGGCGTGACATCGTTGTCAAACGAAGCGCCATCGTTAGCTACGGCATCATCACCAAACACCGTGTCAACTTCCCTGGCGGCAGCGGTTCGATCAGAAAACGACAAAAGGCCCCAATCATCGTCGTCGACAGCAACGCCCTCGACCGGATCGGTCGAGCCGAGCGGTGACCACTCGTCATCCATAAGCAGCTGCTCGTCATCCCCGTCGGTTGCATGCCTTGCGGAACGATCGGCTGGAGCGCCCTTCAACGTGCCCTTTCCCTGAGCCGCCATCAAGAACACTGCTGTCTCATCGGGACGCGGCGCACGAGACGCCCCAGCGGCAGCAGGCATCCGTCCGGCACGGGATTGAGCCGCGGCCAAAAACACCGCCGTCTCATCGGGGCGACCCGAAGAGAGAATCGTACGAGGAAGCGCCGCACCAGCACCGGCAGCACGCAAATACACGGCCGTCTCCCCTGGATCTGCAGCAGCGGACCAGGCGTTTCGAATCTGGTCGTCGACCGAAGAAGCCTCAGACGCGGACGCCTGAGAAGCCGAACGCTTTGCAAAGTGAGCCCCGCGCTTCGATTCTTCCTGCGGCATCGCTCAGTCCTCTCTCGTGATCGGGGCAACCGTCGCCCCGCAAAATGCAACTAAGTCGTCGGGGGCAAGCTCAAGCTGATAGCCACGCTTACCGCCTGAGATAAAAATGGTATCCCAAAGGACGCATGTCTCATCGATCAGCGTCCGAAAGCGTTTTTTCATGCCGACTGGACTGCAGCCGCCCCGGACATACCCCGTCGCGGCAAGCAAGTCCTTGACATGCATCATGGTCAGCGACTTTTCACCAGCGGCGCGCGCGGCGGCCTTTAGGTCAAGCTCGTCGGCAACGGGAATACAGCACACAACGTGTTCGTTGGACGGCGTCACGCAAACCAAGGTCTTAAAACCCTGGCCAGGCTCCTCGCCAAGTTGTTCCGAAATCGCAACGCCTAAACCCGCCGACTCATCGCCATAGTCTTCATACGTATGGAGAATATAGGAGATGCCGGCGTTTTCCAGCTCGCGCATCGCATTGGTTTTCGGCGTCTTTGCAGCCTTTGCCATGGCATGCCCCTTCCCTCGCGTTCGAACGTAACGCCTAAGTATATGTCCAATGTAGCAGCATGCGCCATCTCGACACACAGAAGCGCCACCGAATCGAAAGGAATCGGTGGCGCTTCTCGCATGACGGCGTCTCTTTACTGGGCGTCGAGTTGTGCCTGACGCTCACGGTCGCGCTCGAGCAGCGGAGCCAAGAACTTGCCCGTGTAGCTCTGCGAACATGCCGCGACCTGCTCCGGCGTACCCGAGACCACGACGGTTCCGCCGCCATTGCCGCCCTCGGGACCCATATCGATCAGACGGTCGGCGACCTTGATGACATCGAGATTATGCTCGATTACCAGAACCGTGTTGCCCGCATCGACCAGGCGCTGCAGCACGTCGAGCAACTGGCGGACATCCTCAAAATGGAGACCGGTCGTCGGCTCATCCAGAATGTAGAACGTCTTACCCGTCTGACGGCGGTGAAGTTCCTTGGCGAGCTTTACGCGCTGTGCCTCGCCACCCGAAAGCGTCGTTGCCGGCTGGCCCAAGCTCACATAGCCCAGGCCCACATCGTACAGAGTCTGGAGCTTACGCTTAATTTGAGGAATATTGCCAAAGAAAGCCAGCGCCTCGGTGACGCTCATGTCGAGCACGTCAGAGATGGTCTTACCACGGTAGGTGACCTCAAGCGTCTCGCGATTATAGCGCTTGCCGCCGCAGACCTCGCAGGGAACATAGATATCGGGAAGGAAGTGCATCTCGATCTTAATTTGTCCGTCGCCCTTGCATGCTTCGCAGCGGCCGCCGCTCACGTTAAAGGAGAAACGTCCCGGCGAGTAGCCGCGTGCCTTCGACTCCGGTGTGCTCGCAAACAGCGCGCGCAGATCATCCCACAGGCCAATGTACGTAGCGGGATTGGAACGCGGTGTACGGCCGATCGGCGACTGGTCAATGTCGATCACCTTATCGATGCACTCGATACCCTCGAGCTTTTTGTACGGGCCCACAGGACGCGTCGAGCGATGAATGGCATTCGTAAGAGCAGGCGCGATGGTGTCGGTAACCAGGGAGCTCTTGCCCGATCCCGACACGCCGGTAACGACCGTAAGCGTACCGAACTCAATCTTGGCGGTAACGTTTTTAAGGTTGTTGGCACGGGCGCCCGTGATCTTAAGGCAGCCGCGACCGGGCTTGCGGCGCTTATCGGGAACCCGAATCATTCGCTTGCCAGTCAGGTAGGCACCCGTCATCGAATCGGGGCACGCCATGATATCGGCAGGCGTTCCCGCGGCGACCACGTGTCCGCCGTTCACGCCCGCGCCAGGGCCCATGTCGATCACATAGTCGGCAGCACGAATCGTATCCTCATCATGCTCAACGACGATGACGGTATTGCCGATATCGCGCAGGCGCTCAAGCGTCTTGATCAGGCGCTCGTTATCGCGCTGATGGAGGCCGATCGATGGCTCGTCCAAAATGTACAGGACACCCATGAGGCCGGCGCCGATCTGCGTTGCCAGGCGAATGCGCTGGGCCTCGCCTCCGGAAAGCGTCGCCGAGGCACGGTCGAGGGTCAGATAGTCGAGTCCGACATCGACCAGAAAGCGCAGGCGCTCCAGGATTTCCTTAACGATGCGCCCGCCGATAAATTGTTGGCGCTCGGTAAGCTCCAGGCCCTCAAAAAACTCGAGCGACTCGCGGCACGACAGGCAGCAGACCTCGTAAATGGACTTACCGCCTACGGTAACGGCGAGCATCTCGGGGCGCAGACGAGCACCATGGCAACTCGAGCACGGCTCCTCGCGAATGTACTTCTCCAAGCGCGCCCTGGTGTTCTCATTCGTCGTCTCGTTATAGCGCTCGTACAGGATATTGCGCACGCCCGAGAACTTGGTGTCCCACTGGCTGCGACGCCCATCGAGCTTTTGATAGTCGACCGAAATCTTCTGGTCGCCCATGCCGTCTAAAAACGCGCGACGCACCCGCGGAGGCAGATCCTCCCACGGCGTATCGACGCTCACCTTAAAGTGTTTGCAGACCGCAGCGAAAATCTGCGGATAGTAGTTAGAGTTGCCAAACAGGCTGCCAAAGACCCCGTCGGCGATCGACTTCGAGGGGTCTTCGATTAGCGCTTCGGCATCGACCGTCTTCTTAAAGCCCAGGCCATCGCACTCGGGGCACGCGCCATAGGGCGCGTTGAACGAGAAATCGCGCGGCTGCAGGTCATCGATGGAGTGCCCATGCTCCGGGCACGCCAGCGCCAGCGAATACTCCAGCAACTCGCCTTCGGTCCCCTCGGGAGCGTCGCGGTCGGGCAGCAAGTATACGTTCACATTGCCGTGCGCCAGCGCAGTCGCCTGTTCAACGGACTCGGCAATACGGCCCAGGGAGTTCTCGCGAATCACGATACGGTCGACCACGACCTCGATATCGTGCTTGAATTTCTTATCCAAATCGATAGGGTCATCAAGCGAGCGAACCTCGCCGTCGACGCGCACGCGGCTAAAGCCCTCGGCGCGAAGATCCTCGAACAGCTTGGCATACTCGCCCTTACGACCGCGAACCACCGGTGCCAGCACGAACGCGCGGCGGCCCTCCCCCGCAGCCAGGACTTTATCGGCAACCTGGTCGGTCGTCTGGCGCTCGATTATGCGACCGCACTCGGGGCAGTGCGGCGTACCGACGCGAGCAAACAGCAGTCGCAGGTAGTCATAAATCTCGGTTACGGTGCCCACCGTCGATCGAGGATTCTTGGATGTCGTCTTTTGATCGATCGAAACAGCCGGCGAAAGGCCGTCGATCGAGTCCAGATCGGGTTTGTCCATCTGGCCCAAAAACTGACGCGCATAGCTCGACAGGCTCTCGACGTAGCGGCGCTGGCCCTCGGCATAGATCGTGTCGAACGCCAGCGAGCTCTTGCCCGAGCCGGAAAGGCCGGTAATGACCACGAGCTGGTCGCGTGGAATGGATACATCGATATCGCGCAAGTTGTGCTCGCGCGCACCGCGAATAACGATAGAGGAATCAGACATGGAAGCTCCTTGCCTCCTATAACTTCAAATCACACCGTCGATGAGTTTAGCGCACTCAACGCGCACAGATGTTCGTGATACAAGATTCGCAGACCTTTTGATTTATCCGACGCGCGCACGTCGCCTGCCCGACCCATGCTTTCGAATGCCATCGATCGCCAGCCGCGCATCACAAATGGCTCACGTTCGCAAACGAGGGTACAATGACGCTCGTGTCACATCGTGGGGCCTTGCCCCAACGCATACAAAGGAGTCAGATATGGGTTGCGAGCACGCACAGGCGGCCGGCGGACAAACCGCACCGCAGGAATTTGAAGAGAACACGCTATCCGAAGTCAAGCGCGTTATCGCCGTGTTATCCGGCAAGGGCGGCGTCGGCAAGTCGTTCGTCACCGGTGCCATCGCCACCGAGCTTGCCCGCCGCGGCAACAAAGTCGGCATCCTCGATGCCGACATCACCGGCCCCTCCATCCCCAAGATGTTCGGTATGAGCGGACGTCATGTCCATGCTCTCGGCAATCTTATGCTGCCCGAGATCTCCGAGCACGGGGTCAAGGTCATGAGCTCCAACCTGCTGCTCCAAAACGAAACCGATCCCGTCCTTTGGCGTGGCCCGGTTATAGCGGGCGCCATCAGGCAATTCTGGAGCGAGACCTCGTGGGGCCCCATCGACTACCTGCTGGTCGATATGCCTCCGGGAACGGGCGACGTCGCGCTCACCGTTTTCCAATCGCTGCCCGTCGATGGCATCGTCATCGTCACGAGCCCGCAAGACTTGGTCTCGATGATCGTCGCCAAGGCAGTCAACATGGCCGAGAAGATGAACGTCCCCATTCTGGGCGTTGTCGAGAACATGAGCTATATCGAGTGCCCCGACTGCGGCAAGAAGATCGAGGTCTTTGGTAAGAGCAACCTCCCCGAAGTCGCCGAGCGCTACAACCTCGACATCTTGGGTCAACTTCCCATCAATCCGTCACTCGCCGAGGCCTGCGATAAGGGCGAGGTCGAGACCGCGCTGCCCGATGGCATGCTGCCCAAGGCCGTCTCTGCCGTCGAGGCCATCGCCCCGCACGAGACCGACGAGGCCTAAGTGAACACGAGCGCCTTCTATGACGTCCTGGTAATCGGCGGCGGGGCCTCGGGTCTCGCCGCCGCCATCACGGCCGCACGCGCTGGCAAAAGCGCCTGCATCGTTGAGCGCGATGTCGCCTGCGGCCTTAAACTCCTTGCGACCGGCAACGGCCGCTGCAATCTCTCAAACGAATCGATTGATCCTCGGCGGTACAACCATCCCGCTTTCGTCGAATCCGTCATGGGCCCCCGGCCCGAACAAGAGCTTATGGGCTTCTTCTCCTCGCTGGGCATCATGACGACCTCCGAGGAAGGTCGACTGTACCCACGCTCCCTCCGCGCCGAATCGGTGCACGACGCGCTTCTCAACGTTTGTGATCGTCTGGGCGTCACCTTAATCTGCGGAGCCAACGTTGCCATGGCGCACAAAGCTCCCGAGGGCTGGACACTCCAAATAGACCGTCCCGCACGGGCGCTTAAGGCAAAAAAGCACGGCGATCGAAAATCGGAGCTCCGCTCGCTTCGGAGGGCGCTCGCCGATACCCCGCGCAAAAACATGACCTTGCAGGCAAAGGCCGTGATTATCGCTACGGGCGGCAGCCCTGCCGACATCGCGAAGACGTTCAGCCTTCCCCTCACACCGCAGCGCCCCGTCCTCTGCCCCGTGTCGGCATCGGTCTTCGGCGACCAGACTGCGCTCAAGACACTGGATGGCCTGCGCGTCCGCGCCCGTTTGACGCTCACCCGCAATCACGAGGAGCTCTGGCACGAAGACGGCGAAGTGCTCTTCCGAACCTTTGGCATCTCGGGCGTTGCCGCCTTTAACCTCTCCCGTCGCGTCCAGCGCGGCGACACGATTCTGCTCGACGTTTTCCCCGACCTCTCCAAAGACGAGTTGCTCGATATGCTTAACCAGCGAGTTGCGTTGCTCGGCGGTTTTTCGTCCCGCGACCCCCGCTGGCTCGACGGCATGCTCGCCCCGCAGTTCTCTCGCGTTGTCTGCGCCGCATTCGAACAGCGCCACCCCGGGTCGCACGACGTCATCCATCTGGTCTCCATCCTCAAGCACTTTAAACTGCTTGTCGAGGGAACGGCCGAGGAGCGCTCGGCACAGGTCATACGTGGCGGCATACCCATCGAGACCGTCTCGATACCCGGCCTTCGCGCGAACGGCGCAGCCTATGCCCCGCTTTGCGTCTGCGGCGAAGCGCTCGATATCGACGCCGACTGCGGTGGCTTCAACCTTGCATGGGCGTGGCTTTCGGGCATTCGCGCTGCCAGTAACCTATAGCTGCGCAGTCTATAATCAAAACGCATTCGGGCCGTCTGGGACACCGGGCGGCCTCTTTCTTGCATCTAAGGAGACCTCGATGATCGAAATCACCCAAGTCAATGCGTCGCTCGATGAAGCCGGCGATGAAAAAGCTTGCCTTATCGTTGGCAAGCGAGTCGTCAAACGCGTCCTGCGTTGCAAAGACTCCGAGATCAAGTCCATCGAGCTCCACCGCAAGTCCATCGATGCCCGCAAGAAACGAGACGTTCATTTTATCCTGAGCTTTCGTGTTGAGCTAACGAGCCCAGACATCGAGCAGACAGTGCTCGACAGCGTTGCTGTGCGCGACCGCTCACACGTGCGCACGATAGACGACAATGAGCCTTCATTCCCCTCCCCCGTTTCCGGCGCGCCCAAAGAGCGCCCCGTCGTCGTCGGCGCCGGATGCGCTGGCCTTTTCGCCGCACTTACCCTCGCCGAAGCAGGTCTGAAGCCCTTGCTTATCGAACGGGGCGACCCAGCGCTTCGCCGCTCGCAGGCAATCGACCTCTTTCTGAAGGAGCGCGCCCTCGACCCCGAGAGCAATATCCAGTTTGGCTTGGGCGGTGCGGGGACTTTCTCGGATGGCAAGCTCAATACGGGAACCAAAAATCCCGCCCATCGCCTTATCCTGGACACCTTCGTCGAAGCGGGTGCACCCCGAGACATTCTATGGGATGCCAAGCCGCACATTGGCTCCGACATCCTTCCCACTGTTGTCACCAATATTTCCCAGCGCATCGAACGGCTCGGAGGTGTCGTCCGCTATCGAACAAAGCTCGTTGACATTCGCGCCGACGCGTCCGGCGCCATCACCGGCATCGATGTCCAGGCGTCTCAACATGCCGCGACTGAGCAAATCGCCACGAAGCACCTTATCCTTGCCTGCGGCCATTCCGCCCGCGACGTATTCGAGCTCCTCAAGGACCATGGCGTAGCCCTCGCGCAAAAAACCTTTGCCATGGGCGTACGCATCGAGCACCCACAGCTCGATATCGATCGCGCTCAATATGGCCCTTCGGCGGGACATCCCGCCCTCGGAGCAGCCCCCTACAAGCTTGTCGCCCATCTCCCCAACGGGCGCAGCGTGTTCTCGTTTTGCATGTGCCCCGGTGGGCAGGTTGTCGCCGCCTCTTCCGAGCCGGGCCACCTGTGCGTCAACGGGGCCAGCCTCAATGCCCGCGACGGACGCAACGCAAATGCCGCCCTGCTCGTTAACGTCACGCCTGAGGACCTTCCCAACAATGACCCGCTCGCCGGCATCGAGCTCCAGCGTGCCTGCGAGGTGGCCGCCTATCGCCTGGGCGGTTCCAACTGGAACGCACCAGCACAGCTCGTCGGAGATTTCCTCGCAGGACGCGCCAGTAAGGCGCCCGGAAAGGTAAAGCCCACCTATCCGCTCGGTGTGACCTGGACGGCAATTGACGAAGCCCTGCCGCAGCATATCGTCGAGTCGCTTCGCCTGGGAATTCCCCTGCTCGGAAAAAAGCTACGGGGCTACGACCGTCCCGATGCCGTGCTTACCGGCGTGGAGACGCGTTCGAGCTCCCCGGTCACCGTCACCCGAGATCGCGCGTGTCACGCCGTGGCGACTCCAGGCCTCTACCCTTGCGGCGAGGGAGCAGGATATGCCGGCGGCATCATGAGCGCCGCCACTGATGGCATCCGGTGCGCCGAAGCCCTGATTGCAGACCTCTAGCACACTAAAGACACAGACCCCGAGCTCAACGAGAAGCGCGGGGCCTGTACCCTATTTCTTAAATCGCGCGCCCTGGCGTTTTCTGCCCGAAGCGAACGTGGAACCCTTGCGGGCCTGCGAGCGCAGGCGCTCAATCGTTTCGTCCTCGGGCGCGCCCTCGAGCATCGCCCGAATCTGAACGACGGCATCACGCAGGCGCGCCGCCTCCTCAAAGTCCATGGCGGCGGAGGCATTACGCATGTCTTCTTCCATGGTCTCGACGATCCGCACCAGCTCGTCATGCGGCAGCCCTTCCAGCTGCTCGGTAAGCGTCTGTTCAGGCGTCACCGTCTCTGGCACCTCGCCCTCGCCGTTTTCATCGGGTGTATAGAACGCACCATGGCCCAGAGAGTCGCCCTTCGAGCGTCCCTTGGACCCCACGGTCTTTTCGGCCTCGGCAATAAAGCTCGAAATATCGTTGATGGCCTTGTGCACCGTCTTGGGCACAATGCCGTGTTCTTCGTTGTAGGCCATCTGGATCTCACGACGGCGCTGCGTCTCCTCGATGGCTTCTTTCATCGAATCGGTCACGACGTCGGCGTACATGATGACTTCGCCGTCGGCATTGCGGGCCGCACGGCCAATCGTCTGAATCAGCGAACGGCGGTTACGCAAGAAACCTTCCTTATCGGCATCGAGAATTGCCACCAGCGAGACCTCGGGAAGATCCAGACCCTCGCGAAGCAAGTTGATGCCAACCAAAACATCGATCTTGCCCTCGCGCAACGTTCGCAGAATCTCGACACGGTCCATCGTCGCCGTATCGGAGTGCATGTAGTTGACCTTAATGCCGGCATCGAGCAGGTGATCGGTCAGATCCTCGGCCATGCGCTTGGTCAGCGTGGTCACCAGCACGCGCTCCTTGCGGGCCACGCGCTCGCGAATCTCGTCCTCAAGATCGTCAATCTGGCCTCGGACCGGACGAACGTCGATTTTGGGATCGAGCAGGCCGGTCGGTCGAATAATCTGTTCAACATCGTTTTGACTCACGCGCAACTCATAGTCACCCGGCGTAGCCGAAACGTAGATGAACTGCGGGATCCTCGCCTCAAACTCATCGAAGCGAAGCGGACGGTTGTCGAGCGCCGAGGGCAGGCGAAAACCATGCTCCACCAGGGTCACTTTACGCGATCGGTCGCCTTCGTGCATACCGCGAATCTGCGGCACCGTCACATGGCTCTCGTCGATGATGCAGAGCATGTCCTTGGGAAAGTAGTCAATCAAGGTAAACGGCGGCTCGCCCGGTTTACGTCCATCCAGATGGCGCGAGTAGTTCTCGATGCCGTTGCAAAAGCCCATCGTCTCGAGCATCTCGAGGTCATAATCGGTCCGCTGCTGCAGGCGCTGTGCCTCGAGCAACTTGTCGGTCGCTTTGAGCTCCGCCACGCGCTTTTCGCATTCTTCGCTGATCGATTTCAGGGCCGCCTTCACCTTTGGCTTCTCGGTCACGTAGTGCGAAGCCGGCCACACGGGAATCGCTTCGTACTCACGCAACATCTCACCGGTAACCTCATCGATCTCGGCAATCAGCTCAACCTCGTCGCCAAAGAACTCAAACCGCAACGGGTGCTCCGCATAGGGCGGATACACATCGACGACATCGCCACGTACGCGGAACGTACCACGCGCCAGGTCATAGTCATTACGGTCGTATTGAATGTCGATGAGCGCATGGATAAAGTCATCGCGCTCGAGCGGCACCTTCTTATCGACGTTTGGTGCCAAGCCCGCATAGTCCTCGGGAGAACCGATGCCATAGATGCACGAGACCGATGCGACGACAATCACATCGCGTCGAGAAAGCAACGATGCTGTCGCCTGATGGCGCAACATCTCGACCTCTTCGTTAATCGACGAGTCTTTCTCGATATACGTATCACTCTGCGGTACATATGCCTCGGGTTGATAATAGTCGTAGTACGAGACGAAGTAGACCACAGCGTTGTTGGGAAAGAATTCTTTGAGCTCGCTCGCAAGCTGTGCGGCGAGGGTTTTGTTGGGGGCCATGACCAGCGTTGGCTTACCGAGAGCTTCGATGGTCTTGGCCATGGTAAAGGTCTTGCCCGAACCGGTCACGCCAAGCAAAACCTGATAGCGGTCTCCGTCCCTCACACCCTTCACAAGCGACTCAATGGCCTTCGGCTGGGAACCTGCAGGCTCATAGGGAGACACGACCTTAAACGGCACATCAGAGCCCTCAACGCCAAAACGTTTGAGCTCTCCGCCAACACGCTCAACTTCAAAATCCGCCATGGATACTCCTAACTCATATATCTGCAGTATACGCAGGCGGCAGGCATAGTCCTATACGAACCGGTCGGGATAGAGGGTCTTATAGCGAACCCAGGCATTATTGACACGAATCAAATAGGCTTGTGTCTCGGGGAAGGTAATCGCGTTGTGGAGCGATGTGTTTTGCTGCGCCCACCCATCGACATTGCCCATTCCGGCATTGTAAGCAGCAATAGCACTATCCGTCGAGCCATTGAAATACGTCAGCAGGTACGAGAGGTACGCGCACCCAAATTCGATATTCGTAGCGGGGTCATTCAGGTTATCGGCAGAATACTCGTCCCCGTCGACAAGGCCCTTGGCGATCATATCCTGAGCGGTTTCAGGCATAAGCTGCATGAGACCTTGGGCGCCCTGGTTGGATTCCGCCTCGGGATCCCAGTTTGATTCCGACTTGATGACGGCACACACCAGATACGGATCGAGATTATGCGAAATACTGGACTGCTTTACATACGCCTCATAGTCAATCGGATAAAGCGGTTTAAAGAAAGCGGCGGGAGCACACGAGTAAACGAGCGAGATAAGGCCAAAGACGAAAACGAGAGCCAGCGGCACAAAGCGATACCACGTAAAGAAACGCGTCTTAGGCATCTGTCGCCCCCTTATTCGTAGCGTCCATAAGGCCATGGCGAGCAAGCCATGCATCCAGTTGTTCAAAGAGCGTGTTGTCGCCCGCTGCGTTATCAATCACGGTTGTGGCGAGACGGCAAAGCGAAGACTCATCGGGTTGGCAAGCGCAGCGAGCATCAAAATCGGATGGCTCCATACCACGGTGAATGGCACGTTCGCGACGGACCGCCAAAGGAGCACTAACAACCATAATTTCATCCGCAAGGCCAAAGGCGTCCTCAAAGCCAGTCGGAGCAGATACTTCGACCGCAGCGAAGGGATAGCGGGGAGACGAAACCGTACAGCAGACAGGATCGAGAATCCTCAGCGAAAGCTGCTCAACGAGAACGGGGTGCACAATGCTATTGAGCCTTGCAACCGCATCAGGAGAGACAAAAGCTCGAGAAGCGAGGATGTTACGTCGAACGCCGCCCTCCTCGTCCAAAATATCCCAGCCAAACTCTTCAGCAAGAGCATTGACGATATCCGACCCCGGCACGTACAGCGATTTGGCAAGCTCATCCAGATCGATAAGCATGGCGCCATGAGATTCGAGATAGCGGCAGGCAGTCGACTTACCCGAAGCAATATTGCCCAAGACAAAAACGGTAAACATCAAGTCCTCCCTAACGCCAATGGGAGTTATTATCGCGCAAATACAAAAGAAGGACTCAAAATACAGCCAAACAGTAAGACAAGCTAAACGAAGGCGAGTTCTTGTATTACAGCTCTCTATTAAACGCAAAAAAGGGGGAGGCCGCGAGGCCTCCCCCTCCTTCAATCTCGATGACGGC
>NZ_QSUU01000018.1:0-268 GCF_003439125.1 Collinsella sp. OM04-5 | reverse complement strand
ACGGCTCGGTGCCGTCCACCGGTCAGCGGCGCCCTGGCCTCCCACGGGCTGGCCCCGCAGTACTCTCGGCGCGATGGGGCTTAGCTTCCGGGTTCGGAACGGGACCGGGCGTGCCCCCCATGCTCTGGCCGCTGACCGGTGGGCGGCGCCCACCGTTACGGTGTCCTGGGTCTCATCTACGTGCCCTGGGGGCCGCATGGCGCATAGGAGGAGTCGACTCGGGGGCATCCTCGTGCCCGGACCGCGCGCATGAGCGCTCAGTCCCGCG
>NZ_QSUU01000017.1:30927-49371 GCF_003439125.1 Collinsella sp. OM04-5 | reverse complement strand
AGATAGCCCTCCTGGTCGAAATGCATGATCTCGATCTTCTCGGTTTCCTTCATTTGTCTCTCCTTTCTGGGGTTGTTTCCACATCCCCCATGCCAACGGGCATCAAAACCCGCTTACATTCCGTAACACTCGGCCGCTTTGGCCTTAAGCGCATTGACTGACTCTTCGTAGCCCTCTGCCTTGACCTCCATTTGCTTGGAGACGGCATCAAGATACGGGTGCACGCCCCATGACTTCAGACGCTCGGCTATCATGGCCGCAATCGTCTGGAAGAACACAAGATTGGGAATTGCGCTGAGCAGCGGAGCCACCTGAGGCACCGCAACCTCGTGAGCCCTACCCTTGGGATGGGCCGTGAGCAGCACCGTTTTTGTCGTAACGTTCGATAGCGCATCAGCGATATTCGCAAGACGCTCCGACCCCTGCGGATCGTCGACGATAAACACCAGATAGCCCGGAACGATCTGCATCTCGGGACCGTGGACGAACTCCTCGCCTTCGTGATGCATGGCAGGAATCTTGATGGTCTCGCTCAGCTTGAGGGCCGCCTCTTCGGCAACGCCATAGTTGGGGCCGTTGCCGACGACCATGGCGGGCGTGTGCTCAGAAAGCTCGAGCATGTGGTCTTGGACATATGCCTCGGCGGTCTTGCACATCACGGCATTGGCCTGGATGGCCTCGCGCAGGTCGTCAAGACGCTGGGCAACGCCCTTGGCGTCAATCGTTCCGCGCGCCTGACCGCCGTAAATACCAAAGAGCACCAGGTACTCAACGAGCACCTCGACGCCCAGAGTCACAAAGTCCACCGACTCGACGCCCACACCGTAGTCAAGAACGATGTCAGCGTGTTCCTTGATGGGTGCCTCGACGTTTGCCGTGAGCGCAACTGCAGCCATATCGTGTGCGCGCATGTAATCGAGCGCCGCAATCGTATTGGTCGAATAGCCACTCTGCGAAACGGCAATGTTGAGCGCATGCTGCGGATAGGTGTGTTCAAAATCAACGAAGGCCTCGGGCGTCACAACGGACACCTGCATTTGCAGGGCATCTTGCAGGTAATCGCGGGCGCAATCGGCGGCATGGCGCGACGAACCCGAAGCAACGATGCGCAGCGCGTCAAAAGAACCGGACTGGAAAATATCAACGAGCTGCGCTACCAGCTCAGACGAACGCTCGAGGTTCTCCCCCATACGCACATGGGCAAGCTGAACGTAATCGAGCATCTTCATCGTCTCACCTCGTAACAAATCATTAGTATTTGATACCAATCACAGTTACAGGTTACGGCTTTTTGATACCTCTTTGTCGATTAATTTATCCCCATCGGCGAACGGTCGATTTTGAGCCCTGTAAGGTTGTATATACAGCTGACCCAACGATCAAACTGGTTAGTTTCCCAGCCGTTATTCACAAAATACCAGCTAGTACGTATAGGTGTAGCCGCCCGTATCGCCACGATTGAAGGACTTTACATACTCGATAGCCTGACCGCTCGCGTCATAGCTCACGCATTCCAAAAGCAAAACAAGATCGCCCTGTTCCAGTCCAAGGAGGCCGGCATCTCGTGCGCCCAGCGCTTCGATATCGAGCTTTTCCTGTGCCATGACTGGCTTTCGGCCCAGCATCTCATAGGTCTCGTACAAACTGAAGACCGACACGTCAATATCTTCGATGGTTGGGAACAGCAGGCAGGGAATCAGCGCCGTCTCAATCGATACGGGGCTACCGTTTATGCAGTTCAGGCGTCGAACGGAATAGAGCAGGTCGTCCTCGGCGATGCCAAACAGGTCGGCGTAATATGGCCCCGCATAACGCTTGGAACGCGCGAGAATACGGACGGACGGCTCGCCGCCCGAAGCACGGACCGATTCACGGAAACCGACCGTGCGTTCAAAAAAAGCAGGTACTTTCTGCGCCACAAAGGCACCTTTTCCCCGAACACGGCGAATCTGCCCGCGCCGAACCAGCTCATCGACAGCGCTTCGGATGGTCAAGCGTGTCGTACCAAATTCCTCGGCAAGGTCTTTTTCGGACGGAATCATGGAACCCGTGGGATATATACTGCGCTCGATACGTTCCTCGATGCGGCGTCGAATGCGCATATAAACCGGGGTGGCATCTACTGTTTCAGCCATTGTTCACCTGCCACGCTCCTCATGCCGTTCTCTTCGCCGTTATCGGCAAAGCGGAACTTTGTGGGCAAAATCACCGATTTGCAATGCTCCACAAAACGCATGTCCTTATCAAATTCCATCGTGCTCTCATAGAACACCGGCGTTCCCTCTTCTTGTTGGAGCAGCTCGGCCTCTTCGGCGTTCAAACGCGAGATGGAGATATGCTCACGTCCATGCTCAACACGCACGCCACCTTCTTTGAGCAAGACATCGTAAAGGCTCTCGCACTCAAAATCGTGCTCGGGAAGCGATGGGCACAGGGACAGGTTAACGTGAGCCGTCTCGATTGACGCCGGCTCGCCCTCAATAAGTCGAACGCGCTGCATGCGGAGCAAAGGAGCGCCTATAGCCACCCCAAGCTTGTCGGCAAGCGTCTTATCCGCATCGATGGTCTCGGTGGAAACCAGACGAGAAGAGGGATGCAGGCCGGCAGTCCGCACGGCATCGGAAAAGTTATACGTTTCCTGGAAGATGTTCAGCGGCTTAGGAGGACACACATACGTACCCGATCCGCGACGGCTCTCGAGCGTTCCGCACGAGATGAGCCGCGTGATACCGGCGCGCAACGCCGTACGCGAAACGCCGATCTCTTCGCACAGCACGCGCTCGGCCGGCAGGCGATCGCCGCCGGCAAGCTGATGGTGCTGGATATACCATAGAATTCCCTCAACAGCACGATCTTTAGGGGGAATTGCATAAGATTCGCCTGCCATTGCACAGACTCCTCATTCAGAAACGTATGCCGCCAAAATTAGACCAGCCCTCCCATGGCATCAAATTCGGCCTTGATCTTCTCGGCGACATTCCGATACGACTTATATAGGCTTGAATCGCGTTTGACTTCGTCGGTCATAACGGGAATCTCCAATTTGGAAACCTCGTCTTTTCCCGTCTGAACCGCCACAACAACGCCCATACCAAGACACATATTACGCTTGGCAGCGTTCATTTTTGCCGCCTTAGCGGGATTTGCCAGAATACGCTGGGCAAATTCCTGTTTAGAGACCGCTTCATCGGCCTCCGGATCGCCCGCCTCGGCTACTTCGCACTGAAGCACGTCCGCATAGTCAAAAATCTTCGGCTCGCCGCCACGCTGATGCACGGCCCACTTGCGGCGCGTGGCATCCTGATAGATAGCCGGCAAAAATGTAACCCGCGGCGGGTCCAAAATCGTATCCGTGATGGTAAACACATCGGGATCAAAGGCATCCTGCGGGTTTTTCTTCTTGAACAGCCCCATATCAGCCTCCCGTACTAGCATTAAACAACTCAAGCTGAATATAGCACCAATTTCAAGCCGCCGCTTTACCGTATCGGTGCGCGGCGTCTATGGCTCGCCCAGCGGAAAAGTTCACGGACGAGGGCCGGGGTGCCTGCTTTGTTTTGAGAAGTGGGCTCCGCGAACTTCTCAAAACAAAGTATGCCTCCCCGGCCCCGCCGGCAAATAGCGGACACTCCGCATGCAATCTATGCAAACAAACAAGTGCGCTTAGCTATATTCGGTAAGGTCAAGCACACTGCCCTTCACGATAAGCGCCGGCTCCAGAACGACCTCTTCGGCACGTCTACCGCCCCTACCGGCAAGACGCTTGGACATGCAGCCAAAAGCATGCTCCGCAAGGACACCGGGATCCTGCTCAATCGCGGTCAGCGCCGGCTCAAAGAGAACGTCGGCCGCCGAGTTGTCGTAACTCACCACAGAGATGTCGCCCGGGATGCTCTTCCCCATCTCGTGCAAGCGCTTGAGCAGACCGAGGGCAATGTTGTCCGAGCTTGCGAACACGGCGGTGGCATCGGTTGCAAGCACCGCCTCCGAGGCCTCGTATGCGCTCGGAATGTAGTACTCGCTCTCAAACTCCAGGCGCGCGTCGATGGGCAGTCCCACCTCGCGCAGCGCGCGCTCGTAACCGGCAAGTCGTTTGCGGCCCGTATTGGAGCGACGCGCGTTAACCAAACAGGCGATGCGGCGATGACCCTGCTCAATCAGATACCGCGTGGCCATGTAGCCGCCCATCTCGTGGTCGAACATCACCTTGTCGCACTCGAGGCCCTCAATGGCGCGGTCGACCATCACGGCAGGGATGGGCAGATGGCTCACTTCCTCGCGCAGGGCGCGATCGTCGGAGAACTCGTCACCCACTACCAGAAAGACGCCGTCGACGCCGCGCGTCACCAGCTGGCGCAGCAGTTCCAAATCGTCATCGGCGCTTCCACCCGAGCTGGTAATAAAGAGCGCGTAACCGTCCTCGCGGCAGCGCTTTTCCAAACTGCCGGCGAGCGAGGCAAAAAAGCGGCTCTCGATATTGGGAACGATAAGGCCCAGTGTGCGCGACTCGCGCATGACCAGGCTACGCGCGATCTGGTTAGGAACATAGTGGTTGCGCGCCGCAACCTCCTTGATAAGCTTGCGGTTTTCTTCTGAAATGCGACAGGGCCGATTATTGAGAACAAGCGAGACCGACGAAGGGGAAAGCCCCACCTCCTGGGCGATCTGCTTGAGGGTGACTTTGTTGGCCATCTCGCTCCTTCCGGGTTTACGCGCAATCTCTTGAAAGTATAGCGACTGCCCCTCTACCTCGATGATAAACACTTTACCAATCCGGTGGACGGCTGTTTTATCGCCGCCAGCGCACCAAATCCGTCCAGGTGGGGTATATTGCAAACGATTGATGACAACAACCACCAAAAGGCGGATATTCGTATGCACGAGAACGACTTTTTTAACGAGGACCTGCTCTGCGCGCTCGCCGGCGTTGCCGGCGAGGACAACGTACTCATGAGCGAGCCCATGCGCGAGCACACCACGTTTAAGATCGGCGGCCCGGCCGATGTCTTTGTCACGCCCGATACCGAGCAGGGACTCGTCGCCACGCTTGACACCTGCTACCGCTGCGATCTGCCGCTCACCATCGTGGGCAACGGCTCTGACCTACTCGTCGGTGACAAGGGTATCCGCGGTGTCGTCGTAGCGCTGGGCAAGGGCCTCTCCGACATTACGGTCAACGGCACGCACGTCACGGCGGCAGCCGGCGCCTTGCTTTCCGATGTCGCCACGACTGCCGCCGAAGCCTGCCTCACCGGCATGGAGCCCATCTCGGGTATCCCCGGATCGGTCGGCGGCGCCTGCTACATGAACGCCGGTGCCTACGGTGCCTGTATGGCCGATGTGCTGGAGTCCGTGCGTGTCTACAAGCCCGCTCGCATGCTCGACGACGGCACCCGCGGCAGCGGCAATATCATCGAGTTCGATGTCGACGAGCTCAACCTGGGTTATCGCAAGAGCCGCATCGCCGACGACGGCTTTATCGTGCTTTCGGCCACTTTCAATCTCGCCCCGGGCAACGCTGCGATGATCAAGGCCGACATGGACGACTATCGCCAGCGCCGCGAGGACAAGCAGCCGCTCGATATGCCGAGCGCCGGCTCCACCTTCAAGCGCCCCGAGGGCCACTTTGCCGGCAAGCTCATCATGGACGCCGGCCTGCGCGGCCACGCCGTCGGCGGCGCCCAGGTGAGCGAAAAACACTGCGGCTTCATCGTCAACGCCGACCACGCCACCGCAGCCGACGTCGACAAACTCATCCGCCACATCCAAGCAACCGTCAAAGACCAATTCGACGTAGACCTAGAACCCGAAGTCCACCGAGTCGGCGAATTTTTATAGCCTGCCCACCGCGATCCACTTTAATTAATAACGGGACAAGTGATCTAGCTCACTTGTCCCGTTATCATTTATTTGCGAAGAACATCGGCTAGCCGCAGGATTGAAATCATCGACCGATAAGTGAGTTCCACTTTTTCGCCCGCAAGCAGCCGTTTCGAGCCAATCTCATCTAGCCCCACAAGCTGAGAAAACAGCGGGCTGCTCATCGTGCCCTCGTCAATTGATTCCCTTATGGTCTTCAAAACGTCCGTATCATGAAGCGACGCCGAGCTGTAGGGGGCAACACGAGCGGAACTCTCAATTAACGACGAAACAAAAGGATGGAGATGCTTTGGACATAGTCCATCAAACACCACATCCCCATTGTCATCCGAGCCGACTAGTCGCCAACTATAATGATCGACCCAGCCGTCTCCGTCATATATGGTGTCCATGAGCAACTTCCCGTCTAGAGAGACCTATTTGGACATCGGGGCGCAAGACCGCAATCCATATAGGACCCGCAGCAGCTCCAACCCAACGCACCGCTCGACAATTGCAAATTGCGGCTATTTTAAATCTACATGATCAGTTCGAGTTCGCAACAAGGCGATTATTGCAGCTAGGTTATATTTCATTTTCCACTTTGGTGAGCCGTCGGCTCCAAATTCCAAAACCGAAGTCCACGGAGTCGATAAATTCATTTAAAAAAGGCCCCGAAAGGGGCCTTCGCCATATTTATTCAGACAACCAGTCCGGTGTGTGACGCATTGGATCCGAGAGGTCCGTGGCTGCCCGGAAGGCATTAGGTTGATCGCGAGTTCCGCACGAGCCGGAGAGCACTTAATGTGCTCTCCGTGCGAGCAGGACTGTCCGAGCAGGCAACCTAATGCCTTCCGGGCAGCCACGGACCAACTTACTTCAAACCGCCGTTACGACAGCGCAATACCGCCAAGCCAGCCCCAACGCACGCCAGAGCCAGTACCATAGAAGCTAATAAACGAATCAAGCGACTTAGACGTAATGGCACCCTCGTTGCTCATAACGATGCCGCCGCCAACGTAGATACCCACATGACCGTAGATAAGGCCCGGAGCACCCGTGCCGCTATGCGAGGAGTCGGCCACGATCATGCCCACCTGCAGCGCCGAGCGGTCGGAGCTATAGCACCAGGCGTTGAACATGTCACACGCGTTGCCGCCAAAGTAGCCAACGCCGGCGTTACGGAAGACATTGGTAACCCACGCCGCGCACCAGTTCTGACCCGGCGAAGGCGTGGAGTAGCACGCGTTGACGACGGCCTGCTGCTTGCCCGAGCCGGCATTCTGCTGCGGAGTTCCGGGCGCATACGATCCACCGCCCGAGCTCGAACCACCCGAGTAGGAATTGTTCTTGTTCGCGGCAGCCGCGGCAGCGGCGGCCTTCCTAGCGGCCTCCTCGGCCTGGGCGGCAGCGAGAATCTCGGAATCACGCTGAGCCATGAGCTCCTTGACGTCGTCGGAAAGACCGTTCAGCACGGTCTGGACCTCTTGCTGCTTGGCCTGCATATCCTGCATCTGAGCCATCTGCTGATCCTTGAGTTTCTCCAGGTCAGCCTTTTGTGCTTCGAGCTCGGTCTTCTGTGCGTCGAGCTCGGCCTGAATCGTCTGGATATCCTCGATGGCATCGCGGTCGCTCTTGTTGATCTTCTCAACGTAATGCGCGTTGGCGACGAGTTCCTCAAACGAGCCAGAGGCCAGCAGCAGCGACAGGATGTTCGTACCGCCGGACTTGTAGCTGGCGGCCACGCGATCGGAAAGGTCGTTGCGCTTCTTCTTGAGCTCGGCCTTCTTTTCGTCGATCTGGGCCTGCGTGTCGTCAATCTTGCCCTGGACATTCTCGATGTCGTTGAGGGTCTGGGCATTCTTGTTGGCCAGCGCCGCATACTCATTTGCGATGCTGTCGAGCTGGGCCTGAACCTCGTCGAGTTGGGCCTGGGCGGCATTCAATTTATCGGTGGTTTCTTTGGAAGCCTCCGCCGCATGGGCGCGAGTGGGCAGGCCAAAAAGAACTGCCGCAGAAGCGGCGCCGAACAGGGCCTTAAGGGCAGTGCGGCGCGAGAGCTCCTGGGAAAGGATGGAATCGCTGTTTGGTGACATATGTACTCCGTTACATGCTTATTTATATGTCGCTCAACTCATACATATTAGCGTACATATGGCGCGTCCCAACGATTTCCACGAACGGCAGGAAACTACAAGGTCGGCGGCTCGTAAGCAATTGTCAAATTTGAGGTAACAATTGAGCAAGCTCTTATATGAGTACGTTAACATAATCCTCTGCTTTTCCTACAGTGCACCATTTGGGCGTCCCCGCCTGCGCTATACTCCCCTCTAGAAGTGTTCCTGATTCGATAGGAGACTACATGTCCAAAGCACTCGACCCCAAAGACACCTGCGTCCTCGTTACCGGTGGCGCCGGTTTTATCGGCTCGCACACCGTCGTTCAGCTGCTCGAGGGTGGCTACCAGGTCGTCATCGTCGATGATCTCTCCAACTCCAGCGCCGTCGCCGTCGACCGCGTCAAGACCATCGTGGGCGACGAAGCCGCCAAGAACCTCACCTTCTACAAGGCCAACGTGCTCGACCGCGATGCGATGAACAAGATCTTCGATACCCATCAGATCGACCGTGTCATCCACTTTGCCGGCTTTAAGGCCGTCGGCGAGTCGGTGAGCAAGCCCGTCGAGTACTACCACAACAACATCGAGAACACCCTGGTGCTCATCGACGTCATGCGCAACCATGGCTGCAAGTCCATCATCTTCTCGAGCTCCTCGACCGTCTACGGCGACCCGGACAACCCGCCCGTCACCGAGGAAGACCCCAAGAAGCCCGCAACCAACCCCTATGGCTGGACCAAGTGGATGATCGAGCAGATCCTTATGGACGTCCACACCGCCGACCCCGAGTGGGACGTCGTGCTGCTCCGTTACTTCAACCCCATCGGTGCTCATCCGTCGGGCCTGATCGGCGAGGACCCCAAGGGCATCCCCAACAACCTGGTGCCCTATGTCGCCCAGGTCGCCGTGGGCAAGCTCGAGGCCGTTCAGGTCTTTGGCAACGACTACCCCACCCCCGACGGCACCGGCGTGCGCGACTACATCCACGTGTGCGATCTGGCCTCTGGTCACGTTGCCGCCCTTAACTGGATGAACGGCAAAACCGGCGTCGAGATCTTTAACCTGGGCACCGGCACCGGCACCTCGGTACTCGAGGTCATCGCCGCCTTCTCCAAGGCTTGTGGCAAGGAGCTGCCCTACGTGATTCGCGAGCGCCGTGCCGGCGATATCGCCGCCAACTGGTGCGATGCCTCCAAGGCCGAACGCATGATGGGCTGGAAGGCCCAGTACGACATCGCGGACATGTGCCGCGACAGCTGGAATTGGCAGAGCCATAACCCCAACGGCTTCGCCGACGCCGAGTAGCCACTCCCCCGTGCTAGGTTTTGTGGCATGCCTCAAAACCTAGCACGCGACATGCTCGGCACATGCCGCTTCCTGCATGGGTAGATTTCTAGACATGTCCCAAAAATCTACTGGCCCCGGCCTCCAATGTGAGGTCGGGGCTTTTTAGGAACTCGTTCTCGAGCTCGAGCTCGCGCATGCACTTGCGGCCGCCGCGACCGGGTGGTTGGTCAGCTCCTTCTTCCTGACCGTCACCCATCTTCCCAGGGTCTTCTCGTTGATGCCGAGGTCGGCTGCCACTTGGGCGATGGGCTTCCCCGACGCGGCGGCGAAGTCTGCGGCCTCGGCGCGGTACCCCGCTGTGTAGGAGGGCCCGTCTGCCATGACTGACACTCCTTTCTTTTTGGCGCTGAAACGATTATCGCCGCTCAACGCCATTCCTCTAAGTCAAGTGTCCTTGAATACGATACAGTTCAAATGGACGAGGAGAATCTGGCGCTCCTCTCGATGAGCCCGGAGAGGTCCCTGGTCGTCACCTTCCCCCGCGCGAACGCGAAGCGGACGGCGGCGAGCCATGTCCTCACCGCGCGTTCCATTTAGGGAGTCCTCGAGAAGTCGATCTCTCTGTGCGATAATCGAGCTATTGAGTCTCGCGAGTTTAGAGCTGGTGATATGCATTGAAAATCAAGATGAAAAACATCGGCAGGGTCGCTGAGGCCGATATCGAGATTAATGGTATTGCCGTGATCGCCGGGGAGAACGGGACGGGGAAAAGCACGGTTGGAAAAGCGCTTTATGCGGCCTTCAACAGCATGTCCGATTCGGAGAACAAAATCGACCGCATGAGGCGCAATAGTGTTGAGCGCGCCATCAGGAAGGCATATGTGGGAAGCCCTCTCGACTCCACGTCTCGCCACAGGCGAACTGCTGGAAGAATGAATAGTTTCATCGACAGGGTTTTTTCGGGCGAGTGCACGAGGGACGAGCTTATTGATGAGATAAAGGAGTATTACGGGGAGGAGATCTCCCGTGAGATCGAATCCGATTTCACGAATGGCGTAGCAGGAGTTGCCGATCAGATTATCGAGATCATGGATATCTCCGATGATGAGGTATTTCGTGCGATTGCGACAAACAGGTTCCGAAGCGAGTTCAACGGCCAGATCAATTCGGTTTTCGGCGAAGAGCCCGGGAAGGTCGAGCTCCAGATAAAGGACGCATCTACGGTTTTCTCGGTTGCAAGTGACGAGGTGGCGGAGGTGCACGATAGGAGGGTTTTGCGATTCAGGGCGCATTATCTGGACGACCCGTTCCTGATCGATTCTCTCGGAGGACCCTACGGCCCCGCTTTTCGGTTCAAGCCCCTCCTTGGACACCAGGAGGAGCTGCGGCAAGATTTGATTCAGGCGACCATCCGTAACGATGACAGCGAGTCCTCGCTGTTCGAAGAGATCGCGAAGGAGCGACACCTGAAGGTTCTCATGGACAAGGTTTCCTCCTTATGTCCGGGGCATTTCGAGAGGAGCGAAAGTCGCGGTCACCTTACGTATCTCGAAGAGGGCTTCGCTCGGGGGTTGGAGCCTGGGAACCTTTCTGCTGGCTTGAAGACGTTCGCCATCATGAAGGTGCTCTTGAAGTCCGGCGCGCTAGATGCCGGAGGGACTATTATCCTCGATGAACCCGAGATTCATCTTCATCCTGCATGGCAGCTGGCCTTCGCCGAGATAATCGTGCTGCTCCAGAAAGAGCTCGGGATGCACGTCTTAATGAGCACCCATAGTCCATATTTCCTGAATGCGATCGAAGTGTATTCTAAGAAGCACGCTGTTGATGGATTGTGCTCATATTATCTTGCGGAGACCTGCACTGATGGACGCTCTCGCTTTGCCGATATAACCGGCTCGACTGAGGTCGCCTACGAGAAGCTGGCGGCTCCTTTTGATACGCTTGAGAGGGAGGAGTACGGCCTTGAGTAGCGACCTGTGCGCCTCCTGCCCTCATCCGAACTCTCCCGCGGTGCCAGATGGCAGCGATGGTTGCTCCCGTTGCAGGACCTGTATCCTAAGGGACTGCACGTCGACCATCTCCAAAACATCCAGAGACGGGAGCGTCTCTCTTGTGGATGACGATTTGCCTGTTGTCAATTTTGACTCTGTTAAAGAATGCTACTGCAAGAAGGTCAATAGGTGGATGCAACTCCCGCGCTCCGCCGATGCGCTGTATTGCGATCGGGAAACGTTATATCTAGTCGAATTTAAAAACGGCAGTCTGAAGGAGACGCTGGGGAAGAGGCTCAATCCCAAGGATGACGAAGAGCTTGGTATCAATCTTGGCCAAAGGGACGCCCTCATCGAGAAGTGCAAGGACAGCGTTTTGATCTGCTCGGACCTGTGGGGAAAGAGGACGAGATGGTTTCGCGAGCACTGCGTCTTTGTTTTGGTATACAACGAGGACAAGAACAAGACCGCGTTGAAGCGGGTTGCCAGCTCGATTAGGAAAAAAGCGCGTTTTGGGCTTCCTGACAAATTGAAAGGTTTTTGCGTGAAGGATGTCTTGACGCTAACCGAAAAGGAGTTTTCGACATCGCTCCTTTCAACTTGGCGAGACGCAGAAGAAATCGCGGAGGTCGACGCGTAGGAGACCGAAAAGCATCCGGTGGCTATTTGCTCCCGATATCGATCGTTCGTCTGCAGTCGGTTTTCTTTCCGCTGCGCCCGCCAGTTTGCGATGAGTCGCGCACCGTGTGAAGCTCAACACGGATGAAATACAAATATAATCCCCCCTTGCACTGTGTTGATAAATATTGCTCGTCGAACTCATCTGAACTGGGCTTTCTTGCATAGAACTGCCTGAACCTGAGCGTTTTCGGGTATCGCATTGCCCGATCGAGCACCATCGCGACCTTCTCAAGCTTGTCCTCGGGCGGACTCATAGCCACAGCCCCGCATGTCGTCCCGGTTGGAGCCGGGATGAGCCCTCAGGAAGCACTGCATGAAGTAGCGCATCCGGTTCACGGGCCCCAGCGGGTTCTGGCCGTCGGGAACGCCCTTGAGCAGCTTCGCGTTGTAGTGCTGGCTCTTCAGTGACAGATTGTTGACGGGAGCCGTGTGGCGCCCGGCTCCATGTCGTGGATGAGCGCGGAGCCGGGCGCCACACGGCTCCCGAACGTCGCCAAGGTCTTCGCCCTGCTTGTCTTGCCAAGGCCCTCCCGGATGAAGATTGAATTGCCTGGCTCATCGCAGCCGAGCGCGACACGGCCTCTACCCGAGACCATCATCTCTACACATAGCCCATCATTCGACAAGAACGCGCAGTTTGTCCTGCATAGGCGCATGGTGTCCCCCTCCGCCGCAAGAGGTGAGCAAAAGAGAGGCTCCCCTCGCCACTACCGGACAAAGGGACCTCTCTGGGGAAACACGCTATAAAACCTTCTTGCCGGGCGGTCGAGTACAGCACCGACGGCGTACCCGTGGAGACCTACCCAGAGCCCACGCCATTTCAAGTTTCTTGGTCTTCAACGCCACAATCCGATAATCATCCAGCCGTCGAAATGACCTCGTCACAGGCGGCAAGCATCTCCTCGTCATGAGTGACAACGATTACAATATGGTCTCTCTTAATTTCATGAAGCAATTTGATCAGCGCGCCTCGACTCTTCGCATCAAGTGCTGAGGTCGGTTCATCAAAAAGCATAACGTCCGGCGATTTCAACAGCTGTCTCACAATTGCAATCTTTTGCTTCTCGCCGCCGGACACCCCTCCTTTCCCGCCGTCAAGCATCGCCGTTGCCCCGTTCTCCACAGAAGCAACCATTTCGTCTAGCCCCAATATGACAAGCATCCGATTCAGCTTATCCATCTCGTAATCATCAGAAAGCAGCGTAAGATTATCGAGAATCGTCCCCTCAACGATAGGGGGTTCTTGCTCCGTAATGCTGACTCGACACCGCCGCAATGCATATCGATCGATGCAACGCTGTGACACCCCGTTGTAGCGAACGGCCCCTTCTGTGTCATCTGGATATAGCCCCAATATCACTGACAGCAGCGAGCTCTTCCCCGAACCAT
Organism: Collinsella sp. OM04-5; assembly: GCF_003439125.1. Classification (GTDB taxonomy): domain Bacteria; phylum Actinomycetota; class Coriobacteriia; order Coriobacteriales; family Coriobacteriaceae; genus Collinsella. The sequence goes on along the minus strand of NZ_QSUU01000017.1, from coordinate 36,042 downwards.
TCGGCCCCGAGATTCCATATAGCCGACCCCTGGAAAACGCGAGCCCCTCAATGCTTAACGCGACCCTTTCCGCCCCTGGATAACGTAGCTTGATGTTCTCTAGACGGATTTCCTCAATCGGACCAAGCGCCAATTTGCCATTCGCTTCCACCGGGACATCCCAAATTCTTTTCAGCCGCTCATAGCATACGCGATTAGTCTGGTAATCCCTTCCCCAGCCCAACAAATACTGTACCGCTGAGCTTAAGTTCGAATAATATCCAACAGCAGTCACGAGAAAACCAGGCAACAGTCTCCCGCCCATCACTTCAACCGCGCCCACAGCAAGAAGACATCCTTGAGCGGCGGAAGCGACCAACGCGTTGCCAAAGGTAAATCTAGACCCTACTTCCTGATTTGCTCTCATCGTTGGATAGAGCCCATTAAAAGCTTCGACCAGTACAGCGCGGGACCTATCGAACAAAGCATGTTTGCGGATGAAATCAACTTTCTCCAACTGATCTTGTAGACAGGAAAAAAACCTCGCGCTCTGCTCTTGTACGTCAAAACTTCTCTCAAACAGCCTTGCGCGTGAAACCGCATAAAAAGCGGCACTCGCTGCCGCAAGAACAAGGCAGACCACACTCAACTTGATATTCAGGCTACCGAGAACAAACAGGGCGGACAAAAGGGTGATAACGTTGCTTGAAACCCCCACAACCGAGTTGATTACGAAGATGACAAGGTCATTAGCGTCGTGATTGATTTGCTGGTTATAATACGACGCGTTGAAGCCCTCGAAGAATGCCTGGGGAAGGTGCTTCACGTGCTCAAGCGTATCCGCATTTAAGCCGAACCCCGCATGCGACTGAAGGTTGATGTACAGCATCTCTGAGCAATACACTAGTCCCGCTCGAACCGCTTGGACCGCAACCAAAATAAGGCAACAAACGAGAACGGCGGCAAGATCGGCGCTGGCCGGCATCGCCAATCGGTTTACCACTATGCCGGTAAGAAAGGGACCCGCAAGCGCAAGCAGCCCGACCAAAACTGTTACGACAAGATAGGCGTAGAATCGACCGCCCAGTATATATTTTCTACAGAGATTAAGCATCAGCCTCATTTTGCCCCGCACCCCGTTTTGCCGTATTCATCATCTGGGAGAGCAGCATTTTTTGCTCGGCATCATACCGGAAGGAAACGCAACGTTTCCCCTCACCGTTTAAGGCGTGGTTGGGGCACCCTCCCATGCACATGGGAAAAGCAAAGCACTCTTGGCATTCCGGGTCATCCGGCTCATATGCCATCCAGTTAATCATGTTCTTGCTCAACATTGGCGGCTCGAAAATAGTTCCGACCCTCCGCTCCTTCATTCCAATGTCATCCCAGCACTTATACAAATCTCCGACGGGATCAACCACGTACGAGTTGATTCCAACGGCGCAACATATCCCGAAATTCGTCCCACCAAAAGGTTGAACTTTGAAGCCCCGCGCAATTGCCCTTTTATAAAACTCAGTCTCCTCATACGAGAACTCTTTTACAGTAAAGCAGTGGCTGTCGTTCGCACATACCTGATTGATATCGTCAACAGGGGCTAAATAGAAGTGAACCTTATTCATCAGGCCATTTAGCTCGAGATAATCCAATAGCTCTTGAGCGGCCTCGATGTTGGTCTTGTCGACGTTGCTCCTTATCGAAATATCGATGATGTCGGCACACTCTTTGACGTTCTTGAGAATACGTTCGTATGTAGGGCTTCCGTCGTGAAGAATCCTTCTCGAATCGTGATCCGACTTCGATCCATCTATAGTCACTTGCGCGCTCGTCACACCACATGCCGCGAGCCTCCTTGCAACATCAGGCGTCAGCAGATAGCCATTTGTCACTATCGATGCGGAATATTCACACGTTGGCCCCACGACATCTTTCAGATCCGACGTAATCCGTTCGATCATCTTCATTCCGAGCAGAGGCTCGCCGCCGTACCATCCAACTGAGAGACTTGCGATACCAGGATAGTAATCTTTCACGAACTTGGAGAGCTGTGTCAAAACCTCCTCGCCCATCGTCGTGTACGCCTGTCCCTTTTCATAGCAGTAGGGACAGCAAAAGTTGCAAGCCATCGTTGGCGCAATGGTAAGGGACAGAGCAGTATTCGCAAAGCGCGCGGCGCGACTTTGCAACCTGATCTCCCCAAGCTCGTCCCTCTCCTCATTGACTAGGATGCCTCCCCTTATCAGCTCCGCGACAAGATCATCGGCATCCCGAACGTCCCTTCTTGAATCCTTTTGAATTTCTGCGCGTATTCCGGATTTAACGACAGGATGCCGCCGGTTCGCGCATTCATGATAAGAAGACTTCCGTTATGTTCATGCACCACATTAAATTGCGACAGTTTCACTTCGCACCATCTCCATTTCCAACCAAATCCATATCGACCCTCAGACGCTGCGCATACGCCAGCGCACTACCTTCTTCGATAAAAACTGCACGAAAGCAGCAATAGACATGCGAGCGACACGATGACCGCATGGCCGCATGCAGCCATCAGGACCGTCCCGCCGGCAGCCCCGCACGCCCTCATCCAATAAGCCATGTGAACCGGGGGTAAAACGGTTGGGAAACTCATCGCGATAACAAGGCCCGCGAACGTTGCGACCAGCAAGGCTCCCGACACAAGAGATCTGATCCTGAACACCTCATATGCAACCGCAACCATCAGCGTATAAGCGGCGTCTATAACGATATTCGACAGGAGTGCCGAGGTCACATTACCAACCGTAAGGCTGTCTAGACCGCTTCCGGAGCACACGGCAAAGACCGCAGCGACACCGAGAGTAAACACGATGTAGGGGCACAGCGTATACACTTCGCAAGCCAATGTCTTTGCCGCAAACAGCTGCCAGCTGCGGAAGCCCCGAGCAATCGAAACTCCCCTTGCCGACACGCTCGTCGCATCACCGAATAGCGTCCCCGCCACAACAACAGAGACGATTGGGAAGAACACCGTATGCGCCATGGAGACGACACTTAGCCAGGAAGAGATACCCGTTGGCCCAACCCCTATCGAGAAAAGATAGCCCGGATCGGCGGAAAAGCCAAAGAACTGGCCCTCTCCCCCTGCGGAGACCCATGCGCCGGACCCGGCAAACACATAAATCCCCGCGATGCCCAAATACATCAGCGCTATTATCACGGCGAGTTTCATTCTCCTTGCGCGGAACAGTTCCGCCCTGACCGACATCCCAAGATTCATCGAACCGCCGTCCTTACAAATAGCGAGACGAGCGCAACTCCAACCGACACAAGCACAGTGCCGCCCGCATACAGCAAAACCTGAATTACACCAACATTCTGCATACTCAGGGAACACAGGTTCATCAGGTAATACACGGGCGAGAGCATGAGCAGCAAGCTGGGCTGACCGCTTCCGTATGTACTTGGGAACCACACCATCACAAATGTCGAAACCGCTATTGCAACGACGCTGCTCGCCACCACACTCCTCGTGAGCAAATACAGGGCGAAGGTAGCGGCGTACATCGAAATGAGCAGCAGCGCGATCATCAGCGCAATCGATACAAATTGGGCAAACCCTGAGCACGAGGCCCCAACGTCCCATTGGGCCATCTTGGTTAAATACAGCGCAGTCGTAGAAAGAAGATACACGGCACCGACCAGAGTGCAGTTCACCAACAGCTTCGTGATCACAATCGCCGCCTGCGACACCCCTCGCGATCTCGATACGGCGTAAGCCACGGATTCAAAGTCTCTCGACGTAGCGTAAACCGCGTAGAGAATCGTCACCGGAATCCAGACCACTGTAGACGCAAAAGACGTCCGGGCAACAGAGCCCAAAACGTCCCCTGCATCCACTAGGTTTCCAATAAAACCTATAGCCCCTCCAAGCGTATACGGGTCATCACCGGCGACCATGATCAGCACCTCAGACGAAGTCGCAGCCGCAACCACATACAGCACAGCCGCAAGCGCAATCATCAGAGCGGTCGCCGGGTGCCTGGCGAGCAACCATACCTCGCTCCGAAAAGCTGAGATGAACTCGCGTTTCATCACAGCTCGCTCTCTCGACCGATGAGCTCCGAATAAAACTCCTCAAGGCTCTTCCTATGAGAATACGCCTCCGCAACCCTCACACCTGCGGTCGAGAGCGCTTCGATTGCAATGCCCCGCCCTTCCTTTTTCTCCTCATAGCGCATAAGGACGCTGCCGTCCGGCAGAAAAGAATGTGAGGTCTCATCTCCGAGAACCGATCTCGTTCGCTCCAGATCGTCCACATGCAACACGAAACCACCGCGGCATGACTTTTCCAGCTGAGGTGCGGTCATCCTTCGAATGAGGCGACCATGACTTATGAAGAGGTAATCAGTTGCCAGCTTGTGCATCTCCTCAAGATTGTGGCTGGATACGAGAATCGTTTTACCTTGATCTTTGTTAAGATGCGTAAGGATTTTTCTTACTTCGACTATCCCCATCGGATCCAGGCCGTTTGTCGGCTCGTCCAGGATCAACAGCTCCGGATCGCCCAGCAACGCTATGGCCAGATCGAGACGCCTCCTCATTCCCATTGAGAAGTTCTTCACTTTCTTCCCGCCGGCCTCCCCCAAACCGACGGTTGATAACACACCGTCGATGGAACGATCGGTGGGAAGCCCCCACTCAATACAGCGAACGACCAAGTTGTCTCGCGCGGTCAGATTAGGATACGAAGCATTGAGGTCGGGCATATAACCCAGCCTTTCCCTGCAGCTCCGTATTTCACGTCTCCCGGTTTGCCCAAACATCGAGATCGTTCCTGACGATGGCTCCGAAAGCCCCGTGATCAATCGAATTAACGTGCTCTTGCCGGCACCATTCTCCCCAATGAGTGCACACAGCTCGCCTTCCATTAAAGAGAACGAGACTGATTTAACCGCTTCAAACCCGCCATATCTCTTGGATATGGCACGCAATTCAACTGGGACTTCCCGCATGGACGACATCCTCCCCGTCAATAAAAAGGGACGACATGGCAATTGTGCGGGGTTATAGGTAACGTCGGTTCGCCCCCCATATTGCAATGCCACATCGCCCCTCAGGCGCTGCTGGCCAAAATATCTTTGAACAGTCTGTGCA
>NZ_QSUU01000017.1:0-30917 GCF_003439125.1 Collinsella sp. OM04-5 | reverse complement strand
GGCGTGCACTATCCGCTAAAAGCGGATAGTGCACTCCTGTGAAGAACACTTGGTGCTGCAGCTGCCGTGCGCGTAAAAGAAGCAATTGCTGCACATGGGCTCAGCCCCGGCTGACGGCTCGGTAATCCATTCCATTTCATTCCCCTCCTTTCGCGGTAGAAAGCCAGTTCATCTCTGCCCCCTAGAAACGGAACGTGCAGGACTGATTGGGGCACCTCTTCGTGCATCCCCCGTGCGCGTAGAAGAAGCAGTTGCCGCACGCGGGTGCAACGCCTTCCTCCGGCTCGTTAATCCAATCCATCTCTCCCTCCTTTCCTTGCATACCGAATTGATAATGTTATTCTAATTCGATATGTATCATATTTCAATATAAGCTTATTTATATATTACACAAGGTAAGCACCCCCCTGCATCCAGCACAGGAAATGACTCTCTCGTTCCCCAGTGACGCGGCGAGAAATACAGGCCACTGCAGGACGTTGAATGAACAGCCCGTGAAAACCGTTGTTTTCACGGGCTGCACCTGCTCAATACTTTTTTATTCTCCAGCCTCAGTCGTCTCTAAGATCGACCACGTAAACATGATCTGACTCCAGGACCGGGTCATCACCCGTCGCGGTCGCCCTGCTCAGCGCGTTGCGGGCGCGCCGCGTCGCCAGTTCCTCAAGTTCTCTTTCGTTGACGCGCTTAATAAGATCGCCAGGCTGGCAATCAAGCTCTACGCAAATATCCAGCAATGTCTTTAACCTAATTGCCTTCACCTTGCCATTTCGTATTTTTGAGATACTTGCCGGTGTGTGCCCGGTCGCCCGAATGATATCCGTACTCGTCTTTCCGCGTCGAAGCAATAAGCTTTCAAGCTCAATAATCAGATAGTCCATGCCGCCCCTCACACCAAATCCTCGGTCTGGTCTTGAAGCAGAGCTCCGTAGCGCCATATCGCAGAAATCGAGAAGCAGCAAACGGCCCCCAGCACAGCACCAATATCTATGGGCAGGGCCAGGTTTTCAAACATCGAATAGGCGTTCCCCAGCAAGTCGAAGGGGCCAATCACTATCGAAAGAAACCCCGGAGAAAACAAGAGGTCACCTATTGCCGCTGCAACAAACAGCCACCCGATAATCGAGATTCTTCGAGCATGCGAAAGGGTAAAGGGCGATTCGCCATGAGCCATGTCCATGCTGATTCCCCGCAGGGTCCATGTGGCCCCTCCGGAAATCAGAAGATACATCAAAGGAACCACTACGGAAACCGTCTTTGATGGATCATATAGGTTTCCTTGAGCAGCCATAAGCCCAATGGAAATAACCACCACCACCGAACAGCAACACACCGCTATAAACAGCGCCGTAAACAGAATCCCAAGCCTTCTTCCGAGAGTCATCATCTTCTGGATGGACTTATCGATCTTCTGGGCGCTATTCACCACAGCTCCTCCTAAAGCAATCAGAGGTCTTCTTACTTACTGTTTTTCCTACATTGTAACGAACTCGATAAGAAGAGGGTCGCTTCACGCCGCGCAATCCCGAACTCCAAGCGTTTCTCATCAGCATTGCCCATCTTTCGAGTCGAAATTCAAATCCAGTTTCTTATCGCATGCTGAAATCAACCCGAACTGGATGTGACTGGAAAACAGCGCGCTGCGTCGGTCGCGCTTTCCCGAGCGACTCTGGCACAACAGACGATATGAGTTGAACATTGGGGCCTCTCCCCTTGCAGCTCTCTCGTGGGTCGGGCGACAATGGTCGTACCATCAACCGCGGCCGCGCGCTGCGGGCCCTCGGCCTCGGCTGCGTCGTCGGGGCGGTCCCGAAGATGCACCGGCCCGCGGCCGACCGCGGCCGCAAGAACGACCGCCGCGACGCCGAGTGGCTGGCACGCATGCTGGCGCGCCGCAACGTCGTCGAGGTGTGGGTCCCCGACGAGCGCCCTCGAGGACGCGCGCGACGACCTGCAACACGCCAAGCAGCGGATGTCGAAGTTCCTGCTGCGCCACGGCCTCGTCTTCGACGAGACGACGCCGGCCGGCAGGCGCAGGGGCGCCTGGACGGGGGCCTACTGGGACTGGACGGAGTCCCTCTCCTTCGACGAGCCCGACGACGCCGCGGCCTACGAGCACTACATGGACGGAAATGACCTGGTAGAGAACCCTCGCACCGTCTACGTCGCAGGGGACGTAGACGAACTCGTCGAGCACGAGCAGCCTCGCGGGCGACACGTCGTTCAACAGTTTCGACAGCGTTCCCTTGCGCTTCGCGTTGCCGAGCTCGAGAACCAGCTGCGCGGTCTGCCAGAACCTGACCGACATGTCCGCGGCGACCGCGCGCATCGTGAGGGCGACTGCCATGCGCGTCTTGCCGCGCCTGGACTTACCGAAGAAGACGAGGTCTTCGCGCGATTGTTTGTGTCAACGGCCAACTGAATGTGAACCCTTCTTGCATTGTTGCAACCTGGCTGGCAGCCGGTCTTTAATGACGACGACCATTGTCGCCCGACCCACAAAAGAGCCGCAAGGGGAGGAGCTCCCAATGTTCAACTCATATCGTCTATGGCGCACTACCATTCACCGAAAGTCGGCAACTTTTTCATTCTCTCTATACATGTTTAAACAACATGTTCTACAATAGGGACAATAGCAATGGAAACTCGGGACGAGCCGTCTATCCATCTACGGCGCAGCCCCTTATTCAAAAGGACGGTGAGTGCATCCATGGAGCGTGCAAGCGGCGTTCTGATGCCCGTTTCGTCATTGCCCGGACCTTACGGTATCGGCGGCTTTGGCTGGAACGCCTATGACTTTGTCGATTTCCTCGCCTCGTGCAAACAACATTACTGGCAGATTCTCCCCCTTACGACAACGAGCTATGGCGACTCGCCCTATCAGTCGTTCTCGGCCCGTGCGGGCAACCCCAATTTCATCGACTTTGCCGAGCTTATCGAGGCCGGCTATCTGGAGCAGTGCGATATCGACGGCGTGTACCTGGGCTCCGACCCCAGCAATGTCGACTATGGTGCCATCTTTGGTGGCCGTCGTCAGATTCTCGACCGCGCCGCCGAGCGCTTTGCCGCCGACAAGCCGGCCGACTTCGACGACTTTGTCCAAGCAAACGAAGACTGGCTCATCCCCTACTGCGAGTTCATGACCGTCAAGGAGGAGTGCGGTCTCAAGGCCTTTTGGGAGTGGCCCGCAGAGCTCCGTACCCGCGGCGAGGCTTCTGCCAAGGTCTGCGCCGCCCATCCCGCGCGCATGCTCTACCACCAGATGACGCAGTACTTCTTCAATCGTCAGTGGAGCCGCCTCAAGGCCTATGCCAACGAGCGCGATATCCTCATCATCGGCGACCTGCCCATCTATGTCTCGCGCGACTCCGTCGAGATGTGGGCCACGCCCGAGCTCTTTAAGATCGACGCCGCCGGTAATCCTGTGAGTGTCGCCGGCACGCCGCCCGACCAGTTCTCGGCCACCGGCCAGTACTGGGGCAATCCCATCTACGACTGGGACGCCATGGAAGCCGACGGTTTCTCCTGGTGGGAGGGCCGTATCCGCGCCGCCCTCGACATGTACGATGTCATCCGCCTGGATCACTTCCGCGGCTTCGAGGCCTATTGGGAGGTGCCGTTCTCCTCACCCGATTCGTCCTACGGTTCGTGGACGCAGGGCCCCGGCCTCAAGTTCTTCAAGACGCTCGAGGAAAAGCTCGGCACGCTGCCCATCATCGCCGAAGACCTGGGCTTCCTCACCCCCGGCGTCATCGACATGCGCGACAACTCGGGCTTCCCCGGCATGAAGATCTTGCAGTTCGCCTTTGAGGGCACCAACTCGTACTACCTGCCGCACAACTACATTGCCAACACCGTCGCCTATGTGGGCACACACGACAACGAGACGGCGCGCGGTTGGTTTGAGGGAACGGCCACCCCGCGTCAGCGCGAGCAGGCGGCCCTGTACACCCACCAGCAGGCAGGCGAGCCCATGGCCGATGCACTCAACCGCGCCATCGCCGCCAGCGTAAGCGATACCTGCATCTACACCATGCAGGACCTGCTCAACCTGGGCAACGAGGCGCGCATCAACACTCCCGCCACCATGGGCGGCAACTGGACCTGGCGCATGCTCGATGGCGCCATCACCCGCGAGCTCGAGCACAAGCTCACCGGCTGGACCGAGACCTACTTCCGCATCCCGTCGGAAGACGAAATTGAGCTTCCCCAATAGGAGCCACCGCGCCCGACCCCACCCCATCGTGCGGACGCGTCCGTTTTCCCCGCGCGAGGCCACTCCAATCCCTCGCGCGGGCTTCTTTTGAATTTCTGACATGTAATCAACCCATCACAGGAGGAAACATGCCCCGTATCAATCTTGCGGATCTTGCCGAGCAGTCCTTTGGCACCTCGCTCGAGCAGCTCGATGACCGTCGTATTTATAAGCTGCTGGCCAAGCTCGTGCAGGAGCGCTCTGCCGCCTGTCCTCTCAACAACGGCAAGAAAAAGCTCTACTACATCTCTGCCGAGTTTTTGATCGGCAAGCTGCTCATCAACAATATGATCGACCTTGGCATCTATGACGAGGTTAAGGACCAGCTCACCGCCGCGGGCCACGACCTCAACAAGATCGAGGAGTTCGAGGTCGAACCGTCGCTCGGCAACGGCGGCCTGGGCCGTCTGGCCGCATGCTTCCTGGATTCCATCGCCACGCTGGGCTTGACCGGCGATGGCGTGGGCCTCAACTATCACTACGGCCTGTTCCGTCAGCGCTTTGTCGACAACCAGCAGAAGGCCGTCCCCGACGAGTGGCTCGGTGAGCAGGACATCCTAGTCGACGACGACCGCTCCTACACCGTCGAGTTCGGCGATTTTGCCGTTACCTCCAAGCTCGTCAACATCGACGTGCCCGGTTACGGCCAGCCCACCAAGAACCGTCTGCGCCTGTTCGACCTGGCGAGCGTCGACGACGGCCTGGTCCCCGGCAGCTCCATCGACTTCGACAAGACCGAGATCGCCAAGAACCTCACCTTGTTCCTCTACCCCGACGATTCCGACGAGCAGGGCCGCCTGCTTCGCATCTACCAGGAATACTTCATGGTGAGCAACGCCGCCCAGCTCCTGATCGACGAGGCCATCGAGCGCGGCAGCAACCTGCACGATCTGGCCGACTACGCCGTGGTCCAAATTAACGACACGCACCCCACCATGGTCATCCCCGAGCTCATTCGCTTGCTCACCACCGAGCATGGCATCGAGTTTGACGAGGCCGTGACCATCGTACGCTCCCTGGTCGCCTACACTAACCACACGATTCTTGCCGAGGCGCTCGAGAAGTGGCCGCTCGTTAGCCTGCAGAAGGTCTCCCCTGCCATCGCCGACATTATCGTCAAGCTCGATGAGATCGCGAAAGCCGAGCACGATGACCCGCGCGTCGCCATCATCGACGAATACGACACCGTCCACATGGCCCACATGGACATCCACTTTGGCTTCTCCATCAACGGTGTAGCCGCCCTCCACACCAAGATTCTGGAGGACACCGAGCTTCATCCGTTCTACGAGATCTATCCCGAGAAGTTCTCCAACAAGACCAACGGCATCACCTTCCGCCGCTGGATCCATGGGGCCAACCCCGCGCTCGCCAGCCTGCTCGACGATGTAATCGGCACCGACTGGCGCAGCACCGGCGATCTGAACAAACTCGCCAAGTTCGCCGACGACAAGGACGTTCTTGAGCGCCTGGCCGCCACCAAGGTCGAGGCCAAGGCCATCATGCGCCAGTTCATGGCGCTCGAGCAGGGCGTGACCATTCCCTCCAACGCCATCATCGACGTCCAGGTCAAGCGCATCCACGAGTACAAGCGTCAGCAGATGCTCGCGCTCTACATCATCTGGAAGTACTTCGATATCAAGAACGGCAACAGGCCTAAGCACCCTGTCACCATCATCTTTGGCGGCAAGGCGGCGCCTGCCTACACTATCGCGCAGGACATCATCCATCTGATCCTGACGCTGTCGCAGTGGATTGCAAACGACCCCGACGTGGCTCCCTACCTGCAGGTTGTCATGATCGAGAACTACAACGTCACCGCCGCCGAGCGCGTGATCCCCGCCGCTGACATCTCCGAGCAGATCAGCCTGGCCTCCAAGGAGGCGAGCGGCACCTCCAACATGAAGTTCATGCTCAACGGCGCCCTAACCCTGTGCACGCTCGACGGTGCCAACGTGGAGATTGCCGAGCTCGTGGGCGACGAGAACATCTATACCTTTGGTGCCTCGTCCAAACAGGTCGAGCAGCTCTACGCCGACGGCACCTACAACGCCGGTGCGCTCTACCGCAAGCCCGGCATTAAACTGCTGGTGGACTTCATCACCAACCCGGCCTTTATGGCAACCGGCAACGCCGAGCGCCTGCAGCGCCTGCACGACGACATTAAGGGCAAGGACTGGTTTATGGCCCTGCTCGACATTGAGGAGTACATCCAGACCAAGGAGCGCGTGCTGGCCGACTACGAGGACCAGGACGCCTGGATGCGCAAGGCGCTCATCAATATCGCCAACGCCGGCACCTTCTCGTCCGACCGTACGATCTCCCAGTACAACGACGAGATCTGGCACCTGAGCTAATTCGGTTTCATCGCCCATCCTCTTGAAAACGGAGCCACGGCAACGCGGCTCCGTTTTTTGTGCCCGCACGTTACCCTGTGATCCGACTCGGCCAAACAATCTCGATCCATAACAACTACTCAACCAAAACGGTCCCAGCTGTTACAGATTGAGACATACCGGCCCCTCCCCTTGGGTTTATCTCAATCTGTAACATCTAGCAGGTGAAATTCGCCTTTGGTGTTACAGATTTAGATGAAATGGTTAGCTCAGCGGAACCGCCTCGATCTGTAACATCTAACGTCCGAAATCGGCCCTATCCGTTACAGATCGAGACAAACGACCGGTCAGACAGTCCCAACACAAAGAAAGGCTCCCCTCTCGCCCAGTGGACGGGAGGGGAGCCTTATATGTGACCGCGGCAAAAGGATGGCAAAGCCGCAGTCGCCCAAAGGGAGGGCCTGGATGCACCGGGCCTAGATAAGGTTCTTGCCAGACACCTTATCGAAGAGATGAGTCGCGTTCTTCTCAAACTTGAACCAGATGGGGTCGCCAGCCTTGAGCGCGCCCTTGGCCTCGAGGTCGACGACGGGGATAATCAGGACAAACTGGCCGTCGGGAGCGGTCACGTGGACATGCTCGGTCGAGCCCATGAGCTCGGTCACCTCGACGGTGCCCTGGAGCGCACCCTCCTCGCCCTTGTCGGCAAGCAGAATCTGCTCGGGACGCACGCCGGCCGTGATCTCCTTCACGTCGCCGCCGTCCCAGTTGAGAGCAAGCTGAGCGCAGGTCTCGGGGGCGAGCGCCACGTTCATATCCTCGGTCTTGACGGTAAAGCCGTTGCCCGAGCGCACCAGCTGGGCATCGAAGAAGTTCATCTGCGGCACGCCGATAAAGCCGGCGACGAAGATGTTCGCGGGATGGTTGAAGACCTCCTGCGGGGTGGCGATCTGCTGGACGACGCCATCCTTCATGACCACGATACGGTCACCGAGGGTCATAGCCTCGGTCTGGTCGTGAGTAACATAAATGAACGTGCCCTTGATCTCATGACGCAGCTTAATGAGCTCGGCGCGCATCTGGTTACGAAGCTTAGCATCCAGGTTGGACAGGGGCTCGTCCATCAGAAAGACCTTGGGGTCACGTACGATGGCGCGGCCGATGGCGACACGCTGACGCTGGCCGCCGGAGAGTGCCTTGGGCTTACGGTCAAGATACTCGGTAATACCCAGGATCTCGGCAGCGGAGCGAACCTTGCGGTCGATCTCGTCCTTGGGGACCTTCTTGAGCTCAAGCGTAAACGCCATGTTCTCGTACACCGTCATATTGGGGTACAGAGCATAACTCTGGAACACCATGGCGATGTCGCGGTCCTTGGGCGCCACGTCGTTGACGCGCTTGCCATCGATGAACACATCGCCGGAGGTGATGTCCTCCAGGCCGGCGACCATGCGCATCGTCGTGGACTTACCGCAGCCAGAAGGGCCAACGAGGACGATGAACTCCTGGTCGTGAACGGTGAGGTTGAAGTCCTCTACAGCGAGCACACCGTCCTCGGTAACCTTGAGGTTGTGCTTCTTCTCCTCGGTCTTCTTCTTTTTGCCAAAGAAGCCCTTCTTTTTTGACTCGTTGTTGGGATACACCTTCTGAACATGTTTGAGAACGATCTCGGCCATGTCTTTACCTTTCGATACGCGGCGCCGCGCTGAGAGGCGCCGCCAAAACTTGCAAAACAGTTACGGCATCAGCCCTTGACGGCACCTGCCACCACACCGTCGATGATGTACTTCTGGCAGAAGATGTACATGATGACGATGGGGATGACGACCATCATGATGCACGCCATCATGGGACCGAGCTCGACGTGGCCATAGCCGCCACGGAAGTACTGGATCAAGATAGGAATGGTCTTGTACTTGGTGGAGTCGAGCGTAAGGTAGGGCAGCAGATAGTCGTTCCAGACCCACATGGTCTCAAGGATGCCGACCGAAAGATAGGTGGGCTTCATAATGGGAAGGACGATCTTAAAGAACACTTGGACCGGGTTGCAGCCGTCGATCATGGCCGCTTCCTCAATCTCGAGCGGGATGTTCTTGACGAAGCCGGCGAACATAAAGACCGCGAGGCCCGCGCCAAAACCAAGGTAGATGAAGCAGATGTTAAACGGCGTGTTAAAGCCGATGCGGTCCGCGAGGTTGGACAGCGTGAACATGAGCATCTGGAACGGTACGACCATCGAGAAGACGAACAGGTAATAGAAGAAGTTCGAGATCTTGCTGTTGACGCGCACCACGTACCAAGCGCACATGGAGCAGCACACCAGAATCAGCACGACCGACGTGACCGTGATGATAAGCGAGTACATAAACGCCGAGGCAAAGCCCTGCTCGTTCAGAGCGTGCACGTAGTTTGCGAGGCCGTTGAACGTCTCGGGCGTGAGCAGATCGAACGCCGTGGTGGTGCTGATTGCGGTCGCTTTCTTAAAGGAATTGAGCGCAATCATGAACACGGGGTAGATCCATGCGAGCGACAGGATCGTAAAGAAGATCGAGAGCGCGCGGTTGATAGCCTTATCGCGTTTCATTACTGCTGCACCTCCTTGGACCTCGTGGCCTTAAGCTGGATCATAGAAATAGCGACAACCAGGATGCAGAAGATAACTGCCTTGGCCTGACCGATGCCCTGCCATGCGATGCCAGCACGCGAATAGAACGTGTTGTAGATGTTCAGGGCGAGCATCTCGGTGGAGTGCGCCGGGGCGCCACCGGTAAGGGCGAGGTTCTGGTCGAACAGCTTAAAGCCGTTGGTGATGGACAGGAACAGGCAGATGGTGATGGTCGGCATCAGGTTGGGGATCTTAACCTTCCAAAACGTCTGCCATGCCGTAGCGCCATCGACCTTGGCGGCCTCGATGTAGTCAGACGGAATGGACTGCAGACCGGCGATGTAGATGATCATCATGTAGCCGACCTGTTGCCACAGGGTCAGGATGATAAGGCCCCAGAAGCCAGCGGCGGAGTTGAGGGCGATAAGCTGGGCACCCACGTTGGAGAGCAGGCAGTTGATCAGAATCTGCCAAATGTAACCCAGTACAATGCCGCCAATCAGGTTAGGCATAAAGAAAATCGTACGGAAGATGTTGGTGCCCTTGAGCGCCTTGCGAGTGAGCGCCTGCGCAATGGCCAGCGCGATCACGTTGATGAGCACCGTCGACAGGAAGGCAAACGCCACGGTAAAGAAGAACGACGTGGAGAACTGCGGATCGGACAGCGCGCGCACGTAGTTCTCGATACCGACAAAGTGCGCGTTATTGATGGTAATAAACTGGCAGAACGAGAGATAGAAACCCTGGATAAAGGGAATCACGAACCCGATCATAAACGCCAGGCACGTGGGCAGCATAAAGAGCGGCCACCAGCGCTTGAGTGCTTTGCCCATAGAAGGGTCCTTTCAATATGCAGGGGGCGGGCAAACCTACGTCTGCCCGCCCCCTGTCGCTAATCAGATAGCTTGGGCAGCAACTGCTTACTCGGAAGCAGCCTTCTCGGTCTTCCAGCCATCGACGAAGGCGTTCTTGACGCCGTCCCACTTGGTGTTGTCGGCAGCATAAGCGATGAGAGCCTGCTTGAGGTTCTTCTTCCACTCCTCGGAGGGGATGTAAACGAAGTCCCAAGCGACGGTCTTCTTGCCGTCCTTGGCCATAGCAACGGCCTGCTGCGAGAAGACGTTGGTGGTCTCCTTAGCGCTCTTGAACGGGGCGGTCAGACCCATCTTGTCAGCGATGATGCTGGTGGCGGTGTCAGAAGTGACGCACCAATACATGAAGTCCTCGGTGGCCTTCTGGGCATCCTCGGAAGCCTGGGAGCTGACGCACCAGTAGTTCTCGCCGCCGGAGCACAGGCCCTGGTTCTCCTCGCCATCGACGCCGATGTAGATCGGCAGCATGCCGAGCTGGTCGTCGGTCATACCGGCCTTGGTGAGGTCGGCGTAGGCCCAAGAGCCGTTCTGGTAGAAGACGGCCTTGCCGGTTGCGAACTCGTTGGTGGCGTCGTCACCGGTCTTGGAGGCGAGCTGCGAAGGATCGCAGGTGGAGTCGGTGATATACAGGTCGAAGATCTGCTTAAAGTTGTCGAGATACTCGCCCTTGATCTCGTCGTCCTCCTGATTGTGCTCCTTCTCGAACTCGTAGTAGAGCGGGAGGTTGGCGAGGTGCGTGGTGTAGCGCCAGCTGGAGGAGTCATCCATACCGGCGGAAGTGAAGGCACCGTCAACGCCGAGCTCGTCCTTGCGGGCCTGGATGTCATCGGCGCAAGCCTTCAGCTTGTCGAAGGAGTTGATGTCCTCGGCCTTGTAGCCGGCCTTCTCGAGGAGCTCCTTGTTGTAGATGATGCCGTAGCTCTCCTGAACCCAGTCGATACCCAGATCCTTGCCGTCGGACTGCAGCGCCAGGGAGTCGTCGATGAGCTCGCCGCGGAGCTTGGTGTCGGAAAGATCGGCGCAGTAGTCCTTCCAGTTCTTAAGGCCGGTGGGGCCGTTGACCTGGAACAGCGTCGGAGCGGAGCTCTTGGACATCTCGGACTTGAGCTTCTCCTCGTAGGTGTTGGAGGCGGCGGTCACGATCTTGACCTCGACGCCCTTCTCCTTCTTGTACGCCTTGGCGATCTCCTTCCACTCCTTGTCGACCTCGGGCTTGAACTGGAGGAAGTAGACCTCGGCAGCGTCACCGGAAGCAGAGGAGCCAGAGCCGGCAGAACCACCGCAGCCCACGAGGCCCAGACCAAGAACCGCAGCCGCGGAACCAGCAAAGCCCAGGAACTGCCTTCTGCTCATTTCGTTCTTCATTACAATCCACCCTTTCACACCGTGGCGGCACCCTTTGCCGCCGCCTTCGGAGATTGGCTCGGGGACTTTGCCCCTTTTGCTGACTTGTACAATACGCTATTTGGCTAGTTGTTTGAACAAGTATTACTAGAGCGGTAGAAAAACTTCGGTGAACGGTAATTTCAACTTGATACTTGACAAGTTTTGTATAAACAATTATTTATTATCGAATGCAGAGAAAACGCCCGATCAAGCCGATGCATCGTCGGTTTGACCGGGCGTTTTCGCTTTGAGGGCATGAGTCTCGTCAGGCTGCGAGCTAGCCGGCTATCGCTTGGAGTTGACGCGGTAGTGGAAGATCTCGGGATGCGTGCGGGCATGCGTGACCTCGAACAAGATGCCGTCCGAGGTGTACGACTGGCTCTCCATAACGGCGACGCAGTTGTACTTGCCAAGGTCCAAGTAGCTGCAGTCCTCATCGTTGGCGAGCTCGACACTCACCGTACGACGGCTCGCCATCACTTTGACGCCGCGCTTGTGCTCCAGATAGCCGTAGATAGAATCCGCCGCGATCTCGGGGGTCAGGCCCTTGGCGATCGACGCCAAAAAGTAGCCATGGTCCACTTGGCGCGCGCTGCCGTTGAGGCTTCGGACACGCACTACGCGAATCAGCTCCTCGCCCACCTTAAAGCCCAGGCGACGAGAGAGTTGCTCAGTGCAAATCAAATGTTCAAAAGACTTGACCTCGGTCGATGCGACGGCATTGTTGCGTTTTGCGAACTCGCCAAACGACTCAACCTCTTCGAGTGCGCCCAGCATGTCGGTTTCGCCCTTAAGCCAAATAACGCGCACGCCCTTACCGTGTATAGGCTGCACAAACATCTGGTCGGCCAGCATGCTCAAGGCGCGTCGAACGGTATTGCGCGTGCAGCCAAACTCCGCGGTCAGCTCGGCTTCGGTTGGCAGCATCTCCTGAAACGCATAGGTCCCGTTGATGATGCGCGAACGGATCTCGCGGTAGATTCCTTCGTAAATCGCTTTTGGCATGATTTCACCTCTAATGAATATGTATGGCTAGGCACGATAGCATTTCTTTG
This sequence comes from Collinsella sp. OM04-5, assembly GCF_003439125.1. GTDB lineage: Bacteria > Actinomycetota > Coriobacteriia > Coriobacteriales > Coriobacteriaceae > Collinsella. Next base: position 18,408 of record NZ_QSUU01000017.1, on the reverse strand, counting down.
GGTTGTTTAAACCGTCTATCGGCAAAGCACCGATTATTAACTGTCAACGGCGCCCGTGATGCTCCAATCGATTCGAATCAAAACCAACAATGCGGCGAACGCTCACTCCCCTACAATTAACTCATTGTTTAAACGTTCCACCGCAGACACGGCGGGCTTATGGTCGAGAGGCAGAATATGCTGCAAAAAATCCAACGCTTTGGCGGGGCAATGTTCGCGCCCGCCATGCTGTTTTCTATATCAGGCCTCATGGTCGGCATCTCCGCCCTCGCCACGACCGTAGACATCGTCGGCGACCTCGCCGTATACGGAACCCCTTGGTACGTTTTCTGGACCATCATCCAGCGCGGCTCGTGGACGGTCTTTAAGCGCCTTCCACTCCTTTTTGCCGTAGCGCTGCCTATCGGTCTTGCCCAAAAGCAACCGGCACGCTGCTGCCTCGAGGCACTCGTGGCCTATTTTGCCTATTGCTTCTTTTTGAGCGAGATCATTAAGCTGAGCGGAGACAACCTTGGGCTTAAGTACCCATCATCTTTGACCCCCGCCAGCGGTATCACCGTCATCGACGGCATCAAGACGCTCGACACCGGCATTATCGGCCCGCTGGCGGTATCGGCAACCGTCGTCGCCATCCATGACCGCTTCTACGATGCCAAGGTTCCCGATTGGCTCGGCACCTTCTCGGGTTCCTCGCTGGTCTACCTCATCAGCTTTTTTGCCGTGTTTGCCCTTGCCGCCATCTCGGCCGCCATCGTGCCCTTCGCATACGCCGCGACCGAAACGCTGCGCCACGCACTTGCGGGCGTCGGCCCCTTCGGCGTGGGCATCTTTGTGTTTTTGGAGCGAGCACTCGAGCCCATGGGGCTGCACCACCTGCTCTATATGCCCATCTATTACGACAATCTGGTCATTCACGACGGTATTTACGCCACGTGGACCAACCTACTCCCCATTCTCTCCCATAGCACGCGCCCTTTAAATGAACTTGCGCCCTGGGCAGGTTTTACCGCCACCGGCTGGGGCAAGCTCTTTGGCCTTCCCGCCATCGCGGCAGCATTCTATTTCACCGCCAAACCCGAACGCCGCGCCGGCCTTAAGGTCATCCTTTTGCCCGCCATCGTCGCCTCGGTGGTCTGTGGTGTCACCGAGCCGCTCGAGTTTCTCTTTATGTTCACCTATCCTGGACTCTTTTTGCTCTACGCCGTCCTATCCTCCTGCCTTGCCATGACCATGAACTTCTTCGGTATCGTCGGCATCTTCTCGGGCGGTCTCATGGAAATGACGGCCTTCAACTTCATCCCACTCATGCGAATGCATGCCGGCTCCTACCTTTTGGCGCTCGGTATCGGTCTTGCCTTTAGCCTCATCTTTTTTGTTAGTTTTCGAGCACTCATCTTGGTCTATGACCTTAAGACGCCGGGCCGCGAGGATCATGTCTCCAATCGCGCGGCAATCGATCGTTTAACGGGAAGCGGCTTTGCCAAAGAGCAATCTCCCAATGGCGAGGTCAGTATTCAATCCGATCAAGATCACGTCCTCGCTGAGCGGGTAATTCAGCTTTTAGGTGGCGTTGGCAATATCGTGGGCGCAACCAACTGCGCCACGCGCCTGCGCGTCGAGGTCGCAGACCCTTCCATCGTTGCAGATAATGCGTCGTTTGTCGCGGTGGGCGCCAAGGGCCTCATCATTACGGGCAAGACCGCCCAGGTGATTATTGGCATCTCCGTTCCCCGCGTTAAAGAGCATTTTGACCAGATCATGGGCCTCGAGCCGGGATTTGTGCCCACCACCTCGGCCTCCCCTGCCGCCAGCGCAGCCCATAAGCGCGGCGATATCTGCTTCTTCGATATCGACGGAACACTCGCCTGGCAAGACCCTCGAGTGGCACAAGAGCTTCCCGAGAGCGAGCGAGACCTCTCCCCCTATCCCAATGAAGCGGTCTCGCAAGCCATCCGTGATTTTGTCGCCAAGGGCAATATGGCGTTTATCTGCACAGGGCGCACGCTGAGCTGCATCCATCCAAAGCTGCTCGAGCTGCCCTGGACCGGCATCGTCTGCCTCGCGGGTGGCTATGTCGAACTTGAGGGACACGTGATTCGCGATTTGGCGATGACGCCCGGCATGCTGCAGCGCCTTGCTCCCATTCTTGAGCAATCGGACGAAGTGATTCGTTTTGAGGGACTCAATGGCGTCGTTCGCATGAGTGCCGATGCGCCCGACGCCCCGGGATACGCCCGCACCGTGGGCGATGCAATTACGCAGCTGCAACATTACAGCGCCTACAAGATCTTAATGTCCACGTCGCTTGCCAACCGCATCGCTCAGGATCAAGCGTTTGAGCCGCTGCTCTGCTTTAACGAGCTCGAGCTCGAAGTGACCGAGATTTCGCCTCGCGAATGCACCAAGCGCGAGGGTATCCAGTCCGTACTCGACGCCCTCGATCCCCACCACGGAACCGTATACGGCATCGGCGACGCCAGCAATGACGTCTCGCTGATGAACGCCGTCGATGTCGGTATCGCCATGGGCAATGCGCCGGACTTCCTCAAGGAAAAGGCCGACTATGTCACCGACAGCATCGACCACGACGGCGTCGTCACCGCGCTCGAACACTTTGGGCTTATCTAGCCAAGCCCCTACCGCACTTGCGGCCGCATGGACCAATCGTCTTCAACCGCCGCGCTCGACGCCCTAATGTGGCAATATGTTGTCTGCATAATGCAACGATGCAACCTATCAAAGAATGCGAGAACCCGTGTCCAGTCCGTTTACCAGCTTTTTAGCCCAGCACTTTGACCAGATTAACGACTATCTGGCCACGTTCTTTGACGGACAGGCGACTTCCGCCGATATCGAGCGCTACCTGTATACCCCGCTCTCGGCATTTACGGCAAACGCTGGCAAGCGCCACCGCCCGCTCATCTGCATGCTCGCCGCCACTGCGGTAGGCGGCAGCTTTGAGAGCGCCCGCAGCGCAGCGGCGGCCATCGAGCACTTTCAGTCGGGCGCACTCATCCACGACGACATCGCCGACAACGGGCAGATTCGTCGCGGCAAGCCCTGCATGCACCTTACCGAGGGCACCGGTCTTGCCATCAACTGCGGTGACCTGGCGCTCACCATGGTCACCAAGACGGTTCTCGACGACCCCACACTCAACGCAGACGTGAAGCTTCACGTGCTCCACGAGCTTACCGAGATGATCGTCCGTACCATCGAGGGCCAAGCGCTCGACCTGGGCTGGGTCCGCGACGAGCGCTTTGACATTTCGGTCGACGATTATCTGGACATGGCGACGCACAAGACCGCGTACTACAGCGGAGCGACGCCGCTTGCCGCCGGAGCCATTATCGGCGGCGGCAGCGAAAAGCAGATTGAGGCACTGCGCGCCTTTGGGCTGCACACGGGCCTTGCCTTCCAGATTCAAGACGACCTGCTCAACTTGATCGGCACCAAGGAGGCCGCCAACAAGGACTTCCGCACCGATATCACCGAGGGCAAGCGCACCCTCGTTGCCGTGCATGCCCTGTCAGACGAGCGCTATCACGACGAGATCGAGGCAATCCTTTCCTCGGGCACCGAGGACCCTGCGCAGCTCGCACGCGCCGTGGAGATCTTCCAAGAGACCGGCTCCATCGATTACGCCCACACCTATGCGCTCGACCTGACCGCCAAGGCCAAGGCCGCTATCGAAGGCGTCGAGCTCGACCCGCATGCGCGCGAGCTCTTCCTCTCAATGGCAGATTTCTTTGTGGAGCGCCTTAACTAGCGGGGGTCATAAAACCTGTGGGCAGCGAGTTTGGGTACAAGTTGCTACACTATTGAGTGCATGTTTATAAATTGTCTCGCGTTGTCTATCCGACACACGCTCAAAATAGTACGAATGGTACGCCGAAAGGGGTTCGTTCATGGAACCTATTACCACGGGCATGCAGGGAGCAGCCGTCGAGGACGTCCAGTCCCGCCTTCTGCAGCTCGGCTATACAATCGATGGCGCCGAGGTTGTCGACAAGCGCTTTGGCACCACCACCGAGCAGGCCGTCAGCACCTTCAGGCTCGACAGCGGCCTTGCTGCCGGTCATGCCGTCGATATCTCCTGTTGGAGCGCCCTGGTCGACGCCTCGTATAAGCTGGGCGACCGCACTCTGTATCTGCGCATGCCCAATTTCCATGGCGCCGATGTGCAGGCCCTGCAGCGCGCTCTCAACGTTTTGGGCTTTGCCTGTGGCGAAGACGACGGCTACTTTGGTCCGCATACCGAGGCCGCCCTGCAGCAGTTCCAGGAAAATGTCGGCCTGTTTGCCGACGGCATGGCCTTCCAGGACACCTACGCCTACATCAACCGCCTGCACCATGTGTGGGAGGGCAAGCCCTCGGTCACCGAAGCCGAGTCCCGCATCGGTTTTGCTCGCGCCGCCAACGTGCTCGAGCGCTTCCAGATCGCCGTTATCGGTGAGGACCCCATCGCACGCAGCGTTGCTTCGCGCATGTGGAACATCGCCACGGCAACGACCGACAACAGCGGCATGATGCTCTGCGACTCCGAGGTCCCAACCGACGTTGACCTGGTGCTCGAGATCGCAAGCGACGAGCTGCCCGCCGACGCCGCGCCACGCGCCACGATTGCCCTCGCCGAGTGCCACAACCTGGCCCAGCGCATCCGCACCGCCAATGTCGCCGTGCAGCAGAAGCCGGCTCGCATTCGCATTGAGCTCACGGGCATGACGCGCTACAACGGCACCTTCACGGCCAGCGACGCGCAGACGCTCGCCGTACGCCTACTCGATGGCGTTTGCGATGCCCTCGCAGATTAGGTAAACTAGACGAGTTGCTTTTGGGCAACACCACACATTGGGACGTAGTTCAACGGTAGAACTCCGGTTTTTGGTGCCGGCTGTTGGGGGTTCGAATCCCTCCGTCCCAGCCATTAAAACTGAGCGCCCTAAGCCCATAACGGCCCAGGGCGCTTTCTTGTGGGCAAGCGGAGGAATTCGAGCCCGCAAGGGTGCGGAGCTGAGGAAACGCGAAGCGTTTTCCAGCGCAGCACGCAAGGAGCGAAGCGACGCAGCGGGGCGCGGCCGCCGACCAGGCGGACGCGGAATCCCTCCGTCCCACACCAGCCAAGAGCCCCTCACGTCAAGCAAATCGAGCCAACGCCGCCAAGCGGAGGGATTCGAACCCGCAAGGGAGCGAAGCGACGCAGCGGGGCGCGGCCGCCGCAGGCAGACGCGGTGCCGGCACCTGGGGGCGCTCCTAAGTGCCGGCATTATAGGAACGTCCCCAAGTGCCGGCTCGGGACTATTTTCGAGGACCCTCCGAAGGACTGTGGCCAAAAAACGGCAAATATGAGTACTGTTACCGTTGTAGCTACATTATTTTCGTTAATAAAAGAAGATCTTAATGAGATTTATTCGCATCAAGGTCTTCCTTTAATGAACACTTGAGGAGATACGGCAGCTTATCTGCTCGATCGACACGTCAAATCACCTTAAATGTGATCAAAATTACTGCTACTAAAAGAGTATCAGTACTCATATTTGATGTTTTTTGGCCACGGCTCTTTATAGACACCCTGCACAGCGACGGTGGTAGATTTCGGAACGTGTCCGTCAGCCCCGTTCCGAAAAGCGAGCCGCATGCAACGGCCAAGCCACGACAGGCCCCGGGAGAGCGGGGACACCGGCTTAGGTTTATCGCGAGTTCCGCACGAACAGGAGGCCACTTAATGTGGCCTCCGTCGTGAGCAGGACTGTAGAGCAGGAAACCTAAGCCGGTGTCCCCGCTCTCCCGGGGCCGGCGGAATTTAGTTGTTAAGCATGCGGTCGAAGCTTCCCGAGTCGCCATCCCGATAGTCGGCGGTCATCAGAATCTCCTGCGGAATGCGCCCGCCCTCGCGCAGCACATTGCGGAACTGCACGCGCGTGACCATGGGCAGATCCTTGATCGTCGCCGCCAAGTTCTGCGGCACGCCCTGGTTGGCAGCCGCGGGCTCGCACTCGCCGCCGGCCTTCACGCGACGCTTATGCTCGGCGAGCATGGCGCGGTACATGCCGGCATGCAGGCGAATCTCAACCACATTGGCATTGCGAGCCTGCTCGACGATGCGCGCGCCCTCGCGGTCGATATCGCCCACGTAGTAGACGTAGTTAAAGCGATAGCCGATCTCAGCCAGATAATCGTCCAGGGCATGCGAGACGCTCGCCTTGCATCCGCCGCCAAAAATCACGCCGCCCACCTTGATGCCAAAGAGCTTGGCGTGCTTGCGGCCACGCAGCAGCCTGACGATCTCGTCGTAGGTGTCCAGGTTCTCGACCATAATGAACGGCTTATCGGCGCCCAGCGTAAAGAAACCCGTAAAGTGAACGGGGCGGTTGGGGGCGACCTTAATCGCCTGCATGCTGATGCCCTTTTCGGTCATACGCCGAATTAGGCGCTCGCCGTGCTTGCCGTCAAAGGCCTTCTCATCGTTAAAAATCTGGTAGGCACGCTGGCGGCGCGAGGCAACCGGCGTATCGGCACCTCGGTTTTGCTCGATCCAAGCCTGGATGATTGCGATTTCCTCGGCAATCTTGCGGTTGGACATCTCGTTGTGCTGAGTGCGCTGCGGCGCCTTTTTGCCGTCCTTGCCCTCGACCTTAACAATTTGAGTCTGCTGCTCCTTGATCTTAGAGAGCGCCGTAGGCGTAGGGACAACTTTGAGCAGCTGCCTGCCCAAAACGCGGGCAAGGGCAAACGCCGATACCTCGCCGTGGACGGCCGACTCGGGCTGCTGGGTAGCACTATCAGCCGCGGCAGGCTCAGCCTGTGCATGAGGCTTACGCTTGGAATCTGCCCGGGTATTACGTTCCTGCTTGGGCGCAGACGAGCGCTTTTGCGGACGATCGGACTTGGCCTCCTTCGCCGGCTGGCGCTTGACCTGATCCACCGGAGTCTCGGCCTTCTCATCTCCGTTTTGTGTCGCTGTCTTCTCGGCCGCGGCCTCGGCATTTGAGCCACGACCGCCGCGGTGACGACGACGGCGGGGCTTGCCTGAGGCGCTCTCCCCAGCCTGCTTATCAGCGGTCTGTTGAGCTTTGACCTCAGTGTCAGCCGCAGGCTGCGACTCGGAAGGTTGCTGCTCGCGAGCCGCCGGCTCAACGGTTTTCTCGGTTTGTTCGGCCTTCTCGGCCTGAGCGGTCGAAGCCGGCTCGCCCTTCTCCTGACGCCTTACGGGATACGCGCGCCTCGCAAAACCACGCCCGGGACGGCATGAACCCGGAGCCTTCTTGGCAGACTCCTCAACATCGTCTGCAGCCTCGGAAGGCTCTTCAACCTCATGCGCGACATCCTGCTGCGCAGCCTTAAAGTGGGCACCACGGCGACGCTGGGGCTCCTGGGCCTCCACGGGCTTTTGCTCCTTCGCGGGCCTCTGCGAATCGGCAGCAACCTCGTTCTCAACAGCCTCGGCATCCGTCTCACCCTTTCGAGCAACGGCGCGACGGAAGCGCTCCTGCTGGGCGCGACGCTGCGCATCGCGCTTGCCACCCCCGCCAAAACCGCCGCGCCCTGCCTTGGCCGTAAAGGCACGCACGACGTTCTCATCGAGCAACTCATCGGTATCAACATGCTCACGCGGAGCAACTTCTTCCACAGCAGGCACGTCAGCGGAATCCTCGACGACAAAATCTTCGACGGACTCGGCAGGCTGCTCCTGGGCATCGCGGATCTCGACATTGATGGTATAGAACGCCGGGCGCCCGTTAATGCCGCTGCCCTCGATCTTGGTCACGATATTTGCCGCGATAAGCTCATCGCGCATCGCCTTGGTATCGCATTCCTTATCGACGGAGCGGAAAATCTGCGCCAGCGCGCTCGACTTAATCTTGAGCGCCTTGCGGCAGAGCAGGTCGTAGGCAACCAGCTTGGCGCGCTCGGCAGAAAGCGACGTCTGGCTGCTCAGACGCTCAGCCAGAGCATCGACATTGTTTTGATTATCGGAATATACCGTCTTGGCCACGGGGCCCCTTTCATATGCACACATATACGTCCATATGGTACAACGCACGAGCCTATCCACGCAAAACATCTGCGAGAACGCCCTTGCACCACCTGTTATCACAAGAAAAAAGACCGGGTCCGCTTGATTGCGGACCCGGTCTTTCCGAGTCAAATAGATGGGAGATTCAACCCGTCCGACCGACTAGGCCTTAGCGGCCTCGGCGTCGGCAGGAGCCTCAGCGGCAGCGGTGCGACCGTACTCGGCCTTGCCCATCTCGGACCACTCGGGCTCCTCGTCGGGCATGGAGCCGGCCTCCTTGCCGAAGAACTCCTTGAGACAGTTGACGGCAACGATGAGGCCCAGGACCATCAGCAGGACGGCGAAAACGAGCTGCAGGCCCTTGGTGGCGGCGACGGAGACGGCGGCCGTGGTGGCGGTAGCCGGGATGGTGCCGAAGAAGCCGTAAGCCTGGACAGCGGTCATGCAGCCCATGGCGCTCTGGACCAGCGAGGTGAAGGTGCAGCAGAGCAGGAAGGCGACGGGCACGTAGAGCATCCAGCCCTTGCGGCCGGTGCACTTGCAGAACACGGCGAGGGTGATCATGGTCATGCCGCCGAGCAGCTGGTTGGAAGCACCAAAGAGCGGCCAGATGTTGGCATAGCCGCCAAAGGCGAGGGCGAGACCGGGAAGCAGGGTGACGACCGTGGCGAACCAGGGGTTGCCGAGAACCTTCATGTAGCCGGCCTTGGACTCGATGGCCAGGGCGTCGTTGGTCTGGGCAAAGAACTCGGAGAACGAGGTGCGGGCGATGCGGGCGACGGCATCGAGCGAGGTCAGGGCCAGAGCGGAGACGTTCATGGTCATGAAGACGGTAGCGAGCGTGCCGTCAACACCGAAGGCCTGCATACCGCGGGAGATACCAGCGGCGAAGATCTGGAACGGGGTGGAAGCGACGCCGGCGTTGAGGGCACCAGTGCCGGCGGTGTTCATATCGGAGAACATGATGCCGGCGACGATGATGGCAAGGATGCCGACGAAGGACTCGACGATCATGGCGCCATAACCGACCTTGACGGCGTCCTGCTCCTTCTCGACCTGCTTGGAGGAGGTACCAGAAGAAACGAGGCTGTGAAAGCCGGAGAGGGCACCGCAGGCAACGGAAACAAACAGGACCGGGAACATCATGCCAGAAGCGCTGGAGAAGCCGGTAAAGGCCGGAGCGGTGATGGTGGCCTGGCCGTTAACACCCAGGACGACGATACCGAGGACAGCGCAGGCGATCATGACGATCATCATGATGGAAGTGAGGTAGTCGCGAGGGGTCTTGAGCATCTGGATGGGCATGGCGCCAGCAAAGACCAGGTAGACCATGACGACGGCGAACCACTGGAACTTATCCAGGTAGACCGGGAACTGCATACCGACGGCGAACATGAGAACCATGAGGACCACGCCGGTGACGAACTCGGTAGCACCGGTGAGGTTGAACTTCTTCTGGGCCCAACCAAAGGCGATAGCGACGAAGGTGAACAGGATGGAGATGGTACCAGCGCAGCCGGCGGCATAGGACTTGGTGAAGTCGATGGCACCGGTAGCAGCACCAGAAGCGTCAACGGCCGGGGTGAACATGAACGTCTTGCAGACCATGTCGGTGAAGGCGGCGATGACGATGATGCAGAACAGCCAGCAGAACAGCAGGAACAGGCGACGGCCGGTCTTGCCGATGTACTTCTCGATGAGCTGAGCCAGGGACTTGCCGTTGTTCTTCATCGAGGCGTACAGGGCGCCAAAGTCGTGGACGGCGCCAAAGAAGATGCCGCCGACGAGGACCCAGAGCACGACGGGAAGCCAGCCGAATGCCATGGCGACGATCGTACCCGTAACAGGGCCAGCACCGCAGATCGAGCTGAACTGGTGCGAGAACGCGGTAAAGGCGGAGACGGGCGAGAAGCTGTTGCCGTCCTTCATGCGCTTGGCCGGCGTGAGGGCCTCTTTGTCAACGCCCCACTTGTTGGCCAGCCAGCGGCCGTAGCCCAGATAGCCGCAGGCGAGCACCGCCGCGGCCACAACCATGAGCAAAACTCCGTTCATTACATTTCCTCCTCTAAAAAGAACTTCCTAGACATAAAAAATGAGGGCCGTCGGTTGCGCTCGACGGCCCTCATCTTCATCAGCCGCCCGTTATCGTACGGGCTAGCTGTATGTGCTAACCCGCATCAGATAATTACTACGCTGATAATGTTTAGCTGATGCGTGAACATGTCTAAGAAATCCTCTTCGATCATGATGTGAACGTTCCGTGCGTGTTCACATCCCCCAGTGGTTGAAAAGGAGTATGAAACTTTAGTTACCTAAAGTCAACGCAAATTTGTAATGAATTTTCAACTTTTTTTGGATTTCTCGGTATAAAACGCCACTAACCTCGGACTTTACCCAACGACAGTTTTTGCATGAGAGACGCTCCTCGGGGGCGGGGCGGGCGCCTGCCGCCATATATGAACTTTCCTGCTCGGACAGTCCTGCTCACGACGGAGGCCACATTAAGTGGCCTCCTGTTCGTGCGGAACTCGCGATAAAGTTCATATATGGCGGCAGGCGCCCGCCCCGCCCCCGAGGAGCTCCCATCCCAAATCTAAACTCTGTTATCATAATTACGATAATATCCTGATAGCTCAGGAGGTAGCCGTGAATATTCGGCCAGTCTCAGATCTTAGAAATCACTACCCGGACGTTGAACGCGAAGTCGAACAAGAGGGTCCGGTTTTTCTAACTAAAAACGGGCGGGGCTCTATGGTCGTCATGAGCTTTGAGCAGTACAAGTCGCTGAGCAATACAATCGAGAGCGCCCTTGATGCCGCTGATCGTCAGGCCGCCAGCATGCAACTTCGCTACACACACGACGATGTCTTTGGCTCTGTCAGAAAAATGCTCAACGGCGGTCTCGATGAACAGGCCCTATAAGCTCCGCTATCTTCCCCTATTTTGGGAGGACCTCAGCCAAGCAGCGTCATATATCGCCTTTGATCTCAATAACCCCGCTGCAGCAAATAGGCTTGTCGACAATGTTGAAGCAGGCATACTCGAACATCTCAAGAATCCAACCATGTCACCAACATACCCTTCGACAAGAAGGCGGTTGCACCCGTATTACCGCTTCTGCGTTGGCAACTACATGGTTTTTTATGTCGTCATCGACGACGTTATGGAAGTCCGCCGACTGCTATATAAGAGACGAGATATTGAGTCGATTATCAGGTAGGTTTCTTTCAGCTAAAGAACGCCGAAGATTCGACTCTAGCAGGTTGACCTTGCCGAGCGTTGTCGACGCCAAACGAACCTGCAAGCCGCATCGGGACAGAAAGGTCCCCGGCATCGCCCGGGGACCGCACAAGTACGACTACAGCGTCATGTTTGGATCGGCGTCGACGTCGAACGGCGAGATTTCACCTCGGTCGAATTTACGGCGGGCGACCTCCGCGATCATGGCGGCGTTGTCGGTGCATGCCGAGAGAGGCGGCACCGTCACGCGGATGCCCTGGCGCCCAAGCTTCTTGATCATCATCTCGCGCAGATGCGGATTAGCCGAGACGCCGCCGCCGATGCAGTATTCCTTGCATCCGGTGGCATGCAGCGCGTTCTTGGCCTTCTTGTACTGAACGTCAAAGACGGCTGCCTCAAACGAAGCCGCCAGATCGGGCAGGTGAATCGTGCGCCCAGCCTTGGTCTCCTGCTCGATGTAGAGCGTCACCGCCGTCTTGAGGCCCGAAAGCGAGAAGCGATAGTCCCCCCTGCTGTTAAGCGCGCGAGGAAAATCGATCGCGCGGGGATTGCCCGTCTCGGCCAGCTTGGAGATGATGGGGCCACCGGGATAGCCCAGACCCAACGCCTTGGCTACCTTGTCGAAGGCCTCGCCCACAGCATCGTCGAGTGTCTCACCAAGTACCTCGTAGTCGCCCCATGCCTTCACGTGCACGAGCATGGTGTGCCCGCCCGAGACAAGCGTAAAGATAAACGGGGGCTTGAGGTCGGGCTGCGCCAACAGGTTGGCAAACAGGTGGCCCTCCAGATGATTGACGCACACGAGCGGCTTGCCGGCAGCATACGCAAAGCCCTTGGCAAAGGCGACGCCCACCACCAGGGCGCCAACCAGGCCCGGACCCTGTGTCACGCCCACGGCGGCAAGCTCACTTGGTGTAATGGCTCCGCCCGTAAGGCCCAGCGACGCTGCGGCGTCCTCGAGTGCCGCATCCACGACACTCACAATCACCTCGACGTGCTTGCGCGAGGCGATCTCGGGCACCACGCCGCCAAAGCGTGCATGAAAATCAATCTGCGTCGACACCTGGTTGGCCAGCATATTGCCATCCGCATCGATAATCGCCACCGCCGTCTCGTCGCAGGAGCTCTCGATAGCGAGTACGAGGCGGCGACGCTCAATCTCGACACGTTCCTCGGCAGAGCGCCAAGGCGCAGGCAGCGGCCATACGCGCTGCTCTGCCGCCGTCGGCTCGGGCGAAGCATTGTCGACCGGAAGCACCAGGGGCAGCGGAGCCGTCATGACGATGGCGTCCTTGCCGGCACCATAGTAGCCGCGGCGACGGCCAGCCTCGGTAAAGCCCAGAGCGTTATAAAGCGCGATCGCTCCCTCGTTACCGTCCTCGACCTCGAGCGAAGCCGTGGTGCAGCCGAGCATCTGGGCATCATAGCTCACGTGCGACAGCAGCTTGCGGGCAATGCCCTCACGGCGATGTGCCGGGTCGACGGCGACATCCAGAATCTGCACATCACCGTCCACGACCATACCGCCGGCAAGGCCCAGCAGCTTGCCGTCGTCGTGTGCCACCCACCAACTACGCGGCGCAGCGACGTCCTCGCCCAGTTCGGACAGGAACATGCCCGGCGTCCATGCCTCGTGTCCGGCACCTTCAAAGCAGGCAGCCTCCAGCGCGCTCGCGCCCTCGGCATCCGCCGCGCCCATGGGACGGAACTGCAGATGACGACCGGCGAGCTCATCGGCAACACCCGTAATTTCGCTCTGCGCACTCTCGGCAAGACCAAGACGCTTGCGCTCGTTTTCCTCGGCATCCGAAAGGCGCGTGTAAATCGGCAGGACGCGGGCCGGATCGCCGTCACCCGCAGCGTGCGCGAGCAGCAAGCCCTCGCCCGAAGGCCACCACAGGTCGCGCTCCACGCAGCGGGCGGCCTCGTCCTCACCCAGCAGCTTGCCATAGCGCACGAGACCGTCACCGGTCAGCTGAACCTGGCCCCAGTCCGCTGCTTGGCGCCACTCATCGAGCGCCACGGCGGCCTTGACCACGTGTTCGCGCTCAAATTGACGCTCGGGACCCTCATCGACCAGCATATACAGCGCCGGATATACCTCACCGCGCATAGCATCGGCCAAGATACCAAGCTTGCCGCGCACGCCAGCCTTCCACGCCGTCCAAGCGCAAGCGTCGAGCGTCGACACGCCCAGCAGCGGAACATTGGCACCACGCGCGAGGCCCTTGGCAGTGGAGATGCCGATGCGCACACCCGTAAAGGACCCCGGGCCGCGGCCGACCACATAGCAACCAACATCGCTGCGATCCAGACCGGCTTGAGCCAGCACGCCATCAACGGTATTCACGAGCTCAACGTTGGCGTGACGGCGACACATGTGGTCGCCACTCACGAGCTTCGTCTCACCCGTCTGCCCATCAATCCAGCTTGCCGCGCAGGCAAGCATGTCGGTCGAGGTATCGAGCGCCACCACCAGCGCGTTGTCGTTATGCAAGCTCATCTTGTACAGCCTTATCAATCAAATGGGAAAGCTCCATTGCGCGGTCACCGTGCGCCTCAAGCGTTATCGTTCGCACATCGCTGTCGCCCTCATCACGCCTGAGCGTCACCGAAAGATACTCATCCGTCAGCTCGTCCTGGAATTGTTCGCCCCATTCCAGCAGGCAAGCACCCTCATAGCCCAGCACATCGAAAATGCCCGTATCCTCGAGCTCGTAGGCATGCTCCAGGCGGTATAGATCAAAGTGAAACAGCGGAATACGACCTTGATCGTGAACGGCCATGAGGGCGAACGTAGGGCTCGTAACCATATGCCCATCGCCCAGCCCGCGCGAGACGCCCTTGGTAAAGTGAGTTTTGCCCACTCCCAGGCCACCGGTCAGGATGAGCACATCGCCATCCTCAAGGCACGGTGCAATTAGCTCGCCAAAGTACTCCGTATCGGCAGCGCAAGTCGTTTTGTAAGTACCTACCCCCAGGCGCTCCAGGGACATATATGCTCCTTATTATTCCGAGGCGTCCTCTGGCGCGGGATGTCGCTCCAGATAGTCGCCCAGCATCTTAAAGTCTTCCTCCAGCAGCTCCTGCCACGCCGGATTGCGCAGCGCTGCTGCCGGATGGAACGTGGGCATTACCACAAAATGCCCCATCTGGTGGAACCTGCCGCGCAGCTTAGTAATGCCAATCTCGGTCTTTAGCACAAAGTGCGTCGCGGGGTTGCCGAGCGTCACAATAATATCGGGCCAGATGCTTCGAATCTGCTCACGCAAAAATGGCGAGCAAGCCAGCACTTCCTCGGGACGCGGATTGCGGTTTCCCGGCGGGCGGCACTTAAGCACGTTGGCAATGTAGACGTCTTCGCGTTTGAGCCCCGCCAGCGACAAAATGCCGTTGAGGTCCTCGCCTGCCGCCCCCACAAAGGGCTCGCCCTGCAAATCCTCATTGCGGCCCGGCGCCTCGCCAATAAACATCACGCGAGCGTGGGGGTTTCCCACGCCAAACACGATGTTATGGCGCGACTGGTAAAGCTGGCAAAGGTGACAATCGCCCAGAACGGCCTCGATCTCCTCGAGTGCGACCTCACGCGGCGCCTGATGGCTATGGCCGGGGATGTGCATGACGCCCATAGCGACTCCTACACGTAGACCTTGTCGAGACGCATACCAAAGCCGCAAGCGACCTCGTAGTTAATCGTGCCGCGTAGGCGCGCCATCTCGTCCATGGTAATCTCGGCATCTCCATCGCGGCCGACAATGATCATCTCGTCACCATACTCGGCCTCGGGAATCTCATGTGCTGGGTTGGACTGAATGGCGACCATAAACTGGTCCATGCAGATATTGCCCACCTGACGCACACGCTCGCCGCGATACAGCACGTCCATACGATTGGAAAGCGTACGCGAAAGGCCATCGGCATAACCGATCGGAAGGGTGCAGATCTGAACGCGCGTGCGCGGTACGCGGTAGGTAAAGCCGTAGCCCACGCCCTCGCCCATCGCAGGATGTGCCACGCGCGTCACGCGCGCATGGACGCTCATAACGGGATCAAGCTGCATCACGCGGCCACTCAGCTCGCACGGCTGCATGCCATACAAGCCGACGCCGGCGCGAATCATATCAAAATGCATCGAGGGGTCGAGCATCGAGGACGGCGTGTTGGCGCAGTGCACGATACCGCACTCAAAGCCCGCATCCTTAATGGCCTGAACGGCCTCGGTAAAGCGCTGACACTGCAGTTTGTAGTCCCAGCCCGAAGGTTCATCGGCCGTGGCGAAGTGCGTAAATACGCCGTCGCACTGAATACCGCGATGGAAATTAATACCGCGGACAAAGTCGAGCACCTGCGTGTAATGTACGCCAATGCGGTTCATGCCCGTCTCGATGGCGAGATGATACTTGCCCACCTTGCCCGCCGCGACGGCACATTCGCCATACGCAAGAGCAAAGTCAGACGTATAGACCGAGGGCATGATATCAAACTCGAGCAACGTCGGAATGGCCTCGATAGGCGGCTCGCTTAGGATGAGGATGGGTTTCGTAATCCCGCCCTGTCGGAGCTCAACGCCCTCGTTAACCGTCGCCACGGCAAACATGTCGGCACCGGCCGAATACATGATCTTGGCGCACTCAACAGCTCCATGACCATAAGCATCGGCCTTGACCACGCAGCACAGGCGCTGACGCGGATTCAACAAGTTCTTATAGGCCCTCGTGTTGCGACGGAGCGCCCCGCGGTCGATCTCGACCCAGGACCAGCGCGTCAAATCGGCTTTATTCATGATTAGTCATCCGACCCTTCGTCCATGATTCCCAGATCTTCGAGCGCATCCTTTGCCGCCAGCTCCATGGCAGGACCGATCAAGTCGATAAGATCGGTTGCGATAACGCTCTTCTCACCATACTCCGTCGCCGCGGCAAAACCGGCGTAGCTGTGAAGTGCGACGGCGTACGAATACAGCAACTCCCAACGATCCATCTCGTCGCGCATGGTGGCAAGCGTGCCGGCCAAAATACCCGCCAGAACATCACCCGAACCGGCAGTTGCCAGAGAAGCCGGACCCGAGAGTGGCAGCAGCACGCGCTCAACACCACAGATAGCCGTCGTCGGCCCCTTGGCAATGACCACCAGATTGTCGGAGCCTGCAGCCCAAACAACCTTCTGCGCGGCCGCAATCGCGGTACCAAGGTCGTTCACCTCGTCACCGGCAACCAGACGCGAAAGCTCACGATAGTGCGGCGTCATAACCAACGGCTGCTCGCGGCGATACATCTCGGGGTTACTATCAATACCGTCAATGGCAATCTTAGCAAGGCAGTTGAGTGCATCGGCGTCCAAAATTAGCGGTACATCAAGCTCGAGCAAGCCCGAAACCACCTGCATAGCGCCGGCAGACGTCGTCATACCGGGACCGCACAGCACGCAGCTGTACTTCTTTGCGATCTCGCACACCGTCATGCGCGCAGCGGCGCCAAAGGAGCCGCGGGAATCAGACGGAATAGCAAAGACGGGAATCGAAGGAAGTGCCATGCGAATGAGATTGGCACAGGCGTCAGGAGCCGCGACTGCCACGTAACCAGCACCCGCGCGAGCTGCAGACTTGGCCGCCATAATGGCAGCACCAGGATATTGCGCAGATCCGGCGACAATAAGCACAGAGCCACGGGAATACTTATCAATATTCGATGGTAGCGGAGCAAAGTAATCAACTAAGTCACCGGGCTCGACAATCTCGGCGGCGTGGTCGACATCATCGATGACCTCGTCAAGACGGTCGTAAAGATTGCCGCAGGTCAAATCGCCAGCATACTCAGGACCATCAGCGCTATACAGACCAATCTTGGGCGCAATCATCGTCACCGTGCGCTCGGCACGAATGCAGTCGTCATCAACAACGCCCGTCTCGGCATTCAGGCCCGAGGGGACATCAATGGATACGACACAATCGGCGCATTCATTGACCGTAGGAATCCAAATGGAGAACGGCGCACGCAGATTCCCGTGGAAACCGGTACCAAAAATGGCATCGACAACAACATCGGCCTTATCGATCAAAACCTCGAGTTCGTCACGCGAGGGACCTACGCAAACGTGCACATCGCGGCCGGCAGTTCGACGAGCAACATGACGTGCCAGAGCAGCAGGAATCTCATCCGGCTCAACCGGAGAAACGATATCCACGTCCACACCCTTGTGGCTCAGGATATCGGCGGCAACCCAACCGTCGCCGCCATTATTACCAAAACCGACCAGAACGAGAACCCGATCGGGATTGAGCTTCAAGACCTCGTTGGCGGCAAACTCACCCGCTAGCTCCATAAGCTCGGCCTTCGAAGTCCCTTCGCGTTCGATGATATCCTCGAGACGAACGACTTCTTCGGTACTCAAAACCGGTTTCATCTATGCTCCTAGCGTATCTTGCGAAGCATCGCCCAGGTGCTCCGTCAATGCTGAATTCTGCAGCTGCTCGAGCTCATCTAATACAGAACGAGCCTCTTTAAATGTCTGCGCAACGCGTTTCTTGGTACTCACCTTTTCCTCTTTTGGCTTAGGCCGAGCATCTTCGGTAATCGCGATGGCATTCGCAACGGCCAAGTCTCCCGTAAGCGTAATGGAAAGAGCGACCTCAACAACACCCAGTTCTTGAGCGATCTCGAGAGCACGGCCCGAAAGCAGCGCCTTCGGTTTGCCGAGTTTATCACGCGTTACCGAAACATCCTTGCGACCCACGCCTTGACTAAAACCCGTGCCGAGAGCTTTAAGCACCGCCTCGCGCGAAGCAAAGCGGCTCGCATAGTGAGCAGCGGGACGCGATGATGCATCGCAATACGCACGCTCTTCTTCGGTAAACACACGCCGAGCAAACGACGGCGTCTTTTCAAGAATAGATTTCATGCGGGAAATCTCGACGATATCAACGCCGATACCAGCTTCAGCCATGTTCACCTCCATATTGCACAGACTAAGCTATTGTAGCCCGTTCACAGAAGATGCGACAAACGAGGGTTATAAAACACAGCTACTATGTGAGACAAAAGCCCGTAAACGCAAAAAAAGGGGGAGGCCGCGAGGCCTCCCCCTTCTAAGTCCAAGCGTACGGCTCGGTGCCGTCCACCGGTCAGCGGCGCCCTGGCCTCCCACGGGCTGGC
>NZ_QSUU01000016.1 GCF_003439125.1 Collinsella sp. OM04-5 | reverse complement strand
GGCCCGAAAGAAAGGTAGGAGGCCATGACGAAAGGTCTGCACGTGCCTTCCGAGATCGGCAAGCTCAGGAAGGTCTGCCTGCACCGTCCCGGCGACGAGCTCCTCAACCTGCCGCCCGACGAGCTCGAGCGACTCCTGTTCGACGACGTCCCGTTCCTGGAGGTCGCGCAGCAGGAGCACGACACCTTCGCCCAGATCCTTAAGGACCAGGGCGTGGAGGTGCTCTACCTCGAGAACCTCGTCGCAGAGGTGTTCGACCAGGTCCCCGGCGCCCGCGCCGAGTTCACCGACCAGTACATCGCCGAGGCAGGCATCCGCGGCCAGCAGATGCCGCAGATCGTCCGCGAGAAGCTGGACTCCATCGAGGACAACCTCGAGTTCGTCAAGAAGACCATGGCCGGCATGACCAAGGCCGAGATCGACATGCCCCTCACGGCGTCCACGACCCTCGACTCCCTGGTCAACTCCGAGTCCGAGTCCGACCTGATCATCGACCCGATGCCCAACCTCTACTTCACCCGCGACCCGTTCGCGGTCGTCGGCGAGGGCGTCAACCTCAACCGCATGTACTCGGTCACCCGCAACCGCGAGACCCTGTACGGCAAGTACGTCTTCAAGTACCACCCCGACTACAAGGACGTCTCCCTGTACTTCCGCCGCGACTGCCAGTTCCACACCGAGGGCGGCGACGTGCTGAACATCAACGAGAAGACCCTCGCCGTCGGCATCTCCCAGCGCACCCAGGCGGCCGCCATCGACGTCATGGCCCAGAACATCTTCTGGAACTCCGACTCCAAGGTCGAGCGCATCCTGGCCTTCGACATCCCGGTCTCCCGCGCCTTCATGCACCTCGACACGGTCTTCACCCAGATCGACGTCGATAAGTTCACGATCCACCCCGCCATCATGGGCACCCTGCGCGTCTACGAGCTGACCGCCGGCAAGAACCCGGGCGACGTGAACATCCGCCTGATCGAGGACACCCTCGAGCACGTCCTGGAGGACGCCACCGGCGTCGACCAGGTCAAGCTGATCCCCTGCGGCGGCGGCGACCCGATCGCGGCCTCCCGCGAGCAGTGGAACGACGGCTCCAACACCCTGTGCGTCGAGCCCGGCAAGATCTGCGTCTACGCGCGCAACACCGTCACCAACGACGTGCTGTACAAGGAGGGCCTGGACCTTCTCGTCGTGCCCTCCGCCGAGCTCTCCCGCGGCCGCGGCGGCCCGCGCTGCATGAGCATGCCCTTCTGGCGCGAGGACCTCTAAGTCTTTCCGTTTCCGGTGCGGTCCCCCTACAACCGCACCGGTTTCGCCCGTCAAACGGGCAACACTAATACTTACGTAATTCATTTCTTCGAAAGGATTTGAACCATGGGTGTTAACCTCTCCGGCCGTAGCTTCCTCAAGCTCCTCGACCTCACCACCGAGGAGATCGAGTACCTGCTCAAGCTCTCCAAGAACTTCAAGGACATGAAGCGCGCCGGCGTTCCTCACCGCTATCTCGAGGGCAAGAACATCGTTCTGCTCTTCCAGAAGACCTCCACTCGTACCCGCTGCGCCTTCGAGGTCGGCGGCATGGATCTTGGCATGGGCGTCACCTACCTCGATCCCGGTTCGTCCCAGATGGGCAAGAAGGAGTCCATCGAGGACACCGCCCGCGTTCTCGGCCGCATGTATGACGGCATCGAGTTCCGTGGCTTTGCCCAGGACGACGTCGAGGAGCTCGCTGCTAAGTCTGGCGTGCCCGTATGGAATGGCCTGACCACCGAGTGGCACCCCACCCAGATGCTCGCCGATATCCTGACCGTCCAGGAGAACTTCAACTACGACATCAAGGGCAAGACCCTCGTCTTCATGGGCGACTGCAAGAACAACGTCGCTCGCTCCCTCATGGTCGTCTGCTCCAAGCTCGGCATGAACTTCGTGGCCTGCGGCCCCGAGGAGTGCATGCCCGCTGACGACGTCATCGAGGCCTGCAAGCCCATCGCTGAGGCTAACGGCTGCACCATCAAGCTGACCACCGACGTCAAGGACGGCGTCACCGGTGCCGACGTTCTCTACACCGACGTGTGGGTCTCCATGGGCGAGCCCGACGAGGTCTGGGCCGAGCGCATCGCTCAGCTCACTCCGTATCGCGTTACCTCCGAGGTCATGGCTATGGCCAACCCGGGTGCCATCTTCCTGCACTGCCTGCCCAGCTTCCACGACACCAACACCACGATTGGCGCCGAGAAGTGCGAGCAGTTCGGCATCACCGAGCAGGAGGTCACCGACGAGGTCTTCGAGAGCCCCGCTTCCAAGGTCTTCGACGAGGCCGAGAACCGCATGCACACCATCAAGGCTGTCATGTACGCTACGCTCAAGTAAGAGCATCTAGCATCTCGCTCGGGGTGCATTGCTGCGCACCCCGAGCGCTTTTGTCTGGTAAAAATCTCGCACCGAGCGACATGCACGGCACGGAAGAGCCGCTTCGGGCGAGATCAGTAAATGATTTATGAAGGGGGGATGAGAACTATGACTGAGACCGCTAAGAAAAAGCGCGGTATGCCTTCATCGTTCACCATTCTTCTTGCTCTGCTGGCAATCGTCGCGGTTGTTACCGTTATCGTCTCCGGTACGTCCGGTGGCGCGGTTACCGCTGCCCGCTTGAGCGATTTCTGCACCGCCCCGGTCAAGGGCTTCGCTGACGCTCTGCCCGTCTGCCTCTTCGTTATGATCCTCGGCGGCTTCCTCGGCATGATGACCGAGACCGGCGCCCTGGACAACGGCATTGCTGTTCTGGTGCAGAAGCTTAAGGGCAATGAGATCATGCTCATTCCCGTGCTGATGTTCATCTTCTCCCTCGGTGGTACCACCTATGGTATGTGCGAGGAGACCGTTCCCTTCTACGCCCTGCTCGCCGCCACCATGATGGCTGCTGGCTTCGACCCCATGGTCGGCGCTGCCACCGTCCTGCTCGGCGCTGGCTGCGGCTGCCTCGGCTCCACGGTTAACCCGTTTGCCGTCGGTGCTGCCGTTGACGCTCTGACTGGCGTTGGCATTGAGGTCAACCAGTCCATCATCATCGGCCTCGGTGCCGTCCTGTGGATTGTTACCACTGTTATGTCCATCCTCTTCGTCATGAGCTATGCCAAGAAGGTCAAGGCTGACAAGGGTTCCACCATCCTTTCGATGCAGGAGCTCAAGGACGCCGAAGAGGCTCACGGCAAGGCTGCTTCCGAGGTTCACAAGGAGGTCAAGCTCACCGGTCGTCAGAAGGGTGTTCTGATCGCCTTTGCCTTCACCTTCGTCGTCATGATCGTCGGCTTCATCCCGCTGGCCGACCTTAACGAGGGCGTCGCCAACTTCTTCGATGCTGGCGCTGTCTATGACGCCGACGGTAACGCCATCGTTCAGGGCTGGTCTGCCCTGATCACCGGCCTGCCCATTGGTCAGTGGTACTTCGACGAGGCTTCCACCTGGTTCTTCCTCATGGCTGTCCTGATCGGTATTATCGGCGGCCTGTCCGAGAAGCAGATCGTCAACACCTTCATCACCGGCGCTGCCGACATGATGTCCGTTGTCCTCGTCATCGCCCTCGCCCGTGGTATCTCCGTCCTCATGGCTAGCACCGGCCTCGACGTCTACGTCCTCGACGCTGCCGCCAATGCTCTGGCTGGCCTGTCCGGCGTGATCTTCGCTCCCATGAGCTTCCTGGTCTACTTCGGCCTGTCCTTCCTGATCCCCTCGACCTCCGGTATGGCTACTGTCTCCATGCCCATCATGGGACCGCTGGCTGTTAAGCTCGGCTTCTCGCCCGAGGTCATGGTCATGATCTTCTCCGCCGCCATCGGTGTCGTGAACCTGTTCACCCCGACCTCCGGCGCCATCATGGGCGGTCTTGCTCTGGCCAAGATCGAGTGGACGACCTGGCTCAAGTTTGCTCTTAAGCTCATCGTCGCTCTCTCCGTCGTCTGCGCCATCATCCTGACCGTCGCTTGCGTGATGCTCTAACTACCCCTTGGGTACCCCACGGAAACCATGACGATCCTGTAAAGGATCACCTGGTCATCGTCTGTCCGGTGGGGTAACCCCACCGGTAGACTCCTACCTTTAGCCTCCTCCCGTTCCGTGCGCGGGAGGGGGCGACTTGCGTTCCGGCGTTTTACCAAACGCCGGAACCGGTCGACGCTGCGCGCCGCCCAGGACGACAATTTGTCATTCAAAAGGCAAGGCATGACCAAAAGGTCTATGCCTTGCCTTTTTCATGCCAACTTGTACGTCCTGGACGGCGCTCGCTGACTTATGCTCATCCTGCGGCGCTGCCTTTGTTGGTGTAAAGGTGTCAGATTGCTTTGCGCCATGCCCTCCTCTTTCACGTCACCTTGCTCGCTCTGGTGGGCTTTCGCTGACTTATGCTCAACCTGCGGCGCTGCCATTGTTGGCGCAGGGGGCGGCTTGCTCGCTCTGGTGCCTGTTCGCTGTCCGTTCTCTGCCCGCGACGTTTCTGCTGTTGGTGCAAAGGGGTCAGGTTACTTTGCGCCAAAAGGGGAAGTTGCGGTGGAATAGTTCCCGTTTGGCCGTCTTGAGGGGTTAAACAGGAGCTATTTCACCGCAACTTATCGATGGCGTGTTTGGTTGGTGCCTGTTGATGGCCTGGGCATCGGGGAGGGCAGGCTCCGTTATAATCGCCTAAGACATTAAATGGAAACGGGACGGGAGCCATATATGCGCCAGGGTTTCGACAACGCGAAGTATATCGAGCTGCAGGCCGCTCATATTAAGGAGCGCATCTCGCAGTTTGGCGGCAAGCTGTATTTGGAGTTTGGCGGCAAGCTGTTTGACGACTATCACGCGAGCCGCGTGCTGCCGGGTTTTGAGCCGGACAGCAAGTTTCGCATGCTCAAGAGCATAGCCGACGACGTCGAGGTCATCATCGCCATTAACGCGAACCACATCGAGAAGAACAAGGCTCGTGGTGACCTTGGCATTACCTATGACGAGGATGTGCTGCGCCTGGTTGACCTGTTCCGCGGCAACGGCTTTGCTGTCGCGGCCGTGGTCATCACCCAGTACGCCGGCCAGCCCGCTGCCGATGTGTTCCGCAACCGCCTGAACGCGCTCGGCATTCCCGCCAAGCTCCACTATCCCATCGAGGGCTATCCGCACGACGTCGACCTGATCGTGTCCGACGACGGCTATGGCAAGAACGAGTTTGTCGAGACCACCCGTCCGCTCGTCGTCGTGACGGCGCCCGGTCCTGGCTCGGGCAAGCTCGCCACTTGCCTCTCGCAGCTGTATCACGAGCATAAGCACGGTACCGCCGCCGGCTATGCCAAATTCGAGACCTTCCCGGTCTGGAATCTTCCTCTGACGCATCCGGTCAATATTGCCTACGAGGCCGCCACGGCTGACCTCGACGACGCCAATATCATCGATTCGTTCCACCTTGAGGCCTACAACAAGACCACGGTCAACTACAACCGCGACGTCGAGGCCTTCCCGGTAGTTCGTGCCCTGATGGAAAAGATCCTGGGCAAGAGCCCCTACCAGAGCCCTACGGACATGGGCGTCAATATGGTCGGCTTTGCCATCACCGATGACGATGCCTGCCGCGACGCTTCCAAGATGGAGATCGTCCGCCGCTACTTTACCGCGGTCGAAAATGTGCGCCGTACCGGCGTGGGCGATGAGCAAGTCGACCGTCTCAAGATTATTATGAAGAAAGCCGGCATCGATAAGAACTACTCACCGGCGCGCTCGGCGGCCCTCACCAGGGAGCAGCTGACGGGTGGTCCCGTGGGTGCCATGGTCATGCCCGATGGCTCCGTGGTGACCGGTAAGACCTCCACGCGCCTGGGCGCCGCAAGTTCGCTCATTATGAACGCCCTCAAGCATGTCTCGGGCGTCGACCTTGAGCTCGAGGTCATTAGCGATGAGGCGATCGAGCCCATCAGCAAGCTCAAGACGCATTTCCTGGGCAGCAAAAACCCGCGCCTCCACACCGACGAGACGCTTATGGCGCTGTCGATCACCTCGGCCACGAGTGAGACGGCCGCTCGCGTCCTTTCGGGCCTGGAGCAGCTGCGCGGTTGCGATGCCTTCTTTAGCGTGATTATCTCGCCGACGGACGAGACGGTACTGCGCAAACTGGGTATCAACGTGTGCTGCGAGCCCAAGTTTGAGCGCCGCGGTTTCTTCCATCGCTAAGTTTGAAGCACCGCGGTAATTGCATTGCATTTTGGCCGTATCGGGTTAGCGCCCGGTACGGCTTTTTGATCAATAAAGCGTCTATTTCGGCGAAAAATAGCTGTTTACCTGCCTAGAAACAATTTGAGCGGTATACAATAACCGTAACTGTTTCATCCTTAGCGGGATGCCGCATGATGGATATTACCTGCCATCGTGAGGTGTGTCGGTCGCGCACGGCGCGTTAGATGCTCGTGCTCGGTTTGAGGAGGCTGCTATGGCGGGCAAGGGTCGTGCGAGTGTCAACGATATGAAGCGTGTCGAGGTGCTGGTGTTGATGGAGATCGACCAGCAAACCGAAGACAATGGCGGGCCGTATGGTTTCTCGCGCAAAACGCTTGCCGAGCGCGTGGGGGTTTCGCCGTATCGTGCCCGCGCGGCAATCGATCGCTTGGATTCCGAAGGCATGATTGATGTCGTCTCGCGTTATAGCGACGACGGCGGTCAGCTTGCAAATGGCATTTGCCTCACCGAACGTGGCGAGTGGTATCTTGAGGGCGTCCGTACCGGCATGCTCGTTCAAGAAATGCTTGAGGACGAGGTTGCTGATCGATAGCAGCATGTAACCCTTGCCATAGCGACGCCGCCTGGGAAACCGGGCGGCGTTTTGTTTCAAGATTGAGAAATGCAATCGCACGCGAGAAAAATTGCGGACGGTCCGCGGCGCGAGTATTACAATGAAGACCCGTAAGATGTGGATAAACAACTTCTACGGGAAGCGCAGGTAACTCAATATGACCAAGCATGTGTTCGTAACCGGTGGCGTGGTTTCGTCCCTGGGCAAGGGTATCACCGCGGCCTCGCTGGGCCGTCTGCTCAAGTCGCGTGGCTACAAAGTAACGATGCAGAAGGCCGACCCGTATCTGAACGTCGACCCCGGTACCATGAGCCCGTTCCAGCATGGTGAGGTCTTTGTAACCGAGGATGGTTACGAGTCCGACCTGGACCTGGGTCATTACGAGCGCTTTATTGATGAGAACCTGACCCGCGATTCCAACTTTACGACCGGTGCCATCTACAAAAGCCTAATCGCCCGCGAGCGTCGCGGCGACTTTTTGGGCGGTACCGTGCAGGTGATTCCTCACGTCACCAATGCCATTAAGGACAAGTTTCGCCGCATCGAGGAGCAGACCGGCTCCGATGTAGTCATCACCGAGCTGGGCGGCACGATCGGCGACATCGAGTCCCAACCGTTTGTCGAGGCCATCCGTCAGTACCGCAAGGAGGCCGGCTCCGAGAACGTCTGCTACATCCACGTGTCGCTCGTTCCCTATATTGCCGCCGCCCACGAGGTCAAGACCAAGCCCACGCAGCATTCCGTCAAGGAGCTCCGCAGCTTTGGCATCCAGCCCGATATCATCGTGCTGCGCTCCGACCACCATATCGATGACGCTATCCGCGGAAAGATCGCAAGCTTCTGCGACGTCGACACCGATTGCGTCTTTACCAATGAGGACTGCGCGAGCATCTACGACGTGCCGCAGCTGCTTGCCGAGCAGGACTTTGA
This sequence comes from Collinsella sp. OM04-5, assembly GCF_003439125.1. Taxonomy (GTDB): domain Bacteria; phylum Actinomycetota; class Coriobacteriia; order Coriobacteriales; family Coriobacteriaceae; genus Collinsella. Next base: position 52,072 of record NZ_QSUU01000016.1, on the reverse strand, counting down.
CCTGCGTATTTGCGAGCGCCTGGGCCTGGACCCGCGTGAGCGCGACATGAGCGAGTGGAATGAGTTCCTGCGTAAGCAGAACCATGCCAACCATCACGCCGATAAGGTTAAGATTGCCGTCGTGGGTAAGTACACGCAGCTGCCCGATGCGTACCTGTCGGTTATCGAGGCCCTGCACCATGCGGGCGTCTTCTACGATCGCCATGTGGACGTCCAGCTGGTCGACGGCGAGAGCCTCGACGAGCAGAATGTCTCCGAGGTTCTGGGCGACGCCTCGGGCATCCTGGTCCCCGGCGGCTTTGGCAAGCGCGCCCTGGAGGGCAAGATCCTCGCGGCCGAGTTTGCCCGTGAGCACAAGATTCCGTATCTGGGCATTTGCCTGGGTATGCAGGTGGCCGTGTGCGAGTTCGCCCGCAACGTCGTCGGCCTTGCCGGCGCCAGCTCCTCCGAGTTCGATCCGGACGGCCCGTTTAGCGTCATCGATCTGATGAGCTCGCAGGAGGACGTGACCGAGAAGGGCGGCACCATGCGTCTGGGCGCCTATCCGTGCAAGCTCGCCGCCGATACCCTCGCTCGCGAGGCATATGGCGAGGATCTCGTCTACGAGCGTCACCGTCACCGCTTTGAGTTTAACAACGCCTTCCGCGACCAGCTTGAGGACGCCGGTTTGGTTATCTCGGGTCTGTCGCCCGACGAGCGCCTGGTCGAGATGGTCGAGCTGCCGCGCGACGTGCATCCTTGGTATGTGGCAACCCAGGCTCACCCCGAGTTCAAGAGCCGTCCGACCAACCCGCAGCCGCTGTTCCGAGAGTTCGTGCGTGCCTCGATCGGTCAGCACGAGGGTGTCGATCGCCTGCAGGTGACGCCCATGAACCTCGCTACGGACTAAGGGTGCCGGCGAACAAAGAACATACCGAAGCTACTCCCTCGTCGCTCGCCGTGGCGGCGGGGGAGTATCTCGATTACCTCGCGGTCGAGCGGGGTTTGGCGCGCAACACGATTGCGGCCTATCGTCGTGACCTGACGACGTACTGCGCGTATCTGGAGCGGGCGGGCATCATGTCTTTTGATGAGGTGACTCGTCAGGTCGTGGAGGGCTTTGTCGCCGACCGTCGCGATGGGGGCTATTCCGATGCCTCGGTGGAGCGTGCGCTTGCGGCCGTGAAGGGCCTGCATGCCTTTTTGGTGCGCGATGGGATTGTGGCCCAAAATCCAACGGCGGCGTTGCGCCTGCCTAAAAAGGCTGAGCGTTTGCCGGAGTATCTATCGGTGGAGGATGTCTCGGCGCTGCTCGATCAAGACTTCCCCGAGGGCGAGATGGGCTTGCGCGACCATGCCATCTTGGAAGTGCTCTACGGATGCGGCTTGCGTGTGAGTGAGTTGGTGGGGCTCGATGTGGGCGATATCCATATCGACGATGGCTTTGTGCTCGTTCGCGGTAAGGGCTCAAAGGAACGCCTGTCCCCGTTGGTGGGAAGCGCGGCGCGAGCTCTGACGCGCTATATAACTAAGGGGCGTTCTCGCTTGGCGGCCCATGCCCACGGAACCGAGACCTCGGCGGTCTTTTTAAATAAGAACGGCCGCCGTCTGTCGCGCCAGGGCATCCATGCCATCTGTGAGCGCTACGGGCGCCAGGTGGGGCTGGTGGGACTCCATCCCCATACGCTGCGTCACTCCTTTGCCACCCATATGCTTGCGGGCGGTGCGGACCTCCGTGTGCTACAGGAGATCTTGGGACATGCCGATATATCGACCACGCAGGTCTACACGCATGTCGATCGTACGCAACTGACCGAGGTCTATCTGGCGGCGCACCCGCTGGCACATCGTTAACACATCGCTGGCCTGCATATCTATAGGTATTTGGGGACGGGCCCCAGATTGCCGCGGCGTGCTTTTGCGCGCGCATGGGCAATCTGGGGCTCGTCCCATTTTTCGCTAGACACCGACGCGGCGGTGGGCCGTGTGTACCGTGGGTGGGGGAGTTTGGGGGCGATGTGAACGGCGTGTAAAGGGACGTAAAAATCGCCTCAAGGTCAACTTGAAGGTTGAGGTTCGCGGGCGTGGTTCTACAGGTGGCATCCCGCCTTTGCTGCAAACACAACATATTGTGTTTTCGAACATATGCTCGGGGGTGTTTTACAACATATTGGGGGTGGAATGGTGGGGAGGGGTGGGGGAAGGGGTGGGGAAAGGTGTTGAAAAATGGGGCGGTTCCCCATATTATTGATGACGTCGACAGGCGGGGTGGTTCCCCGCGTACGTGCCATCTGAGTAACCGAGGGGAGGGCGCACATGGGAATGACTGGTGCATATGAGCGCAATCTCGATGCAAAAGGTCGTCTGTCCCTGCCTGCACCCCTTCGCGAGGAGCTTGGAGAGCACGTTCGCGTGTTCAAAGCCCTGGATGTCGATGCTCTGTACGTGTTCTCTGCCGAGGCCTTCGATAAGTGGGTCGAAGGACTCTTCGCGGGTCGTGAGGGCCACGAGGGTTTTAACCCGCGCGACATCAACGACCAGAAGCTCATGAGGGCGATCAACAAGCGCACCACGTCGATGGACGTGGACAGCGCCGGTCGTATCGGTCTTTCTGAGTCTCTCCGCAAGCAGGCGAACCTCGACCGCGAGGTCACGGTTGTGGGCAACTACGACCACCTTGAGGTTTGGGATCGCGCCGCGGCCGATGAGGACGATGACGATGAGGCCCTGCTGGACCTCTTCTTCTCGTAAGGGCAAGGCACGGGTAACGGATGGAGCGTGGGATCTTGACACAAGAATATCGGCATGAACCTGTCATGCTCGGCGAAGTGCTTGAGTCGCTGCAGCTAAAGAGCGGCTCCGTCGTCTGCGACTGCACCCTTGGCGGTGCCGGCCATTCGGTAAAGATGGCCGCGCAGGTGGGGGAGACCGGCCTTTTGCTCGGCGTCGATCAGGACGACATGGCCCTCGAGGCCGCTGGCGCCCGTCTGGACCGCGAGGTTCCCGGCGTACCGCACCAGCTGCTGAAGGGCAACTTCGGCGACTTGGACGAGCTGCTTTGCTCGGCCGAGGTGCCCGGGGTCGATGGCTTCCTGTTCGATTTGGGCGTTTCGTCACCGCAACTCGATATCCCTGGCAGGGGCTTTTCGTATAACGAGGACGCCCCATTGGACATGCGGATGGATCCGGGCAATAACACCTTAAACGCAGCTGAGGTCATCAACACCTATAACGAACACGACCTCGCCCGGATTCTACGCGTCTACGGCGAAGAGAAGTTCGCCTCGCAGATCGCGCGCGAGATCGTGCGCCGCCGCGAGCAAGAACCGATCGAAACCACCGGCCAATTTGTCGAGATCATCAAGGCGGGTATCCCAGCTGCCGCTCGTCGGCATGGTGGACACCCGGCCAAGAAAAGTTTCCAGGCCATTCGCATCGAGGTCAATCACGAGCTCGATGTGCTCGAACGAGGGCTTGATGCCGCCACCAGGTGGCTCAACCCGGGCGGACGTATCTGCGTCATTTCGTATCACTCGCTCGAGGACCGTATCGTAAAGAACCACTTTAAGGAGATGAGCCAGGGGTGCACGTGTCCGCCGGAGATTCCGGTGTGCGTGTGCGGCAACGTGCCGATACTCAAGGTCATCACCCGCAAACCCCTGGTTGCCCAGCCTGATGAGGTTGAGCGCAACCCTCGGGCGAGATCAGCCAAAATCCGCGTGGCGCAGCGTCTGTAGGCGCGACCGCGCGATATTGGACCTCCCGCTCGCACCATAAACGAAGCTTAAACACACTACCAACGTACTCGGGATGGGAGGCGGCATATCATGGGCTACAACACTTCAAACGCAGCACTCGCCTATGATATGAACGCCATGCCCGCCTATCGTGAGACGCCGCAGGCCCCCGTTGCTCCCCGTGAGCAGCGCACGCCGCGCTTTGATGTCTACACGGGCGCGGGCCGTCAGGCAAACCAGGCGGTAAGCCCGGTTTTCATGAGCGTTCTTAAAACGTTTTGCATCATTGCGGCTATCTTCATGACGATCGGCGTCGCCCGCGTGGCGCTCGCCGGCGTTACGGCCCAGGTGCTCAACAGCAACGCCGAGCTTACCAACACGCTCGAAAAGGCGACCGATGAGAGCTCCGACCTGGAGGTCATGCATTCGGTCTATGGCGCCGACACGCGCATTCGCGACCTTGCGGGCGCTTATGGCATGGTGGAGCCCAGCGAGAGCGTTACACTTGACTTTTCGCAGGATGCAGCCGCGGGCGCCAACGCGACCGCGACCGCTCAGTAGCAAGACGGTAGCTGAGTATGACAAATGACTATCGCCGCGGTTCCGATGGGGGCCGCGGTTCTGGACGTCCCTCGTCGCGGGGACGTTCTGGTTATCAAGGAACGGGTCGGCAATCTTACAACGCCGGGCAGTCCCGTGGCAACGACCCGGCGTCGCGACTTCGCGGCTCGGGCGGCCCTCAAGTGCATAACACTAGGTCGCGCAAGAGTTCGTCGACCGAATGGCTCACAGGCACGCCGCTGCCTCGCCGCAAAGCCGTCATGGGATTCATTGGGCTTGGCTTGGGCTTGGGCGTCTTTCGCCTTGCCGACTATCAAATTGTCGAAGCCGATAAACTGCGCGAGCGTGCCGATGCGCGTCGCCTGCTTGCGCAGACCCTCTATGCCAAACGTGGCACCATCTACGACCGCAACGGTAACGTGCTGGCGTCGTCGGTCGAATGTCGCAACATCGCTGTGAACCCGCAGCTTGTCGAGGATGTTGACAAGACGGTGTCGGCGCTGGTCAAGGCAACTGGAATCGATAAAAAGACCTGCCGCAAGCTCGTTGAGTCCGATGGAACCTGGGTGTATATCAAGCGCCAGGTGGACGAAGACGATGCTGTGGCGCTGGAGAAGAAGAACCTGCCCGGCGTGCTTTTTGAGCAGGCCATGAAGCGCGTATATCCATACGGCAATCTGGCATCGCAGGTGCTGGGTGTAGTGAATGTAGACAACGACGGCTTGACTGGTCTCGAAAAGCAATACAACAAGCTTCTAACCGGCACGAACGGTTCTCTCGTACGCGAGCGCGCGAGGGACGGCAGCTATATCGCGGGCGGTGCCTATAAAAAGGTGGCTGCGGTCGACGGCGTTGATCTCGTGACGACGCTCGACGTCAATATCCAGCGTGCGGCCGAGGATGCCCTGGCAGAGGCTGTCGAGAAGACAAAGGCCAAGAACGGCTCGGCGCTGGTCACCGATCCTACGACAGGCGAGATCTTGGCAGCCTGCTCGTATCCGACCTACGACCAGACCAATTTGGAAAACGCCAAGACCGAGGATATGAACCTGCGCCTGGTCACCGACGCCTACGAGCCCGGCTCGGTCTTTAAGACGCTCGTGGCGGGCGCCGGCTTCGACTTGGGTGTCGTGCGGTCGAGTACGTCGTTTGAGGTGCCGGCGAGCATCAAGGTGGGCGACGATACCGTCACCGATGCCGACAAGCGCGACTACGCCATGACCATGGATGTGCGCGAGATGATGCGCCGTTCGTCCAACGTGGGATTTGTCCTGGTGGGGCGCAAGATCGGTGCCGACGACTTTGCCGCCTATGTGGACAAGTGGGGCATCGGTCACAGCTCTGGTGTCGATTTTCCGGGCGAGAGCCTGGGCATCGTCAAGGAGCGTGACCAGTATGACGGCGCCACGCTGGGCTCGATGAGCTTTGGACAGGCGCTGTCTGTCTCACCGATTGAGATCGCACGTGCCGTGGGCGGCATCGCCAACGGCGGCGTGATGATGACCCCGCACTTCTATAAGTCCAGCAAAGGCGACGAGAAGGACTGGGGCGAAGGCGAGCGCGCGATTTCGGAGGACGCCGCATCCCAGGTGACATCGTGCATGCAGACGGTCGTGTCGGAGGGAACGGGCGTTGGCGGCGCGGTTGACGGCTATGACGTGGCGGGTAAGACCGGTACGGCCGAACGTGCCGACGAGAACGGCGGCTACCTCAAGGAGAACTACATGTCGTCCTTTATGGGCTTTGCACCGGCACAATCGCCCAAGGTGCTGTGCTATATCACGCTCGACGGAACGCCGAGCGGCTCAGATGCCGCTGCGGTGCCGTTCCAGTCCATTATGGCCAACGCGCTCGACGTGCTGGGTATCCCACACACGAAGTAGGGGGTTACAATCTTTGGGGCGTGGTTTGTTGTCCCATATGAGGGGTGTTCACATGCCCTGCACCACGCATGCGCGGCGCTGGGATACAATACGCCGATAGCATTATTTAGGTTTACAGGGGAGCTGCAATGATAGAGATCGCCGTCAACAACCTCGCGGCCGCAACAGGGGCCCGAACCGTGACGGGAGAAGTCGATCGGGTATGCCGCGGGTGCGTTATCGACTCGCGCCAGGTCGAGGAAGGGACGATTTTCGTCGCCTTTCCCGGTGAAAACGTCGACGGCAATGATTTTGCTTCCCGTGCCGTCCAGTCGGGTGCCGGCGCCGTCGTGATGACGCGTGAGCCCGAGGCCGAGCTGGTCTCGCTGGCGCAGGACAAGGGCTGTGCCATCTTGCTGACCGATGATCCCGAGGAGTTTCTGCTGCGTTTGGCGCACGCGTATCGCCTGGAGCTTGGCTGCCTGGTCGTTGGCATTACCGGTTCCATCGGCAAGACGACGACCAAGGACGTTCTCGCCGCTGTGCTCGCCAAGCGCTATCGTGTCTGGGCCACCAAGGGCAATTTCAATAACCTGATCGGCATGCCGCTCACGGTGCTTTCCGCTCCGGCCGATACCGAGGTCCTGGTGCTCGAGATGGGCATGAATCATTTCCACGAGATCGAGCGCCTGTCCCAGTCCGCCAATCCCAACCTTGCCATCGTGAGCAAGATCGGCACCTCTCATATCGGCATTTTGGGCAGCCGCGAGAACATCGCCCGCGCTAAGGCCGAGATTGTCCAGGGCATGTGCGCCGCCGGCGACTATTTGCCGCTGCTGGTTTTGGGCGGCGAGGACGATTTTACGCCGTTCATTCGCGATACGTTCGCCCAGCCTGCTGGTATCGACGTGATGCTGGCCGGTGTCTCTGACGATGATGAGGTCCGCGCCCGCGACGTTCGCGTTGATGACGAGGGCCGTCCGGTCTTTACGCTCGATTTTGGTCAGGGCGAGACAATCGATACCATGCTTGCCATCCCCGGCGTGCAGTCCGTTCCTAATGCCGTTAAGGCCGCCGCGGTTGCCTATCGCCTGGGCGTGACGCCCGAGCAGATCGATGCTGCCTTTAGGGGTCTTACGATCACCGGGCACCGCCAGGAGATCAAGCGCGCCAAGAGCGGTGCACGCATCATCGACGATTCCTATAACGCCAGCGCCGAATCGATGGCAGCCGGCCTCGATCTGCTGTGCTCGCTTTCATGCACGGGGTCTCGCATGGCGATCCTGGGCGAGATGGGCGAGATGGGCGATGAGGCTCCTCGCATGCATGAGCTCGTGGGCGCCTATGCCGCCGCCAAGAAGCTCGACATGCTGGCGTGCGTGGGTGGTGAGCTGGCCCAGCTTATGGCCGATGCCGCGCGCATGATGGGCATGGACGAGGACCGCATCCAGGTGTTCTCCGATTATCAGCAGGTGCTCGACCGCATGGGCGGCGCGCTTGAAAAACATGATGTTGTACTGGTCAAGGGTTCCCGCTTTGTTGAGCTCGACCGCTTTGTGGAAGGTGTGTGCTAGCCCATGTTCGGCAATCCCTCGTATCCAACGTATCAGGCTTTTTTGGGGCTTGGCATCGCCGCAGCCATTGCGCTGCTGCTCATGCCGTGGTGGATTAAGCTGCTCAAGGTCGAGGGTATCGGCCAGCAGGTTCGTGCCGACGGCCCCAAGCGTCATTTGGTTAAGCAGGGAACGCCCACCATGGGTGGCGTTGTCATCCTCGTCGCGATCTCGCTGACCTGCCTGCTGATGGGCAAGCTCACCACCGAGCTCGTGCTCGTGCTGCTCGCCACGCTGGCGACCGGCGTGCTGGGCCTGATCGACGATCTGACCTCCGTTACGCATGGGCGCTCGCTCGGTCTGACGCCGCATGCCAAGATGATCGGCCTAACCATTATCTGTGTCACCTTTACGGTGCTTGCCGTCAACTGGTGCGGCGTCGCCCCCGAGATTCGTTTTCCCGGCGGCCTGACGATCGACCTTGGCGTGCTTTCGACCACCATCTGCGGCCTTTCGTTCCCGTGGCTCTATATTGTCTTTTGCTGGCTGATGATCGCTGGTCTTTCCAATGCCGTGAACCTGACCGATGGCCTTGACGGTCTTGCTGGCGGCACCTCCATGATTGCCATGCTCGCCATGGCTGCCATGGCGTTTTTGCACGGAGACGTGAACCTGTCCATCTTCTGCACCGCGTGTGCCGGTGCCTGCTTGGGCTTTCTGTGGTTCAACTGCTATCCGGCGAGCATCTTTATGGGCGATACCGGCTCGCTTGCTCTGGGCGCCGCGTTTGCCTGTACGTCCATCATGACTAACACCGAGGTCGTCTCCCTCATCATCGGCGGCCTGTTTATCGTTGAGACTCTGTCGGTCATGATTCAGGTTGTCTACTTCCACTTTACGCACAAGCGCGTCTTCCTTATGGCGCCCATCCATCATCATTTCGAAAAGAAGGGCTGGGCCGAGACCAAGGTCGTCATCCGTTTTTGGATTATCGCTGCGGCCTTTGGTGCCGTTGGCCTTGCTCTGTTCTTCCAGTTGGGATAGTGGTCTTTCATGCCTCTTGCTGATGTCTTTAGCCTGCTCGTTTTGGGTCAGGGCAAATCCGGTCTCGATGTCGCCCGCTGGGCGCTGGCACATCCAGAGCGCGTAAGCGCCGTTACCGTGTATGGCGGCGGCACCTCTGAGCCCAATGACGCCACGCGTGCGCTCGAGGCTGCTGGCGCGTCGTTTGTCTATGGGACCGAACAGGTCGAGGGCGCCTATGACGTATGCGTGACGTGCCCGGGCATCTCGGAGTTCTCGGGCTTCTTTAAGGCCGGGCGCGAGCATGCCGCCCAGATTATGGGTGAGCCCGAGTTTGCCTATCGCCTGTCGCCCGATAACTGGATTGCCATCACGGGCACCAACGGCAAGACGACCACCACGTCGCTGACTGATTATCTGCTCAAGGCTGCCGGCGAGGCCAGCGTAGCTGTCGGCAACATCGGCGAGCCGCCGGTCAACGAGATTGACGGACGAGCCCACAACGAGTGGTTTGTGGCTGAGCTCTCGAGCTATCAGATTGCTACGACCACCGAGCTCCACCCTCGCGTGGCGGTGCTGCTCAACATCACTCCCGACCACTTGGGCTGGCATAAGAGCCATAAGAACTATGCGCTTGCCAAGATCAAGCTGTTTGACAATATGGTCGATGACGATCTGGTGGTTGTCGACGTCGAAGACGCCGGCATTCACGAGTTCGATGAGTACATCTATACGCCGGGTCGCCGCATCTGCAAGGTCGCTTTTGACGAGCCCGAGGGTGCAGATGCCGCCTTTGTGCGCGACGGCAAAATGGTCGTGCGCCTAAAGGGCGTCGAGACTCAGCTTGTCGCCACGTCCGAGCTCAAGATCTCGGGCCATCACAATGTCATCAATGCCTTATGTGCCGCCACGGCTGCTCTGGCCGTCGGTGCCGATGTCGATGGTGTCCGCCGCGGTCTGGCCTCGTTCCAGCCGCTCGAGCATCGCGTGGAGCCGTGCGGCGAGATTGACGGTGTGCGCTACGTCAACGATTCCAAGGCGACCAACACCGACGCGGTCGAGAAGGCGCTGACGGCATTTCCCGATGACGACGTGATCTTGCTGCTCGGCGGCCACGATAAGGGCACGCCGCTCACGGACTTCGCGCGCGTTGTTATGGATAACGTGCGCTCGGTCGTCTGCTTTGGCGATGCGCGCGAGCGCTTCACCGCCGCTATGGACGAGGCCGATGTCGATGGCGATGTGGATATCGCCCAGGCGGATGACCTACGCGATGCCGTGGACGTTGCTCGTTCGCTGTCGAGCCGTGGCGACGTGATCTTACTTTCTCCTGCCTGCTCTTCGTTCGATGAGTTCTCGGGCTATGAGGAGCGCGGCCGCGTGTTTAAGGACTATGTGGCCCAGCTTGCCGCTGCAGCGAAATCGCAAATGGAATAGGGGTTGCCGGTGAGAGAGGAGAGCCCCCGACAAGGTATGAGGAGGCCCGACTCGGACCGTGCTTCCTCGCGGCGTAGCACACCGCGTTCCGGTCGCGGCGGGCAGTCGTTTAGCGAACGCTATATTGCCGGCGTTCCCGCCCGCATCATGCGCCCCCGTCTGATATTCATGGCCTGTCTGTTTATCTTGGTGTGTTTTGGCCTGCTGATGGTGTACTCGGCGTCTTCGGTCGAGGCGCTGCACGAGAATGGCTCAGCGACGTTTTTTCTGGGTCGACAGGCTGCGTTTGCCGTGGTCGGTGTTCTGGCGCTGATTGCCATCGTGCGCGTTTTGCCGGACAGCTGGTTTGGGGAGGATGTGCTCAGGATCTTCCTCATAGGCATGATAGGGCTACTGTTTCTGGTGTTCTTGGTGGGCAGCGGCAGCCGTGGCGCCACGCGCTGGCTCAACATCGCCGGCATTCAGTTCCAGCCTTCCGAGTTTTTAAAGCCATTTGCCATTGCGTATTCGGCCATCATGCTTGATCGCTTTTTTTCGCCCGGTGGCAACATCAACGAATTCCTTCGCAAGATGGGCATCTACCTGGGCATTCCGCTCTTTCTGATCTTTATCCAGCCCGATTTCGGTACCGTCCTGATCATCCTGCTGACCCTCATGTGCATGGCGTTGTTTGCGGGTCTCGACCCCAAATTTATCATCGGCGTGATAATCTTCGGCATTCTCGTGATCGTGATTGCGCTTGTTGCAGAGCCGTACCGTATGGTGCGTATTCAGGTTGCCTTGAACCCTTGGGCCGACGAGTATGGTGACGGCTATCAGGCCACGCTTGCCATCATGGCCTTTGCCTCGGGCGGTCTGTTCGGCCGTGGCATCGGCAACTCAACCATGAAGTACTCGTATCTGCCCGAGGCGCACAATGACTACATCCTGGCCATCATTGGCGAGGAAGTCGGTTTTGTCGGAACCGTGCTGTTCTTCTTGGTGTTTGCGATGCTGATCTACTCGGCGTTTCGCATTGCCGAGCAGGCGACCGATCGTCGGGGCGCGCTCATGGCGTCTGGCTCCGCGGTCATTCTCGCGGTGCAGTTTTTGATCAATGCGCTGGGCATCCTCAACGTGTTTCCCATGACGGGCAAACCGTTGCCGTTTATTAGCTACGGCGGTTCGTCGATTATTGTGTCGCTTATGCTTGCCGGTCTGATCCTGCGCGTTTCGTACGAGAGCGCCCGTCGCGATGAGTACGACCGTCGCCGCGAGAGCTTTGCCGTTATGGATGAGAGTACCGCCGGCGTGCCCCACGTACGCGGCGAGCGATCTTCGCGTAACGGCTTTACCGTTCTGGATGGCTCTGCGACCGAGCCGGCAGCCCGTCCGCGTCAGCGAACGGCGCCGCAAGGTCGTCCGCAGCGCCCCAGCCCTCGCAGCGCGGGCGGCGGATATAATCGAATCGATTTGAACTCGGACCCGTCGGCGCGTTTGCGCACCGACGACCAGGGACCGCGTGTACGAAGGGACTACCATGACCGATAAGATGACCGTTGCTATTGCAGCCGGCGGCACGGCAGGACACATTAACCCCGCGCTCGCTTTGGCCGAGGAGCTGCATGACCGTGGCCACCACGTTGTGTTCGTGGGCCAGTCGCGCAAGCTCGAGGGTCGTCTGGTCCCCGAGGCTGGGTTTGATTTTGTGCCCATTACGGTCACGGGCTTCGACCGCTCCCGTCCCTGGACGGCGCTGACCTCGCTGTGGCGTGTCAACAAGGCCAAGCGTGCGCTCGCCAGTCATTTCTCAAAGGTCGGCAAGCCCGATGCTGCCATCGGTTTTGGTGCCTATGTCGAGGTTCCGCTGCTGGGGTGGTGCAAGGGCGCAGGCGTTCCGTATCTGCTACATGAGCAGAACTCTGTTCCGGGCCTGGCCAACAAGATGATGAACTCCCACGCCGCTCGCGTGTGCATCTCGGTGCCGGCAGCGCGCTCGGTCTTTGAGCGCGAAGGTGACCCTGACCACGTGCTCATGACCGGCAACCCCGTACGTCGCTCGGTGATCGAGGGCGATCGCGCTCGCGGCCGCAAGGCACTTGGCGTTCCCGAGGACGCTACGCTGCTGCTCGTCTTTGGCGGTTCACTCGGCGCCCAGCACCTCAACGAGCGCGTGGCTTCGCTCAAAAACGAGCTGCTTTCGCGCAAGAACCTCTATGTGTTGCATTCGACGGGTGCCGACGGCTTTGAGGAGACCGAGCGCGCTTTGGCGCTGACGCTCGAGGAGGCGAAGCGTTACCGCGTCCAGCCTTACATCGACAACATGGGCGACATGCTGGCTGCTGCCGATTTGGTGCTATCGCGTTCGGGAGCATCGAGCGTGGCCGAGATCGCTGCGCTCGCCGTGCCTTCGGTGCTCGTGCCGTACCCGCATGCGACGGCCGACCACCAAACCACCAATGCCCGTTATCTGGTCGACGCCGGGGCCGGCGTGCTCTGCGCCGATGCCGATATCGACGGTTCTGCCTTTGCCGATGAGCTGCTGCACCTGGTCGATGACGCGGCGGCGCGCGACGCCATGCGTCAGGCGGCGCGTGGTCTGGCTCAGGATAGAGCCGCCGCTCTTCTGGCGGATGCAGTAGAGGGTTTGCGTTAGTTAGACGGGATATCTTCGGTCGCCCTCGCGCTGATGCGGTAGGTGCGGTACAGTTAACGGGTTACAGGCAGTGTTTACGCAAGGAGTACACGAGCACATGGCTGATTCCCAGACTGCAACCTCCGCGCCCGAGTTTAAGAGCGCCCACTTTATCGGTATCGGCGGCGCCGGCATGAGCGGCATCGCCCTCGTTCTGCACGAGCGCGGTTATGCCGTTACCGGCTCCGACCTTAAGACGTCACGTTATATCCGCCAGCTTACCCGCGCTGGTGTGAAGGTGCATGTGGGCCATGAGGCCGCCACGATCGACGAGGTCAAGCCCGACGTGGTTGTTGTCTCCACCGCTATTCCGGAGTCCAACCCTGAACTCGTGCGCGCTCGCGAGCTTGGTATTCCCGTGTGGCCCCGTGCCAAGATGCTCTCTGCTTTGGGTCACGGCTACACCACCGTCGCTGTTGCCGGCACGCATGGCAAGACCACCACGTCTTCGATGTGTGCCACCATGCTCGACCGCATGGGTCTGGATCCGAGCTTCCTGATCGGTGGCATCGTCGAGGGCTATGACACGAACGGCAAGAACGGCTCGGGCGACTACTTTGTCGCCGAGGCCGACGAGTCCGACAGCTCCTTCCTGTTCCTGAACCCCAACGTAGTCATTGTGACCAACGTCGAGGCCGACCACCTCGATCACTACTCGGGTATCGAGGAGATCGAGGCAACTTTCGCCAAATTCATGAGCCTGGTGGGCGAGGACGGCACCGTCATCGTCTGCGGTGAGGACCCGCATCTGGTCGAGCTCGCCAAGTCGACGGGCCGTCACGTGCTTTCCTACGGCTTTGCCGAGAGCAACGACATCGTCTGCATGCACCCGGATGTCAAGGGCATCCAGAGTGACTTTATCGTTCGCTTTGAGGACGGCACTGAGCGCGCTGTGGAGATCAAGAGCAATCCCGGTCGCCACAACATGCTCAACGCCACGGCGGTGCTCACCGTCGCCCATGTCCTGGGCCTTGACATCGACGCCGCCGCCAAGGCGCTCTCGAGCTTTGAGGGCGTCCGCCGTCGCTTTACCCACGTGGGCGATATCAATGGCATCACCGTGGTCGATGATTACGGCCATCACCCCACCGAGATCAAGGCGACGCTTGCTGCCGCTTCGTCGCTGGGTTACAAGCACGTCGACGTCGTGTTCCAGCCGCACCGCTATTCGCGCCTGCAGGCCCTGTGCGAGGACTTTGCCGATGCATTTGCCAATGCCGATAAACTGCTGCTGATTGATGTGTTCTCGGCTGGCGAGATGCCCATTCCGGGTGTCACCTCTAAGATGCTCGCCGATACCGTGCGCGCCAAGCATCCTGGCAAGGAGGTCGTGTACTGCTCCAGCCGTCTTGAGCTCAATCAGGAGCTCGAGCAGATGGTGGGCGAGGGCGACCTGCTGCTCACCATGGGTGCCGGCGACGTTACGACCGTCGGTCCCGAGTTCATTGAGTATCTGACTGCCAAGAAAGACGCTTAAGTCTAATGGGTCTGTTTAACGCCGTCATGGCGCTCTCGGGCATGATCGACACGGATGTGATCGAGGACGAGCGCCTTGCGCGTCATACGAGCTATCGTATCGGCGGCAAGGCCGACCTCTTTGTGACGTGCCATAGCTATCATGCCCTCCGCCGCGCCGTGGCGGTGCTCGATCGCGAGCAGGTGCCGTGGGTCATCATCGGCAAGGGCTCCAATCTGCTGGTTGCCGATGGCGGTTATCGCGGTGCCGTCATTTCGCTCGGACGTGAGTTCCAGCGCACGGTTGTTGCCGATGACGGTTGTACGCTGACGGTCGGTGCGGGCGTGATGTTTGCGCGCCTGGTCAACGATGCCCTGTCGCGTAGCCTCTCGGGCCTTGAGTTTGCCGTTGGCATTCCTGGTTCGGTCGGCGGTGCGATATCTATGAATGCCGGCACGCGGACCGAGTGGATTGGCTCGCTGGTTGAGGATGTCGTAACGTTTGACCCGGCATCCGGTATCAAGCATTATGCGGGGTCCGAGATCTCTTGGGGCTACCGCGAATGTAGCCTTCCCCGCAATGAGATCATCCTCGAGTGCGTGCTCAAGCTTAAACCGGCGCCCAAGGCCGACATTCGCGAGCGCATGGAGCGGTACCTTACAAGGCGCAAGCGTACGCAGCCCATGGGTCGCGCATCCTGCGGGTCTGTCTTTCGCAACCCGCCCGATGCGAGTGTGGGCAAGCTTATCGAGGATTGTGGATTAAAGGGTTTTTCGATTGGCGGCGCGGAAGTTTCGCCCGTTCACGCTAATTTTATCGTTAATAACGGAACTGCCACGGCCGATGACGTTGCCGCGGTTATCAGACATGTGCACGGAAAGGTGAGGGAGGCGTATGGCATCGAGCTCAGACCGGAAGTTAAATTCCTCGGCTTCTAGAGCATCGAAACCCACCTTCCGCCGCGCCGGAGGGCGTTCCGGCGCGCCTGCCAAACCTCAACGCAATACCGTCGCGCACTCTAAGTCTGTCAGGCATGCTCGACAGACCAGTCGTCCGGTCGTCGGCTCGCAGCTCGGTAATCGTCCGGCCGCAAAAAAGTCCTCGCGTCCCTCGGTGACGTCAAAGCCTGTTATGGGCGCCAAGCCTGCCCGTCCCATGGCAGCTCCCAAGCCCTCGACGGGAACTAAAGCGGCGCGTCCAGGTCTCACGCTGGGCGCATCGAAACCGCGCTCGCTGACATCGGTGCCGGCTACCGCCAAGAAGCCTTCGAGTAAAAAAGGTTTCAACCCGTTATCTTCACTTGGAGCGATGGCAAATAAAACATCAGATGCCGCTTCTGTCGTTACAGGCAAAGGCAAAATCGTGGGCGGCGTTCTGGCCGTCTTGGCCGTGCTCGTCGTCGTTGCCATCGTGGTGATCAACTCTGGACTGTTTACTGCCACTGATATTCAGATTCAAGGCAGCGAGCATGTGACGAAGCACGATGCTATCCAGCTGATCGACTTGCCCGAGGGAACGTCGCTTTTTAACGTCGATCCCGACCAGATTACCGAGGATCTCAAGCAGAACCCGTGGGTTTCGGGCGTGGATGTCCAGCGCCAGTTTCCCCATACGCTTATCATCACGCCGACGGAGCGTAAAGTTATCGCCATTGCGTATATCAGCTCCGACGACCTTGCCTGGGCTATCGGAGACGATGACACCTGGATCGCCCCGCTGTCGACGTCGGTCGAAGTGGACGACCAGGGCAACGTCATCACGACAGGGCAGGGCTCAAATACCTTGACCGGAATCGATGCCGCGCTGGCGCTCGCCAAGCATTATGGCGCGGTGTTATTGACTGATGTCTCGGCGGATGTCGCTCCGGTTTCCGGCCAGGCGGTGAACTCCAAAGCCGTTAAGGCCGGCCTGGATTATGTGCGTGGTTTTTCGAGCGAGTTCTTGGGACAAGTCAAGGATATTTCCACGCCTTCGGTCGAAGCCATCTCGGCAAACCTCAATAACGGCATTGAGGTGTCGCTGGGCGATTCGGACGATATCGCCAAGAAGGAACGCGTAGTCACCAAGTTGCTTTCGCAGGTAGAGGGCGTAACGTATATCAATGTGCGCTCTCCGGGCAACTACACATTTAGGAATGCTCCGACCTCGTAGCGCTGGTTGATGCTTTGTTGAGGGGCCATACCACGCCGTTTATCTGGTTTGTTTGGTTTTCACGGTCAATTATTTGACTGATACGTTCATAATGTGCAAACATAATACGGTTTACCTTTGCATTTACTTTCAACCTGAAGGTTAATGTGCGCAGGGGTCGACCCATGCTATGGCTATAACCTTTGTTCGGAGGACCGACATGCACGAGACAGAGATCAACAACTACCTTGCCGTCATTAAGGTGGTCGGCGTCGGCGGCGGCGGTACCAACGCGGTCAATCGAATGATCGAAGAGGGCATCCGCGGCGTCGAGTTTGTTGCCATCAACACCGATGCTCAGGCACTCGCGATCTCTGATGCCGATATCAAGGTGCACATCGGCACCGACCTTACCCGCGGCCTGGGCGCCGGCGCCAATCCCGAGGTTGGCCGCAAGGCTGCCGATGAGTCCCGCGACGACATCGCCGAGGCGCTCGCTGGCGCCGACATGGTGTTTATCACCTGCGGCGAGGGCGGCGGCACCGGTACCGGCGCTGCTCCCATCGTTGCCGATATCGCGATGAACGAGGTCGGCGCACTGACCGTCGCCGTCGTGACCAAGCCCTTCACCTTCGAGGGCCGCAAGCGTAAGAAGAGCGCCGAGGAGGGCATCAAGACCCTCTCCGATTGCGTCGACACCATGATCGTCATTCCTAACGATAAGCTGCTCGACATCGCCGAGAAGAAGACCACCATGCTCGAGGCCTTCGCGATTGCCGATGGCGTCCTTTCCCAGGGCACCCAGGGCATCACCGACCTCATCACCGTCCCCGGTATCATCAACCTGGACTTCGCCGATGTTAAGACCATCATGAAGCAGGCCGGTACCGCCATGATGGGTATCGGTACCTCTTCTGGGGATACTCGTGCCGTCGACGCTGCCCAGCAGGCCATCTCCAGCCCGCTGCTCGAGAGCTCCATCGATGGTGCCACGCGCGTGCTGCTCTCCATCGCCGGTTCCAAGGACCTGGGCATCCAGGAGATCAGCGACGCCGCCGACGTTGTCGCCAACGCCGTCGACCCCGAGGCCAACATCATCTTCGGTACCGTTGTCGACGAGTCCCTGGGCGATCAGGTGCGTATCACCGTCATCGCTACGGGCTTCTCCGACTCCAACGTCAACCGTCAGGATGAGCTCTTTGCTGCTCAGCAGTCTCAGAGCAAGGCCGCTGCCTCCGCTGAGCCGCAGCGCACCGCCCCGGCTGCCAGCCCGGCTCAGGCAGCTCCGACCCGCAACGTCGGTGGTACCGAGCTGCCCAACTTTGGCAACGACCAGTTCGAGCTTCCCGACTTCCTGAAGCGCGGTAGCTTCTAGTTCGTTTTTCTCAACGACCTGCACGGGGTGTGTCCATTTGGATGCACCCCGTTTTGTTTCTCGTTTGTAAACGAAAGCCTCCAATCTCCTTACGTTCCCTTTACGTTTGGTCCCTACCGCTGCGGGTATCCTTTTAAGGAAGTATGACAGCCGTATAAACGCGGACTGCGCGGCGACGCCGCGGTACTTGTGTTATTAGGAGGCTTTAGTATGGCAGCACGTGCGGACAACGTTTCGCGTGTCGACCATGATGGAGTTACGTTGGTGGAGGGCGCGACATCCGATGTCCGCTTTGCCTTTACCGAGCGCACCGGTGGCGTTTCTGAAGATGCGTACTCCTCGCTCAACCTGGGCTCGCATGTAGGCGATGACCCCTTTGCTGTTCAAGAAAATCGTCGTCGAGCGCTCGAAGCTATGGGCGCCACTGAGTGCGAGCATAATCTGCTCGTGCCCAATCAGGTACATGGTGACCATATCGTTACGGTGACTTCGAACGGTGCCGACGATCTTGAGGCTGTTCGCGAGCAGATTGCCGAGGGCTGCGATGCCATCGTCTGTACGGCTCATGACGTGCCCGTGCTGCTCTGCTTTGCCGACTGCGTTCCCGTGGTGCTGGTGGCCCCTGGCGGATTTGCCGTGGTGCACTCCGGTTGGAAGGGCACGATTGCACGTATTTCTGCCAAGGCGTGCCAGGCGCTTTGCGATGCTGCCGGCTGCGATGCGAGCGACGTTTCCGCCTATATCGGCCCCCATATCTTGGCTGACGAATATGAGGTATCCCAGGAACTCATGGACCGCTTTGCCGCCGAGTTTTCGTGCATCGATGCGGGCGCTTCTCGCATGCTCGATCTATCTGCCGCCATTCGTGAGGCGTTGGTAGATATCGGTGTGGACGCGGATAATATCGTGGATACCCAGCTTTCGACTGTGCGTCAGAACGACCGCTTTTATTCCTACCGTAACGAGGACGGCACCTGTGGGCGCCATGCTGCGATCGGCGTGATGCTATGAGAAAGATCGTATCGGTCCTGAGCGCCGCTGTGCTTACGCTTACGCTGTGCGCCTGTTCTTCGGGATCTTCTACCTCTTCCATTACCGTGGCCGGCTCCACGACCTGCCTTCCTATCGCCGAGATTGCGGCAGAGGGCTTTAAGGAGGAGACCGGCATCGACGTGCTCGTTTCCGGTTTGGGCTCTTCCGCTGGCATCGAAGCCGTCAGCGCTGGCACGGCCGATATCGCCAGCTCCTCCCGTGGACTCAATGCCGACGAACAGGATCTGGGCCTGACTCCCATCGTCATTGCCCACGACGGTATCGCGGTCATCGTGAACGACGATAACCCGGTCGATAACCTCTCGACCGAGCAGCTCCGCGATATCTATGCCGGCAAGATTACTAATTGGAAAGAGGTCGGTGGCGAGGACCTGAAGATTCAGGTCATCAACCGAGACGAGGCGTCTGGCACGCGTGAAGCATTCCGCACCATCGTGATGGACGGCACCCCGTTCGATCGCCGCTCCGCCGTTCTTTCGGGCACGGGCCAGGTGCGCGACGTGGTATCTCGTTCGCGCGGTGCCATTGGCTACATTTCGCTGGGCTTCGTCGATAGCCTCAACGCCAAGACCTCGGTCAAGGCCGTCTCGGTCAATCATGTTGAGGCGTCCGAGAAGACGGTCGCGAGCGGCGGCTATCCCATCTCACGCGACCTTTACTTCTTTGTGAAGGGTGCGCCTTCGCAGCAGGCGCAGGATTACATCGACTATGTGACGTCCGAAAAGATGGACAAGCAGATTCGCGAGGCGGGCTTTATCCCCGTCACCAACGACGAGAAGGGGAGTGAGTAGCATGGAAGCACAGGAAAACTCCCAGACTGAGCGGAATGTTCAGACGCCCAAGAAGCGCGAGCTGGCGCTCGTATCGCGCAGTACCTATATCAAGGAGAAGGCGCTGCAGTGGATCTTCTTTGCCTGCGCGTTCTTGGCGGTCGTTACCGTCATCCTGATTTTTGTCTTTACCACGTACTCGGCGCTGCCCGTCTTTACCGACATCGGTCTGGCGGACTTCTTTAGCTTTACGTGGGCGCCCTCTGAGGGTCACTACGGCATCGTGTCGCTGCTTGCCGGCTCGGGTCTGGTGACCGTCGGTGCACTCGCCATGGGTGTGCCCCTAGGCGTGGGCACGGCCGTGTATCTGGTCGAGATCGCCAGCAAGCGCGTGCGCAAGCTCATCAGCCCTGCCGTTGACCTGTTGGCCGGCATCCCTTCTATCATCTATGGCTTCTTTGGCATGATCATCATCCGCCCGTTTATCGCACAACTGACCGGCGGTCTTGGTTTTGGCGCGCTGACGGCGTGGTTCGTGCTCGCCATTATGATCGTGCCCACCATCACGACGCTTACCATCGATGCTCTCAATTCCATTCCCATGGGCATTCGCGAGGCATCGTATGCCATGGGCGCCACCAAGTGGCAGACTATCTATAAGGTCGTGTTACCTGCCGCCAAGCTGGGTATCGTGGATGCCATCGTGCTGGGTATGGGCCGTGCCATCGGCGAGACCATGGCCGTGCTCATGGTCGTGGGTAACGCCCCGGTTATTCCCGACAGCATTGCGAGCCCCATCTCGACGCTCACGAGCCAGATTGCGCTCGACATGAGCTATTCCTCGGGTCTGCATCGCTCGGCGCTGTTCGGCATGGGCGTGGTCCTGTTTATCATTTCCGCCACGCTGGTGGGCATCGTCCGCCTGGTTTCCAAGAAGAAGAGGGGGTAGGCTATGTCCGATTCCGTTGACACGACGGTCGATACGACCTCGTCGCGCGAGCGCATCAAGCGTGCCCTTTCCCACGGCAAGAAGGGTCGCATCAACAAGGACCTGTCCAACAAGATCATGCTCGGCGTATTCCGCGCGGCTGCCTACATCACCACGCTGGTGCTGGTCGCTATCATTGCCTATGTGGTCATTAACGGCCTGCCGCATATCTCGCTCGACTTTATCTTCGGTTGGCCCCAGGGCGTCAACGCCGAGGGCGGTATTTGGCCCACGATCGTCTCGACCGTCTATGTGACGGCGCTCGCCATGCTTATCTGCACGCCGATCGCTGTGCTGGCAGCCGTCTATCTGGCCGAGTACGCCAAGCAGGGCAAGATCGTCGAGCTCATTCGCTACGCTGCTGACGCTTTGGCCTCGGTGCCCTCCATCGTTATGGGCCTGTTTGGCTACGCCTTGTTTGTCGAGGCTATGGGTCTGGGCCTTTCGATGGTCTCGGCCGCTCTGGCGCTTGCGCTCTTGATGCTTCCCATCGTCATGCGCACCACCGAAGAGGCCATTCGCGCCGTTCCGCGCTATATCCGTTGGGGCGCGTATGGCCTGGGCGCCACCAAGTGGCAGGTTGTCTCCAAGATCGTGCTTCCTTCTGCCTTTGGCCGTATTGCCACGGGCATTGTCCTTGCCATCGGCCGTGCCATTGGCGAGACCGCCGTGGTGCTCTACACCATGGGCCAGGCCATCAATCTACCTATCTCGCCGCTCGATTCCGGCCGCCCCATGACCGTTCACCTGTACCTGCTTGCCAACGACGGCATCAACATGAACGCAGCCTACGGCACCGCGCTCTTGCTGATGGTGATCATTCTGGCCTTCAACCTGTTTGCGCGCTTCCTGTCGCGCAAGCGTCGCTAGTTAAGGAGTCCCATGTCCGTTTATCAGTCCGCTCCCACGCTGGAGCAAGCGGCCATTACGGCCAAGGATTTCAACTTTTGGTACGGTGACTTTCATGCGCTGACGGGGCTCGACCTCAACATCGCCAAAAACGCCATCACCTCCTTCATTGGCCCTTCGGGCTGCGGCAAGTCGACGTTTTTGCGCTGCATCAACCGCATGAATGACCTGATCGAGGGTACGCGCGTCGAGGGCACCATGACGCTCGACGGCAACGATATCTATGCCGAGGGCGTCGACCCGGTCGACCTCCGTCGCCGCGTGGGCATGATTTTTCAGCAGCCCAACCCGTTTCCCAAATCCATCTACGAGAATGTCGCCTTTGGCCCTCGTCTGCAGGGCGTGACTAGCAAAAGCGACCTCGATGACATCGTGGAAGAATCGCTCAAGCGCGCCAACCTCTGGAAAGAGGTATCCAATCAGCTCAACAAGGATGGTTTGGCGCTCTCGGGCGGTCAGCAGCAGCGTCTGTGCATCGCGCGCGTGCTTGCGGTGCAACCCGATGTCCTCCTGATGGACGAGCCCTGCTCCGCCATCGACCCCACGTCCGTCTCTAAGGTCGAGGATTTGATGGCCGAGCTGGCGCCCGAGATGACGATCATCATCGTCACGCATTCAATGCAGCAGGCAGCTCGTATCAGCGACTACACCGCATTCTTCTTGCAGGAAGTTGCCGGTGAGCCTGCCACGCTCATCGAGTATGGTCAAACCGACGCGATCTTCACCAGCCCGGTGGACTCGCGGACGGAAGACTATATCACCGGCCGCTTTGGCTGATCGGTGCGACTAGTCCCAAGCCGATCGGACCTGGTCCGGTGCGTATTCACTGTGCGGGCGGCATGACCGCACCCAACTGATTGGAGTGAACCATGCGTAAACTGTTTTCCCGTCAGCTCATCGAGGCCCGCCACGAGATGCTGAGCATCTACGAGGCCGTCGATCTGGCCCTCCACGATGCCGTTAAGGCCTATGTGACCGACGACCGCAAGCTCGCCACCAAGACCAAGAAGCGCACGCTTTCGATTGACGCACGCTGCGCCAACCTGGAGGCCGTCTGCTACAACCTGATTGCCACGCAGTCACCGGTCGCCTCCGACTTCCGCCTGCTTCAGACGATCATCTACGTCGACTTTAACCTGCAACGCATGACCGATAAGGTCCGTCAGATCTGCCGTGCCACGCGTCATATGATCAAGGCCGACATCTCGCTGCCCAAGGAGCTTGTCGGCACGGTCGAGGCCGAGGCTGAGGCCGTCTACCAGGTGCTGGGCTCTTCGCTTTCTGCGCTCGTCACCAACGACATGTCCATCATCTGCAACTTGGCCGTCGAGGACGAGCCAGTGCACGCCGCCTACGAGAAGTTCTTCCGCACCTTTAACCGTATGGATACGGGCGACTTTATGGACGACGACAGCAACTATGACGACCTGCGCCGCGCCATCATGGTTTCGCGCTACCTCGATCGCATCGCCTCGATTTCCATCGATGCCGCCTGCCGCCTGACCTTCCTGCTGACTGGTCAGCGCATGAATGCCGGCGATATCGCCCGCACGGACGAGGACGAGCTCGAGAGCATGCGCGTGCCTTCGGGCGAGGGCGTCATCATGAGGCCCGCCGTCGATGCGCGCTACGTTGCCAAGGTGCCCGTTAACGAGGTCAGCGAGGGACTTCGCTACCTGCTCGATCATCTTGAGGACGAGGACGATGACGAGGACGACGAGGAGTAAGTAATCCCGTTCGTCGAAAGATTGTAAATACCTAAGTGAGCGCGGCCTTGCACATGCGGGGCCGCGCTCTTGCGTTAGCATGGGACTACTTGTTTGGCCGTCAGCGGAGGCGATTGGCAATGGATAACTATTTGGACTTGATGCGCGCTCGCCGCGAGCAGATTCTGGAACGTTTTTATGCGGCGCTCGATCGCGCAGGCCGTCCCCACGACGCCGCGAGCCTCATTGCCGTGTCCAAGACCGTTGGTGTCGATGAGACCGTTGCCGCCATCCAGGCGGGGTATCGCCATTTTGCCGAGAACCGCCCGCAGGAGCTGGTTCGCAAGCTCACGGGTCTGGCGGAGCATCCGGAGCTGCCCGAGGTGCGCTTCGATATGATCGGCAACCTGCAGACCAATAAGATCAATGCGGTGCTGGGCTCAGCCGAGCTGATTCACTCGGTGGGTTCGCTGCATCTGGCGCAGGCGATCTCGAGCCGTGCTGTCCGCAAGATTGAGGCAGGCGAGCTCGCCGGCCCCCAGCGTGTGCTCATTGAGGTCAATGTGAGTGGTGAGGAGTCGAAGGGAGGCTTTTCGCCCGATGAGATTCGCGCCGCCGCGGGTGAGCTTGCGGAACTTGAGGGAATTTGCGTGCAGGGGCTTATGACTATGGCGCCCCGGGGGAATAAGGATGTGGCACGCCGCACCTTTGCGGGGCTTCGTGAGCTGAGGGATGAGCTGGAGGCGGCGCATCCCGATTTGAACCTGCCTGAGCTTTCCTGCGGCATGAGCGAGGACTTTGAGCCTGCCCTTGAGGAGGGCTCTACGCTCGTTCGCCTGGGCAGGGTAGTATTTAGCCCGGAGTTTGCAGTAAAATAGGCTCTGAAGTGCGCACTGATTATCGGGGCGCCTGCACTAAACCGCGAGAGGACACAACCATGGGCTTCCTTGACGAGATTAAAAATAAGATGCACCTGGGCGGCCAGCAGGGTTACGACCAGGGTTATGGCCAGGACGACGACTACGGCTACGATGACGGCTATGACGATAGTTATCAGGGCAACGGCTACGGCGGTGCTTCGGGCGAGGGCTTCTACACCCAAGACGAGCCGAGCAACGGCCTGCTTGGTCAGACGCGCCGCGGTGAAGCTGAGTCGGTTGCCGTGTATACGCGCTCCGGTCAGCTGGTCGGCGATGACTCCCGCCATGCCACGACGTATAACCCGCCTTCGCGCTCGCAGGACAGCGTTGCGAGCGGTTATCGTCCTGGTGCCTATGACACGCCGTCGAGCTACGCCGAGAACACCCGCGCCCGTGCCGCCGCTGCACCCGCGCCTGCACCGAGCGATGCCTCGGCCTATGCGAGCAATATCATCAACGCCACGCCGCAGCTGCCGGCCTATGTCCTGCGCCCCGAGAGCTATGACGACGTGGAGACCGTGGTGCGCCGCGTTCGCACCAAGCAGCCTGTCGCACTGATTTTTGTGGGCGTACGCACCGAAGTTGCCAAGCGCGTCTTGGACTTCTCTTACGGCTTTGCCTGCGGTCTGGGCGCCACGGTCAAGGAGGTGGGCGACCGCGTGTTCATGGTGCTGCCCGCCGGTTGCGAGGTCAAAGATTCCGATCTCAAGAAGCTTCGTGCCGACGGCTACCTTAAGTAAAGACAAGACGAGGAGATTCCCATCAACATCTACACTATCGTCCAGCTGGTCAACACGCTGTTCAACTTCTATTCCACGCTCATTGTCGTCTACTGCTTTATGACGTGGATTCCCATGAAGCAGGGTGGTTTGCTTCAGGATATTGCTGCGGTGCTCGATAGCGTGTGCGGTCCGTGGCTCAACCTGTTCCGTCGTTTCATCCCGCCGATGGGCGGTATCGATTTTTCGCCGGTCGTTGCGATTATTGCGTTGCAGTTGGTGCAGAGGCTGGTTCTGCAGCTTCTTATAGGTATACTCGTATAGAACTGACTTAGTAACTTACGTCGGGCGTGTAGCGCCGAGGCGATGAAAAAGGAGACTTGTTATGGCTATTACCCCTGCAGACATCCAGGCTCAGACTTTCTCTGAGGCCAAGCGTGGCTACGATCCCGCCGAGGTCGACGTCTTCTTGGAGACGCTGTCCTCCGAGGTTGACGCTATGCTCGCTAAGATCGTCGACCTTAAGGGTCGCCTGACTGCTACCGAGCAGCAGCTTGCCGATGCGCAGGCTCAGCTTGCCCAGGCTCAGGATGCCACCGCCCAAGCCGTTCCTGCCGCCCCCGTGGCTGCTCCCGCCCCTGACTTCTCCGCTCAGGAGCGCCAGATTTCCGCTGCCCTGATCGCTGCCCAGCAGACCGCTGAGACCATCGTCAACGATGCCAACGAGAACGCTGAGCGTATCCGCAACGAGGCTGACGCTAAGGCCCGCGAGGTTATCCGCCAGGCTCTGACCGAGAAGCAGGCCGAGCTCGAGGAAATCGATCGTCTCAAGGCTTCCCGCGAGGAGTTCAAGGCCGAGTACCTCAAGCTCATCCAGCACTTCATGGACGATGCCCAGAACTCCTTCCCGGCCGACCTCATGGCCTCCACGCCGGTCGGTTCTGCCGCTTCTCCTGCGGTGACTGTTCCCGCTGAGCCGCTGCCCGTCGCTGACCCGGTTGTCCCCGTGGCCGATCCCTTTGCCCCGATCGACAACTTTGCTGCCGACGACCTGGACTAACATTCGGCCTACAATTTAGTGCCTAGAAAGGACCCGCAGCTTGCGGGTCCTTTTTTATGACTGTGCCGGGGTGCGTAACATAAAAAAACCGAGCCCTGCACATAGTGGCGCAGAACTCAGCGACGGGTGAGCGGTCAAGGGTAGATTTTAAGGTATGTCCAAAAACTACTTGAGGAGGAAGTTGGAGAGGGGAATAGTGCGGGCCTCGCGATGCTCGGGATCGGCGATGTGGTCGGCGGGATAGCCACAGACGAGCATGTGATAGGGATAGACGCCCTTGGGCAGATTGAACTGCTCCTGTGCCACCTCAGGCTTAAAATGGCATACCCAGCACGTTCCTAGGCCCTGCTCGGTGGCCTCCATCATCATCTGATCACACACGATGGACGTATCGATTTCACTGGAATTCATCTGGTCATACGGGCGTACCCAAGCATCATCGGTAACGCAGCAAATAAGGAAGATGAGCGGAGCGCCAAAGATAGACCCATCACGAGCAAACCGAGGCTGACAAGCAGCAGCCTTCTCCAACAGCTCAGGCGTATCCAGCACCATCACACGGGCTGGATGATTATTACAAGCAGAAGGAGCAATACGCCCAGCCTCAACAATGGCATCCACCACAGCCTGCTCAACAGGACGGTCCTCAAAAGAACGACAAGAATACCGACCACGAGCCAGATCCAAATAAGACATACAAGCCCTCCTAAAATTAAAAATCAAACAAACCAAAAGTAACCCAAAGAGTACCCAAAGCAGCAATCAGCCAAACGCTCATCAAGGGCCAAAGTGTCCGAACGGATACCAAAGGTCCCTTCAGCCAAACCCCCATCGCGCTAAATCTATCAGCCAAAGTTCCCAATGGTGGTACGTAAGGCGAAGGGCCGGCCACGGTTTACTTTCGAACGACTCTGCAAAGCAGCCGGAGTGAGAAAGCAAACCGTGGCCGGCCCTTCGCCGCCGGGACACGTACCCCCAATTAACTGTTCTTCATGACAATCGAATCCACGACATCGGCCACATTCTCGCAGCAGTCGGCGCAGTACTCCAGGAAGGCGTACACGTCACGCCAAGCGATGACCTCGAGCGGGTCCTTGCCGTTAACGTGCAGGTTACGCATGGCGTTGATATAGAGCTCGTCGGCCTCGGACTCGATGGTGTTGATCTGGATGACGAGCTCGCGCAGCGTTTTGGACTTGCGGTAGTTAGGCAGCTCGACCATCAGGTCTTTCATGGCGCGGCAGGCGTCGGTCACCTTGTGGGCGATCACGATGGCATCGGGATGGATGCTCTGGATGTTGGTGAAGTAGACGCGCTGCACGACGCCCTCGATACGGTCGAGCACGGTGTCGAGCGAGCAGCTCATCAGGTCCAGATCCTCGCGCTCAAGCGGGGTGATAAAGGCGGTGAGCAGGGCGTCCTCAAGCTCATGGTGCTTCTTGTCGGCCGCATGCTCGATCGCATGCATCTTGTCGAGCATATCGTGAATCTTTGCGGGATCGAAGTTCTCGAAAATCTTGATGAGCAACTCTGCGGCCTGGACAGCAAGGTCGGCGCAGGCGACGTAGTTGTCAAAGTAGAACGAATCGGGTTTCTTTGCCATGGGTGGGTCCTTTCGAGGTGAAGACGGGTGGGCGAAGTGTTGCGGTCCAGATGGACGTTCGGTTTGACTAGAGGAACATCATGAACAGCTTGGCCATGACAAAGCTGATGAGTCCGCAGGCGGGGAAGGTGAAGAACCAGGTGAACATCATGTCCTTGACGACGCCGAAGTTGATGGCCGAGAGGCGCTTGACGGCACCGACGCCCATGATGGCGCAGGTCTTGATGTGTGTGGAGGACACGGGGATGCCGGTAAGGGTGGCAAGCAGCAGGTTCGCGGCGCCCGCCAGGTCGGCGGAGAAGCCCTGGTACTTTTCGAGCTTGACCATGCTCTGGCCAACGGACTTGATGATGCGCTCGCCGCCCACGCTGGTGCCGATGCCCATGGTGGCCGAGCATAGCAGCATAATCCAGATGGGGATGCCGGCATCGCCGACGCTCGTCTGGCCGCTGGCAAAGGCCACGCCTAAAAAGAGCACGCCGATGAACTTCTGTCCATCCTGCGCGCCGTGCATAAAGCTCATGGCCGCAGCGCTCGCGATCTGAGCGTATTTAAAGAAGACATTGGCACGTCGCCTGTTGGCGGCGGCGAAAAGAATCGAGACGAGCTTGCACAGGACCCAGCCCATGACAAAGCCCAGACCGATGGAGAGCGCCAGGCCGTAGATGACCTTCATCCACTCGTGGACGTTGACGCTGCTCGCACCGCCGAGGGCGATGGCGGCACCGGTCAGGCCGGCGATAAGGCTGTGGCTTTGCGAGGTGGGGATGCCAAAACGCGACGCTGTGGCGCCGTAGACGACGATGGAGAACAGCGCCGCGCACAGACAGGCGAGCGCCATGGTGCTGTTTCCTCCAAAGTCGACAATATGGGAGATGGTGTTGGCGACGCTCGCGTTAAAGTGCGTCATGATGAGCACGCCAAGGAAGTTGAATGCGGCACTCATGAGAATAGCGGCGCGGGCGGGCATGCAACGCGTAGTGACGCAGGTCGCGATGGCGTTGGGTGCGTCGGTCCATCCATTGACGAAGATGGCGCCGAGCGCGAGGATCACGGTGACGGCAAGGACTGGGTTCGACACAAGTTGGCCGAGGAAGGTTGAGAACGTTACGTCCATATATGGGCTTTCTCGAAGTTTGCAGGCACGTTACAGAAACATGATAAATCGTATCACCTCCTGCGGGTTTCTTTACCGAGTTCTGATGGGAGCAGTGAATTTTTTGGCACTAAAAATGAATATTAGCCCTGTTGACCGTGGGTGTTCTTTTTGCTAACACACCATGAGGACACGTGCGCGCGCCCCAACACCCCAAAACCACAGCCTGTTCGCTTTACAACATGCAAACATGCGTTCGATAATAGGAGGCATGGAATATCGACAGACAGATGGCAAAACTCGGCGCGTGCACAAGCAGTATGTGGACGTCGTGGCTCGCATCCTCGCGGGCGGACAGGTCGTGCCGGTCACCGTCTGCTGGGTCGACGGTCGTTGCTTTACGATTGACGAGATTGTCTCGACCACTGGGTTTGGCCTGACGGTTCACGGCATTCGTACGGCAACCTATAAGGTGCGTTTTGGCGGGCACGCGACCGAGTTGTATCTGGAGGACCAGGCGCGCGAACGGCCGGACGGCTCGCAGGCCCACGTGATGCGTTGGTGGGTCTGGGCGTTTGACCGCACGCTCGAGGGCGAGCGCCGTAGGTAGGGACGCACGGCGTTCGGGTACAATGGTAGGAATCTTGTCATCTGCTGCGCCGTCATTCGCGGCGCTTTTTGAAAGGACGAAGCTATGAACGATATCCAGGGCTATCAGAACGGCCCCGTCGAGACCGGCGCAAGCCGCGCCAAGGAGATGTCGCCGCGCGCGTACAATCTCGCCATGTCTGCCCTGATCTTCTTGGGCTTTTGCGCCATGGGCGCCGGCGCCTACTTTACGAGCACCATGTCGTTTGCGCGCATGATGATGAGCGGGGCCGCCCTGCCGCTGGTTTTTGGCTCGTTTATCCTGACCATTGTCGGCATCGTCATGATGTCAGCTGCCGCCAGCAAGCAGTCCGTGGGCCTGTCCCTTGTGGGCTACGTAATCTTTGCGAGTACCTTTGGCCTGACCGCGTCGTTTGGCCTTGCCAACTACGACCTGCCCACCATCAACACTGCCTTTATCGCCACGGCCGCCATCACCTTTGTCTTTGGCGCCTTGGGCGTGACGTTCCCCAAGTTTTTCCAGCGCGTATATGGCATCGGTTTTGGCATTCTGCTCGCCACGATTCTGGTTGAGATCGTGCTGATGTTCATGGGCGTCTCGCAGACCATCACCGACCTGATCGTGATCGTGGTGTTCGCCGGCTTTATTGGTTACGACACCTATGTTGCCACGACGGTGCCACCCACGCTGCCCAATGCGGTGCTCATGGCGTCCAACCTGTTCGTGGACATTATCAACGTGTTCCTGCGCATCCTGAACATCCTCGGTCGTCGCGACTAGCGCGGGGGATTGCAGCGTTTCTTGTCGGACGCGGTAAAACGATGCGAAAGGCGGTCCTGCGGGGCCGTCTTTTTTGTGCGCGGCGGGGTATCATGGATGGGAAAAAGCCGATAGCGGCAGCGACAGGAAAGGTGGCCACGTATGGCAGACGTCGACAACAGGAACCGTAACCGCAGGCCCAACCGCGCGGGACAGCCCAACCCCAAGCGCGAGGCCCGCGCCAAGGCCGCCGAGCGTCACGTGGCAACTGTGTCCGAGGCGTGTGCCAAGGATATCGAGCGCTCGCTTGCCGGCGTTCGCGAATTCGACGGTATGCCTGCCGGCTTTGTCGCGGCGATGAAGGCCAAGGCCCAGAAGGCTGCGGCTGCCGAGGAGCCGGTTGCCGAGGAGTCTGAGTCCGCTGAGGTTGCGTCCGCCGAGGCTGAGGTTGCGTCCGCCGAGGCTGAGGTTGCGGCTGAACCTGCGCCCGCAGAGGAGACCGACGAAGTCGAGTCCGCGCCTGCTGCTGAGGAGCCCGCTCCGGTCCTGCCCGAGGTCACTGTGCTTGATGCCTCCGCCACGCAGGCAATCCTCGATAACGGTCGCGGCTATGCGCAGTTCTGCGACATGGCCGTGCTCGCCTTTGCCTCGTTTACCAATCCGGGCGGTGGATATATTCAGGGTTATCTGGGCCAGGAGGCCACGCTGTGCGCCGATTCGTATCTGTACAACGTTCTCGATAAGCAGCGTAAGTGGTACGGCGAGAACCGTCGCCGCAACATCAACTGCGAGCTCTACCGCAACCGTGCGCTGGTGGTGCCTGCGGTGCGCTTCGACCGCAACCACGTGCATGCATACGCCGACGTGATCGTGGCCGCCGCGCCCAACGTTAGGCGCGCCCGCCAGGAGTATCGCGTGAGCGACGATGCTCTGCTGGATGCCCTGCGCGACCGCATCCGCTTTGTCCTTGCCATCTGCGATGAGCTTGGTCGCGAGAAGCTCGTGCTGGGTGCTTGGGGCTGCGAGAACAACGGCTTTGATGCCGAGGCCGTGGCCGAGCTCTTCCGCAAGGAGCTCGCGTCGGGCGACTTCAAGGTCAAGCAGGTCTTCTTTGCCGTGCCCTCTACGCGCTGGGATGAGGACTTTGCCAAGTTCGAGCACGTGCTGGCAAACTTCCCCGAGCGCAACGAGGAGTCCTATGCCCAGGTTGCCGCCCGCGCCGCAGCCGCTCGCGCCGCCGAGCAGGCCCAGACAGCAGTCGAGGATGATGAGGACGAGGATGACTGGCGCAAGTACCTGTAAGCGGTGCGCGCGATGTGATATGCCAAGCCGACGGGAGGGGTTGCCCCCGTCGGCTTTTTACTGAATGAGGAGCTCAAGATGAAAAACGTTCTGTGCTTTGGTGACAGCAACACCTATGGCTATGATCCGGCGGGCATGCGCGACGGTACCGCGGTGCGCTATGCGCAGGATGTGCGCTGGTGTGGCGTGGTCCAACGTGACTTAGGCGAGGGCTGGCATGTAATTGAAGAAGGCCTCAACGGCCGCACGACGGTACGCGACGACATGTGCCATCTGGACACTAACCTCAACGGCATTCGCGCGCTTCCGATGCTGCTCGAGGCCCATAAGCCGCTGGACGCCATTGTGATCATGCTGGGCACCAACGACTGTAAGACGGTCTTTAACGTGACAGCTTCCGATATCGCCCGTGGCGCCATGGCGCTGATTCGCGCCGTCCGCGCGTTTCCGTGGACCGACGCTGCGCCTTGCCCGCGCATCCTGCTGATGGCTCCTATCAAGATCAAGCCGCAGATCGCCGATGTATATATGACCGATTTTGACGAGCGTTCCGTCGAGGCATCTGAACATTTTGGCGAGTACTATGCGCACGTGGCCGAGCAGTTTGGCTGCGACTTTTTGAATGCCGCCGAGTTTGCCGAGCCGGGCGATATCGACTATCTGCATATGATGCCCGAAAGCCACGAGAGCTTGGGACATGCCGTGGCAGCCAAGCTCCAAGAGATGCTCGGTGAGTAGCACGGCCCCAAACCACCACAGAGTTCCCCTTGCGGGGGCTTGTTTCGTTTGTTTGTCTTGATCTGTAACAGTTCCAAGGCCGAAAACGGGCTAGATGTTACAGATTAAGATTATTTAGGTCGATATCGATTGTTTGTCTTGATCTGTAACATCTAGGGTCGATTTTGCCGAGTTACTGTTACAGATCGAGATGTTTGTGGGAGCCACCGCAAAGGTGCCTGTCCCCTTTGCGGCGGTTTTGGGCTGCGAATCTTAATATTGCCACATGTGATTGACGGGGCCGGAGCCTTTGCCCATGTTCAGGCCGGCGGCCAGAGCGCCGGTTAGGTAGGCCTTGCCGCCGTTGACGGCGTCGGCAAGATCCATGCCCTGGGCCAGCGCGCAGGCGATGGCGGACGAAAGCGTGCAGCCGGTGCCGTGTGTGTTGTCGGTCTCGATGCGCTTGTGGCGGAACCACGTGGTGAGCGGATCGCCCAGATGGTTGCCCTCGTCATCGAGTGGCGCGGGTTCGGCCAATACATCGTTAGCCTCGTTGACAAGATGCCCACCCTTAACGAGGGATGCGCAACCAAAGCGGCGGGTGAGGAGCATGGCAGCATTTTGCTGTGTGCGCTCGGAGTCGACCTCGTAGTCAAGCAGGGCCATGGCCTCGGGAATATTGGGCGTGATGACGGTTGCTAGTGGGAACAGGCGGCGGGTGAGCGCCTCGGCGGCATCTTCGGTAATCAGCCGTGCGCCCGAGGTGGCTACCATGACGGGGTCGACGACCACGTTTGTCGCGTTCCAGGCGCTCAGGCGGTCGGCGATAACCTCGATAATCTCGGCAGAGGAAACCATGCCGATCTTGACGGCGCTGGGGCGGATATCGTCAAATACGGCGTCGATCTGCGCAGCGACGATATCAGGGGAGATATTCTGCACGGCGGTGACACCGAGCGTGTTTTGTGCGGTGATGGCGGTGATGGCCGTCTCGGCATACAGGCGGTGCGCCGTGATGGTCTTGATGTCGGCCTGAATGCCGGCGCCACCGCTGGAATCGGATCCTGCGATGGACAGGACGGCAGGTACCTTACTGCGATCCATGTTTGCTCCCTTGTTCGGTCGGAATCAAATGGGTCTTTAAGCCAGCATTATAAAGATGCCCGGGCCGACTCTATGTCGAACCCGGGCGGGCGATGCAATCTTTACGCAAATGTAAGCAAATGTTCACACGTCAACAATTGACGAACACCATGTTACCGATTGTGGCTCCGGTGACGAGTTAGTCCTCCATGCCGAGGTCGATCGTCGTGCCTTCGAACACCTTGTTAACGGTGCGGACGG
The DNA here is from genome assembly GCF_003439125.1 of Collinsella sp. OM04-5. GTDB lineage: Bacteria > Actinomycetota > Coriobacteriia > Coriobacteriales > Coriobacteriaceae > Collinsella. The sequence goes on along the minus strand of NZ_QSUU01000016.1, from coordinate 18,729 downwards.
CGCACATCTTGCCGCACATGGTGCAGGTGCCCTCGGTGGCGGCGGGGGATTCTTCGTAGCGTTTCTTGCCGGTGACCGGGACGAGAGCACACTTCCACATGGCATCCCAGTCGAGCTTGCGGCGTGCCTGGCCCATCTTGTCGTCCATGTCGCGGGCGTGCGGTACCTTCTTGGCGATATCGGCGGCGTGCGCGGCAATCTTAGTGGCCATGAGGCCATCGAGCACGTCCTGGGCGTTGGGCAGGCACAGGTGCTCGGCCGGCGTCACGTAGCACAGGAAGTCGGCACCGGAGCTGGCGGAGATGGCACCGCCGATGGCAGCGGTGATGTGGTCGTAACCCACGCCGATATCGGTCACCAGCGGCCCGAGCACATAGAACGGGGCGTTGTGGCACAGGCGCTTCTGCAGTTTCATGTTGGCGGCGATCTCGTCGAGCGCCATGTGACCCGGGCCCTCGACCATGACTTGGACGCCGGCGGCCCAAGCGCGCTTGCACAGCTTGCCCAGCTCGATCATCTCGGCGGTCTCGGTGGCGTCGTTGGAGTCGTAGAGGCAGCCCGGGCGGCAGGAGTCGCCGAGCGAAATCGTCACGTCGTACTCGTGGCAAATCTCGAGCAGCTCGTCAAAGTACTCGTAGAAGGGGTTTTCGTTGCCGGTGACCTCCATCCAGCCAAACAGCAGCGAGCCGCCGCGGCTCACGATGTTCATCAAGCGGCCGGTCTCCTTAAAGGTCTTGGTGACCGACTTGTTGATGCCGCAGTGGATGGTCATAAAGTCCACGCCGTCCTCGGCGTGCGCGCGCACGACCTCGAACAGGTCATCCTTGGTAAGCTTGACCAGCGGCTTTTCCATGTAGCCGATGGCGTCGTACATGGGGACGGTGCCCACCATGAGCGGCGTCTCGTCGATGAGCTGCTGGCGGAACTGGCGCGTCTTGCCCGAGTTGGAAAGGTCCATGATGGCGTCGGCGCCAAAGTCCTCGGCGATCTTGACCTTCTTCCATTCCTCGGCGGCATCGGCTTTATCGCCCGAGATGCCCAGGTTGACGTTGACCTTAGTAGACAGGCCCTCGCCGACACCAAAGGCGCGCATGCCTTTTTTGATGTGCACGATGTTGGCGGGAATGGCGATGCGGCCGTCGGCCACGCGCTCGCGGATGTACTCGGGGTCGCGATGCTCGCGCTCGGCGACTTCCTTCATCTGCGGCGTGATCTGCCCGGCGCGGGCGAAGTCGATTTGCGTGACGAGCTTGGGCTCGGTCTGTGTGCTCATTGGCACGGCTCCCTTCGTTGGCATTACCCATATCAGGTTTGCGGGTCAGGGCGGGCGCGCCCAGTCTCAGCCTGCCGTCTTGTCCTGCAAGCTCCCCGTTTATGTAATGGGCTCAAGTATAGCTCGAATGGGTACGATTGGCCTAACGAGCGTGCCTGTGGGGAGGCGAACATGGAAGACAAGCATCTATATCGAGAGACGCAATGGGATGTATCGGCCGAGGAAAGCCGTGCGCACCATGGCCTTGTCGCGATTGGTTTTGCGGTGCTTGCCGTGCTGGTGATTGCCTTTTGTATCTGGACGTTTGGCGGTCACGGCGGCGCTGCATGGGAGTTCGAGGCTGATGATAGCCTACCGATTATGACGGTGAGGAGTACTGGCGGTAATGCCAATACGCTCGCCGTTCCAGGCGACTATTGGTATCCGCGCGACGAGTTTGTGCAGCTGCAGTTGAGTGGTGGGTCGATTCCTGGTGAAGAAATCGAACGCGTGACTTACGACGTGGCGCTTAAAACGCTGACGGTGCAGCTCAAAGACCGGGGAGACGTCCCCACGACCATGGATATCGCCCTGACGGAATGGCGTCTGGAGCCTCCTGCGGGTGTTACGGTGTCCGAGGTCGAGCACGTAAAGATTACTTATCAAGATGGCTCGACGAGCGAGATTGCAAAGGCCGATGGCTTGGCGGAGTAACGGGGTGTTTGGAAACGGTGGGCCTATTGTGCCCGCGCGTTCATGAAAACCAGGGAGTCTTTGTCTGAAAGCTCGGGGATGTGACGATAGCCGATGTTGAATGCGGTAAGTTCGCTTGTATCCTCGAGCTTGTTTTCTGCCATCCACCGCACCATGGCGCCGCGCGCCTTTTTGCTGGCGGTCGAGCGCTGGATGGGCTTGCCGTTGCGGATGCCTTCGCCAAAGAGGCATGTGACGACCGTGGCGTCGCCCGCGAGGTGGGGCAGAACGGCTTTGGCATACTCTACGCTGGCGAGGTTGACGATCGTGGTGTTTGAGCCTGCCGGGGCGATAGCCCGCGCGAGCTTGTCGCTCCAAAACGCGTAGAGGTTTCGGGCATCGTCGACGGCGAGCTTCGCGCCCATCTCCAGTCGATACGGTTCAACGGCATGAAAGGGGCGTGCGCATCCGTAAAGGCCCGAGAGGATCCACAGATGGTCTTGCAGCCATGCGAGCTGTGCGGCATCCATGACCTCGGGCGCCATGCTCTGGTATTGAATGCCGTGATAGGACATGACGGCAGGGGAGAGGTGACGGGCGAGTGCGGGATTGTCAAGATCGCCGTTATTCAGGATGGGCCGGAACTCACGCAGGGTGTTGAGGCAAGGTCCCAGCAGTTTGTCACTCACGTTCCACAGCGCCTGCAGGCCGCCGCTGCCTTCATTCCGCTCGATATCTAGCAATGCGCGGTGGAGGCGAGCCGTCTCGTGCGCAGAGGGTGGAATGCCCTGGACTTCAAAAGCATCTTGGGCCGCGCGCATTTGCTTGGCGGGCGAAATGATGACCTGCAGCATGGACTCTCCTCTGCCAAGAAGGAAGTTGCGGTGGAATACGGTCTGTCTTGGCCGTTTATGGGCCAGTTTAGTCCGTATTTCACCGCAACTGATGAAGGGTCGGTTAGGCGCGCTCGAGGAAGGCCTTGTAGCCGCGATAGGCCTCGTAGATATCGGCCTTGTTAGCGACCTCCCACAGGGCGTGCATGGACAGGACGGCAACGCCGGAGTCGATGACGTTCATGCCGTACTCGGCCATGATGTAGGCGATGGTGCCGCCGCCGCCCGCGTTGACGCGGCCGAGCTCGCAGGTCTGGAAGTCAACGCCCGCCTCGTCCATGATGTCGCGGATGAGGGCCACGTACTCGGCGTCGGCGTCGTTGGAGCCGCCCTTGCCGCGGCTGCCCGTGTATTTGTTAAAGCACAGGCCGCGACCCATAAAGGCTGCGTTCTTGGTCTCGAACTTGCCGGCGTAGCCCGGGTCAAAGCCGGCGGACACGTCAGAGGAGAGCATGCGGCTGCGGGCGAGTGCGCGGCGCAGGGCCAGCGGGCTGCTCTCGCCGGCGAGCGTCATGATTTCGGCGACGGTGTTCTCGAAGAAACGGCTCGTCATGCCGGTGGCACCCACGGAGCCGATCTCCTCCTTGTCGACGATGAGCGTGATGCTCGTGCGCTCGACGTCTGCCACGTTGATCTGAGCGAGCATGGAGGGGTAGGCGCAGACGCGGTCGTCGTGGCCATAGCCCAAGATCATGGAGCGGTCGAGACCCATGTCGCGGGCGGGGCCGGCGGGCACGACCTCGATCTCGGCAGAGAGGAAGTCCTCCTCCTCGACGTCGTACTGTTCCTTGAGGATGTCCAGGAACATCTGTTTGACGGGCTCCTTGGGGGCGTCCTTGTCGTCCTCGTCAAACTTGACGGGGCGGCCGCCCACGATCACGTCGAGGATCTCGGCGTCGACGGCGTCCTTGGCGGGCTTGGCCATCTGCTCGCTCGAGAGGTGGATCAGCAGGTCGGAGATGGTAAAGACCGGATCGTCGGCCTTGTCGCCGATGTTGATGTCGACGGTGGTGCCGTCCTTTTTGCAGATGACGCCTACGAGCGCGAGCGGGGAAGCGACCCAGTGGTAGCTCTTGACGCCGCCATAGTAGTGCGTGTCGAGATAAGCCATGTCGCCGGCCTCGAAGGCGGGGTTCTGCTTAAGGTCCAGGCGCGGCGAGTCAACGTGGGCGCCCAGGATGTTAAAGCCCTGCTCGAGCGGGGCGGTGCCCAGGTTGACGAGCATGAGGTCCTTGCCGTGATTGGCGGCGTACACCTTGTCGCCGGCCTTGAGCGCGCGTCCCTCGGCGATCACAGTCTCCAGGTCGACGTATCCCGCCTCCTCGGCCATCTTGATACCGGTCTTGACGCACAGGCGCTCGGTCTTGTTCTCGCTCAAAAACTGCTTATAGCCGCGGCAAAGCTCCTCGAGCTCCTCGACTTGCTGTGGCGTGTACTTTTTCCATGCGCAGGGACGCTCCATGACGCAGGCTCCTTTCGGATCGATCGTGCTGGTTGATGTACCGTGAGCCATCGTATCACGCGCGGGCTCACGGTGGCGGGGGAGCTTGATGTGCGGTGGCCGCGGGGCGGGGAGCGTGTAAACTGGAGTGAGCAAACCGTGCCCAGTCCAAAGCGAGGTATTTAATATGTCTGACAAGCGCCGCACTTTTGCCGTTATCGACGGCAACTCGCTCATGCACCGCGCCTTCCACGCCGTGCCGCCCACCATGAACGCGCCGGACGGTCGCCCCACCAACGCGATCTTTGGCTTTCTGAACATGTTTCTTAAGATGATCGATGCCTTTAACCCCGACGGTGTGGTCGTGGCGTTTGACAAGGGCAAACCGCGCGTGCGCATGGAGATGCTGCCGCAGTATAAGGCGCAACGCCCGCCCATGGACCCCGATCTGCATGCGCAGTTTCCGATGATCAAGGAGCTGCTCGGTGCGCTCAATGTGCCGATTCTGCAGTCCGAGGGCTGGGAAGGCGATGACATCCTGGGCACTATGGCGCGCCTGGGCGAGCAGGCCGGCTGTGACATGCTGCTGGTGACCGGCGACCGTGACATGTATCAGCTTGTGACCGAGCACGTTAACGTGGTCTCGACTCGCAAGGGCCTGTCCGACGTGGCGATCATGACGCCCGAGAGCGTAGACGACCTGTATCACGGCATTACGCCGGCGCTCGTGCCCGATTTTTACGGTCTGAAGGGCGATACGTCGGACAACATTCCCGGCGTACCGGGCATCGGCCCCAAAAAGGCGAGTGCGCTCATTGCACAGTACGGCAGCCTGGACGAGGTCATTGCGCACGCTGACGAGGTCAAGGGCAAGATGGGCGAGAACCTGCGTGCACACATCGACGACGCGCTGCTGAGCCGTAAGGTGGCGACCATCCGCACCGATGCGCCCGTCGAGCTCGACTTTGACGCAACGTCCTTCCCGGCGTTTTCTGCCGACGAGGTGTCCGCGGCGCTGGGCACGCTCGGCATCACGGCCATGCAGAACCGTTTCCTCTCGCTGATTGGCGGCGAGGGTGGGGCTGCGGCCGCTGGCAGCGCGTTTGAGATGCCTGCCGTTTCGCGTGCCGCCGCCGGCGATGCCGACGCGCTTGGCGCCGTTGCGGCTGAGGTCTCCCGCGCGATTGATGCCGGCGAGTGGGTCGCCGCCGTGGTGGACGACGACAAGGAAGAGGGCGCGCTCTTTGGACTGACGCGCACGCTGTGGCTGGCGACGTCCAAGGGCCTGTTCGCGCTCGAGGAGGGCGACAGCGGTGCGGCGGCTGAGGTTGAGGGCTTCAACTTCGTCCGCGGCGTGATCGCTGGCGTGCTCGCGCGCCTGTTTATGGAGGGCCGTGTGGCGAGCCCGGATATGAAGGCGCTGCTGCATGAGCTTTCGCCCATTGATTCTTCTGAGCCCGAGCTTATGGATCCGCTGGCCGTCGATTCCACGCGCATCTTCGATACCGTGGTCGCCGCCTACCTGCTGGATTCCGACCGCTCCGAGTTTGATGAGGCGTATCTGGCTGATACCTATCTGCAGATGGCGCTGCCTGCGGCGCGCGGCGCGGAGGGTGCCGGCGAGCACGCTCCTGTTCCCGCTGCCCGCACTGCGGCCCTGACGCTGACGCTCGTGGCGCCGCTGCGCGACCGCATGGCCCGTGAGAACGCTGCCAACGTGTTCGATGGCATCGAGATGCCGCTCGTGCCGGTGCTTGCCAAGATGGAGCGCGCGGGCATGCTCGTGGATCCCGACCGCCTGCGTAATCTGTCCGAGGGCCTGGCGACCCAGATCACCGAGGTCGAGCGCAGCATTCGCGACCTAGCGGGTGATGAGACCTTTAATATTGGCAGTCCCATGCAGCTGTCGCATGTGCTCTTTGATGTGATGGGGCTTCCGACCAAGGGCCTCAAGAAGACTAAGCGCGGCTACTATTCGACCAACGCCAAGGTGCTGAGCGACCTTGCGCGTGACCACGAAATCGTGCGTCTGATCTTGGACTGGCGTGAGAAGTCTAAGATCAAATCCACCTATCTGGACACCCTGGGCCCGCTGCGCCGTGGTGACGGCCGTGTGCACACCACGTACAACCAGACCATCACGGCGACGGGGCGTCTGTCTTCGAGCGACCCCAATCTGCAAAATATTCCGACTCGCTCGGAGCTGGGGCGTACTGTCAAGACGGCGTTTTCGGCAGGCGAGGGAAGCGTCTTTTTGGCGGTGGACTACTCGCAGATCGAGCTGCGTCTGCTGGCACATCTTTCGGGTGACGAGCACTTGGTGCGCGCCTTTAACGAGGGCGAGGACTTCCATGCCGAGACGGCCGCGCGCGTGTTTGGCGTGCCGGTGTCCGAGGTGACGCCCGACTTGCGCAGCCGCGCCAAGGCCGTGAACTTTGGCATCGTGTATGGTCAGCAGGCCTACGGCCTGTCGCAGTCGCTGCATATCTCGATGGCCGAGGCACGCGACATGATCGACCGTTACTACGAGGCCTACCCGGGCGTGCGCACGTTCCTCGACAATGTGGTGGCACGTGCCAAGCAGACGGGCTACGCCGAGACCATGTACGGCCGCCGTCGCCATATTCCTGAGCTCAAGGCCAAAAACCCGCAGCTCCGCGGCTTTGGTGAGCGCACGGCCATGAACCACCCCATGCAGGGTACCGCCGCCGACATCATCAAGATTGCGATGGCCCGCGTGAGCCGCCGTCTGGAAGAAGAAGGCTTTGCCGCTCACATGATCCTGCAGGTACACGACGAACTGGACTTTGAGTGCCCCGTCGACGAAGTCGAGCGCCTAACCACCATGGTCCGCGACGTCATGGAACACGTCGTAGACCTCCGCGTACCGTTGATCGCCGAAGCCAGCACCGGCATAACCTGGGCCGACGCGAAATAGGGAAGCACTCCGTAAGGCAAGCTCGCCCAAGACGCAAGCCCCCACATACTTAAGATTTGGGACAAACACTACTGATTAATTTGTCCCACAGTAACCAAAACAGAGGGGAGCCCCTCCCAACAAGGAGCTCCCCTCTGCTCAAATCATTTCAGCTAAGTATCTAGACACTCAAGACGCCATCTTGGCGCCCGGCTGGGTCCGACGAGCCCCGTTAACGAGCCGCCAAGATGGCGTCGATGAGCGTCAGTACGCCCCCGTCGTTGTTGCTCGGAATACGCCACTTGGCATGCGCGTTCATGTGCTCCTCGGCATTGTCCACGATAAAGCTGTGTCCGACGCGCTCAAGCATGGGGATGTCGTTGTAGGTATCGCCCACGGCGGCGGCATCGGCGATATCAATGCCCAACTGCTCGCACAGATGCGCGACGCCGGCGCCCTTGTCGACACCCAGGTTCATAAAGTCGATCCACTCGCGGCCGGCATTGGTGACATAGAGCTGATCCGAGAACGCGGGGTTATAGGTCTCGCGGAACGCGGGCTCGGCATCGTAGGCAGGGAAAAAGATCGAGATCTTATTGGACTCGATATCAATGCCCTCAAAGGTGTCGACGTAGTTGATCGTGTTGTAGTAGACGCTGATCTCGTCGTGGAATTGATGGTCGCGGGCGAGCACATAGAACTCGTCGTAGCAGCACAGGACGGGAACGGCGCGCGGGTCCTCCGAGGCACGAGCGAGCACCTGCTGATACAGCGCCACATCGATGTTGCTCTTATAGATATAGCTGCCGCGATAGATGACGCAGGCTCCGTTGTCGGGACAAAAAGCAAGGCGGTTCTTGATGCCCTCGAACATCTCCTCGAGCTTGGGAGCGGGACGTCCGCTGGCGGGGCAGAATACGATGCCGGCGTCGGCGAGCTTGTCCAGACGCTCATCAAGACCCTGCGGCAACACGCGCTCGTCGGTGAGCAGCGTCTTGTCCATGTCGACGGCGATGAGTTTAATGTTGCCGATGTTGGCGTCTGATTCATAAGTCTGCATAAATGCGCCTTTCCGTTTCCAGATTGTTTCGGGCGTAATGACCCTCTGCTATGTAATCGAGCGTATTTTCGCAGGAATGGTGCGTACTTGCACTGCAATTCACAAACTAATGAAAAAACTTTTCAGAAATTTGAATTTGTCGCTTGTACAGCAGGCACTTTAGCGTAATATAGCGACCATCGAAAACGGAGACGGCAAAAGCACCGCTTACCGAGGAAAAGGTACCGTTTGCGATATTAGAATTGCGCCCGGCGATAGGTGAAAGGAGAGGCAGATGCAGTTCGTAAAGATCATCACTACTGCAGACAATGCCATCCGACGCCAGCGCGCAATTTCCCGACGACGATAACAATCGTCTCTGTCCGTATGGGGCGAATTGCCTCAACAGAGTCATTTTGAGGTCGTTGGGTTTTAGCACGACATTGCTGCATGTTTCTAGGGCATGTTGTGCTGCTTTTTGCTATTTTACCTGATATTGCACGGTTTTTGACCTCGAAATGACTTGCAACTGACCGATGTTCTAACTAGCTACCAAGGGCGAAAGGAAACAGCCATGAGCAAGGAAAAAGTCGTTCTCGCATATTCCGGTGGTCTTGATACATCCGTATGTGTCAAGTGGCTCCAGGACGAGAAGAATCTCGATGTTGTTTGTGTCTGCGGCAACGTGGGCCAGGAGGAGACCGGTCTGGACGCCAAGAAGCAGAAGGCCCTCGACCTGGGCGTTCTGGATTGCCAGGTGCTCGATCTGCGCGACGAGTTCTCCGATGAGTTCCTGACTAAGGCTATCGCCGCAAACTCTATGTACGAGAACAAGTATCCGCTGCTCTCCGCCCTGTCCCGCCCGTTGCTCGCCAAGAAGCTTGTCGAGGTCGCTCACGAGTTTGGCGCGACCTACGTCGCTCACGGCTGCACCGGCAAGGGTAACGACCAGGTTCGTTTTGAGTCTGCCGTCAAGGCCCTCGACCCCGAGCTTAAGGTTATCGCCCCGGTTCGCGAGTGGGATCTTAAGTGCCGTCCCGACGAGGTCGCCTATGCTCACGCCCACAACGTGCCGGTTCCCGAGGGTGCCAACGACAACCCCTATTCCATCGACGACAACCTGTGGGGTCGTGCCATTGAGTGCGGCCACCTGGAGGATCCCTGGAACGAGCCGCTCGACGACGCCTGGGTTATGACCAAGAATCCCGAGGACACGCCCGACACCCCGACGTATACCGAGATTGAGTTTGAGGCCGGCAAGCCCGTCGCCGTCGACGGCAAGAAGATGAAGCTCTCCGAGATCATCATCGCACTCAACAAGATCTCGGGCGACAACGGCTTTGGCCGTCTCGACCTGGTCGAAGACCGTCTGGTGGGCCTTAAGAGCCGCGAGTGCTATGAGGTTCCCGGCGCCCTGACGCTCATCACCGCCCACAAGGCACTCGAGGATATCTGCGTCGAGGGCGACCTGCTCAAGACCAAGATTAAGCTCGAGCAGGATTGGGCCACTGCCGTGTACAACGGCCAGTGGTACAGCCCGCTCAAGAACGCGCTCGACGCCTTTATGGCCGACACCCAGAAGTTCGTGACCGGTACCGTCCGTCTGAAGTTCTTTAAGGGCAACTGTCATGTCGTCGGCCGCAAGAGCCCCTTCAGCCTCTACGACTACGGTCTGGCTACCTACGACCGCGACACCACGTTTGACGAGAAGGCCAGCGCCGGCTTTATCGAGATCGATACGCTGTCGCTCAAGACGTGGGCAAAGGTCCAGGGTCCCAGCTCCGCTGCCGCCCAGGCCTAGCGCCTCCTTTCCTTGGTATCCGCGCGGCCCATCCGCGTGATACAAAACGGGCGCACGGGGTCCCTACCTTTCGTTATGCTTGCTGACACTTCTTAACATCGGTGGCCCCTACGTTCCGCCCGCATATATGACGCCGCGCCTGCGGCTGAGTCCGAGCCCCGCCGGGGTTGTCCGGCGGGGCTCCTTCTATCAATTTGGCGGCTCTGTGCCTATATATATGAGGAGTATCCATTATGTTCAACGCTATCGCGCATGCCTTACTTGCCCTCGCGCCCGAGTTCGATGCTGCAAAGGTCGAGGACGTTCCTGTGAGCCTGAAGGCTTGGATCGATGGTTCGCAAGGCAACATCCGGAGGGAGACGTTGGGCGCCAAGTGCCTGGTGCGTCACTTCTTTGCAAATTAGCAACATGGTCCCGCGCACGGTAGGGATTGTGTAAAACTGGCGGTTGAAAAATCGCTTTAGCGACATGGCGCATTGCTTTGGGCGCTTGTTTTGGTATTTGGAGAAAGGGGACAGTTCCATGGCTCTTTGGGGCGGTCGTTTTGAGGCGGGAGTGGCCGAGGTCACGCAGGAGTTTGGCGCGTCGCTGCCGGTCGACAAACATCTCTATAAGCAGGATATCGCCGGTTCTAAGGCGCATGCCAAGATGCTGGCGGCCCAGGGCATCATCAGTGCCGAGGATGAGCAGGCGATTGCCGAGGGCCTGACCGGAATCGAACAGGATATCGATGCCGGCAACTTCACCTTCGATATCAACGACGAGGACATCCATATGTCCATCGAGAGCGAGCTGACGCGTCGCATCGGCGAGGCCGGCAAGCGCTTGCATACCGGGCGTTCGCGCAACGACCAGGTGGCGACCGATACGCGCCTGGGCGTCAAGGCGTTGGCCAAGGAGCTCATGGAGGCCAACCTGCAGTTGCGCCACGTGCTGGTGGATGCGGCCAAGAAGTACGACAAGGTGATTCTGCCGGGTTACACGCACATGCAGCATGCTCAGCCCGTGCTGCTGTCACATCATCTGCTGGCGTATTCCTGGATGTTCGCGCGCGACTTTACACGTCTGAAGGCCGCCTTTGATGCCGCCGACAACTGCCCGCTGGGTGCTGCTGCGCTTGCCGGTACGAGCTATCCGCTCGATCGCCAGATGACGGCTGCCGAGCTTGGCTTTGCGGGTGTGATTCCTAACTCACTCGATGCTGTTTCCGACCGTGATTTCCTGCTCGATCTGCATTACGCCGGCTCCGTCATGGCCATGCACCTGTCGCGTCTTTCCGAGGAGATCGTGCTGTGGTCGAGCTCTGAATTTGGCTTTATCACGCTGTCCGATTCGTACTCCACCGGCTCGTCCATCATGCCTCAGAAGAAAAACCCCGACTTTGCCGAGCTTATTCGCGGCAAGAGCGGTCGCGTGTACGGCAACCTGGTCCAGCTGCTGGTGACCATGAAGGGTCTGCCGTTGGCCTATAACAAGGACCTGCAGGAGGACAAGGAGGGCGCGCTCGATACCGCCCGCACGCTCATGCAGTGCCTGTCGGTTATGGCCGGTATGATTTCGACTTGGACCGTCAACGAGGGCGCCATGGCACGCGAGTGCGGCGTGGGTCACCTTGCCGCCACCGACGTTGCCGACTACCTGGCCAAGCGCGGTCTGCCGTTCCGCGAGGCGCACGCCGTGGTGGGGCATTTGGTCCTGATGTGTGAGAAGCGCGGCTGCAATCTTGAGGACCTGCCGTTTGAGGTGTTCCAGGAAGCAAGCCCGCTCTTTGAGCGCGATATTACCGAGGCGCTTGACATCCCGTCGATTGTCGCCGCGCGCACGACCGAGGGCGGCACCGCTCCCGCCGCCGTTGCCGTGCAGTTGGGGCGCGCCGAAGCGCAGCTTGCGGCCGATGAGGGTGTGTTTGGCTCGTTGACTAAGGTCGTCGAGATGGGCCACGGAGCTAATTAGCTTATTGGATGCGTCTGTCTGGTGCGTTCACCATATCTTGCCTTTACGGGTGCCCGCTACGGTAGGCGCCCGTTTTGTTATAGAGAAGGAAAGAGCTTGTCGAGAACTTTTGTAGGACATTTGCGCAGGTTGTGAAGGGGGTGCGTTCACGGGCGGCAATCGACCGTCCGTTCTGTTCGGTGCAGTTGGAAGTGGGGCGGATGGTACTCTAGTCGGGCTTCGGAACAGAAGTGACACATATGGAGCGCTTCAATAAATAATAACGCTTCAATAAACGGCTTTTTGTTTAACTGCAGCTAGAACTCTGTTACGATGCAGTCCAGGCGGGTGCCGGAATGGGACTTGGGCACGCGCGAACCTACTTGAAAGGCTACCTTATGGCTATCGAGAAGACCTTCATCATGATTAAGCCCGACGCCGTGCGCGATCGCAAGATCGGCGAGATCGTTGCTCGTATCGAGCGCAGCGGCCTTGTTATCGAGCGCATGGAGATGACCACGCTTGAGCGCGCCACCGTCGAGGAGCACTATGCTCATCTGGCCGATAAGCCCTTCTTTGGCGGTCTGTGTGACTTTATGACGAGCGGTCCGGTCGTCAAGATGGTCGTTTCCGGTCTCTCCGCTGTCTCCAAGATGCGCACCCTTATGGGCGCCACCAACCCGCTTGATGCCGCTCCCGGCACCATTCGCGGCGACTTTGCCGTCGATGTCAACGCCAACGTGATCCATGGCTCCGACTGCCTGGAGAACGCCGAGATCGAGATCAAGCGCTTTTTTGGCTAAACCAGCTTTGACTCCTTAAAGCTGTTAGCGTGTGGCTTGAGCGCCGCGGAACTCCATCCGCGGCGCCCTTTTTATTCCAGTAGATTTTGGTAAACGCCCACAAATCTACTAAAGAGCCCCCGTCCGGATGTTTCTTCCGGGCGGGGGCTGGCGTTAGCGTATGGCTTTGTGAATCTTTAGGCTTCGTCGACGATCTTAAGGCCGCGCGTCTGGTCGATCTCGTTGAGGAGATTGACGCGACGCTCGTGACGACCGCCCTCAAACTCGGCGTCGAGCCACTCGTCGACAATCATCTTGGCGAGCTCGGAGCCCACGACGCGGGCGCCAAAGGCGAGCACGTTGGTATTGTTGTGCATGCGCGAGAGCTTGGCGCTGAAGGGCTCGGAGCACACGACGGCGCGAACGCCCTCCACCTTGTTGGCAGCCAGGCTGATGCCGACGCCGGTGCCGCAGATCAGGATGCCCAGGTCGACGTCGCCGTTGGCAACGGCCTTACCCACCTTGTAGCCGGCGATGGGGTAATCAAAGCTCTCGGAGGTGTCGGTTCCAAAGTTCACGACCTCACAGCCGCGCTCCTTCAGGTGCTCGGAAATGATGTTCTTGAGCTCGACGGCGGCGTGGTCGTTACCGATACCAATCTTCATGAGTGGTTCCTCTCTGGTCCGTGCGGCGGAATTGCTAAAGGTTTTACCGCGTTCGACTGCATGATAGCGCGACTTTTGTGTAAACGCTCGGGCGTTTTTTGGTCAAACGCTTTAGCATGCAACAAGACCGGCTTTTCATGAATGAATGCCGTCGGATTGCGCTTGAACGCCGTCCGTCGGAACTATGGTTGCGGTTTTTGATGCATTGTTATCAAATAAAAGAGCTAACTATTATCGAGAGTCCAGTCCGTTATGTAAGCAGGAGATACCTATGCCTACCGATTCCATCCGCGATGCCGCTTTTTGCGATGTCTTGAACCGCGAGCTTGTCTGTGCGCTCGGCTGCACCGAGCCTATTGCCGTTGCCTATGCAGCGGCGCTGGCGAGCCAGACACTCGGTTGCGAGCCCGATCATATGGACGTTGCCTGCTCGGGCAACATCATCAAGAACGTTAAGAGCGTGACCGTGCCCAATTCGGGCGGTATGCACGGTATTGAAGCAGCGGCCGTACTGGGTGCCGTGGGCGGTGACGCCAAGAGCGCGCTCGAGGTGCTCGAGTGCGTTAACGACGAAGATCGTGCTCGCGTGGCCGAGCTCCTCGCCGATGCTGGTTACTGCGACGTGTCGCTTGTCGAGGGTGTACCCAACCTCTACATCAAGGTGACTGCGACGGCTGGGGGCCATACCGCGGTCGTCGAGATTACCGACCACCACACCAATGTCACGTGCCATACCCTCGACGGTATTCCGGTATGCGGCAAGTCGGCGGGGGAGTGTGCTGCATGCGCCGAGCGCGTGGTGGCCGAGCGGGCGGCGGATAAGGCCGACACGCCCATGTCGATTGAGTCCATCATCGACTTTATCGAGGACGGTGACATTGAGGACGCCCGCGCTGCCGTTGAGCGTCAGATTGAGCTGAATGGCGCAATCAGTGCCGAGGGCCTTGCGCACGCTTGGGGCGCCGAGGTGGGTCGTACGCTGCTGGGTGCTCGTGCCGATGACGTTGCCTGCCGTGCCCGTGCCCGTGCGGCCGCCGGATCCGACGCTCGCATGAACGGCTGCGCGCTGCCGGTCGCCATTGTGTGCGGCTCGGGCAATCAGGGAATTACCTGCGCATTGCCCGTCATGGAGTATGCCGAGTACCTGCGTTGCGACCACGAGCGCCTGGTGCGCGCCGTGATGCTGTCCGATCTTATCGCCGTGCATATCAAGAGCTATATTGGTGCGCTTTCGGCGTTTTGCGGTGCTATTTGCGCTGCGTGCGGCGCCGGCGCTGCGATTGCCTGGCTGTGCGGTGGCACGCGCGAACAGATTGGCGCGACGGTCTCGAATACGCTTGGCAACGTGGGCGGCATCGTGTGCGACGGCGCCAAGGCGAGCTGTGCCGCCAAGATCTCGGCTGCCGTTGATGCGGCGATTCTGGGCCACGATATGGCTATGCAGGGTCGCGGCTTCCGCGCCGGCGAGGGCCTCATTCAGGATACCGTCGAGCAGACAATCGCCAGCATGGGCTACGTGGGCCGTGTGGGCATGAAGGACACCGACGTCGAAATCCTCAACATTATGATCGGCAAAACACGGGTTTGCTAGTTACGCCTGAGGTTCCGCCGTTCTGCCGAACGGCGGACCGGCCGACGCTGCGCGGGCCGCATTTGGACAATCTGCCGTTCAATTTCAAGGGCGCGACCGAAAGGTCAGCGCCCTTTCATTTCACGGCACCTTGCCTCAAATGCGACCCGCTCGCTGACTTTTGTTCTACCGGCGGTCCTTTTCCAAGCCGGCACTTAGGGACGTTCCTTATCTGCCGGCACATTGGGACACTCCTTGTCATGGTAGTCGTTGGGGACGTTCTTGTTTGACCAGTCTTTTAAGAACGTCCCCAACGACTAACCCTTATGACAGTTCGTCGGCTATTTGGTGTTCGTAGAAGGCTTCTACTACGGCGTTGAAATCGCGGGCGAAGTCTTCCATGGTTCCGCGCCAGGTGGCTCGGCCGGGTTTTCCCTGGCCAACATAGGCAGTTTGAATGCCGCAGGCGGGACTGGGGAAGTCGCGCTTGGGATCGTTGCCCACCATAAGGACCTCGTGCGGCTCGAGTCCCATCACCTGAAGCTGCTCTAGATAGTAGGTGGCATCGGGCTTGCAGCGGGTGGTGTTTCCCATGTGCGTGACGAGTTCAAAGGGGGCGTCGGCCAGGTCGCCCCAGCCCATGCGGCACTCGATGGCTCCCTGGGGAAAGCTGGGGTTGGTAAAGAGCGCGCAACGCAGTCCAGCGTCCTGTACGGCCTGGAGCGCGGCGTGCGCACCCGGCATAGCGTGAGCGTTAATGACATCGTCGTTCTTGTACGGAAGAACTTCGCGGTCATAGTAGGTAAACGCCTCGTAGATGAGGGGATCGGAGAGGCAGATCCCGCATCGGCGCTCGACCTCTTCTTGGTAAAACTCAAGATTGGTGCGGTTGTCCGTGCCGCTGCGGCGATTGGCGTTGAGGTCGACCAGGATGGTGCCGAGGCGTGCCATCGTGCCACCGCGGCTGCGGCGCCCGATATCCGCGAGCATCGAAGAGACATCCTTAAAATAGCGAAGGATGAACGCGTTGAGGTTGATGCTAAGAAGCGTTTCGTCCATATCGAAAACGACTGCTTTGAGCACGCGGGCACCTTTCTCGAAAAATCGATCTAGAATCGTTGGCTCCGGATACTTTACCCCAAAGCCGAATGCCTGGCTGGTTATCGTCAAGTTGCGGAGACGTGTGTTCATAAGATTACGAAAAAGTCTCCACACGAGTAAAAAATCGCAGTTCACGCTTGAAATCGAACTCATTTCCCCGTAACCTATACGAACGTGATTGCATAAGCGTCACATTAGTATCTGTCGGCTCCCGAGTGTTCCTAAACGTTGTGTGCTTGTCGCACCCTTCTGTAGGTCCTAGCAATCGGGGCCCCGTAGTTCGAAAGGGGTCCACCTTTGAGTGAGATTCAGAACTCGTCCATTTTCTCTCTTGACGATGTCAATGAGGAGGAGATGAACAACCTCATCGACGGTACGATTACCGACTTTGATGAGGGCGATCTCGTTAACGGCACTGTCGTTAAGATCGAGCATGACGAGGTGCTCGTTGACATCGGATTCAAGTCCGAGGGCGTTATCCCGGTCCGCGAGCTGTCCATCCGCAAGGACGCTAACCCTGCAGACATCGTTGCACTCGGTGATCCCATCGAGGCTCTGGTTCTCCAGAAGGAGGACAAGGACGGTCGTCTGGTCCTGTCCAAGAAGCGTGCCGAGTACGAGCGTGCTTGGAACCGCATCGAGGAGAAGTTCAACTCCGGTGAGAACGTCGAGGGCGAGGTTATCGAGGTTGTCAAGGGCGGCCTGATTCTCGACATCGGCCTGCGTGGCTTCCTGCCCGCTTCCCTCGTCGACCTCCGTCGTGTCAAGGACCTCACCTCCTACATGGGCACCCGCATCGAGGCCCGCGTCATCGAGATGGACCGCAACCGCAACAACGTTGTCCTCTCCCGTCGTGTCGTGCTTGAGGAGTCCCGTAAGGCCGAGCGCTCCGAGATCCTGTCTAAGCTCAAGTCTGGCATGCGTCTCCAGGGCACCGTTTCCTCCATCGTCGACTTCGGCGCCTTCGTCGACCTCGGCGGTATCGACGGCCTCATCCACATCTCCGAGCTCTCCTGGAACCACGTCAACCATCCTTCCGAGGTTGTCAAGGTCGGCCAGGAGGTCGAGGTCGAGGTTCTCGACGTCGATCTCAACCGTGAGCGCATCTCCCTGGGTCTCAAGCAGACCACCGAGGATCCGTGGCGCGCACTGGTCAAGAAGTACCCCGTCGGCGCTATCGTCGAGGGTACTGTGACCAAGCTTGTCCCGTTCGGCGCTTTCGTCGACCTGGGCGAGGGCATCGAGGGCCTGGTGCACATCTCCGAGATGGCCAACAAGCACGTCGATCAGCCTTCTCAGGTCACCCACGTGGGCGACAAGGTTCAGGTCAAGGTCATGGAGATCGACCTCGACCGTCGTCGTATCTCCCTGTCCATGAAGTCTGCTGCTGAGACTCTGGGCGTCGAGATTGAGGTTACCCCGCTGCCTTCCGAGAAGAAGGACGAGGAGACCGACGCCGAGTAAATCGGTTGACGATCACTTGTTTAAGGGATCCGTCCGTAATGGACGGGTCCCTTTTTACATTTGGCGGTGAAATGCACGATGCTACCCGGGCGCAATTTTGTCCGGGCTATCCGTTTGCTATTGGCTTGTCGGTGCATAAAATATGCCGACATCCCGCCTCGGGGAGGAGGCGGGAACGCACTGAGTAGACGGAGGGGTGCGGAGCGCGGTCGCGTCTCGACTGACGACGTTGCCCATCGACAAGCCTATTGTACTGCATGGCGTGGTTCTTGGTTTATCGTGTCGAACGCTTGTGTTGTGCCATTGCCAATAGCGACGGTGTGCTACACTCTTGCACTGCTGAGTGGGCCAGACGGTCGCGCGATGTGCTGCTTGCAGCACGCGTGAGGAAAGTCCGGGCTCCAGAGGGCGGGATGCCGGCTAACGGCCGGGCGGAGTGATCCGACGGAAAGCGCCGCAGAAAAGAAGACTCCCACCTGCGCCGCAAGGCGTAAAGGGAAAAGCTGAAACGGTGGTGTAAGAGACCACCAGCGTCGTGGCAACACGGCGGCTTGGCAAGCCCCATCCGGAGCAAGCGCGAATAGGAACGCTATGGGCCGGCCCGGTCCGCGTTCGGGTAGCGTGCGTGGAGCTGCACGGTAACGTGCAGACAAGATAAATGACCGTTCACGACAGAACCCGGCTTACAGGCTCACTCAGCTTTCTTGTTGACGCTGCGACGACGTCAGCTGGCCGATTTGGCGCTCATTCGTCGGTCGCCGCCATAAGGCGTGCTCCCTCCTCTTTCGGGCCAAATCGACTCAGCTGACGCCGTCTCGCTCATATGACCCAATCCACTGTCAAGGGCCACAATGGCCCCGCCGACCGCTTGCAATCGGTCGGCGGGGCCTGCCGTTAAACCCGTCCCGGTCCGCCCCCGGCATGTCATCGACGCCTTCGGCTCAGTCTCATATCCGCGGATACCGCTCCGGCGGCCCGCAATCCTCTCCTTCGGCGGGGTTCCCCTAGTCTGTCTTCGCGCATGCGGCGGCCGCCGCGCGCACAGCGAGAACGGGGGTGTCCCCGAAGGCCGCCCGGCTCGCCGGGACGGGGGCTTATGTCTATCCGCGCCCTCCCGGCACATCGCGCCGAGGGCCCACAGCCACCTCACGAGCTCGGCCGCGGTGGCCGCGTTCGCCT
>NZ_QSUU01000015.1:14019-65007 GCF_003439125.1 Collinsella sp. OM04-5 | reverse complement strand
CGGTCCCGGGCTGACAATTTCGACTGTAATGGACGTTCTTAAACGACTAGTCATTAAAGAACGTCCCTAACGACTACTTTGCTAGAGCATATTTCTTACCATTAGTCAAGCACCATCTGTTTAAACGAAATAGCCTCAACGCGAGCACATTTGTGTCTGTTTAAAACCGGCAATAATGAACAGCGTGCTCAATTCGGTCATGTAAATAGATCAGCTATCAATCCTCAGCAGCAAATCAGCCAAAATACTGGAATGTAATCAACTTGTAACAAAACAAGACGTTTAAACAAATAATGCTACCTTTTGCAGTTTTTCAAACAATTCTGCTGTATTTGCAGCTATACTCCATAACTGTCGTGTAGGAATTACGTAGACAAAAAGGAGGTTATGTGATGGTAAGTATTGTTCTTGCTAGCCATGGTGACTTGGCGGCTGGAATCAAGCAGACGGGCTCGATGGTCTTTGGCGATCAGCCGTCTGTTGCCGTGGTCTCGCTCGAGCCGAGCATGGGCCCCGACGACTTCCGTGCCAAGGTCGAGGAGGCAATCGCTTCCTTCGAGGACCAGGAGCAGGTGCTCTTCCTCGTTGATCTGTGGGGCGGCACGCCGTTCAACCAGATCAGCGGGCTCATCGAGGGCCACGATTCCTGGGCTATCGTCACCGGTGTCAACCTGCCTATGCTCATCGAGGCATATTCGCAGCGCTTTGACGCAAAGAACACTGCACATGCGATCGCAAAACATCTCGTGACTGAGGCTAAGGCCGGCGTGCGCGTCAAGCCCGAGTCTCTGGAGCCCGAGGAGAAGAAGCCGGCTGCGGCCGCCGCTGCTCCTGCGGGTGCCATTCCTCCGGGAACGGTGATCGGCGACGGGCACATCAAGATCGCCCACGTCCGTATCGACACGCGCCTGCTGCATGGTCAGGTGGCCACCACGTGGACCAAGCAGATCAACCCCAACCGCATCATCGTGGTCTCCGACGGCGTTGCTCACGACGAGCTCCGCAAGACCATGATCGAGCAGGCTGCCCCTCCGGGAGTCCACGCCAACGTCGTGCCTATCAAGAAGATGGCCGAGGTCGTCAAGGACACGCGCTTTGGCGACACCAAGGCGATGCTGCTGTTCGAGAACCCGCAGGATCTGCTCAGGGCCATCGAGGCCGGCGTCGACATCAAGGAAGCCAACATCGGTTCCATGGCCCACTCCAAGGGCAAGGTCGTCGTCACTAACGCTGTCGCTATGGGCGATGACGATGTCAAGACCATCGAGGCTCTCAAGGCCAAGGGCGTCAAGTTCGAGGTCCGCAAGGTTCCTTCGGATTCCTCCGAGGATCTCGACGCCATGTTGAAGAAAGCTAAGGCCGAACTGGCCGCTCAAGCATAGTAAAGGAGGGTCCGATACATGTCTGCAATCACTATTCTGCTTGTTGCGATTGTCGCGTTGCTTGCCGGTATGGAAGGCATTCTGGATGAGTTCCAGTTCCATCAGCCGCTCGTGGCATGCACGCTTATCGGTCTCGTAACCGGTCACCTTCAGGAGGGCATCCTCCTGGGCGGTTCGCTCCAGATGATGGCCCTTGGCTGGGCTAACGTCGGCGCCGCCGTCGCGCCTGACGCCGCTCTGGCCTCGGTCGCTTCTTCGATCATCATGGTGCTCGCCCTCAACGGCGGCGCCACCGATTCGGCCAAGGCCGTTACCGCCGCCATCGCCGTCGCCGTCCCGCTGTCGGTCGCTGGTCTGTTCCTGACCATGATCTGCCGTACCCTGGCTACCGCTATGGTTCACGCCATGGACGCCTGCGCCGAGAAGGGCGACTTCGCCGGCATCGAGCGTTGGCAGTACGCCGGCATCCTCATGCAGGGTGTTCGTATCGCCATCCCGGCAGTACTTCTGTGCATCATCCCGGCCGAGGCCGTTACCAACGCGCTTAACGCTATGCCCGATTGGCTGTCCGGCGGCATGGCTGTCGGCGGCGGCATGGTCGCTTCCGTCGGTTACGCCATGGTCATCAACATGATGGCCACCAAGGAGACCTGGCCGTTCTTCATCCTCGGCTTTGTCCTTGCTGCCATCCCTCAGCTCACGCTGATCGCCCTTGGCCTCATCGGCATCTCCCTTGCCCTCATCTACCTTGGCCTTAAGGATCTGGCCAAGCAGGGTGGCGGCATGGGCGGTGGCTCCGGTGACCCGCTCGGCGACATTCTGAACGATTACGAGTAGGAGGGGAGTGATACATATGGCAGAGAACAAGATTCAGCTCACCAAGGCTGACCGTAAGAAGGTTTGCTTCCGTCATCAGTTCCTTCAGGGCTCGTGGAACTACGAGCGTATGCAGAACGGCGGCTGGTGCTTCGCAATGATCCCTGCGATCAAGAAGCTCTACACCAGCAAGGATGACCAGATTGCCGCTCTTAAGCGCCACCTGGAGTTCTATAACACCCACCCCTATGTTTCCGCCCCCGTCATTGGCGTTACCCTCGCCCTCGAGGAGGAGCGCGCCAACGGTGCTCCGATTGACGACGTCGCCATTCAGGGCGTCAAGGTCGGTATGATGGGCCCGCTCGCCGGCGTCGGCGACCCCGCCTTCTGGTTCACCCTTCGCCCGATTCTGGGTGCACTGGGCGCTTCCCTGGCCCTGTCCGGCAGCATCGCCGGTCCGCTGCTGTTCTTCTTCGCGTGGAACATCATCCGTTACGCCTTCCTGTGGTACACGCAGGAGTTTGGCTACAAGGTCGGCTCCTCCATCGCCAAGGACCTCTCCGGCGGTCTGATGGGCAAGGTCACCGAGGGTGCTTCCATCCTGGGTATGTTCATCATCGGCGCCCTGGTCGAGCGCTGGGTGTCCATCTCCTTCACCCCGGTCGTCTCCAAGGTCACGCAGTCCGCTGGCGCCTATATCGACTGGGCCAACCTGCCCGCCGGTTCTGAGGGCATCAAGCAGGCATTGACGATGTACAGCTCTGTCGGTGCCAACGCACTCGACCCGGTGAAGGTCACCACGCTTCAGGCCAACCTCGATCAGCTCATCCCCGGCCTTGCCGCCGTGTGCCTGACCCTTCTGGTCTGCAAGCTCCTCAAGAAGAAGGTCAGCCCGATCGTCATCATCCTGGCTCTCTTCGCCGTCGGCATCATCGGTCGCGTCTGCGGCTTCATGTAAGCACGCTTCGGCTTAAGACCGAGAGTTGCTAGGCAAGGGCTTTTGAGCCATTGAAACGGGCCGCACCCGGTGGGTACACTGGATGCGGTCCGATTGTTTTTATTGGAGGGCGAGGCGCGTATGGCGCAATCTCAGAACAGCACGGTCGATCTGGCAACGCCGGCAACCTGCCTGATGGGGCTTACCAGTCACGGTAACGTGATGGTGGGCAATAAGGCGTTTGAGTACTATAACGAGCGTAATCCCGAGGATTATATCCAAATCCCGTGGGACGAGGTCGACTATATTGCCGCCGAGGTTTTGCGCGGCACCAAGAAGATTACGCGTTTTGCCATCTTTACCAAAGAGAATGGCCACTTTACGTTTTCGACGCGCAATGACAAGGAAACGCTTCGCGCGGTGCGTAAGTACATTGACGAGGACAAGCTCGTTCGTTCGCCCGACTTTATCGATGTGACGGCCAAGGGCGCCAAGAGCATCCCCTCCGTCATCAAGAACCTTTTCCACAAAGGCAACTAGCCATTAAAGAGCGCCCCCCTAAAGTGTGACGCGGTTTCCCATGAGGCTCGATCGGGAAAGTGCATCCCGGTTCGAGTGCCGATTGCGGGATGTAGTTTCCGGAACGGGCCCGTTTGGGAAACCGTGTCCCGTTTCGAGTCGAAATTCTGGGACACAGTTTCCCAGCGAGGTCCCATGGGGAAAGTCTGACCCAGAATTTGCCTGGATAGTGGGACGCACTTTCCGGAGGGCTGTTCCACCGCAACTTCGAAGAGTGGCTACACGCTGCATCACAACGTGTAAATCTGCTACACTAGTACAACATGCCTCCGTAGCTCAGGGGATAGAGCACCGCTCTCCTAAAGCGGGTGTCGACGGTTCGAATCCGCCCGGGGGCACCAGAGATTTGCCGAGCCCGGTACCGCTACGGTGCCGGGCTCTTCTGGTCTAAGGGCAGGGTTCGAGCCGTCGACACCCGCGTCACCAATTTCCCCGCGGGGGGAGTTTTCGAATCAGCCCGGGGACACCAGAGATTGATCGAGCCCGGTACACCGTCACGGTACCGGGCTCTTCTGGTTCATGTCATGTCAAAAACGAAGCGCCCGCTTGCTGGGGGAGCAAGCGGGCGCCTGTGAGCGAATATGTTTGCGGCGGGAGCCGTAATGGGCGGTGGGGCGGCGACTAGTTGGTCGTACCAGAATCGTCGCCCGTGCTCGTGCCCGAGCCAGAGCCCGAACCCGAGCCAGAAATCGAAACCGTCAGCGTAATCGTGTTGTCGGTGGACTGCTTGCCGGTGGGGGAGACGCCCGTAACGGTGGCGTTTTCGTTGCCGCTCACGGGGTTGCCGTTCTGGTCGCAGAACGCGATGTTGTAGAACCCGGCGTTGTTGAGCGCGGTGACGGCGGCGGAGATGCTCTTGCCGTACAGGTTACCCGGAACGCTGGCCTTGCCGGACTTCTTGGCAATGACGACGGTAATCGTGGCGCCGGGCTTCTGCTTGCCGCTGGGGTTCCAGCTGATCACGGTTCCCTCGGTAACTGAGTCGTTCTCCTGGTAGCTCACGTCGACGCCAAAGCCTGCCATATCGAGGGCGTTGCGCGCCTGGGCCTCGGTCATGTCGGTCAGGTCGGGGACGGACGTGGTATCAGGACCGCTGGAGACCTTGTACGAGATGGTCGTGCCCTTCTCGACTTCCTTACCGGGTTCGGTGCCCTGCTCAAAGACCTGGCCCTCATCGGCCTCGTTGGCCTCCTCGGAGGCGTTGCCCTTCAGGCCAACGCTTGCCAGCGCGGCTTCTGCCTGGTCCTTGGTCAGGCCGACAAGCCGGGGAACCTCAACCTTCTCGGAGGGCTTGGGGCCCTTGGAGATTACCAGGTTCACCTTGGTGCCCTTGGCCTTCTTGGTTTTGCCGTTGGGCGTCTGCTCGGCGACCTTGCCCTCGTCGATATCGTCGTTGTAGCTTTGGTCGATGGTGCCGACCTCGAGGCCGGCTTCCTTGATCTGCTCGACGGCAGTCTGCTGGTCCTTGCCCAGCACATCGGGCACGGTGACCTGCTCGCCGCCAAAGAGTCCTGTGGCAAAGGCCACCACGATACCGATGACGGCAACGGCTGCCACCACGGCGGCGATGATCTTGTTCTTGTTGGATTTGGGCTTTTCGACCTCGTAGGAGCCGGTGGAGCCCGAAACCGAGCTACGGGCGGTATTCTGGCCGCTCACGCCCGAGACGGGACGCACCATGGCGCGCGTCTGATCGGAAAGCTCGCGAGTCTTGGTGGCGCCCAGCTCGCCGGGGGCACCGATGATGCGCGTGGGCTCCGAGATGTTGACGGCACGGCCCGACAGGTAGCTGTTGAGCACCTGACGAAGCTCTTCGGCGGTCTGGAAGCGGTTTGCCGGGTCCTTCTCCATGCACTTGAGGATGATGCGCTCAAGGTCGGCGTCGACACCGGAGTTGATCTGGCTCGGTGGAATAGGCAGCTCGTTGACCTGCTTGAGTGCGACCGAGATAGCGTCGTCACCGTCAAAGGGAACGCGGCCGGTGGCACACTCATACATCACGACGCCCAGCGAGTAGATATCCGAGGTGGGGCCGAGGTCCTGACCACGGGTCTGCTCGGGGCTGACGTAGTGGGCGGTTCCCAGCACGTTGTTGTCTTGCGTGAGGTGGCTGTTCTTGGCGCGCGCGATGCCAAAGTCCATCACCTTGATGTTGCCGTCTGGCAGCACCATGATGTTCTGCGGCTTAATGTCGCGGTGGATGATCTCGTGCTTGTGGGCGACCGAAAGCGCGGAGCTGATCTGCGAGCCGATCTGGGCGACCTTCTTGGGGTCGAGGGCGCCGTGGCTCTTGATGCCGCTCTTAAGGTCGGTGCCGCGCAGGTACTCCATGACGATGTAATAGGTGTCGCCGTCCTTGCCCCAATCGTAGACGCCCACGATATAGGGGGAGGAGAGACCGGCTGCTGCCTGGGCCTCCTGCTTAAAGCGTGCGGCGAAGGTTGCGTCGCCAGCATACTGCGGCAGCATGATCTTGACGGCTACCGTGCGGTCGAGGACCTGGTCCTGCGCACGGTAGACGGTCGCCATACCGCCTGTCCCCACCTTATCCTTGAGGAGGTATCTTCCCCCGAGGACCCTCTGTTCCATTCCTGCTCCTAACATAACTATTCGCTCAACGATGTGTGTAGTACCTACGATGTGGCCGCTGGGGCCGTGTGGCGCGTTGCCGCTAACTCTTCGGCCGCGGCGCGCCTCGGGTGTCCGATTCGATCATGGGCATCACGCTCCCTGTGCGGCGAGCGCCGCGGTCAGGACGATGCCGGCAATCTTGGCCGCCTTGACGTCGTGTTTGTCGTAATCCTCCAAGGCCACCGAGATGGCGACCGTGGGTGAATCGTAAGGTGCAAAGCCAACGAACATCGAGTTGACGTTGGTGCCGCCGGTCTCGGCCGAGCCGGTCTTGCCGGCGACCTTGACGCCGGGGACCTGGGCATCGGTGCCGGTACCGGACTGGACGACGGCGAGCATGGCCTGCTTGACCTGGTCGGCCGTGGCGGAGCTGACGGCCTGACCCAGCGAGCGGGACTGCGTGGTCTTGACCACAGTTCCGTCCGGGGCGAGTACCTGGGCTACAAAGTACGGGTCCATGACCACGCCACTGTTAGCGATGGCGGCGGCAATCACGGCGTTTTGCATGACGGTGGTCTGCGGCCCGGGCGTGTGGTCCATGCCGACAGGCTGGCCGGCGCCGGCCCAGGCGGTCTCCCACTCGGTCATGAGCGACGGGTCGGCCATGATGGAGGCCGCGGAGGTCAGGTCTTGGCCGAGCTTTTGGCCGTAGCCAAAGGCGTTGGCAAACTGCACGAGCGTGTTTGCGCCAACTTCGTTTGCCACCTGGCCAAAGACGACGTTGGAAGACACGGCAAAGGCCTGCTGCAGGCTGATGGTGCCGTAGCTCTCGTTGGCATAGTTGGTGACCGGTGCGTTGCCGATGTCCATGGAGCCGGGCGCCTGGTAGGTGCTGGTAAGGCTGGCGGTGCCGGTCTCGAGTGCCGCGGAAAGCGTAACGACCTTAAACGTGGAGCCCGGCGTGTACAGCGCGTCCATGGCGCGATTGTACATGGAGCCGTCCTCGCCGCCGCCCGCCTGCAGCAGGGCGTCGATGTTGGTGTTATCATAGGTGGGCGAGCTGGCGCATGCGAGCACCGCACCGGTACGCGGGTCGATGACCACTACAGCGCCCTTAAAGCCCTTGAGCGCCTGCTCGGCCGCCGTCTGGATACGCGAGTCGATGGTGAGCTTGGCGGTGTTGCCCGGCTGGGTCTGGCCCGCGAGCGAAGCGATGGCGTTGTTCCAGCTGGAGTAATCCTTAGAGCCGGTGAGCGTGTCGTTCATGACACTCTCGATGGCGGTGGTGCCATACTGCTGGCTCACGTAGCCAACCACGTGCGCTGCCAGGTTGCCGTTGGGGTAGGAGCGTACGTAGGTGCCGTCCTCCTGCTGCAGCGACTCGGCCAGCGTCACGCCGTCGGACGTGATGATGGAACCGCGCTGGATGTACTTGGAGCGGGCGATAGTGTGGTTGTTGGTCGGCATATCCTGATAGTCCTTGGCCTTGATGACCTGGACATAGGTGAGGTTGCCGATAAGGATGGCGAACAGCGCCGTAAAGGCGAGCACCGCACGGGTTAGACGGTTGGCGAGCGCAACGCGGCCGAGCACACCGGATTCAGGCGTGTCGAGCAGGCGACGGCGCATGCGCGAGCCGACGGAATGGCTGCCGCTGCCGTAGGAAGACGAGGTGGCAAAGCGCGTGCCCGTCGGGGCGGCGGCAGATGCGACCTGATCATCGGTGATGGCGGCCATAGTGCCGGTGCCGGTAAGCTCGGCCTCGCGTCCGGTCGCCTCGTCACCGGCGCGCAGCAGGAGCGCGACGATGATAAAGCTTGCCAGCAGCGAGGAACCGCCCTGGCTCATAAAGGGTAGGGTGACGCCGGTCAGCGGGATCAGGCGGGTAACGCCGCCCACGATTAAAAAGGCCTGGAAGCTGATGGCGGCCGTAAGGCCCGTGGCGCTAAAGGCGGCGAGGTCGGATTTAGCGCGGGCAGCCGTGGTGAGGCCACGCACGGCAAAGAGCATAAACAGGATGAGCACGGCGCCGCCGCCCAAAAGGCCCATCTCCTCGCCGATGGCCGAGAAGATAAAGTCGGACTCGACGACAGGGATGTTGTTGGCCATGCCGTTGCCGATACCAACACCGACCAGACCGCCATCGGCAAGCGAGAAGAGCGACTGGACGATCTGGTAGCCCTGGCCCTGGGCGTCCTTAAACGGATCGACCCAAACCTGGAAACGCACCTGAACGTGAGACAGGAACTTGTAGGCGCCCACGGCTCCAACGGCTAAGAGCGCAAGGCCGATAACGACATACGAGAATCGTCCCGTGGCAACGTAGAGCATCAGCAAGAAGATGGTGTAGAACAGCACGGCCGAACCCAGATCGCGTTCGAAGACGACGACGAGCAGGCACACACCCCACACGGCAAACAGCGGCAGCAGCAGTCGCAGGCGAGGGATCTTAAAGCCCAGGATCTTGCGGTTGGAGATGGAGAGCAGCTCGCGGTTCTCGGCCAGGTACCCGGCCAGGAACAGCACGATAAAGACCTTGGCGAACTCGCCGGGCTGGATGGTAAAGCCCGCGATGCGAATCCACAGCTTGGAGCCCGAGATCGTGGTGCCGATAAAGATAGGCAGCATCAACAGAATGATGCCGATAATGCCAAAGGTGTACTTGTAGCGCATGACTACGTCGAGGTTCTTAACCAACGCGAGCGTTCCCACCATCAGGGCCACCGAGACAAACAGGATGATGAGCTGTGAGATGGCGAGAGCGGGGGCGAGACGCGTCACGAACGTGATGCCGATGCCCGAAAGCACAAAGACAATGGGCAGGATGGCGGGGTCGGCACCGGGCGCCAAGATGCGCACGGCAATGTGGGCCGCGGCAAAGGCGGCAAAGAGGCCGATCGGTACGGCGAGCGTCTCAAAGGAGATGGCAGCGCCCGTGGTGAGGACGTACATCGCATACAGCAGGATGACGGGGAACGCCGAGGCGATGAGCAAGAGCAGCTCGGTGTTGCGGCGACTCATAAGCGGCACTCCCTTTCTAGTTCTTTTCGGAGGCTTCGGCCTCGGCGGACTGTTCGGCGGTTTTCTCGGAATCTGATTCGGAGGTCGATCCCTGGTCGGTGTTGTCGCGAATCGTTTGCGCGTCGATCACCTGGCGGGTCTGCTCCTCGTCGATCTGGTGGCGGTACTTGGATATCGTGTCCTGCGCATCGTCGACACTTGTTTGCGGAATGCCCGCCTTGAGGCGGTTTTGCGTGTCTTCGGGCAGGTCGGACAGCTTGATACTGGTTTCGCTTTCGAGCCAGTGGAGCTTGAGTCCGAGCGGCTTGCCGGGCAGGCCGCGCCAGACGGCGACATTGCCCTGGTAGGTACCCAGGTAGTACGAGCCGGTGACACCCGTGTAGGCCCAGATGGCAGCCGCCAGCACCAAGACGAGACCTAAGACGACGCCGATGGTGACGTTGCGGCGACGCACGCGTTGCGCCTCGCGCATAACGCCATCGTCAACCAGGTCAACGACTACTACGGTCACGTTGTCGTGGCCGCCGGCGGCAAGCGCCGCGTCCACTAGGTTGTCGACGCAGATTTGCGCGGTTGAGGACTGCGTGGCGATGTTCTCGATATCGCTATCGGGAATCATGCTCGAAAGGCCGTCGGAGCACAGGATCAGGCGGTCGCCTTCCTCGATATGCAGAGTGAAGTGGTCGGCATACATGGCGGGGTCCGAGCCCAGCGCACGGGTGATGACCGAGCGGTTGGGGTGGACGCGAGCCTCGTCTGCCGTAATCTCACCGGCGTCCACGAGCTCCTCCACGTAGGAGTGGTCGCGGGTCACGCGGATGAGCGTGCCCTCGTGGAGCAGGTAGGCGCGAGAGTCACCCACGTGGGCGATGGCGAGCGTGTCGTTTTCGATATAGGCGCAAGTGGCTGTGCAGCCCATGCCGGGCTTGCCCAGGCCGTTCAGGGCCGCCTCGATTACGGCGGCGTTGGCTGCCTCGACGGCTGCGGCCAGGCGTGCTGCGTCGGCGGACTGCGGGGCCGTCTTGGCAATAGTCTCGACGGCAATGGAAGAGGCTACCTCGCCGGCGGCGTGACCGCCCATGCCGTCGCATACGCAAAAGAGCGGCGACTGCACCAGGTAGGAATCCTCATTGTGCGGGCGTACGCAGCCAACGTCAGAGCGGGCGCCCCACATGAGTTGCGTGGTGGTGCCGGCATCATAGGTCGAGTCGGTCTCGATGCGCTCCTCGGTCAGGGGCTCAAAGCTCATGGTCGAGCCGGGGTCTTTGAGCTTGGTCTCAACGGCGGCAACGTCGATCTCGGCTGTGTCACCGGGAGAGACGGTGTCGGTCTCGGCGTTTGATTCGGAATCGCCGGTGTCCGGGGAGCCGGGCTCCTCGGGCGCGCGGGCGGTCGACTCGTCGTCTTGCGGGCTGACGTCTATAGGCTCGGGCGCCGGCGTAGACGCGGGCGCAACCTCGGATGCCGGGGCTATGGGAAACGCCGGCGCGGCGGGCTCGGGTGCCGCAAACACCGCAGCGCTCTCGTTGATTGCCGCGGCGACGGGCTCTGCAAAGTGAGCCGGCGCCGGGGTTGCTTCGGGCGCTGTGGGCTGTTCCGCAGCATGTGCGCCGATGGGCGCCGCTACGGCATCCTCTTCGTCCTCGTTATCGGCGAGATCCGAAATATCATGCGTTACATGCGAAAGAGGCAGGGAGAACACGGTGTCCTCGGGTTCCACGGGTGCGGAGCCCGCCGGAGCGGCGTGGGCCGGCGCAGCTGTGGCGGCAGCCGGTGCCTCGGTCATAGTTGCGGACTTGTTCTCCTCGTCGATCATCGACGGTTCACCTTCATGACCACGTCGCCAATCTGGACTTCGTCGCCCTCACGCAGCGTCGCGGGCTCCACGAGCTGGCGGCCGTTGACGAGCGTGCCGTTAAGCGAGTTGAGGTCCTCGATGATGAGCGCCGGGCCCTGCAGCGAAAAGCGCGCATGCGAGGCCGAGACGAACGGTTCGTTGATGCAGATGTCCGAAGATGGCGAGCGACCGACGATGACGGGGCCGAGCATGTCTACGTGGATGCCACGGATGCCGCGCGGGCCCTTGTCCACATCGATCGTCCAGATAGCCGAGTCGCGGCGCTGTCCGCGCACAAGTCCCACGCCGGTCTTCATGACGGCGAACAGGAAGATATAGAGCAGGGCGACCAGGACGATGCGGCCTGCAAAAAGGACGATATCGATGTTCATAAGCGACTATCCCCTAAATTCAAAGGTGCTCAGGCCAAACGTCAGCAGATCGCCGTTGCGCAGCGGGCAGCGCGTAATGCGGCGGTTGTTGACGAGCGTGCCGTTGGTGGAATTGAGGTCCTCGATCGACCAATCCGAGCCCGTAAAGGTGAGCTGGGCGTGGCGGCGCGACACGTTGGGGTCGCGCAGGGCAATATCGGAAACCGAGCGCTCGCGACCGATAGTCACCTGTGCGGAGGTGATGCTATGGCTCTCGCCGCTCACGACGTCGACGAGCTGGGCGAGCGGGCGCTGCGGGGCGCGAGTGCTCGCCATGTTGGAGGCGATGTCGGCTGCGGCGCCTAGGCCCACGGCGGCACCGGTCGCGGCGGCTCCGCCCATGCCGGCAAGCGCGTCGCGCGAGACGGTCTGCGGCACCGGGATGGGTGCTGCGGCGGGGTCGGGGACGCTAGGCGCGAAGGGGTCTGCCACGGCAAGCGGGTCGGGAGCGGCGGCGCGAGGCGTCGGCTGCTGCTGGGGCATGGCGGCGGGGCGCTGCTGCTGCGGGGCAGCAAACTGCTGCTGGCCGGCGCGCGGGGCGCTGGCGGCACGGCTTGCCGCGGAGTTGTTTTGGCCCAGACCGTTTTGATAGGCGCGCTCTTCTTCGTACAGGCGGCCGAGCGTGGGGGCATCGACGTTCTCGGCAAAGACCGAGAACTTGCCGGCGCGCAGCTGCGGATCGATCATAAAGCGCACGAGGGGCTCGCCGACAAAGACATAGCGGCGCTTTTCGGCCTGCGCCTTCACAAACTCGCGGACCTCGCGCGAAAGCTCGGGGTAGAACGGGGCGAGCATGGGATCGTCGTCGGCGGCGATCAGGATGGTATAGAGTGCCGGCGCCGTGTTGACGCCGTTGATCACCAGAGTCTGATCCTCCATGTCGCGAGCGGCCTGCTTGGCAAGCTTCTTAAAGGAGAACGGGGCACGGGTGGCACCGAAGATGCCGGCCACGTGGTCCTCGAAGATGTTCAGGAAGTTCACGAAAGATCACTCTCCGTATAGGTTCTTTGGTATCCGAGCAAATATAGGCATATCCCAACGATTATAGAGGATAGGGTTCCCGCAACCGCCGCCTTGGCGACGACCGCGGCTGCAAGGCTGGCAATTTCCATATGGTGTGCAAGACAGGACGCCGCTGCGCAGCCGATGCCGGCGACAGCGATGGCGGCGATTACGGCAAGGTTTGAGCCCTGATCGGCACGCTTGGCATGGGCGTTGAGCAGCGCAGATGACGCCGCGGCAGTTGCCGCTACCAGCACAAAGGCAGCCCAAAGGAGTGGGTCTCCCAGCGCTGCGGCAACGTTACCGAGCCCCAGCACGCCTCCGGCTGAAAGCGCGACCGTGGCCAGACGGGCGAAAAGTGCGCCCATGCCCGTTGCCGCGGCGGCGCTTGCCGGGCCGAGCCAAAATGACGCGACGCCGGCGGTGACCCCAGCTGCCAGGAAGGTATTGCCGGTCAGACAGCCAAGCGCGAGTGCACAGGTGAGTGCGGCGCTCGCGGCAGCCTCGGTGCGACCCCAGGCGATCCACCAACCGGACATGGCGGCGGCAAAGATCACCGCAACGGGCAACATCGACAGGACGCCCTGTGCCTGCATGGTGGCGTTTGCCATGAGCACCAAAAAGCCCACAGCCGAGATGGCCGAGCCAATCTGGGGGGCCAGGCCGGCCGCCGCTCCGATCGCGATAGCCGCAATGACCAGGCCGGGAAGCGCCGCGACGCCGGCCGTCTGCATCAGCAAAAAGCTAAAGGCGCCGCACGTTAGCGCCGAGATAGCGTGCATGGCGTAGTCGCGCGCATGGCTCCAGCGCGTGCCTGCCCAGCCGAGTGCGGGGTCGACTTCGATGGTGTCGTCCTCGTAGTGCGACGGCTCGATATCGTCGAGCTCCTGCTCGTCATCCGAAAGTTCGCCAACCATTTGCTCCAGGCTGCGACGGCCTTCGCGCACGCTGCCCAGACCGGCAAGGAGCTGGTCGCAAAATGCCTCGATGCTGTTGGGGCGGTCCTGCGGCATGGGGGAGAGCGCGCTCATGAGCGCGGCCTCGGCTCCCGGGGGAAAGTGTGGTATCAGCTCGCTGGGATAGGTGGCGCCGCCGATGATGCGGCCGAGCGAGTCGGCGGGCGTGGCCGCCATAAAAGGAGCGCTGCCGCACAGGCCCTCGTAGATCACACAGGCGAGGGCAAAGACATCGGCGCGCTCGTCGACCGTGCCGGTCTCGATATCGAGCTGCTCGGGCGGCATGTAGCCGATGGTGCCGCCGCGTGAGCCGCCAAAGCCACCGGCGGACGACAGCCGCGCCATGCCAAAGTCGGTGAGCTTTACATTGCCCGAGTGGTCGATGAGCACGTTGGCGGGCTTAATGTCCAGGTGGAGTACGCCATTACTGTGGGCGAAGGTGAGCGCCTGGCCCAGGGCATCGGCAATGGCCGCGGCCTCGTCAAAGGTAAGTGAGTGGCCGTCCGCGCGGTGCAAAAACTCGGCCAGCGACATGCCATCGACATATTCCATAACCAGGTAGGCATAGGCTGTGTCGTGCGTAAAGTCGATGACCTGCACGATGTTGGGATGTTGAAGCATGGCGGCAGTGTGCGCCTCGCGCAGGACATCCATGATGTCGCTAGCGGGCATGCCGGCACCGTTGATAAGGGGGATGCGTTTAATGGCGACGCGGCGGCGCAGGTGCGTGTCGCGGCAGATCTCGATGGAGCCAAAACCGCCGGTCGCAAGTGTCTCGAGCGGCTGGTACCGCTTGAGCAGCTCGCGAGAGCTGGTGCCCTCCAAAGGAACGTCCGGCGAGAACCGGGCGGTATGTTGCGAGAAAAGCGGCATGGCCAACCCTCGTGCGTTTAAAGTTCGTTTGCGAGCGGCGGGCGCGGGGCCGAGCCGTTCGCGGTGGCATAGATGCTGCTAGTGTAGCACGCTCGGGCAGATGGCGAGGAAACGGGGATGAGGTGGTCCGATCGATTCGGGCCGTTTCGGCTCGTTCGGAAAGCGCACCCCAGTTTTCAGCCAAATAATGGGATGCGCCTTCCAAATGGGGTGGGCTGCGGAAACTGCATCCCAGAATATTGGCCTGGAACGGGACGGACTTTCCGAATCGGCGCTCAAAAGGAAACCGCATCCCGCTTTGGGGCGGGGGCTGCGGACAAAAGCCGGACCGTGACCTGGCTCGGATTGGAGTTAGCGTGAATCGTTGATGTTGGCCGGTGTGGGCATGGAGATAGATGAGCGGATCGAGCGATATAATGACATGCTATGGAGGCCATATGCTTTTTTCCCGCCGTTCTGCTACGTCTGCCTGCGCCATTGCGCTTGTCGTAATGGCGGTCACCCCTTATCACCGGTTTTCATCTTCAATCGGCCTAGCGTCAGGTGCAATGACCTGGCTCGTTATCCTGGGCGCATGCCTCGCGGCGTTTGTTCATGGTGCTGCGCTATGCAAGGGGGGAATGAGAAGGCCGAGGCATCTCGGTGCCATCGGTGTTTTCCTTGGTGTTATTGCAACGGTTCCCGAATGGGCCGACCTGGCTTTCTATGCTCGCGGAGACTCTATTCCAATCGTGTTTGCACCGATTTGGTTGTTACATGGCGTTTCGTGTGTCTCGTGCTTTGTTGGGTCGCTGCTTCTCTCATATGTTATTTGGGGCACGGCGGACTCTCCTTTGACGCAGAGGTCGACACGGACTGACGAAAGGGAAACTCGTCACCCGCAGGACGCGATTTTTACAGAAACAATAGCCGTCATGTCTTGCCTGCTGTTTTGCTGTCGAGTTTCATGGAGAGTCGTTCCCGAGCCATGGGGGATGCCCCCTGTAACGGCCGCGTCAATTGGCCTTGCGCTTTTAATTCCGTTGGTCTATCTCGCATTGACTGTGGCCCCGCCGTTTTGCCGCCCTCGTGCCTTTGGCCATGGGCGGCGCGACGTGTTTGCCTGTTCTGTGCTCGTAGCAGTTCCTATTGGTCTTATTCCGGCTGTTGAGGCGGCATACTTCGCAAGCGATGCCGTGGTCATTGCATTGCTGGCGATGGGGTCCGTTATCGCTGCTGCCTTCGTATGCATGTTGCTAAGGGGGAAACGGGACAACAATTCGGATATCGCCTGTGCGTCCGACCCATTCGATGCGGGGGCGTTTTCCCCCGCCCTGTCGCCTAGAGAAGAGCAGTTTGTTCGACTGCTGCTCAAAGGGAAAACGCCGGCGGAAATTGCCAAGGAGACGGATACGAAGCCATCGACGGTGAGAACAACGCTTCACCGAGCATACGGGAAGGCGTCGGTTGCGGGCTCACGCGAGCTCGTGGCGCTGTTTGCGGGTGAGGGCGATACTGTAGGGCATGAGCTACCGCAGCGGCATGCTGACGATATAGTGGCATCAGCTCGAACGCGCCGGCTGTTTCGATACCTGCTCACATTATTCTTTATCCTCCTTGCGGCGGGGCCCTTGGTAATGGCGGATAGCGATTGGGGGTCCGGTGTTTCGCGGGCTGTCGCCTTTTCCCTCTTAAGCTACGCATTGGGTCTCGGACTGCTTCTGTCGCTACGCTACGCGGGTGGAAAAGCGAATCGTGGCGCTGCGCTGGATAGAGCGGGTGAAGCGATTTGGCTCGGAAGCCCGTACGTATGGGCGGTGCTATCTGCTGTGGAATGGTCTTTTATCTATATCGCGGCATTGATGTGCATACGCGTTCCGTTGATGGCTGTGCCGGTCCTGTTTTGCGGCGTGGCGTCTACGGCTTCGCTCGCTGTTGGGCTGCGTCCGTTTAAGGTGCATGCCCATGCTCGGGCTATCGTGCCGTTGGTGTCAATGGGCATGGTTGCCTTAATCTATGCGGTCGCTAGGGGGCGAATCCATGGACTTGCGGTGCTGACGGGGGTGCTGCTCACATATATAGTGATGCGAAGCTGTCCGCAGCGCAAAATGCTTGGGATATGGATGCTTTGCTTCGGGGCGACGGCTCCTGTTTGGGCTGTCTTGCTCAATATGGTGCAGGATCTGACGGTTTTCGAGCCGTTGTTCCTCGCGTCGTTGTTGGGGCAAAGTTCGGCTGTCAATGTCGTCGTGGCAACGGTGATTGTTTGCTGGTCTGTGCCCATGTTCGTTACGCACATCGCGCTCGCCCGCTCGGTTGAGGACGAGAAGGCCGTCTTGGAGTACCGGGCGAACGGGTCCACCGAAACGGCCCGCGTGCGCCAGCTGGCCCTGCTTACGTCGCGCTCCCTTTCTGATGTTCAGTCGCAAATTTTGCTGATGACGGCAGAGGGGGCAACGACAAAGGCCATTGCGGAGGATGTCGGTTACGCTGCATCTACGGTGCAAGCGCTGCGGTCTGCATCTTACCGCCAGTTGAAGATCAAGAATAAGGCGGAGCTAATTTTATTGTTATCGCAGGTAAATAACGTGTAAACGCCTGAGCAATCAACTCAATAGCGGGTGTTTACAGACATCTTTCTCTATTCATGCGAAGGTTGCCGTGCGTCGACGCATTGTTAACCGCTTTTGATTGGAGAAGGCCATGATTAAGCCAAGGAGCGCTATTGCTCGAATCGGAGTCGGCTTGGTGATTGCAGCTGGTCTGTCCCTAGGGGTTCCCGCTGCATCGTTTGCACAAGAGGAGTTTGACACCTCTCAGGTTTCCAGCATTACTCAAAACGCCGATACGGGAATTACGACCTGTACGAACAATGCCGATAAGGCATTTAGTTTTCAATGTGCCGGGACGAGTGCAACTGGCTACCGTCAAAAGGATGATTCCTCATCGCTCTATCTGGATATCCAGGGCCATACGGGAAATCCGCTTCGGTTATATACAGACGGTGCGTATAACACAAGCGGTAGCGGCAGCATGAATTGTACTCAGGGAACGTATCGTTCGAATCACAAGGGACAGTGGGAAATGTATAACCTCGTCCGTGAGAACGGGCGATCTGCGGCGCGACTGACTGCATGGGCGGAGTCTGGCTACGGCACTGTTATTGGTGTATGGAGCCCCGACTGCGTCGGGCATTTTCACAAGCTTCCCGCATAGTTGTTTGAAATGGCTCCCTTCCGGCTTTCTGGGTCGGAAGGGGGAGGAGGACGTATGAACCAAAAGCTCGCAAGATACGAACTGTCGAAAACGATTAGACGTCCAGCTTTTATCCTTGCTCTCTTGATTGCGGTCGCAGTTGCAATAGCTGCCG
Organism: Collinsella sp. OM04-5; assembly: GCF_003439125.1. Classification (GTDB taxonomy): domain Bacteria; phylum Actinomycetota; class Coriobacteriia; order Coriobacteriales; family Coriobacteriaceae; genus Collinsella. The sequence goes on along the minus strand of NZ_QSUU01000015.1, from coordinate 47,253 downwards.
CGCTGGAGCCGTGGGCAAATTTGGAAAAAGAGCGCCACAACCTTCTTTCTTTTGGTTACGGCGTTGGCGTGCAAGCCGAAAATTATCTCGGTCAAACACGTGAAAGCAGCTTCGGTAACTGGATTGTTGTGAGCGCGAACGCGCCACTGTCTGCGTCGGTGTTTTTCTATGCACTGCCCCTGCTTGCAATGTTGGCTGGATCTTGGTCGTGTCTCTTTGAGCGTTTGAGTGGTTATGACATGCAGATATGCACGCGCGTTTCCAGAAAGGCGTACGTGAACGTAAAGATGCTGTCTGCTTTCCTCTCCGCGTTTACAGTGACTGCCATTCCTCTGCTCGTCAATTTCCTGATCGTCTCGATGCTTTTTCCTGCGTATCTTCCTCGGGTCGATGAGTCGACTTACGTAGGACTTTACCTGCATAGCTACTTCTCCGGTCTATTTTATTCGCATCCTTTGTCATATGTGCTCGCATACACGCTGTTCGATGCTGTCACGCTCGGGACTTTATCCATGGCTGTAACTGGCTTCTCAATTTTGTTTCGTAGCAGAATCAAAGCGATAATTGTCCCGTATCTGCTAATGGTTGCGTGGCATTTTGCAAATGGCTGGATCTTCGGCGTAATGGCTTGTGTGGGGTTTAACTGCAATATCCTCAACAGCATCAGGTCGGAATCGCTGAATAACTGGCCAGACATTCGAGCCGGTTTTGCGGAAATCATATTATTGACCCTTGCTTCGTTGGCTTTTTCTGGGGCGTGGAAAAGACGCGAGGTGGTCTGATGCTGTTTAGGCTGGTCGCCGCGGACCTGAGGACCGTTTTGAAGAAGAACATCATCACTTTTATTGCAATTGCGGCAGTGACCGTTGCGAACTTGGTGTACGCCTACGGATTGTCTTCTGTGTATGGGGTTAGAACGGATACCTTGGGGTTTGCGGATAATCTTGCGCTCGTGTTTGCCGGATCTGCTCCGTTTGAGCCTAGGCCCGGGGTCATGTTTGTGCCTCCGCTAGGATGGCTATTTCTCATTCTGCTTATTCTCTATACAACACTCGACTATCCGACCGAATCGTTGCACGGGTTTGGTTTGCAAGCGCTTGTTCGATGCCGGGCAAGAACCCTTTGGTGGGTCTCGCGTTTTATCTTGGTGGCGGCAGTAACGGCATTTTCACTGCTCGTGGTGGTTTGCTCTGTTGTGATTTGGAGCTTGGTGGTGAGCTCCTCGTTCAGCGCGGTCATTCATGGTGAGTCGCTTCAACTGGCTAATTTGGCGCCGTGGTTTCTCAAAGCTGCCGAGGCAGATGCGCTGCCGTTTTTCATAGGTCTCTTATTTGCTTTTGAGGCGCTTGCGTTTGCGCAGGCAGCGGTTGGGTTTGTGCTTGGGTCGTCAGTCTCGTTTGTGGTTTTAATGAGCTACCTGATCTGCTCGGCATATGCACGACATTGGGCGCTATTGGGTAACGCCTTGATGCTGTTGCGCTGGGGTGGAATTGTCAAAGAGGGAATCGCGGCGGGCTCGAGTGTCTTGTCATCAATTGGGCTTATGTCGTTATGCCTATCGTTGGGTGGACTGTGGTTTCGAAGGGCCGACCTTATAGAAAAGGGGGACAAGATATGAGTGTGATCGTAAGGGGCGTATCGAAGCGCATGGGTAAAAACGATGTCCTGCGCAACGTGTCCATCGAGGTTGACCCTGGGACTGTGGTCGGGCTTCAGGGGATAAACGGTTCGGGTAAGACCATGCTCATGCGAGCGGTTTGCGGGTTGATCAAGCCTACCGAAGGCGAAATCTCTATCGATGGCCAAAGGCTTGGGGCGGACATCTCGTTCCCGCCGAGTCTGGGGATGTTGATCGAGGCGCCTTCCTTTTTGGGATATCTGTCTGGCTACGACAATCTGAAGCTCATCGCTCAGATCAAGGGCGTTGCCACCCCCGAGGACATTCGCTCTGCCCTGCGGCTCGTGGGGCTCGATGCAGACGAAAAAAAGAAGTTCCGAGCATACTCGCTTGGGATGAAGCAGCGTCTGGGGATAGCTGCGGCAATTATGGAGAAGCCGAAGCTGCTTGTTCTCGATGAGCCAACGAATGCCCTCGACGAAGCGGGCGTTGAAATGCTCAAGCGCGTTGTGGCGATGGCGGCATCAACGGGTCGTGAGGTCCTTCTGTCCAGCCATGACGGAGAGGTGCTCGAGGAACTGGCCGATCGGGTTTACTGCATGCGCGACGGTGCCGTTGTGAAAGTTCGGGAAAGGTCGTGAGCGCGATGAAGAAGACCCTGTGGACGAGAAGATCGGCGCTCGCGCTTTTTTGCTGTGCTGCTGCCGGCCTTGCGGGCATGAGGGTGAGCGTCGTTAACGGGAACCGGACGGTCATTCCTGAGAAATATTACGCGGAGGGCGAATGGCTCTCGATGGATGGAGCGTTTCTGGGGTCGAAGGATGTGGTGACTGATGGGTATTCGTTTTGCATAGACGGGGCAGAGTTGCTCACGCCGCGCGAGTATCTCAAACGAGCACATGACGATTATTCAAAATATGGCACCGTGGATACGAAAACGAGACTGAAGGATGCCGACATCACGTGCGTTATCGCCGTAAAGATGCGTGTCAGAAATAGGGATAATATCGACGGTGGAATCAAAGCGTATGTTTGGCATCTGGTTCCGGAGTCTGCGCCAAACTATGATTTTGTAGTCAATACCGATCTGATAACGCAAGCCATGCCGGTCCTTGGCGGCTCTGCTGCGTTTGCCGTGGAGGTTGGGGCAGAAAACGAGTTGCTCGTCCCATTTATGATGCAGAACACCAACGACTATTTCGAAGGTTACGAGACCGTCCGTTTTGAGAAAGCATTTCCCGGGACTTACACGATGAAGATGACCGATCTGCCGGAGCGGAGGCTCTTAAGGTTTGAAGTGAAATAGCTCGAGAGCAAGGCAAAACGGGTCCATTGGCGGTACGCGCGCCCGATTCCAGGCGCCCCGGCCCGGAATCGGGCGCGGGACGAGGCGCCTTCGGTGTCGGCCGGCCTACCGCTTCTTCTTGCTCTTCTTCTGCTTGCGCTGCTTGCCCTTGGTCTCCTGGGGCTTGTCGCCCTGTTTTGCTTCGGCAGCGGCCTTTTCTGCCTTCATCTTCTTGCGTTTGGTCTCGATGCGGAGTTTTTTGTTGATGCGCGCCTTAAGGAAGGGACCGAACTGCTCGGCATCGCCGCGGACAAAGGTGTCCTTAGGGATCGTCACGCCCTGGTCGGCGAACATGGCCACAAAGATGCGCTCGCCGTCGAGCACGTGGTCGAGCTTTTCAAACGGGAAGAACTGCGACTTGCCGCTCGTGCCCCAAACCATCAGGCCGTCCTCGTTGGCGGCGACGCGGCGATAGCGGCCACCCATGGACTCGTCGGCCTCAACGGCGTCGATAAAGTCGCGGGCGAGGGTGTGGTGCAGGTTTTTGCTCCACCAGGCCAAAAAGGCGCCGAATACGATCAGGACGACGCCAAACTTGATCCAGTTACCGCCGGCCAACAGCATGCCAATACCGAGCAGCGCGGCAATTGCCGCGGCGACATACAGCGAGCCGCGACGCCTGGGCGAGGCGACCAGGCGGGCGAAGTCGGTGACGAGGTCGTTTTCGTATTGGTACTCGTTGAGGTACAGGATGCCGTCGTCGGCTGCGGCCTGCTCCTCGAGCGCGACCTCGACCTGGTCGGCTGCTTCGGAGGGAACGAGGTTGCTCTCTGCGTCTGCCATGCTCTTTGGACTCCTATCGCGGCGGGCTCGCCGTACGGGTTATTATGGAATGCAGTATGCCGTGCGACCGCATGGCCGCCGCGGCAACAAGACTCAGTATACCCCGGGGAGCACCCATGGAATCGTTGTACCGAAAGTATCGCCCGCTCACCTTTGACTCCGTGGTGGGCCAGCAGCATATCGTCTCGACGCTCGAGCACGCCATCACCGAGGGGCGCCTGTCCCACGCCTACCTGTTCTGCGGACCGCGCGGCACGGGCAAGACCACCATGGCGCGCATTCTGGCCAAGGCGCTGCTGTGCCGCAATGCCGAGGCGGCGCGCGCCGAGGGTGCAAGCGGCTGCATGCCCGACGGTACTTGCGAGGAGTGCGAGCTCATTGCCGAGGGTAACCACCCCGATGTCTACGAGCTCGATGCCGCCTCCCGCACGGGCGTGGACAATGTGCGCGAGGAAATCATCAACTCCGTCAACTTTGCCCCGGTGCGCGGCAAGTACAAGATCTATATCATCGACGAGGTCCACATGCTCACGACGGCGGCGTTCAACGCGCTGCTCAAGACGCTCGAGGAGCCGCCGGCACACGTGATCTTTGTGCTGTGCACCACCGACCCGCAAAAGATTCTGGAGACCATCCTCTCGCGCTGCCAGCGTTTCGATTTCCATCGCATCGGCAACGAGGATATCGAGCGTCGCCTGGCATACGTGTGCGAGCAGGAGGGCTTCGATTACGACGATGAGGCGCTGGCTATCGTGGCGCGCCATGCCAAGGGCGGTATGCGCGACGCGTTGTCCACGCTGGAGCAGCTGAGCGTCTTTGGCAACGGTTCTGTGCATGCGGACGACGCCCGCTCGCTTTTAGGCGAGGTTTCGGACCAGATTCTGGGCGAGTTTTCCCGCGCCATTGCCGATCGCGATGTTGCCGAGCTCTATGGACTGATCCGTGCGCAGGTCGAGGAAGGAAACGACCTGCTGGAGCTGACGCGCGACCTGGTGGCGCATGTGCGTGACGTGTACGTTGCCTGCGTTGCCGGTGCCCGTGCCGAGCTGTTTGAGGGCGGCTCCGAGCAGGCCGAGGCGCTTGCTGCCGAGGCCGCTGCCTTTGGCGAGCATCCTGCCGACCGCCTGGCCCGTGTGCTGACGGTGCTCGACGATGCCGCACTGGAGATGAGGGGCGCGAGCGACGTGCGCCTGGTGCTCGAGATCGCCTGCACGCGCCTGGCACGTCCCGAGGCCGATTTAACGATTGAGGCATTGGCCGAGCGCGTGGCCCGCTTGGAGGCCATGGTTGCCAACGGCGCCGTGCCGGCGAGCGTGGCTGCTGCTCAGGCCGCCGCGCCTGCAGCATCCGTACCCGCTGCTGCCCAACAGCCGACGCTCATTTCGGGCGCTCGTGCTGCCGCTCCGGCGGCATCCGCTGCCCCCGCTGCTACGTCCGCGCGCCAGGGCGGTATGCCTTGGGACCGTGGTGCTGCTGTTCCGGCTGCCCAGCCTGCGTCCCGTTCTGCGTCCGTGTCAGCTTCCAAGCCTGCAGCGCCTGCACCTCAGCCTGCGCCGACTCCGACGCCTCAGCCCGTTGCGGCTCCCGCGCCTGCCACCGCTCCGGCACCTAAGCCCCAGTCCAACAATGCCGCCCAGGTTGCCGCCGCCGGTACTGCCGAGACGCCCGCGGTCGAGGATGCCGGAGAGCTGCAGCGCAAATGGGCCGAGGTTGTCGAGCGTGTCAAGGCGCGTCAGGCTTCCTACGCGGGGCTTTTGCTCAATGCCCGCGCCACGGCTGACGACGGCTCCAGGCTCACGGTCTCGTTCCCCGCGGGCTCGACCTTTGCCATCAAGATGCTTGGACGCGCCGACACGCAGTCGGTGGTCCTGCCGACAGTCAGTGTGGTCTTCGGTCGTCGTACCGTCGACTATGTCCTGGATGGGGGTGGCACGCCGGCTCCTCAACATGAGGAGCATTCTCCATCTGCACGGGCTGCGGTATCTGCGGACCCGCAACCCGTGTCCTCGGCGGCCCCTGCATCCTCGAGCGCCAGCGCGACGCAGCCAAAAGCAGCACCGATAGCGGCGCCGACCCCGTCGGCGCCTAAGCCCGTCATGGCCAAACCGGCTGCTCCGACACCCGCGCCCAAGCCTGCCTCGCCCGCGCCCAAGTCGTCTGACCTGGGCAAAGCCCCCTGGCTGCGCTCCGACAACCCCGCCGGCGCTCCTGCCACGGGCAAGCTCCCGACCGAGCCCGCGCCCCGAGCGCCCGAGCGCGCGTCCGCTCCCAAGGCTCAGCCCGCCGCGCCGTCTGCGCCATGGGAATCCGAGCAGGTTCCCTACGACGATGCCATGGTTGGCGGTTTTGTTGCCGATGCTGGTGGGGACGATCTGTCTCCGTTCGACGTGCCGGGTGCGGCGTCCGCGCCCAAGTCCGCTGCAACTGCCCCCAAAGAGGAGGACGCTCCTGCAGCTCCCTGGGAGTCCAACTCCGGTGCGGGCGGCCCCTTCGGCCATCAGGGTGCAGCCCCGAGCATCCCGCAGACCGAGGACGAGGCCAAAGCCCTCATCCGCAGCGTCTTCGGCCAGTCCACCATCTTCAAGCCGGTGGAGTAGCTGCGCAGGCGGGTATACTGCTCAAGAAGAGAACCCTTTGAACGGAGCGAGCTTATGATGTGGGAATATGTCCGCCTCGAGGACGATACGCAGGTTTCGTATTCCGAAGTCCGGGAGGACAACACGGTGAAGGTTGTTGTGGAGCGCCCGCGCGATTGGGGTTTTGACACGGCGGAGTGTATCTTGCCGGCATTCAATTGGGTGTCACACGAGGGCTTTAGCGAAGCGAACCTCAAAGAACTCGATGATTTCGTGCGCAACAATGCCCCGCCCATCCTGCGTTTTGCCTACGAAGGCGGACGAGTCTATGCCTAGTCTCTTCCGACTCGGCCATATATCACTTTCTTTTGTCCGGGCGCATCTGTATTTCGGACATGTGTAGTGTGGTGCCGCGTATATCGCATTCGAGCAGACAGGCGCGTGACGGTCGGCCTAGGATGCTGAGGTCGATACGATACGTCGCATGGCTGTCCGTGTACTCGACTTGCTCGGCGTTGACGGTTGCTCCGATTGTAAATAAAGAGCCCAGTTCGGCATCGACAATCTTGGAGTCCTTTATCTTGACCTTGAACTCTTGGTAGAGGGACGGGCTGTTGTAGTAAATGGTTCGGGTTCCGTCGGTGCATTCATCGGTCGTCTCCCATTTGACGACGGGCTGGTCCGAGCTGGCTATCAGCAGTTCTGCTCCAAAAGCTATGGCATGGGTGATGATAACCAGTAATACCCAGACGACAAAGAGATAGAGAACCACATATGCAACGGGGTGTTTTGAGCGGATGTTTTGGAGTACGGCTGGGACATTCACGAGGGCACCTCCAAATCGTCATCTATGACAATCAAATTATACCCAGCCGCCATGCGTGCCGCCTCGAGCAGCGGCTCGGCATTTTGCCATGTAGCCTTGTAGCCCTACGCATAAACTGCCTGGTTCCAGCTCTGCTAGATGTAGCTTGAGATAATTAAGCAACCTTGCATAATTCGACCTTGCATAATCTTGGGCGTGCGTCACGTTCAAGGACATGTATATCGACTGAGGTAGCGTGTCCGCCCCGCTTGCTTGCCCCGCGCCGTGGTACGATTTTTGAGTTTGAAAGTCCCGTCGCGCTCCGGCTGCCCTTGCAGCTTGTCGCGCGGCCGCACGTAAAGGAGCCATCATGGCCGGTATGAACATGCAGCAAATGATGAAGCAGGCTCGCAAGATGCAGGAGCAGCTTGCCGCCGCGCAGGAAAACCTTAAGTCCCAGACCGTCGACGCCTCTGCCGGCGGCGGCATGGTCAAGGTGACCGTTAACGGCGAGATGGAGCTCGTCAACCTCACCATCGACCCCGATGCCCTCGATCCCGAGGACGTCGATATGCTGCAGGACATGATCATGGCTGCCGTCAACGAGGCCGTCCGCGGTGTCAACGAGCTCGCCAACAAGCAGATGGGCGCCATCACCGGCGGCCTCAACATCCCGGGCATGCCGTTCTAAGACGCGCATATATATGAGTGCCAACCATAGCCTGCAAAAATTGCTCGATGAGCTGGGCCGCCTGCCGGGCATTGGCCCCAAGTCGGCTCAGCGCATCGCCTATTACCTGCTCGAGGCCGATGCCGAGGAAGCGCGTCGCCTGGCCGAGGCCATCCTGGAGGTTAAGCAGGAGGTTCACTTTTGCAGCCGCTGTTTTAACTACGCCACGGCCGACGAGTGCTCCATCTGCCAGGATTCGATGCGCGATACCACTCGCATTTGCGTGGTGGGCGAGCCGCGCGATGTCCAGGCGATTGAGCGCACGGGCAGCTACCATGGTCTCTACCACGTATTGGGCGGCGTGATCAGTCCCATGGACAAGATTGGCCCCGAGCAGCTGCACATTCGTGAGCTGTTGGCGCGCTTGGGGCACGAGGATATCACCGAGGTCATTATCGCCACCAACCCCAATATCGAGGGCGAGACCACGGCGAGCTACCTGGCGCGTACCATTAAGCCGCTGGGCGTTGAGGTGTCGCGTCTGGCGAGCGGCCTTCCCGTGGGCGGCGACCTGGAGTATGCCGACGAGCTTACGCTTGGGCGCGCCATCGAGGCCCGTCGCACGATTTAGGTGGCGAGCCTGCTCCTGCCGTATGTCTTCATCGCGACGCACGGGGTAGTCATAATTCTCCGTGCGACTATAAGTTTGTTGTGCAACAAAGATGCTTTGTATCCGCTTATCGCATGGATGCTTCCACTCGCATCCTTAATTTGCCCATTCGTTGCGCAACCTTTTGGGTTCGCTGATACACTCAAATATGGATTCGAATGAATGCGCCGCTCCCGAGCGGCGTGTTTTTGTTGGAGGAGAACGCATGCGGCCCGGTGGCACTCAGACAAAGCGCGGCGCCGCGGTGCGCATGCGACGCCGACTGGGCTTGGCGCCGCGGGCGTACGCACTGCTGTCTTGCTCGCTGGTGCTGGTCATAGCTGGCGTTTCTGCCTATGGCATGACCGTGCCGTCCATGATGCAGGCACATGCCGCACGCGAACCGCGCGTGGGGCATGAGGTCAAAAGTGACCTGGGGACCACGACTGGATATGCTTGGGCAAGTGTGGTCGCGCATATTGTGTTTGGCACCGGCGACGCGGACGGCGCCGAGGCCCCGGACAACGAAGTCACGCTTGCCAATGGCAAAACCATCGTGCTCACCAACACCAAGATCATCGATCGGTTGTCCAACAATAGCGTGGCGGCAACGGTGAATAAGGTCGAGCAGCAGAAGGAGCAGGACGCCCAGCAGTCCGGAAAGCCCGGTAGCTCGGATACTTCTGGCTCCGGCTCGGATTCGTCGAGTTCGGGCGGTGGCTCTGGGTCGGGTTCCTCTGCCGGAGGGTCTGGAAACGGCGGCTCGACGGGCGGCAACACTGACAACGATGCAAACTCCGGGGGCCTTTCCGCTGCTGAGGAAGAGAGCATTCACAGCTGGCTTGTGACCAAGTACAACATGCTCGACGGCTATGTTTCTCGTGCCAATGACGTGGTCTCGACCTATAACTCTACGGGAGATCCCAGGCCGTGCGACAGCCTGGTCGGGGAGATGTTTGTCATTCGAGCCGAGTTCGGTCGTCAGACATTCTCGCCCCGGTCAAAGTGGTATCAGCAGTATGCCAATCTGTGGGGCTGTTACACCAACCTATGTCAATGGGTCGGCCATTACGGCGATGATGACGTCGCGCTCGGTAACTTCAACAATAACGTGGCGGCGCTTGCCCTATGATGACCGATCTTGCATCCACCACACCACAATCGCTCGGTCGCGATCCCATGGTCGGCCTGCGCCTGGCGCGTGTCGACGGGTTTGAGCCGGCCATTGCGCTCGGTCAGGACGAACTGCCTGCCTATCTGCGTCGTTTTACGATACTGTTTGCCGACGATGCCACCATGCGCCGTGGCGGTATCGGCCGCGTGATGCGTGCCGTCAACGCCCAAGGCGAGGCCGTGGCACTCAAGCAGCTCATCTTGCCAACGTGCGATGAGTTTGACGATGCCGCCGCCCATGAGGCGCTGGTCGCCAAGTTCAAAGCGGCGTTTCGCGAGGAATACGAATGCCATCGCGCCCTTTCGGGCCTTAAGGGCTTTCCCCGCCTCTATGGCTGGGGCGAGGTCGACGGTGTGCCTGCAATTGTCATGGAATGGGTCGAGGGCGAGACGCTCGCCCGCTTGCGCTCGCGCTTTGCCGTGGACGATGCCGGCCGCCTATCGCCGCTTGTGGCGGCGCGTCTGGGTCGCGACCTGTTCGATCTGCTCTGCCGTATGAGCCTGGTGGGCGAGGGCTTTGCCCACCGCGATATCTCGCCCGCTAATATTATGGTGCGTACGGCGCGTCTACCGCTTGACCGGCAGCTTGCCGAGGGCACCTTTGACCTGTGCCTGATCGACTTTGGCTCGTCGCTGGCGCTTGAGCCTGCGTCGGCCGTGGCCGGTACCGGCGGCAAGGCGTCGTTTACGGAGCGCTATGCCACGCTGCGTCGCGCGACGGTTGCCTATGCCCCGCCCGAGATGCTCACCGACGATATTCCCGACCTGCGCGCTTTGCGTATGTCGCCGGCGATCGACGTCTATGCCGCAGCAAGCACGGTTTACGAGCTCATTGCCGGCGCCGCGCCATACGAAGCCGCGCCGAGCACTTCGGGCACCTCGGGTTCGCGCAAAAAGACGCGCGACATCGCCAGCCCCTACCGTCTCAAGATGGACACGCTGCCCGACTATCCCATTGGTGCCCATGCGCCCGGTTGCGATTTGACTCAGCTGCTTCGTCGTGAGCCCGATGTGGCGCTCGCTGCGGCCGAGCAGGCCCAGCAGCTGGGGCTTGAGCCGGATTCCGAGGAGCTACGCGATGCGCTGGCGTTTGTCGATGCCCAGCTGTTCGACGTGGTGATGGCCTGTCTGTCCAGCCATCAAAAAGATCGTCCCGAGCCGGCGGCGGTCGAGGCGGCGCTCTCGGCGTTTTGTGACCACTATGCGCAAAATGTCGGTCGTTCGCTCCGCGGCGAGCCGCTCACGCCGTGCCCCATGGATGCGTCTGGCCGCGCGGTTCGTCGCGCGCTGATGGTCGGCGCGACGGTCGTCTGTGGCGTGGTTTGGGCTGTGGTCGTGGTTTCGGCCGCGCTGCTGGCGTCGGGCGCTCGCGTGACGGCGACTTTGGGATCGCTCGTGTGGTCTGGGTCGCTACCGGGTATTATTGCCGCACTGGCGTTGGCGCTGCCAGGCATAGCCGGCGTTGCCGCGGGGGCACTTGCGCGCGATCGGCGCTCGGGCTTCCTGCAGGGTGTGCTTGCGCTTTCTGCCTGCGAGGTTCCGGTGCTGGTTGTGGCTGCATGTAGCGTATTTTCCCAACGCGCCGTGATGGGCGGCCTTGTTGCCGCTCTGGTTGCAACCTATACGCTTACGTGGTTTTTGCTTGCGATGGGCTTTGCCTTTGAACTTCCCGTTTCGGCACCGCGACGCACAAAAGCCCAGATGGCGACTCCGCTTGCCGGTGGAGCCGCAGCTGTCCGTACTTTTGGCGGACCTGTCGAAGTATCGTCCGATTCTATTTCTACGACCAAGGAGGCCTAGGTCATGGCATCTCAAGTTGAGCTCACCCCATGCGGGGCCATGTTTGACATCTTTAAGCGCGCAGCGCATCTGAGCCATATCGAGCTGTGCGGCTTGGTGCTTTCGTCCCGTCCGCTCGCCGACGGCCGCAGCCCGCAGAGCCGAGCCGCCGATCGCTCTTGGGTTTCCCGCTTTATCGTTCGCGCGCCGGTCGGCACGCTTCAGCAGCGCTACTTTGCCGAATACGGTACCTCGGCTGCGCGTATTATGTCGCAACTGGCCCTGCGCCAGCGCAATCCCATGGACTCCACGGCTGTAATCAATATGGTGTGCGGTCCTGCAGGTGAACCGATGGTACGCGCGCTCGAAGAGTGCCACCAGGACACGAATCTCTATCGCAACGCGCTCGATCGCCTGTCCCAGGCGGCGGAACTCATGCCCGCCGAGCGCGCCGAGGTCGTGCTGGTGCTGTTTGTCGCCGTCGGTTGTTCGGCGGATGTGCGGTCCTCGGTGAACTATGCCATCGACTACGCGAACGCGACCTGCGGCGGAGGCACATCCACGCCGCGTTCGCTTGGCATGTCGCTGACTGCGGGCGAACGCGAACCCGCCCCGGCGCACCCTTTGGGCTTGCTGCGCGTGCAAAACAGTTTTGTCGTGAGCGCCCCGCGCTGGATTCAGCCGAGTGAGCAGGGTGTTGAGATTGGCGCGCTGGCCACTGGTGAGGGCGATATTACCGACGTCGGCGACGATGTCTCGGCCCGCCATGCCCATATCTGGTGCGATGCTCAAAATATCTGGCACGTCGAGGACTTGTCGTCCACCAACGGAACCGTGGTGGTAAACGGGGCCACGCGCGTTTGCATTCAGGTCGAGCCCGGCCGTTCCGCCCAGCTCAATCCCGGCGACGAGCTCAAGCTCGGCGAATCCACTACCTATGCCATCCTCTTCGGTGCCCTCTAGCCGGCAGTTAAGGACGTTCCTTTTCTGCCGGCACTTGGGGACACTCCTCGGCGCGCCAGAGCCGGTCGCCTGGGGATGGAGAGGCCATTTTGGCCCTTGGCGGTCAGTCGGGGCGAAACTAGAAGATCTTTCCGATTCGCGGCTGTTCATGCTTGTAGAGCATCTAAAACAATAGGATGTTATTCTGGAATATGCCGGGTGCGTGAACTTGCCTGTCTTAGCCTTAATAAGGTATAGGGGAGTTTGGCTCAGGGGTTCCGTGTTGTTCTTCAGCGCAGTATTGTGGGACAGATTTGCTGAGATTGGCGCCTTACACCGCAGAGCGCACGGAAGGCTCTCGATTTGTGTTCTGGCCCCAGAATACAGGGCCTGATACTTACCAACTGTGGCATGGATGTAACATCTGTAGAAATCAACCCTTTTGTTGTCGACCTTTGTAAGAAAAACACTGCCATCAACTCTTTGGATGACGAAACTAGGGTGCTTGAGGGGAGCCTTTACTCCCCTCTGAGAGATGACTCATGTTTTTCGCTTGTCGTTGTGAATCCTCCGTTACTGCCGATTCCGGATGAGATTCCTTATCCCTTCGTTTGAGATGGAGGACAATCGGGTCTGGATAAAACACTTCGTATTCTTAAGGGTGGCGATACGCATTTAGAGAAAAACGGTAAATACTGCTAATAGGGGTGACGACGATGGTGCGGGGGCGACCCGCGATGCTCTCATCAATGCGTCGGATACTTGGGAAATCAGGTCTAGATGCATGTATGATGATGCTGTGTGGCTATTCAATTAATCCGCGTTCCGAATGGGTGCAGGGTATAGCTGCGACATCGTATGCTTTTGACCCGGCGCGATACTCAGATATTTCTGAGGCGGTTGACGAAGTTTATACGCACTATGCCGCGCAAGGCGTTTCGGAAGTTTGCACATCTACGTTACGGGCTTAGGTTTCTTCAAGCGAGCAGGCCGGTTGCGTTATTTCGAGCGATTTTTCTAGTCTAGACGACAAAAGGCAAAGGATTTGATGGGTATAAAACGCGGACGTTTGTGGGCGGATGCTCAAATCTATTGTGGCAATCGGGCGGTTGAAAAAGATATTTCAACCGCCCGATTGCCAGGTTCGTCGGAGGAGATGTCCGATTCCGACTCTCTTGTAGGAAGAGCTTGAGATCGTATTGGCCCAAGGCAATCTTAAAGCAGTCTCATTGGCAAATCTTCGCTCCTGTTGTGTTGAGGTGTAAGGTATCAGTGATTGATGTTTTGTGGCGGGTAGATTGGGGCCTTCCTTGATTCGATGCGTTCTCTCGAGGTTCATCAGAGCAAAAGGGGCTTTCGTCTTCATTGCTATCACGGTGATTGGAACCGCTCTCTCCTATGCCATGCCATACGTGAACGGGAAATTCTTAGATTTTCTTCTCGGTAACCGCAGCGAAAGAGACGCCGTACTCTTCGCGCTCCTGGTTGCGTCAATAGGAGTTTTCTCCACCCTCTTTACTTATTTTGCAGGAACACTTTCCATTCGCATAACCACGAGACTTTCCTTTGATCTTCTCAGGGAGGCCGTCTTGCGTTTTGAAAGAGACGATTACTTGGTGAGTCGGACCATCGATCCAGCCTATACAACGCAACGGATTATTTCCGACTCTAGCGTGGTCTCATCCTTCGTTTTGGCGAATTTTATCAGTGCGCCGCTGTCCATTGTAGCCATTCCCATCGTATTGCTTATCATATGGTCAATTGATTCAACTCTCGCGGTGTTTTCCATCATTCTCCTCATCGTGTATTTCTGTGTAATTACTGGGTTGAGGAAACTTTTGTATAGGGTCACGTATGAGAAGAAAGAGGCGGACAGCGCCTTTTACGCCGCAATTGCATCGCAGCTTAATCAGATTCTCAACATTCAACTGACATCTTCGTACGGCAAGAGCGAACAAGCGCTCGACGCTGGGTTTAAGAGCTATTTTCCCAAAGTTTTGCGCTCCGGAAAGCTATCATATTCTCTGACATCGCTCGATGGTCTTTTCGCAGCGTTGTTTCAAGCGGTGATACTTGTTGTTTCCGGAGTACGAATCATTAACGGAACTATGTCAATAGGCGAGTACACTATCATCGGTACATACTTCGCGGTTCTCTTTAAGACTTTGAAAAGTATGATGTCATTGTTCAAATCCTATCAAGATGCCAAAGCATCATGGGATAGGACGGCTATCGCGACGAGAGAAAAGGAGAGATCGGGGTGGAATCGGACCGATTTAGCTAAACTCGATGAAATAAATGACATTTCGGTATCTGATTTGGAATTCTCGGTTGCCCTTCCAGACGGATCTGTCCGAGAGGTCCTCGGCGGGTTTTCTTTCAAGTTTTCCGGTCCTGGTACATATTGCATAGTTGGGGAAAACGGAAGAGGCAAGACGTCACTTCTTTACTTGATGCTCGGGCTATACTCATCGAAAGGCAAAGTAAAATACAACGGCGTGCCAATCGAAGAATGCGACTTGGATTACATACGTGCGAGAGAGATATCGTGCTGCCCACAGTCGTGCTTCGCGCCGGACGAAACGGTGAAAGAGCTGTTAGAGTATTTCGACACGCCCTTTTCTTCCTATCACCGGGGTGTAGATGGCCTACTTTCGCTGGAAAACAGCGTGAAGGAGTTGCTCGGGAAACGTTGCTCCGCGCTTTCGGGCGGTGAGCTGCGCCGAGTGTACTTATGGTCGGCGATTTCACGCAAGTCGTCAGTTTTGGTACTCGACGAGCCCACGACTGGGTTAGACGCTGTAAGCCGCGCCGAGCTTGCGGCCTATGTTAAGCGCAACAAGCAAAGCCAGCTGATCATCATTGTCTCTCACGATGACGAGATGGTCGGCGCGGTAGAAGGGGTAGTGGATTTAGGCAGCATGTACCGGGGTAAATGCTGACAAGTGTAGTGCTACCCAACTGACAGAGATAACAAAAAAGCGATGCAGATGCACGTAGCATTCAGTCGGTTCGGACTCGGTGCCTTCACGCCATCGCAACGCTTTCAGATATAGTTCTCATTCTCTTACTAAAGGAAACTTTAGTCTACGTTGTCTTGTCGAGACAGAGGTGAAGCGAAGTGTTGTCGCGACGTATCTTATTCCAGGTGGCTCAGTATCATCGTGAGAATCACACCAAAGTGTACTTACAATTCTCGTGTCCCACGGACAACATGAGCTGAGCATTGAGGTTCCACCCTTTGCTGCAACTACACGGGGTTGGACGGCAATGAATATGCCGGGCCGCATGCCACGCGCAGCGGGGGTCCATGCCCCAGTATGTTGCCTACAGCAGCCTCGATGTCCACGCACACATCATCTCTGCCTTCGTGTTCAATCCGTTTGCCGGAGAGTGCGAGGGTTACAAGGCCGTAGAATACGAGCCGAACAAATGAAATGCGGTATCGACGCATAGGATTAAACTGACGATTGCTTTGCACCGAAAATACGCCCGGAAAGCCGCTATGGGTGGCGGCCCGGGTTAAATTGAGAGGCCCGTCCGATCACTTTCATGTGACGAACGGTCGGGCTTCTTATTCCACTTGCCAATGCTCGGCTCATATTGGAAGAAAGCTACGCTAATGTTTGCGTGATACTCCTATTTTTTCCGAAGAAAGAATCGGATAATGAAGAATAACAATAAAAAAGGTGCCAGATATAAAGCAAGTACAAAGGTTAATCCAACGAGACCTTGCAATAATGGCATAACTCCTCCCAGACACGAGATTTTGGTATTTGTCCCCATCTTATTTTGAATTGGACCAAATAGTTCCTAGACACAAAAACTACTCGTCAACTGGATCGCACCAATCTGCTGGCAAAACACAGCTTGATTCTTTATCGACATAGCACCAATCCGCAACAGGGCACTCGGCGATGTCGTAAAAATTGCATATATCAACTCCAAGACAACAAGGCTCAACGGGAGTATGTTCATTTGAACCAACAGGATGGATATGCTTCATAACAGCTCCTCACCTTAATCCAATTAGAGACTACGTTTGATCAATGCCACAGTGATCTACAACGCAGATGCTGCCGCCATCCATGTCATAGTCGCAGTAATCGTATGCACCACAGCCATCTGCTTTATCATAAACAGTACAGATGTCAGTAATGCCCAAGAGGCAGTCAAAAGACATCGGCTTCACGCCTGCCTCGTCGCCACTTCCTGGATTAATCGGATGAATATGCTTCACGACTACCTCCCTTTGAGTGCAGAAAAACCTCAATATTGTGTATAACAAACCAAGATGTCTAGTTCACCATATTTCTAGAATGGTTTCGGCGAACGTAGCAATAAGCTTCGCAGACGGTAATCAGAAGAACGAACACCTCCACAATGGTGACAGCAATGCGCTGAACCGCTTATTCCGATACAGTAGCTTCTCGTTGATTTTTCTCCTGCGAAGATGAGTGGCGGGAAATAAGGTCAAAAGCCATCTCGTAGCACATTTTTCTATATTCACATGATGCAGGGTGTAGACTCTTGGGCAAGTAGCCGTGCTCGTCTGCAGCCTCCCAGCTACAGCCCCCACCACAGAAAGACCGAGCCCAACAGTCCGTACAGTCAATTCTTTTTTCGACACCCTGACTCCAGTTTTCAATATACCTAGTTTCGTCAATTCCGGTGACGATGTTGCCCATTTTGAATCGCATCATCCCGACAAACCTGTGACAGGGGTATACGTCCCCTTCGGGAGTCACGGAAATAAAACGCCTGCCAGCCCCGCATCCGACAAAGGCGATCCTGTTGCTCATAATCAAATCAACTGCAGTTTTCAATGTTCTAAACAAGGGCTTTTCCCCTTGATCAATCTGTTTGAGATATTGATCCGCCAAATCTATTAGGCCCGCCCTGATTTTGTTTAATGAGTGTTCGTCGAGTTTGATATTCTCATCGAATGAGCTCACGGGCGAGAAGTAAATCCTTCTGAAGCCCATCTCTTTAAACTGAAGATAGTCTTCAACAAGGTTACAGTTATTATTTGTTAAGGTCGCTCTTGCGCCGAAGGGGAACGACTCGGAAAAACGACGAACGTTTTTGTCGATATCGGAGAAAGAGCCGCCTCCCGTCTTGTACGGGCGCGATGCATCGTGCTTGCATCCTGTACCATCGAGACTAATCAGAACAGAAAACCCGTGCTCCTTGAAAGAATTCACAGCAGTGTCATTCAAAAGCGTTCCGTTGGTCGTAATAGAATAGGTAAAGTTTCTATTGGGGTATATTCTTTTTGAATAGTCGACCGTTTTCCATATCAGCGGCTCGTTAATCATGGGTTCCCCACCAAAAAAGACGATTGCAAGCGTTTCGTTTTCCGATGAACTTGCGACGAGGTAGTCGACCGCCTTGAAGGCTATCTCGTCTGTCATCAGCAGAGGAGACGTTCCATAATCTCCTTTACCGGCAAAACAGTAACTACAACCAAGGTTGCATGCATGTGAAACGTGGAGTTCGATGGATCTAAGTTTTCGAGGCGTGTCTTTTGTTAAGAAAGTCCGCTCAGACAATCGTTGATACTCATCAATGTCGTCTTCAAGTTCTGCTATGGTCGTTTGGTCGTAGCCTTTCGCAGCAAGTGACTTTGTTAGCAACTTCGAGTTGACCGTTCTTCCCGATGCTTCAAATATGCGAAGCGCATCTTCTGATGCTTGGTCAACCTGAAAGCAATTGCGAGTGACCTCATCGAAGCAGTAACGACGATCACTTACTGAGAAAAAATGCATACGTTCCTCAATTTCATGCTGGACTGGCACTAACCTTGTTTATTGTTACGCAGCTATAAAAAACCACCAGCGGGGATTCGGTGTGCGGCCCAATCGGACTCCCAAAAGGTTCTATTTGAGACTGGCAAGCTTTGTGTTGTTGGCACTTCGACAGCGCTCTTTATTCCAACATGGAGCCTCGCAGTTTGAGTCGACTTGCCTCTGGAAGGTCCGATCTCAACTTGATTTAGGATGAAAACAGATTACAGGCGCGCTCCTCTAGAAAGAAAGGAAACCAATCGCCGCCTTTCACCAGGAAAGTTTTTATAGCCCACCTCGAGCAAAATGAAAGATGCGAGAGCGATTGGGGAACAACGCGAATCTCCCCTTTTGGGTGGGAGCGAGCCTTCAGCCACCGGCGAACGACTCGCCCTGGTCAGAATCTGGAAGTGGTGCCGGGCCGCTTGGGCCTCCCCGGTGACTTCGTGGGGCTTACCTGCCTGACGTCGAGGAGTACATCCGCAAGATTCGTTCCCTATGCCGTTTGCTCTCACGCCCGCCTTGGTTCCAAGTCGGGCGAGCACGAGGTCGCGCCGGCGCATCCGCTGGGACTGCTGCGCGTGCAAAACGGCTACGCGGTGAGCGTCCCGCGCTGGATTCAGCCGAGTGAGGAAGGCGTCGAGATCGGCGCGCTGGCAACGGGGGAGGGCGGCATCACCGATGTGGGCGATGACGTTTCGGCTCGCCATGCCCACGTGTGGTGCGATGACCAAAATGTCTGGTACGTTGAGGACCTGTCGTCCACCAACGGAACCGTGGTGGTAAACGACGCGACGAACGTCTGCACCCAGGTCGAGCCCGGCCGCTCCGCCCAGCTCAACCCCGGTGACGAGCTCAAGCTCGGAGAATCCACAACCTACGCCATCCTCCTCGGCGCCCTCTGACTCATCTCCTAAATAAGTTGCGGTGAAATAGGGGCTGTTTAAGGCTACGGCCGGCAAAAACAGTTCCTATTTCACCGCAGCTGCCATTTGGTCCCTCGGTGACGGAAGGATCAATTTTGCCCTTGATGGTCACCCAAGGTAAACCTTTACCGCCCGCCTATATTTGCCGAAATTACACTTGACGGCGGGGTACAATAAACCCGCATGCGGATTTCCGTTGCGGGCGCTTCCCATCGCCGGGGCGTGCCCGGGAGCATCCGGCATGCGGCCTTTGCGGCGCTCGGTCATGTGCAAGACGGGTAGCTGGGCTTGTGGAGCGCGTGCAGCCCTCCTCGCCTCGGCATGCCTTCTCTCCACGCCATGTACCTGCTGCTGAGCCTGCCTGCCAGATGATTGGAAGCAACAGCGAAAATCCCATCACGCCAACATCCCGGCGATCGCCGGGGCCTGTATACCTATATGAGAGGAGAGGGGTATATGGCGCGTAAGTTTAAGTCTATGGACGGCAACGAGGCGGCCGCATATGTTTCGTATGCGTACACCGAGGTAGCGGGAATCTATCCCATTACGCCGTCCAGCCCGATGGCCGACCATGTCGACCAGTGGGCGGCCCAGGGTCGCAAGAATATCTTCGGCACCCCGGTCAAGGTCGTCGAGATGGAGTCCGAGGCAGGTGCAGCCGGTACCGTTCACGGTTCGCTGGGCGCCGGTGCTCTGACCACCACCTACACGGCTTCTCAGGGTCTGCTCCTGATGATCCCGAACATGTACAAGATCGCGGGCGAGCAGCTCCCGGGCGTCTTCCACGTCTCCGCGCGTTGCGTCGCTTCCCACGCCCTGAACATCTTTGGCGATCACTCCGACGTCATGGCCTGCCGCCAGACCGGTTTCGCCATGCTCGCCGAGGGCAACGTCCAGGAGGTCATGGACCTCTCGCCGGTGGCTCACCTTGCCGCCATCGAGGGTAAGACCCCGTTCCTTAACTTCTTCGACGGCTTCCGCACCAGCCACGAGATCCAGAAGGTCGCCATGTGGGACTACAAGGATCTGGCCGAGATGTGCGACATGGACGCCGTCCAGGCTTTCCGCGACCACGCGCTCAACCCTGAGCACCCGCACACCCGCGGCAGCCACGAGAACGGCGATATCTTCTTCCAGAACCGTGAGGCCTGCAACAAGGTCTACGACGAGCTTCCCGCCGTCGTCGAGGGCTACATGAAGAAGATCAACGAGAAGCTCGGCACCGATTACGGCCTGTTCAACTACTACGGCGCTCCCGATGCTGATCGCGTCGTCGTGTGCATGGGCTCCTTCTGCGACGTGCTCGAGGAAGTCATCGACTACCTCAACGCTCACGGCGAGAAGGTCGGCCTGGTCAAGGTTCGCCTGTTCCGCCCGTTCTCCATCAAGCACTTTGTGGACGTTCTCCCCGAGACCGTCCAGAAGATCGCCGTCATGGACCGTACCAAGGAGCCGGGTTCCATCGGCGAGCCGCTCTACCAGGACGTCGTCTCCGCTCTCTACGAGGCCGGCAAGACGGGCATCAAGGTCGTCGGCGGCCGTTATGGCCTGGGCAGCAAGGACACGCCTCCCGCGTCCGCGTTCGCTGTCTTCGAGGAGCTCAAGAAGGACGAGCCCAAGCGCGAGTTCACCATCGGCATTGTCGATGACGTGACCAACCTGAGCCTGCCCGAGGCCGAGGATGCGCCCAACACCGCAGCCCCCGGCACCATCGAGTGCAAGTTCTGGGGTCTGGGTGGCGACGGTACCGTCGGCGCCAACAAGAACTCGATCAAGATCATCGGCGACCACACCGACAAGTACGTCCAGGCCTACTTCCAGTACGACTCCAAGAAGACCGGCGGCGTCACTGTCTCGCACCTGCGCTTTGGTGATTCCCCGATCCGCTCGCCGTACTACGTGACCAAGGCCGACTTTGTCGCTTGCCACAACCCCAGCTACATCGTTAAGGGCTTCAAGATGGTCCGCGACGTCAAGCCGGGCGGCACCTTCCTGGTCAACTGCCAGTGGAGCGACGAGGAGTTCGCCGAGCACATGCCCGCCGTGGCCAAGCGCTACATCGCGAACAACAACGTCAACGTCTACCTGATCGACGCTATCGACCTGGCGGCCAAGGTCGGCATGGGCAAGCGCACCAACACGGTGCTCCAGTCCGCCTTCTTCGCGCTGGCCAAGGTCCTGCCCGCCGAGAACGCCCTGCAGTACATGAAGGACGCGGCTACCAAGTCCTACATGAAGAAGGGCCAGGCTATCGTCGACGCCAACCACAAGGCCATCGATGCCGGCGCTACCGCCTTCCGTAAGTTCGAGGTTCCGGCCGACTGGGCTACCGCCGAGGATGCCGCTCCCGTCGAGCTCTCCGAGGAGACCAAGTCCGCTATCGCCCAGCAGGTCAAGAACCTGCTCGAGCCCATCGATCGCATGGACGGCGACAGCCTGCCTGTTTCCGCCTTCGTCGATTGCGCCGACGGCCAGTTTGAGCTGGGCGCCTCCGCATACGAGAAGCGCGGCGTCGCCGTGGTCGTTCCCCACTGGGACGAGACCAAGTGCATCCAGTGCAACCAGTGCGCCTACGTGTGCCCGCATGCCACCATCCGTCCGTTTGCGATGACCGAGGACGAGGCTGCCGCCGCGCCCGAGGCTACCCGCACGCTCGACGCCATGGGCCCCAAGGCCAAGGGCATGAAGTTCACCATGGCTGTGTCCCCGCTCGACTGCATGGGTTGCACCAACTGCGTCAAGGTCTGCCCCAAGGGCGCCCTCGAGATGGTTCCCACCGAGCAGGAGATGGACCAGCAGCCCGTTTGGGACTACATGGTCGAGAACGTCTCCGAGAAGAAGGAGCTCATCGCGGCCAACGTCAAGGGCAGCCAGTTTAAGCAGCCCTACCTGGAGTTCTCTGGCTCCTGCGCCGGCTGCGCCGAGACCGCCTATGCACGTCTGGTGACCCAGGTCGCCGGCGACCGCATGTTCATCTCCAACGCCACTGGCTGCTCCTCCATTTGGGGCAACCCCGCTGCCACCGCTCCTTACTGCAAGGACAAGGACGGTCACGGCCCGGCGTGGAACAACTCCCTGTTCGAGGACAATGCCGAGCACGGTCTGGGCATGGCCGTTGGCTACGAGGCCGTTCAGCGCAAGCTGATCGCCGCTACCCAGGACATCATCGCTGCCGATGGTCCGTCCGATGAGCTCAAGGCTGCCGGCCAGGCTTGGATCGACTCCGTCAACGACGCCGAGGCCTCCAAGACCGCTGCCGCTGCCTACGTTGCCGAGCTCGAGAAGTGCGGCTGCGATGCTTCCAAGGCGATCCTCGCCGACAAGGCTTACCTCACCAAGAAGTCCTTCTGGATCTTCGGCGGCGACGGCTGGGCCTACGACATCGGCTTCGGCGGCCTGGATCACGTCCTGGCTTCCGGCCACAACGTCAACGTCTTCGTCTTCGACACCGAGGTCTACTCCAACACTGGCGGTCAGGCCTCCAAGGCTTCGAACCTGGGCCAGGTCGCTCAGTTCGCCGCTGCCGGTAAGGTGACCAAGAAGAAGTCTCTGGCCGAGATTGCCATGAGCTACGGCTACGTCTACGTGGCGCAGGTCGCCATGGGCGCCAACCCGGCTCAGACCCTCAAGGCCATCCACGAGGCCGAGGCCTACGACGGCCCGTCCCTCATCATTGGCTACAGCCCCTGCGAGATGCACTCCATCAAGAAGGGCGGCATGCAGAACTGCCAGGCCGAGATGAAGAAGGCTGTCGAGTGCGGTTACTGGAACCTCTTCCGCTTCAACCCCGAGGCTGCTGCCGGCAAGAAGTTCTCGCTCGATTCCAAGGAGCCCGCGGGCGGTTATCAGGAGTTCCTGATGAACGAGGCCCGTTACGCTTCGCTGACGCGTTCCTTCCCCGAGCGCGCCGAGGAGCTCTTCAAGGAGAATGAGCAGGCCGCTATGGATCGCTACGCTCACCTGCTGAAGCTCAAGACGGTGTACAACGAGGCCTAGGTCTCCCACCGCAGGATCTGAGGGCTAACCTTCGCGGACGTCCTCGGACATGAAAGAACCCCCGCTGCGCACTACGTGCGGCGGGGGTTCTTTCGTCCTGCGGAGTGTCCGCGAAGGTTAGACCTCAGATCCTGCTACGACTACGTCCTCGGATTGTGGGGCTGAACGAGGGGCGTGGTTGGTGGGGCCTTTTATCCCGGTCGCTGTTTCGCGGCTTTGCCGCGAAACCACGCGCTGCTTTGGGCATAGAGGGGGACCTGGTTGCGGACTCAGATGACCTAGAGAGATATGGGTGCAAACGAGAAATCGTTGTTGGGGTCGTCCTTTTCCATAAACTCATCGAGACAGAATGTCATATAGATTGGAACGTAAAGGATCTTGCCCTCTTTGCAAAGGTTTTCGTGGCTCAGCACAACGGCCTCGGGAATTTTGTACTCGCCCACACTCATCAAACGGTCGAGGGCTGCATGTGCTCGAACTTTCTTGCCCGATTTGACTTCGATTGGGACAACATGCCCGCGGGCACCTTCGATTACAAAGTCGACTTCACCGACCTCACGCGTTTGGTAGTACCACGTATCTGCTCCGAGGGCAACGAGTTCCTGTGCGACCACGTTCTCATAGAGGCCGCCGAGGTTGGGGGTTTTCATGTCAAGGTAGACGGCGCGTGCCGTGCTGCCGGGATACCGCGATGCGAGCATACCTGTATCGGACTCGTATAGTTTAAAGGCCGTCGTTTTCTCCGTCCTCTTGAGAGGACTTCGTGCCTCCGTCACCTGGGGGACCATCAATCCAACGCCTGCGTTCACCAGCCATAGGAAATCCTGCTCGTATTTTTGAAGACGAGCTCCCTCGCCTAGAGACGAGACGATAAAGCGATGGGACTCCGCCTCAAGCTGAACGGGAATTTGCTCGAAAATGGAGCGAACGTTAAACGCTCGAGTCGATGCATATTTAGAGATATCGCTTTTGTACTGATCGACTAGCTGAATTTGAAGCTCACGCGTTCTCACGAGCGAATAGCCCGAATCGATATAGTTCTGAACGACCTCCGGCATGCCGCCGCAAACGATATAGGCTCTAAAGTTTTTGAGCATCGCCTCATGAATATAGTTTTCGACGGGACGTCTCTCGACAAGGCGGCTGCGAATATCTGCAAGCACATTTTCGCTGACGCTGTTTGCCCAACAAAACTCTTCAAAATCCATCGGCCGCATAACAATGTGCTCGACATACCCTACCGGAAAAGAAGAGATCCCCTTAAACTCAGTCCCAAGCATAGACCCCGAGAAGACATAGCTAAAGCGTCCGTCCTCGACCAGCGCCTTCATAAGTGTAACGATCTGCGGATACTCCTGAATCTCATCGACAAAGATAAGCGTATCTCCCTCAACAAGCGGTGCATCCGCAAGAAGGGCCACACGGTTGATGAAGTCAATGGAGTTCTTAGCGCCAACAAGTACGTCTCTTGCCTCGGCATCAAGTAGCAGATTGACCTCATAATACGAAGCGTAGTTGCTCTTTCCAAACGCGCGAATCGCATAGCTCTTGCCAATCTGACGCGCACCGGTAACAAGCAGGGCCTTATGGGAGTTATTCTTCCAGCTCAAAAGCCTATCAGTGACTTTGCGGCGTAGCATTAAAACACCTCATTGACAAAAATTGGCAAATAGATTTGCCCATAATCATACAAAAATTGACAAATAGATTTGACCCAAATCATACAAAAATTGGGAAATAGCAAAGCTCACTTAGGCCTCAAAGCCAGCGAGCCAGCACGGTACTTTGCGAAAAGGCTGGCGGCGCCGTTGTTGAGGGTGGCCAGGTTGACAGTGGCGCCGTTAGCGTTCTCGGCTGCTTGGGCGCGCAGGAGCGAAAGGGCGTCGGCAGCGTTCATGCAGAAGCCGACGGTAAAGTTCCATACTGCGAACTCGCAGTCGCTTGCCGCGGGGTGAAGCGCGATCGGCTATCCCTTATGTTGGATGAAAAGCCCCATGTTTTTGCAGGGGTGCATACTCGTCAAATTAATGTATAGAATCGCGTATAGTGCGAGTAAGATATTGCGCTGTCCGTTTTGTGTTTAGCAAAGATATAGTTTGCATAATCTGGTCTAATCCCTGCTCTATTTAAATAAAGTTGCACGTAAATGGCGTAGATGTGCCTGAACTGGGCTTCTTTACGCTGAGCGGGTAAAATCGACCGTTCGCCGCTTAGGTATTTTCAAAATGAATAAAATGAGCGATAAAGAGAATATAAACCTTAATAAACTCGCGTATCGCACGGACGCGGGTTATTAATGGGTTGTAGGCCTTTTACAGAAAGGATTCCAGCAATGTCTAAGCCTCTTGGCAAGCCCGATCGTATTGTCGTCGCCCTCGGCGGCAACGCCCTCGGCAACAACCCCGTCGAGCAGATCGAGGCCGTGAGCAACACCGCCCACGCTCTCCTCGGTCTCATCGAGCAGGGCAACGAGATCATCATCACCCACGGCAACGGCCCGCAGGTCGGCATGATCCAGAACGCCTTCGCCGCCGCCCACGACGCCATCGGCACCCCCGAGATGCCGCTGCCCGAGTGCGGCGCCATGTCCCAGGGCTACATCGGCTACCACCTGCAGCAGGGCATCGGCCGCGAGATGCACAAGCGCTATAAGCGTTGGCACGCCGCCACCGTCGTCACCCAGATCGAGTGCGATCCGGACGATCCCGCGTTCAAGAACCCGACCAAGCCGATCGGCCCCTTCTACACCGAGGAGCAGGCCAAGGAGTTCATGGCCGAGGATCCTTCCAAGGTCTTCGTCGAGGACTCCGGCCGCGGCTGGCGTCGCGTCGTCGCTTCCCCTGATCCCAAGAAGATCGTCGAGGCTGACTCCATCCTCAACTTGCTCGACAACGAGTTTATCGTCATCGCCTGCGGTGGCGGCGGCATCCCCGTCGTCCGCGACTACGAGAACAAGGGCTGCTACAAGGGCGTTCCCGCCGTCATCGACAAGGACCTGGGCGGCGAGCTGCTGGCCGAGGACTGCGACGCCGACGTCCTGTTCCTGCTGACCGCCGTCGAGCACGTCGCCATCAACTTTGGCAAGCCCAACCAGGAGGAGCTCGAGGACATCACCGCCGACGAGGCCGAGCGCCTGGCCGACGAGGGCCAGTTCGGCAAGGGTTCCATGGAGCCCAAGGTTCGCGCCGCCATCAAGTTCGCCCGTTCCCGCAAGGGCCGCACCTGCATCATCGGCGCCCTGGACAAGGCCGCCGAGACCATGGCCGGTCTCTCCGGTACCCGCATCCACGAGTAGTCTCTACTCTGTTGCCTCTCCCGTGGGCGCCAGGCAAAGCGCCCACAAACTAGCCTCTCTTCATGAGCCCCGTAGTCCGCTCCGGCTGCGGGGCTTTTGCTATCGGTAGTCATTGGGGACAGACTTAAATGAGTGGTCGCCCAATGACTACTCATTTAAGTCTGTCCCCAATGACAAGATCCGATCCAATTAGATGCTCAGGTCATGGGATGCCTGAAACCAGACGATGACTCCGAGAATCCTGATTCGGCGTTTGTCCAGCACAATATCCGGTTCCGATGTGCGATATGAGTAGGATGACAGCATCACTGTGTTCGTGCCGGTGCTATACCGCCGTATGACCACTCTGGAATTATCGGACAAGGCGAGGACGGAGCATCCGTTCCAGGGCTTCAGGTTGGGGTCCACTAGGAGAAAGGATCCCATCGGATAGCATTTGGA
Organism: Collinsella sp. OM04-5; assembly: GCF_003439125.1. Taxonomy (GTDB): domain Bacteria; phylum Actinomycetota; class Coriobacteriia; order Coriobacteriales; family Coriobacteriaceae; genus Collinsella. Next base: position 20,469 of record NZ_QSUU01000015.1, on the reverse strand, counting down.
CATGGCAGATGTGTCCATTTGAACAAAGAAACACCCACGATGTTTTTTGAATACGGATGAGGGGAGCGCCGTTGTTCCGGTCTGCTTAAGTCCTGTTCTGCCTCCATTCATCTGGATTTTAAATACATCGCAAAGGGAGTCAGTAGCAGTTTCCTTGGAATTCGGCTTCCGTCCTCCGTGGTCGAGCTTTGCGGCAAGCCCTGCGGTTTCTGATGCGAGGTCGTCAAGCTGCAGATTGAATTTCGAAACGATCTTGAGCAGTGTCGACCGGCGGATGGCATAGCGGTCCTTTTCCCAACGGCATACCGTTTCTTTGGAGACGCCGACGAGTGCCGCGAACTCCTCCTGCGTGAGCTGGTCGCGCTTGCGAAGCGCCTTTATGTTTTGACCCGTTCCCATGTTATGAAGCGCGGACGAGGGGAAGGCAGAGGCAGTTGGGGCCGCCAAAGCCGTTTGTCAGCTCGAAGATGGAGATGGGAACAAGTTCAATACCGGCCTGCTCCAGTGCCTTGTTCGTCTCGGTGTTCTCTTCGTATACGCAGACCTTGCCGGGCTCCAGGCAAAGCGTGCTTATAGCATTGTTGGTTCTTTCGACCTCTGCCGCTCCGGGATTTGAGCCGCCGCAAGGGATAAATTGCGGTGAACTTAAACCCAGGGCTAATCCCAGCGCTTCTTTTAGTCCGCCTTCGACATGACGCGCCCGGGTTGTCCTTTCCGATCTGCCTCGTGTAATGCAGTAGACCCGCGCTTGGTCCAGGAGCTCCCGGTCAATGAGGAATGTCTCATAGTTAACACGAGCAAAGTATGTGTCGAGATGAATGCAGAGATCATCGTAGGGAACCTCAATGGCCCATACGGACTCAATAGTCGAGTTCTCGTCCCAGAGCAAGTTGTTCGCTAGGGTGTCTATAGCTGCTGGCTCGGTTCGTTGAGAGATGCCAACGGCTACATTTTCGCTGTTGAGGTTGTGAAGGTCGCCGCCTTCAATGTGGTAAGTCGATTCATGCTTGAAGAACTGAGGAGTCTCGCGGAAATCCGGATGATAGTTAAAAATCGTTTTATAGGCGATAACCTCACGGTTGCGCTCTGGCCAGTACATATGGTTGAGCGTGACACCTTCGCCGATGACGCTTGCTGGATCGCGCGTAAACCACATGGTGTTAAGGGGGGCTATGAGAAGGTCGTCGGGTGAGTATGCGTCTCCCGTCAGCTTTGAGAGGCTGAACACCTCCTTGTTCGTGTCGAAGACCTGGGAGTAGCGAACGCCGTTGACGGCTGCCTGGACCAGGTCGCGGGAACCTTCGATATGCTCAAGATACTCGCGAATGGCGGACTCGAGCTCCATGCCCCTCGCGCCGCATTCTGAAATGTAGCTATCGATAAAAGAGCGACGCGCTTGCTCTGTCGCATCAAGGGCTTCGGTAAGAAGGTTCTCGAGATAGAGAATCTCTACTCCTTCGTGCTCGAGCATTGCCGAGTAAGCATGATGCTCCCCAAGAGCCTTTTCAAGATCAAATGAATTGCTAGAAGGGCGTAGCGTAAAGACTTGATTGAACTGGCCGTCGGGGTAGTTGCGCGTTTCGGGGCCGGGGCAGTGCAGCAGGACCCTTTTTAGCTTTCCTATTTCGTTTTGAACATGCAATGCGGACATGTGACCTCGCTTTGGCGATGAGTATTGATCGCTTCCATAGTGTCACATTAGAAGCTTGTTTCAATTTACATCATGTTTGCCACAGGAGAATGGCACGATCCAAGTAAATAAGTGACGTTAAACATCTATCAAAAGTGATAATTGATGAATTACGTCAATCTAAAGTCCGTTTACGGGTCGATGCGCTTCGCTGGCGGGCGAAGAGACGGAAGGGTGTTTTGCGCGATGACACAATGGCTTTGCCGGCAACGAAAAACCCCTGAATTAAGGAGGAGAGATGGCAGAGACAGAAAAGAAGCGCACTCTTCGAGTCCCGCACGTGTACACCATCATTCTCGTCTTGATGGCCGTATTTGCCGTTCTGACCTGGGTCGTGCCTTCGGGTTCGTTTGAGCGCCAGGAGGTTAACGGTCGCGAGGTAACGGTCTCGGGCACCTATGAGCCTGTCGATAAGGTCTATACGGACGAGGACGGCAACGAGGTCGATCTTCGCCAAGGCATCTTCGAAGTACTTGAGGCCCCTGCGATCGGCATCCAGCAAGCGGTCGAGGTCGTTGCATTCATTATGATCGTGGGAGGTTCCTTCCAGGTCATCACGGCGACCGGAGCCATCACGAGCGGCGTCGCCCGAGTGGTGAAGAAGTTCAAGAGCAAGGACGTCCTCATCATTCCGATCCTAATGGTGCTTTTTGCCTTGGGCGGCAGCACCTTTGGTATGGCAGAGGAGACGCTTCCGTTCTTTGCGATTCTTATGCCGATCATGATGGCCATGGGCTTCGACTCAATTACAGCGTTCATGACGGTGTTTGTGGGTGCCCGTATCGGATACATCGCATCTACCGTAAACCCGTTCAACGTCCTGATTTCCCAGGGCATCCTCGGTATCCAGGGCAACCCCCAGCTTTGGTTGCGTACTATCGCCCTTGTCGTGCTCACTGCAGTTGCCATCGCATGGGTTGTGATGTATGCCCTCAAGGTTAAGAAGAATCCCGAGGCATCCCCAGCTTTCCACGATGATATCGAGAAGCGCAAAGAGTTTGGTGCGGACGAGAATCTCCTCGATAGCGAGTTCACCGGTAGGCAGAAAGCCGTTATGGTTATTTTCGTGCTTGGACTTGCCGCCATCATTTGGGGTCTGGTGGCCCAGGGCTGGTACATGAACGAAATCTCTGCGATTTTCTTGGCCATGGCCCTTCTTTCGGGTGTTGTTTCCGGGATGAATGAGAAGGAGATCGCTGGCGAGTTCGTTAAGGGAATTGCAGACTTCGCGTTCTCTGCCATCGTTGTTGGCCTCGCCCGCGGAATCCTCGTAATCGCCAATGACGGCCTCATCATCGATACGATTCTCAACACGCTCGCCACGGCTCTCTCTGGAGTTCCGGCAGTTATCTTTACGAGCATTCTCTACGTCGTGGATAACCTTCTGTCGATCCTCGTTCCGAGCTCCTCGGGCATCGCTGCTCTTACGATTCCCATTTTCGGCCCGCTTGTTGAGCTGATGGGCTTAAACCCCGAGGCTGCAGTTACCGGCCTTTCCATGGGCAGTGCTGCCATGTCTCTCATTTCGCCGACAAGCGCGATGCTCGTTGCCGGTCTTGGCGTCTGTAAGATTCCGCTTGGCCAGTGGTGGAAGGTCGCTTGGAAATTCTTCCTGGTCGTAAGCGTTATCTGCATGGCATTCACTGCGGTTTCGGGTCTTATCCCCCTGCCGTAAATGCAAAACCCCACATACAAGTTGTGAGAAAGAAGGATAGAGATGAACAAAGGACTGAACGTTCATAGCGAGATTGGCGCCCTCAAGAAGGTGTGCGTCCATCGCCCCGGTATGGATCTTGTAAACATGAAGGCGGAGGATTTCGACCGCGTTTGGATTCACGACGCGTTCTATCTGGACTATGCCCAGAAAGAGCACGATCAGTTTACCGGCCTTCTTCGCGGCGCTGGCGCCGAGGTCGTCTATATGGAAGAGCTGCTCGCTGAGACGTTTGACAAAGTCGAGGGCACTCGCGCAGAGTTCATGACGAAGTTCATGGGTGAGTCCGGCATCTCCAACGCGGCCCTTCGCCAGGCCGTTGTCGAGAAGCTTGATTCGATTAAGGACAACAAGGAGTTTGTCCTTGCTGCCATGGGCGGCCTCTACGTTCGCGACCTCGAGATCCCCAAGGTTGGCGGTTCTCTTGCCAGTATGGACGGCGAGGAGTTGAAGGCTGACGATATGGTGCTGTTCCCCATGCCGGCCTCGTATTTCTCCCGTGACCCTCTGGCTGTCGTGGGCAAGGGCGCTACCATGAACCGCATGTACTGGAATCAGCGCAACCGCGAGGTAATCTTCTACGAAACGGTGCTGCGCAACCATCCCGATTACGCCGGTAGCCCCATCTGGTACGACCACAACAGCGAGTGGCATATCGAGGGCGGCGATATCCTCAACATCAACGCCAAGACGCTCGCCATCGGTATTTCCGAGCGCACCCAGACTGCGGCCATCGATGAGCTCGCCAAGAATATGTTCTGGGGTTCCGATGAGGCCGAGATCGAGAACATCTATGCCATCAAGATCCCGCACGGCTACGCCTACATGCACCTCGACACCGTCTGCACGCAGGTCGATCGCGATAAGTTCACGGTCTATCCCGGCATCTACCAGACGCTTCGTGCCTACCGCCTGACCAAGGGCGATTCGGAGGGGGAGGTGCATATCGAGGAGCTCGAGGGCACCCTGCAGCATATTCTCGAGCTTGCGACGGGTATGGACCACATCACCATGATTGAGTGCGGTGGTGGCGATCCGATCGAGGCTTCTCGTGAGCAGTGGAACGATGGTTCCAACACTCTTGCGGTCGCACCGGGCAAGGTCTGCGTGTATGAGCGCAACGTTGTCACCAACGATGCTCTTTACAAGGCCGGCGTCGAGCTGCTCGTCGCCCCCTCCGAGGAGCTTTCTCGCGGTCGCGGCGGCCCGCGCTGCATGACCATGCCGTTCTGGCGTGAGGAAATCTAGTCAGCGTTAGCGTATCTGGGCGGCGCGTGTGCGTCTGCGCCGCCCATCCCTCCTTGTGTGTTCCAACAACCGAAAGGACTCAAATCATGGCTCTTAATCTTTCTGGTCGAAGCGTTCTTACCCTGCTTGACTTTACGTCCGAGGAAATCGAGTACATGCTCGACCTCTCAAAGAACTTCAAGGATATGAAGCGCGCCGGTTATCCGCACCGCTTTCTCGAGGGCAAGAACATTGTCCTGCTGTTTGAGAAGACCTCCACGCGCACGCGCTGTGCCTTCGAGGTCGGCGGTATGGACCTGGGTATGGGCGTGACCTACCTCGACCCCGGCTCGTCGCAGATGGGCAAGAAAGAGTCCATCGAGGATACCGCCCGCGTGCTCGGTCGCATGTATGACGGTATTGAGTATCGCGGCTCCGACCAGTCGATCGTCGAGGAGCTTGCCGCCAAGGCTGGCGTTCCCGTCTGGAACGGTCTGACCAACGAGTACCATCCCACCCAGGCCCTTGCCGACATTCTTACCATGCGTGAGGAGTTTGGTGACACGCGCGGCATGAAGCTCACCTATATGGGCAAGGAGCAGGGCAACGTCAGCGACTCCCTGATGGTTATCTGCGCCAAGCTCGGCATTAACTTCTGCTCCTGCGGACCCAAGGGCGATGTCGAGGGCGCCACGCACTTCGATCCCGAGCTTCTTGAGCGCTGCCAGGAGATCGCCGCTCAGAATGGCTGCACAATCCAGCTTACTGAGGATATCGACGAGGGCGTCAAGGATGCAGACGTGATCTATACGGACGTTTGGGTCGGTATGGGCCAGGCTGAGGAGCTGTGGAAGAGCCGAATCGATCTTCTCTCTCCCTATCGAGTAACGCCCGAGGTCATGGCCAAGGCAAACCCCGGCGCCATCTTTATGCACTGCCTGCCGAGCTTCCACGATACGCAGACCACCATCGGCGCCGAGATTGCCGAGAAGTTCGGCGTGACCGAGATGGAGGTTTCCGATGAGGTCTTTGAGAGCGCGCAGTCTCGTGTGTTCCAGGAGGCCGAGAACCGCATGCATACCATTAAGGCCATGATGTACGCGACGCTTCGCTAGTAGCTGGGAAGTGAACGAACACTATGAGTAAACCGTACGGTAAGCCCGATCGTATTGTCGTCGCCCTTGGCGGCAACGCCCTCGGCAACAACCCCGTCGAGCAGATCGAGGCCGTGAGCAACACCGCCCACGCTCTCCTCGGTCTCATCGAGCAGGGTAACGAGATCATCATCACCCACGGCAACGGCCCGCAGGTCGGCATGATCCAGAACGCCTTCGCCGCCGCCCACGACGCCATCGGCACCCCCGAGATGCCGCTGCCCGAGTGCGGCGCCATGTCCCAGGGCTACATCGGCTACCACCTGCAGCAGGGCATCGGCCGCGAGATGCACAAGCGCTATAAGCGTTGGCACGCCGCCACCGTCGTCACCCAGATCGAGTGCGATCCGGACGATCCCGCGTTCAAGAACCCGACCAAGCCGATCGGCCCCTTCTACACCGAGGAGCAGGCCAAGGAGTTCATGGCCGAGGATCCCTCCAAGGTCTTCATCGAGGATTCCGGCCGCGGCTGGCGTCGCGTCGTCGCTTCCCCCGATCCCAAGAAGATCGTCGAGGCTGACTCCATCCTCAACCTGCTCGACAACGAGTTCATCGTCATCGCCTGCGGTGGCGGCGGCATCCCCGTCGTCCGCGACTACGAGAACAAGGGCTGCTACAAGGGCGTTCCCGCCGTCATCGACAAGGACCTGGGCGGCGAGCTGCTG
>NZ_QSUU01000015.1:0-14009 GCF_003439125.1 Collinsella sp. OM04-5 | reverse complement strand
ATCGTCATCGCCTGCGGTGGCGGCGGCATCCCCGTCGTCCGCGACTACGAGAACAAGGGCTGCTACAAGGGCGTTCCCGCCGTCATCGACAAGGACCTGGGCGGCGAGCTGCTGGCCGAGGACTGCGACGCCGACGTTCTGTTCCTGCTGACCGCCGTTGAGCATGTCGCCATCAACTTTGGCAAGCCCAACCAGGAGGAGCTCGAGGACCTCACCGCCGACGAGGCCGAGCGCCTGGCCGACGAGGGCCAGTTCGGCAAGGGTTCCATGGAGCCCAAGGTTCGCGCCGCCATCAAGTTCGCCCGTTCCCGCAAGGGCCGCACCTGCATCATCGGCGCCCTGGACAAGGCCGCCGAGACCATGGCCGGTCTCTCCGGTACCCGCATCCACGAGTAGTCTCTACTCTGTTGCCTCTCTCGTGGGCGCCAGGCAAAGCGCCCACAAACTAGCCTCTCTTCATGAGCCCCGCAGTCCGCTCCGGCTGCGGGGCTTTTTGCTGTTGAGGTAGCTGTTCATTAGTCATTGGGGACAGACTTAAATGAGTAGCACCAATCAACTGCGGAAAGTGCATCCCAGAATGAGCGTCCAAAACGGGGCACAGTTTCCCCGGGGTCCTCTACCGGAAAATGCATCCCGGAATTATGCCGAAAAGTGGGGCACAGTTTCCCAAGCAGGCCGCTAACGGAAGGCACATCCCGTTATCGAACTCCAAAGCGGGATGCACTTTCCGAGCCGGCAGTTCCGGGCAGCCTGGGACCACTCATTTAAGTCTGTCCCCGATGAGTGGGTACTCATTTAAGTCTGTCCCCAATGAGTGTCCCCAATGACTAGTAGTAGGCCCACATGGCTTCGATTTCGTTAAGGACCTCTACGACGCCCCAGCGACGGGCGCTGCGGCTGGCCGAGTTGGGGTCGTAGACGCCAATCTGGTTGGCATCGTCGATGCCGTAGAGCACGATGTAGTGGCCTACGTTGGTAAACGTACCGGGGCGCACTGCGGCGATAACGGGCGCACCCGAGCGAAGTGCTTGGGTAATCGATTCGCAATCGTTATAGAGCTGTGTTCCGTTGAGCCCCAGCTGCCACGCACCGCCTGTCATAAACGACCACTCGGTGGCACCAGTGGGGGCGTAGTTGCCGGCTTCGGCCAGTGCGCATATATCGACCGGCGTCTTATCGGTGTGGCCGGTCTTAAAGATATAGACCATGGTGAGGCAAGTGGGGCCGCAAGCGTTTTCGCGAATAGTGCCACCGGCATAGGGCAGCTCCGACCATGCGGGGTCAATTTGGTAGATGTGGGGCATGGTGCCGGCCTGCCATTGCGAGCGTGGGGTCGAGAACGCAAAGGAGTAACCGGGCGCGACGGGAGCTTTAAGCAGCTTGTCCTCGGCAGTGGGCTCAAGACCGGCTGATCCGTGCGAGATACAGGATCCCAAAAACACAAAGACGAGGCAGGCGGCAATGGAGCAAAGCGCAAGGCGTAGACGGCGGGCTGGAAGTGCGTGGCTTGTGGTGTGCGACGCGGGGCGAGGGGCGGAATTGCCGCGATTGCGTTGAGGTGGCGAAAAGGAGCGCTTAACGTAGTGGTCGGTCGTACGGCAATCGTAGCGGCGCGGCTGCGATGTGTCGGTCTGGCGTTGGCGTGTGCTCGTGCTCACGCGGTCTGACTGCTGCGCGGTACGGCTTTGTTGCCGAGAAGAAGCCCCGGGCTGCTCTTGGGGGCGCTGCTGGTTGCCGTTGTCGGAGGTGCTTCTGGGCGTTGGCGTGGTGCGGCCGGCAAGGCGCACGCTTTGTGGCCGTTGGTCGCCGTCATTGTATCCGTATGCCATTCGAATCACCTTGCCTCATGTGTAACTTGTCTATCCTACATAAAAAGAGGCGCGACACATGGGTATGTGCGCCAAAAGCCTGACAAATGGTATGAACGTTGCCGCGCCGCGCGCCAAGCGTCACGGCAACAGGTATTCAAAAGCAGACAAGATGAAAGCGTCCAAGACGGATGACGTCTTCCGCCGTTCGTCCCAAAAACGGCGCCGCTCGTTTTGCAGTTCTGCCTTCGGTCGAGCCACAAGCGGCGCTGCTGTGCCAAGGCCGTATCTTAAAGCCACGAAATAAAAGCGCGCGGCAAAACAGACCGCGCAAGGGGTGACGCCAAAGAGGCGTCAATAAGGAAAGGAGGGGAACAATGGCGGACAAGAACGCAGAAGTTGCAGTCGAAGGTAACGGCGGCATGAAGAAAACGCTTTCGCTCTGGAACTTCTTCACCATCGGTTTCGGTGCCATCATCGGAACTGGCTGGGTTCTGCAGGTCGGCGACTGGATGGTCGTGGGCGGCGGTCCCGTTCCCGCTATGATCGCATTCCTCTTGGGTGCAATCTTTCTCGTGCCCGTCGGAGCTGTTTTCGGTGAGCTCACGGCTGCTATCCCCATCTCGGGCGGCATCGTCGAGTATGTCGATCGTAGCTTTGGCCGTACGCTGAGCTATATCACCGGTTGGCTCCTGGCCCTGGGCAACGGCATCCTGTGCCCGTGGGAGGCAATCGCTATCTCGACCCTCGTGTCCGAGATGTTCGGCAGCCTGCCCGGTCTTGAGTGGCTGCGTGCTGTCAAGCTCTATACCATCCTGGGCGCCGACGTTTACCTGTTCCCGACGCTGATCGCGCTCGGCTTTGCAGCCTACGTCATCTTCCTCAACTTCCGCGGTGCCAGCTCGGCCGCCAAGCTGCAGGCCTTCCTGACCAAGGCCCTGCTCTGCGGCATGCTGCTCGCCATGGGCGTCTCGCTGTTCACCGGCTCGCCGGACAACGCCATGCCCGTGTTCTCCCAGGTCACCGGTGCTGGCGGCGGCAAGCCTGCTACCGAGGGCACCAGCCTGTTCGCAGGCATCGTTTCGGTCCTGGTTCTGACCCCGTTCTTCTACGCCGGTTTCGACACCATTCCTCAGCAGGCTGAGGAAGCGGCCGAGGGCCTCAACTGGAACAAGTTCGGCAAGATCATCTCCCTGGCCCTGCTGGCCGCAGGCGGCTTCTACATGGTCTGCATCTACTCGTTCGGCACCATCCTCGACTGGCATGAGTTCGTTAAGAGCCCGGTTCCCGCGCTTGCCTGCCTCAAGGGCATCAACATGCTCCTGTACCTGGCCATGCTCGTCATCGCCACGCTTGGACCCATGGGCCCGATGAACTCCTTCTACGGCGCCACGAGCCGCATCATGCTCGCCATGGGCCGAAAGGGCCAGCTGCCCGAGAAGTTCGCCGAGGTCGATCCCAAGTCCGGCGCTCCCAAGCTCGCCTGCGTCGTTCTGGGCGTCATCACCGTCGTCGGTCCGTTCCTGGGCAAGAACATGCTCATCCCTCTGACCAACGTGTCGGCTCTCGCCTTCATCTTCTCCTGCGGCATGGTCGCCCTCGCTTGCCTGCGCATGCGCTTCACCGAGCCCGACCTGCCTCGTCCCTACGAGGTGCCCGGCGGCAAGTTTGGCATCAGCCTCGCTATCGTTGCCTGCGGCACCATCATTGGCCTGCTCGTGATTCCGTTCTCTCCCGCCTCCCTCAACATGGTGGAGTGGAGCATCGTGATCGGCTGGCTGGCCATTGGCCTGGCTCTTATGGCCTTCACCAATTCCCGCAAAAAGTAACGCCTAGCCGGGGCGGATCGGGTGCGCGGGATCCTCTCTTCCGCGCACCGAACCCGGCACCACTTGGGTAGTTTTGTGAGGCCTTAACCCAACACGGCCTCGCCCACTATATGGATCCATAAGGAGGAACCATGTCCACTAAGTATGCAATCGTTGGCGGCAAGCTCATCGACGGTACCGGTGCCGAGCCGGTCGAGAACTCCCTCGTTCTCGTCGACGACAGCGGCAAGATCGAGTATGCCGGTGCTATGCAGGACCTTCCCGAGGGCGTTGAGGTTATCGACGCCGCCGGCAAGACCGTCCTTCCCGGCCTGATCGACACCCACCTGCACTTCTCGGGCAACCTGACCGACGATGACACCGATTGGGTTATGCAGCCGCTCCTCGAGAAGCAGGCCGTCGCCGTCAAGCAGGCCTACGACTGCCTCACCCACGGCCTCACCACCGTCTGCGAGATCGGCCGCTTTGGTATCCAGATCCGTGACTGCATCGACAAGGGCGTCTTTAAGGGCCCGCGCGTTCTGGCCACCGGCCTGGGCTTCTGCCGCGTTGCCGGTCACGGCGACTCCCACCACTGCACCCAGGAGCTCAACAAGGAATCCCACCCCTGGGGCGACCAGGTCGATGGTCCTTGGGATCTGCGCAAGGCCGTTCGTCGTCGCCTGCGCGAGAACCCCGATGCCATCAAGATCTGGGCTACCGGTGGCGGCATCTGGCGCTGGGACTCCGGTCGCGACCAGCACTATTGCTCCGAGGAGATCCAGGCCGTGGTCGAAGAGGCAAAGATGGTCGGCATCCCCGTGTGGAGCCACTGCTACAACAACCACGCCGCTGCCTACGATTCCGTTCGCTTTGGCTGCGAGCAGCTGATTCACGGCTTCGATATCGATGAGCGCACCATGGACCTCATGGCCGAGCAGGGCACCTTCTTCACCCCGACGATCGCCTTCCTGCCCACCTGGTACGCCACCTATCCGCCCGTCTACGTCCCCGAGCTGCACGACAAGTACGAGGGCACCCTGGTCGAGAAGGAGCTGCAGCGCAACTACGACTGCCTGCGCGAGGCCAAGAAGCGCGGCGTCGTCATGACGATCGGCTCCGACTCCTTCTCCTTCGTCACCCCGTACGGCACCTGCTCCATCGAGGAGATGTACGAGTTTGTCGACAAGATCGGCTTCACCCCGGTCGAGACCATCACCTGCGCCACCCTCAACGGTGCCAAGATGTGCCACATCGAGGACGAGACCGGTTCCATCGAGGCCGGCAAGTGCGCCGACCTGCTGGTCGTCAACGGTGACGTCGCCGCCGACATCCACGTGCTCAACACCGACAACATGGACGTCATCATGAAGGACGGCTGGATCGTCGAGGCTGGCACCTTTGGCGAGGCCAACAAATACAGCGCCTAAGATACCGTTTGTCGATGGCTGGATGTAAAACACAGTTTTTGATTGCATAATGCAATGGAGAGGGTCGCTTGCGGCCCTCTTTATTGCTATGGGGTGCGTCAGTAAGAAGGAGATGACGGTGGATCTCAATAGGCTGATTCTGGGCAAGAGCTACAACTCTACCAAGGTCTTTCGTACCGCTCAGCATGTGGTTCAAGCCATCTTGCTCGGTATTGTCGTTCCGCTGCTTATCCTGCTGCTCATCTGGGATCTAACCGATAATCCCAATCCTGTTCCGGCCGTTGTCGTCATTGCCGGCTTGGTCATGCTGTGCTTCTTCTTCTCGTACGTCTTTGTCGTTCCCGATGACCTCACATCGAGCGCAACCGACCGCACGCTCGCCATCGCTTCAAAAATATTCGCCTACACGTCGCGCGGCCTTACGCCCGAAGCTGCCCTGGGCGCCTCTAAGATCATCCTGTCCGAAACTATCGCCTCTGCCATCTGCTTTACCGACGGCAAGCAGGTGTTGGCAAGCTGGGGCGAGGACTCGGCAAAATGCCCCGCGGGCACCCCGGTGGTACTGCGGACTACGCTCAACGTGATCAACAGCGGTGAGCAAAGCGTTTTCTCGCGCGATGCCTCGACCGAGACAGGTGGCTACTTTCCGCGCCTGCGCGCCGGTATCGTCGCACCACTCACCGTGCGCGGGCATTGCGTGGGCACGCTCGAGCTGTATTATCCCCGTCTGAGCAGCATCGATATGCGCCAGACGGCGCTTGCCTCGGGCTTTGCCGACCTCATTTCCACGCAGCTTGCAAGCTTTGAGCTCGAGCGCCAGGACGAGCTTACGGCCCGCGTGGAGCTGCGCGCCTTGCAATCGCAGGTCGATCCTCATTTTCTATTCAATACCATCAGCACCATCGTGTCGCTCGTACGTACCGAGCCGGACAAGGCCAGGTCGCTGCTGATCGACTTTTCCAATTACTACCGTCAGACGCTTTCTGATTCCGATACCCTCACAACGCTCGAGCACGAGGTGGAACAGGGCACTCGCTATATCAATCTTATGCAGGCTCGTTATGGCGACGGCCGTCTGCGCGTCTCGGTCGATATCGACTTTGAGGTGCGCGATTGCATGGTGCCGCCGTTTATCTTGCAGCCGTTGCTCGAAAACTGCATCAAGCACGCGCAGCGCGAGACCGAGCCGCTTTCTATTCATGTTAGGGCTTTCGAGACCGATGACGGTTTGGAGATCATCGTCGAGGACGACGGCATCGGTATGAGCGAAGAGGTCTGCGCGCATCTGTTTGAGCAACATCGCCGAGAGGAGCCCGAGAGCATTACCGCCGACAGCTCCGTCAAGCGAGGTTGCGGCCTGGCGCTCTTTAACGTGCTTCAGCGCATCCATTTCTTTTACGGAGAAGATTCCGGCATGCGCGTGAAGTCCCAGGAGGGCGTGGGAACGCAGGTCATCGTCGAGCTGAACGGCGAGCCGCATGAGCCGGCGCCGTTGACGGCGTAGCACGCGGTTGGATTGAGAGAAAAAGAGGGGAAGCACATATGTCCGAAGGCTGGAACATCTTGGTGGTTGATGACGAGCCCCCAATTAGGGCTGAGCTACGCTATCTGTTGGAAAAGGATACGCGTGTGGGCCAGATTGCCGAGGCGGGCAATGTCACCGAAGCCGTGGAGTCGATTCTGTCGAACAAGCCCGACGTGTTGTTTTTAGACATTACCATGCCCGGTCGCTCGGGAATTGAGCTTGCCGAGACGCTGCAGAACCTAAAGACGCCGCCGGTCGTGGTGTTTGTGACGGCATTTGCCGAGTATGCGGCTGATGCCTATAACCTCGATGCCGTCGATTATGTCGTCAAGCCGGTTGAGGACGCACGCCTGTCAAAGGCACTCGACAAGATCGAGGCGGCCTTGGGTGTCCGTCGTGTTATCCACGCTCCGCGCCAGCCTTTGCGTCTGACGGTGGACCGCGGGGGCAAAAAGGTGTTCATTCCCGTCGCAGACGTCTGCTACTTTGAGGCGCGCGCCGATTTTTGCAACGCCATCTGCGCCGAGGGAACGTACCTGATCAATGAGTCGATCTCTTCGCTCGAGCGTCGCTTGGACTCCGAGGGCTTTATTCGCGTTCATCGCAGCTACCTGGTCAATTTGGAAGACGTGCACAATGTTGAGATTGGCTCCACGGGGCTGATGGAGCTCAGGCTCGACCGCGCGAGTTCGACGGTGCCCGTGTCCCGCCGTCGCGCTGCCGAGGTTAAAGCACACTTGGGGCTTGCGTAGACGGTCTGCGTGCTGTCGTTTACCATCGCAGGTTTGGCATGGGCGCGCGGTGGGCATAATGGGTGGCATCGAATGAAATCGAAAGGATCATTATGCCCGCGCTTATCACCCATCATCTGTTTGGCGAGGAAAGCATCGACCGTCTTCCGCAGGGCGTCATCACGTCCGATGAAGAGCGCATTGCCTTTATCTTGGGCAACCAAGGCCCCGACCCGTTTTTCTTTCACATTCTGACACCGCGTGTTTCCGACTGCACGCTGCTGGCGCAGGTCATGCATCGCTCGCGCATGTCTCGCCAGTTCGCGTGCCTGCGCGACGGCGTGTCGCATCTGCTGCCGCGCGACGCCAGCTTGGGTCGCGCCTTTGCGCTGGGTCTGCTGTCTCATTACGTGCTCGACCGCAACGCCCACCCCTTTGTCTATGAGCAGCAGTTTGGCATCGTGGAGTCCGATTCAGAGCTTGAGGATTCGAGCAGTCAGGTCCATGCCGTGATCGAGAGCGACCTGGATGTACTGATGCTGCAGCTTAAGCGCGATGGCGCTACGGTCGACGATTACCCGCCGGCGGGCGAGATCGTCACCACCGATCGCATCAGTCGCGTGGCCGGCGTGCTGATGAGCTATGTTGCCGGACGCGTGTACGGCATTGACATTCCGGCGGGGGAGTACGGTGCTGCCGTTGCCAATATGCAGCGACTTTACCGTGCGATTGAGCCGGCCGGCTCCGTAAAGACGCGCGCGATCTCGCTGGTTGAGGGGTTGGTGCACGACTACTCGCTGCTCGACGGCCTTGCCCATCGCGTGACGACGGAGCTGCCCGAGCGCACCGGTAACCTGGGCCATCTGACATGGAAGAATCCCTTTACCGACGAGGTCTCGAACGAGAGTTTCCCCGAGGTCTTTGATCGCGCGCTGGTCGATTACGAGTGCACGGTCGCGCGTTTTATCGAGACCGGTGACATGGAGGCCGTGACCGGTCACGTCAACTACAGCGGCCGCGTGCTCGGCACCGACGAGGAGTTCGACCGCGAGGAGTAGGGTCCGCTCCTGTCTCTTTGCCGAATCCTTACCGGCGCCTCCGTGCAATTGGGGTACGATGAACTAGCTGCATATCGGGCGAATACGAAGGGTCCCTGTCCATGAAATACACCAAGCTCGAGCGTAACTGGGTCATGTACGATGTGGGAAACTCGGCCCTCGTGCTGCTCAATACCTCGGTGGTGCCCATCTACTTTAACGCCATCAATACCGGCGCTTCCTCGGCAGACCTGGTGGTCGCTTGGGGCAACGCGCAGACGATTGCCTCGCTGGTCATTGCCATGCTCATGCCCATTCTGGGCGCGCTTGCCGATTACGCCGGCAACAAGATCAAGTTCTTCTTGGGCTTCTTCCTCACGGGCCTGGTTCTTTGCCTGGCGCAGGCTATCCCAATGTCCGCCATGGCATTTTTGACTGTGTACGTGCTGTGCACCATCGGCCTCAACTCTTCTATGACGTTCTACGACGCCATGCTGCCCGACATTACCACCGACGAGCGCATGGACGTCGTGTCCAGCTCGGGCTATGCCTGGGGCTACATCGGTTCCACCGTGCCGTTCATCATCTGCCTGGCGCTTATCATGGGTGGTCCCGCTCTTGGTGTCCCCACCATGCTGGCAACGCGTCTGTCGTTTATCATCACTGGTGCCTGGTGGCTCATCTTTACCCTGCCGCTCATTCGCACCTATAAGCAAAAGTACGGTCGCGAGCGTGGTCCCGAGGACACCATCGGCCACATCGTGGGCGGTGTGTTCTCCGAGGTCGGACACACCATGCGCGAGATCGCCCACAACAAGACCGTGCTGGTCTACATGATCGCGTTCTTCTTCTATATCGACGGTGTGCACACGGTCATTTCTATGGCCACCAGTTACGGATCGGCCTTGGGCATCGATTCGACGCAGCTGGTCCTGGCGCTGCTCGTCACGCAGTTTGTTGCTTTTCCGTCTGCCATCATTTACGGCAAGCTCGCCGGACGCGTGGGCACGCTCAACATGATCCTGGTGGCGGTCGCCGCCTACATGGGGATTGTGCTGTTCGCCGCGTTCTTCCTAAAGACCGCCTTTGAATTCTGGGTGCTTGCCATTATGGTCGGCCTGTTCCAGGGCGGTGTGCAGGCGCTCAGCCGTAGCTACTTTGGCCGCATTATCCCCAAGGAAAAGTCCAACGAGTACTACGGCTTCTTTGACATCTTTGGTCGTTATGCAAGCGTTATGGGCACCTTCCTGGTGTCGGTCGTCACCTCGCTGACCGGCAACCCCTCGCTGGGCGTCCTGTCTATCGGCGTGCTGCTGGTGGTGGGCTTTATGCTGCTGGTCCGCTTGTCCCGCATGACTCGGGCGGCAGGGCATGCCGCATAGGAGCGAGCGGCTATTGTGCCTGTCCACGGTACTCTTTTGGGGTTATCCGCAATAAACATTGCGACTTGCGAGCAATGATTTGTCCAAGTGGGTATGATGGAATCAGCTAGGTCGCGGGGCGTCGCCTGTGTTTGGCGGCGTCCCGTTTTTGTGTTGCAGGGAGGGTAAGGCATGAACGCCACGGTCGTGATTCCAACGTATTGGGCGGGCGATGACGCTTGCGCAAACGCCCCTGGCACCTATGACCATTCGACGCGACTCAACGCCGACAATCCCGAACTCGACCGCTGCCTGGCCTCGCTTGAGCAAGTGTGCGACATCCCGCGCATCATCCTTTTGGTGGTCTGTCCTGTTTCTGCCACAGCCGATGTGTCGCTGCGCGTGCACGAGATTGTCGACGCGCATCCCACGCTCAAGGTCACCGTTGTCACCAACACCCAGGCCTCGCGCATCGCAGACCGGGTTGCTCAGATCGCGCCCAAGGGTTCGGGCGAGTGCGTGAGCCTGCGAGGCTACGGTGCCATCCGCAACATGGGGCTAGCCTGTGCCGCTGTGCTGGGGCATGACGCGGTTATCTTTTTGGATGACGATGAGGCTGTCATCGACGCCGACTTTATGAAGCGCGCGACCTATGCGTTGGGGCAGCAGACGCGTCAGGGCTTGCCGATCTTGGTCAAGAGCGGCTATTTCTACGATCGCGACGGCTCGCCGCTGGCTCCCACGGACAAGGCGGGCATCTGCCATCGTTGGTGGACCAAGCGCATCGAGTTCAACCGTTGGATGAAAAAGGCGCTCTCGGGCACCCGCATCTCGCGCTCCAACTACGTGTGCGGCGGCCTGATGGCCCTGCACGCCCGCGCCTTTACGCGTGTGGCCTTTGACCCGTTTATCACCCGCGGCGAGGACTTGGATTACCTCTTTAACATGCGTATGTTTGGCTACGACGTGTGGTTTGATAACGAGTGGACCGTGCGCCATCTGCCTCCGGAGTCCGAAAAGCGCTCACCGCGCTTTATGCAGGATGTATACCGTTGGTACTACGAACGGGCCAAGTTGACGTTCGCCGCGCATCAAAAGGAGCTCATCCCCGTTACGGCGGCATCGCTCATGCCCTACCCGGGCCCGTGGATTTCGCGCGAGCTCGACGACCGCGTGCGCAAGACCGCTATGGTCCGCAGCGTGTTTACCCGCGAGCATGAGGGCTACCTGCGCATCTGGCGCCATGGTATCGACGAGGCAAAGGCCTATGCGCGCCAAAACGCTGCAAGCTATCTGCGTTTCCAGAGCTTTTGGCCCAAGATCATGGACGGGCTTTGGCGTGACGCACAACTGATCAGTATCCTGGAGGGGGCCGAATGATCGACCGCCGCGCCCAGCGCGATAGTTCAATATCAATCTTTCGCATCATTGCCGTTGCCTGCGCCATTTGCGTGCTGGTGTACTTTATTTTTGCCTTGGTGACCGGTATCGAGCCGATCGCCACGGTGATTGCCTGCGCGCTGCTGTGCATCTTTCTGTGCATCTTTATCTTTTTGACGCTCAATCCCGATTCGGTGCGCTCCCAGTACACCGAGGAGACGCTCTCGGTGGCCTCGGCCATGCTCGAGGACATTAAGGGCGGTCTGACGCAGGAGTCGGCGCGTTTGGTGTGCCGGCGCATTTTGCCCGAGACGCGCGCCATGACGGTGGCCATCACCGACGAGGGCAACGTGCTTGCCTGCGCGGGCGAGTTTGAGGAAAAACTGCTGCCCGATACTCCCATCCACACGCTTGCCACACGCTACGTTATCGAACATGGCATCGTGCAGTCGTTCAACCGTATGGTGGATGTCGTGGGCTCGGACGGCTCGCACAACCAAGTCCCCGCCGGCATTATCGCCCCCATCAAGGTGGGCGATCGTACCGTCGGTACGCTCAAGTTCTACTACAAGACCCCGCGCGCCGTCGACCGTACCCAGTACGCGCTTGCCTCGGGCTTTGCCGAGATCTTGTCCACACAGCTCGCCATCCACGAGCTCGAGGTGCAAAAGGAGCTCACGGCGCGCGCCGAGGTGCGTGCGCTGCAGGCGCAGATTAACCCGCACTTCCTGTTCAACACGCTGAACACCATTGCATCGTTTACGCGCACCGACCCGCTGCGGGCCCGCGAACTGCTTCGTGAGTTCTCATCGTTCTATCGTGCCACGCTCGACAACTCGGGATCGCTTATTCCGGTCTCGCGCGAGGTCGCACAGACCAAGCGCTACCTTACCTTTGAGAAGGCCCGCTTTGGCGAGGACCGCGTGCTTGCGACGTTCGATGTGTCCGAGGACGTGGAAGATACGCTGGTGCCGGCGTTCGTGATCCAGCCGATTGTCGAGAACGCCGTACGTCATGGTATGGGCGATGACGACGCCCTGAGGATCGACGTGACCGTTCACCAAGACGGCGAGGATGCAATCTTGATTGCCGTGGCCGATAATGGCGTGGGCATGGATGAGGGTACCGCCGCCAGACTGTTTGACGAGCGCTCTGCCCGTCCCGACGCCAGCTCTCCCCAGGGTGGCGGCGCCGGTGTGGCCATGCACAATATTTCGGAGCGCATCCATCGCTTTTATGGGCCGCACTCCTATACGCGTGTCGAATCGGCGCCGGGCAAGGGCACCAAAGTGCTTCTTCATCTTGATTTGTCAGAGAGCATCTTTGACATTCAAGAGTAAAATAAAAGGCTACGGGCTCAACGTCATGCGACGGATGCCCGGCGTAGTTAGTTGACGAAAGGTTTTATCCCTATGCTGCGTGCGATGATTGTGGATGATGAGGCGCCGGCTCGCTCGGAGCTTCGCTTCCTGCTCGAGCAAACGGGCAAGATCGGCACGATCACGGAGGCGTCGAGCGTCCGCTCCGCCATCGAGATGCTTATGGAAAGTCGCGTGGATGTCGTGTTTCTCGATATCTCGATGCCCGGTGCCTCGGGCCTGCAACTTGCCGAGGCGCTGCATAAGCTCAAAAATCCGCCGGCGATCGTGTTTGTGACTGCGTATAGCGACCATGCGGTCGAGGCATTCGACGTCGATGCCGTCGATTATCTGATGAAGCCTGTCGAGGAAGCTCGCTTGGATCGCGCGATCGAGAAGGTCATGCAACGCGCCAAGCCGGTTACGGACAGCAAAGTGACCATCGAGCGTATCCCGGTGGAAAAGGGCGGCCGCAAGGTGCTCATTCCCGTGGACGACATCCGCTTTATCATGGCCAAGGACGATTACTCCTGCATCTATACCGTCGATGATCGCTTTTTGTCGACGACCTCGCTGGCGCAGTTTGAGGCCAAGCTCTGCGACTTTGGCTTCTTCCGTGTTCACCGCCGCTATATCGTCAACTTGGCGTGCGTTACGGACGTCGAGACGGTGCCCTCGGGCGCCATCCAGCTGGGCATTACGGGCGTCGACGAACGCGTGCCGGTTTCGCGCCGCCGCGTCGTGCCGCTCAAGAAGGCCTTGAGTCTCTAGCGCACTGGCCCCGCAGCCCTGTAGACCCATCGTCTGCGGAGCCGTGGGGCCTTTTTTGTATGTATCTGCCGAATCGTTTTTTGCGGAAGGGATCCCATGAACAGTGCAAGCGCCAAGCGTATCGACATCATCTCGGACACCCACGGCTATTTATCGCCTGCGCTCTTGGATGAGCTTGAGGGCGCAGACCTGATCATCCACGCCGGCGACCTCACGTCAGAGATGGACTACGAGCACCTATGCACCATCGCCCCCGTGCGGGCCGTACTGGGCAACAACGATTACTACCGCGACTACGGCCCCGATGTAGACCGTCTTGCGCTCTTTACCTACGAAGGCCTCAAATTCGCCGTAGCCCACTACCGCGAAGACCTTCCGGTGGGATCCGTAGACGTAGCCATCAACGGTCACACCCACGTAACCAAAGAAGCCCAAGTGGGCCGCTGCCTAGTCCTCAACCCGGGCAGCGCCAGCTATCCCAGAGGCACCCGAGGCCCCACCATGGCCAGAATGCTAGTAAAAGACGGCAAGATCCTAAGCACCAAGTTTATTGACCTAGACTAACCGCAACAAAAACGGGGGATGCAGATTGCATCTCCCGTTTTTTATGAGCCAAAGGCCGAGCTTCAACAAAAACCTTAGACAACCCCGCCGCGGAGAACGGGGTCGCCGAGCCGCGAAGCGGCGAGCAACAACAACGGCTCGAACAATGTGACGGCAGGGAGGGTCTCCGGGGCCGGCGGGCGCGGGTTAAGTTTGTCGCGAGTTCCGCACGCAAAGGAAAGCACTTAATGTGCTTT
>NZ_QSUU01000014.1 GCF_003439125.1 Collinsella sp. OM04-5 | reverse complement strand
AGGCCGAGCGCAAAATGGATTCTAAAAAACACCTTGCCAAATAGGAGCGTCAGCACGAGGCCCGCCTATCCGATGCTCCGAAGGAGCAGGATAAGCGGGCCTCAAGTGCGAGGACGTTTTTAAGGGGATGCCCCCGGGTGGCCCGGACAGACCGATCGGCGATGTCTACAGGTACTCGATTTGAGCGCCCTCGGTGTCGCACGTCAGAATATGCGTGTCACACTTGGGGAACTGCTCACGCAGCTTGACCTGCAGGAACTTTGCCACGATGGTGTCATCAGTTACGGCCATGAGGGTCGAGCCGGAGCCACTGATCCAGATGGTCTTGGCGCCGCCGTTAAGGCAGGTGTCGCGCACAGCGTTGTAGTCGGGAATCAGGCGGCGACGATAGGGCTCCTGGATGCGGTCGTCATTAGCGGCGGCAATCAGGTCCAGGTCACCAGTCTCCAAACCGCGCGTCATGCCGGCGATGCGGCCCATCTGCCACACGGCGGTGGAGAGCGGGATCTCCTGCGGCACGACCTTGCGCGCCTCACTCGTGTGTACTTCGTAGGGCGGAATCACGGTAATAAAACGCAAGCGATCGCTCACCTCGTAGCGAAGGCACTGGGGGAGCGAGTCGGTCGGCGTAAAGGAGCAGACGGCGCCGCCTAGGATAGCGGGGGCGACGTTATCGGGGTGGCCCTCGACCTCGGTGGCAATGCGGACGAGCTCGGCGCGGTCGACGGTGTGGCCCGTTAAAGCGGCGGCGGCCATGATACCAGCGACAACGCAGGTGGAGCTGGAACCCAGGCCACGAGCGACGGGAACGTCAGTCTGAATGTCGATGGCGACGGGGAAGGCCGGCTCGCCCCATGCGGCCAGCGCATCCACAAAGCTCACGTAGACTAGGTTGCTCTCGTTTTGGAACTCCTCGGGGCAGCCCGTGATGGTGAGCTTGTCGGCGCGCTCGAAGGTGAAGTGCGAGTAGAGGCTGACGGCCATGCCGAGGGTATCGTAGCCAATGCCCAAGTTGGCGCTTGTTGCTGGGACGGTGATCTTGATCATGGGAATCTCCTGGGCGGTCTGCCTGTTTAGTTCGCTGCTCGGGCAGTCCTGGCTCGCTCGGAAAGCACATTAAGTGCTTTCCGGCTCGTGCGGAACTCGCGACGAACTAAACAGGCAGACCCGCATGTCAGTTCGCCATCATCCCGAGGGTTATCTGATGAAAGAAGGTGCGCCGGCTTTCGCCGGCGCTTAATAAGGGGTTTTAGTTGGAAGTCATCTTTTTTGCTGCAGACTCTACGTAGTTGGCCATATCGGCTACGTCGCAGACGTCTTCGAAACGGACGGGTTTGGACTCGAGCTCGGCGAGCTGGGTCGGGGCGACCGTGTTGGTGGCCTGCTCGAGTACACGCATAGCCTCAAAATCATCCTCGGGAACGTTGAGGCCCAGAGCGTCGCAGCAGGCGCGCGGGAACTTGTAGGGGCTGGCGGTCGAAAGCAGCACGCGGGCCTTGGCGCCCTCGGCGGGGGCGACCTGCTCAAAGACGTGATAGCCGCAAGCGGTGTGCGGGTCGATTATGTAGCCGTTCGCACCCCAGCAGCTCTTGATGGCAGCGCGGACCTCGTCCTCGGTGGCCCAGCCGCAGCCAAACACGCTCTGGATCTTGGCCAGCAGCTCGGCGGTCACCTCGTAGCGGCCGGTCTGTGCCAGCTGCTCCATAAGGCCGGCAACAAGCTCGCAGTCGCCATTGGACAGGAAGTACAGCATGCGCTCCAGGTTAGAGCTGATGAGGATGTCCATCGACGGCGAGATGGTCGTGAAGAACGGACGGTTGCGATCGTAGACGCCGGTGGTCAGGAAGTCGGCAAGCACGTTGTTCTTGTCGCTCGCCACGACGAGCTTGGCGACGGGCAGACCCATGCGCTTGGCGTAGTAGCCGGCCAAGATATCGCCAAAGTTGCCGGTGGGCACGCAGAACTCTACGGCGTCGCCAGCCTCGATAGCGCCGGCGCGTAGCAGTTGCGCATAGGCGGCAAAGTAGTAGACGACCTGCGGCACCAAGCGGCCGACGTTGATGGAGTTGGCGCTCGAAAGCACGGTGCCGGCGGCCTTCAGGCGCTCGGCCAGTTCCTTATCGGCAAAGATACGCTTGACGGCGCTCTGGGCGTCGTCAAAGTTGCCGCGGATACCGCAGACGGCGACGTTTTCGCCCTCCTGTGTGGACATCTGCAGGTTCTGGACGCGGCTGACCTTGCCCTCGGGATAAAAGACGGTAATGCCCGTGCCCGGGGCGTCGGCAAAGCCGGCGAGTGCGGCCTTGCCGGTGTCGCCCGACGTGGCGGTGACGATCATGATGCGCTCGGCGCCGCCGTCCTTGGCGGAGGTGCGGGCCATGAGGCGGGGGAGCATCTGCAGGGCGACGTCCTTAAAGGCGCTCGTGGGGCCGCCAAAGAGCTCCATCACATAGGTTTGAGGGACGTCGGTGCCCGGCGCTGTATCGAGTTTGACGAGCGGTGTGACCTCTTCACTTGCGAACGTGCCACGATATGCCTCGTCGACACACGCCGAAATTTCTTCGTCCGTGTAATCGTTCAGTAACATTCCCAACACATTTTGAGCGATTTCAAAGTACGATTTATCTGCAAGCGAGCTGATATCGACCTGCTGGGTGCCAAGCTCGTCCGAGACAAACAAACCCCCGTCGGGAGCTATGCCGGTGCGGATTGCCACCTTACTTGAGCATGATAAAGTGCGTCCTCGTGTACTATGATAAGTTCCCATATAACAGTGCTCCTCGGATACCTTGGTCCCAATCGGTGAACCCATGGTATCAGAGCGCGCAAAATAGGTTCGCAGAGGCTTTTTAGAAAGGTAACCTCCAGCCCATGATTAAGATTGCCAAGTTTGGCGGCTCGTCGGTCGCCGACGCCGAACACTTTAAGAAAATCAAGGCCATCGTCGATGCCGACCCGGCTCGCCGTTTTGTGGTGGTTTCCGCCTGCGGTCGCCGCTTTAAGGGCGACACCAAGGTGACCGACCTGCTCTACCTGGTTAACGCGCACGTTAAGTACCACGTGTCGTGCGAGGAACTGCTCGAGGACATTGGCCAGCGCTATTTTGATATCGCTGACGAGCTGGAGCTCACCTATCCCATCCGTGAGGAGTTTGCGGCCTTTGCCGAGCGTGCTCGCTCCGGTGGCTACTCTACTGAGGAGCTCGTAAGCCGCGGCGAGTACTTTACCGCTCGCCTGATGGCTGAGTACCTGGGCCTACCGTTCCTGGACGCCGCGACGGTCGTGGCGTTCCATCACGACGGTACGCTCAGCATGAATCGCACCTCCGAGCTGGTGCAAGAGTACGGTCAGCAGGGCGGCTTCGTTATGCCCGGTTTCTATGGCGCGACGCGTGAGGGCCAGATCAAGCTGCTCGATCGTGGCGGCGGCGATATCTCGGGCTCGATCCTGGCCAAGTGCCTGGGCGCCGACCTGTACGAGAACTGGACCGACGTTTCGGGCTTCTATTCTGCCGATCCGCGTATTGTGCCCGAGGCTCAGCCCATTGCGCGCGTTACCTACGAGGAGCTGCGCGAGCTTTCGTACATGGGCGCAAGCGTCCTGCACGAGGAAGCTGTGTTCCCCGTGCGCGAGGCTGGTATTCCGCTGGTCATCAAGAACACCAATGCGCCGCAGGACCCCGGCACCATCATTAGCGAGACGGCTGATGAGGGCGAGGCGGAGCCCATCATTACCGGCGTGACCGGCAAGCGCGGCTTTGTCGCCATCAACGTTGCCCGCGACCGCACCAAGCCGCGTGTCGGCTTTATGCGCCGCGCGCTTTCGGTCTTCGAGCGCTATGACGTTTCCGTCGAGCACATGCCCACCGGTGTCGACCGCTTTGGCGCCGTGGTGCAGGAGCAGGACGTGCACGACTCGCTGTACTCGCTCGTGGGCGACATTCAGCAGGAGGTCGAGCCGCTCGAGATCGAGGTCGTTGAGGGCTTGGCGCTCATCGCGACCGTCGGCCGTAACCTGCGCGGCCGCGCAGGTATCTCGGGCCACCTGTTTGGCATGCTTGGCCAGGCCGGCGTGAGCGTGCGTATGATTTCGCAGAGCTGTGACGAGATCAACATCATTATCGGTGTCGAGGAGAAGGACTTCGACCTGGCGATTCGGACCATTTACCGCGCCTTCTCCGATGAGAACGGCATTGTGAAGGTCTCCGACCTGGAGGCTCCCGCGCCGGTCGATCCCGTCCCGGCCGCGCTCAAAAAGTAGTGACTGCTCGGTAGGTTTTTGGGTCATGTCTCAAAAATCTACCGTGGGGCGTTTCGTTTCGGTTTCGTTTCGACGGGGCGGGTTTCATATCCGTCCCGTTTTTGTATAAACTGGGCAAGACTATTCAGCCTGCTCGGCGTGCGGGCAAAAGCCACAACCTTAAAAGGGGGAAGCATGAAACAGTACACGGTTGCTATTTTGGGCGCGACGGGAGCTGTTGGCACCCAGATGCTCGAGTGCCTCAACGAGCAGGAGTTTCCGGTTGGCAAGCTCAAGCTGCTGGCGAGCGCGCGCTCTGCGGGCAAGACCGTCGAGTTCCGCGGCGAGCAGGTTGTGATTGAGGAGGCTTGCCCCGAGGCTTTTGAGGGCTGCGACATCGTACTCGGCGCTGCCGGCGACGATATCGCCAAGGAACTGCTGCCCGAGGCCGTCAAGCGCGGCGCCGTCGTGGTCGACAACAGCCATGCCTTCCGTCTGGATCCCGAGGTGCCGCTGGTCGTGCCCGAGATTAACGCCGATGACATTAAGTGGCACCACGGCTTGATCGCCAACCCCAACTGCGCGACTATCATCGGCCTGGTTCCCACGTGGCCGCTACATCAGCTCGCCGGCGTGAAGCGCATGATCGTGTCCACGTATCAGGCAGCTTCGGGTGCTGGCACTCCCGGTATGGCCGAGCTCGAGGCTCAGCTGGCCGCTCTGGGCCGTGGTGAGGAGATTCCCGAGCCGCGCGCCTTTGCCGCCCAGCTGGCGAGCAACCTGATTCCGCAGATTGGCGGCGTCAAGGAGGAGGGCTTTACCTCCGAGGAGATGAAGCTGCAAAACGAGGGCCGCAAGATCATGCACCTGCCCGAGCTGCGCGTGAACTGCACCTGCGTGCGCGTGCCCGTGCTGCGCTCGCACTCCGAGAGCATTACGCTCGAGTTCGAGCGCGACATTACGGTTGAGGAGGCCCGTGCTGCGCTGGCCGCCGCTCCGGGCGTCAAGCTGGTTGACGACATGAGTGCCGAGGATGCGCACGACCGCTTCCCCATGCCGATGGACACCTCCGACCAGGACCTGATTTGGGTCGGTCGCGTGCGCCGTGATATCTCGAACCCCGAGGCCGCACGTGGCATTACCTTCTGGTGCTGCGGCGACCAAATCCGTAAGGGCGCGGCAACCAACGCTGTCCAGATCGCTAAGCTGCTCTGCGAGTAGGTTGACCTGTCCGGCGGGGGCCGGGTTTAGTTTTCAGAACGTCCTCGACCATGTGTGGCGCCTTGTCCTGCTCCTTCGGAGCCGCGGACAAGGCGCCACACTGGTCTGCGGAGTGTTCTGAAAACTAAGCCCGGCCCCCGCTTGCGGTGACGTTGCTGCGAGCGGCTTGCGATGGGGCCGTTGTTGGTTGGGGCCGCTGGGCTGATATGGGAGCACGTGGTTGTTGCGGGGCCTAGTCCCGGCGGCGGCCTTGGCGCTTCGCGCCTGCCGCCTTTGGGGACTGTGGGGCTCGGCCGGCAGCTACGGCGCGTTCGCGCCTGCTGCCTTGGGTGACTTTGGGGTCGATTGGGGTTGTCTGCACAATTCGCGGTATTATGTTGCGGAGTTTTGAAAGGAGCCGCTGGTGGTCACGACGACGTTTGCTTCGCCTTTGGGCGAAATCCTGCTTGCCGCTGATGGCCGCGGTTTGACGGGGCTTTGGTTTGAGAGGCAGGAGCACTTTGGCTCTACGCTGCTCAAAGAGGATGCGGAGTATGTCGTAGGTGCCGATGCGGTTTCTGGTGCCGGTGGGATGTCTTCGGTGAGTCCGGCAAATGGTGCGGCTTCTTCGGTGCTTGAGCGTTCCTGGGCTTGGCTGAATGCTTATTTTGCGGGGCAGGAGCCTCGGTTTACGCCGCCGTTGCATATGATTGGCACGGCGTTTCAGCGTGAAGTTTGGTACGAGCTGCTTTCAATTCCGCGTGGCGAGGTCGCTACGTATGGCGAGATCGCCCAGCGTGTTGCGGCTCGACATCGTGTGCCGGGAAATGAGGCACCCGTTGTGTCTCCCCGTGCCGTGGGGGCCGCGGTCGCGCGTAATCCCATTTCGATTATTGTGCCGTGCCATCGCGTGGTTGCCGCCGATGGTTCGCTCAACGGATATGCTGGCGGCCTTGACCGCAAGGAGTGGCTGCTGCGGCTTGAGGGCGCGTACGAGGAGTAACGCTCGAGCACTTTGCATAGCCAAGATGCCGTGAAAGAACGGGACACGCTTTCCGAATGGAGGCTCAGACGGAAACCACGTTCCGGAATTCTGTTATAAAGCGGGATGCGCTTTCCGAATGGCGTCCCGAGCGGAAACCGTGCCCCGGAATACAGCCTCAGAGTGGGACGCCGTTTCCGGTTGAGACCACCTGCCTGGACATCGATCTACGCCCGCTCCTGCAGGGCGTAGATGGACTTATCCATGTTGAATAGGTAAGCCACAACGCAGACGATGAAGAACGCCGGCAGATTACCGAAACCGAAGACCTCGCAACCGATAAGGATTGGCGCGAGCAGCGTGTTGGTGGCGCCGCCAAAGACGGCGGCGTAGCCCAGCGCGGCGCAGAACTCGACGGGCATGCCGAGAATTCCGGCGAGCACGACACCCAGGCTTGCTCCGATGGAGAACAGCGGCGTTACCTCACCACCTTGATATCCTGCGGCAAGCGTGGCGATGGTGAGTGCGAATTTAAGCGCCCAGTCCCAAGGCATGATGGCAATCTTGCCGTTGTCGTCCAGCGCTGCCGATATCAGGTTTGTGCCAAGGCCGCAGTATCGCCCCTGCCACAGTACGAACAGAATCGCCGACAGTGCAAGGCCCATAACGGCAACGCGTATGTAAGGGTTGGGGAACAGCCGCGCTGCAAGGGTCTTGGCATGGGCAAGGCACCAGGCAAAAGCGCCGCCTACCATACCAAACGCGATACCCAACAGCGCTAGCCGTCCAAGACCGGGGAGGTCGAGCGCATACGAGGCGGTAACGGCGACCTCGAACTTCTCGAGTCCTAGGGCGCCGGAGGTCATACTTGCTGCGAGTGAGGCCGTAAGCGCGGGAAACAGCGCGCGGTATTCCATGCGTCCTGCGACCAGCACTTCGATAGCAAAGACCGTGGCTGCAAGTGGCGTTCGAAAGAGTCCGGCAAAGCCGGCAGCCATGCCGATAAGCAAAAACGTGTTGCCGGGGTCGCGGAAAGGCAAACGTCGGCCGATCCAATGTGAGACGGTTGCACCGATCTGCACGGCCACGCCCTCGCGTCCCGCGCTGCCGCCAAAGAGGTGCGTTCCCCACGTGCTCAGCATAATGAGCGGCACCAAGCGCGGGGAGATAGCGTCTTCGCGCCCGTGGCCTACGTCGAATACTAAGCTCATGCCGCGTTCGGTGCCTTTGCCCCAAGTGCGGTAGGCAAACACGATGGCAAGGCCCGCGAGGGCGAGGAGGGGAAGGAGCAGAGTGATGTGCTCGTCACGGAAGGTGCCAATCGCCAGAAGCACGCGACCAAAGAGCGCGCAGATGGCGCCAACGATAATGCCGACGGGGATTCGGACAGCGCCCATAAGCACGAGGCCGCTACAGGTGTTGACCAGGCGTTTAATCCTGCTCGATGTGCTGCTTTCTGACACTTCTCCTCCAAAACAAAAAAGACTCCTGCCGCGGCGTGATACCTAGGAGGCACCACGTAACAGCAGAAGTCATCAGCAACAAGGCGGTTTAGGGTGACGCGACAGCTTAGCTAGCGCACCCAGCGGAGACATTCATTCCGAAGCGGCATCATAGCGGTGGGCGAGGCTTGGGTCAAATGGTTGACTTGGATAGCCTCAATGCCTCGCCCACACCCGCCATTCCCCCATATAAAACCTGCCAAAATGAGCCTGTCCCTTTTTGGTGGGTGGGAAATGGGTAATACTAAAGAGTTATCCGACCAGATGGGAACCGATCGATGGCCTATATCGAATTCAAAGACGTCATCAAAGCATACGGCGAGGGCGATGCCCGCATCCACGCGCTCGACGGCGCGAGCTTTACGGTTGAGCGCGGTGAGCTTGCCATTATCCTGGGCGCCTCGGGTGCCGGCAAGACCACGGCGCTCAACATCCTGGGCGGCATGGATACGGTAACCTCTGGCACCGTGACGGTGGACGGGCGCGATGTGAGCGCCGCCAACGAGGCGCAGCTCGTGGAATACCGCCGCGCTGACGTCGGCTTTGTCTTCCAGTTCTACAATCTGGTCCCCAACCTGACGGCGCTCGAAAACGTCGAGCTCGCAGCTCAGATCTGCCCCGATTCGCTCGATGCCGAACAGACGCTTCGTCAGGTTGGTCTGGGCGAGCGCCTGGGCAACTTTCCGGCACAGCTTTCGGGCGGCGAGCAGCAGCGCGTGTCCATCGCCCGCGCACTGGCCAAGAATCCCAAGCTGCTTCTGTGCGACGAGCCCACGGGTGCACTCGACTACAAAACCGGCAAGCAAATCTTGCAGCTGCTGCAGGACACCTGCCGCAAGCAGGGCATCACGGTCATTATCATCACCCATAACTCCGCGTTGGCGCCCATGGCCGATCGCTTGATTCGCTTTAAGAGCGGTCGCGTGGAGAGCGAGACGGTCCAGCAAAATCCCGTGCCGATCGAGACGATCGAGTGGTAGCGCCCATGAATCAGGACCGCCAAAACAGCCAACGCCGCGACGCGCAGACCAAGGAGCGCGAGCGGGATTTTACGACCTATCGCACCGCCCAAAGCTCAAACGACATGGTGCCGACGGTTTTTCGCCGTGGCATCTACCGCACGATTCGCGGCAGCCTCAAACGCTTCCTGTCTATCGTCGTGATCACCGCGCTTGGCGTGAGCGTGATGTGCGGTCTTAAGGCGGGCTGCGAGGATCTGCGCGATTCGGTCGACGCCTATTTTGACCAGCAGAATGTCTATGACATTAACGTGCAGTCGACCTATGGCCTTACGCGCGACGATCTTGCGGCCATTCAAGAGGTCGACGGCGTCGAGACGGCCGAGGGCATCTATACCGAGACCGCCTACACCGCCGTGGGTACAACGCGCGAGCGCGTGGTCGTGCAGAGTCTTTCCAAGGAGAATATCGATCAACCGGTGCTGGTGAGCGGCGATTTGCCCGAGAGCGCCGGTGAGGTCGCGGTGACTTCGAAGTTCTTGAAGGCTTCGGACAAGAAAATCGGCGATACGGTGAGTTTTGCCGCCAATGACGCGAGCTCGTCGAACCAAAGCGCCAAGGACCAGTTTGCCGATGGGGATTACACTATCACGGCCGAGGTTCTCGATCCCACCGACGTGAGCTCCGACTCGACGGTTAATGCCTTTCGCGCTGCTTCGACTGCGGACTATAAGTTCTATGTGAGCGAGGACGCCGCGACATCTTCTTCTTACTCCGCGATCCACGTGACCGTCGAGGGGGCCAAGAGCCTCAACTCCTATTCGGATGCCTACACGGCAAAGATCAATGAGGTCAAGGGCAATATCGAGAAGATCCGCGAGGAGCGGGAGAAGGCGCGCGCTCAGGAGCTGACGGTCGACACGCCGGCAAGCTTGGATGCGGCCGAGCGCCAGACGAATATGCTCTTTGGGATTGAACAGGGCAACATTGACCGTATGGCCGAGGGCAGCGACGAGCGTGCGCAGGCACAAGCCGACCTGGACCAGCGCCGTGCCGCCGCCGACCAGCAGTTTACCGATGCCCGCGCCGACCTCTCTGACCTGGGCGAATGCACCTGGTACATCCAGGACCGCGGCAATATCGCAAGCTACTCGAGCGTCGAGAGCGATAGCTCGTCAATTGAGGCCATCGCCACGGTGTTCCCGTTCATCTTCTTTATCGTCGCCGTGCTCATCAGCCTCACCACCGCCACACGTATGGTCGAGGAGGAGCGCACGCTTATCGGCCTGTACAAGGCGCTCGGCTATTCACGCGGGCGTATCCTGTCCAAATATGTGGACTACTCGCTGTGGGCGTGTCTGATTGGCGGCGTACTCGGCAACATCATCGGATTTGTGGGCCTGCCGCTGTTCTTGTTTACGGTGTTCGACGACATGTACTCGCTGCCCCAGATGCTGCTTTCGTACGACATCGTGTCGTCGCTCGTGTCGGTGGCGCTGTTTGCCGTGGGCGTGGTGGGCGCCACGATTATCGCCTGCCGCCACGAGATGGCCGAGACCCCCGCCTCGCTCATGCGCCCCAAGGCCCCGCGTGCCGGCTCGCGCATCTTGCTCGAGCGCATTGGCTTTATCTGGCGCCGCATGGGCTTTTTGAATAAGGTGGCAGCGCGTAACCTGTTCCGCTACAAAAAGCGCGCCTTTATGACCATCTTTGGCATCGCGGGCTGTACGGCGCTTGTGATTTGCGGTATGGGCATCCGTGATACGTCGGTCGCGCTTTCGCCCAAGCAATACGGACATATCACGCGTTATGACCTGCTGGCGGTCGCCAACCCCGATGACTTTACGCAGGCGTGCGCGGCGCTCGATGAGCGCAGCGCGGCCAATGATTCCAACGTGACCGTGACTTCGACGCTGCCGATTATGACCGACAACGTCACCTTTACATTCGGCGGAAAGAGCGAGACCGTGCAGCTGATCGTGGTGCCCGATGACCGCACGAACAATCTGGACGACTATGTACGCCTTGAGGATGAGTCCAAAGAACCGCTCACCCTGCGTGACGGGGATGTGTATTTGAGCAAGAGCTCTCAGCTGGTGCTGGGGATCAAGCCGGGTGACACGGCTCACGTCCAGGATTCGTCGCTCAATGTTGCCAAGGTTAAAATCAGCGACATTTCGCTCAACTATCTGGGCAACACGCTTTACATGACGCAGGGCACCTATGAGCACGCGTTTGGCCGAAGCGCACGCCTTAACGGCATCCTTGCGCTGCTTAAGGGTTCGTCGGCCGATCAGATTGCGTTTACCAACCGTCTTAAGAGCGATGGGTGGATTACGCTGTCGAGTACCGCCGAGCATTGGGAAAACTATGAGGCAAACTTTACGATTATCAATTCGGTCGTGGTGCTTGTGACCTTTATGGCGGCGTGCCTGTCGTTTGTGGTGGTGTTTACGCTGTCTAATACGAATATTTCGGAGCGCGAACGCGAGCTGGCGACCATCAAGGTACTGGGCTTTCGCCGTGGCGAGGTGCACCATTACGTCAACAAGGAGACGTTGATTCTTACAGCGATTGGAGCCGCACTGGGCGTACCGCTGGGCGGCTTGCTGGCCGAGAGCTTTACCTACATTTTGCAGATGCCGTCGCTGTACTTTGACGTCGAGGTCGAACCGCTGAGCTACGTGCTCGCCGTGGTACTTTCCTTTGCCTTTACGTTTATCGTCAACCTCGCTACCAACCGTACCCTCAACAAGATCGACATGGTCGGCGCCCTCAAGAGCGCCGAGTAACCTGCCAAAAAGGGACAGGTTTATTTTGGCAGGTTTTATCTGGGCAAACGCCGGACAACCATTGTCGCTGCCACAATGACAGGATAGGGAACAAGGGCATTTTCCGGGTAGCCGGGTTCGTTACCATTCGTCCCATTCATCAGCATTTTCCTCCAGATATTTTCTTAATTTCTCAAAAGAGCTTGTCCGCCTGTACTGTATCGTGCTTCTCGACGTGTTGAACAGCTCCGCAATCTCGGTGTCGTTCATTCCCTCGAAATAGTACAGGAGTACGGCTTTGCGCTTTTCTTCCGGCAAAGTACGGATTGCTTCAAGAAGCAGCTTCGGCGTGATTTTCTTCCCGGTTTTCTCAAAGACGGTTTCGGCGGTTTCCCGTTTGAAATATTCATCAAAGGTATGAAGCTGCCGCGCTTCGTCTAAGGGCAAATCGGAAAAGGTGACTTCCCTTGCCTTATGCCTGTGCAGCTCCCTGTGAGCGTCACACGCTTCATTGTGCAGCACCGTATTACAAAACTTCTGAAAAGCACATTGTTTGTAAAACTCCCTGCTATTAGGTTCCACATTCTCACCTCCTTTCTCGTTGGAAAGTTGGTGGTGCTTCCCCCTTTTCGCGGGGCAATACGGCGTTTTTGAAAAACGCCGAAGATTTTTTGAAATTTTTTCAAAAAATTTTTTGAGCAGCAAAATACGCCTGTCCGAAAAGCCCGGACAGGCGTATGGGTATTATAAGCAGTATTTAGATGATTAGACAGTTCATAGTCAAGGGTAGAGAGGTTCCCGGCGGTGGTCGGGCTTTTTTTGATATGTCAATGACCGTCGGATTTTGTCGATAGGGTATGTGCTTCATGGCGGCTACCTCCTTTTAGCCGCCGCTTTTAACAGTGATACCGCGTCATTTCATTAGAAGATAAAAAGAAACGGCGGCTTTGGTTTTTCAAAGCTGCTGCGGAAATCAAAGAACGACAAGCAACAGTTCTGATTTTGCTCCAATATGGTTATTGGGGGCACAAATTAAATCAAAAAAGAGCCGATAACAGCAGTATTTCAAACTGCATATTATCGGCTCTGCGTCTGTGCGTCTGGCTCTTTTAATTAAATTATTTTTGTTGTTTTTTGGCTTTATTATATGTATTAGCTAACTGTCCACAAGCTGCTTTAATCTTTCTACCATGAGAAACTCTCATGGTAACTTCAAGTCCTGTTTGCTCTAATTGATGTTTGAACGCAACCATTTCTTGTTTTTGTGGTGCTCTAATTTTTGAATTACTCGTCGGGTTGTATTGCAGCACGTTAATCATAACATTTTTGCCCTTAAACCATTTTGCAAGTTGCCTTATATCTGAGGAACGGTCATTTATACCTGGTAAAAGCAAATACGCAAATACCACTTTTCGATTATGCCTTTGTGAATAGGACAATGCTTGCTTAACAACATCTTCAATAGCGTACATGTGCATATGAGGAATGATGCAGTTTCTCGCAGCCTGTGTTGCTGCATGTAAAGATATTGTCAACTGAATTTTTAGATGTTCTTCGCGCAATTTTTTTAATTGATTAACTGGACCAACTGTTGATACGGTAATGCCGTCGGTTGGAAAGTTAAGTCCATTTCTATCTCGAAGAATATGGATTGCTGCAATCAAGTTGTCGTAATTGAATAAAGGTTCTCCCATTCCCATAAAAACGATACGATTTACTTTTTGACGTATCAATATGACCTGCTGCACAATTTCAGATGGTGTTAGATTACGAACGAAACCATTGCGTCCGGACTCACAAAAAATACAACCAACAGAACAACCAACTTGCGTACTTACGCAAACAGTCCCACCATCTCGCCGTTTAATAAAAACCGTTTCGATATACCTGTTGTCTTTCAATTCATAAACATACTTTTCAGTATCGCTACTTTTATAGACTTTTTTTGTTGATATTGATAGATTTTTTTGTGAAATGGCTGTTTATACAATTCCGCATATAAGGCTCTTGCTTTATCCTCTCCAATTACTTCCGACATTTCTTTGTAAGTAAATCCGTATGGGTCATTCAATATTTCCGTAGGTGTACTTTTAGGTAAGTGTTTCATTTAATATCCTTCCTTTTGTTTTTCAGAGTTTTTGATTATGATTTCTAATTTTTCAACATCAATGATATGTGTTAATTTACATTTAGGGCAGAAAAGAGGAAAATTTCTTAATACCGTATTATAAAATACTTGAACCCTCGTCTTTCCGTTACAAATTGGACATTTTATCCAATATTTTTCAAGCATAATATTTCTCCTTTTGTGCAAAAAAATACAGGTCAATTCTCAACATGAGCATTGACCTGCATTTATACATATAACACTACAACAAAATTAAGGCATAGTTTTTATACTATGTCTATACATCGTTAGTTTTGTTGTATAGCATACGCAAAATAAGCATGACAAAAAAGCCCATATTGAAAATGGGAAAAATCTTTTTTGATTTCAATGCTTATCGAATACGCATGCTATGTAACATAAACATTTCCCCCTTTTAATAATACTATACAAAAAAAGCGGCTAATTGTCAACATATACATATGAATTATTTTGGCTAACTGATTGAATTGTGTAGACATATCCAAGAAGAAAGGGGAACAGTAAAATGTAAGAGGGTGAATAACTATGGCAAAAAGACCAGTACCACGATACGACTTCAAGGCTTTTGGGGCAGCGATAAAGGCAGCGCGTGAAGGACGCAAAGAGAGCCGCAAGAAAGTAGGCGACGAAATGTTTATCTCGCCGCGTTACCTTGCGAACATTGAGAACAAGGGGCAGCACCCAAGTTTACAGATATTCTTTGAGCTGATACAGCGTTACCATATATCCGTAGACCAATTCCTGTTAGACACGCCCGCCGCAAAGGACACGCAGCGGCGGCAGCTTGACGCGCTCCTTGACGATATGAGCGATACGGGCATACGGATTGTGACCGCAACGGCAAAAGAGATTTCCGAAGTCGAAAAAGAGGGCGAATAGGAATGTCCGGCTTAAAACTGAACAGGATTTAGAAAGCGTTGTAATCTTTTTTTGAGATTGCAGCGTTTTTCTTTTGCGGAAGTTTGGCAAAATCGCTTTTTCTCCGTAGTAAGGGATAAGAGCCTAAAAGATAAAAACATTCGTAGCAAGCATAGGAAGCGGGTACCCACTTCCGTATTTTCGCCCTCCCGCGCTGCGGCGCGTCGGTTGAAAATTGCTTGTTGGGAAGTGTCCCAAACCCTCGGAACGGAAAGGAAAGGAGCGAACACATGGACGGACGCAAAAGGACGGTGCAAATCAAATTCAGAGTGACGGAAGCGGAACGGGATTTAATACTGGAAAAAATGAAGCTCGTACCCACCCGGAACATGGCGGCATATCTGCGGAAGATTGCCATTGACGGGTATATCATTCAGATAGACCACGCCGACATAAAGGCAATGACCGCAGAGATACAGAAAATCGGTGTCAACGTCAACCAGATAGCACGCCGCGTAAACGCGACGGGGAACGCATACCAAGAGGACATAGAGGAAATCATACCAAGAGGACATAGAGGAAATAAAGGGGGTGCTTGCGGAGATATGGCGGTTACAAAGATTAAGCCTATTAAAAGCACTCTAAGCAAAGCCCTTGACTATATCGAAAACCCGGACAAGACGGACGGGAAAATGCTTGTGTCATCTTTCGGCTGCTCCTATGAAACGGCAGATATTGAGTTTGAATATACCCTGTCGCAAGCACTCCAAAAGGGGAACAATTTAGCCTTTCATCTGATACAGTCCTTTGAGCCGGGGGAAGTCGATTATCAGAAAGCCCACGAAATCGGGAAGCAGCTTGCCGACGCGGTAACAAAGGGGCAGCATGAGTATGTACTCACGACGCACATTGACAAAGGACACGTCCACAATCACATTATTTTCTGCGCCGTAAACTTCGTAGACCACCACAAATACAATTCCAACAAAAGGAGCTATTACGGCATACGGAACATGAGCGACAAGTTGTGCCGGGAGAATGGCTTGTCCGTCGTCGTTCCCGGCAAGGGCAGCAAGGGAAAGAGTTATGCAGAGTACCAAGCAGAAAAGACGGGTACAAGTTAGGTGGCCCGGCGTTTGCCCCGTTTTGCTGGGGATGTCTGTCGTTCAGTGCTCTTACTGGCCAATCCAGTGTTGCGCATAGCTCTTAATGTCCTCGGTAAAACCGTCAAGGTCATCAGGGGTGATCACACTGTCGATAAGCAAATTGGCTATCTCGCGGTGCATTGTGCTGCGGCGAATGTCGTTTGCAATTACGCCTGAGGACAGCTTGTCTCTATTGAGGCGCTCTTCTAGTGCCCAAAATCTACTGGACGCTTCGCTGTCGCCGTTCAGCATCTCAACGTACTGGCCGATGAGCTTTTCCATATAACGTTCTTGCCATTGAGGAAGCATTTTCTTAAACAGCTTCCAGTCGCTTTCGGCTACGTCGCGCATATGTCCTCCGCTCGTCAAACGGGCTTTCCAGTTGCCTTTCATTCTATTTGGTTTTCGCTCGCAGGCGTGGATGAGAGGCTCCCTTTAGCCTTCGAGATTGGGCTTGAATGGGTGGTATGCCACAAAATGGGCCTATCTACTACGTTTGCTACCACACCCTCGACCATGACAAAGATTATGAAATTAAAACCGCAGGTAGAGGGCTTGTCAATTTTCAAAAAAGCGGGTATGGTCGGCCCTCTCGAGTTAAACGTAGTAAATAGGCCCTTTTCTTGGCGCGCGGTCAGCTCAATGCTAATCTCCGTGCCGGAACTGACCCAGTTGTTTGTAAGTTGCGGTGATATACGGACTGTTTTGGCGCTTTGGAGCCTCAAAACAGTCCCTATATCACCGCAACTTGAAAGGGGCGGGCGGTGTCGGATGAGTGGCGCTGGCTGGTTGGGGTGGTTTAGGCCTGTTTGCGGCACTTCCATTGTTTGCGACACCAGCGCATGAGCGCCTTTACGATGGGAATCGTGATGAGGATGGCCCATGCGGGATGGGGCTGCCCCAGGCAAAGCCACATATAGAGAAACCATGCAATGGCGGCTGCTGGATAGACGCATTCAATGAGCTTTGACAAATGGCGTCGATCGATAAAGTCACCAATTGCGTAGTAGACGGGAACCAAAAAGACGAGGAAAAGCCCCATGCCCCATGTGCCGTAGACAATGCCGAGCGCCAGATAGGCGAGAGTGACAAGTGCGGGGAAGGGAAACTTGTTCCATGCACGTCCGACCTTGGTGTGGAAATACTTGCCATGATGGTCGAGCTTGTCGTGTGCTTCCTTCCAGCTGGAGAACGTCTCGCCGTCGATGGTGACGGTGCCGTCGTCATTGGTACGCACGCTATGTCCATCGTCCTCAAGCGTATCGATATGCACGCCGCCCGGCCCCACATGCACCTCTTCGCCCTTGCGCTTGTTGGTCACATGGATGCCGCTCCAACCAACATGGACTTCCTCGCCTTTATTGGGATCAATGACGTGGATACCGCGCGCGAGGGAAATATCGACAAGTGGCTTATCGCTGCAATCAGCGTGTTCAGTAGAAGCCTCAGCCTCCTCAGCCTTATCTGAAGCTTTGGTGCCGGCGTTGCTGTTCTGCGCCTCATCATCAGCCTGCGAGTCGTCAGTGCTATCCACCGCCTCCCCATACAGCAGCTCATCCAGCGACACGCCATACAGCGCGGCGAGCGCAATAAGGTTATCGGTATCGGGAGAGGATTCGCTGCGCTCCCATTTACTGACAGCCTGACGACTCACACCCAGCTGGGCGGCAAGCGCCTCCTGAGAAAGCCCAGCAGCCTTGCGGCGATCGACGAGCCGCTGTGCCATCGCAAGATCCATGACAGTTCCTTTCATGTGGTGACCGTAATCGAATGAGCCGAGTATGCCGAGAACAACCGGTAGCGACCACCATTTCTAGTTAGAATCTGCCCCAACCCTACCGCAACTACCGGTAGCACCCCCTAACGACCAGCCATTTCAGGACAAATGTCAGTGCTACTCTCAGCTAAGAGCCTGCAACATCCCAAAATCTCAGCCCACGCACCCGCAGCAAGAAGACGAATAGCCTCGGCCTCCCTAGTTACCGCAGGAGGCCTCAGGGCTTACATCCCAAATCTTTCCGCAGGACGGAAGGACCCCGCCGCGCGAAGCGCACGGCGGGGTCCTGACATGTCCGAGGACGATTTGGGATGTAAGCCCTGGGGTCTCCGATGAGAGCAGTTTCGGCCGAGGCTATTCGTCGCCGAAGCTGATGCCCAACGCCTTGGCCTCGCGTACCAGATCGCTCTGGGGGTCGACAAACTTGAGCTTGCCGGCGACCTCCTCGAGCGGCATGTGGCACATCTTGCCGTCACGCAGGGCAATCATGTAGCCAAACTCGCCGCGTAGGCAGCCAAGCGCTGCCTCGACGCCGCACTGGGTCGCAAAGATGCGGTCCTGGGCGTCGGGCTGGCCGCCGCGCTGCGTGTGACCGGGGATGGCGACGCGGGTCTCGCGACCGGTCTTGGCCTCGATCTCCTTGGCGATGTCGTACACGATTGACGGGCTCGTGCGCTCGGCGAGCTTCTTCTTGTACTCCTTCTTGGACAGTGCCGCGTCCTCCTTGGAGATGGCGCCCTCGGCGACGGCTACGATGGTAAAGCGGCTGCCGGTCTCCATGCGATGCTCGATGGTCTTGATGACGTTATCCATGTCGTAGGGGATCTCGGGAATCAGGATGACGTCCGCGCCGCCCGCGACGCCGGCATACAGCGGAATCCAACCGACCTTGTGGCCCATGATCTCGATGACAAACACGCGGCCGTGACTCGAGGCAGTGGTGTGGATGTCGTCGATGCACTTGGTGGCGACGTCGATGGCGCTCGTAAAGCCAAACGTCAGCTCGGTGCCCCAGGTGTCGTTATCGATGGTCTTGGGCAGGGCGATAACGTTGAGGCCCTCTTCGCGCAGGCGGTTGGCGGTCTTGGTGGAGCCGTTACCGCCCAGCATAAACAGGCAGTCGAGCTGCAGCTTATGATAGGTGTGGACCATTGCGGGCACCTTCTCGACGCCGTCGGCCTCGGGAATGTCCAGGCGCTTGAACGGCGTGCGGCTCGTGCCCAGGATGGTGCCGCCGCGGGTGAGGATGCCGCTAAAATCGGCGGGCGTCATGACGCGGAACCTGCTGTAGATAAGGCCCTGGTAGCCGTCCTCAAAACCATAGATCTCAATAGGCTCTTCGCTATTGGTCATAAGCGTTTTGACAATGCCGCGCATGGTGGCGTTGAGCGCTTGACAGTCGCCGCCACTGGTAAGAAGACCGATCCTAAGCATGATGAATCCTTCCGGGCAAGTTATAACATGCGCATAAGTTTACCCCCGCACACTGTTGATACGGGGGTAAAACGTGTTAGCTCAAGCGTATAGAAATGTAAACAACGCCAGGCGAGCGTAAAGTCGACGGGCCTGGCTCCTTACAGTGCGAATGCGTCGATGTCGCCCCAGTGGCGGCGCAGCGTGATGGCGGCAGCAGGCTCGGTGTTGTCAAAGACGACCGACCACTGCGTGTTGCTGGTGATGTCTTCCGGATTGGGCTCTTGCGCTGCAGCGCGTAGGGCCTTCCAAGCGACTGCCTCGTCTTGGGCGCCG
Organism: Collinsella sp. OM04-5; assembly: GCF_003439125.1. Classification (GTDB taxonomy): domain Bacteria; phylum Actinomycetota; class Coriobacteriia; order Coriobacteriales; family Coriobacteriaceae; genus Collinsella. The sequence continues at coordinate 58,179 of NZ_QSUU01000014.1, read as the reverse complement.
GTATGGGCGTCGAGGACATCGGCGATTGCGGCGGCGCGCTCTTTACCATGGCCTAGCTCGCCATTCTTTTGGTTAGGCAGCACTTCGTCGCCATAGCAGGCGTAGAAGTTCGTAACCTGGGTTACAGGAGTCGCTTTGAAAGCGCGGTCCGGATCGCGCGGATCCCACTCTACTACGCGCGCGTCACCGGCGGCGTCGTTTATAAAGAAGTGGTAATCGCGTCCTGCCATGGCGTGCATGTCGTAGGCGGAAAGCAGGTCGACAGCTTCTTGCGTGGTGGCGGCACGGTCGAGCACCAGACGGATGGCGAGCGAGGTATTGATGACGGGGCGCTGCGTGTCCTGGTCACAGGGTTTGGAATCCAGGGTGAGCACGGCAATGGACACGCCACATTCGTTGACGCCGTCGAGCTGGGCAAACGGGCCCATGAGTGCGGCGGCGCGTCCGGCGACGGAGTCAAGCGGAGTGTTATCGCCCAGGTTGTTAAGGGCGGCAAACCCGATGGAGGCATAGCCGCCGCGTGGGTGATTGCGCACCAGCAGCGCCGAGGTGTCGTCCTTAAAGTCGTAATTGCGACCGGTACGCACGCGGCCTTCGGCATCTACGGCGACAAAAGCGCTGCAGGCAAACTGGGGCGCCTGGACATGTGCCGGCACACCGGGCAGCACCTGCGCCACCACGGCATCGATGTAGGCCTGGTCGTCGCGTACGCCGGCGGCGATGATGCGATCAAGATCGTAGTCGTAGGCGATGTCGATTGCGTACAGGTCATAGCCATCCGCGTAGCCGGTCAAGCGTTTGAGCGACGCGGCGGACTTGATTTGCTTGTGATAAACGATACCGGTGGCAGCGGCAAGGCCGACGGCGACACCCGCGACACCGCAGGCGATGGCAATGTTACGTGGCTTCATGACGGCTCCTCTCGTCCTGTTAGCGCAATTGTCGCAAAAGGAGCGCGGACATGATGGCTCAACTTGGTGAGCGGCGCGGAATTAAGCACGGAATGAAGAGTGCGGCGCTGGCGTGGCGGGGTATGCTGGAGGGGACCATCAACCCAGCGAAAGGGGAGAGCATGACGGATCAGGAAACGATCGAGCGCGTGCACGTGACGGCCGACGATATCGAGGCCTCCAACGACCTTATCGACTTTATCGAGGCATGCCCCAGCATGTTCCATACGGCAGCGACCATTATGGCCGAACTCGACGAGGCGGGCTTTACCTACCTGCCCGAGAACGCAGCGTGGGACATCGAGCCGGGCGGGCGTTATTACACGCAGCGCAACACCTCGAGCGTCGTTGCCTTTAAGGTGGGCGAAGACCTGGCCGCTACGTGGGGCGAGGACGGCGTTGCCGGCGACTATCATTTTCAACTCACGGCGTCACACAGCGATTCGCCGACGTTTAAGGTTAAGGCCGTGCCCGAGCTCGACGGCGCGGGCGAGACGCTGCGCCTGAACACCGAGGCCTACGGCGGCATGATCGACTACACCTGGTTCGATCGCCCGCTGGCACTTGCGGGCCGCGTGCTGGTGCGCGAGGGCGACCGTATCGAGAGCCGCTTGCTCGCTACCGAGCGCGAAGTTGCCATTATCCCGAGCCTTGCCATCCATATGAATCGTGGCGTTAACGAGGGCTTTGCGCCCAACCGAGCTGTCGACCTGTGCCCGCTCATCAGCGCCGGCGACCTTAAGCAGGGAGATTTTGACGCCCTGATCGCCGACGAACTGGACGTTGAGCCCGAGCAAATTTTGGGTCGCGACCTGTTCCTGGTCAATCGTCAGGATGCACGCATTTGGGGCTGGGCCGACGAGTTTATCTCGACGCCCAAGCTCGACGACCTGGCCTGCGCCTACACCTCGCTGCAGGCATTTTTGGGTGCCGAGAATGCGCACGACGTTTCGGTCTTTTGCTGCTTTGATAACGAGGAGGTTGGCTCCGAGACCAAGCAGGGCGCCATGTCGACGTTCTTGGCCGACGCGCTGCGCCGCATCAACGGGTCGCTGGGCTTCGATGACGAGTCGTACCACCGCGCACTTGCCGCTTCGATGCTCGTGAGCTGCGACAACGCGCATGCCGTGCACCCCAACCACGCCGAGAAGTGCGACGCCCGCAACCAGGTTGTGCTTAACGGCGGCATCGTCATCAAGGAGGCCGCCAACCAGCACTACTGCACCGACGCCTTTAGCCGCGCGGTGTTCCAGGCCATTTGCGATGACGCCGACGTGCCCACGCAGGCCTTTGCCAACAAGAGCGATATGGCCGGCGGTTCTACCCTGGGCAATCTGTCCAATATGCAGGCGAGCATGCATGCCGTGGACGTGGGCCTGCCGCAGCTTGCCATGCACTCGAGCTACGAGACCGGCGGCGTGCGCGACGTAATGTACGCCATCCGCGCCCTCACCGCCTTCTACGAGCGTGACCTGACCATCAACGGCGCCGAAAGAGTGGAGCTCTAAAACCTGCCAAAAAGGGACAGGTTTATTTTGGCAGGTTTTATCTGGGCGAATGCAAAGGGTGAAACCGAACTAGATCTGCGATACGTGGCCGCCGAGGTGCAGTGCGCCTCGGCGGCTTTTTGTGTACAGAGTACGGCTAATGCTTATAAATGCTATACATGCTTTACGTATCTACCATAGAGCTTTATGATATTTTGAAGTATTAAGGAGGGGTCATGACCACAACAGCCGCTCAGATCAACGTACGTCTCGATGCCGATCTTAAAAGGAGTGGGGACGCCGCTCTCTCCAAGGCCGGTATGACGCCGAGCCAAGCGGTGCGAGCGCTCTGGCAGCTTGCAGCATCGCTGGCCGATCGCCCCGGTGCGCTCGAGGATATCCTGCTGCCCAGTCGTGCCCGGGCGGAACAGCGCGAGCGCGAAAAGGCCGCCAAACGTAAGCTCGAGCTTATGGATCAGGGGTCGAAGCTGTTCGCTGCCGCTTGCTGTGAGTCGGGAATCGATATGGTCAAGGCTCAGCCATCGGACGACGAAGAGCTCAAACGGAATGCCTATGCGGATCGCTATGGCGAGGAGATGAGCTGGCTCTATGAGTGAGACTCCAAAGCGCATCTTGGTTGACACCAACGTGTGGCTCGATTACTTCATTCCCTCACGACGTGGTCGTTCGGTGGCGATTGAGTTTTTACGCGATGCATGCACGGCGCAGGTTGATTTGCTGTATGCGGCGACATCGTCCAAAGACCTGTTTTATTTGATTTCAAGCGAACATAAGGCATGGTATCGGCGAGAGCACGGTTCGCTTTCCCAGTATGCCGCTACGGTAGCGACTTCGCTTGCATGGGATTGTCTTAGCGTGCTGTCGCAGCTTGCCACGCCAGTGCCCTGTGACCTGAGCGACATCTGGATGGCGAGCAGACAGCGTGAGCTCCATAGCGATTACGAAGACGATTTAATCATTGCGGCAGCGATACGCGCTCAAGCAGATTTACTGGTCACCAACGATGTCAAGCTCTGTTCGCATGCTCCCGTCGCAGCAATGAACGTCGAAAACGCAAGAAACTATCTAACAACGCTTAAATAGCGCTAGACCCCTCTGGTCGAATAATGGTCAGCGAGAGTCCACAGGTAGGGCCGCGCCAGCAAAGCGCCGCAGGTTGAGCAAACGTCAGCGAGCGGTGTCCAGGGCGAACAAGTTGGCATGAAAAAGGCAAGGCATAGACCTTCTGGTCATGCCTTGCCTTTTGAATGACAAATTGTCGCCCTGGGCGGCGCGCAGCGTCGGCCGGTCCGCCGTTCGTTAGAACGGCGGAACCCTAATGTTCGATCCAGCAGCGCAGGGTCTCGCCGGCCTGCAGGTGACGCAGATTCTCCGCGGCGATGTCGACGACGTTGTTGAGCGTGGCTGCCAGGTGGAACCAGCCGGAGACGTGCGGCGTGATGAGCATGTTGGGCGCATCCCACAGGGGGCTTGTCGCGGGCAGCGGTTCGGGGTCGGTGACGTCGACCGCGGCGCCGGCGAGATGTCCCGACTCCAGAACGGCAACCAAGTCATCGGTGACCACAAGGTCGCCGCGGCCGCCGTTGGCAAAGAAGGCACCTGGTTTCATCGCGGCAAAGAACTCGGCGTTCGCCAGACCGCGGGTCTCGGGCGTGCTCGGCATAAAGGATGCGACGATGTCGGCCTCTGCCAGGCGCTCAGGTAGGGCGTCCATGCCGTCCATGTCCTCAAACACAATGGGGTAGACGAGTGGATGGCGCTTGATGCCGCGGACGTGCGCGCCCATGCCGCGGCAGAGCGTGGCAAAGTGACCGCCGATATCGCCCGCGCCCAGCACCAGCACGTTGGCGTTTTTGAGCGAGGTAACTGGCCCCAAATCCTCCCAGCGATGTTCGCGCTGCAAGTCGTGATAGCCGGGCAGGCGCTTCATCATGGAAAGGACCATGGCAAACATGTGCTCGCTCACGGCCTGGCCGTAGGCGCCCACCGAGCAAGACAGTTTGGCGTCGGCTGGCACGGTGCCGGCGGCAAGGTAGTCGTCATAGCCGGCGGTCTGCAATTGCAGCAGCTGGAGATGCTCGCATGCCGTGAGCATGTCAGAGTCGATGTTGCCCAAGATCACGTCGGCGTTGGCGACTTGTTCGCGCGTGATAGCGTCGGCGCTCGTGTAGATAAAGTCCTCGCCCGGAGCGCTCGACTCAAGAATTGCGCGATGGTGGTCGTTGACGGGCAGCAAAACCAAGATGTTCACAAGTAGTCCTTTCCGCTTGACCCGCCAAAAAGGGACAGGTTTATTTTGGCGGGTTTTATCAGGCAAAACGCTATAAAAACGCCGGGCTTCGCGATGGTTAACATATCCATCGTGAAGCCCGGCGCATCCACGGCTACCAGCTCAGCAGCTCGTAGCCGTCCTCGGTCACCACGAGCTGTACCTCGCACTGGGCCGAATCGCTGCCGTCCTTGGTGCGCACGCACCAGCCGTCGCCCTTGCTGATCTTGATGTCGGGCGCTCCGGCGTTGACCATGGGCTCGATGGTAAAGACCATGCCCGGCACCATGATGGTGTCCACATCGGGCGCCTCGGTGGTAAAGCCCACAAACGGGTCCTCGTGGAACTCCTTACCGATGCCGTGTCCGCCGTACTCGCGCACCACGCTAAAGCCGGCGTCCTCGACGGTCTTTTGTACTGCCTCGGCCATAACGGAGAGCGGTAGCCATGGCTTGACGGCTGCCAGACCCGCCTCCACGCTGGCACGGGTGACGTCGACCAGGCGCTGGCGCTCGGCCGAGACCTCGCCGATGCAGAACATGCGGCTCGAATCACTAAAGTAACCGTCCAAGATCGTGGAGCAGTCTACGTTGATGATGTCGCCCTCGTGCAGCACGTCCGTATCGCAGGGAATGCCGTGGCAGACCACATCATTGATCGAGGTGCACACGCTCTTGGGGTAGCCCTCGTAGTTGAGGTCGGCCGGCGTGCCACCGTGCTCGACGGTGTAGTCGTAGATCATCTGGTCGATCTGGTTGGTGGTCATGCCTGCGGCGATATGCTCGCCCACATAATCGAGCACGCCCACGTTGATGGCTGCCGAGCGCTTGATGCCCTCGATATCGGCGGGAGTCTTGTAGAGCGTGCGAGGCAGAACCTCCCAGCCTTCTTCCCACAAGCGCTCGAGGCGCTCATCAAAGGCGCTATGGCATTTCTTGTATTTCTTGCCGCTGCCGCACCAGCAAGCGTCGTTGCGACCGGGCACGGGTCCTTTGTCATACATGGCTAACTTCCTTTCATTCGCAGCTAGTATAGCCCACCCACGCGGCCATAAAAGTTGCGGTGATATAGTTCCGATTTAAGCGGTTTAACAGCACAAATAGGAACTATATCACCGCAACTGATGGGGCGGGATGGCGGGCACTAGCTGCTGCGTGGTTTTGCTAGTAGCTCACCTGGCAGGGAATACCGAGGGCGCGCACGCGCGCGGCAATGGCGTCGAGCACCTCGGGCGCTGCTTTGGCAAGGCCGGCGACTGGTGTCTCGCGCGCGACCGTGTAGATGGTCGCCTCCTGCGGACGAATGCGCTCAAGCGCCGCGAGCCAGGGGGCAACATACTCCTCGCCGGTATTGTCGATGAGCTTGCCCTGATACTCGCCGGTCAAAAAGATCGTCTGGATAATAACGTGACCGTCAAAGCTTGCGAACGTCTCGATCTGGTGTTCGACGTTGTAGGGGCCAACAGGCTGGTCGAGCAGCTGGATAAACGCCGGGTCGACGGTATCGAGCTTAAGAATGTTGTCGTCGACCATCATGAGCGCGTCGTGCACCTCGGGGCGGTCGGCGCGTGTGCCGTTGGAGAGCACGGCGATCTTGGAGTTTGGGGCAAGCTCGTCGCGCAGTGCGACGGCGCCGGCGATGGCCCGTGGAAACTCCGGTGCGGCGGTGGGCTCGCCGTTGCCTGCGAAGGTGATTACATCGGGGAGCTCGCCCTCGGCTGCCATCTCGCGCAGCTTTGCCTCGAGCGCTTCGAGTACCACGGCAGCCGTGTTATACGGCTCATGGCAGGGGCGCTCGGCGTTGAGGCCGTTCTCGCAGTAGATGCAGTCGAACGTGCAGATTTTGCCGCTGGCCGGCATCATGTTGACGCCGAGCGAGAGACCAAGGCGACGGCTGCGAACGGGCCCAAAGATGGGGCTGGCATTCAAAAACGTAGACATAGGCATATGCTCCTCAAGACAATTGTGCCTAAGCATAGCATCGGCTCCAAAGCAAGGTGTGGGCTCTTGCTTTACAAGTTTCGTTTTTTCACGTCGCTCATGATGCCGTGCCATGAAAAGCCTCGGGTCGGGTAAAGTTAATCTGTTAACAAGGTGTAAGGCAATGCGGGTCTATCCAACCGCACTGACGTGCAACTGGATGAGCATTGATGACGGGGGCACAACATGGATTTTACGGTCGAGAATGCGGGCACCACGATCGCCTGTCGCGAATATGTCGGCCCGGATGTGTCGCCTGATGCTCCTGCCTTGGTGTGCGTGCACGGCGCTTGTGTCGACGGCACATTTTTTGACGGTATCGCTTGTGAGCTCAGCCGCAACTACCGCGTAATTGCCTACGACCGCCGCGGCTGCGGTGGCAGCAGCGATGCGGCAGACGGCAGCTATGATCTTGCCGCTCAGGCCGCCGACCTGCAAGCCGTGATCGAACACGTTGGCGCTCCGGCAAATGTGCTTGCGCATAGCGCCGGTACGTTGGTGGCGCTGGAGCTTCTTCGCACCGAACCCCATCTCGTTGCCCGTGCGATTCTGCATGAGCCGGCTGTGTCGGACAAAGGCGTCGGTATGGGCGCAGCTCCGGTTTTGCTCGATATGATTGCGGCGGGAAAGGTTTCAAGGGCGCTCCGGCTTTTCTTGGGAGCCCTCGGCGACTTGGACCCCGAGGCTCCTGGAACGACCGAAGCGGAAGCCAAACATGCCCTGCGCAACGGCCGCAGTTTCATGGCAAACGAATACGGGATTGCTATGACCTGCGTTCCCGATTGGGATAGCGTTCGCGCGTCAAAAACGGTGGCCGCCGTGCTCCTGGGCGAGCTCTCGATTGGCACATCCCGCGAGGCTGGTACGCGAGCGGCTGCCGAATATCTCGATTGCCCCCTCGTGACAATCCCGGGCGCGCACAACGGCCTGCGCGATCGCCCGGCAGCGGCTGCCCAGACTGTCCGTAGCATCCTGGAGCTCTAGCAGCCGTAAAAATCAAAACAGTCTTCACTCGCAAACGTTTCGGCCGTGTTAACAAATGTGCTCAAAACCTCACGTCTGCGGCTTCAATCGCGCCGCCTGCCAACTCATAAAAATGTAACAGCATTCACGTGCTTACCTGCATCGGCAAGGTGTTACCCTTGTAACATTTGGAACCCACCGCTACCATGCGAAACTATCGAAAGGGCCCCATATGCTCAATAATCACGAGGTCAATCTAACCGACGAGGAGGCTGCCGCCGAGGTCGCCCGTGTCGCGAAGACCTACCCCGTGGTGCGTTTGCTGTCGGCCGATCAGATTAAGAGTGAGCCTAACTGCCTGCTCGCCGGTGATCGGTGTCCTTGTCTGCGTCAGTCAAGTCTTGAGGCTTTGGCAGACTCCGATGAGGTGTCGGAGCAACTGCTCAATGATGGCACTGAGTACCGCGCCCGTCTACGCCCTTTGAAGGTCGAGGGCGAGCCTCACGTCTTGCTGATGGTGCGTCCGATCGATGAGCAAGAGGCCGCAGAAGAGGACCTTGTCTACACCGACGTGCTGACGAATGTGCGCAATCGCCGATATTACGAGGAAAAGCTCCGTAGCACCCGCGTGAATGCCGGCGTTGCGGTGATCGACCTTGATGATTTTAGGGTCTTCAACGATACGTGTGGCCGTCATGCCGGCGACCTTGCGCTCGGTGCTGTGGCGACAGCCATACGCAGCGGAATCCGTTCGACTGACGAGCTTGTGCGCTATGGCTGCGACAAGTTTGTGGTTGTCATGCCCAATATTCCCTCCGATGACTTCACCCGTCGCCTGCATCAGGTGTCCGATGCCGTTCATTCCACGATTATTCCGGGCCATGAGTACGTGAGCTTGACGGCATGTGTTGGTGGCGTTCGCATTCATGGCGAGACGGTCGATGAGGGCGTTGGCCGCGCTGCTCAGTTACTGAGCCGCGCTAAGGCAAAAGCCGGTACGGTCGTGACCGATGCCGATTCCATCGAGGCCTTCCAAAGCGAAAAGCCTTTGGTGCTTATCGCCGATGACTCCGAGATGAACCGAGCCATTCTCAGCGAGATGCTCAAGGACGAGCATTGCATCCTCGAGGCCGATAACGGTCGTGCGGCGCTCGACATGGTCGACCGCTATGGCGATGAGTTGTCGCTCGTGCTGCTGGACATTGTGATGCCGGGCATAAGCGGCTTTGAGGTGCTGGCCGATCTGTCGCGCCGATCGGGTATCGATAATCTGCCTGTCATCATGATTTCGAGCGAAGATTCCGATGATGCGGTTCTGCGCGCGTACGAGCTGGGCGCCTCGGACTATATCAACCGCCCGTTTGACTCCCGTGTCGTGCGCCGCCGCGTAAGCAACACCATCAGCCTGTACGCCAAACAGCGCCGCCTGACGAACCTGCTGTCCCAACAGTACAACGAGCGCGTCAAGAACAGTCGCATGCTCATCGACATCATGGCCGGCGTCATGGAGCTTCGCAACGGCGAGAGCGGTAGGCACGTTACGAACATCGAAAAGCTGACCGAGCTGCTGCTTGGCTATCTGGTCCAGCGTAGCGGCACGATCTCCCTCGACAATGAGGAACGCTCCACGATCGCCCTGGCTTCGGCGCTGCACGATATCGGCAAGATGTCGATTGACGATGCGATCCTCAACAAGCCCGGGCGCCTCACGCCCGAGGAATTCGAGATTATGAAGACGCATACCACGATTGGCGCCAACATGCTGCTCGAGCTGGGCAGCCATCACGCCGGCAATGCGCTTATGGAATATGCGTACCAGATTGCGCGTTGGCATCACGAGCGCTGGGACGGCAAGGGTTATCCCGATGGCCTTAAGGGCGACGAAATTCCCATCGCCGCGCAGGTGGTTTCGGTGGCTGACGTGTACGATGCACTGACGAGCGTGCGCGTGTACAAGGACGCTATCCCGCACGAGGAGGCGATCCAGATGATCCTGGACGGTAAGTGCGGCACCTTTAACCCGCTGCTGCTCGATTGCCTGCTCGAGGTGCAAGACCAAATTGCCGAGACGTTGGCACGCCCCGCCGACGTCGTCGCGTTTCCCACGATTTAGTTTGACCAAAGGAGTTTTTAATCCATGATTTCCATGCGTGAGGCGTATGAGAAGATCGGCGCTAATTATGACGACGCGTGCGCTCGGCTGATGGGCGGGGAAATGCTTGCCCGCTTTGCCCTCAAGTTTTTGGATGACGAGAGCATGGACAAGCTGGAGGCTGCCATGGCGGCAGGAGACGCCGAGAGTGCGTTTATGGCAGCGCACACGCTCAAGGGCGTGAGCCAGAACCTGGGATTCGATAATCTGTACGAGCCGGCGGTCGTGGTAACCGAAGCGCTGCGCGGCGCTGATGCCGTTGACGGCGCCCGCGAGGGGATGCATGCGTTGCAGCAGCAATATGCGGCTACGATGTCGGCTCTGCGCGAGGCGGCCGAGTAAGAGGCTGTGAGCCTTGATGACTATGAGCGTGGATAATCTCCCGTTTTAGGCCCGGTGGCGGCCTCAAAGTGGGAGATTATCCACGCTCGTTCGATACGTGTCCAAAAATCCACGCTCACCTCTTCTGATTAGTGAATTGCCTATGCACACTGTCGGGGCTTTCCGCATGCAATCCATATCGTTGTTCGATAAACCGTTCGAATAACGATAGAGTCGATGAGGGTGAGTGTATGTCCAACAGCGTTCAGCGTATGGCCAAGGCGGGCGAAAATATCAGGAAGCTCGGTTTTTGCATGGCAGCCGTTTTTGCAGGGATGCTCGTCGCTTTTGCCGCGTTGGTTGTTTACGTGATCTGGTATGCGGTTGCAAACGTTGCTTCTGTCGATTCTTTCGGTGTCGTGACGCTTCTCGATGGCGGGTGCATCGTTATCCCAAGCGGACTGTGCATGGCGCTTGTTATGGGTATTTCGCTTGTCGTTCTGTGCGGGATCAGCCGTAACATCTCGCGAGGCGTCTCGCCCTTTACCAAGACGCATGTGCGGCTTATCCGTGTTCTCGCGCTTGCCTTTGCTGTTAACGCCGCGGTTTCGCTTGTTGGTGCCTATGGATCGGTCAATCTCACCATTGGCGGACTGGAGCTTTACATCGTGCCTCATTCCTTCGTTATTGAGATTTGCCAAGGCGCTACCTTTGATGCGGGGTCGTTTATCGGCGCAGTTGTCTGTTTATTTATCTCGGCGATCTGGAGTTATGCCTCGCTGCTCCAAGAGCAGTCTGACGAGCTTGTGTAGGAGGAAACATGAGCTATCTCATCATCGAGCTTGAGACGCAGCTGCTTAAGACCGGAAAGACCAGTGCTGATCTGATTCGGGCGACGGGGCATACTCCGGCTAATATTTCAAAGCTTAGAAACGGAAAGATAAAAGCTATTCGCCTAAAGACGCTCCTCGATATCTGTGATGAGCTTGATTGTCAACCGGGAGATATTATTCAGCGCGTGAGTGAGAAAGAGCTTGAGGAGCTTATTGTTGAGCGTGCAAAAAACGTTGTGAGGCAGATGCGGGACGGCGGAGGCAATGAGGCGTCGCTTCCGACATCAGTCTTTGCTGTCGATTTGAGCGACGAGTAGCTTAAGGCGAACAACTAAAACGAAATATCAGCGTGAAGGGACCCGTGTCTAACACGGGTTCTTTCTTTTAGATTATCTTGGCAAATATGAGTTATCGAAAAACAATAACAACTATGGAAAACGATAAAGTAAAGAAGGAACGATATGAGCGGTTTTGCTATCAAGCGGAACGGGAGGCCAATGAACGCATCGACGATAAGGCTATCAAGGGTGTCAAAGCGCTATGGGAGGCGCCGCGTTTTGCATGACGTTTCCTTCGAGGTGGATCAGTCTGAGCTTTGCGCCCTTGTTGGTGCAAACGGGGCGGGCAAAAGCACGCTTATTAAAATAGTGCTGGGCCTCTGTGAGCCATCGTCGGGGAGCGTGGAGCTCTTTGGAGGCAAGTCGAAAAAAGAGCTGAGCTTGATGCGGACGCGTGTCGGCTATGTGCCAGATTCCTGCGGAGCATACCAATCCCTCAGTGCGGCTGAGAATCTTCGGATCCGATGTGCGGAATGGGGACTCGATGAGAAACGTGAGGTTCCTCGCGTCTTGGGCCTAGTCGGGCTGGACGTCGATGAGAAAAAGAGCGTGAGCAGTTTTTCTCTGGGAATGAAACGGCGACTGGATATAGCTACGGCTTTATTGGGCGACACCGACGTACTAATTTTCGATGAGCCGGCAAATGGATTGGATCCGTTGGGCATCGAGAGTATATGGGCCCTTATCGGTCGATTGAATCGGGAGCAGGGCAAAACCATGCTTATCTCTAGCCACGACTTGGATGAGCTGGCATCGGTTGCAACAAGCTGCCTGTTTCTTCATGACGGTGAACTGCTAAAAAAGGAATCGATGGACGTCATAAGGGATGAGGCGCCATCCCTAAAAGAGTATTACAGGCGCTTGATGAAGGCGGTCTCGCTATGAAGCGGGCGATCCATCCCATAAAGGCAGATATGATGCGTTTGCACAGGATATTTCCGGCGAAGTTTGGTCTTGCGCTTATGCTGGCGTTCGGCCTTCTCTTCGGCATCTTTCTAAAAAACGGAACAACGTTGCTCGCCTTTGGCTATGGCGTTTGTGGGGAGGATATTGGTTTCCTCTGGAATGCAATCGATCCTTCTGCGCCTGATGAGTCCCTTGCGCGCAGCGCTTTTGCCGGTACATCCCTGTTCGTTCCACTCATCGTTTGTTTGGTGCTTTTACAGGAGCATGGCTATAAAGAGGGGCACCGAATTTCTTCGGCAAGAGGTCTCAACCGCTTTTATGGGGCTCTAGCCCATGCATTTTCGTCTGCTTTAATAATTGGCGCAGCGTATAGCGCGCTTTGCCTTCTTCTTTTTGCAATAGCCATAATACGTGGAGGGCATAACTACTCGCACAACATACTAACTGTATTTTTGCCTGCAATGATAGTCAACGCCGTATTGGTGATATCGGTTGCGCTGGAGACGGTGACCATCTATCGGATAACGGGCAGCGCTGTATTGAGTGGGGCCGTGGTGATAGTCGGATTTGTCATGAGCTTGACGCTCTACGGAGCCTTCCTTCAGGCACCTATACCATCCTTGCGATGGATCTTCTTCCTTCCGGGGCCGTACCTTGGAGTCGGATGTGCCCTTGGGTATAGCGATATGGGGCAGCTGACGCTTCTGGGATATGGCGTGGCAGCCAGCTGTCTATCGGTATTGATTTACGCTCTCTTGAGCTTTCGCGCTGGGGGTGTGCTCAATGGCTCGTCAGATTAAAAGACTTCTCCAGTCAGAATTGAAGCATGTGAGCAAATGGGCGTACGCCTTAATCCTGGTAATTTATGCGTGCATGGTGGTATTGCAGCTTAATTCTTTCCCGATGTGGTTCTGTAGCCTCCGTGAGAACAGCTTCTTGGGCTTTTTCCCAGACCCGACGCTTCGGCTATCGGCAGAGGATGCCCTTCTATTTGGTAATGCAGAGGTTTTTCGCGGCCTGCTGTTCAACGTGGCTCCGTTGGCTCATGCATTGTTCTTTCCGTTCATCGCGGCTTGCATTGTGCCGCGCTTTGTCAGTTCGGACTTTATTGAGGAACCGTGGGGGCTGTCGGAGGCTCGGGGAGGGAAGCGTGTGTGCGCTATCGTTGCGCGAGTGGTGCTGTCTTCTTTTGCCCTTTTGGGCGCGTTTATCCTGACGAGTGTCGTTTTGTACTGTCTTAACTGCGCGATCGTTTTGGATGCTCAGCAGTATTTCAACTTGCATGTATTTTGCTATCGACTTGTTCTTGCTGCCGCTGCCTGCCTTGCATACGTGGTTTCTTGCGTAATCGTTGTTTCCTATTTTGGGTCCGGCTTCGGTCCGATTGGCATGCTGTTGCTTGTCAACGTCGTAGCGATCTACATACAGATCGGGGCCAATTCCATGCTTCCGCTTCCAGCCTCGATGCTCATGTGGATTTGCGGCGTGACCCCGTTGGGGAATGGTCAATGCATTTCGATTTTAATTGACTGTCTCATAAACGTAGCAAGCGTTGTTGCCATTTGCTTTACTGTCGACCGATTGCGGTCGAGATTTCTCTGATTGTTTGCGAGGGATAATCATACCGAGCATATCAAATACAGGGGGCGGGCACCGTAGCTGGTGTCCGCCCCCCCCCTGGCTTAGGAGGCTTTAACCTGAGTGGTTCGCGAGCTAGCGGGCCTGCTTTACCTTGGCCGCTGCTTCGACAAACGACTTCCACAGGTTAAAGTCGGTTTCGAGCGTCTTCCACGTGTACTCAGGGTGCCATTGCACGCCCAAGCAGAATGGCTGGCCTTCGACCTCGATGCACTCGGGAACGCCGTCGGTTGCCTTGGCGACCAAACGCGTGCTCTTACCCAGATGATCGACGCAGCAGTGGTGTGCGGAGTTGGTCTGGATCAGCCTGTGCCCGCCAAGCGCGCGCTCCAACAGCGAGCCCGGCACGACCTCGACGGGATGCACGGGGTCGTTGAGCACGTGGGTATGGCGCCACTGCGTGCGGCCCTCGCGAGCGCCCAGGCTCGGCACGTCCATGCACAGGGTGCCGCCAGTGGCGACATTGAGCAACTGCGTGCCGCGGCAGGTGGTAAAGAGCGGCTTTTTGGCGCGGAGTACCTCGCCGACCAGCTTAAACTCAAAGCTATCGCGGATCTCGCAGCAGAGGGTGGGGTCGTAGGGTCGATCATCGCCCCAACGTTTGGGGTTGACATCGGGGCCGCCGGGAATGGCGATGCCGTCGGCGATATCGACGTAATGACGGATGACCTCAATGTCCTCGGTGATGGACATCTGCAGCGGCAGGCCGCCGGCGGCAAGGATGGCGTCGACAAAGACGCTTGCGATTTCCTCATTGGGGGAGAGCATCTCGCTTAAAAACGGCTTTGCCTCTTCCCAGCGTGGTGCGACGAGGATGAGTGGGCGGTCGGTGGGGGCGACGTCGACATGTGGGGTGTAGGACGATGAAGTGCGAGTTCCGATCATAGGTGTTGCTTTCGAATCTAAAGGTGACAGGGCGCATGAGAGACGTAGGACAACACTTTCAATGGATTTGTCCCACGGGGTGGCTGGCTAGTGGCCCTTGATGGAGTTGAGGAAGTCTTGGGCGCGCTTGGTCTGGGGATGGTCGAAGAACTCGTCGGGCGTGCCGGTTTCCACGATCTGGCCGTCGGCCATAAACACGACGCGGTCGGCAACGCGGCTGGCGAAGTTCATCTCGTGCGTAATGACGATCATCGTCATGCCCTGCTGGGCCAGGCGGACCATGACCTCGAGCACCTCGTTGATCATCTCGGGGTCAAGGGCACTCGTGGGCTCGTCGAAGAGCATGGCCTTGGGCTGCATGGCGAGCGAGCGGGCAATGGCCACGCGCTGCTGCTGGCCGCCCGAGAGCTGAGCGGGCACCTTGTCGGCCTGTTCGGCAACGCCCACGCGGCTCAGCAGGTCCATGGCGCGCTCACGAGCTTCCTCCTTGGACACGCCCAGCACGTCGACCGGCCCCAGCATGACGTTCTGCAGCACCGTCATATGCGCGAACAGGTTGAACTGCTGAAACACCATGCCCAGCTCGGCGCGCATGCGGGCAAGATCCTTGCCTTCCTGCGGCAGAGGCTCGCCCTCGATGAGGATCTCGCCCGAGTCGATGGTTTCCAGGCGGTTGATGGTTCGGCACATGGTCGACTTGCCCGAGCCCGAGGGGCCGATCACGACGACGACTTCGCCGCGGTCGACCGAGAGATTGATGTCGTTGAGGACGTGCAGATCGCCATAGTGCTTATCGACGTGCTTGAGCTCGATCAGCGGCTGATTACCGGTAGAAGAAGTGCTCTGTGCCATGGTGCTCGGCTCCTTATGACTCGAAATGGTAAATCGTTAGCGAATGATGGTCGCGCCGGTCTTGCGCGAAACGTAGACAGCGGCCTTGTTGATTGCGACGTTGATGAGGATATAGATGACCGCGATCACTAGGTAGACCGACACGAGGGCGTCGTAGTTGGTAATGAGCACGCGGGCGTTTTGCATAAGGTCGGGGTAGCTCACCACGTAGGCGACGGTGGTGTCTTTGACGACGACCACAAGCTGCGAAATCAACGACGGAATGATAAACCGAATGGCCTGCGGCAGCACGATTTTAAAGGTGATTTTAGCCTTGGAGAGACCGAGCGCCTGGGCGGCCTCGACCTGGCCGCGCGGCACGGCATTGACGCCGGCACGGAAGATCTCGGCCAGTACGCCGGCCGCAGCGAGCGCGACGGGAAGCGTGAGCATCCAAAACGACGGCAGTGCGATCTTGTACTGGGGCAGCACCAAAAAGAAGAAGTAGATGAACAGAAGGCTCGGCACGCCACGGAAGAAATCGGTGAGCACGCGGCAGACCAGCTGCAGCGGCTTAATGTCGCTGGTGCGGCCGAGCATAAGGGCTAAGCCCAGTACCAGCGCAATGACGCCGGCGGTGAGTGCGACTTTAACGGTGCCCTCAAAACCGGCAAGCAGGAACTTCCAGGTGGTGAGGTGCGTAAAGAAGTACCAGTAATGGACCGAAAGCTGGCCGGTCACGTAAAAGCGCTGCAGTACCAGAGCGATGAGCGCGGCCACGGCAACAAGTGAGATGGCGGTGCCGACGCGAATCTTGGCGCGCATCTTGGGGCCGGGAGCCTCGTAGAGCGCATCGCGCATGGTAAGTGCAGGGGAGGAATGTTTACTCATCGGAGGATCCTCACCTTCTTATCGATGTAGTTGCCAATGTGGCTCACCACAAAGGCCGTGCCCAGGTAGCCAAGCGCCGAGATAAAGAACGCGGCGACGCCGCCGAGCGAGCGCGTGTTGATGTAGCTCACCACGCCGGTGAGCTCCTGCGGTTTAAGCGGTACCTGACTGCCGAGCGCGGTGGTGAGCATGACGGCGATAAAGAGGTTGGTCATGGGCAGCACGCTCGAGCGCAGCGCCTGCGGAATCACGATCTTGGCGAGGATACGGTTGAAGCTCATGCCGAGCGAACGGGCGGCTTCTACCTGACCGACGCCGACGGTGTTGATGCCGCTCATAAAGTTCTCGGAGCCAAAGGCCGAGCCCAGCAACACCGTGGCGACGATGACGCAGGTGCGGTAGGGCAGGACGACCTTGAGCGGGGGCAGCGCATAGACGACGATAATGAGCAGCGCGATGCCGGGGATGTTACGGAAGACCTGGACATACAGGTCGCCAAAGACGCGCAGCGGCTTGAGCGGCGACACGCGCATCACGGTGACGGCGACGGCCAGCACCATGGCGATGGCAAACGACTCAAGCGTCATGCCCCAGGTTGCTAGCAGCGCGTCGATATAGTTCTGGCCATAGAGCGACCAGAGCTCGGAGAGACTCATGCGGACCTCCCGCCGGTAAGGAAAGGGGCTCCCGTGTGTACGGAAGCCCCGACAACTCAGTGAGGAAACAGTTTAGCGCAATAAAGCGCATCGTGCGTTTCCGTATGGTTTCGTAGCGGCCGTTACTAGGCTCGCTGCCTAGGCGCCGATCTCGGGCAGCTCGGGAACATTGGTGTCGCCCGTACGGTCGCCAATGCAGATCTGCCACAGCTCGGTCCAGGTGCCGTCATCCTCGATCTTCTTAAGGAAGTCGTTGACAAAGGCGACACCGTCGGAATCGAGTGGCAGGCCAATGCCATAGGGCTCCTTGCTGCCGAAGGGCTTGCCGGCAATCTTGTACTTACCGGGCTCGCGGACCAGGGCGCTCTGCTGCATGTTGTTGTCGATGACGTAGGCGTCAACGCGGCCCTGCTGAAGTGCCTGGCGGGCCTCCTCGTCGGTCTTGAACTCCTGTTGGCTGGCCTTGGGGGCGAACTCCTCCAGGATGGCGGGGCCGTTGGAGCCGGACTGGACGGCGACGTTCTTGTCGGCCAGGTCGTCGACGCTCTTGATGTCGTCGTTGTCGGCGAGCACCAGGATGGCCTGCTGGGTGTAGTAGTAGGGACCGGCGAAGGAGACGAGCTTCTTGCGCTCGTCAGTGATGGTGTAGGTGGCAAAGACAGCGTCGACCTGGCCGTTCTGCAGGACGGACTCGCGCGTGTCCGAGGTCACCTGGGTGATCTCGACCTTGTTCTCGCCCAGAATGTAGTTGGACAGGAGCTGTGCGATACCGGCGTCGAAGCCGCGGGTCTGACCGTCCTTCTCGTTGAGGAGGGAGAAGAGCGTGGAGGTCTGGACGCCACCGATCGTAAAGACGCCGGCAGCCTTGACGGCCGTAGCCCAGGTGCTGGCGGCGATGGCGTCATCATCGGCCTTGGGGCCGTCGTTGACGAGCTTGTCGAATGCCTTGGCGTCGAGCGTGGCGGAAACCTCGGTATCCTCGGAGCTCTTGGAGGAACCGGCGGAACCCTTGTCGGCCTCGGCACTGGTGTCGGAGCAGCCGGCAAGACCAAGGCCGGCGACGGTTGCGAAGGTGGCGGCAACGAAGCCGCGGCGGTCGAGAACGACCTGCTGGGAGAGGTTCTTGCTCATGGTAGAACACCTTTCTCAATAAAATCCCTAGCGGTTGAGTAGAGTTATACCCTATCGCGCTCAAATGGGTCAACACGAAATAACTCAGAAACATACTTACCTTATGGGTAATTCTTCCTACCAAAAAGGGACAGGCACCTTTGTGGTGGTTCTTGCAGATGTGGTGGCCTGTCTCGCTGCTTTGTCTCAATCTGTAACATCTGCAGCCATTTTTGCCGAGTAACTGTTACAGATTGAGATTTTCTCTTCAGGGGAATTCGAATGTCTCGATCTGTAACAGTTAGACGGACAAAAGCTCCCTTTCTGTTACAGATCGAGACAAAGGTCAGGGGCAAAGATGGTTTGTCTAGATCTGTAACAGTTAGACGGGAATTCGGGCCCTAGATGTTACAGATTGAGATAATCGCGCCGCGAAAATAAAAACCTCCGCAGGGGTGCTTCCCTTGCGGAGGTTTTTTACTCGTTAAGTAGCCTAACGGCTTCGGCGGCCATGTTCTCGGCCGTCATGCCGTTCTGAGCGAGCAACTCGTTGGGGTCGTAGCGGTCGGGGAAGCCCTTGGCGATGCCAAAGGTGCGCGTGCGCACGGGCGTGCAGGCCAAGTAGCACGCGACGCGCTCGCCCCAGCCGCCGTCCAAGATGCCGTCTTCGAGGGTGACGACAACGCGATGCTTGGCGGCAAGGCTGTCGAGGAACTCGCGGTCGAGCTCGGTTGCATAGCGCGGGTTGACGAGCGTGGCCTCGATGCCGTACTCGGCAGTCAGACGGTTTGCCACGCGCTCGCCCAGCTCAAAGAAATCGCCAAGCGCGAGCACGGCCACGTCGCGACCCTGGCACACCACGTTGTAACGAACGGCGCCGTAATCGGCGTCCTCGGCAGGCGCAAGATCGGGGCGGCTTACCAAGCCAATGCCCGGCACGCGAATCGCCACGGGATGCTCGCGGTGGTCGAGCGACCAGCTCAGCATGGATAGGTATTCCTCCATGCAGGAAGGCGCCAGGTAACGCATATTGGGGAGAGCGCCCAGCATAGAAATATCAAAGAACGAAAGATGCGTCTCGGATGTGGTGCCAAAGATCGATGCGCCAAACACCAGGATGGTTGCGGGGACATCGTTGAGGCACAGGTCGTGCCACAGCTCGTCGTAGGCGCGCTGCAAAAACGTGCCGTACACACCAAAGACTGGCTTGGCACCCGAGCGCGCAAGCGCGGTGGCAAAGGTCACGGCGTGCTCCTCGGCAATGCCCACATCGACGAACTGTTTGCCGGCGGCGGCGCGAAGCTCGGGTGTAAAGCCCATGATGTAGGGCGTGGCGGCCGTGATGCCCACGACCTGCGGATCGTGCTCGATGGCGGCGCTGAGCGCCTCGCCCGTAATGTCGGCATAGGTGCGCGGCGCAGGCTCGCTCGGATGGCCCGGGCAGAGCTTGCGCCCAGTCGCCATGTCAAACGGACCCACATGATGCCAGCGCTCGGGGTCGCTCTGGGCTGGCTCAAAGCCCTTGCCCTTTGCGGTGGAGACGTGCAGCACGATGGGATGATCGATATCGCGCAGCTCCTGCAGCGTGTCGACCAGGGCCAACACATCGTTGCCGGTGTCCAGATAGCAGTAGTCGAGCCCCATCGCGCGGAAAACGTTGCGCTCACAGGTGCCGTTGCTGGCGCGTAGCTCGGCCAGATTGCGATACAGGCCACCGTGGTTTTCGGCGATGGACTGGTCGTTATCGTTGACGATGATGATCAGGTTGCTGTCGAGCTCGGCGGCATTGTTAAAGCCCTCAAACGCCAGACCGCCCGAAAGCGAACCGTCGCCAATGATGGTGATGACGTTGTACGCATCGCCCGCCAGGTCACGAGCGTGCGCCAAGCCGCAGCCCAGGCTCACCGACGTGGAGGTGTGGCCCATGGCGAACAGGTCGTGCTCGGACTCGTCAGGATTGGCAAAACCAGAGGCCTCGCCGTAGCGTGCCGGGTCGATATAAGTGTACGCGCGCCCAGTCAGCGCCTTGTGGGCGTAGGTCTGGTGCGAAACATCAAAGACAATCTTGTCGATGGGGGAGTTAAACACGCGATGGAGCGCAACCGTAAGCTCAACGACGCCCAGGTTGGGGGCAACGTGCCCGCCGACGGCGGCGGAGCTTTCGAGGATGGCGTGGCGGATCTCGCCGCAGAGCAGCGGAAGCTCGGCGCGATCGAGAGCCTTGACGTCCTCGGGCGTTGTCGTTTGCGTAAGCAGCATCGTTGTGGGTTACTCCATGCGAATCGTGCGCCGGCACTCCCTCGGCCGGCACAATTGCACAAGACAGTCTCGCACATTTTGGCGTTTGATATGTGACGGCGGCGCGGTAATTCGCCAACTGGTGGGGCAAAACGTTTTGTCCGATGCCATACTGGTAAATTCGATGATGATTTTATTCATTGCGCGCAGGCCGCGGCTTGCCGCCGAGCGCCGCCGGAAGGAGGCCGCATGTCCGATACCGTTCGTGCCGAGAAAATCGCGCGCGAGGTCGACGATGCCGCCCGTCAGCTTGCCCAGGCGGGCCGCTTGGACCTGATGCATGAGTTTATCCAACATGGCGATGTGACGGTCTATACGCATGTGACCTCGGTAGCGCGGGCAAGTCTGTCCTTTGCCGAGCGCCTGGGCCGCGTCGGTATCTCCGTCGACCGCTTATCGCTGCTGCGCGGGGCCCTGCTGCACGATTACTTTCTCTATGACTGGCACGATCCCGACCCAAGCCATCGACTGCATGGCTTTCGTCACCCGTTTTTTGCCTTGGCGCGTGCGGAGGAAGATTTTGAGCTGACGCCGCGCGAGCGGAATATTATCGTACGGCATATGTTTCCGCTGGTACCGGTGCCGCCGACGTGTCGTGAGGCATGGATTGTGTGCCTGGCGGATAAATGGTGCGCACTGCGCGAGACGATTGCCGGCCGTCTGCCGCGCAAAGGCGGCGCGAACGATTTGAACGAGGGCCCGAGTGACGGCTCGAGCAAAGAATCGAACGAAAAGAGGAGTGGGTAGACGGTGGGAACCGCGATCGACATGGCATTTGACGGCGCGACGCTTGCCGCCTGTCCGCTCTCGGCGCTGGTACTCTCGTTTGCCTTCTACGGTTTTTGCGGCTGGGTATGGGAGTCGACAGTCTGCGCCATGCTCAACCACGGACGCTTTGCCAACAGCGGCTTTTTGCTAGGGCCGTGTTGTCCCATCTACGGTGCGGGCGGCATTGCGTGCTGGTTGCTGCTGCGTGGAATCCCAGACGCCTCGAGCCAGTTTGTCGCTGCCGCGCTCGTATGCAGCGTGATCGAATATAGCGTGGGCGTGCTGTTGGAAAAAACGACGGGTGCCCGGTTTTGGGATTACTCGCATCTGCCGTTTAACCTGCACGGACGCATCTGCCTGTACTGGGCCTGCGCGTTTGGCTTGGGTGCGTTGTGTATTTGCCGTTTAGTGGAGCCGGCATTGCTGGGGCTGCTTGGCCATCTGCCGGTGCTAATCGTGCGCTTGGCCGCCTTTATCGTCGCGGTCGCGATGATGGTCGATGCGGTGTGCTCGTTGGCGAGCTGGCGGCGTCTGTCCGATCAGCTTGAGCGTGTGCGTGCCGACCTTGCCGACCGCATCAATGAGTCGCTTGCCGACGTCTCCGACTCTATGCTCGAACGTATTCCCGATTCGGCGATTGACTCGGTGGCGCAGACGCATATCCGCGGTCGCGCCGTTAACGCTTGGCTGGCCGAGCTGGGCGACGCGGCGCTCGATGCCCTGCGCGAGAAGACTTCGATGCCGACGTTTATCTCGGATGGTGCTCGCGGCCTGGCGCTCGCTGCCCGCCGCGTGGCCGATGCCGCGCCGAGTATGCCGCGTCCGTCGCTCGGTCGTCGCCTTGCCGGCAAGCGCATGAGCCGCCCGGTACCGAGCGTGTCACTCAGCCGCCGCGACCTACGCTTCTTTAACGCCTTCCCGCGTCTGCGCATCAATCGTTACGAGGGTGTCATTCGAGCTACCGACCTCCGCGACCGAGCCCGCGAGCTGTTCCGGCGCTAGCCAGAGCGGAGCCAAGCGCGCCCTTCTCGTTCGCACGTTTCCCGTTCGTTTCGCGTCCGTTGCCGCGCCGTTTCCAAGATTGCGGTGCCGTTTCCATTCGACAACGCAGCGTTTAACAACGCCGTATCTGGTCTACACCAGTTGCCCCTCGGCCGCATCATGAGCGCCGACAACGTTCATGCGACCAAGGGGGAGCGAATGTACGATACGGGATCGACAACGTTTATGCTCATCTGCACCATGCTCGTGTTTTTAATGACACCGGGTCTGGCGTTTTTCTATGGCGGCCTGTCCAGGCGCAAAAATGTCATCAACACCATGCTTATGTGCTTTGGCGCCATTGGCCTGGTTGGTGTGCTGTGGATTGTTGCCGGCTGGTCGCTGGCCTACGGTGGCGACGGTTCTAGCCCGTTTATTGGCGGCTTTGACCAGTTGCTGTGCCTGCCGGTGCTCAACCAGGTGCTGCAGGCGGCCGAGGGCAATGCTGCGGATGGTGCCGTCTACCCTCAGATCATCAACATCGCCTTCCAGATGGCGTTTGCCATGATCACCGCCGCTATCGTTACGGGCAGTCTGGCAGGCCGCGTTAAGTTTGGTGCCATGACGGCCTTCCTGGGCATTTGGCTGCTCGTGGTCTATGCGCCGCTCGCCCACATGGTTTGGGGCGGCGATGGTTCCTTTATCGGCGACATCATCGGCGCGCTCGACTTTGCCGGCGGCGACGTGGTACACATTTCGTCCGGTCTCACGGGCCTGATTCTCTGCTTAATGCTCGGCCGTCGTCGCGGCTTTGGCATGGTGAGCTACCGTCCGCATAACGTGCCGTTTGTGGCGCTGGGCGCCGGTCTACTTTGGTTTGGTTGGTTTGGCTTTAACGGCGGCAGCGAGTTTAAGGCCGACGCCGTGGCGGCACTCGCCATCCTCAACACCGTGACGGCCAGCGCGGCGGGCATGGTCTCGTGGCTTGTCGTCGAGCGCGTGCACACCGGTCGTCCCACGCTGGTGGGTGCTAGCACCGGTTTGGTTGCGGGCCTTGTGGTGGTTACGCCGGGTGCGGGCTTTGTCGAGCCGTGGGCGGCGCTGGTCATGGGCCTGATCGTATCGCCCGTCTGCTATCTGGCCATCAGCCATCTTAAGACCAAGTTCGGCTACGACGATGCGCTCGACGCGTTCGGTTGCCACGGTATCGGCGGCATCTTGGGCGGTGTGCTCACGGGCCTGTTCTGCGTGCCGGAGCTCTCGTGGACCGGTAAGGGCGGCCTGTTCTACACGGGCGACGTGTCGCTGCTTGTCTCGCAGGTTCTGGGCATTGTGGTGACGGTCGTTATTGTGCTGATGCTCGACTTGGTGATCGCCGCGGTGGTCAAGGCGCTGTTCCACGGTAGCCTGCGCGTGGACGAGGCCGACGAGGCACTGGGCCTGGATGCGAGTCAGCACGGCGAGAGCGCGTACCCCTCGTTCTCCGGACTCGATTAGCAGCGCGGCTTTCCCAAGCACCCGACCTTGCCCCTCAAACCGTCGCTTGCGTACCGAAGTACGCGGCGCTCCTCTTTCGGGGCAATCTCGGGCACTTGGAAAACCCGCGTTATTGAATGGCAATTCATTTCTTTACTAAAGAGAGGAATTCACTATGAAGAAGATCACGGCGATCGTCCGTCAGGAAAAACTTGAGGTTCTCAAAGACGCGCTGTTTGCTGCCGATGTTCGCGGCATGACCATCAACCAGGTGCAGGGCTGCGGCGCGCAGCATGGCTGGAAGGAATACGTGCGCGGCAACGAGTTGCTTGTCAACACGATCCCTAAGGTGCAGTTCACCCTCATCTGCGCCGATGAACATGTCGACGGAATTGTCGACATCATCTGCAATGCCGCCCGCACCGGCGCCGTCGGCGACGGCAAGATCTGGGTCGAGCCGGTCGAGGAAGTCATCCGCATTCGCACCGGCGAACATGGCCCCGCCGCGGTGTAGAATCGACCGTCTGCCATCCGCAACGTTAAAATGCTGCAATGAGGCACAAGGCTTGCGTTGCGGATGGGCGGATTATGGGTCGCAATAAATATCCCGAGGAGACGGTCGCGAAGATTCTCGACGCGGCACTGGAGCTATTCTGCGCACAGGGTTATGAGGGGACGAGTATTCAAGATATCGTTGACCGTCTCGACGGCATGACCAAGGGCGCTGTCTATCATCACTTCAAGAGCAAAGAAGAGATTTTCAACGCCGCGTTTGATCGGGCGATGACTCCGATTGTTGAGCACCGCCGCTCGATGCTTGGCGTCGGTAATATGACCGGAGCCCAAAAGCTCAAGCGACTGTACGCTCCCGAGTCCGTTGTTCCACAAATTGAGCTATGGGCACGTATGCGTCCTGCAGCAGATCCGGTAAAAAGCTCGCGCCTACTGGCGATGCAGTACCAGGGCTCATTTGACGAGTCGGCCGATGGCTGTCTCTTGCCAGTGATCGAGGAGGGCATCGCCGACGGCTCCATTGCGTGCGAATGCCCGCGCGAAGCGGCGGAGGCCGTATCGTTGTTGGCGAATCTTTGGCTGCTGCCATTGTTCCGTCCGCTCGAGCCCAAGGAGCGAATGCTCGCTCGCGCACAATGTTTGGCGCAGATGGCTGCCGCGGTGGGGCTCGATTTGGGTAATGAAGTGCTTCAGACAACGGCGCAGATTTGGGGCGTATGGGACCGCGCCGGGTGGTAATATAGATACCAACGGTATGTAATTGATTTGTGAGGGTAGCCACGGCTGCCCTTTTCAAGTCATTAAATACATACTAGTGGTATGTATAGGGGGTGGGCTTATGGCTGGGCTGAGAGACGTCGGTGTCTCGTTGAAATCAAAAACAGTGCGGTCAATCAGGCTCGCGGAACTTCTGGTTGCGCAGCTGTGCACGTATTCGATGCTGTCGGCGCTGTGCTTTGCGTATCCACTTTACTTGTTCGATCGCAGTGGATCGTCAACGTTATATGGCGTCGTCGCGGCGATAGCGTTCATACCCGGCGTACTTGCAACTCCGGTTGGCGGAATCTTGGCGGATAGGGGAAGACATCGCGAGGTCCTCGTGTCCCTCGGCATTGCTCTGATGACTGCATCACTGCTGTCTATCCCCATGAAGCGCTCATTGCCTCTTGCGGTCGTCGTAGTAGCGATACTTTGTGTTCAATATGGTGTTCAATCGCTGCT
Organism: Collinsella sp. OM04-5; assembly: GCF_003439125.1. Lineage (GTDB taxonomy): Bacteria > Actinomycetota > Coriobacteriia > Coriobacteriales > Coriobacteriaceae > Collinsella. The sequence continues at coordinate 32,692 of NZ_QSUU01000014.1, read as the reverse complement.
GAAGCCAATGCTCCAAATTGAGACGGTGCGCATGGCGGGTGAAGAGAAGGTTGAGCGGGCCACTGCATTGGTTTCGCAGATGACCATGGTGAGCAATATCTTGGGCCCTGCGGTCGGGACGGCAGTCTATGGGTGCTTTGGCATCGATACTCTTTGCACAACCGCGTCGGTGGCGTTTGCGATTTCAGCTTTCTTGTTTGGGGTCGCACTCAAGCAAAATGCCTCATCTGAAACGATGGGAGACGGCGTGACTCGCACGACATGCCGAAACGATTTTCGGGAGTCGATTCGGTATCTGTTGCAAAATGCATCATTGGCCGCTGTGATTTTGCTTGCGGCCGTTTTGAACCTTGCGTTGGTTGGGCTAACGATTGGCGCTCCCATTATTGTTACAAAGCATCTCGGCATGCAATCGTCCTGCGTTGGGATAGTTGAGGTTGCTATGGGCCTGGGTGGTCTTGCCGGCAGTGGCTTGGTCGGCATTTGGCCGCATCGCTTTTCTCTCAATGGCATATGTCGATATGTTGCGATGATCTGTTTTGGAGTCGTACCGATTATTGTTACGCTACTGTTCGGCGCAGATGTATGCGTGTTCACCGTGTTTGCGGTTGGTTCGGCATGGGTCATGGTGTGGGCAGCCATTGCGTCGGTTGAAATCATCGCGTTTGTTCAGCGGGCAGCGCCGACTGAGCTCTGCGGAAAAGTGCTTTCGGTCGTTTACACGGTTCTTTCCTGCGCAACGCCTATTGGCCAATTGGTTTACGGGCTCGCATACGATCGATGGACTCCGGCGATTGTATTCGCAGGCATGCTGGCGGTGCTGACGTTGACGACGGCGCTGTTTTATCGGCTGAAAAGTCGCTTGTGGCGATTGATTTAACGCGCTGGGGCACCGTGAATTTGTGAAGGCGGTGGTACGCCGCGCCGGGACGGCATTGTTTGGACATGCCTCTCCTTCGTCTACAATATCGGGCAGACGAAGGAGAGGCATGTCCATGATCAAGATGTTCGCGAGTGACTTAGACGGAACGCTGCTGAACGCCCTGCACGAGGCGGATGGGACCATCCGCCGCGCCATTCGCGAGCTGGCTGTGGCTGGCCTGCACGTGGTTCCCGCGACTGGACGCTCGACGTTGCCGATCGGCGAGCATGGCTTTACGGGCTTGGCGCTTGACGCCTGCTGCTCCAATGGATCCATCGTGCGCGACAGCCATGGCGAGGTGCTCAAGACTTGGACCATCGATCCGCAGGTCACTGAGGAACTGCTCAAGGCGTTCCCGGACATTTGCTTTGATTGTTCCACGCCCGATGGCATGTACTCGAGCGGTTCGTTCGAGATGCATCAGGCGGGCTTTAAAAAGGACAGTCCCATCAAGCGCATCGTGATGCGCGGCATGCGTGCGCGCGGCGGGTATCACGAGGAGCAGTATTTCGACCAGTCGATCGGTGACATCCTGCGCCACGATGTATGCAAGATCAATTGTCGCGTGACCTCGCCCGAGCTGGAGCGCGACCTTAAGGCGTATCTTGCCGAGCGCTCGGACCGTGTGGTCAACGCGCCGTTCGATCCGGTGATGTTCGAGATCACGGACGTGGCGTGTAACAAGGGCGAGAGTGTGGCCTGGCTGGCGGGCTACTACGGCATTGCCGAGGACGAGGTCGCGGTTTATGGCGACGGCGGAAACGACATCGCCATGCTCAAGCGTTTCCGCCACAGCTACGCGACCAAAAACGCTAGCGATGCAGCCAAGGTCGCCGCGAGCGCAACTATCGGCAGCTGCATGGTCCACGCCGTCCCCAAACACATGCTCGCCACCATGCATAAGCAGAGCTCCCGCACCATCATCGAATAATGTGACAAAGGGACTGCCCCCTCGTCACATTCCAAATATTGCCTTTACGTGTTGATGCACACGGTGTGCAATAATACTCGCACTGTGCAATAGCGCACAGGCTGAGTAACAAGGAGGACGCTTGTCCCAGCTCGAGAAATGCGATCGCCGGTCCCTTCGCTCGCAGCGTGCCCTTCGCCAGGCACTTGCCAGCGAGCTTGCCGAAAGCGGCGACCTTTCGCGCATTAATGTCGCGTCGCTCACCGAGCGCGCCGGCCTTACGCGCCGCACGTTCTATTCGCACTACCGCGATATCCCCGACTTCATCAATCAAATCGAGGACGGCTTGCTGGCCGAGATCCGTGAACGCATTGAGCTCATCACCGCAGCTCAGCTGCCCGATCTCTACCACAACATCGATGAACTCGAGCCGGCGCCCGGTTCGGTTGAACTGCTGCGCTATCTTGCGGCCAACCGCGACTTAATCGGTGCGCTGCTGGGTCCGGGCGGCGACCAGGCCTTCATTAAAAGGATCATCGACACCGCGCGTGAGGCTGTGGTGCCGCGTGCGCAGACGGGCATTTTGGGCCTGGCGCTGGGCACGTTCTTTGACTACTACGTCACCTACGTCGTGAGCGCCGAGGTCGGCATGATTCAGCGCTGGTTTGAGCGTGGGCTCACCGAATCGCCCGAGGCCATGGCGCGCATTATGACGGTGCTCGCTTTTGTGCGCCCTGGTGACCTGTATGGCCAACCCATCGATATCAACGTGCCGGAATACGGCATGAAGCTATTGAACTTGCAGCTCGAGGACGCGGTCGACACCGCCGCAACCGTCGAGTCCAACAACTAAGAGGAGAGACAATGAGCAAACTCGTCGAGGGCATCAAGGATCGTATGGTCGCTGCCGCACGCGAGGCCGCGCCCGCCGTGGTGGACGCCGCGCAGAAGGCCGCGACCGCGGCTGCCGAGAAAGTTGCCGAGGCAGTTGCCGATGCCAAGAACGCGGCAGGGGAGACGCTCACCGCTGACGCAGCCACGCCCAACGTTGCCGAGTCCGTAACCGCCACCGCCGCCCACGCCCCCGAAGGCGCGATCTTCAACCCCGAGGCCGCCCGCGGCAACCTGCACCTGGGCATCGACGTGGGCTCCACCACCGTCAAGCTTGCCGTGCTCAACGATGACAACCAGATCGTCTACGCCAAGTACCAGCGCCACCACACCGACGTCCGTGCCTGCGCCCGCGATCTGTTCGAGGGCGCCGCGACTGTGCTGCCGACGGCCCAGATGACCTGCGCCATCACCGGCTCGGGCGGTCTGCTGCTGTCCCAGTGGCTCGACTTGGAGTTTGTCCAGGAGGTCATCGCCAGCAAACGCGCCGTCGAGACCCTTATCCCGGCCACCGATGTCGCCATCGAGCTGGGCGGTGAGGACGCCAAGATCATCTACTTTGACAACGGCATCGAGCAGCGCATGAACGGCACCTGCGCCGGCGGCACGGGCGCGTTCATCGATCAGATGGCCACTCTGCTGCACACCGACGCGAGCGGCCTCAACGAGCTCGCGGCCAACGCCACCACCATCTATCCCATCGCCAGCCGTTGCGGCGTCTTTGCCAAGACCGACGTGCAGCCGCTCCTCAACGAGGGCGCCCGCCCCGAGGACGTCGCCGCTTCCATCTTCCAGGCCGTCGTGACCCAGACCATCTCGGGCCTGGCGTGCGGCCGTCCCATTCGCGGTAACGTCGCCTTCCTGGGCGGCCCGCTGCAGTATCTCTCCGAGTTGCGCCACCGCTTCTACCTCACGCTCAACCTGGACGAGGAGCACCGCATTGTGCCCCAAAACGCCCACCTGTTTGTGGCGAGCGGCGCTGCCATGGCGCACGAGTCCAACAAGCTCAGCACGTTCCCGCAGCTTATCGAGGCCATCGACAGCCTGGGTGACACGCAGGGTGCCGAGGTCGAGCGCCTGGATCCGCTCTTTGCCACCGACGAGGACTTTGCCGAGTTCAAGAACCGCCACGACCAGGAAGTCGTCCCCAAGGGTAAGCTCGACGGCTACACCGGCCGCGTGTTCATCGGCATCGACGCCGGCTCCACTACCATGAAGGCCGCGCTCGTGGGCGAGGACGGCCAGCTGTTGCACACCTGGTACGGCAACAACAACGGCGACATCCTGGGCACGGCCAAGGTCATCATGGCCGATTTCTACAATCACATCCCTGCCGGCTGCACCATCGGCCACGTGACCACCACGGGCTACGGCGAGGCGCTGCTCATCGAGGCCCTCAAGGCCGATTCCGGCGAGATCGAGACCGTCGCGCACCTGCGCGGCGCCAAGGCATTCCTGCCCGGCGTCGAGTTTATCCTGGACATCGGCGGCCAGGACATGAAGTGCCTGCGCGTCAAGGACGGCGTGATTGAGCACATCATGCTCAACGAGGCCTGTTCGTCGGGTTGCGGTAGCTTTATCGAGAGTTTCGCCGTCTCTATGAACATGGACGTGCGCGCGTTCGCCGATGCCGCCATCCATGCCAAGGCCCCCGTCGACCTGGGCAGCCGCTGCACGGTCTTTATGAACTCGCGCGTCAAGCAGGCGCAAAAGGAAGGCGCCACGGTGGGCGACATCGCGGCCGGCCTGTCTTATTCCGTCATCAAGAATGCCCTGTTCAAGGTCATTAAGCTGCGCGACCCCAAGGAGATCGGCAGCCAGGTGATCGTCCAGGGCGGCACCTTTATGTCCGACGCCACGCTGCGTGCATTTGAGCAGCTCACCGGCGTGCACGCCGTGCGCCCCGACATCGCCGGATGCATGGGCGCCTATGGTGCGGCCCTGCTCGCCCGCGATCGCGCCGGCGCCGACGGCACCTCGACCATCCTCTCGGCCGAGGACATCGCGCACCTCACTGTGACGCAAAAGCACGTCCGCTGCGGCCGTTGCTCTAACAACTGCCAGCTTACCGTCAACGACTTTGGCGGCGGCAGGCGCTTTATCACCGGCAACCGCTGCGAGAAGGGCGCCGGCCACAAAAAGCAGAAGACCGAGGCACCCAACCTCTTCAAAAAGAAAAACGAGCTGCTCTTTGACCGCGAGGTACTGAGCCCCGACGAGGCCCCGCGTGGTACCGTCGGCATCCCGCGCGCGCTCAACATGTACGAGAACTACCCCTTCTGGCATGCGTTCTTTACGCGCTTGGGCTTTAGCGTGCAGCTGTCCGACCAGTCGAGCAAGAAGACCTACCAGGCGGGCATCGAGTCCATGCCGTCCGAGAGCGTGTGCTACCCGGCAAAGATGAGCCACGGCCATGTGATGAACCTCATCGACCGTGACGTCGACTTTATCTGGATGCCGTGCGTGCGCTGGGAGCGCAAGGAGGACCCGACCGCCGGTAACTGCTACAACTGCCCCATCGTCATGAGCTATCCCACGGCGCTGGCGCTCAACATCGACGAGATCCGCGAGCAGAACATCGAGTTCCTGTACCCGTTTGTGCCCTATCACGATAAGACCGAGCTCAAGCGCCGTCTGTACCAGGTGCTCGCCGTCGACCGTGTGGCCGATGCGCAAGCCGGTCGCGGTCGCGTGCGTGGACCCAAGATCACGCGCTCCGAGGTCGATGCCGCCGTCAACGCCGCCTTTGAGGCCGACGCGCGTTTCCACGAGGACATCCAGACCATGGGCGAGGAGGCCCTTAAGTGGGTCGAGGACCACGGTGGCCATGGCATTGTGCTCGCCGGCCGCCCCTACCATAACGACCCCGAGATCAACCACGCCCTGCCTGAGCTTATCTCGAGCTTTGGCTTTGCTGTCTTTACCGAGGATTCGCTCGCGCATCTCGTGAAGCCCGAGCGCCCCATCCGCGTCGTCGACCAGTGGATGTACCACAGCCGCCTGTACGCCGTCGCCCGTTTTGTGACGATGCGCAACGACCTGGACCTGATCCAGCTCAACTCTTTCGGCTGCGGTCTGGACGCCCTGACCACCGATCAGGTGCAGGAGATTCTGGAAGCCAGCGGCAAGATCTACACCGTGCTCAAGATCGACGAGGTATCCAACCTGGGTGCCGCGCGCATCCGCATCCGCTCGCTCATGGCCGCGCTTAAGGACCAGGAGGCCGAGCGCCTGGCCGAGGCCACGGCCGCGGGCGAGGCCTACGAGCAGGGCGATGCCGCGCCGGTGGCTCCCTCCAAGGATGCCCCCGCGTTCGCGAGCCGCAAGTACACGTTCGAGGCGCAGCGTGAAAGCGCCTCGACCGCGTGGCCCAAGGTGCCCTTTACCGAGCAGATGCGCGAGGAGGGCTACACCATCCTGTGCCCGCAGATGGCGCCGATCCACTTTGACCTGGTCAAAGAGGTGTTCCGCGGTGCCGGCTACAACTTGGAGCTGCTGCCCTCGACCGATCACGATGCCGTCGAGGCCGGCCTGCGCTACGTGAACAATGACATTTGCTACCCGTCGATCCTGGTAACGGGCCAGATTATGGAGGCCATCGAGAGCGGCAGGTACGATCTGTCCAAGACGGCCGTGGTTATCAGCCAGACCGGCGGCGGCTGCCGTGCCACCAACTACATCGCGCTCATCCGCAAGGCCCTGCGCGAGAGCGGCCACCCCGAGATCCCGGTGATCTCGCTTTCGGCCGTGGCGCTCGGCGAGGACAACCCCGGCTTTAAGATTACGCCGGCGCTGCTCAAGCAAGCAGTCTACGCGGTGCTCTTTGGTGACGTGATGATGCAGATGCTCTATCGTTGCCGCCCGTACGAGGCTACGCCCGGTGCCGCCAACGCGCTCTACGAGGAGTACATGGCGCGCGCCCGCAAGCTGGCGCCTAAGTTCAACAGGCACAACTACACCAAGCTGTGCCGCGAGGCCATCCGCGCGTTCGACACCATGCCGCTCGTGGGCGAGGGCACCAAGCCACGTGTGGGCGTGGTCGGCGAGATCCTGGTCAAGTTCCACCCCACGGCCAACAACCACGTGGTCGATGTCATCGAGCGCGAGGGCTGCGAGGCCGTGGTGCCGGGCCTGCTCGACTTCTTTCTGTACTCCATGAGCAATGCTGAGTTGCAAAAAGACGAGCTAGGCAGCTCTGCCACGACGCGTGCGGGCATGCAGGCGCTCATCAAGCTTGTGGACTGGATGCGCACGCCGGTGGAGGAGATGCTCGAGAAGTCCCGCCGCTTCGAGGCACCCGAGCGCATCGGCACCATGGCCGACAAGGCCCGCACGGTGCTTTCGGTGTGCAACAACATGGGCGAGGGCTGGCTGCTCACGGCCGAGATGCTCGACCTGATCGATCATGGCGCGCCCAACATCATCTGCACGCAGCCCTTCGCGTGCCTGCCTAACCATGTGGTGGGTAAGGCCGTGATCAAGGAGCTGCGCCGTCAGCACCCCGAGAGCAACATCGTCGCGGTGGACTACGACCCCGGTGCATCCGAGGTCAACCAGCTCAACCGTATTAAGCTCATGATCAGTGTGGCCAAGGAGAACATGCGCGCCGGTAAGGGCTTTAAGCTCGAGAAGGTGGCGCCGCTCGCGATGGACGAGGTCACCGGCCAGATGCGTGCTCATGACGGCTGTGTGAGCTGCGGGCCGGCCAGCGAGGAGGCCGTGGCATCGGTCGCCGAGCGCCTGGGACGCGGCATTAAGAAGTAACTGGCCTGCTTTGTGCTGGATATGAGACAAACGGGTGGTAGCCGTACCGGCTGCCACCCGTTTTTATTGCACATATGTTGCGTAAATAGCGTTGCAGGCGCCTTCAGCGGACTCGGATTTCGGAAGTATGCGGCAAAATTTGAATAGGCCGAGCACACTGGATATGCCCAAGCTTTGTACCTGCGGTTTTATTGGTGAAAAACCGGGGTGTGCTCGAGGGCTCCGGAATTTGCCGCATACTTCCGAAAACAACGTCTCGGTGGCACCAAAAATTGCCTCCAGAACCCTGAGATAATGAACATATGTAGCCGTTCGCCGCAAATTATCGTCCGTTCATGGAACCTATCTCCAACGAGTTGTAACCATATGGTTTGATGTTGGAAACATATGATTGCCGGCAGGCCGTAGGTGACGTTTGCCCTGATATCGGAGGTTCCGGGTATGTTTTGTGCTCCGTTAAACAACTATCGGTTGGGCTAACATGGATCGCCGTGTTATTTCGATAACCCTTGCGGTGGTTTGCCTGGCTGTGCTCCTGGGCGCTGCAGGGCAGTTTGCTATAAATCGAGAAACATCCTATATGCAGGAATGCGTTTCCGAAGGCTTTGCCATTGACGGTTACTATCGGGATGACAAAACGAGTCGGGAAACCCTGGCTTTTCTTGAGGAGGACAACTGTCGATGGCAGCTGGTCGACCAAGACGGAATCTGCACAGACGGGCAGTTTAAGCGTACGGATGACCCCAACATCCTGATATTAAAGAAGGAAAACGGTGAAGAATTCGGTGCGGTCCACGTGGCGTACTTGTCACGCCGACGCGATCAGGGCTTGCTCTACCTATTTAGAGATACCAGGGTGACCCGTTTTTATCTGGTGAGTACCGGTCCGGCGTTTACGGTGGAGTCTGGCGATGTCGATGCGGACAGTTGATTCACGGCAATAAAACAGCGAGCGGGGCTCGGGTGTGAACTGCACCCCGCAATTTGCTCGTGTCCGTATCGCGTCTGTGCCTTGTCGTGGCTTGCGTCCGTGCGAGCATTCATCCCGCGCCGGCATCACTTCACATCAAACTCCACGCGATCGAGCTCGGGCACGTTGAGGTCAATGAGCTTGCGGGCGACGTGACGGTCGTGTGCCCCGAGTGTCTCGCTCGTCGTCACGTGGGCGACGATTTCGCGCTCTACAATGCCTTCCTCGTCCCCTTCGGTGGCCGAGGTCTCGACGGCGACGGTGTAATCCTTAAAGCCCGGCAGCACCGCGGCAAGCTCGCGTGTGGTCTCGGTGACGCCGTAGCCGTCCTGCACGCCGACCTGCGCCGAGCCAATAGACCCCGCGGTCATAACGATGCAGGGGATGGCAAAGATCACCGTGCCCACAATAATGCGGCGGCGCACCTTGCGTGACAGCTCGTCGACCTCGGCATTTTCCTCAGCAGTCACAATACCGTCGCCGTTGAGGTCGCGCTTGAGCGGCACACGCAATAGAAGTAGTACGGCTTCGGCAGCCAGTGCGATAAAGACCACGTTGATGCCAAACTCGTAAAGCGCCGAGAGAAACAGCGACCCGCTTGCGATGGCGATGCCGTAGCCCGCCGCGCACAGGGGTGGCATGAGCGCGGTCGCCACGGCCACACCGGCGATGAGCGTGGCGGGTTCCTGGTCGCGCGAGTTGCCCAGGCCGCCTGCAAAGCCGCCGGCGAGCGCGACAGCGAGGTCCCAGACAGTTGGTGTCGAATTGTCGATAATGGCGGCCGTGGTGGTGCCAAGGGGCGAGAGCTTAAAGTACAACGTGGATGTGACCAGGCAAAAGGCCATTTGCAGCGCAAGGCTGGCGACGGCTTCGACGGTAATCTCGCGGTCGAGCGTGGCAATGCCGTATGCCATGGCAAGAACCGAGCCCATGAGCGGGCAGATGAGCATGGCGCCCACGATGGCGATGTCCGAATCGATATCGAGGCCGATGCTCGCGATCAACATGGCGATGATGAGGATGCATAGGTGGGAGCCGGTCAGACGCGCCCCGTTTACAAAACGCTTGCGGATCACGTGATAGGGCGCGCGTCCCTCGCGAATGTTGAATGCGCGCTTTAGGAAGCGGGTGGCGTTCTCCATGGCCTCACTATGGGCAGGGCGGATGCCGTGGCGCCGGTGATGGCGTTCGCGCAGCCGCTTGATCTGTTGTTTATCGAGTTCCATGTCCACCTCGTTTTGGCAAGGGCCGCGTATCCCGCCCGTCGCCCTTACTCTACACCGTGGCGGGCGGGGTGTCTGTTGGATGCGGAATCCGATAGGGCGGATGACGCGGGAGCAAATGCAAATCACAGGCTCAATTCGATCCCGCAAGAATATGATGCGCCAGCTCCTACATATGTGACGAAATTGTGAAGCACGAGAGCGCGAATTTCAAAAAATCCGCTGGTGACCAATGTTGCGCAACAGAATTCAAAAATCAGCTCCTACATTTTGAAGCGTATGGATACATCCGTGTCAAAGGGAGAAAGCCATGGCAAACTACAGTCCACAGCACTTTGAGCCTCGGGCCAAGGCCGTCAACGTCAAGGGCGTTGCTAACCGCGCCGTCGCAACCGTTTTGACGGCGGGCCTCATTGCTCAGCCGCTCATGTCGCCGCTGGCGGCAATCGCCGCACCGTCAACCGGTAACGGCGATTCTGTTCAGGGGGGGTAGTTCTGTAGAGAACACCGTTGCCGCCGGTAACCAAGCGGTCGTAAAGACGGCTGCCCAGCTGGCCGAGGAGTCGGCAAAGCAGCTCAAGGACGCTCAGGCCGCCTACGATGCCGCCCAGAAGAAGGCCGACGCGGCGGGCCAGTCTCAAAAGCAAGCGCAGCAGCAAAAGAATCAGGCCTCGCAGGCCGTGACCGATAACGCCGCCGAGCAGAACGAGGCCGAGGTAGCCGCGCTTCAGGAGAAGATCGACGAGCTTAAGGCAGCCGTCGAAAAGACTGAGCAGCAGCAGAAGAAGCTGGGCAACCTGAACGATCAGCTCGAACAGGCCAACAAGAGTGTCGAGGATAAGACCCAGGCGCTCAAGGACGCCAAGGCAAAGCAGGATGAGGCCAAGAAGGCCCTCGATGATGCCCAGGCCAAGCTCGAGGCCATGGGTATGGACGAGTACGAGGCCGCCAAGAAGGCCGTCGAGGACGCGCAGGCAAAGCTCGATGACGCCAATAAGGCCGTTACTACTGCACAGGACAATCTGGACCAGGCCAAGGCTGCCGAGGCCAGCGCCCAGCAGGAAAAGCAGAATACCGAGGCAGCTTTGACGACTGCCCAGGCCAAGAAGCAGGAGACTGCCGCTGCTCTCGCAGCCGCAACCACCGCGCGCGATAACGCCCAGCAGAAGTTCGACCAGGCGCAGGCCGCGCTCGATGCTGCCGTCTCGGGTACGGGTGTTGACCTGAGTGCGCTTGAGGCCGCCAAGAAAGCTGCTGCTGGTGAGCTCAAGACCGCGCAGGCGGAGCTCAATGTCGCGACGGATGCCGACGCCACCGCACAGACAAATCTGCAGGCCGCCCAGGCTGCCGTCGCTGCCGCGCAGGAGAAGGCCAACGCCGCCAACGCTGCTGTGGCATCTGCCCAGTCTGCATACGATGCGGCAAACAAGGAGTACAAGGACGCGGCCAGTAAGCGTGACGCCGCGAAGACGGCATACGAGCAGGCCCAGCAGACCGAGGCCGACAAGAAGGCGGAGTACGATAAGCTTGTCGAAGTTCGCAAGCAGAAGCGCAGCGAGTGGGAGGCAGCCTGCGCTGCTTCGAACGCCGCGGAAAAGGCTTATGACGCTGCTAATGTCCAGGTTGAGGCTCTTGAGCAGCAGATTGCTGACCTCAAGTCCAACATGACCGTTGACCAGGAAGTCATCAGCCAAGGTATACTCGGCTTCATGAACTATATTAGCGACGGCAGCCAGTTCACAGCCACGCAGAAAAAGAACGCCCAGGACGCCGTATCGATGCTGACCGGTGCCGCTGACAAGGCCGAATGGTATGACCAGTACGTCGATCAGGACATGTCTCGCGACACCAACCCGCTTTCCTTGGAGCAGATGCGCAACGCCCTGACATATCTCGACACCCAGAACAACCTCCGCAAGGCGAACGGTCAGTCGGCGCTCAGCGTCAGCCTCCGCATGACTGTGGCAGCCGCCCTTAATGCATCATATTCATCGAACATCTGGGGACACTCGGACTGTTACTTCGACAATGGGGAAAACCTTGCTGGCGGCGGCGCATATACCGGCGGCGAGACTGAGGACACTCTCGGATGGCCCTATACCGGCCTCTACACTCAGGAGAAGGTTAATTACGAGAATTGGATTAAAAAGTACGGTGTGGATAGCGAGGCCGGCAAAGATCTCATGGCTCATCGCTATGATTCGTACTATATCTACCAAAACTATTACGATGTGTATCACGGTACAAAAGATAAGAATGGCAATCAAAGAGGAGACACCTGCGGGCACTATCTCAACATTATCGATTCCGCTACGGTGGCTATCGGTATCGCGACCGGTAGCGGTAAGAACACCGATTCCGAGGTAACCGTATTCGATTACAGCGCTGATGATACTCAGGCTGATTTCACTGTCTCCGAGTTCAAGAAGCTCGTGAACGACTACATCGACTCTGCCTATAACGCTGGCGGCACGCAGGCGCAGAAGGCGCAGCTCAAGGAGCTTCAGGGCAAGCTCGCCGAGGCGCAGAAGAACTTTGGAACTACTAGGAAAGCTTACTTCGCAGCTGTAAACGGGCAGGATGCCGCCCAGGACGCTTTCACCGCAGCAGATGTGAACATGAACACCGCCAAGGGTGAGTACGAGAAGGCTAAGTCCGACACCGCCGCCGCGAAGACGGCATACGACGCCGCGAAGGACGCACTCGGCGGAATCGACATCGAGTCCCTCAAGCAGAACCTCGATGCCGCCAAGAGCAAGGCCGCTACTGCCCAGGCAGCTCTCGATAAGGCAAACGCCGCGCTTGCTGACAGCAAGACGAAGGCAGCCGATGCCGCTGCTCACAAGGCGAAGGCTCGCAGCGCCCGCGATGCCGCCAAGGCAAAGTCCGATCAGGCCAATGAGGCGTATGACAACGCCACTGCTTCGGTCAAGGACCTTACCGCCAAGCGCGATGCCGCCAATACGGACCTTGCGAACAAGCAGGGCACGCTAGGCGAGGCCAAGAAGGCCGACGACACTGCCCAGGCTGACGTTGACAAGGCTCAGGCCGCAGATGCGCACGCCGCGACCGCTCTTTCGGACGCCAAGCAGGCAGTTGCCGCCAAGACGCAGGCCCTGTCCGACGCACAGGAGAAGGCTAAGGCCGCCGAGGGCGAGCTTGCCACCGCACACAAGGCCTTCGAGCGCTTCGCCGGCGCTCAGAAGGTGGTCGACGACGCCAAGGCCGCCTATGACGCTGCCGTCGCCGGTGTCGCCGATGCCCAGAAGCAGCTCGAGGCCGCCAACGAAGCCGTCGTCGATGCGAACCTCGAGATCGTCAAGACCAAGGCCGAGCTTGCCAACGACGAGGCACTCAAGGCCGATCTTGAGGCTGTCGACCACAAGGCATCCCTTGCCGCGGGCACGACGGGCAACGAGAAGCTGGTCAAGTTGAACGCTGCCTACGCTCGCTATAAGGCCGCCGTCGATGCCGCCGCTGGCCTCAAGGCTGCTCTGAGCGATGCCGATGCCAAGCTGTCCGATGCCAACGACGCCTATGCCGCCGCGCTTGCCGAGCTTGGCGATGCCAAGGATGCCCTGGCTGCCGCGCAGGCCGAGTACGACAAGTATCATCCCAAGGCTGAGCCGCAGGCCAAGCCTCAGGTTGCGCAGACTGCTGCAAAGGCCCCCGTTGCCAAGAAACAGGCCGCGCCTGCCGCGCTCGCCCAGACCGGTGATGACTCTGCGCTTGCGGGCGAGGTCTTCGTTATCGGCGGTATTACACTCGTGGCTGCGGGTGTGACGCTGGGCGATCGTCGCCGCAAGCAGATGTAGCGTTTCGAGCGTAGATTCTGCAACGAACTTCGGTTCATAGCAGGAACGCTTCGATAGCTAAACCGATAAGGCCGGCGCGCTGTCATACGCAGCGCGCCGGCCTTTCTTTGCGTTGGTATCAAAAAGCCCGGTCGGTAGCCGCGAAAGCTACCGACCGGGCAAATCGTAGACAATATGGTTGCTGTCGAGCAGCTGCTCAGCTTAGCCCAGCAGGCTTAAGCCCACGGAGACAAACGCCAGGATAACGCCGACGATGGACTCGCCGCCGAGCAGGCCGCTGGCAACGACCAAGCCCTGTTCCTGGAAGGCGGCGTCCTTGGCAGCCATCTCCTCGTCAGAAAGACCAGCTGTGGCGTCGCGGTGGGCGGACCACTTGTCGTAGGCGAGCTTGATACAGGAGCCCAGGAATGCCGTGAGTGACATGTAGAACGGCAGGTACACGCCCAGGCCGATCATCATGGCCGGAATGCCGAGCCAGTACATGACGATGCCGGCGATAAAGCCGCCTGCGAACCACGGCACGCTCGGGATGCCCGAGACCATGGTGGCGACGACGCTTGCCTGCGCGGCCACAAAGCTCTTGTCGGGGCCGAAAGCATCCGGACCATAGGCGGTGACAAGCGCGACCATGACGGCAGCGGCGACCAGGGCGCCCACGATGCCGCCGATGGCCTGGCCGATCCACTGCGCACGCGGATTGGTGCCCAGCACGGCGCCGGCCTTAAAGTCGTTCATGACGTCGCCCGCAAGGCCGCATGCCACGGCCACGATGCCGGCGATAAAGAACAGCTTGACCTGGGCGATCTGTGCGAAGGCAGCCACGATGAGCATGACGATGAGGCCGAAGATCTCCATGGGGTCGATGCCCGTCTGGCCGCAGCTCTGCGCGCTCATGATGGTGGTGACAAAGGTGAACAGCGTGACGATGACGGCCGGGACGGGGCCAAGGTCGAGCGCGATGGCGACGATCACGGCGATGGCGGCAGTACCCAGGCCGATGATGCCGGCGTCGAGCTTAAGCGAGCCCGAGATGAGCGACTGCTCGTCGGTGTCGCTGGAGCTGTCGGCGGCGAGGCCGCGGGCGATGCCGGCGACCTGCGGCAGGATGTCCTTGAGGACGACGGCGACGCCAAAGCCCATCATGAGGCCCATGCCGAGCGATTTGACGATGCCCTGCGCAGTCACAACGTCGAATAGACCGGCAGCGGTGCCGCCCACGATGATGCCAAAGTTACCTAGCAGCGCGCCGGCAAACCAGAAGGCAACCGGGGCGAAGCCAACCAAAAAGCCGATGGAGAGCAGCATGGGCGAGTTATAGATGGCAAAGGTCACGCCGGGGATATTGAGCGTGCACAGCATGCTGGGCACCACGCCCAGAGCGTCGCGAAGCACGCTGTAGATGCCTGCGATGGCCATGGAGCCAAAGAGCTGCTTGCCGGTCTTGCCGCCGGCCTCGGTGGCGCGCAGTGTCTGAGCTGCGGCATTGCCGGTGGGAAACTCCAGCGCGGCGTCCACGATAAAGTGGCGGTGGATGAGCGCCGTTGCCAGCAGGCCCAAGATGGTGCCGGCGAGTGCCACGATAAACATGTCGAGCCAGCTGATCTGGTCGGCATAGCCCAGCATCCAGGCGCCCGGGATGGTAAACGCCAGGCCGCCGGCGACCATGGCGCCCGCGGACATGATGGTGTGGGTGACGTTGGCCTCGTTGAGGCTGGCGTCACCCATGAGCTTCAGGAAGAACAGCGAGATGACGGCAGCGAAAATAATCGGCCAGGGGAGTGCACCCATCTTGAGGGCCGTGTAGGCCGAGCTTGCCGTGATGATCACGCAGCCAAGGACGCCGATGACGACGCCGCGCAGCGTGAGTTGCCCGCGCATCGAAGCGCGGTTCGAGGGATTGCTCATATAAAACTCCTTTGCGTATATCCGCTTCCCCCGGGAGCGCCGTTACGGATACGGCGCGGGAAGTCGGGTTACCAAGGGTCGCCGCGTGAACTCGCAAACGACCGCGCACCAGTATAGCGGCACGGCAGTTAATTTGGGACTGGGCTTTTTTAGCTATCCCAAACGAAGCCGAAGGATGATTATTCTGGGACGGGGATTTAAAAATCATCAGGTACGCAATGATTTTTAAATCCCCGTCCCAGAATAATCATCGGGATATACTGCTGGGCAGACGAAAGGAGCGCCGACGATGCTTAATGGGTGCGCATATATATTGACGGTCGACGTGGGCAACACGTTCATTCGCTTTGGCCTGTTTGCAGAGGATTCGGCCGCGGCGCAGGAATGTCCGCTTGCGACATGCGAGATCACGACGCCGTCGAGCATTACGGCCGACGAAGCGCGCATGCGACTTATGCAGGTCATGGGCGCGCTCGCCGCCGATGCAGGTGTGCCCGGGGTGCTTGCACCCGCCGCGGCCGTGCTGAGCTGTGTAGTCCCGGCGCTCGAGCGCCCGTGGAAGGCGGCACTTTCCCGCACCTGCACGGGGCGCGTGCTCACCGTGGGGCCGGGACTTAAGACCGGCATACCCGTGCACTACGACGATCCGGCCGAGATCGGCCCCGACCGCATCGCCGATGCCGTGGCGGCCCGCGCCGTCTACGGCTCGCCGTGCATCGTGATTGACCCGGGCACGACGACCAATATCGAGGTCATCGACGTGCACGGTACCTTTGTGGGCGGCGTTATCGCGCCAGGCCTGGCCCTCGGCGCCCGTTCGCTTTCGGCGGCAGCAGCGCGCCTACCCCAGGTTGAGCCCTCGGCGCCAACGCACGTCATCGGACGCAACACGCGCGAGGCCATGCGCTCGGGTGTGGTTTTGGGCGAGGTAGCCCGCATCGACGGAATGCTCGACATGGTGCTTGCCGAGATGCGCGCGACCAAGGCCGCGGGGGAGGGCGATGTGCCCATCGTCATTACCGGCGACGATGCCGAGGCACTTGCGGCGCTGGTCGGCCATAGCCTGACGGTAGACGACGCGCTGACGTTGCGGGGTCTCGCCGAGCTCTACCGCATCAACCAAAAGCCCCGCTGCGCGTAGGGCGAGGGGCTGGTGGGATAAGCGCCCCTACCTTTCACCTGCTACAATGGGCCAAACTATTGCGATTGCGGAGGTGTCTGCCATGTCGGACGATCTTCATCAAACCGCGTCGGGCAAGCGCCGCGACGTTATTAGCTGGGACGAGTTCTTTATGAGCGTGGCCATCGCCGCGCAGCGCCGCAGCAAGGACCCCAACACGCAGGTGGGAGCGTGCATCGCCAGCACCAACCACCGCATCCTTTCGGTGGGTTACAACGGCACGCCCTCGGCGCTCAACGACGACTTTTTCCCGTGGGGTACGAGCGATGACCCGCTGCAGGACAAGCACAACTACGTGGTCCATGCCGAGGCCAACGCCGTGCTCAACTACCGTGGCTCGCTCAAGGACCTCGAGGGTTCCACGGTTTACGTCACGCTGTTCCCGTGCCACGACTGCGCCAAGATCCTGGCGCAGGTGGGCGTGGGCGAGGTCGTCTACCTGGACAATAAATATGCCGACACCGATGACGGCCGTATCAGCCGCCGCATTCTCGACTCCTGCGGCATCAGCTACCGCCAGGTCATCGTCGATGTCCAGATTGGTACCGGGGGACAGGCTCGGCAGTAGCGCGTGCCAACGCCAGCTGGCGGCAAAACAGCCAAAAGAGCCCCGTCCCAAATTGACTGCTCGTGAAAGTCGTGTCCGCACGCATGGCTGGCGCCTAAGCGGGTACATGGCTGTAGTAACATAGCCCCTGTCCGCGGGCGTGCCCGCGTTATTGTGAGAAAGGAGCCCCTGTGGCTGTTAACGAAGAGCTGCTTAAGAAGGTTCTTGAAGAGATTCGCCCCAACCTGCAGGCCGATGGCGGCGATATGGAGTATGTGGGCGTCGACGACGAGGGTGTTGTCAAGTTGGAGCTGCAGGGCGCCTGCGCCGGCTGCCCCATGAGCTCGCTAACTCTTTCCATGGGTATCGAGCGCATCCTGAAGGAGCATGTGCCCGGCGTTACCCGCGTTGAGCAGGTCAATGCTTCCGGCGAGGCCGAGGACCTGTACGACGAGTACGCGCCGTTCTAAGATGCGAAAGCTGCGGACGGTACGCTTCGCATAGACGTTACGCCCAAATATGCGGCTGCGAGCGTAAGGCCCGCGGCCGCATTTGTATGTAGGGAGCAGGGGGATCGATATGCTCAACGACCTCTACCATATGCTTGATCCCGTCGCGATCTCGGCGGGCCCCATCACCATCTACTGGTACGGCCTGGCCTACGTGGTCGGTGCTCTGCTCACGGCGGTCGTTATGTACCGCACGCAGCGTCGTTGGGGCTTCGACATTACGATCGATGACCTGACGAGCGTCGTGGTCGGCGCGGTCTTTGGCCTCATCATCGGCGCGCGCCTGTTTTACGTCGTCTTTTACGGCGATGGCTACTATTGGACCCACCCGCTCGAGATCTTTGCCACCAACGAGGGCGGCATGAGCTTCCACGGCGGCCTGGTGGGCGGCATCTTGGGCGGCATCATCGTGTGCCGCATGTATAAGCTCGACGCCTGGACCGTCGCCGACCTTGCCGTGATCGGCGCCCCGCTGGCCCTATGCCTGGGCCGTTGTGCCAATTTCGTCAACGGCGAGCTGTGGGGTAAGCCGACCGATCTGCCTTGGGGTGTGGTCTTTGGCGGCACCGCGGGCGATATGCCGCGCCATCCTTCCCAGCTCTATGAGGCATTCCTAGAGGGCGTCGTGCTCTTCTGTATTTTGCAGGTGCTCAGCCGCAAAAAGCCGCTGCTGCCCCAGGGCACGTTTATGGGCGTGTTCGTGATGGGGTACGGCATCGTCCGCTTTCTCGTTGAGTTTGTGCGCGTGCCCGATGCCCAGCTGGGCTATCTGCTGGGCGGCGTCATCACCATGGGTCAGCTGCTGAGCCTGCCACTCGTAATTGCGGGCCTGGCGCTCATCATCTTTGCCCGTCACCGCAACCGTCCCCAGCGCATCTATCTCGACGCCTAACCGCCACATACCACCACAAAGGGGACAGGCACCTTTGTGGTGGTTTTGCTAGGCAACGATGACAGAACCGTAACGTTTCCCCAGATAAAACCTGCCAAAATAAACCTGTCCCTTTTTGGCAGGTTTCTAGAAAGGCTTTCGGACTGTGAAGGATTCCGACCTCTCCACAACGGCTGCGCGCGACGCTGCCCGCATCGTCTGGTTTAAGCGCTACCCCGCCAAGCAGACGCTCATCGCATTTCTGCTCGCGCTGTTGGCGACCACGGCGTTTTCCATCGATCCCGCGCCGGTCTCGAGCAACGCAGTCTTGGCGATTGACCCCAAAGCCTCGGGCATGCTGTACGTGTGCTACGAGGTGCTCCTCTCGTTTGCCGGCCATACCGACGCGGTCATGCTGCTTGCGCTTGCCTGCCTGCTCACGCTGCCGTTTCGCTACGTATTCTTTGGCCGTGGCGACACCTGGCGCCCGTCGATCATTCTGCCGTCGCTGTTTTTCGCCATCTGCATGGTGTTCGGCCGCAGCTACGACCTCACCGACTCGGCCGAGATTGTTCTTGGCGACAAGGCCCGCATCATCTGTGCCTGGATTGGCGGCGCGGGCTGGATGCTCTTGGCGATCGTTGCCTTCTACCTGGCTTTTGAGTGTCTAGATTGGCTGAGCTCTCGGCGCATTCCGTTTTCCGAAGCGCACTTTGGCCGCGTATGGCGTGTGGCTCACGCCGTGCTCTCGGCCCATCCCTTTGCCGGGCCCTTCCTGGTGCTTATGATCGCCTGGGCGCCCACGCTCATCGCTTCGCTGCCCGGCCTTTTTATGGGAGATACGGGTGCGCAGATTCGCCAGTGGTTCAACTATCCCAACGGCACGAGCGACTACCTGCGCCTGCTCAACCCCAATGTCCTGCTCAACGGGCATCACCCGGTCGTGCACACGGCTATCATCGGCTCGTGCGTGCAGCTGGGGCTTTCGCTGTTCAACAGCGCTAACGCGGGCCTCATCATCTATACCTGCGCTCAATTTGTCATCACGGCTGCCTGCATGGCCTATTCCATTTCGTCGCTGCGCAAACTGGGCGTGAGCCTGCCGGTTCGCGGTGCGATCCTGCTGTTCTTTGCGTTTATGCCGATGTTCTCTAACTACGCGGCCCTGCTCACCAAAGACGTGCTCTTTGCCGACGCGTTTTTGGTGCTGCTGGTACAGACCGTCAAGCTCGTGGCATGTGGCTTGCCCCGTCGTGATGCCAATGTCGAGCGGGCGGGCGAGAAAGCCCCCGTGCTCTTTGCGCGCCACGACTGGCTGTTGCTTGCGCTGGCTGCCATGGGTTCCACGTTTTTGCGCAATGGCGGCCTGGTCTTTCCGTTGGCGGCCTGCGTGATTGCGGCGGCGTTTTGCGCATGGGATGTACATGTCGCTCGTCGTGCGGCTAAGCAGACGGGCACCGCGGTCTCATGCGCCACGCCGCGCTTCCGCTGGGTTGGCGTCCTCGCGGTGCTCGTACTCTGCCTTGCCTCTAATATGTACTTCACCAAGGTCTTTATGCCGGCGCACGACATCACGCCCGGCTCCAAGCGCGAAATTCTCTCGATTCCGTTCCAGCAGACGGCTCGTTTCGTTCAAAAGCACGATGGCCTCAACTCGGGTGTCAACCCCACGGTAAAGGAGGACGGCACTATCGCGGAGGCTCCTTGCGACGGCTTGGTGACCGACGAGGAGCGCGTCGTGATCGATCGCGTGCTCAAGTACGAGAACCTGGGCCGCCGCTACAACCCTGACAAGTCCGATGCCGTCAAGAACTGCTTTAACGAGTACGCCTCGCAGGAGGACATCAAGGCCTATTTTGAGGTCTGGGCGCAGATGTTCAAAAAGGATCCCGAGTGCTATATCTCGGCGCTCATCAATAACTATTACGGCTACTTTTATCCGAGTGCCCGCGATGCCTGGGTCTACAGCACGGCGCGTAGTGCCGAGATCATGGCGCGTCCCGACAACCTCAAGTACTTCGACTTCCATCCGGTTGACAGCAACGTGGTGCGCTGGTGCGACCACCTGATCAATCTGTACCGTGTGGCGGTGCAGCGCATCCCGTTTATTTCGCTCACCATGAGCTCGGCCACCTATGTGTGGATCATGATTGCCGTGGTGGTCTACCTGCTGCGTCGTCATTCATGGCGTGCGCTGGCGATCTGGGTGCCGCTGTTGGGCGTGCTCGCCGTGTGCCTGATTGGTCCGTGCAACGGCTCGACCTACATGCGCTACCTGTATCCGGTCATCGCCTGCATGCCCTTCGCCATCGGCGCCACCGTCACCCGCAGCGACTTCCTCTGGTCCTAACTTGGTGCATTGGGGTCAGGTTTCTTTGCACCAAAGGGGACATCATCACGACGCCTTCATTTTGGGGTTTATCTCGCAGGCTAGTAGGTATATCATAACGACGTTTGTTTATATTGCCCGAGCATCTGCGCTGGGCTTTAGGTCGAAACCGATAGGAGACACGTATGTCCGGACACTCTAAGTGGGCCACAACCAAGCATCGTAAGGGCGCGCAGGACGCCAAGCGTTCCGCCCTCTTCTCCAAGCTCAGCCGCAACATCACTGTTGCTGCCCGTCTCGGCGGTGACCCGCTGCCCGAGAACAACGCCAGCCTCGCCGCTGCCGTTGCCAAGGCCAAGGCTCAGTCCATGCCTAAGGACAAGATCAAGTCCGCTATCGACAAGGCTTTTGGTTCGGGTGCTGACGCCGCCGTCTACGAGAACATCGTGTACGAGGGCTACGGTCCCGCCGGTGTCGCCGTCTACGTCGACTGCCTGACCGACAACCGCAACCGTACCGCCGCTGATGTCCGTTCCGCCTTCTCCCACGCTGGTGGCAACCTGGGCACCTCCGGCTCCGTCGCCTTCCAGTTTGAGCGCAAGGGCCAGATCGTCGTCGCCAAGGAGATCCTGGATGAGAACGCCAAGAAGGAGACCATGATCGCCAACGGTGCTGCCGGTGACGAGGATGAGTTCATGATGGCTATCGCCGAGGCCGGTGGCGAGGACTACGAGGATGCCGGCGAGGAGTGGATCGTCTGGACTGCTGCCAACGAGGTCATGGCTGTCTCCAAGGCGCTCGAGGAGCAGGGTGTCCAGGTCAAGGGCTCCGAGACCACCATGGTCCCGACCACCCCGACCGAGGTTTCCGGCGCCGACGCCAAGAAGGTCCAGCGCCTCATCGACCGTCTTGAGGAGCTCGACGACGTCCAGGACGTCTACAGCACCATGGACATGACCGACGAGGTCATCGCTGCCCTCGAGGAGGAGTAGCGCCAGCACGGATTGAGCCGTGCATATCTGGGCATAATGAAGCGAGCATGCAAGCCTCGTGGAATAGATGAGCCGGATCCGCGTGCGTAGAGCACCGGACCCGGCTCTTTTATAATGATGCGAACCGTTCTGCATTTCGAGAGCCGAGATTTGAAGGGAGCGCCGCGTGCGCGTACTCAAACGAGCCCTAGCGATCGTGTATCTTGCCGCCACCATCGTGGCACTGGGTACGCTTGTCTGCCAGTTTTGGGGGCCGTATACGTATCGCTTTATGCTGCTGATGCGCGACCCCATGCCGCGCATCGTCGTGACGGCGTGCGCCGGCGTCGTGGCGATCGGCGTACTGCTGAGCTTTTTCCGCCTGATGTTCGCCCGTCGCGAACCGTCCTGCGTGCATCCGGCGGGGGAGCGCAATATCGAGGTTACCCTTGCGGCGCTTTCTTCGTGCGCCAGGGTTGCTGCCGAGCGCGACGACCGCGTGATGGTCGAGCATGTCGAGGCTCGCGTCCAAGGCCCCGACGATTCGCACGTCCGTTTTAAGGTCGAGGCTATCGCGCTTGACGATAAGGACGTGGCATCTCTGGCTACCGCGATGCAGCAGCGCATCGAAGAAGCCTGCGATACCATGCTCGGCGCGCCGGGTACGACCGCGCGCGTCCGTTTTTTGCCGTCCAAGACTACCGTCCAGACCGTGGAGGTTTCCGGTGAGTGATACCAATCAAGATAAGACCGCTCGTACGCCGCGCCTGACGATTGACCAGAGCGCCACGTCGGCGAGCGAACCTGTTGATTCCAAAGCAGAGGCAACCGAGTTACAAGACGCGGCAGCCGCGGATTTTGACGAGGCTATGGGTCTCATCAAGGGTACGGGCGCTGCCGTCTGGAGCTATGCTGTGCGTCATCCCAACACCACGCTCGGCGCCGTCGCCGGCTTTATCCTCGCCGTGTTGGTGCTCACGTTGGGCCTGTGGGACACGCTCGTCATTGCATTCTTCGTGCTGATCGGCGCTGTGATCGGCCAAATTCGCGACGGCGAGAACGGGATCGTGAACTTCTTCGGCCGTCTGTTTAGCGGCCGCTAATATGTATTCGACTGTCGCATCCGCGGCGGGCATAAGGAGGAACCATGGCTTTTAATACGAAGGTCGATGTAGCCGATACCGAGCTCGAGGAGAACGAGGCGGTCGTCGCCGAAGCTGAGGATGTGACGCTCGAGGATGAGGCTCTCGTCGAGGCCGAGTCCGATACGGATGAGGACGACGAGGAAGCGGATGAGTCCGAGGACTCGCTGACCTATTCCAACGGCGTGATCGAGAAGATCGTTGCCATGGCCACCCGCGAGGTTCCGCACGTTCTGGGCATGAAGGGTAACCTCATGCACTTTGTGCAGGAGCAGTTTGGTGCCGAGAATCTGACCAAGGGCGTGACGGTCGAGGTCACCGACGATAATCGCGTGGTCGTCAACATCTCCGTCATCATCGAGTACGGCGCCTATGCGCCCGCGATCTTCGACGATGTTAAGGCACGTGTCACCGAGCGCCTTGCCGCGATGACTGGCCTTGAGGTGGCGGGCGTCAACCTGCGCATCGAGGATGTCATCACCCCCGAGGAGTACGAGCACCGCACCAGCCAGCACGAATAACCTTCCAAAAAGGGACAGGTTTGTTTTGGCAGGTTTTATCTGCGAAAACATTAAACGGCCGACCGCGCAAGCAAAAGCGTGGCCGGCCGTTTTTGTACGCTCCCGATATAGTCATACCGCTCGTCTAACTAAGGGTTGCAATCCCCACGTTCCGCGTTACTCTAATGGGCGCATTGTTTCCAAATTGTTAACGAGGGGTTGCCGTAATGGCCGACGAGCACGAAACAGAAAGCAAGGCATGGGCAATTGAGGCCGCTGCGGCAGAGGCGGCGTCGCGTGCTGCCGAGGAGGTGCATCGTCCTCCCGTAGTGCCGATGGAACGCGTGGTCGATCGCGATGTTATCGAGCGGGGCGAGCGCGCTGGTCGCAAGCGCAGCCAGGAGCCGGGCTTTCCGCGCTTTTTTGCCGAGCTCAATTTGGGCCTGATCCTCACGGCCTTTGCCATCGTCGCGTTTAAAACCCCTAATCACTTTGCTTTTGGCGGCACCTCGGGCGTGTCGGTCATTCTGTCCACGCTGTTCCCGACCCTGCCCGTCGGCGTCTTTATGTGGATTATCAATGCGGTCCTGGTCGTTCTGGGCTTTATCTTTTTGGAGCGCAAGGCAATCCTGTGGAGTGTCTTTGCCTCGTTTGCGCTGTCCGCCTATGTTTCGCTGTTTGAGCTCTTTATTCCGACCGATGTCTCGATGACGGGCGATATGTGGCTCGACCTGTGCTTTGCCGTGATTCTGCCGGCGCTCGGCAGCGCCATCGTCTTTGATATTGGTGCCTCGACGGGCGGCACGGACATCCTCGCCATGATTCTCAAACGCCGCACCACGCTTGAGATCGGCCGTGCGCTGCTGTTGGTCGATATCGGCATCGTGACCATCGCGGCCTTCTTGTACGGTCCGCGCGTCGGTCTGTACTGCGTGCTCGGCCTGTTTGCCAAGACGCTTGTGGTCGACAAGGCCATCGAGAGCATTCACCTGCGCAAAGTCTGCACGGTCATTTGTTCCGAGCCCCTTAAGGTCGAGGAGTTTATCGTCAAGCATCTCAACCGTACGGCGACTATCAGCCGCGGCTACGGTGCTTTCTCGGGCAAGTGCGTGACGGTGATCATGAGCGTGCTAAGCCGTCGCGAGGCCGTGCAGCTGCGCCGCTATGCGCGCGAAGTCGATCCGGGTGCCTTTATCACGATTGTCGACAGCTCCGAGATCGTCGGCAAGGGTTTCCGCGGAACGAACTAACGCGGTCGAGCTCATCAAACAATCGAATAGCGCCCTGCGCATTGCAAATGCGTCATGTTGGAGTATTTGTCCCCACATTGGGTGATAATGATGCTAAAGACATCGTTTGCGATCCAGATGATTCGCTCAAGATACGAAGGGATGATCTCGATGTTCTGTTCGCAGTGTGGTGCCCCCATGGGCGACAACGATAAGTTCTGTGGTGCGTGTGGTGCCCCCAATGCCGGTGCCGCAGCCTCTGCCCCTCAGGGTCAGCCCCAGCAGTTTGTTCCGCAACCGCCCGTGGCGAATGCGTCCAAGGGCTGTGTGGCTCAGGCGTTTGAGGATATGACCAAGACTCCGGGCGTGCTGCAGCGCGTGTGCCAGATTGCCTTTTTACCGGCGCTGATTTGTGTTGTGTCGGTACTCGTGCTGTTTATTCCCGTTATTGGCGGCATTGCAGCTGCCATCGGCTTTTTGGCAGCTTGCATTGCGAGCGTGTGTGGTTCCGGCTTTGGTATTGAGTGGGGTCGCGATCTGTCGCTCAAGGTTGATGGCGGTATGGATCGTCCACTCATGCGTTCCACGTCGTTTGGCCTCGGAGTCTTTTCGAGCGTTATCTCGGTCGTGCTCGAGGTTATCGCTGCCATTCCCGTTATCGGTGTAGTGCTTTCGCTGGTGGAGAGCGTGGTAATTGGCGCCGCGGGCTCGTATTCGTATTACGGCTCCTATGCACTCGAGGCAGCGCTGTTTGGCTCGCTTGGCCTGCTTGTCCTGGCTATGATTGCCACGGCGGTCTTGGGGGTCTTCTTTAAGATGTTCGCCGACATTGCCGTGATGCACTTTGCGGTGACCGGTCGTGTCGAGAGCGCGTTTTCGCTCGACAAGGTCTGGGCGGCGTTTAAGCACAACAAGACCAAGCTGTTCTGCGCTTCGTTCCTTCCCGAGTTTTTGACGGGTCTGGTCGCCAACGTTGTCACATGGATCCTGACGCTCGTCTTCGGCGCCATTGCCTCTGTCGGTATGTATAACTACTACTACCGTCCTTCGGCTATTGAGGCGCTTGTTACCGGCGGTGGCATCACGCTCGTATTGTTCTTGGTGCTGACGGCGTTTGTCACGGTATTCCTTACGGTCTTTGGCAAGATGCTCAAGCATCGTGCCGTTGGCTATTGGGTAGCGCGTTATGCAGCTGAATGGGCTGATGAGGATAAGGATGACGTCCTGACCTTTGTGCTGCCGTTTGAGAAGAAGTCTGCTCCGGCTGGTTTTAGCACCGACGCAGCGCCCGTATCCGATTCCGCTGCGGCGCCTGCGCCCGAGCCCGAGCCCGAGCCCGCGCCCGAGCCCGTGCCTGAGCCTGAACCTGAGCCCGTGCCTGAGCCCGAGCCCGCGCCCATGCCGGAACCGGAGCCCGAGCCTGCGCCTGAGCCCGTGCCTGAGCCCGAGCCTGCGCCAAGCTCCGACGAGGACCCGCAGGACGAGTAACCCTGCCACCTGCCATTTGGGGACGGGGTAGAAACGGTAGAAATAGCGCTTGACAAATAAGCGGGGACGGACGTGCCGAAGCGTCCGCCCCCGCTTTGATATCGCGATGCGGCTATGACTGCGAGATGGTCGTGGATCGACTACTCGTCGTGCTTCTCCTCGCGGCGAGCGGCGGCACGTGCATCATGGATGCCCTTGATGGCGGCATGGCGCGCCGTGCGGGCATCGTGCATGGCGTCGCGGGCCTCGGCGGCCGTGGCCTTGGCAGAGCGCAGTTTGGCTGCCAGGTCGGGATTGGTCTCGGCGACCGCGGCAATCGTGGGGCCGTCGAGCTCTTCTTGTGTGGGCTCGGCCAAAAAGTCGATGGCATATTGGGCGGCCACCATGGAGCCCTTGGCCAGTACCGACTCGTCAATCTTGTAGAAGCAAGAATGTTGGGCGTACGTGGCGCCAATCTGGGGGTTGCGCGTGCCAACAAAGGCGAGCACGCCCGGTACGCGGCGCAGGTACTCTGAAAAATCCTCACCCGAGAGTGTGCCGCGATAATGGCCTTGGCCGGTGGGGCCCAGGCATTTGATTACTGCCTGGCGGCAGCGCTCGCTCGAGGCGGCATCGTTTTCGACCTTGTAATTGGCGATGGTGTAGTCGGTGAGCTCTGCCTCGGCGCCCAAGGCGGCCGCGGTATGCTCCACGATGCGGCGCATGAGCTCCGGCATTTCCTCGTGGGTCGAATCTCCGTAGGTGCGCACCGTGCCGGCGAGGTAGGCCGTGCCGGCGATAACGTTGCGCGCGGTGCCGCCGTGCAGCTCGCCGACGGTAATGACGGTCGGCTCGTAGGGACTGATCTCGCGCGAAACGATGGTCTGCAGAGCGTTGACGATCTCGGCGGCAACCATAACGGCGTCGTGACCGCGCTGGGGCATGGCGCCGTGGCACGAGGTGCCGCGGACGTCGATGCGGAACCAGTCGGTATTGGCCATGCGCGGTCCGGGCTCGCAGCTCACGGTGCCGGCGTCGACCTCACTCCAGATGTGCGCGGCGTAGGCGCCATCGACGCCGTCGAGCACGCCCGTGCCGATCATGAGCTTGGCGCCCTGGCCGTTTTCCTCGCTGGGCTGGAAGACGATGCGGATCTCGCCGTGGATGTCGTCGGTCATATGGCGCAGGATTTGCAGCGTGCCGAGCATCATGGCGATGTGGCAGTCGTGGCCGCAGGCGTGCATGCAGCCCTCGTTGACGCTGGCAAACTCCTCGCCGGTCTGCTCGGTGACGGGCAGGGCGTCGATGTCGGCGCGCAGCAGGATGCGGCGGCGTGGCGTGCCGTCCTCGCGATAGGCATCCGACGCGGTACCGCGAAGCGTTGCCACCAAGCCGGTCTTGAGCGGACGCTCGTAGGGGATATTCATGGCGTCGAGCTGGTTGGCGATGTCGGAGGTCGTGCGCTCCTCGGCAAGGCTCAGCTCCGGGTGCTTATGGAAGTGCCGGCGCTGCTTGATGATATAGGGTTCAAACTCGGTAGCGATATCTTTGATGGCTGCGGTGACGTCGTCAGCCGCGCGAGCCTCGGTCGCCGCCATAATCTGCTGTGCCTTGGTCTTCGTCATGGTCGATTTGCTCCTTGCTGGGTTGATCGCAAAATCGTACAGGCTCTCTCCAGTATGCCACCTGCCGCTAGGGCTGGTAAAGTTGCCGTTTGCCGCTTGGGGTTTTGTTACAAGGGCGGGGGAGTACACTCGGGGGTGTTGAATTTCCTGCCAGAGATGGGGATGCCCATGCAACATATCGATCGGATTATCCGCTCCAAGAACGTCTTTACCGCGCAAGACGGCATCGATACCGCCCGCGAGCTGGCGATTGCCATCGCAGGCGACCGTATCGTCGCAGTCGGTGCGCCCGATGACGTGATTGCCGCCGCGCCTGCCGCCACGCCGGTTATCGACTACGGCGAGCAGTTTGTCTGCCCAGGTTTCCATGACGCTCATCTGCACTTCTTCCATACCTCGGTCGGCTCCTCGCCGTACATGCTCATGGATATGGGCACGTCCGAGGCGGCGCTGGTGCAACACGCGCTCGAGTTTTCCCAGGACCTGCCCGATGACGCTTGGGTTGTGACGCAGGGCTGGCGCGACTACCGTTGGGACCCGCCCGAGCATCCTACCAAGGCGTCGCTCGATGCGGCATTCCCCGATCGCCCCTGCGTTATGTATTCGGGCGACGGCCATACGCTGTGGCTCAACAGCCGCGCACTCGAGGCGCTCGGCGTCACGCGCGACAGCGAGCCGCCAGCGGGCGGTGGCTACGACAAGGACGCAAGCGGCGAGCTCACGGGCATTGCTCACGAGGCGGCTGCCATGCAGCTGCTACCGCGCTGCCTTGAGTGGCTGGGCGAGGATCGCATCGCAAGCGCTTACGCCGATCAAATGAGGCGGATGGCCGAGCAGGGCATCACCTCGATATGCGATATGTCGCTCATGCCCATGCCGGGCTGCGACTTTATCCGCGACGATGTCTACGACAAACTGCAGGCAGCCGGCAAGCTGGGCATCCGCGCCCATTTGTTTCCCACGCTGCTGGATGACCAATCGCGCTTGGAAGAGCTACAGACCCGCTACGCGAACAACGCGCTGCTCTCGGCGCCAGGCTTTAAGCAGTTCTTCGACGGCGTGTCGAGCGAACACACGGCATATCTCACCGAGCCCTATACCAATCCGCGCTTCCCGGGCGACCAGGGCCGTCTGACAGTTCCTGCCGAGCGCATGCGTAAGCTGGTTCTGGCGGCCGCGGAGCGCGGCCACACTGTGCGTATCCACGTCATCGGCGACGGTGCCATCCATGCTGCGCTCGATATCTTTGAGGAGGCGGCAGAGCTCTACGGCCTGCCCCAGCACGGCCATAACACACTCGAGCATCTGGAGAACCTCCTGCCCCAGGACATCGATCGCCTGCGCAAGCTCAACGTGGTCGCCTCGAGCCAGCCCTGCCACATCACGCTCGATCCGGGTGGCCCAGAGCGCGACTTTGGCCTGGAGCGAAGCCGAATCATGTGGCCGTTCGCAACCTATAAGCAGCGCGGCATCCGCCAAGCCTTCGGAACTGACAGCCCTATCACGCCCGTTACCAGCATGAACGTGCTCTACACGGCCATCACGCGCCAGGACCCCAAAAGCCACTGGCCCGAGGGCGGCTGGTTGCCGAGCGAGCGCATCGATGCGGCAACGGCTCTGCGCAACTACACTCTGGGCAGCGCCTATGCAGCGGGCGACGAGCAAAACCTCGGCAGCCTGGAACCCGGTAAATACGCCGACCTGGTAGTCTTGGACCAAAACCCACTCACCATCGACCCCCAAGAACTCCAAGCCACCAAAGTCCAAGCCACCTACCTAGCCGGCAACCTGATCTACGAGCGCTAAGTATTCATGTCTTACCGTTAAACGCGGCTCGGGCAGCTTATTTTGGGATGGCGCTCGAGCCGCGTTTGCGTTTCGGTGAGGATCCGCCATGTGCGCCCCTGCTCTGTTGGATTTGGGCGCGGGGTTGAGGTGCTGCTCCGTGCGTTCAATTTGGACATCAGCAGTGAAACCTCATGGTGTTTTGCATACTTCCAGTTGCAGATTGCATAAAAAAGCTGAGATGTTCTTTCCGGTCCTGATGTACCCCCGCCTGGGCCGTGCAAAAAACGGAGTATTCAGCACCGCGAGCTCTGCCGGTGCCGCTGCGGCTGAGTAACGTTACGGAGATTGACGTCATTTTGGGCTCCGGTACGGCGCGAAGTACGCCCATTTGTCCCAACGGGGTCTGCCCACCGACCAAAACCGCCCGCTGAAGGCGTTCTTGGGACCAATAAGGTATGTCCGGCGCGTATGCAGCCGTCCTGGCTTGCTGAATACTCCCAAAAATGCACGGTGCTCCCCAGGGGACCCGTGCGCGCAGCGAAGACCATGCCCACATTCCTATCCGCATCGCCATTTTGCTGCACTGACTTTTCTGAATGCCGGGCCCGAATTAGTTAACCTGCCTCCCGTGTGGCTCCGGAGGGGCGGGGCATAAGGTTTATCGCGAGTTCCGCACGAGCCGAAGGCCACTTAATGTGGCCTTCGTGCGAGCAGGACTGCCCGAGCAGGAAACCTTATGCCCCGCCCCTCCGGAGCCACACGGGAGGCATCGCTAAGTTATCCCCCGGCATTCAGAAAATCTAAGTGCCAAAAAATAAGATTTTTTGACTCCGTGTTGTATAACCCGCCATTCGTGGGTACCATTCAACGCGTACGCAAACAAAAAGGGTTAACCCGCGCGGCATGACCGCGCGGCCCACAAAGGAGGAAACAAGCATGTCGTCTTTGAAGCCGCTTGCAGATCGCGTCCTGGTCAAGCCCGACGAGGCCGAGCAGAAGACCGCTTCTGGTCTGTACATCGCCAGCAACGCTCAGGAGAAGCCGCAGCGCGGCACCATCGTTGCCGTGGGCGCCGGCAAGGTCAACGACAAGGGTGAGCGCATCCCCATGGACGTCAAGGTTGGCGACGTTGTCATCTACGGCAAGTTCGGTGGCAACGAGGTCAAGGTCGACGGCGAGAAGTATCTGCTCATGCGCGCCGACGACATCTACGCCGTCGTCGAGGCCTAGTCTCGTCAGAATCTCTGATTCGTCTTTGAACGCGATCGTCGCATAGGACTCGGAAGCGGCGACGCGAGTCACATTTCTTTTGGAGGATTAC
This sequence comes from Collinsella sp. OM04-5, assembly GCF_003439125.1. Lineage (GTDB taxonomy): Bacteria > Actinomycetota > Coriobacteriia > Coriobacteriales > Coriobacteriaceae > Collinsella. Next base: position 1,813 of record NZ_QSUU01000014.1, on the reverse strand, counting down.
TCACCATGGCAAAGAACATTACGTTCAACACCGATGCCCGCGCTAAGCTCGCCAAGGGCGTCAACACTCTGGCCGACGCCGTTACCGTCACCATGGGCCCCAAGGGCCGCTACGTTGCGCTGCAGCGCACGTTCGGTGCCCCGACCATCACCAACGACGGCGTTTCTGTCGCTAAGGAGATCGAGCTCGAGGACAACATCGAGAACATGGGCGCTCAGCTGGTGAAGGAGGTCGCCACCAAGACCAACGACACCGTGGGTGACGGCACCACCACCGCAACCCTGCTCGCCCAGGCCATCGTCAACGACGGCCTGCGCAACGTCGCCGCCGGCGCCAACCCGCTGGCCATCCGTCGCGGCATCGACAAGGCTGTAAACGCCGCCGTCGCCGAGATGAAGAAGCAGGCCAAGCCGGTCGAGACCAAGGAGCAGATCGCTTCCGTCGGCACCATCTCCGCTGGTGACCCCGAGGTTGGCGAGAAGATCGCCGAGGCCATGGAGGTCGTGGGCAAGGACGGCGTCATCACCGTCGAGGATTCCCAGACGTTCGACATCACCATCGACACCGTCGAGGGCATGCAGTTCGACAAGGGCTATGTCTCCGCTTACTTCGTCACGGACAACGACCGCATGGAGGCCGTGATGAAGGATCCGTACATCCTCATCACCGACCAGAAGATTTCCAGCGTTCAGGACATCATGCCTGTTCTCGAGGCTGTCCAGCGCGCCGGCCGTGGCCTGCTCATCATCGCTGAGGACATCGACGGCGAGGCTCTGCCGACCCTGGTCCTCAACAAGATCCGTGGCGCTCTCAACGTCTGCGCCGTCAAGGCCCCGGGCTACGGCGATCGCCGCAAGCGCATCCTGGAGGACATCGCCGTCCTCACCGGTGGCCAGGCTGCTCTGGACGAGCTGGGCGTGAAGGTCGCTGACATCACCGCCGATATGCTCGGCACCGCTAAGTCCGTCACTATCTCCAAGGACAACACCGTCGTCGTCGGCGGCGCCGGCTCCAAGGAGGCCATCGACGCCCGCATCGCTCAGATCAAGGGCGAGATGGAGAACACCACCTCTGACTTCGACCGTGAGAAGCTCCAGGAGCGCCTGGCCAAGCTCTCCGGTGGCGTTGCCGTCATCAAGGTCGGCGCTGCTACCGAGTCCGAGCTCAAGGAGATCAAGCACCGCGTTGAGGATGCCCTGCAGGCTACCCGCGCTGCTGTCGAGGAGGGCATTGTCGCCGGTGGCGGCGTCGCCTTCATGGACGCTGCTCCTGCGCTCGATGCTGTCGAGATCGACGACCCCGAGGAGAAGATCGGCGTCGATATCGTCAAGAAGGCTCTGACCGCTCCGGTCGCTACTATCGCCAAGAACGCTGGCTTTGAGGGCGCTGTCGTGGTCGACAAGGTTGCCGAGCTGCCCGCCGGCCAGGGTCTCAACTCTGCCAACGGCGAGTGGGGCGACATGATCGAGATGGGCGTCCTCGACCCCGTCAAGGTCAGCCGCGTCACCCTGCAGAATGCTGCTTCTGTCGCCAGCCTGATCCTCATCACCGAGGCCACCGTCTCCGATGTGCCCAAAAACACTCAGCTTGAGGACGCTATCGCTGCTGCTACCGCTGGTCAGCAGGGCGGCGGTATGTACTAAGGCCGACAAGGTCTAGAACTCCCACCGGGAATCCGGGGGCGTGACGGGGGCTTCCCTCCGGAACGTCCTCGGACATGCAAAGAGGCTCCGCATCGCGCTTCGCGCTGCGGAGCCTCTTTGCGTCCTGACGCTCCTATTTGGCAAGGTGTTTTTTAGAATCCATTTTGCGC
>NZ_QSUU01000013.1 GCF_003439125.1 Collinsella sp. OM04-5 | reverse complement strand
GGTAGTGTCGAGAAAGTTGGTGTAGCGCCCGAACCGAAGCGAGTCTGCCCGGCGTCCGGGAACCTGGAATACGGTGATATCCTATGCCGTCTCGACCCTGTCCGCAAGCTCGAGGCCGGACTCTATCATCTTCCTGGCCTCCGCCTCAAGCTGGGCCCAGTCTACCCGCCCTTCGATTCCGCGCCTGCGCCCCTCGTCGTAGAGCTCGTTCATCCTCGCCTCCGAGAAGTACCTGGACTCCTGCCATATCTCGTCCTGCTCGCACATGACCGCGCCGGCGAGCCGCACGAGCGAGCCCGTGGACGGGAATACCTGGACCACGCGCGACCTGCGCTTTATCTCCCTGTTCGTCCTCTCCTGCACGTTGTTGGTGCGCAGCCGCTTCCAGTGGGTCGGAGGGAAGTCGAGGTAGGCCAGGGCGTCGGGCTCGGCCTCCTCGAGCACCGCCGCGGCCCTCGGGCAGCACTCCTCGAGCATGTCGCACGCCGCGTGGTACATGGCCGCCACCGTGGCGGCGTCGCGGGCGCGGAACACCTGCGAGACGATCCTGCCCACGCGGCGCCTGAGCTGCCAGGAGCCGGCCTCGCGCATGCAGTCGCGCATGAGGTGGACGGCGCAGCGCTGCCACGCGGCGCCCTGGAAGACCTCGCCGAGGGCGCGGACGAGGCCCGGGCGGGCGTCCGAGACGACGAGCTCCACCCCGGAGACGCCGCGGCCGCGGACCGTCCGCAGGAAGGCGAGCCACGAGTCGTACGACTCGGTATCCACCACGTCGACGCCCAGGACGCGCCTCCAGCCGCCCGCGTCGCAGCCGATGGCGGTGACAACGGCGGTGGACGCCACGCGGCCCCCGCGGCGGCACTTGACGTAGGTGGCGTCGAGCCAGACGTAGGGCACCGGGGAGCCGTCGAGCGGCCTTCCGCAGAGCTCCTCGATGTCGGCGTCCAGGCTCGAGGCGATGGCGCTCACCTGGTCCTTGGAGAGCCTGGACACGCCCATCTTCTCGGCGACGCGCTGCACCTTGCGGGTGCTCGTGCCGGTGGCGTACATCTCCGCCACGGCGGCCACGAGGGCGCGGTCCACGCGCTGGTAGCGCTCAATCACGTCCTCGGGGAAGAAGCTGCCCGAGCGCAGCTTGGGGATACGAAGCGTCAGCGTGCCCACGCAGGTGGCGAGTGCCCTCTCGCGGTAGCCGTTGCGGCTGTTCGCCCCGCCGCCGCACAGCTGGTCGGCCTCCGCGTCCATCACGGCGTTCACGACCTGCTCGGCGAGGCGCCTGAGCAGCTCCTGCATGTCGATGGCGCCGTCGTCGAACCGGGGCATGGCGAGCATGTCCGGCGTCGGGTCTGATAAGATTTCCATAGCGGCCTTCGTCCTTTCCTAGAACCTGTTGTTGTGGTGATTTCAGATTCTAGGACGAAGGCCGTTCTTCGTTAAACGGGCGCTAGGGCGCCGCCCTTACACCAACATTTTCGACGCGATCGTCCACCATGGCATGGTTGAGACCACAAACTCGCAAATCGAAGATGTTCACGGACAACCCGTTACACCATGAGCAATCGAATCAAAACGGATCTGCTTCAGGTTATTCCTCGCTATTCAACGGTGCTTCGCAGCCTGTTCTTAAACGCGCAGACGCTAAGACACTTACCACAGCGCACACAAGCATCTTCTTCGATCTTGGGATACAGAAACCCGTAACGGTTCGGAACCATGCTAATGGCCCCTTTTGGGCACACGGCAACGCAAGCGCCACAACCACAGCATTCGGAGTCGTCCGCGAACAAAACAGGAATACTCTTTTCCATCATCTGCCGAGCACTCCTTTCAAGAATTTCTTAACAAATCTCTTTGCGAGCCACTTTTTAGATGAAAATTTAACTGAGCGTTGATACTCGCTCTCAAGTACGTCGACACCCTCCTCTAGCCAACGATCCAGTATGATGTCGCGCGCCTTCGGTCGCGACGTAGGGTGCATAAGCTGATCGTTGCCTAGAATAGCCTCCTCGAGTGGGCGTTCCGCCCAAGCAGTCTCTTCCTTTATATAAGGAATAAGCATTTCGGCCTTTTCAGTATTGGCGATAATGACGGAAATCCCGTGCCTAGGATCAAGGCCCGAGGCGTTAACGTCAATCCCCCAGAAGTCACCGATAGTAAAGTCTCCAGGACGTTCTCCACCAGCATAAGGACACCGGTAACAGCTCTCGCGATAAACGTCACCAGAAAGAAAACGCCTGTAATAGAACGATATCTCTGGGGAAAACGGCCTTTCCCTCGTAACAAGCCTATGAAAAACGGGGGTAGTAGTAGTAGTACCGCCTCCGCAGCCCCAACCCTCACGCTTGTCGCGAAATCTGAGACTATCCAACCGACTGCCAGCGAACTCCCACTTCAGGCAATCGCTAAAAAACGATTGGCTCGGAACTCCATGGCAGACGATGTCTACCGTAAGTAGCCCATCCTGTGTCCCGCCTAAAAACGCAAGCAACCCATCCACCTGGCAGGGCGTTCCGCTAAAGAGAACCTCGCGCCCAGCCTTCAGATCATCTCTAACGAGCGCCATAGAATCGCCCATGTCGCTCTGAACGTATTTTGATCCTCGAAGGGCTGCGAGACCGTCGAGGCTGTCGACGCGCACGCAGCCAACATGCATACCCTCGTCGAAAGCATGTCCGTACACGGTGCCCCCGTGGGAAAGCATCATTCTCGCCAGAACGGAAAAAACCCCACCAGATGAAGAGAGCATGAGTTCGTCCTTGTCCGCATCAACCGCAGCAAGACAGGTCTTATCTAGATTCGTCATACATCAGCCCTCTCGGAAACTCCGAAAACACCGTCAAGGAAAGCCTTGGCCTCGCCGGAGAATTCTTCCTTTTTAGACCTGACAGAATCCCAATTAATCGGCTCTGCGGCTATATGCATAGGATCGCAGTCCTCGGAAACGCGCCTGTCGGCAAGGCCAAAGTCAGCTAGCACATCTTTAAGGCGGACCGAGAATTTTGGCGGGTCGAACACAATCATAGGATGCTCAAATAGGAGTGAGAAACAAGTACCATGGAAAGAGTCTGTCACCACATACGACGCATCGCGGAATAAAGCTACCCATTCCTCCGGCTTAGGAAGACAGACACCCTCCAAGCCCTCTGGAGCACGCTTCAAAGGATTGAATGTCACAATACGGGCCCGCATCCCCTCACGTTCAGCGAGCTTACGGGCGAAAGAGCACATCTCCGAATTCTGGTTAAGCATATAGACGAGTACGTAGCTCTCAGTCGAGGCTGGGACATGGGTAGCAAGCTCATGCCACAGTTCCGGTCGACAAAGCAACACAGGATCCTTTAGGGCAATTCCGCGAAGTCCCATATTCTCAAGAATAGAAACACTTGAGCTTTCGCGAACCGAAATTGCACTAAATGGCTCAAGCAGGGGCTTGGTGAGAGCGCTCTCCGCTTCATCTAAAGCGGGGCGCCCAAAACTTGCTGAAAAGGATATTTTTTTGCAATCATCCGGAACGTTCTGAAGGAAATATACTGGATCAATGCCGTTATTACATTCAATATTCCAAGTCTGATCACTACCGACGCAGTACACCGCCTTTTTATCAAAGTGTCCACCGTTAATAAACGGTGCAGAATCAATCAAGTTCAAGTGCTTTTCCACGAAGGAGCGAAAAACCCCTTCAGACTTAATCCATACTGGATATTTCGCAACCAGCATGCAAAGACCTTTAAAAAAGTTCGGATTTCGAAGCTGTCCCCTCCTCCATTCTTTTCTCGTCCACTGGGGACGGCAGTAATCTACAAAGCAAGGGTCACCATAAGGCATCAAAGCATCATTTGTTGCCACCGCTTGTAAAGCCGTTCCATAATTGTGAGAATCAATAATTGTCGAAACGATAATCTTAGGACGCATCAGAAAAACTCCTTCAACCTTACCAAGATGAGATCACGATATTTAACAGCGATTATCAGAAGCGCCAGAACCACTGCATATCTCAGAAACGCCAAGTGGTAAAAATAAGAAATCAGAAGTGATGAGACGCAAAAGATAGCGGCGATCGACCAAATCTGAACTCCGTTAAAAACACATGTGTCGTTATTCTTTTTCACTACTCTCTGCGCAAAGAAATAATGGAATAGTGCCAAAGAAATGTAGCAAATCAACGTTGTGTATCCGGCAGCACGATATCCAAATACCGGTATCAATAGATAATTCAAAATTAGATTTAGACCAGCCGCAGAGACAGAGGCAATCGTTGCAAGCCTGGTTTGTTCATAAAAGAACTCAATATTTGAGCAATAACTGTAAATAAACATAAAGAAGACACTTGCAGCAATAACTGGGACTAGACCCATGGCATCAGAGTACTCTTTTGGGGCCAAAATGGTGACAATATCAGGAGCCAGAATATCGATTCCTAAGATAACCGCAGCAATAATCAACAGCAGCTTGTAACTCATCGAAGAGATCCGTTTAAAATCGCTTTCATTCAATCTGCGATATAGCCAGGGAACCACGGTTGCAATCAGAGAGTTAGTAAATATGGTCATCAACATTCCTGCTGAGTAAGCAATGCTGTAGATACCCGCATCCCCCGCGCTGCACATTTGTCCAATCATCATCCGATCAGAAGCGCTTAATACCACTTGTGATAAATAATGCGGAAGTAGCGGAATATTGAAGATGAGCGTGAATTTCCAATAAGCCTTGTTAAAGAAGACTTTGCCTTTTTTAAGAAGCGAAATTCCAAGTACTACTGCATACAATAGCTCAACAAGAATAAAGCCGCCGATACGCCCCACAACTTTGTTAGGCACCAGAATAAGCAGTGAGACAGCAGCAATCGGACATAACAACCCCATTAAAAGAGAAGCTTTGACCATCTTCCTGTACTCGTAATCAAATTTCATTCGAGATACCCAGATGTCATAAACTGATCTCGAAATAACTTCGATAAAAAGGAAAGCAATCAGATAGACTGGCAAGCCAACCAAGTTTACAACTGATGTTGAAAATGTGACACAAACAAGCAGCCAAATCAAACCAATGACCAAAATAAGACCAAGCAGAGATGAGGTATAGCCCTCCTTATCATCACGAAACTTGATCATTGCATTATTAAAACCACCGTATGTAACGCCGAACGTTACAAGATACGTCGCAACGGACTCCCAGCCCGAATAAATGCTGACAGTGCCATAGTCAGCAACAGACAGAAGGCGTGTAAAGATAGGTAACGTTATGAAGGAAATACCTTTCTGCAGAAAGCTGCAGAAAGTAATCCAAAAAGTTGCGCGTTTAGCCTTTGAAAGGGTTGAATATGACTTACGGAATTGGTCTATTTGCTTAAAACCAATACATCCATTAAATGCCATAAAGAATTCCACCTCCATTTACTTCACCCGGATTTCCATCACGTTCGTTATCGACTGTTAGCGAATTTAGGAAGGCAAGAAATGCAAAAAAATACATATTAATTGTTATTTCAGCAGATCCGAGTATCAAAAATACATAAATCGCTATTACAAAAGGAAAGCTCCCATAGCGGCACGAATCAGACGATCGCTTGGCTGACGAAAATACTAAGGCAATCAATGCCAGAAGAAACAATAGGCCCACAATGCCAAAATACAGCAGATATTCGAGTAATGCATCCTGCGCATCAGCGGCAAACCAATCAGAACTAATCGCAATAGACTGGCCCAATAAAGCGTAAACGGAATTGTAGCCGTAGCCGAATAAGAAACCCCCTCTAACATATCGAAGAACACGACTATAGACCAACGTGCGTCCGCTTAAAGAAGGGTCCCTATTAAGTGCGTCGGTAATAAAAGATCGAACTGCTTCATTCGAAGTAATAATTTCCGAAAATAGAAGAAGCGAAAGCGCTGAAACCAACGCGACAGTAAGAACCACTGAAGGCTTGTAGACAATCCTGGAAATTGAAGCCCTGAGGCAGCAAAACAATCCAAACAGCGTCAATCCGATTGAACCAGTATTGCAGTGAACAAAGCTAGTCATAAAGAGGGAGAACGCGAATCCAGCAGGCATTATTAGCTTGGAAAGGAAGCTCATGCTTAAACACTCTTGTCGGCAAATAAACATGAGCATTCCGCATGCAAAAATCGATAAATAGCTGACAGAAAACTTCGATCCAACAAGATAATTTAGGCCGTTTTTATAAGCAATCAGGCTGTCTTGGCAGACAGATAGGTACACTAAAATCAAATAAAAATAAGAGAGTGCGCAAAAAATCAGGGCCGTCTCAAAGAGACGGTTCTTTGAGCACTGACATTCTAAAAATAAAAACAGAAGTAGCACCTTTAATGCGAACAAAAATGCACCACGAAAGTTATAACCAGAGTTAACCAACGAAGAGAACAGCATCAAGCAGCACATACCCACTACGAACAAGTTAAATCTAAAGAATCGATTGGGAATTGATCGATAGTTAATCAATAGATACGCGATAACAGGAAGACACATTGCTAACGCGTACGAATTATAGTTAGCGATATACACAACCCTGAGGATGCACGCATGGAATACAATGACGGCAATCACGGGCTCTAACGTTAATTTACGATTTAGAAAACTCACTTCGCTTTCCTCCGAAATACAAACGAATAAGCACTTGGAAACATCGAAGCGATGGCGAACTGCAGCCTTTTGATCGTTGGAATGGACTTGCAATGCTGAATGGATGAATTGAATTTTCTTAATTCTGAACACACTTTTTTAATTTCATTGCAATCAGCATCATATTTAATTAGACAATTCAACTTAGTAAGATATGCAAAACCACAGTAGCCAAAAGCAACATCAACAAGCTCTGGATGATGACGTTTAAAGTAATCAAGTTGAACTAGAGCTGCCTCAATAAATTCCTCATGAAAAGGCACAGCATGAGTGATGCTTCCATCTCTCATGCGATAGTGATAAAAGGAATGTGGCAATGTAACTATGGAACTAGCTAAATCAATAATGCGAAAGGTTGTATAGCAGTCTTCACAATACTTGCCCACTGGATAGACAATATCGTTAAAGAGGGTTTTCCTATATATTTTATTGCACGCACTAACATCTATACCTCCAAAGCAATTCAACTGCTCTAATGCTTGAGCATTTGAAAGAGAAGCGGTAGTTCTCGGCTTGAGTTCTTTAACGACCACGCCACCGATCTCTTTCACAATTCCAAACACGACGATGTCAGAATCATTCAAATAAGGAACACAACATGCAAATGCATTCAAACTCAGCCAATCATCGCTATCAATGAACGACAAGTACTCGCCTGTCGCGAATCGAATGCCCGTGTTACGGGCATCAGAAAGACCGCCGTTTTCCTTATGAATGACTCGAATTCTCTCATCGGATTTTTCAAGGTCATCACACATCGTAGAAGAGCCATCGGTTGACCCATCATCGACAAGAATGATTTCAATGTCTCCAAATGATTGGTTCGTTAGGCTGCTAACGCATTCTTCGAGATATTCAACAACGTTATAAACTGGGACAACAACACTAATTAAGGGCCTAGAATCCATATAGAGCTCCGTTCAATAATCCAACAGAGAAAATGACGTGCAGACACAAACAGCTGGCAACAAACGCAGAAACATCACGATGTCGCGCGATTGAGCGATTGTTAAATAGGAGCGAGAAATCACCGTAAATCAACTGCTCGAATAGTTAACGCAATTAGCGCCCAGGGTCGAGCACTATTAGCGATACTTCAAAAGAAGATTTGATAAGCTAGGTCATAATCCGCACAGAAGCCCCTCGTAAAACTCCATTAAATTTTCTGCATTGGTTTCTGCAGAGTACCCAGCCAAAGCCAATTTATTAGCCGCCCGGTCATCACGCCCCTGGGCAAGAGTGTCGACAAGAGCGGATACCCATTCAGCAGAAGGCCTATCAAGTCCAACGAACCTGCCACTGCCCGTAATATCGCTTTCCTCAGGAACGCCAGTCGAAAATACGCACCGAAGCCCTGAAGCCTGCGCCTCAACAGCAGAGACAGGAAGCCCCTCGTACAGCGAAGGCATAAAGAAAGCATCGAACAGCGAGTAGAAACGAGCGACATCAACGCGTACACCCGGCATGATGATGGAATCCCCTACGCCGAGTTCATCCGCGAGGGCCCTGACTCTACCTGTGCCGTCACCAGTCCCCAAAATCACCCACTTTGCAGATGGCAAACAACGCTTCAGCTCGGCAAAAACCCTGACGCCGAACTCAAAGTTCTTTTGCTTAACAAAACGACCGACACTTCCAATAACGGGGTCACTATTGCCAATGCAGAACTCAGCACGCAATGAAGCATTTGATCTATCGTCATATGCAAAATTGCTGAGTACGATTCCATTTTTCATTACAGTAAACGGCTTGTTTCCAAACAGGTATTTACCAGCTTCATCAGAGCACGCCACCCCATCAGTTGCATACCTTTTGCCCCACGCAATCAACGGAGCATTTCGAACACGATGAAGAACGTTGTCAGATGAACTATTCAGATGACTATGCAGGACACGATGTTCGATACCGGCACGCTTAGCCTCCCTGAGAACGCAAAAAGCCGAGTTGGGCATATGACAATGCACGATATCGTACTCGCGTCCATGCTTAACGAAAAACTCTTCGACTTCTTTAATGAACTGGCCAAGCCCCGCAGAAGCGAAAGACACCGTATAGACACGAGAACCGTGCGCAATAAGCTCCTGATCATAAGTGCAGTCACGCAAGGGTTTACCATTCAATGTTGCATGGTGTAGATAATCAAATACAACTCGATGCTCATCAATGCCCAAAGACATGTTATGAACAAATTGAGAAACACCGGCAGAACGACTTAATGAGGGAACCACTTGGAGAACATGAATTGGAGATGAGGTAATCAAGCTAGTCAACCACCGTAACAATTGCGTCGGCATGAAAACGAGCAGAAACGCATGATTGGGCATTCTTTGAATAATTCCCTATGGAAATCAGCATGACCAATTCCTCCCAATAGGGTAGTTTCAATAGACCGCGAATCGCTTTTTCAGGACCTCGTCTTAGCATTGTATTGAGCGGACAAGAAGCCAAACCCTGCTCTTCAAGTGCCAGCAATAACGCCATTGCAAAAATGCCGCCATCAACAAAGCCCTCGTTACGTTCTTGCGGTCCAAAGTAAACCCGATTATCAACCGTCAACACGACGAGCATTGGAGGCATCGCGTAGCCTCTGAATCCACTTGTAATTCCTAATGTCTCATGGATGAGTTCCTGGTTATTGATAATCCGAACTCTTGTTGGTTGTCGATTGCATGCAGACGGAGCTTTGGTGGCCGTCTCGATAGCATTAATGACCTTTGTCAACGAAACGGGTGTATCAGAATACTCTCTAACAGAATGACGGTTACTTAATAGCTCGTCAACAGAACCTGGAATAATGCCTGCCACAGCAAAATCATGAGCGATTTTGCAGCTTCCACCGGGATATAAAGGCTTTGAATCCAGTTTAGAAAACAGTTGGTCGCCAATTGCTTGCATAAACATATGCGTATATTCAGAACTATTCTCATGTCTGTCACGATATTCGATTAGCGCACCCAAGGCGGATTGATAGGCCAGGCTATCCGTACTTCCACCCATATCTTCAAAGACATGCATGTAGCGAGAGAGTTCGGCGAGGACCTTCACTCCAAATCCAGCACGAAAGTCCTCGTGGCTCAACCCTTTTTCAAGCTGATGGGTACAATAAATTATATGAGCTTCTGCTTGCTCTGCATATTTGATCTTGTTTCGAGAATAAGACTTCCCGAACCGTGCCGCCTGCCGCATTGAAGCGGCGAGCAAACTTGGATAGCCATTAAAAATGGCCCTCGCAACCCCCATGACAGGATCAGGCAAATGATCCTTTAAAGCAGAAACCGAAATATTTCCCATCATATTTCCTAAATATCCAAGGCTTTTTCAATAAAAGAAAAGGCTTCATTTCGTTTGAGATTAAGCTGTGCCTGAACCGAATTGGAGTCGTAATCAAGTTCAGAAATAGTCAGATTTCCAAAGTCATCCAACAAATGATTGTCAAGATTAGTCATATTTAATAGGTTTGAAATTCTTCCGTTAAAACGACCAGGGCTGATGGCGACAAACTTCTTTCCAAGATTTACGGAATAGGCAGTTCCATGGAACGAGTCCGTAATGACAATTTCGGCCCCAAGGAACAGAGAAAGGAACCTTCCCACGGAAGGACAGATAACAGCATTCTCGCCAGAACGCTTCTCATGCACACCGTATGCAATTCGCATAACCTTGAGACCAGTCTTCTTGGCGACCCTTTGTACATAAGAATCGAACTCGGCATTACGGTTGAGCTGATAGACCAGAACATAGGGTTCCGGAGAAATCCAACCATCTGCAATTGCTTCCCAATCATCACGATTCAACATGAGCGTGGGATCGATAACGGGCATAGCCCCATGGACACCGATAGAATCAAGAAGGTCAGCCGCCTCTTGCTCGCGTACAGAGATACAAGAGTAAGAGGAGAGAGCCTTTCTCATCGGCTCAGCTTCCCAATCCTCGAGCGTGGCCTTGCCGATACTCGCAGCATAGGCAATCTTCTTTTTCCCCTCGGGAGCAAAGGAGAGATAGAAAGCACGGTCAAAACCGTTATTCCAAATGCTATTCCAAACCTGATCGCTACCAGTGCAGTAAATATCTGCTACCGGAGGATTCGCGTCCAACTCATCTGCGGAATAGTACGAACGCTCAGTCAGCGCAAGCTTGGAATGTCTAAACTCATCAAGGGGGGCGCGTCTCCTTGCAACCATACGAGAAACCGGTATTTTTGCAATCTGCTTGACGCCAGGAACCTTAAACATAGGCATCTTCTTTACGAGCTGGCCGTTAAGGGCACGATCCACTTCGTTTTCGGGAATCGCATCCTTACGGTAGTAATCAATTATTTCGGCATCTGCTCCCACACGAGCCAAAACAACCTGAGTTGCATAGGTCTGCAGGCAGGAGCCATAGTTCGGCGAGTTATGGAGTGTTATAACTCCGACTTTTCGAGACATGCACAAACCTACTTTCTGAGTAATTTCTTATAAACAAACGAACGAAGTCCGTTAGGCATGACACAAACAACGGCATGCGGAACAAATGAGGCAACAAAATCAACAGGGCTAAACCAGCCAGTACGCAATTGAGCAAACTTGAATTTCCAGATATGCGGTAGATACGAAGGGCCGCCTCTGCGAGCATAAAAATCGGAACTCACGCGCATCGCCACAAGTGGTTCAGGTAGATTATCTGCGCGGCAGCCACTGGCTAGCATCCTGTTAAATAAATCCCAATCTTCGAAATAAAGATATTCAGAGCTGTAATTCCCAGCCTCCAGCACCTTAGATTTTTTAAACGTCATAGGTGGGTGCCGGAAAGGATTTCGACGTTTGGAACAAGCGAGAATATTGTCCAGTCCCTTGGGCAAATTCGTTGAAGCGATTGGCGTCTCAGGAGAGCCAATAAACTCGACGACATCGCTACCGACCATATCGAGCCCACTTTCAATAGCGGCAAGCTGCTTCTCCATACGATCAGGACGCGCCACATCATCGGTGTCCATACGCGCAACGATTTCATTAGAACAGGAGAGTACGCCCTTATGAAGAGCATATCCTAGTCCATGGTTCTCACTGTAGGAAACAAATTTGAACAGATCGGGCCGCTGCGAGTAATATTCGGAAAGTACCGACTCGAGTTCAGCAGTCAAGGGTCCGTCCTTAACCATCACAATCTCGGTCGGAGGCACGGTCTGGGCGAGCATACTGTCGAGGGCCTGACGTAGAAACGTAGGGTTTTCTTTTTTGTAAATACTCATTAATACGCTATAAGCGGTCGTGGCAACTGAAGTGGTCATCTAACGCCCCGTCCTCTTCTTGCCGAACATGGCACCAAAAGTGCCGGTAAAGCATTTCCAGTCCATGCGGAAACAGCGATTGCGCACGTAGCGGAGTTCAATCTTTTGTCGCAGACCGCTCTCGAACGTCGCGGCATTGCGGTCAGTCGCCTGCCACAGGCCCGTAATGCCGGGCTGGACAGAAAGCAGCTCAGCCTTTTCCTCATCGGAAAAATGCTGTTCAAGTTCGTCTCTTGTTATGGGACGCGGACCGATGACGGAAAGGTCGCCGTTCAGCACGTTCAGGAACTGCGGCATCTCGTCAATCGAGCACTTGCGGATAAACTGGCCGACTTTAGTAATGCGAGGATCGTCATCGACCTTGCGCTCGACTTCCCACTGATGTAGCTGCTCAGAGCTCAGATACTTCTGTACATCGCCAGCGTCGGCGACCATGCTGCGAAGCTTAAGGATCTTGATAGTCTTGCCGCTCTTGCCGACGCGCTCCTGTGCGTACAGCGGATTTCCGGGAGACTCAAGTGAAATTAACGCGCAAACAATGGCCACTGGAATTACCAGCACCACGCTCACGCAAAGGCTGAAAACAAAATCAAACAGCCTCTTCAAAAAACGGTAAGCCAGCGTGCCACTCGGTTGTATCTTCTGAATAACCAGTGACTCCCCCATGGAAGCACTGCTTTCAGTCATCTCTTTGCTAGTCAAGTTCAAATCCACGTCCCTGATTCCAGGGATCCCCCCCCCCATCGATGAATTCAAAATGCGAACGAATTGCCGGTGCAACGTCCCTTACGTCTTACTGGGCACGTCCAGCGGAAGCAGCTCCCTAAAAGCGGAGTCGCCTTCGCCCACGTCTACCAGGCACCAGCGCTTATGACGGTCGATCTTCTTTACACGGGCCTCTTGCCCCACCAAGGGCCCTTGCTCTATATGCAGCACGCCGTCTTCTATGCGGGCTACGCTGTTGCGCACCACGCCGTCGTCGTCGAGCACGCTGCGGTACCAGTCCTGCGCATCGTCCGGCATGGGTGCATAGGCCCGCTCCCTGCTGCCGGCAATACGGCAGCCAAAGCTCAACTGGGCCAAAGCCTTATCGAGCAGGGCGGCATCGCGCGTGGCGACGAAGAAGTATTCCTTGTACATGGGTTTGGTTTGGAGCGACCAGGCGCCGTCCCGCTTAAACCAGAACTCCTTTTGCATCACAAAAGCGTCCTGCATTAGCTCGTGCGGGATAATGCGACGGACCTTTTCGCAGGTCTCGCGTTCTTTACCTTTGGGGGTGTGGACCAGATACCAGCGGACGCGACCGCGCTGGCTGTTGGTGATGGCGCCGTTAAAAGCACCGGGCAGCTGCTCTTGGCGCCGCATTGTCTGTTCCATCTCTCGCCCCCCCTCCTTGCCTCCGCGACGCACGCGGATGCAGGGGCGTAAAGAACAGGCTTCTCGCTCGCAGCTAGGCGCAGTCGCAAAAGTACAGGTTTTTGTATCTTTCGACGTTGCTCATTATACGAGCAAACTGCTCACGTTTTCCCAGATTGCACAAAATGCGCCGCGAATGGGCGCATCTCCATACCCCTCTACAAAAACCTGTACCTTTTTGCACAACAAAAAAGCCGCTCTAACCAGCGGCTTTTCTTCTTTAGACAACAAAAAAGGCGACCGCCCTATAGGACGATCGCCTTTGTTAATTCTTGTATTGTTTGTGCTAGGCGCGAGTCTTAATCTCCTCGAGCACCTTGGCCACAAACTCGTCAACGCTCATCTGAACGGTCTCGTTGGAACGATCGCGGACGGAAATGTTGCCGGCCTCGACCTCCTTCTCGCCCAGAATGAGCATGTAGGGCACGCGGTCGATGCTGCGGGCCTCGCGGATCTTGTAGCCGATCTTCTCGTCGCGGTCGTCGCAGACCACGCGAATGCCGGCCTCCTCCAGCTTGGCGCACACCTCGTGAGCGTAGTCGCGGCTCTTCTCAGAGACGGGAAGCGCCTTGACCTGCACGGGAGCCAGCCAGGTGGGGAACTTGCCTGCAAAGTGCTCAATCAGAATACCGATGAAGCGCTCGATGGAGCCAAAGCACACGCGGTGCAGCATGATGGGGCGCTTCTTGGTGCCGTCGGCGTCCACGTACTCCAGGTCAAAGTTGAGCGGCATCTGGAAATCGAGCTGCACGGTACCGCACTGCCAGGTACGGCCGAGCGAGTCCTCCAGGTGGAAGTCGATCTTGGGGCCGTAGAAGGCGCCGTCGCCCTCGTTGACCTCGTAGTCCATGCCCAGCTTCTCCAGAGCGGTACGCAGGCCCTCCTCGGCGCGAGCCCAGTCCTCGTCCGAACCCATGGAGTCCTCGGGGCGGGTGGAAAGCTCAACGTGATACTTAAAGCCAAACTTCTGGTACACGGAGTCGATGAGGTTGACCACACCCACGATCTCGTCGGTCAGCTGGTCGGGACGCACAAACAGGTGGGCGTCGTCCTGGTTAAAGCAGCGCACGCGGAACAGGCCGTGCAGGGCGCCGCGCAGCTCGTGGCGGTGCACCAGGCCAATCTCGCCTGCGCGGATGGGCAGCTCGCGATAGGAGTGCGGCTTGGAGGCGTACACCAGCACGCCACCCGGGCAGTTCATAGGCTTAATGCAGTACTCTTCGTCGTCGATGACGGTGGAGTACATGTTGTCCTTGTAGTGGTCCCAGTGGCCCGAGGTCTTCCACAGCTGCTTGTTCATGATGAGCGGGGTGGAGATCTCCACGTAGCCGGCCTTGTGGTGGATCTCGCGCCAGTAGTCCAGCAGCGTGTTCTTAAGGATCATGCCGTTGGGCAGGAAGAACGGGAAGCCGGGGGCCTCGTCGCGCATCATAAAGAGGTCCATCTCGCGGCCGATCTTGCGGTGGTCGCGCTTCTTGGCCTCCTCCAGCATGTGCATGTGCTCGTCGAGCTCTTCCTTGGTGGCAAAGGCGACGCCGTTGATGCGGGTGAGCATCTTGTTGTCCTTGTCGCCCTTCCAGTAGGCGCCCGAGACGCCGGTAAGCTTAAAGGCCTTCAGCGCCTTGGTGTAGCAGATGTGGGGGCCGACGCACATGTCGATGTAGTCGCCCTGCTGGTAGAAGGTGATGCGGGCGTCGTCGTCCAGGTCGCCGATGTGCTCGACCTTGTACTTCTCGCCGCGCTCCTCCATAAGGGCGATGGCCTCGGCGCGGGGCTTCTCGTACACGGAGAACTTGAGGTTCTCCTTGACGATCTTTTTCATCTCGGCCTCGATCGCGGGGAAATCGTCCTCGCTGATCTTGACGCCCTCGGGCAGGTCGACGTCGTAGTAAAAACCGTTGTCGGTCGCGGGGCCGTAGGCAAAGTCGGCCTCGGGGTACAGGCGCTTGATGGCCTGCGCCATGATGTGCGCGGCGGAGTGGCGGATGACGTGCGTGACCTCGTCCTGTGGGAGCTCGGCCACCGAACCGTCATTGTAGAGTGCCTTCATGGGTATGTTTTCTCCTCTCGGATGCCTGATGCAAGTGCGTGCGATGCGCTCGGCGTTTTTGACTTGCATCATTATAGGCAGGTTGCCTTGGTATACAAGCGCCCGCCGCACCTTAATGGCACGGCGGGCGATTTTCTACGCATGCTTCATCGTGTGGGCGGGGCTGAGGGACGCGCGTCTGCCTTTCGCATGGCGCGCGGTGCCCGTGGCTTAAGGCCGGCCCGGCGATGGATGCGTTACTGGATGCGAGTTCGGCAGTAGGGGCAGACCTTCCAGTGCGCGTCGAGCGGGCGATGGCAGCTGGGACACACGTTGCGAACCTGGGTGTCGCACACCGGGCACACGACAAAGTCCTTCTCGATGGGGGCACCGCACTGCGGGCAGGTGCCGTACTGGGCAAGCTGGCGCTCGCGCAGGGCCATGTCCAGCTCCTGCTCCTCGCGGTCGGCCGCGTAGGAGTGCGGGCGCAGAACCAGATAGGCGATGAGGCCCACAAACGGGATGAGGGCGATGATGCCCCATGCCACGTAGGCGCTGGCGCCGCGGCGACGAGCGTCGATGAACACATAGACGACCGACAGCACGTACAGGGCGATGATAAAGCCAACAAAGGCATAGATGACGCCCATAAGCTGCGGCGACATGAGCTCGGAGATGTACTTGGACATTACGGATACCTTTCGGAATATTAACAGTCCGGTAAAGTTTACCACGGGGTTTGTTTATATGGGACCACGGCTAGGGGCGGGGCCGGCGCGGACACAAACATCTCAATCTGTAACAGGTGGAGGGCGGAATCCGGGTCTAGATGTTACAGATCGAGACACAGGGGTTCCTCCCCGACTTCAATCTCGATCTGTAACAGTTACTCGGCAAAATCGGGTCCAAATGTTACAGATCGAGACAAAACATCCCCTCGCTGGCTTCAATCTCGATCTGTAACAACTGAGGCCGAATTTCCTCTCTTACTGTTACAGATCGAGACCTTCAAAATCCGTCGGAAGGTTTGTCTCAATCTGTAACATCTAGAACCCAAATCCTCAGCTAACTGTTACAGATCGAGACAAAGAAAACCGTCCGCACCGAATGTCTCAATCTGTAACAGTTACTCGGCAAATACAGTCCCAGATGTTACAGATTGAGACAAACCATTCTCTCCCCAACTTAAATCTCGAACTGTAACATCTGGAACCCAAAAACAGTTCTTACTGTTACAGATCGAGAAGAACGTGCGCCTGTGGACTCAACATCTCAATCTGTAACAGGTAACGGCGCAGACCGCGAGGTTGGGCGGGAAGATCTCGCGTTCTAACGTGGCCGGCATCCGTGCTGAGCCGGCCCACGCCTGCCGTTGGCGGATGCAGTGGGGCTGTTCGCCGCATTGCCGCTGCACTGGGGGTCTGCAGACCGTAGCATAGTCCTATTGACAGCCTGTCAACTTGTCTGGGAGGCACTGTGACGGAAACGTTTGATATCGCGGTTGTGGGCGCGGGCATCACCGGGTGTGCCATTGCGCGGCAACTCGCGCGCTATGACCTGACCATTTGCGTGGTCGAGGCGGCCAACGATGTCGCCCTGGGCGCATCGAAGGCCAACGGCGGTCTGGTGCACGCCGGCTACGATCCGGCCCCTGGCACCGTAAAGGCGCAGGTCAACGCCCGTGGCTGCGAGCTGTATGGCACTTGGGCCCAGGAGCTGGGCTTTTTATTCCGCCGCACCGGATCGATGGTGCTGGGGTTTAACGAAGAAGACCGCGCACACCTGGAGAAGCTGCGCCAGAATGGCCTTGCCAACGGCGTGCCCGAGCTGTCGATTATCGGCCCCGAGCGCATCCACGAGCTGGAGCCGCGCGCGAGTGCCGAGGCGACGTGCGCGCTGTGGTGCCCTTCGACCGGTTACGTTGACCCATTTGAAGTGGCCATCGCCGCGCTGGAGAACGCCGTCGCCAACGGCGTGACGTTTATGCGCTCCGCACCGGTGGAGGCGATTGAGGTTGCTGGCAGCGAGGCAACCGACGGGGCTGCACGTTTTACGCTGGCAACGCCCGCCGGCGACGTGCGCTGCCGTTACCTGATCAACGCTGCGGGCAACGGTGCCGCGGACATCTCGCATATGGCCGGCGCCGAGGAGTTTCAGATGGTCTGGCGCCAGGGAAACATCGTGGTATTGGACAAGGAGCCGCGCACGCTCATGCCGCTCTATCCCGTGCCCACGCCGGTGTCCAAGGGCGTTATCGTCACGGGCACGGTACACGGCAACACCGTGATCACCGCGACCGCTGCCGTGCGAGAGCCGGGCGACACGCAGACCTATGCAAGCGATGTGAACGCGCTGCTGACGGGAGCGCGCAAGCTGGTGCCCGACTTGGACACGCGCCGCGTAGTCCGCGCGTTTGCCGGCGGTCGTCCGGTCATTAAGGGAACGAACGACTTCTTTATTGGGCAGTCGACCGTGGTGCCGGGGCTGTTCCAGGCCGCGGGCATTCAGTCGCCGGGCGTGGCGAGCGCGCCGGCCATCGCCGAGCGTATAGAACTTGTGATGCGTGAGTCGGGCGTGGAGCTGCGCGAGCGGGCGGACTGGAATCCAATTCGCCGCGAGCCGGACGACTTTGACCGCGCACCGCTGGCGCGCAAGGAGGAGCTGATCGAGTCCGACCCCGCGTGGGGGCAGATCGTCTGCCGCTGCGAGACGGTGCCCGAGGCCGAGATAGTGGCCGCGATCCGACGCCACCCGGGCGCGGTTTCGGTCGAGGGCGTCAAGCGCCGCTGCCGAGCCGGCATGGGTCGGTGCCAAAGCGGCTTTTGCCAGAGCCGCGTGGTGGCGATCCTGGCGCGCGAGCTGGGCTGCGACCCCAGCGAAGTGCTGTTGGAAGATGCCGGATCTTGGTTGGTCGAGGGACCGCTGAAGGGGGTGCGCTAGAATGGCGACGTTTGATATGCGCGACGAACGCGCGGAGGCGAGCGCCGTGGCAACGCAAGCCTTCGACGTGGTCGTTATCGGCGGCGGACCTGCCGGCATGGCGGCCGCGCTTGCCGCGCAAAAGGCCGGTGCGCGCGTGGCCATCGTGGAGCGCGAGCAGCATCTGGGCGGTATCCTGCGCCAGTGCATCCACCCCGGCTTTGGCCTGTCGCACTTTAAACAGGAGCTCACCGGTCCCGAGTACGCGCAGCGCTTTATCGACCAGGTGCACGCAACCGACATTGCGCTGTTCCTGAACAGTATGGTGCTTGGGATTGATTCAGGCGAGCCGACGGGAGCCACCGCGGTCCATACCGTCACGCTCATGAGCCCTGCCGGCATGCTGCAGCTCACCGGGCGCGCGGTCGTCCTTGCCATGGGTTGCCGCGAGCGCACCCGCAGCGAGATCAAGATTCCCGGCAGCCGACCCGCCGGTGTGTTTACGGCCGGCCTGGCGCAGCGATACATCAATATCGAAAACCTCAAGCCCGGCTCGCGCGCCGTCATTTTGGGCTCAGGCGACATCGGGCTTATCATGGCGCGCCGCTGCACGCTCGAGGGGATTTCGGTCGAGGGCGTGTACGAGCTCATGCCGTACGCCAACGGTCTGCGCCGAAACGTCAAGAACTGCCTGGACGACTTTGGCATTCCGCTGCACCTGTCCACCACCGTCACGCGCGTGATCGGACACGACCGCGTTGAGGCCGTCGAGGTGAGTCAGGTCGACGAGCACCTGGCGCCCGTTGCCGGGACGGAGCGCATCGTTCCGTGCGACACGCTGCTGCTTTCGGTGGGTCTAATTCCCGAAAACGAGCGTTCGGTTGCCGCAGGCGTCGAGCTTGACCCACGCACGCGAGGCGCCGTGGTGGATCAGAGCCTCCAGACAGGCGTGCCGGGCATCTTTGCCTGTGGCAACGTGCTGCACGTGCACGACCTGGCCGACAACGTGACGACCGAGTCCGAGC
Organism: Collinsella sp. OM04-5; assembly: GCF_003439125.1. Taxonomy (GTDB): domain Bacteria; phylum Actinomycetota; class Coriobacteriia; order Coriobacteriales; family Coriobacteriaceae; genus Collinsella. Next base: position 64,061 of record NZ_QSUU01000013.1, on the reverse strand, counting down.
GCGCCGGTGCGGCTGCGGCGACGTGGGCGTTGGGCGGCGACGGCGGGGCGAGAGCTGCGGGCACGAGCTGCGAGCTGATGGTCTCCCCTGCCGGCATTGCGGGATACGCGCTGCCGGGACGCATTACGGCTGCGGCGCTCACCAAGCTGAACTTCCGCGTGCGCCGGCCGGTCGATGCCGCCCGCGTGCGCATCTTAGCCAACGGCGAAGAAATGTTTGCGGGCAAAGTCCGCCCGTTTAAACCGAGCGTCATGGAAAGCTTCCCGCTGCCGGCAAGGGTGATTCAGCGCGCACTCGACCTGGGTGTTAGAGAGATTGTCCTGTCCGTCGACCCCATCGAGGAGGCGTAACCAAGATGATCGATAACGTGATCGAAACGCTGCAGTTCAACTGCACCACCTGCCCATCCGAATGCCTTCTGACCGTAGAAATCGAGCGCGACGCCAATGGCGCCGTGGTGGAAGTGCGCTCCGTAACCGGCAACAACTGCCCACGCGGTGATAAATTCGCACATCAGGAGCTCACCTGTCCCATGCGCGTGCTCACGACGACCGTGGCCGTCTCCGGCGGCGACGAAGCCCTGCTCCCCGTGCGCACCGCCGAAGCCATCCCGCTAGAACTCCACGCCCAAGCCATGGCCCTCATCCGAGGCCTAGTCGTCAACGCCCCCATCCGCATGGGCGACATCGTGCTGGAGAACCTCCTCAACACGGGCATTAACCTCATCGCCAGCATGGACATCAACCCAGCCTAAGCAGCAAATTTGGGACGGGCTCTTTTAGCTGCTTTTGCAAGGAGTGTCCCAAGGTGCTGGCATAAAAGGAACGTCCCTATGTGCCGGGCTTGGGATACCATGGTGGCACCATAGTGAAAGGATGTTTCATGGCACATGTCGATGACCAGCGTGTGGCACGCGTGCTCGATGCGCTCGAGGCTCAGCACCCCGGCGCACAGCTGCTCGTAAACGACCCATGGTCGATCTATTACCTGACCGGCTTTTATGCCGATATGTTCGAGCGTTTTTGCGGCGTGCTGCTCGTGCGCGATGCCGAGCCGGTGATCCTGGTCAACGCACTGCATCAACTGCCCGAGTACGACAATGCCCGCGTCGCCTATCACACCGATACCGATGTCGTGGCCGACGCCATCGCTCGCGAGGTCGATCCGACCAAACCGCTCGGCATCGACACCGTCATGCGCTCCGGCTTTTTGATGCCGCTCATGGAGCGCCACGCCGCAAGCGAGTTTTTCCTGGGTGACTTTGCCGTCACCGCCGCACGCACCCACAAGGATGCCACCGAGCAGGAGCTCATGCGTGCGTCCTCGACCGCTAACGACGCTGTAATGGCCGATGCTATTAAGCTTGTCCACGAGGGCGTGACGGAACGCGAGATTGCCGACCAGATGCTCGGCCTGTATCGCAAGCACGGCTGCGAGGGCTTTAGCTTTCCGCCCATCGTGAGCTTTGGCGCCAACGCCGGCGACCCGCATCACGAACCCGACGACACCGTGCTCAAGCGCGGCGACGTGGTGCTGTTCGACATTGGCGGACGCCGCTGCAACTATTGCTCGGACATGACGCGCACGTTCTTTTGGGGCGAGCCGGACGAGGAGACGGCACGCATCTACGACATCGTGCGCCGCGCCAACGAGGCCGCCGAAGCGCTCATCGCACCGGGCGTGCGCATGTGCGACCTGGACCGCGCCGCACGCGATGTGATTGAAGACGCGGGCTACGGCGAATACTTCACGCATCGCCTGGGTCACTCAATCGGCCTGCAGGACCACGAGCCGGGCGATGTCTCGCTGGTCAACGAGCAGGTCGTAGAGCCAGGCATGACGTTCTCCATTGAACCGGGCATCTACCTCCCCGGTCGCACCGGCGTCCGCATCGAGGACTTGGCCCTAGTTACCGAGTCCGGCGTCGAGATTCTCAACGCCTACCCCCACGATCCGGTCCGCCTAGACTAGCCAATGTGCCAAAGGGACAGTCCCTTTGGCACATCCCGTTAACGCAGTGCCACGAAAACGGGCCATCTACTACGTTTAACCCGTATGGGTCGACCATGCGGGTCTTTTTTTAAAAATGGCAAGCCCTTTACCTGCGGTTTTGATTTCGCAATTCTCGGTATGGTCGAGGGTTACCGGTCAAACGTAGTAAATAGGCCCATTTCGTGGCGAGCAAGTCAACTCGAGGCGCAGGGCAGCCAAAAAAGCCCCGTCCCAAATTGACTGCTTTTGAGTTGCGGTGATATACGGACCGTTTGAGGCTTCTGGCTTGTAAAACAGTCCGTATTTCACCGCAACTGATGAGGGGATGGGTTAACGGAGCAGCCCCGCTACTTCGCCGGCTAGGGTGATGGTACCGGCTGCTACGAAAGGCTCGCCCGCGGCATCGAAAGCCGCGAGGGCCTCGGATACGCTGGGGTACACGCCCGCGAGCTTGTCGGCGTCCACCAGGGAGGCAAGCTCCTGTGCGGGCAAGGCGCGATCGGAATCGGTCTGGGTTACGACCACGCGGGGGAACGCCGGAACCAGAACGTCAACTATACCCGCCACGTCCTTATCGGCCAGCGCGGCACACAACAGCGTGGGGCGATTCTCCACGCACGGATCGATCTCGTCCAGCGCGCTCACAAAGTTCTCGCAGCTCTGAGGGTTATGACAGGCGTCGATCAGTTTGAGCGGATCGGTTCCCAGCACATCAAAGCGACCCGGCGTGGGGCAGCCCATAAGCGAAGCGTCGAGCGCATCGTGGTCGAGCTCGCGGCCAAGATAGCCCTCGCACAGCATAATCGCGCACGCAGCATTCTGCGGCTGATACGCCGGCTTGACCATGCTCGACGTATAGATGGCACGCGGCGTAGTACAGCTAAACTCCACGGTATCGCCTACATGCGCCGGTACCTTGGTCGTGGAATGGCTCACAACCAGCGGCACCACACCGCACTCGCGGCAGCGCGTATCCATTACGCGCTGAACGCTCGGCTCATGCGTGCCCTCGCCCAAAACAACCAATCGCCCAGGCTTAATAACCGCAGCCTTCTCCCCCGCAATGGCCTCGAGCGTATCGCCCAAAATACGTGTGTGATCGAGCCCAATACCCGTAATGGCGACGGCCACGGGATCAGTCGCACTCGTAGCATCCCAGCGTCCGCCCATGCCAACCTCAAGCACGGCAACATCCACGCGAGCCTCGGCAAACACCACAAGTGCAGTAGCCGTCAAAAGGTCAAACGGCGTGATGGTATAGGCGCACTCCCCCGCCGCCACACGACGGGCATTCACTCGATGCCCCGCCTCAACAGCGGCCGAAACGCCACGGGCGAATGCCTCATCGCTCACGACGCGCCCATCGACCTCCATGCGCTCGGGATAGCGCACAAGCTGCGGAGACGTATACAGTGCGGTCTTTAACCCCTCAACACGAAGGATGGCAGCCGAAAAACGCGTGGTCGAAGTCTTGCCATTGGTACCAGCAACCTGAATGCAATCGAAATACTCGTCCGGACGTCCCAGCTCATCAAGCATATCGACAACCGTCTCAAGCAGAGGCCCAGCATCCCCAGAAATCCGCCCCGTATCAGCAGCCAGCCCAACAGCCTCATCAAACGAAAGCAAATCAAACTCAAAAGGAACGGTATACAAGCCGGAACGCTTAGGCATTTTTAGAACCGCCATTCATAGAAAAATAAAACAGTATAGGTTGAGGATAGTCAGCGAAAACGCCTCTGATGAGCCAAGGTGCCGTGAAACAAGGGCGCATAGGGCTTATGCCCATGCGCCCGAAGTTGAACGGCAGATTGGCCATCAGAGGCGTTTGCAGCGTCGAGTCAGCCGCCGTTCGTTAGAACGGCGGAATAGGTGTCCGCAGTAGCGAGCAAAGCGTCGGGACGCGCCCCCGAGTAAACCTTACGAGAAGTCAGCAACCTGAGCAGTCAGCGCCGCCAGGATCTCCTTGAGCTCAGCCGCACGGTCCCTCTTCTTCTGGACCACCGCGGGAGCGGCCTTAGCCACAAAGCCCTCGTTGGCCAGTGTCTTCTCGCAGCCAGCGAGCTCCTTCTGGGCCGCGGCGATCTCCTTCTCCAGGCGCGCCTTCTCGGCCGAAAGGTCAACCTTGCCCTCGAGCACCACAAAGACCTCGACGCCGCTGTCGACCACGGCGATGCTCGCGGCCGGCTTCTCGACATCGGTACCCATGACCAGCGAGGCAGTGTTTGCCAGCGGCTCAATGGTCGAGCGCAGGCTCTCGAGCTTCTCGATGTCCTCGGCACCGGCGCGCACGACTACGTCGAGCTCGGCCTTGGGGCTCAAGCGATAACGCGAACGCGTGGCGCGGGCGGCGGACACGACGGTGCGGCACAGCTCAAACGCGCGCTCGGCGTCCTCGTCCACGTACTTGGCGTAATCGGCGGGCTCGGGCCACTTGGCGATCATGAGCGCCTCGGCGCGATCCACGTTGCCCTCGGCGTCCAGGTCGAGCACGCTCGCCGGCATGTTGTCCCAGATCTCCTCGGTGACAAACGGCATAAGCGGGTGCATCAGGCGAATGGAGGTGTCGAGCACAAAGATCAAGTTGCGCTGCGCCTGCAGACGGCCCTCGCCCTTCAGGCGGGCCTTGGTGACCTCGACGTACCAGTCGCAGACCTCGTTCCAGAAGAACTGCTGCACACCGCGGGCCATGTCGCCAAAGGTGTACTTCTCGATACCCTCGGTGACCATCTTCACGGCCTTTGCCAAGCGGCTGAACATCCAGGCGTCCGCCGGCGTCTCCACGACGGGCTCGCCGGGCGTGTAGCCCTCCATGTTCATAAGCAGGAAGCGGCTGGCGTTCCAGATCTTGGTCACAAACGACTTGGCCTGCTCGGTGCGCGGGCTGTCGATGAGCTTCTTGGTCTTCTTGTCGATGTTCGCGTCGAACTTAACATCCTGATTGTTGGTGCACAGCGTGAGCAAGTTGAAGCGCATGGCGTCGGCACCGTACATGCCAATAAGGTCCATGGGGTCTACGCCGTTGCCCTTGGACTTGGACATGCGGCTGCCGTCCTTGGCCAGGATCGTCGGGTAGATGACGACGTCCTTAAACGGCACCTCGTCCAAGAAGTACAACGAGCTCATGACCATGCGGGCGACCCACAGCGCGATGATGTCGCGCGCGGTGACGAGTGCCGTCGTGGGGTGATGGCCCTCGAGCAGCTCCGGCTTTTGCGGCCAGCCCTGCGTGGCGAAGGTCCACAGCTGCGAGCTGAACCAGGTGTCCAGCACGTTCTCGTCCTGGTGCACATGATGGCCGCCGCACTTGGGGCACACGTCGGTGTCCTCGGTAAGGGCGTCCTCCCAGCCACAGTCCTCGCAGTAGAACACGGGGATGCGGTGGCCCCACCAAAGCTGACGGCTGATGCACCAGTCCTTGAGGTTCTCCATCCAGGTGGTGTAGGTCTGCGTCCAGCGCGCGGGGTGGAAGGTGACCTTGCCGGAGTTGACGGCGTCCAGCGCCGGCCCCTTGAGCTTGTCGACGGCCACGAACCACTGCTCGGAAAGCCACGGCTCCAGGGCGGAGTCGCAACGGTAGCAGTGCATGACGGAGTGATCGAGTTCGTCGACGTGATCGAGCAGGCCGTGCTCCTCGAACCACTTGATGACGGCCTCGCGGCACTCGTCGCGGTTCATGCCGGTGAACTCGCCGTAGCCCTCGACGACCACCGCGTGCTCGTCGAAGATGTTGATCTGCGGCAGGTCGTGGGCCTGACCCATGGCGTAATCATTGGGGTCGTGGGCCGGGGTGACCTTAACAAAGCCGGAGCCAAAGTTGGCGTCGACATGCCAATCCTCAAAGATGGGGATCTCGCGGTTGACGATCGGGAGCATGACGGTCTTACCCACAAAGGCGGCCTTCTCGGGGTCCTTCGGGGAGACGGCGACGCCCGTGTCGCCGAGCATGGTCTCGGGACGCGTGGTGGCGACGACGATGTAGTCCTGGCCGTTGACCGGCTCGGTCAGCGGATAACGCAGGTGCCACAGGTGGCCTTTCTCGTCCTTGTACTCGGCCTCGTCGTCCGAGATGGCGGTGGTGCAGTTGGGGCACCAGTTGACGATGCGCTTGCCGCGATAGATCAGGCCGTCGTGGTACCAGTCGCAGAACACCTTGCGCACGGCCTGGGCGTAGTCCTCGTCCATGGTGAAACGCTCGTTATCAAAGTCGACGGAGCAGCCCATGCGCTTGATCTGCTCGACGATGATGCCGCCGTACTCGTGGGTCCAATCCCAGCAGGCGTCGACAAACTTGTCGCGACCGATCTCCAGGCGGCTGATGCCCTCGCTCTTGAGCTTCTTGTCGACCTTGGTCTGCGTGGCGATACCGGCGTGATCGGTACCGAGCACCCAGCGCGTGGACTTGCCGCGCATGCGAGCCATACGGATGATGGCGTCCTGGATGGAGTCGTCAGTAGCGTGACCCATGTGGAGCTTGCCGGTTACGTTGGGAGGCGGAATGGTGACGGTGCAGTCGCCCACGCCCTCACGGCGCTTGTAGTAGCCGCCGTCGAGCCACTTCTGCAGGATCGCCGGCTCGTTGGTCGACGGATCGTAGTTCTTGGGCATTTCTTCCATATATCTCTCCCTGTCCCGCCGGCGTGTCCGCCTGCTTGGTTTTCGCTCGGTCAAGTCCTGGCTCGCACGAAGGCCACATTAAGTGGCCTTCGGCTCGTGCGGAATCTACGAAAACCAAGCAGGCGGACACGCCTTAGGTATCGATTACTTCAGTCTGAAGGTACTAGCTAAACAATCTCACAGAATAGCACAGGCATACCTACCAAAAAGGGACAGGTCCCGCAGTGGTTGCCGCGGGACCTAAACGGGCGCTATTTACCCATAGATGCGCTGGGGCTGTTCTTCGCCCTTTACGGAGGCTTCGGTCACGATGACCTTGGCGACGCCTTCCTCGCTGGGGAGGTCGAACATCGTCTGCTGCAGCACGTCCTCGCAGATGGAGCGCAGGCCGCGGGCGCCGGTCTTGCGGGCGAGTGCCATGCGGGCGATCTCGTGCAGCGCCGCGTCCTCAAACTCAAGATCGACGTCCTCGAGCTGGAACATCTTGCGGTACTGGCGCACCACGGCGTTCTTGGGCTCGGTCAGGATCGACACCAGGTCGTCCTCATCGAGCGCCTGCGTCTGGGTGACGACGGGCGTACGGCCCACGAACTCGGGGATCATGCCAAAGGCATTAAGGTCCTGTGGGAGCACCTGACGCAGCAGGTCGTTCTCGTCGACCGAGGTGGGGCCGGCGATCTCGGAGTTAAAGCCCACGCCCTTGTTGCCCACGCGGTCGGCGATGATCTTGTCCAAACCCACAAAGGCACCGCCACAGATGAACAGGATATTCGTCGTGTCGATCTGCAGCAACTCCTGCTGGGGATGCTTGCGGCCGCCGGTGGGCGGAACGCTGGCCACCGTGCCCTCAAGAATCTTAAGCAGTGCCTGCTGAACGCCCTCGCCCGAAACGTCGCGGGTGATGGAAAGGTTCTCGGCCTTGCGGGCAATCTTGTCAATCTCGTCCACGTAGATAATGCCAACCTGCGCGCGCTCAATGTCACCATCGGCAGCGTTGATGAGCTTGAGCAAGATATTCTCAACGTCCTCGCCAACGTAGCCAGCCTCGGTGAGCGCGGTGGCGTCGGCGATGGCAAACGGCACCTCGAGGATGCGTGCGAGCGTCTGGGCCAGCAGCGTCTTACCGGTACCGGTGGGGCCGAGCAGCAGAATATTGGACTTAGCGAGCTCCACCTCGTCCATATCGTCGTCAAACTGGGCGCCCATACCGTCAGCCTCGTCAAAGGCGGACACCGCGGCACCGCCCTCGATCACGCGACGGTAGTGGTTGTACACGGCCACCGACATGGCGCGCTTGGCGTCCTCCTGGCCCATAACATAGGCCGAAAGCTCGTCATAGATCTCGTGCGGCGTCGGCACGTGCGTGATGACCTGACGGTCGTCCTCAAGCTCAAAGCCCTCGGCCTCGGGGTCAACGGCGGGCTGGGACGCAGCCTGGCCGTGGTCGTTGAGGAAGCCCGGGAGATTACCGTTGCGGGCGGCGTCCATAAAGTCCGAAGCCAGCGACTCCTCCAAGATCTCGGAGCAGGCGGCGACGCACTCGTCGCAGATAAAGATGTTGGTCGGACCCTTTACGAGACGACGGACCTGGCCCTGCTCTTTTCCGCAGAATGAGCAGCGGATGGGGTTGCCGTTCTCGTCAAAGTTGTCCTGCATGTTACCGGCCATCCTAGGCGTCCTTCGCGGCGAGATCGCGCGAGGTGACGATACGGTCGATCAGGCCGTAGTCGAGGGCCTCGGCAGCGGTCAGGTAATTGTCACGCTCGGTGTCGGCCTGGACCTTCTCGATCGGTTGGCCCGAGGCATCGGACAGGATCTGGTTGAGCTCGCGGCGGGTCTTCTTGATCTCCTCGGCCACGATCTCGATCTCGGTCTGCTGGCCCTGGGCACCGCCGCTGGGCTGGTGAATCATGACCTTGGAATGCGGCAGGCAGAAGCGCTTGCCCTTGGCGCCGGCCGAAAGCAGCACGGCGGCCATGGACGCAGCCATGCCCACGCAGATGGTGGAGACCTGCGGCTTGATGAAGTTCATGGTGTCCAGAATCGCCAGGCCGGAGTAGACCTCGCCACCGGGCGAATTGATGTAGAGCGAGATATCCTTCTCGGCATCCTGGCTCTCAAGATGCAGCAGCTGGGCAACGACCAGGTTGGCGCTGACGGAGTTGATCTCCTCGCCCAAGAAGATGATGCGGTCGTTGAGCAGGCGCGAATAGATATCGTAGCTGCGCTCGCCGCGCGGCGTCTGCTCGATAACGTATGGCACGAGGGCGGAATCGAACTTAGCGATCATACGCATCTCCATTTCTCTCTTGCGGACCAAATTGGTTCTAGATAAACGTACGGTGCCCGCATGCTATGCATTGGCTGGCACCGTACGAAACAACCGGATAACCGGCTATTAACTTTACCCCATCACGGGCACATACATGCGCTCGCGGGCAAGGTGGCGAGAATTACTCGGCGTCCTTGGCGGTCTCATCGACCTCGGTCACCTTGGCGTTCTCGACCAGGTGGTCGACGGCCTTGGAGCGGCGGATGGACTCGCGGACGGCAGGCATGCGGCCATCGGCGATGAACTCGGCCTTGGAAGCCTCGACGTCCTTGACGCCGGCCTTCTCGAACTCGGCGTTGATGTCGTCCTCGGTGACCTCAATCTTGAGCTCGCGGGCGAGGGCGTCGAGCGCCAGGGACTCACGGGCAACGTCGTTGGCCTGCTTGTGCAGGTCGCCGATGAACTGCTCCATGGTCAGGCCGGAAGCGGGCAGCCAGGTGTCCAGCGTCATGCCGCGGGCAGCGAGGTTGGACAGGAAGTTCTGGCCAAGCTCCTCAAAGACGGACTGCTCGTAGTCGGCATCCATCTCGTCGAGCTGCAGGCGCTCGGCGAGAGCGGAGACGCAACGGTTCTCCTTCTCGGCCGGGAGGCGGGAAGCCTTGTCCTGCTCGATCTCGATCTTGATGGCGTCGCGCATGGCGTCGATGCTGTCAAAGCCAAAGTCGGACTTGACGAGCTCGTCGGTGAGCTCGGGGGTGTTGCGGACCTTGATGCCCTTGACGGTGACCTCGACGGTGTGGGTCTCGGCCTCCTCGCCCTCCTCGGCCTCGTCGGTCCAGGTGACGGACTTGACGTCGTCAACGTTGGCGCCGATCAGAGCCTCGTTGAACTCGGTGGGGTTGCTGTCGCTACCGGCGATGAGCATACGGCCCTCGGCAGCGAAGTTGTCGGCGTTCTCGACGGCCTTGAGGTCGACGGTGACGTAGTCCTCGGCCTCGACGGCGCGACCCTCGACGTCTTCGAAGGTGGCACGGTAGTTGAGGAGCATCTCGACCTGGTTGTTGATCTCGGACTCGGTGACCTCCGCAGGGGGCATCTCGATCTCGACGGCGTCGAAGGAGGAGAGCTCAGCGGCGGGACGCAGGGAGAACTCGACGGTGTAGGTGTAATCCTCGTGATCCTTGGCGAGGTCGAGCTCCTTGTAGTCACCATTCTTGGTGGGAACGATGTCCAGCTCGTTGAGGACGGCGGGCTCGTTGGCGGCGATCAGGTCGTTGGTGGCCTGAGCGAGGGTAGCCTCGGCGCCAAGAGCGGAGTCGATGACCGGACGGGGAGCCTTACCGGCACGGAAGCCCGGGAAGCGGTACTTCTTGGCGGTCTCCTTGTAGGCCTTCTTGATCGCGGCGTCGACGTCGGCGGCCGGGATGGTGACCGTAGCGGTGAGCTTGGCGTCCTTGACGTCAGAAGCGGTGATGTTCAACACGTTCCTCCTCATACTGCCCAGCTTATCTGAGGTGCTGGTACCTTTATGCAACAAGCGTCGCGAGGGCATAAGCCGACGCGGGTGCGTTGGTGCGGGCGAAAGGACTCGAACCTTCACGGGAATCCCACCAGAACCTAAATCTGGCGCGTCTACCAATTCCGCCACGCCCGCATGAGCGCACAGATTAGGAATGATAGCAGATACGAGCGACAAGCGCACGCACACGTTTTACAGGCTCACGACCTCACCACGAGTGCAAAAGGCGGGGCGAGTTGCCCCGCCCCGCCAATTACGACTTGTTCGATGACCCGCTACTCCCCCAGCAGGGCCTTCTCGGGCGTGATCGGCAGCGAGCGTACGTGATGTCCGGTGGCGTGTGCCACGGCCGAGGCCACGGCGGCGAGCGGCGTGTTGATGACGACCTCGCCAATCGACTTGGCGCCAAACGGACCCGTCGGCTCGTAGCTCGGCTCAAAGGCCACGCGAATGCTGCCGATATCCAGGCGCGTGGGCAGCTTGTAGCTCATAAAGTTGCCGGTGCGCAGGCGGCCGCGATCGTCGTGCTCGACGATCTCATAGAGCGCGTGGCCGATACCTTGGGCAATACCGCCCTCGGCCTGGACGCGCGCGAGCGCCTCGTTGATCACGGTACCGCAGTCGACGGCCGCCGCGTAGTCCACCACAGCCACCTTGCCGGTGGCCTTGTCGACCTCGACCTCGGCAATACCGGCCATAAACGGCGGAGGCGAAACGGGCAGGCAGGCAGAGGCGTGCGAGGTGAGCGCGTCGCCGCCTGCGATATTCTTGACGCACAGGTTGGCAAAGTCGCGCAGCGTGAGGTAGCGGTTCTGCTCGCGCGCGGCACGCTCGTCGGACAGGCGCACGTACTGGCCATCAAAGACCACGTCGGCGGCGTCCACGTCCCACATCTGGGCGGCCTTGGCGCAAATCTTCTCACGCAGCTCGGTCGCGGCGTTCTTGGCTGCAAGGCCCGTCACGTACGTACCCGAGCTCGCGTACGAGCCGGCGTCGAACGGCGACACATCGGTGTCCACGCCGCGTACCACAATGAGCGAGCTCTCCACACCCAGCTCCTCGGCGGCGATCTGCGCCAGGATCGTGTCGACGCCCATGCCGTTATCGGTGGCGCCGGTGCCGATGGTAATGAAGCCGTCCTCTTCAAGGCGCATGTCGATGCCGGCGATATCCACATTGGAGATACCCGAGCCCTGCATGGTGAGCGCGCAGCCCAGAGCACGCACGCGGTCGCCCAGGTCCACGGCCAGCGGCTTGTCGCGCCAGCCGATCATGTCCATCGCGCGAAGCAGGCAGCGGTCGAGCGCGCAGGCGTTGAGCTTCTCGTTGTAGTACTGCGGCATGATCTCGCCCTCGCGCACGATGTTCTTAAGGCGCAGGTCGGCGGGATCCATGTGCAGCATGTCGGCAAGCTCGTTGACGGCGCTCTCGACGGCAAACTGGCCCTGGGTGGCACCGTAGCCGCGATACGCGCCGCCGCGGTTGGTATTGGTGTAGACGGCGTCCCAGCTAAAGCGACTCGCCTTCACGTGGTTGTAGATGGGCAGGCTCTTGTGGCCCGAAAGGCCGATCGTCGTGGTAGCGTGCTCGCCATAAGCACCGGCGTTGGACAGCGTATGCAGATCGATGGCCGTGATGGTGCCGTCGTTCATGGCGCCCAGCTTAACGGTCATCTGCATCTGGTGGCGCGAGTTGCCCGCAGTGATGGTCTCCTCGCGGGTGTAGCAGCAATAGCTTGGACGGCCGGTCTGCTGAGTGACGAACGCCACGAAGATCTCGCAGCAGCCCGTCTGCTTGGAGCCAAAGCCGCCACCGATGCGCGGCTTAATGACCTGCACCTGTGACTGCGGAATGTCGAGCGACTGCGCGACCATGCGGCGCACGTGGAAGGGCACCTGCGTCGAGGTGGTCACCGAGATGCGGCCGAACGCATCGGTCGTCGCGAAGGCGCGGAAGGTCTCCATGGGCGCGGTCTGCGTGGCCTGGCTCGTGTAGGTGCGCTCAAAGACGATGTCGCTCTGGGCGAATGCCTCGTCGAGGTCGCCAAAATCGCTGGTGCCGCTGCACAACAGGTTGCGAGCAACGTCGCCGCCCTGCGGGAACATAAAGGTTACGTCGCCCTCGGGGTGGACCACGATGTCGTTATCGAGCGCCTGGGTAAAGTCGAGCAGGGGCTCGAGCACCTCGTAGTCGACCTTGATGAGCTTGAGCGCCTTGTCGGCGGCCTCCTCAGTCTCGGCGGCGACGATCGCCACTTCCTCGTTTTGATAGCGCACGAGGTTCTCGAGAATCAGGCGGTCGTAGGGACTCGGCTGCGGATAGCTCTGGCCGGCAATGGTAAAGCGGCGCTTGGGCACGTCCTCGTAGGTGTAGACGCCCACCACGCCGGGCACCTTCAGGGCGCGCGACGTATCGATGGAGCGGATCTTGGCGCGGGCATACGGGCTGCGCTTGAGCTTGACGATCAGGGCGCCGGCGGGCACCAGGTCGCCCGTGTAGACGGGACGCCCCTCAAGCAGGGCCTTCGAGTCCTTCTTGGGCTGCTTGTGGGTAATCTGCTTGTACGAGACACCGTCGCAGCTGGTGTCGTTGACCGGCAGCTCGGGCATCTCAAAGCCCACCTGCACGCCGGACTCGTTAAGGAAGCGCACGATGGCGCGCAGCTGGCTCTCGTAGCCGCTGCAGCGGCAGAGGTTGCCGGCGAGCTGGCGCGAGAGCTCCTCGCGCGTGGCAACGAGGCTCGGGTCCTCCTTGGCGGCGCGGGCAAGCGCCAGCACGTTCATGATGAGGCCGGGGGCGCAAAAACCGCACTGCTCGGCACCTTCGGCAGCCATTGCGCGGGCGAGCGCCTCGGACTCGGCCTTGAGGCCCTCGAGGGTGGTGATGGAGCGGCCCTCGACGCGCGCGGCGGGAACCGAGCAGCTCAGCACCGGATCGCCATCGAGCCACACCGTGCACAGGCCGCAGTTGGTGGTCTCACAGGCGCAGCGCACCGATGCGCAACCCTGCTCGCGCAGCAGTGCAAAGAGCATGGTATCGGGGGCAATCTGAACCTTGACCTTGCGGCCGTTGAGCGTAAAGGAAAGATCGATGAGTTTGGCAGCCATTAGCGCACCTCGCTAGAATCGATGCCGGGCACGCGGCGGCAGGAATACTCGTCCGTGGCAAACTTAGGCACTTGCACGGTCTCGAGCTCGCGGGCAAGCGCGGCCGAAAGCTCGATGCCGGCGGCACGACGTACAGCCTGAATCGCCAGCGGGGCCGAGATGCGGCGGCGGTAGTCAGCCGAGCCCCACAAGTTAGTGCCGTAGCTCAGGGCACGCACGGATGCGGCCAGTGCGCGCAGCTCGTCCTCGGAAGGTTGCTCGTTCACCAGGCCGCATGCCTCGCCCCGCAGCAGGGACGCGCGCAGCGGGCGGGCGCCCACGGTGACATGCCAGCTGTTGTCCCACCAGGCGGCGGTGACGTTTAAGGAGGGGAAGTCGGTCGCGGCCTTGCGCACGGCCTCATAGCTTGCGCGGTAATCGTGCTTAACGACCACCACGTGCTCGATCACGTCGCGCACGTAGCCCATGTCCACGAACTCGGCGAGCGGCACGCGGCCGGCGCCCGTCAACTCAACGTACGAATCGAGCGCCAAAAATGCCGAGAGCACGTCCGAGAAACCAAAGCGACCGTAAATGCTGCCGCCCACCGTGGCGGTGTTACGCAGCTGCACGCCCACGATATCGTGGACGGCGAACTCAAAGACATGGTTGACAAGCGCGTTGAGCTCGGCATGACGCTCGAGCTGGTGCAGGGTACACATGGCACCGATGCGAAACTCGGTCTCGGTCTCCTCGATCTGATCGAGTCCGCAGGCCGAAAGGTCAATCGCCGTCGCCACGCGACGCGAACCCAGGCGCATCCAGATGCCGCCGCCCACAATCTTGTTGTTGCGGTTCTTCTGTAAGAGCTCATAGGCTTCGGCCGCGTTTCCAACGCGGACGTAGGTACCGAACTTGAGCACGTTCTCCCCCATCTCTTCACTTGTCCAGTACTTTTAAGTGTACCAAACGAAGGGCCGCGACCTTCCACAGCACAAAAACCTCCCTCCCATCCATAACTTGCGGTGAAATACGGACTGTTTGTCGGGCTTAGGGAGCCCAACAGTCCGTATTTCACCGCAACTTAAGGGGCGGCCGGCAGAGGGCCGAGACATAATGATCCGTTTTCCTCCGTCCCCAACGGATCAAAAAAGGCTCCCAGCCGGAATGGCTGGAAGCCTCATCACATGCTATGTCGAGCGAAGATTTAGCAGACGCCCTGGGCGAGCATGGCGTCGGCGACCTTCAGGAAGCCGGCGATGTTGGCGCCCATGACAAAGTTACCCTCCTGGCCGTACTCCTTGGCGGTGTCGTCCACGTTGTGGAACATGCCGCGCATGAGCTGCTCGAGCTTGCCGTCGACCTCCTCGAAGGTCCAGGACAGATGCTCGGCGTTCTGGCTCATCTCCAGGCCGGACACGAGCACGCCGCCGGCGTTGGCAGCCTTACCGGGCATAAAGGCAACGCCGTTCTCCTGGAAGTAAGTCGTGGCCTCGATGGTCGTGGGCATGTTCGCGCCCTCGCCGACCACCTTGCAGCCGTTGGCGACGAGCGCCTGGGCGTCCTCGAGCAGCAGCGTGTTCTCGCGAGCGCAGGGCAGCGCGATGTCGCAGGGCAGCTGCCAAACGCCACGGCCGTCGCCCTCGTGCCACACGGCGTTGGGCTTCTCGTCAACGTACATAGCGAGCGTAACGCCCTTGTCGTGGCCGGAGCGCTTCTTGTTGTAGACGTGCTCGAGCACGGTGTAGTCGATGCCGTCGGGATCCTCGACCCAGCCGTGAGTATCGGAGCAGGCCAGCACCTTGCCGCCGAGCTGGGAGACCTTCTGGACGGCGTAGATGGCGACGTTGCCGGAGCCGTGAACGACGACGTTCTTGCCCTCGAAGGAGTCGCCGCGGCTCTTGAGGTACTCGTCCACAAAGTAGGCCAGGCCGTAGCCGGTGGCCTCGGTACGGGCAAGCGAGCCGCCAAAGGAGAGGCCCTTGCCGGTAAGGACGCCGGTCCACTCGTTGGTCAGGCGCTTGTACTGACCGAACAGGTAGGCAACCTCGCGGCCGCCAACGCCCAGGTCGCCGGCGGGAACGTCGGTGTTGGGGCCGATGTGGCGATAGAGCTCGGTCATGAAGGACTGACAGAAGTGCATGATCTCGTTGTTGGACTTGCCCTTGGGGTCAAAGTCGGAGCCGCCCTTGCCGCCGCCCATGGGAAGGGTGGTCAGGCTGTTCTTGAGGATCTGCTCCAGGCCCAGGAACTTGAGCATACCCAGAGTGACCGTCGGGTTAAAGCGCAGGCCGCCCTTGTAGGGTCCAATGGCAGAGTTGAACTCGACACGGTAACCGCGGTTGACCTGAACCTTGCCCTGGTCGTCGACCCAGGGAACACGGAACATGACGATACGCTCAGGCTCGACGAGGCGCTCCAGCAGGGCGGCCTCCTCGTACTCGGGGTGGGCGTCGAGCGCCGGCTGGATGGTGCCGAGGATCTCGGTCGCGGCCTGGATGAACTCAGGCTGCTCGGGATAGCGGGCCTTGAGCTCTTCGAGAACTTTCTGCGTGTAGCTCATGCTTCCTCCAATGATGGGAAACGAAAAATGTTGGTCGCGGCACCCTATGCGCCGCGAACTTTATCGTGTATGGATAATATCGCACTGTTGCGGGAAAGTTTCGCATAAGCCGACGAGCAGATGTTTCGTTTTGATTACGATGCAGGTAGAGGCGTTTTTGAGTGCCTGACATGCAAAACCCGTGTTTCAAACCTGTTTCGTCCACGTGTTCCAAGCCACCACATTGGGGACAGGCACCTTTGTGGTGATGTTGGTGGTTAGAGGACGAGCTGATGGTAGTCGGCGGGGGTTATGCGGCCTTCGATGGCAGCGCGGAAGGCGGCGAGCGCATCGCCGGAGAACGGCATGGCCCAGCACAGCCCGCAGCCGGCGGTGATGGAGCCGGGCAGCGGCATGATGCGCCCGGGCACACCGGCGGCAAGGCACAGCTGCTCGCATTCCATCACATCGAAGGTGCTATCGAACGAAACGATGATCTTGCGTTCATGGTCGAGAGCATCACCGGACGGGCCTTCGCGGTGTGCATCACGATACGCCGCGGCGGCCGCTTCCTCTTCCGCAGTATGTCCACAGCCACTGCAACCGCAGGTACAGGGTTCGGACCCATCGCAAGTGCAAGGTTCTCCCGTGTCGGGACAAATATCGTGAGACATGGCAACTCCAATCGTCTAGGCGAGTAACTCGGCCGCCGCAAACTCCTCGGGCGTATTGACGTTCTCGAAGCAGAGCGTCGAGCCGGCGACCGCGACAATCTGAGGCTCGTCCAAATACCCGGCGTTCACCCGGTCGATCAGGCAGCGGATTCGCTGACGGTCACCGGCGAGCAGTTCTTGGGCAACCGGCGCACACGCGTCACGACGCCAGACGGCGCACAGCGGCTCAATCCCCCGCTCCTCGCGCGGCACGCACACGTCGAGCGCCTCAGCCTCAACATGACCAGCAAGCGCGCCGATGAGTTCCGGCGAGACAAACGGCATATCGCAGGCAACGATCGCCGCGAGAGGCAGCCGAGCCGCAGCCAACGAGCTCGCGATGCCGCGCATGGCGCCCGCCGAGCCTTCAAGGTCCGCCACCACACGCGGCACCAGGCCGCCAAACGCGCGCTCCTCAAGATAGGCGAGCTCGCTGGGACGCGACGTCGTCACGACCAACTCGCCGGCAACTGGCGCCAGCCGGCCCAGCACGCGCTCGATGAGCGGCTCGCCGCAAAACGCCATGCGCGCCTTATCGCAGCCCATGCGCGAGGACAGCCCACCCGCCTGGACGACACAAGAAAGATCGGCACGTCTTACGGTAGTCATACGGCAAAACACCTCCATCAGCACGTTCAAAATCCAGCGCACGAAGCTAAATACAGCCGCCGAAATAACGGCGCTACAAAAAGCTCTTACAAAAACAAAACAGCGCCTTTGCGGCACGCAGCAAGACCGCGAGCACAAAAGCGCTGGTAGCGTATGGCGGGAACGTATGTGAATCGAACACATCCAAGACGTTTTGCACGCCTCGCAACGGTTTTGAGGACCGCGGAGCCCACCGGAGCCCATCCGTTCCCAAGTGCGGAGGTATTTTACCAAACCGAAACGGCTCCATCCCAAAAAGACGAGCAAGAAGTTGCGGTGGAATAGTTCCTGTATTTGCTGCCAAAGCCTCCAAATAGGAACTATTTCACCGCAACTGAGGAGGTGGGGCGGGGTGGCTGATCTAGCGCAGGGAGCGCAGGCCGCCGGCATCCTTGTCGAGCACCGTAAAGCGCACGGCATCCAGGTGTTCCAAGATGCTGATGGCACGTTTGCGCGACACACCCAGGGCCTCGCGCAGCACGCTCGTGGTGGCAGCGCCGCCGGCTGCCTCAATGGCAGCGGCAACAAGCTCGCGCGCATGGGCCTCGGCGGCAGCGGACAGGGCAACGTCGCGCTCGACCTTAACGATCGAGCGGTTGAGCGAAAGCTCGCGCAGGGCACGCGTCATGGTGTCGCGATCGAGCTGCAACTGCTCGCCAACCTCGGGCAATGTCGGTGCATCGAAGCCGGCTTCGTCCAGCAAGGCAACGATACGTTCGCAGGCCTCGCGCACCAAACGCGCCGCGGCGGCAGCGGAGTGCGGGTCGAACACCTCGGCGCCCTCGGAGGCACACACGCCACGCGAGCAGCCCTCGGCAATCAGAGCCGCGGCGACGGCTTCATCCGCAGCGGGCCAGGCGGCATGGGCAACGGCGCCGGGCGTAAAGCCCGTCTCCTTGGGAGACGCCGTATGCATGGCTGACAGGGTCGCCGCCAATGCATCCATCGCGGCATCGAGCACCATGGCGTCCGCCAAGAGGTCAGCATCACCCGCGTCAAGCTTGCGAACGGAGCCCTGCGACACCAACCCGCGCAGTGCGGCATCGACCTCGCCGACACCAAGATCCAAAGCCTCGGCAACATCAACCGCCGAAACCGGCAGCATCTGCAGCGCCAGCCAAGCGCCCACACCGCCCGCGATATCGCCGGACTCGAGCGCTGTATACAGTGCACGCTCCCCTTCAGCAAGCTCGCGCGAGCGACGGCAGCGCGATAGCAGCACGCGCCCGCCGCCGATGAGCATAACGGGCGAATACGACAGCACCACGGCATGGTCTCCGGCGCGCAGCGGCAGTGGCTCCTCCAGGCGCACCTGCACGGTACGGGTCTCGCCCACCGCCATGGGGGCCTCACCCTCCAAAAGCATGATGCGGCCGACGACTTCGGCCGTACCGGCCATCACATGCACGCGCGCGCCCGACTCTAGCACACGCGGCTTGGCACCCTCGCGGCCCAGGTAGGTGAACGTCATCATAAAGCGCAACGTCTGACCAAAGCGATCCGCCACGCCCAGCATCTCGCCACGGTCAAGCGCCGCGACACCGTCACCAACTAGGTTGAGTGCCACACGCTGACCAGGCAGCGCGCGCGGCGTATCGCCATGCACCTGAATCCCGCGCACGCGACAGACCGTACGCGACGGCAAAGCCATCAGCTCGTCGCCCACCGCAACCGGCGCATCGTGCAGCGTTCCCGTTACAACAGTGCCGACGCCCTTAATCGTAAAGCAGCGGTCAATCGGCAGGCGCGGCGCGGCATCGGTGCACTCGGCACGGTCGCGGCAGGCATCCCAGCGGGCACTTACCTGCTCGTCGAGCACCGCAAGCAGCCCGTCGATCCCCTCGCCTGTCTTAGACGACACGGGCACAATCGGCGCGCCCGCAAACACGGTACCCGACAAAAAGTCATCGACATCGAGCTCGGCAAGCTCGGTCATCTCGGCATCGGCAAGGTCGCACATCGTCAGCGCGACCACCATATGCGTAACGCCCAGCAGCTCCAGCACATGCACGTGCTCGCGGGTCTGCGGCATCACGCCCTCGACGGCAGAGACCACCAACACGGCAACATCAATGCCCGTGGCACCCTGCACCATGGCGCGCAGGTAATGCGCGTGGCCCGGCACGTCGACCAGGCCGACGATCTTGCCGCTCGGCAGCGCCAGCTCGCCAAAGCCAAGCTCCACGGTCATACCGCGACGGCGCTCGACCTCCAGACGGTCGGGATTCTTGCCGGTCAACGCCTCGATCAGTGCCGACTTACCGTGGTCGACGTGGCCCGCCGTGCCAACGATAACGGGACACTCCACCAGCGCTTGAACCTCACTCATCGAGCAATCGCCTTCTTAACGCACGCGGCGAGCGTCGATGCCGCCGTCTCGATATCGCGGTCACCCACGAGCGTGCGTACGTCAAACAGGACGCGATCGTGCGAGGCGCGCGTGACAACCGGTGTGTCGAAATCTTGGACGAGTGAGCGCTTGAGCGCGTCGACGGACAGGCACCCGTCGACTGGGCAGACAGCAATGCACATCGTGGGCAGTTCCACGGTAGGCAGCGAGCCGCCACCGGGGGTCGACGATTCCTCGACGATCTCCACCTGAACAGCGCACGGGCAACCAACCTTATCGAGGCCGGCGACCATACGATCGCGCAGCTTACGCGCGCGACGCTCCAGATGAGCCTGCGGCAGCGTAAGCATGTTGAGCACCGGCACCTCACGATGGGCCACATCCGCCCCGTCCATGTAGATACGCAGCGTGGCCTCGAGCGCCGACAGAGCCAGTTTGCCCGGGCGCAGGGCACGCATAAGCGGATGCGACCCACAGGCCTGGACCAGATCGCGACGGCCCATGATAATGCCCGCCTGCGCGGCGCCCAGCAGCTTATCACCCGAGCACGAAACGATATCGAGTCCCGCCGCGACCGAAGCCGGCGTGGGCTCCTCACCGCCGCGCACCAGGATGTCATCGGGCAGAAGCGCGCCCGAGCCCTGGTCCTCGTAGAACAGCAGACCATGCTTGTGGGCCAGGGTGGCAAGCTCCCGAGAGCCTACCTCCTCGTGGAAACCCTCGATGCGATAGTTGGAAGGATGGACCTTAAGGATCATCGCCGTATCGGGCGTGATGGCGCGCTCGTAGTCGCTCAAATGCGTGCGGTTGGTGGCTCCGACCTCGACGAGCTTGGCGCCCGAAGCCGCCATGACATCGGGGATACGGAAGCTGCCGCCGATCTCGACGAGCTCGCCGCGGCTGACGATAACCTCCTTGCCCACAGCGTGAGTCGCCAGCACCAGCAGCACCGCGGCGGCGTTGTTGTTGACCACAAGCGCGTCCTCGGCACCGGTGAGCGAGCGGATCAGTTGCGCGGCGTGCTCCTTGCGCGACCCGCGCGAACAGGTGTCCACACTGTATTCGAGCGTGCTGTAGCCGCGCGCGACCTCGGCCACGGCCTTTGCCGCCGACTCCGCGAGCGGGGCTCGACCCAGGTTGGTATGGATGACCACGCCCGTAGCGTTGACGGCAGGGCGCAGGCTCGGCAGCGCGGAGCGGTGCGCACGCCACTCGATGGCCGAAGCAAGGTCGCGCTTAGAGCGCGGGTCGGCGCCGGCACGAATGGCGGCGCGCTCCTCGTCGAGCTCGGCCGTGACAGCGGAATGCACCACCGCGTCACAGGTCTCCCCCGCCGCCTTCACAACCGGCCACTCGGCGAGCAACTCGTTAACGGAAGGAATGGCGCGCAAGCGGGCGCGTACCTCATCGGACATGTTCTGGCTATCGCTCATGTGCGGCCTTTCAAAACCAAAGGTGAATCAATCGTTCGAACGTCAAACAATCAGCCAATTCGATCGGCTGAGTCAATCAATCGCTATTATCCTCGCGCGCCGCGATCTTTTCCACGCAAACGGCGTTTTCCTGGGTGAGCGCGGCGCCCGTCAACGGGTCCCAACGCAACGGTGTATGGTCGAGTGGACCGACGCCCAAGGCTTGAGCACCGCCGGCATCGGCGCTAAACGAACGTCCGCCGGGGGCGGCCGACGTAAAGATGCACGCCGGATGCAGATACGGCGTCGTCTCCACGCGCACGCGGTCGCGGCCCATATCGCTCACGAGTTCGACGATCTCGCCGTCGGCAATACCCATGCGAGCAGCGGCATCGGCATTCATCTGCACGGCATCCAGGTCCGATCCAGCCTCGGCGGCACCTTGGGCCGCAAGCCTTCGCGAGGTGTGCGACTCAAAGGGACGGTTGCCGCTAATGAGGCGAAACATCCCCGGACCGGGCTCCACCATGGGCGCGATCCAACCGGGAACGCGGCCCAGACCGGCTCGTTCCCATACGTCGCTTGCCAGCGCAATTTTGCCGCCATCCAAGGGAATCGCCGGCTCGCCCGTACGCGACGGCAACGCAACACCCGTGTCGGCCCAGCCGCGCTCCTTGAGCTCGTCCAGATTGATCCCAAAAGGCGCCACCTGGGCAGCCGCCAGATCGTCAGACGTAAAGTCGAAGCACTCACCAACGCTGCAGGCCGCAGCCAAACCGGCAAAGATCTCCCGACCGGGACGCGTGTCGTCATGCTGCACGGGCAGCACGGCATTACGGTAGAACACGCGAGCGTCGTTGCGACCCACGACCGTGCCCACGCCGCGGTCGGCCTCCAGATACGTCACATCGGGCAGCACGAAGTCGGAAGCGTGCACTGTCTCGGACCAGCGAATATCAATCGTCACGAGCAAGTCGAGCTGCTGCAAGATGCCCAACCAAGCCTGCGCATTGCCATAGCCCGCACCGGGGTTACTGGCATAGACGATGAGCCCACGCAAATCCCCGGCAAGAATCGACTGACCGATGGTCGTACACAGGCCGCGCACCGGATCGACCAGTGGATAGCGTTCGGACCCCAACTTAGGCTCACGCGGCACCGGCGGCGTCGCGAAACGCACAGGGTCCAAGTCGCCCAGCGCAAGCGGTGTGGGTGGATTGAGCGCGCCGCCCGCGTGTCCGATGCAGCCCAGCAGCACATCGACCAAGCAAATAGCGCGCGCGGTCTGGGTGCTATTGGCATACGCGATACCGATGCCGCCATGAAAGCCCGCGTCCACCACCGCAGCAGGCGCCGCGGCAGCCAAATCACGCGCAGTCGCTCGGATATCGTCCGCCGGCACATCGCACATCGACTCAGCCCACTCGGGCGTCCAAACAGCGGCCGCCTGCGCCAGCTCATCAAAACCCGTGGTATAGCGGGTCACGAACTCGTGGTCATACAGGTCCTCGGCAATCAGCACATGCGCGATGCCTAGCAGCAAAGCCAGGTCACAGCCCGGGCGCACGCGCAGCCAGCGGTCGGCAAGCGCAGCCGAGCCACTGCGCCGGGGGTCGACCACGATAATCTTCGCCCCACGGCGACGGGCATCGTTGAGCGCATCAACGGCCCCCATCGTCGACGAATCGACAATGGAGCGCCCCAGATACATGATGCAATCGGTATGCGCCAGGTCGGAGGCGGGACTATAGCCCAAGCTGTGCTCCCAGCCGGTAAGTCGGCTTACCTCGCAGGCACCGTCGGCACCGTATACGTTGGGCGAGCCCAGCGCATGCATAAAGCGATACGCCCAGTACCGGTCGAACGAGGGCACGCCGAGCGTCATGCCCAGCGCACGGGGACCATGCCCGTCAACAATCTCCCCAAGGCGCGCTGCGATCTGCGCGAACGCCTCATCCCACGAAATCACATCGAACCCCGAGCCATCCTGGCGGCGTCGCATGGGATGCAAAATCCGGTCGTGCTCGTCAAACGGCATGTCCAGGCGATGCCGCCCGCGGGCACACAGGGCTCGCGCCGCGCACGGATGCCCCGACACCGGCAACTCGGCCACCACGCGACAGTCCTCAGCGCGTGCCGCAAAGGCGCAATCGGCATAGCATCCCCCGCATGTGGTCACCACGGCGCGACCGTCACACTTCACAGCAGATGCCATCTCGATTACCCCTTTCATCAGCCAAACACAACAGGCCAAATGCCCGGCAACGAGCCCCGGACCCAAAAAGCCTCCCGCACGGCAACGCCCCGCGGGAGGCCCAACGTCAAACAGACGATACCTTACGCCTCGGACTTCTTGGCGTAGATAAACCAGTAGCCGAGCGCGACCAGAACCGCGCCGCCCACGATGTTGCCCAGCGTGGCGGCGGACAGGTTAAACGCAATGCCCGCGGCGTTGAGCGCATCGGCACCGGCGACGTCGGCACCATAGCCGCACGCGTGCATCACGGCACCCATGGGCAAAAAGTACATGTTGGCGACGCAGTGCTCAAAACCGCAGGCCACAAAGGCGGCGATGGGCAGCAAAATGCCCACGACCTTATCGACCACGGTCTTACCGGCGGTACCGATCCATACGGCCAGACACACAAAGATGTTGCACAGGATGCCGCGGAAGAAGATCGTCACCCAGTCGACCGTCACCTTGCCGGCGGCGACGCTCACCATGGAATTGGCGACCGCCTCGCCGTTGAGCTTGTAAATGCCGGCCATGTACACCAAAAAGACGATGAACAGGGCACCAGCAAAGTTACCAAGCCACACGACGACCCAAGCCTTGAGCATCTGGACCAGGGTGATCTTTTTGCTCTTGAGCGCGCAGACCATAAGCGAATTACCGGTGAACAGCTCGGCGCCGCACACCAGCACGAGCACCAGGCCCAGGCAAAAGCACAGGCCGCCCACGACGCGCTGGGCGCCCCAGCCCAGCGTGCTATCGCTCAAGAACACGGTAAAGAACAGGCCGCCGAAGGCGATGAACGCACCGGCGAACATTGCCAACAGAAAGGCCTTTGCGACCGGCAGGTTGGCCTTGGTCACGCCGGCGGCCTCGGTCTTGGCCTCGATCGCGGCGGGTGCCAGGCAATCGGGAGCGGGATATTCTGCCTTGGAATCTGCCATGTCAATCACTTCTTTCCTAATCAGCAGGGACAAGCGCTCCTATAGCTCCTGCCCCAAGCGGACAAAGTGGGAAAAGTCGTTGGCGGCCACGGCGTCATACACGGCGTCGACGGCGTCAAAGACTTCCGGGGACATGGGGTTGTAGAACTCCGTGTCGCCCGGCTGAATTCCGACAAAAACGATATCATCGCACGATTGCTCAATCTCTTCGATCAGAATCGACAAGGGAAGCGAATGCGTGGTGAACATCGACTTGCGGGCCACATCACGTTTGTCGAGCAAGCGGATGGCGCCGACGGGCAGCGCCATGTCGGCAGCATCGACCAAGACCAGACGCGGCGGACGCTCGCGCTTGACCTCGATGATGTCGTCCTCGGGCGTTTGGCCACCGTCAATGGTGTACCAACCGGCGATGGGTGCGTCCTCCATCTTTTTGGAGAGCACAGGGCCGGCGGCATCGTCGGCGCGCAGCACGCTTCCCGCCGTGAGCACGATACCCGCAAACGGGGCGCCGTTCACACGACCATCTACAACGCGACCCATTACTGCAACCTTCCCGTCAGATACACGCCCGACACATCGCGCACGCGCTCAACCAGATCGCGAAACTTCATTAAGAAAGCGACCTGCTGGGCATGCAGGCCAAAGTCGTCATCGAACACCGAGATGCCGGCCTTAGCAGAACCGCGAAAACCGCGCTCGTCGAGCAGCGCATCGCAGGCCTCGAGCAGCGACGGCACGGCCGTCTTGTCGAGCTGGCACTCGCCAAAGGAACGGATGGCCTCGAACTTAGTCCGGGCCTCTCCCTCCGGCAGCGCGTCGATAAGCGTATAGAACACATCCACCGGCACCGACAGGCGCGGCTCAAAGCAGTCGAGCACGCCGGTGTGGTGGCCCACGGCGAGCGTGTAGTACAGCACGTCGCAGGCCTCCTGGGGAACGTCTTCCTCGGTCTCCACAAACTTACGCGTGAGCTCATAAAAGACCACTTGGTCGGGCGCATGGTCCAGGCAGGGGTCGGCGACGCCCTCGGCAGCCTCGTCGCTTGCGCGCGAGGCATCGCCAAAGGAGCCGCCAAGCATACCGGGGCCCGCAAAGTAACCAGAGCGGTCCGTAAGCTCCATCTAGCGACCTCCGGCCAGCACCAGATCCTGCAGCGCCGAGTACACCTCGACGCGGCGAGGATCGTCCTGCTTGTCGATAAGCAGCGCCATGGCACCGCGGATATCGCCCTTGGGTGCACCCTCGAGCGTATCCATAAACTCATTGGCCAGGTCGCGGCCGTAACGGTAGCCGCTCATGGCGCGAGCCTCGCGCTCGATGGCAACACGCAACTTGTACGGAACGCCGGGGTGCAGGATATCGGCCTGCTCGCCGGCGGCCTCCACCGTGGTCTCGGCATGGAGCTTTTGGTCCAGCAGACCGAGCGCCATGGCAAAGCCGTAGATGGTCTGCGCGGGGCTGGGCGGGCAGCCGGGGATGTAGACATCGACCGGCAGGATCTTGTCCGTGCCGCCCCAGACGCAGTAGTTGTCGTAGAAGATGCCGCCGGTGCAGCCGCACGCGCCATAGGACACTACGATCTTGGGATCGGGTGCGGCCTCAAAGGCGCGCAGCGCCGGCATGCGCATGGCACGCGTCACGGCGCCGGTGTACAGCAGCACATCGGCGTGACGGGGCGAGGGCACGACCTTGATGCCAAAGCGCTCGACGTCGAAGACGGGCGTGATGGAACCGAAGATCTCGATCTCGCAGCCGTTGCAGCCGCCGCAGTCAACGCGGTAGACGTACACCGAGCGCTTGATCTTCTTAAGAAGGGTCGCCTTGGCCTTCTCGATGCTCTCGTCGAGCTCGATCTTGGTCGGGCGGTACTGAAGCCGCTCGGGCAAAAGCGTGGGTTCGGCCATGGTTACTCCTCCTTCGTATCAAAATCCATGATGATGCCCTCGACCGGCGCCGGACCGGCGGGAATCTCGGGCGCATCGGGGTTGAGCTCGCGGTCGATATACTCCGGGTTCACGCCGTGGCCGCCCAGATACTCCATGCCAGGGCCCTGGGGCTCACCGGACGCAAGCGTCTCGTTGGCAGCCATGCCGGCAGCGTTGCCGGTCTTTACGGCCGAGGCGGCGCGCAGGGCGTCGAGCTCACGCTTGCACTCCTGGCACATACCAACAGTACGGGCGGCCTGCTCGGCCTCCATGCCGCCGGCCTTTTGCAGCAGGCGCTTGGCGTAGTCGATCTCTTTGTGCGGGGCAAACGGCTTGCCGCAACGCGAGCAGTGCTCGAGCGTATAGACGCTCTTGCTGGTGAGGTCGTCCTTGCTCATGACGGCCAGCTCAAACTCCTCGGTGAGCTTGATGGCCTCCATGGGGCAGGCCTCCTCGCAGCGACCGCAAAAGATGCAGCGACCGTAGTCGATCGACCAGGTGATGGTATCGGAGGCAAGGTCGGTGTCCATGCGAATGGCATCGGCCGGGCACGCCACGCCGCAGGCACCGCAGGCGATGCAGAGCTCCGCGTCGTGCTCGGGCTTGCCGCGCATGTCCTTGTTGGTGGGAAACGGCGCAAACGGGTACTTGACCGTCGCGTCGCCGGCCTTGGCGTTAACCTTCCAAAGCTTCAGCATATTAGAGCGCCTCCTCATCGAGCGGAGCGGCCATGGTGCCCTCGCCCGCAAGCGGCGACTTGTCGCGCCAGACGTTCTCGAACTGCTCCTTGTCGAGCACGTGGTCGCGCTTGGCGGCGACATCGGTCACCGTCACGCGGTCGGTGCAGGAGTAGCACGGATCGAGCGAGCCGACGATCAGCGCCGCATCGCCCACGGTGTTGCCGCGGAACATGTAGCGCAGGACCGGCCAGTTGCTGTACGTGGCGGCCTTGGCGCGCCAGCGGTAGCACTTCTGGTTGTTGCCGAGCATGGCCCAGTGCACGTCCTCACCGCGCGGCGCCTCGGTGGCGCCGATGGCGTACTTGTGCGGGGTGTACTCCCAATCCGTAGTGAGGATGGGGCCCGACGGGCAGTTCTCGAGCATGGTCTCGATCATGTCGATCGAATCGTAGACCTCCTGGATGCGAACGGCGGTACGGCCGAAGGCATCGCAGGTGTCGGCCGTGGCGGCGTGCATCTTTTGGACGTCCGGATCGGCGTAGCCGTCGAAGGGATGGTCAAAGCGCACGTCGCGGGCATAGCCCGAGCCACGCATGAGCGGGCCGACCGGCGAGAAGTCGCGTGCGATCTTGCGGTCCAAGATGCCGATACCACTCGTACGCTCAATAAAGTTGGGCGTGGAGAGCAAGACGTCAACGAGCTCCTGAACCTCGGAGCGCAGCTGGTGGATGGTCGTGAGCGTGGAGAGCTTCTGCTCGGCCAAAATGTCGCGACGCACGCCGCCGATCACGTTGAGACCGTAGGTCTTGCGGTGACCGGAGAGCTTCTCGGCCAGGTCCATGGACTTCTCGCGGACGCGGAAGAACTGCTGGAAGCCGGAGTCGAAGCCCGTGTAGTGCGACGCCAGGCCAATGTTGAGCAGATGCGAGTGCAGGCGCTCGACCTCGAGCATGATGGCGCGGATGTACTGGGCGCGCGGCGGAACATGAATGCCCTGGGCACGCTCGACGGCCTCGGCATAGGCCACCGAGTGGGCGCAGCCGCAGATGCCGCAGATACGGTCGGCGAGGAACGTCACAGCGTCATAGTTCAGGCGCGTCTCGGCGACCTTCTCCATGCCGCGGTGTACGTAGAACAGACGGTAGTCGGCGTCGACGATCGTCTCACCCTCTACGAACAGGCGGAAGTGGCCGGGCTCGTCGGAGGTAATGTGCAACGGGCCCATGGGGACAAGCGTCGTCTCCTTGCCCTTGGTATCGGCCAAGAACTCGTAGTTTTCCATGTCGCTCGCGGGAGCGGGACGGAAACGGTAGTCCATGGAGTCCTTGCGCAGCGGGAACAGGCCGTTGGGCCAGTCATCGGGCAGCACCAGGCGACGACGGTCGGGCAGACCCTCGGGGATCAGGCCGAACATATCGCGCAGCTCGCGCTCGCCCCACACGCAGGCGGGGACGAACGGCGTCACGGACGGGAACGTCATCTTGGCGGGATCGACCTCGGTGCGCACGGTCACCCAGCCGGGGTCCTCCCCCTCCATGGAGATGACGTAGTACACGGCGTAGCGGCCGCACAGGCTGCGCTCGTCGTTTCCGACGATCACGGGAATCCAGCCGTAGCGCTCGTAGTACAGGTAGTGGACGGCCTCGGGCAGCTTGTCCTGCTTGACGGTAATCGTCAGCTGGTCCTCGCACTGCCACTCGACCTTCTCGATGCAGCCAGGAACGGCGCGGCGCAGGGCCTCGACATGGCTCTCGCAGCGGCGGGCATACACCTTGTTCTCAGTTTCAATCATTCGTTACTCCACCTCGCTCTGAGCGGTCTCGGTACCGAACACAGCGCGGTACATCGGCGTCGCGTGAAGTTCCTCGGTGCTCTGCTCGAGCACGATGCCGGTCGCGGTCTCCACACCGTGCACGAGGAGCAGCGGGGTGGCGATGCCAAACCACAAGATCATGACAGCCAGGATGATTTCGGGGATAAGCATGAGCGCCGGGGCCTCATGTTTGCCCATGCCCTGGGGCGCATGGCCGAATACCGACTTGAGTGCGATGCGGGTGAGCGCGGAGATGGCCACGGTAAGACCGAGGGCGACCACGACGACCAGCCACATGGGACCGGCGGTAACACCGGCGACAAAAGTCAGGAACTCGGAGATAAACATGCCAAAGGGCGGGAAGGCGGCAAGACCGAGCAGCGCCAGGATGGCGAGCGCGGCGGTTGCGGGGGCAACCTCGACGACACCCTGGATCTTGGCCAGGCTACGCGTGCCAAAGGCGTGCTGGATGTTACCGGACACGCAGAAGGCAAGCGTCTTGGTAAAGCCGTGGAACACGCAGTGCAGCAGGGCCGCGGCGATACCCAGCGGGCCACCGATACCCAGGCACAAGGCGATAACGCCCACGTTCTCCACAGACGAGTACGCAAAGCGGCGCTTGAGGTCGTCCTGGCGAAACATCGAAAGCGCCGCCACCAAAATGGACAGCGTGCCGACGATCAGCAGCAAAAGTTGCGGATACTCTGCGCCCACGGCCTGGATAGTAAAGCCATAGAAGCGCATGATCACAAGCATGGCGCACTTAAGCAGCACGCCCGAGAGCAGGGCCGAGACAGGGCTCGGGGCCTGGGAGTGGGCATCGGGCAGCCAAGTGTGCATGGGGAACAGACCGGCCTTGGTGCCAAAGCCGATCACGATAAACGCAAAGGCGAGGCGCATGAGCGTCGGGTCGAACTGGTCGGCATACGGCAGCACGCACGACAGGAATGCGGCCTCGTGGGCGTTGGGAATCACGTCGGCGGCGTTGGCGTAGATCAGCAGCGTACCGAACAGGCCAAAGGCCACGCCGGCGGTGCAGACCATCGCATACTTCCAAGAAGCCTCGAGGGCCGTCTTGTTCTTGTAGATACCCACGAGGAACACGGTGGAAAGCGTGGTTGCCTCCACGGCGGCCCACGTGAGGATCATGTTGTTGGACAGGCACGCGAGCAGCATGGTGAACACAAACAGGCTAAACAGCGCAAAATACTGCTTGGCGCGCTCGGCGGGCATGGAGCCCTCCTCGATATCGGCCTTTACATAGGGCAGCGAAAACAGCCCCGTAAGAAAACCGATAAAGCCGATGAGCAGCACAAAGATGGCGCCCAGCGAATCGAGGTGAAACCACAGGCCAAGAGCGCTCGCGGTGTCGCCGCTCATAAGGACGTCACCGGCCGTCATAATCGACAGCACCAGGACGGCTGCGACGGAGACCAGGTTGAGACCGGCAAACACGTTATAGGACGTGTTCTTGGGCAAAAACGCCATGACCAGCGAGAACACCAAAGGAGTCGCGAGCAGGGCGAGAATCAACGTTTCCATGGACTACCCCCTCAGCTCGGACAGGTCGCGCGCATCGAGCGAGTGGGAGTCGTCCCAAATGCGACGCACGACGATGGACATGATGATGACGGCAAAGATGGCGTCGGTGGCGATACCGATCTCGATGATCTCGGGAGCGGTGGGGGCCAAAAGCGCGAGCGTCACATGGCTGCCGTTTTCCATAAGGCAGTATCCAAAGATCTGCTTCATGATGTTGCGCTGCGAGATGATGCAGGTGAGGCCCACAAAGAAGTGAGCGAAGCTAATGGCGAGCGCAGGCGTTGCGACCTCGGCCGTGGGCAGGCTGATCTGCGTCACGACGGCAAAGCAAATCGCGACCTCGACGGCGATGATGCAGATGGCCCACGCGGGCTTAAGGCCGGCCTTGAGCGATGCGTCGCTCGGCTCGCCCATCTTCTTATATGCACGGTTGAGGATATAAGGGACCAGGACGACCTTGGTGATAAAGGCAGATCCGGCCCACATAAGCAGCTCCTGCGCACCGGTAGTGGCACCGAGCGTGGCGAGCAGTCCCACGAGTACCAGCGACTGCACCGCATACCAGCGGATGGCGTGCTTGATGTTCTTTGAGACGACCACCATGGTGGACGTGACGATCAGAAGGCCGCCAAGGATGTTGACGATCGAATAACCCATGTCGTTCTACCTCCTAACCGATCCAGCTGGCCGAAAGCGGGCCGCTGACGATGACCATGATGATGAGCACGATGAACACGAACGCCATCGCGCGGGGAAGCGGGGCACCCGCAGCGACCTCTTCGCTCGGCTCGCCGGGCAGGCAATAGCCCATCCACTTGAGGAACCAGGCAAAGGTGGCGACGGTCTCGGCGACCATGATGCACACGAGCACCAGAATCGCGACGTTGCCGGCACCCACAGAAAAGCCGCCGGCGATGATCTGGAACTTCGAGAAGAACGTGTTCATGGGCGGCACGCCGGCAATGGCGAGCGCCGCGACACCAAAGCCCACGCCCGAGATCGGGTACTTCTTTACGATGCCGCGAAGCTTGGGCAGCATACGCGTGCCGAGCGTAAAGGAGAACGAACCGGCAATCAGGAAGAACAGCGTCTTGGCGAAAGCGTGGTTAAAGATGTGGCACACGGCGCCATCAAAGGCCAGCTGGCTGCCAAAGACCGAAAGGCCCAGACCAAAGAACACATAGGAGAGCTGGGCGATCGTGGAGAAGGCCAGCAGGCGCTTCATGTCCTTTTGCGGCAGGTACATAAGGAAACCAAAGAGCATGGTGACCATGGCGTCGATAATGGCGACCCAGCCCACGATCTCGGGAATCTCGCCGGCAGAGACGAGTGCGCGCGCGAACACGCACACGCCGACCTTGACCATCGAGGCACCATGCAGGTAGGCCGAAACAGGCGTCGGCGCTTCCATGGCCGAAGGCAGCCACATGTACATGGGGACCTGTGCGGACTTGGCCCAGGCCGCAAACAGCACGAGCAAAAGGACGATAGCCTTGAGCTTGGTGTCGAGGCCGGCAATCGCGGTGATGGCGAAGGTGCCGGTGTGGGCAAACACGATGGCGGCGCCCAGATACAGGCCGAGCGCACCGATATGCGTGATGATGAGGGCCTTCATGCCGGCCTTCTTGGCCGTAGGCGTCATGTAGTAGCTAATGAGGCCCCAAGAGCACGCACCCGTGATCTCAAAGAACACGAGCTGGCCCAAAAGGGTCGAGCTGTACACGAGACCGGCCATGGCGCCGATGAAGGTCGCGAGGTACGCGTAGAAGCGACGACGCGGCGCATCGGGATGCTCACGGTTATTCTCACTCATATAGGGAATCGAATAGATCACGACAAGCAGGCCGATACCCACAAAGGCGGGCGCGAGCAGCGTGCTCATGCGATCGAAAGTGAATCCCATGACGAGGGTCTGCCCAAACGAGATCAGGGGGACCTGCGTGTCGGGCATGCCGGCGCCGGCGAAATTCGCGGCGAGGGCGATGGTGCAGGCCGTCGAGACGGCGGCACCCAAAACGCTGAACCACTTGGCGTACGGACGGGGGAACAGGGCGACGAGCACCGAGGCCACCATCGGGGCCGCGATAGCGACCAAGCCGAGAAGGGACAGACTGACTGCAAATGACATTGTTTCTCCCTTCTCCTACACGCCGACGACCACGAAGACAAACGCCAGAACGGCGATGCCCACGACAGCCCAGGTCTGATTGCCGAGCACCTTAAAACGCGAGCGCGAGCAAGAGTTCTCGATCACGCCGCACACGACAAAGTCGATCAGGCACTTCACCAGGAAGATGACCGCACCCAGAACGGCGGCGGCACCCACGGTCGCGGGCTCGCCCCAGGGGACGAAGATCGCGCAGAACCAAGCGACGACCAGGACCTGCTTCATGGACATGGCGAGCTTGGCCATCGCAAGCGACGGGCCGGAAAGCTCGGCGAGCGGGCCTTCCTGAAGCTCTTGCTCGGCCTCGGCCTGATCAAACGGCAGCTTGCCGAGCTCCATGTAGCAGGCGATCGCAAAGGCGATGCCGGCGAGGATAACAGCGACCGGAGCGTCGATGGCGCCTGTCATGATGTGCTGACCCATGGTGGCGATGTCGGTGGAACCGCACACCAGGGCGGCGGCAAAAAGCGCCAGCAGCATGGACGGCTCGATGAGTACGCTCATGAGCAGCTCGCGAACGCCGCCGATACCGGCGTAGGCGTTGGACGAATCCACGCCGCAGAGGGCGAAGAAGAAGCGGGCGAGCGCAAGGCTGTACATGATGGTGATGGCGTCACCAAAGACCGGGATGGGGCTTTGTGCCGTAAAGAGCGGCAGGCCCATCGCGAGCATAAAGGCGACGGCGAAGAACAGCGGCGGCATAATGCGCAGCGCAAAGCTCGCGTCCTCGCTCTGGGACTCGGGGCGCGCAAAGAGCTTGGCCAGGTCGCGGTAGTCCTGCATGATGCTGGGGCCGCGACGGTTGTGCATCTTGGCGCGGATCACGCGGCCGAGACCGGAGAAGAACGGCGCGACGGCCATAACGACCACGCCCTGCAGAACGGCAAGTACGATGTTGTTCATGCTCTCCCCTCCTTAACCCATTTGCACGGCGAGCACGAGGAACACCACGAGTGCCGCGACGATGTAGCAGATATAGATGCTGTAGTTGCCGCCCTCGAGCTTAGTCGCGAGGTCGGCAAGCTTCTCGACACCCTTATGCGGGGCATCGACGAGAACCTTGTCGGGTACGGGCTCCACAGCCTCGGCCACACCGGTGAGCTTCTGGAAGAAGTGCGCGATGGACCAGCAGACGGCCGTGCAGCGGTCGCGCAGCGTGTAGAGCGGCTGCATAAACCAGGACACCTCGGAGGCAAAGGTCGTAGCCACGACGGGCATATGCTCGTTGGGAGCATAGCCGCATGCCCACGGCTGGGACTTCTGCACCTTGCCGACGGTCTTGAGCTTGCGATAACCGCAGGCAAGGACGACGAGCACCACGAGCGCAATGGCGATCGCGGGCGTGGAGGTGGCAGCGCCGGAGTACTGGTTCATGAGTTCCATGCCCTCGGCGGCAAACACGCCACCGTACGGATGCAGCACGGACGCGGCGACATCGACCAGCACGGGCGCGATCACGGGAGCGCCAATGCCCAGCACGACGCAGATGGCCGCGAGCAGGCCCTGTGCAAACACCATGGGGGCAGGAACCTCCTTGGCATTGGCCGCGGCCTCGGAGCGGGGCGCGGAGGCAAAGGAGACGCCATAGGCCTTGACGAAGCACGTGACGGCCAGTGCGCCGGTAATTGCGAGCGCGACGGCAGCGAACACGGCCACGATCATGACGGCCTTGTCGCCCTGCATGGCGGCGTTAAACAGCGACTGGTAGGTAAACCACTCGGACACAAATCCGTTGAAGGGCGGGATGGCCGAGATGGCAAGCGCGCCAATAAGGAAGCAGATGGCCGTTGCCGGCATACGACGGAACAGGCCGCCCATCTTCTCCATATTGCGCGTACCCGTGGAGTACAGCAGCGCACCGGCGCCCAAGAACAGCTCGCCCTTAAACATCGCGTGGTTAAACGTGTGGTAGAGGGCGGCCATCAGAGCCAGGACGGCGATGCCGACAGAGTTGAGCGCCATGGCGGCCATGGAAGCGCCGACGCCGAGCAGAATGATGCCGATGTTCTCGACGGAGTGATAGGCCAGCAGGCGCTTGATGTCATGCTCCTGCAGGGCGAAGGCCACGCCGAGGACCGACGAGATCGCACCGAAGACCATGACCATAAGGCCCCACCAGACCTGAACGCCCGAGGCGGAGAGCAGGTCGAGACCCACCTTGAGGATACCGAAGATACCGATCTTGATCATGCCGCCGGACATGAGGGCCGACACGTTGGACGGCGCCTCGGGATGTGCCTTGGGCAGCCAGCCGTGAAGCGGGATGATACCGGCCTTGGCGCCAAAGCCAAAGAAGGCGAGCACGAAACACACGGATGCGACCGCGGGGCTAAACTGCGTAGCGCGGAAATCCGCAAAGGCAAACGAGCCACCGGCGAAGTTGGTCATGGTGAGGAAGCTCGCCATGATGAGCACAAAGCCCACGTGCGCAATCACAAAGTAGAGCCAACCGCCATGGATGGAGTTCTCGTTCTCCTCGATCACGACCAGGAAGTACGAGGTAAGCGACATGAGCTCAAAGGCGACCAGGAACCAAAACACGTTGTCGGCGGTGATGACGAGCATCATGGACGCCACGAAGGTGTTAGAGAAGAAGCCAGCGCGGCCCTTTTTGCCAGGGTACTCATCAAAGTAGTTGAGACCGTAGATCGAACCGGCAAACGCAAGCACCGAGATGAGCGCCACGAACAGGCCGGACAGCTGATTGAGCAGCAGCTGGAAATGGGCAAACGGGAAAAACACGATGGTGTCGACCGACGTGACATCGCCCAGCACGGCCTGGATACCGGCCACAAACGAAAGCACCGCGGCGACGGCGCCGATAAGGCAGCCGGCGGTCTTGGCGGCGTTATCGGCCTTGATCAGCAGAACCGAGGCGAGCGCACCGACGCACGAGACGGCAAGTGATGCGATAAACAGCGTCATGCTATCCATTGTTTACGCTCCCTTCTGCTTTCTCGGACAGGCCCTGGGCCACAGCGGTAACGTCGACGGCCGGACCGTTTTCGATCGAGCGCAGGCGCTTGGCCTCGTCGAGCTCGCGATCGGCCGCGCCGCCCATGACGGTCAGCGCCTTGGTGGGGCACGCCGCCACGCAATGCGGGCCGTCCGGATCGAAGGCGCACAGGTCGCACTTGACAGCGCAGGTGTACTGGCCAGGAGCCCACGTAAGCAGGCTGCTCAGGGACTTAGGATACGAAGGCGTCGGGTCGCACATGCCTGCGACACCGGCGATAGACGTGCCATCGGGATGGATGGCTCCGAAGGGGCACGCAATGGCGCACAGCCTGCACCCGATGCACTCCTGCTCCTTGACGTGGATGCGATCGCCATCGTGCTCGATGGCATTCACCGGGCAAACCTCGGCGCAGGGGGCACCCTCGCAATGGTGGCAGGCAAGGGCGGCCGAAATACCGCCGGTCTTCACGAGCGCCAGACGCGGCGTATCCTGAAGACCCTGCATCCGGTGGGCGTCGGCACAGGCGGACTGGCATGTTCCGCAGCCGATGCACCTCTCCGGGTTGATGTCGATGAAGCGGTTCATCCCCACTTCCTTTCAAAATAACGGGCCGGGCTCCCGAACGTACGGGACGCCCGGCCCAAAAATCCAACGAAAACGGGACTACACGATTTGGTTCACGTGCGTCTCATCGTCGAACTTGGCGGCGCCGGGCTCAACGTCCTGGGGAGCGGCGGCGTCCACCAGAGCCTGCTTGAGCTCGGTGTACTGACGCTCGACCTCGCCCTCGGCCCAAACCTGGTCGGCGATAGCGTCGACCTGGCAGGCGGAGAACTTGTCCTCGGGCGTATGCGAGACCGGGTCGACCTTGTGCATGGTCAGCTCGTTGCACTTGCCGATCCACCACTGGTAGGTCATATAGACCGTGCCCTTGTTGATACGATCGCTCACGTCGGCGCGGCTGTATACCTGACCGCGGCGGCTGTGAATCGAGACGATGTCGCCGTTCTTGATGCCGCGCGCCTCGGCGTCCGCGGGATTCATGCGGACAAAGCCGGGCTCGTCGGCAAGCAGCGCCAGCGTCTTGCAGTTGCCGGTCATCGAGCGGCAGCTGTAGTGGCCGACCTCGCGGACGGTGCACAGGATGAGCGGGTACTCATCGTCGGGAAGCTCGGAGGGCGCCTCCCAGTCGTGCGCCATCAGGTTGGCGCGGCCGTCCTTGGTGGTGAACTTGCCACCAGCGAACATGTCGGGCGTACCGTGGTCGTTCACATCGGTGCTCTTGACGGGCCACTGGGCGTAGCCGCCCTCGGGAGCCATCTTCTCGTAGGTCGCGCCCACAAAGTTGGGGCACAGGCTAATGCACTCGTTCCAGATCTGCTCGGTGTTGTCGTAGTGCATGGGATAGCCCATACGCGTGGACAGGTCCGCGAAGATCTCCCAGTCGTGACGGCACTCGCCCTTGGGCGGAACGGCCGCGTCAAAGTGCTGGAAGCTACGGTCGGATGCGGTAAAGACACCCTCGTGCTCGCCCCAAGAGGTGGCAGGCAGGATGACGTCGGCGAGCATGGTCGTCTGCGTCATAAAGATGTCCTGGCAAATGAACAGATCCAGCTCGGAGAGCGTCTTGCGCATACCGGCCGAATCGGGCTCGGTCTGCACCGGGTCCTCGCCGTAGTTGTAGAAGCAGTGCACCTTGCCCTCGTCGACCAGGTGGCCCAGGTCGGTGAGCTTGTAGCCCTCCTCGAGTGGGAGCTTTTCCTCGGGCACGCCCCAAGCCTTGGCAAACTTGGCGCGAGCGGCGGGGTCGGTGACTTTCTGGTAGCCAGGGTACAGGTTGGGCAGCATGCCCATATCGCAGGAGCCCTGAACGTTATTCTGACCGCGCACGGGCGCGAGGCCGGAATTGGGTTTGCCGATCTGGCCGGCAACGCAGGCGATGGAGGCGATGGTGTGCACCGTCTTCAGGTTCTGCTTCTGCTGGCATACGCCCATGCCCCAGCCAATGATGGCAGAAGGCTTCGCCGTGGCGTACATCTCGGCAGCTTGGTGGATCAGCGCGGGATCGACACCCGTGATGTCCTGTACGGATTCGGGAGTGTAGTTCTTGATGGTCTCCCACCACTCGTCAAAGCCGTTCGTGTGCTCGGCGACGAATTCCTTGTCATAGAGGCCATCATTGACCAAGCAGTTGGCAAAGGCGTTGAGGAACGCGACGTTGCAACCGTTCTTGATCGGAAGGTAGATATCGGCGATACGCGCGGTTTCGATATGGCGCGGATCGGCGACGATGATCTTGCAACCCTTTTCTTTGGCTCGCACGATACGCCTTGCGACGATGGGGTGCGAATCGGCAGGGTTATAGCCGAAGAGGAAAATGCAGCCCGCATCCTCCATACCGGGGATGGAGCATGACATGCAACCTGAACCAACCGTGTCCATCAGACCGAGGACGGTAGGGCCGTGTCAAGTACGGGCGCAGTTGTCCACGCTGTGGGTGCCGATGCACGCACGCGTAAACTTCTGCATGACGTAGTTCGCCTCATTGCCGCCGCCTCGCGAAGAGCCGGTGGTCATGACAGCGTTAGGACCATATTCGTCAATTATGGCCTGCATCTTAGATGCGGTGAAATCCAGTGCCTCGTCCCAGCTTACGCGCTCAAGATCCGCGCCCTTAGTGCGGCGGATCATCGGGTGCAGTACGCGAGGAGTCAAGATCTTGGTGTCGTTGATGAAGTCATAGCCGCTCATGCCCTTAAGGCACAGCTCGCCCTGATTGGTGATGCCGTTGAGCGGTTCGGTACCCACGACCTGGCCGTTTTGGACCAGGAGGTTAAACTGGCAACCGGCTCCGCAGTACGGGCAGATCACTTTATGCTTCTCCATGACACACTCCTTCCTTTCTCTGCTACCGATTAATCGGTACGTATTTGACAATCGTTGGGCCTATATAGCCGCCCGCCTACGCCTCGTTTTCGATGGTGGCGCGGGCACGCTCGGCGGTCAGTTCCGCCAGGCGCTCCTCGTCTACCAGGGTGAGGCCCTTGGTCGGGCACGCCTCGGCACATGCCGGACCGCCGGGACGGTCCACGCACAGGTCGCACTTGAGCACGAAGCTCTTAGTCTGCGAACCCACGCGAACGTCACCCATCAAGACGGGGACCTGCGTGGTCGCCACGCTCACGGCGCCAAAGGGGCATGCCATAACGCAACTCTTGCAGCCGATGCAGTTGTCCTCGTTGACGCCGATACGATGGTTCTTTGGATCAAAGAACAAGGCGCCCGTAGGACAGGCCTTCGCGCACGGAGCGTCCTCGCAGTGGTGACATGCCACCGGCGCGGAGATCTCGTAGGTGCGCGTTACGCGCAAGCGAGGTGCGGCGATGTTGCCGGGAATATCGTGTGCCTCGATGCACGCCGCCATACAGGTTTGGCACCCAATGCAGCGTGAAGAATCAGCCACGACTCGTTTATTGCCCATGTTGTTCACTCCCTCCTGAATCCCATGCCGGAGAGACCCTGCCGACGTTGCCCCGGACCGCCCGTGGTCCGGCATCGACGTATCGAGTGCATGCGGCGAAACAGGCACTTCGATAGAATTCCTCCAACGATATACAGGTTAAATATACGCAGTTGCAGGGGGCAAACTTGAGCATAGGCCCTGCAATACGGGTGTATTGCAGGGGTTTTGGCAGGTTGGAATTATTCTCTAGAAGCTATAAAGGTGAGTGTATTACATGCGTACACCTCTGAGATTTTTACGCGCTCTCATTTTGGATGTACTACGCTTGTATTCGTGTTAATGGTTATTTACTTGAGCGAAATAAAGTAATCGTTATAAGATGCTCAAGTATCGGCACATGCCGCATTTGACCGACTATATTGCACGCTCATTAAGGGGGCCAGTGATGTCATCGACTCAAAAAAGAGCCATCCTGCAGGTGCGCATTCGCGAGGAAGACAAGCAGCATGCCGAGCGTCTTTACGACGCCATGGGCACATCGCTCGCCGAGGCTGTCCGTTTATTTGTCGCGCAAAGCATTTTGATGCGCAAACTCCCCTTTCAGCCGGTCGCCGTGCGCTCAAAGGACGGCACCGCCGCCTATGAATCGCTCAAAGCATATGGTGACCCCAATCGCCGCGCCGAGGAGCGCAATGCCTGGATTGAATACCTTGCCACAGAAAGTGACGATTCGATTTTGGGCCCCGAGGAAGTAGATATCCATGAGTAGCACCATCATCGACGAGACCGTCATCCTGCGCTACCTGCTTGACGACGACGAAGTTCTTTCACCGCGCGCCGCCAAGGTCATCGCCACGCGCACCGCTCGCGTCTACCCCGAAATCATCACGCGCGTCGTGGTCACACTGCGAGACGTCTATAAGGTTCCCCGCGTTGAGATTGCTGCGGCCATGAAAAGGCTGCTCGATGACGTCATGGTCGACGAGCCCACCGTTGTCGCCCTTGCCATCAAACTGTTCGGCAAAACGCATATGGACTTTACCGACTGCCTCCTCGCAGCCCGAACCGCCATCTACAACGATGATGTCGTGAGCTTTGGCAAGCCCATCATCCAAGGCATGATCGACTACCGCCGCAAGCGTCAAACCGCTGCCGACGCCCGCGACCGCGCCGCCGAAGCCCGCAGCCGAAGCACCGACTCCACCATCGACAAGCTCCGCCACCGCCCCCGCAGCTAACCCCATCCCCTCCTAAGTTGCGGTGAAATACGGACTGTTTTATGTCTCTGAGTAGCCTTTAGTCCGTATTTCACCGCAACTTATTGTTGGGCGGCGGAGTCGGTTGTCTCTGCTATCAGGAATCCGCAAAAGGCTTTGTAGTTGGGATACTGTAGCCGCGCATCATAGCGCCAAACTCTTCGACATCATATGTGTCCGATAGCTTGAAATGAATGACGTTATGACCCATGGCACGTAAGTTCGCATCGCGCAATAAGGCGGCTCGATAGGTTTTTGCCGCAGCATGTTCCAAATCTTTTTGAGTTTCGTCCTCAAACTTACCCAAACCATGAAGCTCTGCCAACATCCATGACCCATCTGGCATCCGCCAACCATAATCTGCCAGATAATAGCCGGCATTTCCTGGTCGAGCAATCTCAACCTGAAGCTCAGGCGCAACGACTCCAGCAAGGATCATTGCCGCTCGCGCCTCGGACTCTCCCCCGTTATCCGACCTTCCGTCCATATACTCGAACACGTCAAACGCACGCGCAATGCCATGCAAACCGCGGCAATTGGCCTGCGCATACGCGCGCAGCTCCTCGCGGTCGACATCATACTCACGAGCCAATCCATCGACGTAACCAAGCGCATACCGAAATGCACTCGTGCGGGCAATATCGACCACCGTCCGATAGGGGTCTGTCAGCGTAAACGGGCCGAGCCGCCATACCTCGCCCGGGCGCCATCGACGATACTCAACGAACTCATATGTATCGCGCCTTGTAGACCGTGGCAGCAGCACTTGCACTTTATCCAGAAGCGTATACGCCGAGCCGATGCCGTAGAGCAGCGCTGCCGTCGATCCGCAAAACACAGCATCCGGTTCAACGACCGCAATAGCGGATGCCAACTGAAAGATGCGATCTTCAACCCCAAGATTATTCCAATAGACCGGATCCGCATACACATGGTTGTAAAGACGAAGCATGAGCTCTTCCTGCATAAGCTCGCGCGCACGGCGTTCATCCCAAGGATCAATTGTTATAAGCAGCTGTCCATCTTGATGAATTCCAAGGACCGAGAATAGCATCCTTGCATATGACTGAGGAAAATGTTTGCCTTTATCGAGCATGGCCAACCCCATAACCATCACGGCGGAGAGAATACCATTACGCTATCGCATGCTTCTGTCCGCAGGCCTTGCCAAAAGCTGGCCAAAAGCTTGACGCCGCAGGTCAGGGCTTCAGAAAATATTTCCACTCTCGGTAGACGGTCACTACGACCCTCCCAACGGCATCAAAATCCAACCTTACAAATAGTTGCGGTGAAATACGGACTACATGGGCCAAATAAGCCAAAAAACAGTCCATATTTCACCGCAACTTAGGAGGGGATGTCGGGTCCCCGGCATGTATATGAAAATGGCTCTGGTTCCAAAAGGAATCAGAGCCATTCATCTATCTTATGGAGCGGGCGACGGGAATCGAACCCGCGTCATCAGCTTGGAAGGCTGGGGTTCTACCATTGAACTACGCCCGCAAGATATGGTCGGGACGACAGGATTTGAACCTGCGACATCCTGCTCCCAAAGCAGGCGCGCTACCAAACTGCGCCACGTCCCGAAGGTGTTGAGCAGCTAAGGCATAAACCTTGCGTGTCCCAAAGCGAAGGAAATTATAGGGGAGACTCCCCGCCTGTGCAAGCGGCGATATTCTAGCTCCTCGAATGTGCGACAAACTGGCTATGAACCAAACCGATCACAAACGCCGCCACAGCAACCGGCGCCCACGCGGCACCGATATCCGCCAACGGCAGCGCATCGAACGGCAGCCACGCGCCAGCAAAGAACGCATCGCGGACCGAAGTGATTACGCTCTGCACCGCGACAACGCCGCCGACCCAAACCCACACCTGCGGATGCGCATCGCAAAAACCGTGCACCAGGCCCATCAGTACCAGCACGATGGCAACGGGATACAAGGCGTTGAGCATGGGCACCGAGAACATGAGGATCATGTCGAGGCCCACGTTGGAGAGCACGCACGAAAACGCCGCGAACACAAAGGCGAGAATCGCAAAGGGACGGCGCATAGCCTCCTCGGAAGCCTCCGCTCCCCCTTTAACCACATACGTCTCGCAGAAGTAACGCGAGCAGCAGCTGATGAGGCCGATGCACACGTTCATGCAGGCAAGGAAAAAGATCGCAAAGACCACGACCGTGCCGACAAGACCAAAGTGCATAGAGGCCGAACGGGCGAGGATGGCGGCGCCGTTGGTAGCATCGGGCATAACCGTGCCGAGCTGCATGCCGGCAAGCGCCAGGCCGCAGTAGATGACGGCCATGAGCACGCCGGCGATCACACCGGAACGCGAAATCTCGAAGGCCACGCGCTTGTCATCGGTAACACCCAGCTCGTGGATGGTCTCGGCGATGATAATGCCGAAGGCGAGCGACGCGAGCAGGTCCATGGTCTGATAGCCGGTCAAAAAGCCTTGCACGGCAGCGCCCGCATCGTAGGGAGCCTGAGGCGCGGCGGCCGGTCCCAGCGGCGAGATCACGGCAGCACCCACAACCAGCACGATGAGCGCGATAAGCGCGGGGCCCGTAATGCGACCGAGCACGCGCGTGATGACGCCCGGACGCAGCGTGAGCGCAAACGCGACGACGAAGAACCCGATGGCAAACACCAGACGTGCCGTGCCGAGCGAAACACCCTCGGGTAGCAGCGGCACCAGCATTTCGAACGCCGTGGAGCTCGTGCGCGGAATGGCCAGGCACGGACCGATGGCCAGATACACAGCCGCGACAAAGAACTCACCAAACTTGGGGTGCACGCGCCCGGCCAGCTCGCGGGCCGTGCCGGCGAGCGCGACGGCGATAAAGCCCATGACGGGCAGGCCGATGGCTGCAATCAGAAAGCCGAGCATGGCGACCGGCGTGGCAGAACCTGCCTGCAGCGCCAGCAGCGGCGGAATAATGAGGTTGCCGGCGCCAAAGAGCATCGAGAACAGGGCGATGCCGACGGTAACGACATGGTCGGAGCGTAGACCACGCGAGGCGGATGAGGCCATAAGAGCACCTTTCGAATCGAAACAAAAACAGGACGGGCATAAGACCCGTCCCGCAAGTATATACGCTCTAGCAGGCTAAATCGCGCAAAGCGTCAATCGCGGTGTCGACTTCCTCGTCCGTGTTGAAATACCCAAACGAGAAGCGAACGACACCCTGACGCTCGGTCCCTAGCGCACGGTGCATGAGCGGAGCGCAATGGGCGCCGGGGCGCGTCGCAATCCCCCACCCTTGCATGAGCGCGTCCGAGATCTCGGCAGAGTCGATATCGCCTACGTTGAGCGACACAATCGCCGAGTGCACGGGCTGGTCAAACGCACCGTAGAGCGCAATGCCGGGTATTTCGCGCACACCGGCAAGGAAGCGTTCAGCAAGCGCGCGCTCACGCGCCGCAATCGCCTCGACCCCACCCTGGGCCTCGATAAAGTCGAGACCAGCGGAAAGGCCCGCGATGCCATGTCCGTTGAGCGTACCGGCCTCTAGGCGTGTGGGCCACCCCAATGGCTGCAGCTCATCGAAGCTGTGTACACCGGTGCCGCCCATGGCCCACGGAGCCACGTCAATACCCTCTGCCACGGCCAGCCCGCCGGTCCCCTGCGGACCCATGAGCCCCTTGTGGCCGGTAAAGCACACCACGTCGAGCCCCATGGCTTGCATATCGATATGCGCCGTGCCGGCAGACTGCGAGGCATCGACGATCACGAGCGCACCGGCCGCATGGGCCATGGCGGCTACGCGTGCAATGTCGACCGAGTTGCCGGTCACATTGGAGGCGTGCGTCACCACCACGACACGTGTGCCCGGCGTGATCAACCGCTCGAGCTCGTCATAGTCGAGCACGCCGTTCGCGTCGCAGCCCGCATGCTCAACGGTCACGTCCTGCTCTACCGCCAGGCGGTTGAGCGGACGCAGCACGGAGTTGTGCTCGAGCACCGTCGTGACCACGCGGTCGCCGGGGCGCACCACACCATTGATGACGGTGTTGAGCGCCGCGGTGGAGTTGGGCGTAAAGCACACATGGTCCGCCCTCGGGCAACCCAAAAGGCGCGCAAGCTTGGCGCGGCAGCCGTGGATGGTACGCGCCGCATCGAGCGCACCCGACGTGGCACCGCGCCCGGCATTGCCGAGCGAGCACATCGCCTGCGTCACGGCATCGATGACCGCCTGCGGCTTGTGCATGGTCGTCGCCGCGTTATCCAGGTAGATCATCGCACGACCTCCCACATATCAATCACGGTATAGCCCTCGGTGGGAATGCCCGCTGCGGCAAGCTCGCCGCGCAGCAGTTCCTCATCGGCAGGCAACGCCTTCCACGCCAGACCGCAGCCGGCAGCGACCTCCCCGGGTACGGGAATCGTTCGCCCGGGAAGGCCGCGCTCGATGCACAGGGACTCGCAGCCCATGGCGGCCGCCGTGGTGGGAAACGTGATGACAAGCGCCGGGCGCTTCTCCCTCATGGCAACTCCAACCAATACGCTACGGGCGCACAACGCGCACGGCCTGCTCCATCTTCTCCACGATCACGTACATGTTGGTGACCTCGCCCACCGCGAGCTGGTCTTTAATGCCATAGTGGTCGAGGCA
Organism: Collinsella sp. OM04-5; assembly: GCF_003439125.1. Lineage (GTDB taxonomy): Bacteria > Actinomycetota > Coriobacteriia > Coriobacteriales > Coriobacteriaceae > Collinsella. Next base: position 19,307 of record NZ_QSUU01000013.1, on the reverse strand, counting down.
GGTACCGCAGGTGAGAATCTCGACACCCTGCTCGGCCAGGCCCTTCAGGTCGTCGAGCACCGGAGAACCCTCTACGGTGAGCTTGGCACCACCGTTGTAGAACAGCATAGTCGCGGGCAGCTCCTCCTGCTGCGTCACGGCAAAGATGAAGGCCTTCATGAGCTTGTGGCCCAGCTCGTCGTCGCCACGGCCCATGCAGTCGGTGTAGACGGAAATGATGAGCTTGCCCTTGCCGGCGTTGGCGTCGCAGAAGGCAGCGCCATCCTGCTCGGGATTGGCCACGGCAACGGCGCCAGAAGTCGCCACGGTCACGTGCCACTCGGCGTCAGAAACCTTCTCGACCGAGGCCGTGCAGCCCTTCTCCTGTGCCATCTTGGAGATGTTCTTGACAGCGGTCTCGTTGTCGACCGAGGTCACCACGGCACCCTCGCCATCGAGCTGCTTCAGGGCTTTGAGCGTCTTGACGACGGGCAGCGGGCAGGCATCGCCCATGGCATTGACTTCAATTTTGGTAGACATAGCAAATTCCTTTCAAAAGGGGCCGTCCAGAACAACGGACGGCCGCATAAACGTTTTTCTTTAATGCACAACGCGAACAGCAGGACCGCCCGGCACCGGCTCGCACACGCGGCCGATTGTGGCGGCAACGCGCCCCTCGGCATATAAACGGCGCGCAAGCTCATCCACATCCGCCGCGGGCGCCGCAATAAGCAAACCGCCTGAAGTCTGTGGATCGTACAGCGCATCCAACATGCCCGGCTCAAGGTCCTCGTCGGCCGTCACGCGCGGGCCAAAGAAGTCCTGGTTGCGGTAGGAGCCCGCGGGGATAATGCCCAGACGCGCCATGTCGAGCACCTGGTCAAAGAGCGGCACCGCCCCCGACGCAAGCTCAATCTGCACGCCCGAGCCCTCGGCCATCTCGCACGCATGCCCGATCAGGCCAAAGCCCGTAATGTCGGTGCAACCGTGAAGTTCGAGCCCCTCGGCCAGACGAATCGGCGCCTCGTTGAGGGTGCACATCGAGTCAAACATGGCTGCGGCCTCGTCCTGCTCGATAAGCTCGCCCTTAATGGCCGTGGTAATGATGCCCGAGCCGACCGCCTTGGTCAGCAGCAACGCATCGCCCACGCGCGCGCCGCTGTTGGCGAGCATGCGGTCGAGCGCGACAAAGCCGCTCACGGACAGACCGTACTTGGGCTCGTCGTCGTTGATGGTGTGGCCGCCCGCGATGGAGCAACCCGCCTCGACGCACTTGTCGGCGCCGCCCGCCAGAATCTGACCTGCGACCTCGACGCCCAGGCAACTGGGAATGCACAGCAGGTTCATGGCATGGCTCGGCCGCCCGCCCATGGCGTAGATATCCGACAGCGAGTTGGCCGCGGCAATCTGGCCAAACAGAAACGGGTCGTCGACCATCGGCGGGAAGAAGTCGATGGACTGCACGAGCCCCAGGTTCTCCCCTACGCGGAAGACGCTCGCGTCGTCGGAGGTATCGAACCCCACGAGCAAGTTGTCGTTATGCACATTGGGTAAGTCGCCCAGGACCTGGGCGAGGGCTCCGGGAGCCAACTTAGCGGCTCAACCGCTCGCGGCAGTCATAGACGTGAGCTTAATCTGATCGTCAGCCATCGATACCTCCTCTCTTCGGTCAATCATTTTCTCCCAGTATACGCATGAATGCGAGCCTGCGGCGGATGCATTAATTGAGCGCCTGTGCGCGAATCGCCGCGCCGATGGCACCGGCAAAGCGAGCCTGGGGCGAGGTGGTCACCGGCGACCCCAGTAGCTCGCCCAACCGCTCCACCACGAAGGCGTTCTCGCACAGACCGCCGGTCAGATAGTACGGAGCGCCCGCCGCTTGCCCGGCCATGGTCGCCACGCGGGAGACCACGCTGTCGATCACGCCACGCGCGATGTTCTCGCGCGGCTCACCGCGACCGATCAGGCTGATGACCTCGCTTTCGGCAAACACCGTGCACATGCTGCTGATCTTGGTAGGCTCGCCGGAACGCGCCAGGTCGGCCATCTGCTGCTGGGAAATGCCTAGGCGGTCGGCCATGATCTCCAAAAAGCGCCCCGTACCGGCAGCGCACTTGTCGTTCATGGCAAATTTGGCCACGCGGCCGCCTTTAAGCTGGATGACCTTGGTGTCCTGGCCACCCACATCGATCACGGTGCCATGGTCACCAAACAGGCGCACGGCACCGGTACCGTGGCAGGTAATCTCGGTCACGACCTTGCGCGCATAGGGCACGGCGACACGGCCGTAGCCGGTCGCGACCACGCGAGCATCGTCGGCCGTCACGTCGTAGCCGGCAGCTGCCAGCGCCTCGCGCAGCCGTTCGGAAGCATCGACCGAGGAGAACCCGGTTGGCTGCACGCACGTCCACGCCACCGAACCCTCCCCGTCGACCACAGCAGCCTTAGCCGCCGTAGACCCGATATCGATCCCGATCCCTATCATGGCTCTCTCCCAATCTAAACATCAAAGACAGCGGCGCGTTCAGGCGCCTTAGCTCTAGGTTTCTCAGGTGCCTGAGGTTGCCCCGAAAGAGGAGCGCAGCGTACTTTGGTACGCAAGCGACGGTTTGAGGGGCAAGATCCGGTGCCTGAGGAAGCTAGAGGGTTTCGATAAAGGCGGCGATGCGGGTCTCGATCTGGCCCATGTCGCCGCTGCTGTAGTCGGTCTCGATCTTCATGTACGGAATACCCGCACCCTCGACGGCCTCCTGCATGCGCGAGCTCTCCACGTTAAAGGTATGGCACGCCTGTAGCACGCTCTCTACCACGCCATCGACATGGTACTTCTCGCACATGGCCAGTGTGTTCTCCATGCGGCTGTCGTTGGGCGTCATGACCGAGCAGTTGATATCCAGATAACGGTCGGCGATAGCGCGCAGAATGTCGGGCGCGTCCGGGTCGACCATCATGGCCGCCGTGCGCTCGCCCGAACAGTCGTCCATGCACACGACCACACCGCCGTTGGACTCGATGGTGCGGCCGATCTTGTTGATCACACCGCCCACCGGGCAGCCAGTGATCAGAATGCGCTTGGCATCCGCCGCGACCGGGCGTTCGCCCGCGTCGTAGGCCTCGCGCAGCTTGGCAACCTTTTGCTCCAGTTGCTGCGTATAGGCCTCGATATCAAAGCTGAACGTACCGGCAAACATGGTGCTCATCAGATCGACGCCGCTCATGGCCGCCGGCTGGTTGGCCTGCAGCGCAAACATCTCGAGCTGGGCAGCACGCAGGCGATTGCGACGACGGACGGCGGCGCGCAAGTCGTCATCGGTGATATTAATACCGTAGAAGTTCTCGAGCTCCTCCTTAAGCAGACGGCATTCCTCGTACCAGCCTTCACGCTCGTAGGCGCGATCGCGACCCTGCGGCAGGTGCAGAATGTGCGTGCGCTTGAGCTCGTTGAGTAACTCGTACATCTTCTTCTTGCCGTCGCAGGTAGTCTCGCCGATGATCATGTCGCTAAAGTACGTAAACGGGCACTTTTGCGAGTAGGCAAAGCCGTACGTCGATTTGATGAGCGGACACAGATTTGCCGGCAGCACCTTCTCGGCCTCGGGAATCACCTCATCGGACGTGCCGCACAGCGCCACGCTCGCGGCCCCCGCGGCATCGATAATCTCGAGTGGCGTATAGCTGCACAGGAAGCCGACCAGGCGATTACCCGCCTGCTTGTAATCCTTGACGCGAATAAACGCCGCCTTGCGCTGCTCGTTGAACTCCTCAAACGTGGACGGCAACGGCTGCTCAATATTATCCGACATATAACTCCTAAACCTTTTAATCAACCAAGGAAACAGCTTTCCCAGGTGCCCGAGGTCGCCGTGAAGGAGGAGCGCCGCGTACTTTTGTACGCAAGCGACGGTTTGAACGGCAAGATCGGGTGCCTGGGGAAGCCGCCGGGACGGATAGCCCTAAATGGTTTCCAAGAAAGCCTCAATCCTGGTTTGCAGTTGGCCTGCATCCTCACCGGCGTAGTCGGTCGTGATGTGCATAAACGGAATGCCGGCTTCCTCGGCGGCCTTCTCCACGGCAAACGACTCCATCTCATAGAGCGTGCAGAACTGCAGGGCCACGTCGACGATGCCGTCGGCATGCAGGTCCTTGGCCATCTGGACAATGTCCTTCATACGCTGGTCATTGGGCGTAAAGACGGCGCAGTTGATCTTAAAGTAGCGCTCGGCGATGGCATCGAGCATCTCGTCGACCGTCTCGCCGGACTCGTCGACCAGGTCCTTGTAGTAGCGCGAGCCCGTGCAGGACTCCTCGCCTACCACAACGCCGCCGGCCTTCTCGATGAGGTTGAATAGTTTCCAGTTGGGCACGGCCATGGGCGTACCGGTGTACAGGATGCGCTTGGTCCCCTTGGGCGCCACGCCCTCGCCGGCCTCGACACGCTGCTCGCACTCAGCCGCCATATCGTTGATGGCTCCGGTCAGACGCGGCGTGTCGTCCATAAAGGCGGCCTGAACGGTCAGCAGGCTGTCGAGACCGCTGATGGGCGCAGGGTCTGCAGCGCGCGTGGCAGCGAGGCGCTGCAGGGCGCGACGCTTCTCATTGACGGCGTGGATGGCGGCCTTCAGACGCTCAGGCGTAATCGTGACGCCGCACTCTTCCTCGATCTTGGCGGCGAGCTTCTTGACCTCGGCCTTCCAGGTCACGAGCGTCGACTCGTCGTGCACGTTGGGAATATCCATGACGTACATGTTCTTTTGCGTGGCAAAGAACTCATAAGCCTTCTTCTTGCCATCGCAGGTGTTCTCGCCCACCACCAGGTCACTCGACTCAATGTAGGGGCAGACCTCGCCCAGCTTAAAGCCGGCAAAGCTCTTGATGAGCGGACAGGTGTTGCGCGGCAGGTGCTCCTCGACCTTGTCCGTCGCCCAGTCGGCACCCGAGCACAGACCAACGGGAATGCCGTCACAGGCAAGCACGATCTCCTCGGGCACGTACACGCAGAACGAACCGACGATCTTGGTGGCCTCGCCGGCCTCCTTCTTGTCGAGCATCTCCTTAATACGGCCGCTGTGGATGTTGGTGGCGACAAAATCCAGGTAGGACGTGGACTTGGGACGGTTGTTCTGCGTCAGGAACATATCGCCGTACATCTGGCCCACGGCGCCCAGCAGCATGTCGTGGTCGGCAAGATTCATGCCGAGGCTCTCCCACATCGGATGGAAATCAAATTCTTCAGCCATGACGGTTCCCCTCTCGAACCAAAAACGGATAACAGCGGTATCGATGCACGACGGGCGGCGATTGCCCTGCCGTGCTCAAACCCGGAATTTTGGGGAACCTGCTTTGCGGTTGACTATTTAGTTGTGCGTCGTCTCTCCCGGAGCCGTGAACATACCTGCTCATATGCGGCTCCGAGCGATATATAGGGCACGCGCGGCAACGCGGCGAATGTATGTCGTCTGCGGCATGTGCGCACCTCCTTTACAAGATAAGGTCAACTATATCAACGGTCATCGACCATGCGAACACCGTTGACATTCGTACGACAGCGTCGTGTGACGTCGTTTAATAAATAATTATCTTGATTGATAAGAGTTTGTCATCCCTCATTCGGCAAACGGCGAGACAAAGACGCCGAGGCTTATATCCCCGACGGCATTAACCAGCGCTATCGACAAACCAAATGGATCCTACTGGCATCAAAATGCATGCGCAGCGTCTCGCCTGCTTGCGGCAGCTCGTCGACAGGCATGCCCACCTTGTTGACCTTCCACTGCAGACGCGTGGGCGCATCGATGCGCGGCGCATCCAACAGCACCAGGCGCTCAAAACGTGAATCGCTCACGCGCGCCACGTGCAGGTCGTAGCTGTTGCGACCCCGCTCAGCGCGATTGTCAACATGGAAGTAGCTTGCGCGAATGCCCAGGTACGCCACATTATCGGGAACCTCGCGACCCACGTTAAAGGTCATGCCCCAGTCGAGGGCTTCAACTTCTTCGTCGCCGATCTTGCGCGCCCGGCTTGTGTTCTTGCAGCCCGTCAGGCGCAGCGCCGCCAGCGTCTGCGGACGGCGGACCACGTCCCCGACGGAGCCGATCTCCTCAACATGCCCGTCGTGCATCACGCAGATGCGCTGGCACAGGCGGCACGCCTCGTCGATGTCGTGGCTCACGTAGAGCACGGTGCGGTTGCACACATCGAACAGGTCGAGCATGTTCTGTTCGAGCGCGCTCTTAAGATAGGAATCGAGTGCGCTCATGGGCTCGTCGAACATAAAAATGCCCGGATGCGCCGCCACCATGCGAGCAAGCGCCACACGTTGCTGCTGCCCGCCCGAGAGCCGCGCGGGATAGCGTTCGGCAAAATCGGCCAGACCGAAAATGCCCAGATAGCGCTCGGCGAGCTTTTTGCGCACCGCGACGTCGCCCGCGTCCTTTACACCGGCGCACACGTTATCGGCCACCGTCATGTTGGGAAACAGCTGATAGTTTTGGAACAGCAGAGCACACTTACGCTCCTGAGGCGACAGGTTGATGCCCGCCGCCGAGTCAAAGAAGGTCACGCCGTTGACAACGATCTTGCCCTCGTCGGGCGTCTCCACACCGGCAATGCAGCGCAGCGTACAGCTCTTGCCGCAGCCTGAGGCACCGAGCAGCGCCACGCGCTCCTCGCCGGCCTCAAGCTGTATGTCGAGCATAAACCCGGGATAGCGCTTTTTGATATCCAGAACGAGCGACATGGCCTATCGACCTCCCTGCAAAGCGACATCATCGCGCATGAGTTCGGCCAACGCCTCGCGATCGATACGCAGCGCATCGCCGCCGACTGGGTCGAGCGAATCGGCCTGGCCACACAGCTGCTTGGCCTGTTTGCGCTCCGCACGGGAGAGACCACGCTCGCGATACTTTTGCGAATGCGCCGTGTACATGTTGATGAATAGGATGACCAGGAAGCTGAACGCAATTACGACCACGACCCAAAAGAGGGCCACCGACGTATTGCCGCCCATCCACTCAAAGTAGATAGCGATGGGGATGGTCTGGGTAATGCCGGCGTAGTTGCCCGCAAAGAACAGGGTGCAACCGAACTCGCCCATGGCACGCGCGAAGGCGAGCACCGTGCCGGCGGCGATGGAGGGCCAGCCGAGCGGCATCATGAGCTTGGCAAAGACGCGACGTTCGGACCATCCCAAGGTTCGCGCGGCGTCGAGCATCTGCGTGTCGAGGCTCTCGAAGGCTCCGAGCGCCGTGCGGTAGACCAGCGGAAACGACACCACCACGGCAGATATCACCGCCGCGGGCCACGTAAAGACGATCGAGATGCCGTGCGCGATGAGCCACTGGCCCACCCCGATCGAGCGGCCAAACAGCATGAGGAGCAGAAAGCCGCAGACCGTGGGCGGCAGCACCATAGGAATCGTAAAGACCGAATCGAGCAGGCCCTTGATGCGACTCGAGGTGCCCATGGTCTTCCACGCCGCGAACAGACCCAGCGCAAAGGAGATCAGCAGGGCAAGGCCGCTCGTTTTAATGGACACCCAAAACGGGCGATAGTCGATGTCGCCTAAAAAGGAGGCCAGAGAGGTCAAGGGCCCCTGCTCATCCCGCAACACGACAGACGATGCTTCAACCATTTGAGCGCTATCAAGCCAACGCGCGCCGCCCTTGGCATCACCCGAAGCCGATGCAATCACCACATAGCGGTCCCCATCCGCACCACGCACATCAAAGCCATAGGTATACCCGCCGGCATCAAACGTTGTTTCCGCCGTGACATACCAAGGAAGATCAACGTCCCCTAGCTGCGCACCTCCCATGGAGTTTGCGCTGTCGAGCTCGCAGACGAGGGCCTTGAGACCCGATACGCACTCGTTGTCCTGCGGATCCAATCCAAACTTCTCGACCGCCTTGGGCGATATCCACACCACAACGCGATCGGCAGCAGGCACCACTACAAGGTCCACGTCCTCGTCAACGGGAAACCGGAAGCCCTCAGGCTGGCCCTCCATGGCACGAGCGGTCCCCTTGGCCAACCGCTCAAAACCCTCGATCCCATAGGAAAGCCCGTGAGCGGTCGCAGCAACCTGGGCCCCGTCCTCAGCGTCCCCAGCAAACGCAAATCCCGGCACCCAGCAAAGCGCGAAGGTCAAAGCACAGGCGACAAGCATGCGGAATCTATTAAGCACGAAAAGCTCCAAGCGAATACAAGGACGGAGTGAAACACAAAACGATGGAATTATCGCGCCAAGCCGCACTACGCGGAAAGCTCAAAGCCGTACTTAGCCCAAATCTTCTGAGCCTTCTTGTTGGACAGGCAAAAGTCGATGAACGCCTTAGCCTCGTCGGCATGTTCGGAGCTCTCGGCAACGGCGCCCGGATACACGATGGGCTTGTGCGAGTCCTCGGGACACACGAACGCCTCCTCGATGCCGTCGTAGCGGAAGATATCGGAGCTGTAGACAAAACCGGCCACGCAGTCGCCTGTGGACACATAGGCGGCAGCGGTACCAACTTTGTCGGCCAGTGCGACCTTGTCGGCGATCTCGGGAGCACACTCGCCGTCGTCGCCTTCGGTGCCGGTGTAGAGGCCCACGGAAGCCAACGCCTGGTTGGCGTACTTGCCGGCGGGGACGGTCTTGGCGTCGCCGATGGCGATCTTGCCGTCCAGGTTCGCGACGTCGGCGATGGCCTCGATCTTGGTGTCGGAGCCCTCAGCGCGAATGATCACAAGATCGTTGACGAACATATCCTCACGCGTGTCGGCATCGACGAGCTCGACGGTCTCAGCGTCATCCATGGTGCCCTTGGAAGCGGTGATGAGCACGTCGACCGTGGCACCGGCGCGCATCTGCTCAACGAGGTCGCCGGACGCCTTAAACTGCGTGTCGGCAAAGGTGGTACCGGTCTGCTCGGTGTAGAGCTTCTGAACCTCGGGCAGAGCCTTCTCGAGCGAGTTGGCAGCAAAGACCTGCAGCTCGACGGTTTCCTTCTTGGAAGAGGCCTTGGCGGAGCCGGCATCGGAGCCGGTCGCCTCGGGCTCCTTGTTGCCGGAGCAGCCGGCAAGCCCAAGGCCAGCAGCGGCGACAGCAGAAAGCGAGACGAATCCGCGGCGAGAAACCATATCGAACATGTTCAACCCTTTCGGACCTTATGCCCGGGTACCCCACCGCGGGCTTTATTCTGTAATTAGATTATACTTCGGTGAGAATAATGATTATGAGAAATTATTCTCTTCTGAGAATATAGTTTCAGGCATGCCTACAGAATGCCGTCCCCTTGGGCGCAAATAAAAAGCGGAGCAGCCGTTCAGGTCGCTCCGCCGCAGGTAAACCGCTTAGTTGGTATGTCCGCCGCCCGCTGTCATCTGAGCCGCATGCTCCAGCTGGTCCGCTATGGCCTCCCAGCTTTCGCGGGCGGCCTTCGTAGAACCGGGAAAGTTTACGACAAGTGTATGACCTCGTTGCATGCAAATAGCGCGCGAGAGCATAGCGCGGCGCGTCTTGGTCATGGAGTACGCACGGATTGCCTCTGCAATGCCCGGCACATCGCGCTCGCAGACGGCACGCGTCGCCTCGGGTGTCACATCGCGCATCGAAAGCCCCGTGCCGCCGCAGGTGAGCACGACATTGGCGTGGCACTCATCGGCGGCTTCCACAATGGCATCACCGATCTCGCTGACGTCGTCGCGCACGACCACATGCGAGGCGACCGTCCAGCCCTGCGCCTCGATAAGTTCCTCGAGTGCGGCTCCAGCCTCGTCCTGGGCAAGATCGCGCGTATCCGAGCACGTCACGATCGATATCTTCAGCTCCATAGCATTCCTCCTACAACACGGCGCCCTCGGGCAGGTCGACGCGAACAACGTCCACGACATCGCCCACCTTGAGGTCGCACGGTCCTTCGTCAACACGCAACAGGCAGTTAGCCCGCTGCATCGTGCCGAGCAGCGCCGAATTCTGCGTCTTGGCCTCGGTCACCAACAGCTCACCGGTCTCGGGGTCGCGCAAAACCGTGGCGCGATCGAAGAAGCGGCGATGCTGTCGCTTTTTCACGCCGTGCGTGAGCGTCGCCTGCTGCACGGGACGCGTACCCTCGGCAAAGCCGCGCATCTTGCGGATCGCCGGACGCGCAAGCATCTCAAAGCCTACATACGCCGCGGCCGGATTGCCTGAAAGTCCCAGGTAGGGCTTACCCCCAAGCAAGCCAAACGTGATGGCCTTGCCCGGACGCATCGAGATGCGATCGAACAGCACCTCGCCCTCGCGCCGGACGAGCGCCGTCACGTAGTCGTAATCGCCCGCAGAGGCGCCGCCGCTCGTAATGACAAAATCGCACTCCTGCACGGCGCGATGCACCAGCTCGGCAATCGCCTGCTCATCATCGGGCGCAATGCCATAGAACACCGGCTCGGCGCCGGCATCGAGCGCTTCGGCCATCAACGCCGAGGAGTTGGAATCGCGAATCTGCCCGCGTGCCGGCAGCTCGCTCGGCGCGACCAGCTCCGTGCCCAGCGAGATAATGCCCACGCGCGGAGCGGCATGGACCTTCACGCTCGCGTAACCGGCGCTTGCCAGCAGGCCAGCGCCGGCCGGGGCCACAACCTCGCCGGCACGCATCACGACGTCGCCGGCATGGGCCTCCTCGGCGGCAGAGCGAACGTTCTCCCCCACTTTAGCAGGCGCCGAAAAGCTCACGTGCGAGCCCTCGTTGCCGTCGCCGTCAAGCACCTCGACGATCTCGTATTTCACCACAGCATCCGCACCCTCGGGCACCGGCGCGCCTGTCATGATGCGGACCGTCTCGCCCGGGGCGATTACGCCATCGAACACATGGCCCGCGGCTTCGTGCCCCACGACGGAAAGCGTCACGGGCGCATTGGTGGACGCTTTGGCGAGGTCGACGGCATGCACGGCATATCCATCCATGGCGCTGTTGGCAAACGGAGAGATGTCGATATCGGCCGTGGCGTCCTCGGCCAGGGGAAGACCGGCCGCCTGCCACACGGGAATCTCGACAACTTCGGTGCGATTCACGTGCGACAAGACGATCGCCTGTGCGTCCTCCAACGGAATGAGTTTCTCAGCCATATACACCTCTTACATGCCACGGCGCGCAACAGTGGCGCCGATTCTTTATGTTTGGTTCAGTATAATCCCCCGACGCACGACCGCGACTCGGCCTGTACCCGCAAATACACCTGTCGGTTGCAAGCCGCGAAACTGAATGGAAACCAACCCACCGGCTCGTCGCGTTTACCGCGTTTTATAATGCTCGTGTTGCAACCCAAAAAGAGGAACGTATGGCTTTTACCGACAAACCCGAAAGCGCAAACGAGGCGCAGGATCATTCCCAGCCGCTCGACGACGGCGGCCTTTTCTCCCTTAACGACGTCATCATGGCAGGCAGGCAACAGCTGACCCGCTCCGAGCATCTCTTGGCTGCCGACACGCGCCGCAACGCCCGCAACCTACTCGCGAGCGCCAAGCTGCTCGTGCTCGTAGTTATCGTCTCGCTCGCCATGGGCGTTGCCGCTTGGGCGTTTTTGGCCTCGCTGAATATCGCGACCGACTATCGCGAGCACCATGAGTGGATTTACGCGCTGCTCCCCGTTGTGGGCGTTGCCACCGCATGGGTGTACAAAAACCACGGCCTCGCCGCCAAGCGTGGCAACAACCTGGTCATCGACTCCGCTCTGGGCACACGCCTCATCCATATGCGCATGGCCGTCCTCACCTTCGTCTGTTCCACGCTCACGCACCTAACGGGCGGATCGGCCGGTCGCGAGGGAGCCGCGGTGCAGATTGGCGGCACCATCGCCAGCAACATCTCGAACCTCGCCCACCTCAAAAAGCATGACCACCACGACCTCATGCTCGCCGGCATCTCGTCGGCCTTTGGAGCCGTATTCGGTTCGCCCCTTGCCGGAGCTTTCTTTGGCATGGAGATGTGCTTTATCGGCAAGATCGACTACACCGCGGGCATCTACTGCCTGGTCGCCTCGTTTACCGGCTACTTTACATCACTCGCCCTGGGTACCGAGTACGAAGCGAATGTCATCGCCAGCGTCCCCGACATGACGCCGCGGACGGTTGCCATCGTTGTTATCAGCGCCATTATCTTTGGTCTCACCGCGCGCCTCTTTGCGTGGTCGGTTCGAACCGTCAAGAACCTGTACGGTCGCTTTATCACCAATTACCTCATTCGCGCACTTATAGGCGCACTCGTGGTGCTCGCGGCCTACGCGATGCTCGACGCCTGGGACTACGCCGGCCTTTCCACGTGGCTTTCCGGCGCCGGATTTGCAGGCAACACCACCCTGGCGGACGCAGTCATCAAGTTGGTCGTCACAGCGCTTACCCTGGGCGCGGGCTTCCAAGGCGGCGAGGTCACGCCCCTGTTTGGCATCGGTGCGGCACTCGGTGGCTGGATCGGTTGCCTTACCGGGCTCGACCCCAGTTTTCTGGCGGCTCTCGGCATGCTCGGCGTGTTCTGCGCCGGCCTCAACGTGCCCATCACCACCTGCATGATGGCCATCGACCTGTTCCACGGCACGGCCGCCGGGTTCTTTGCCATCGTGGCCTTTATCAGCTACCTAACCGGCGGACACCGCGGCGTGTACCCCGCCCAGCGCATCATCTCACCCAAGCGCCGTTCGCTTATTGTGGATGAGGGCGGTACGGTAGCGGATGCTATCGAGCGCCACAACGACCTGATAGAGTAGACGTTAGTATTCGCCGTGCAGCCACAATCGGGGGCAATTCGACCTGAGCGCGACCGCACTGTCATGTCACACGCCGGGAGTCGCCCCATGCACGCAACTGATTTTGGTCGCACGCTCATCATCGCCAACCCAGCCGCCCAGTCGGGTGCGGCGCGCGAAGTTGCCGAGCGCCTGCAACGCTTTTTGGACATGACTGCACGCGCATCCCAGTTTGACTTGGTACTGACCGAGCGCATGGGGCATGCCAAGGAACTTGCCGCACAGGCCCAGGGCTACTGCACCGTTATCGCTCTTGGCGGCGACGGCGTGATCCACGAGGTCGTCAATGGGCTTATGAAGCAAAAGCAGGACGCCCGCCCCGCCCTTGCCGTCCTGCCCGTGGGCTCCGGCAACGATTTTGCCCAAACGCTCGGTATCGACGATTTCTCCGGCAAGGATTTTGGCGCGCTGCTCACCTGCGAGCTGCAACGTCAGGACATCGGGCGCATTCGCTCATGGAACCCCGCAAGCGGTAGCGGCGAGGCGACGGTCGAGTATTATGACCAGACGCTTTCGGTCGGCATCGATGCCGCCATCGGCCTTGGCACCACCGAGCTGCGCAAAAAGACCGGCTTGACAGGCGCGCCGCTCTACACCCTCTCGGGACTTGAGCAGTTTGGTCTGCGCTATCGCAACTACCCCATGACAGTCAGCTTTGACGGCGCGCCCGCCGAGCGCGTGCGGGCGATTATCATGGCGATTCAGCTGGGCCCCACCTATGGCTCGGGCTATCGCATCTGCCCCGATGCCGACCCCTGTGACGGCACACTCGATGTCTGCTACGCCTGCGGCCCCGTCCCCCGCGCCGTTGCCCTGCCTATGTTTCTTTCGGCCAAGGACGGCCACCACACCAAGTTGCCGCCGGTTCGTATGCGCCGCTGCCGCCATGCCGAGCTCACCTTCGAGCAGCCCGATTACCCCATCCAGGCCGACGGCGAGCCCATTGTCGCCTCGCGCATCGAGGTGGATATCCTTCCCGCCGTCCTCGAGGTCTGGCACCCGACCCGCTAGCTTCACCTAAGTTGCGGTGAAATAGGGACTGTTTATGCAGCTAAAGCCGAAAAACAGTCCCTATTTCACCGCAACTTATTGAGAAGATCATTCCTCCCCGCCCGGCTTGCGACGGTTAGCCTTTTTAATGGCATTGAAGTGCTTGTCGTTGAGCCTGCGCTGGCGGGAGCGCTGAGGCACCTTGGTCTTGACGCGTCGGCGCGGCGGACGCCCACGACGCTCAAGCTCGGCGCGCAGCTTACGCAGGCAGCTCGAGCGATTTTGGAACTGGCTGCGGCTCTCGCGTGCCGTCACGGTAATCCCCGAAGGAATATGCTTCATGCGCACCGCCGAGTCCGTCGTGTTCACACCTTGGCCGCCCGGACCCGTCGCGCGAAACACCTGTACCTCGCAATCGCGCGCCAGCTCCTCGGCCGACATCTCGGCATAGCGCGCATACTCGCGCCAACCCATCTTGTTCTCATCCATATCAACACCTCCCCTCATACAAAAAATGTGACAAAGGGACTGTCCCTTTGTCACATCGCATACCAATCGCTTGTGTTGCGCACTTAGGCGAAGGTGATCTCGCCGTTCTCGCAGTCCATATCGGCAATGCGAGCCAGGCTCTCAACGCGGAAGCCGCGCTCGCGGAGCTTATCGCCACCGCCCTGGAAGCCTTTCTCCACCGCAATGCCAATGCCAGCAACCTCGGCACCCGCGGCCTCACAGATCTTGATAAGACCCTCAAGCGCGCAGCCGTTGGCCAGGAAGTCATCGATGATCAGGACCTTATCGCCCTCGGACAGGAAGCGCTTGCCCACGATGACCGGGTACTCCTTCTGCTTGGTAAAGGAGTAGATGGTCGTGGCATACTGCTCGCCGTCGAGGTTAATGGACTGGGCCTTCTTGGCAAAGACCACCGGCACGCCGCCAAAATGCTGAGCTGCAATGCAGGCCATGCCAATGCCCGAAGCCTCGATTGTCAGGATCTTGTTGATTTCGACGCCCTCGAACAGACGGGCCCACTCAGCGCCCATGTGATCGAACAGCTCAACGTCGCACTGGTGGTTGAGGAAGGCATCAACCTTAAGGACGTTACCGGCCTTTACGATGCCGTCATGGCGAATACGATCCTCAAGCTCCTGCATGGCGCAACCCCTTCTCGCGGCAACGATACCGCGCGATTAATAAACGTTGTTCGATAGTCTACCACGGACCGACCCCCGCCCGTCCCACAAGCCACATCGCACCACAAACCAGTCTTTTTGGGACGGCGCGAATCGTGGCAGACAGCCTCCCAACACGCTAATGGCGGGCGCGCATCTTCACCAAACGCACCATGGCGAGCGCAAAGCCCACAGCGGCCACAGCCATGAGCACGTAGAACACCGAGCGAAAGCCGAATAAGAACACATCTGGACGGCCTGCAACGAAACTGGTCACGGCCTCGCCCATCGCCACGCTCATCTGCCCATACAGGATATTCGACGCCACCGTAATACCGAGTGCCATGCCGGCGTAGCGCGCCAAACTGCCCAAGCTGCCAGCAAAACCGAGCGCTTCGCGCGGAGCCGAGCCCATGTACAGGGAGTTATTGGGGCTCTGGAAAATCGACGTGCCGCACGACATAAACGCGACACAGCACACGATCGCAGGGATGGAGGAGTGCTCGTCGAGCGTACTTACCGCAAAGAGACCGCACACGTACACACCCAGGCCGACCGCCGTGGGACCCTCGCAGCCAACACGGTCCGAAACCGTACCCGAAAGCGGCCCGATAAAGGCATTCACCATCGGCAGCGCCAAAAAGAGCAGTCCGGAAATATCGGAGCTAAAGCCATGGGCATCCTGGAAATAGAACGGCAGCACAAACTCAGATGCACCGATGCCGATAAACACAATAAGCATGCATGCCAAGTTAATCGTAAAAGCCGAACTCGCAAAGCAGCGACGCGCGGCCTCCGCCAGCGACATGGGGCGCTCGCCGGCCTCCGGCTTAACATGCGGCAGTGTGTAAAGCCCCACGATAAACGAGATGACGCCAATGGGCAGGTTGATGAGGAAGATGCTCTCCCAGGGAAAGCTTGCCACCAGCATGCCGCCGAGCACGGGACCACACATCATGCCGAGGGCCACGAAAGTCGCGAGGATACCCATGGCACGACCGCGCTCGCGCGCCGGAAACGACTCGGTGATGATGCCCATGTTGTTGGCCATGGCCGCCGCGCAACCAACGCCCTGAACAATGCGCGCCAGAATGAGAACCTCGAGCGAGGCCGAAAGGCCGCACAGCAGCGAGCCGACCGTAAAGACGATGACGCCCAGTTGGAATACGCCCACCTTGCCGCGCACGTCGCCCAGACGGCCAAACGGCAGCATAGCCACGCATGTCGCAAGCAGATACACCGAGCTCACCAGCTGGATGCGGTCGAGGCCCACGCCCAGCTCCTTTTGCATCACGGGCAGTGCCACGGTCACGACGGTCGAATCCAGGCACGCCATAAACGTCATGATGAGCACGGTAAACAGAATCGCCCATTTGTTCTTGCCATGGGTGTCGCCCTCTAGGGCAATGTGCTCGCGGCGCAGCTGCTCTGCGGTTTTCTCCATATCCATCCTTTCGAGTGGCGCAACACAAAAACGGGGCCCCAATCGCCTGCAAACAGCCGCGATTGGGGTCCCGCCTACGGAATCGGAACGTAAAGGTCGCCGAAGCCCTCTGTCGGCATCGGCGACTTATGCGAACGCTAGCCTAGCACTGCTCGAGAGCCTGCTCAAGGTCGGCAATCAGGTCGGCCGTGTCCTCGAGGCCGCACGACAGGCGCACCATGTCGGCGGAGATGCCACAGGCGATGAGCTCCTCATCGTTCATCTGACGGTGCGTGGCGTTAGCGGGATGCAGGCAGCAGGTGCGGGCATCGGCCACATGCGTGGCGATCTGGGCGAGCTTGAGGCTCTTCATAAAGGTCTCGGCCGCCGCACGACCACCGTTAAAGCCAAAGCTCACAACGCCGCAGGTACCGCTAGGCATGTACTTCTGAGCCAGGTCATAGTACTTGTCGCCTTCCAGGCCCGGATAACTCACGAAGCGCACCTTGGGATGGCTCTGCAGGAACTTGGCAACGGCCAGGCCATTCTCGCAATGACGCGGCATGCGCACATGCAGGCTCTCGAGCGAGCTGTTCAGGAAAAACGCCGCCTGCGGGTTCTGCATAGGGCCGAGGTCGCGCATGAGCTGCGCGGTGGCCTTGGTAATGAAGGCGCCCTCGCGACCGAACTTCTCGGCATAGGTCACGCCGTGGTAGCTCTCGTCGGGCGTGGTGAGACCCGGGAACTTGTCCGCATGGGCCATCCAGTCAAACTGGCCGTGGTCGACAATCACGCCACCCAGGTAGGCTGCATGGCCATCCATGTACTTGGTGGTGGAGTGCGTGACGATGTCGGCGCCCCACTCAAAGGGACGGCACATCACAGGCGTCGGGAAGGTGTTGTCGACCATCAGCGGCACGCCGTGGTCATGCGCGGCCTTGGCAAAGCGCTCAATATCGAGCACGGCAAGGGCGGGGTTGGCGATCGTCTCGCCAAAGACGAGCTTGGTGTTGGGCTCAAAGGCCGCCTCCAGCTCCTCATCGGTGCAGTCGGGGGCAACGAACGTGCAGGTAACGCCCATACGGCCCATGGTATGGGCAAGCAGGTTGTAGGTACCGCCGTAGATGGCAGAGCTTGCGACCACGTGATCACCGGCACCGGCCACGTTAAAGATCGCAAGGAAGTTCGCAGCCATGCCCGAACTCGTGAGCATCGCAGCGGTGCCGCCCTCCATCTCACAGATCTTGGCGGCGACCAAATCGCACGTGGGGTTCTGCAGACGGCTATAGAAGTAGCCCGACTCCTCCAGGTCAAACAGCTTGCCCATGTGCTCGGACGTGTCGTACTTCCACGTGGTTGACTGATAGATGGGCACCTGACGCGGCTCTGCATCGCCCGGGCGATAACCGCCCTGAACACACGTGGTACCGATGGTCTGCTTGCTCATATCCAACTCCCTTACTTGGGTTTTGTTTTTATTCGGTTCACGATACCGCTACCCCGCACCCCTCTCAACCCATCCCGCCGATAGGTTATGAGACAAATAAATCAGGGGCATTCGTCTCAGCCTTAGGCATTTAATCGATGGATATAAATGAGGCATACATGAAGCTCTCGATGATTACATGCCCCGTCACGGGTACCATAGGCGGGTACACCGTGACCAAGGAGACAACGATGAAGCAAATCGATACAGCCCAGCTCGACATCACCGCCTGTCAGGCTCAGGCTGCCGAGTACCACGCCCGCGGCTTTAACTGCGCCCAGGCTGTCGCTTGCACGCTCGCGCCCGCTGTGGGGCTCGACCCCCAGATCGCCTTTACCCTCACCGAGGGCTTTGGCGCCGGCATGGGCGGCATGACCGAGACCTGCGGCGCCATCTCGGGCGCCGTGGCCATCATGGGCTTTGTGATGAGCGACGGTATGGAAAACCCCAAGACCAAGGGCCAGACCTACAAGCTGTCGCGCGAGATTGCCAAGCGCTTTGGCGAGAAGAACACGACGACCGTCTGTGGCACGCTCAAGGGCGTCGGATCGGACAAGGGCCCGCTCCGCAGCTGTCCCGGCTGCATCGACGATGCCGTCGAAATCGCCTGCGATATGCTAAAGCAGCTCGCCGAGTAAACGATAGCAACAGAAAACGACGGCCGGCGCGCTTGAGATTCATCCAAAAGCACGCCGGCCGTCGCCGTTAGAACTCAGCAAATTCGGGAGCGCCGACCTCGATCTCCTCGCGCCCCGCCATAAGCTCGCGCATCTTGGCGCAAAACAGCTCCTGCTCCCCCGCCTTAAACACCAAGTGAAGTGTCACGGCATCCGCGTAATCGGTATCCGAAACCTTGGCACCCGAATCCTGCGCCAAACGAAGCACCTGCTCATACTGTGGATAGGCCACATGCACGTCAACCGGCACGACACTCGTCATCTCAACGATCTGCCCAGCCTCCTGAGCCGCGGCCACCGCCGCCTGTGTCGCCGCGGTATAGGCGCGTACCAAGCCACCGGGCCCCAACAGCGTGCCACCAAAATAACGCGTCACAACACAGCATACGTTTTTAAGTCCCGCACCGCGCAGCACCTCGAGCGTCGGCATTCCGCTCGTGCGGCTCGGCTCGCCATCATCGCTCTGGCGCTCGCGTCCATCGACCAAAATCCACGCGGGAACATTGTGTCGAGCGTCGTAATGACGCTTGCGAACCATCTCGATAAAGGCATTCGCCTCGTCCTCGGACTCAATATGGACCAGCTGGGCAATAAACCGGCTCTTGCGGTCCACAAACTCGCCCGAAGCCTCAATATTCGATTGCAGAGTAAAATAGCTGTCCAACAAAGCCCCTCAACAGAATAATGCGCGGCAACAAACAGCCTCAATAATACGGCAAAGGCCGTACCAATAACCCCGGTAAAAAGAACAGCAACGCCGATGACCAGGAAACAACAGACACTATGACCCAATCCAGGGGCACGGAAACGACAGGAGCCCCCGCTCG
>NZ_QSUU01000012.1:21246-91745 GCF_003439125.1 Collinsella sp. OM04-5 | reverse complement strand
GGTCTTTCATGCAGCAGGGGCTCTCAATGTTTTATGTCCTGCTCATATCGTCTCTGCCGGCAGTTAGGGACAGTCCCCAAGTGCCGGCTTTAAAAGTGGCGGCGGATGGCGTCGACCATGCCTTGGGGCGTGGTCTGGCCGAGCACATCGGCTGCGACGTCCGCGTCCATAAAGATATTCATGAGCGCTTGCAGGGCCTCGACCTGGCCGCCCGGCTCGGCGATGCCCAGATTGATGACGATCTGCGCCGGCACCGGAGCACCCATGCCAGCCATAGCGTTAAATGTCACGGACGTGGCGGGCTTTACCACCGCGATATAGGGCTTGGCCACAAACCCCGGGTCGGTGTGTGGGATGGCGATGTTGGCCGCCGGCATGGCAAGGCCCGTGGGATAGGCATCCTCGCGCGTGCGGACGGCGTCGAGCCAACCGGTGCAGATGTAGCCGCGTGGGGCAAGTTCGCCTTCGAGTCGCGCAAACACCTCGGCGGGCGTCGCGCACTCCCAATCAAAAAACACCAGCTCAGGCGTAAACAGTGCTTCGTTATCCGCCATACCGTCCTCCAAAGTTGCATGAGGGCCACAATGCTCAATATGATAGCGAAACGGGGTATGCAAGGTTAGCCGAGGATCCCGATGAGCTCGAGTGCGCGCGCGGGCGTCAAGCATACCTCGGGCATCGTCTCCAACATGCGTCGGTCGCTCGTGACTACGTAGTCAACATCCGCCGTATCGCCCGAGGCAATAATGAGATTGTCCTCGAGGTCCGGCATGCGCTTGCCAAGCATGCGCGCCATCTCGCACTCCGCCATCGAAAGCGGGGAAGCCGTTGCCACCTGCATCATATGCTCGACGCATGCCCATGCAGCCGGACCGAACGAAGCGTTAATCCCATTCACATTCCGTCGAGCTAGACGCCGAGGCAAGATATAGAACACGTCCTTTGCCGTCGTTGGCGCGTACAGAAGGTCGATCTTTCCCGCTTCGGCCAGTTCAACCAATCTTCTCACGTTGTCGAATGCGCCCTCTTGCAGGTAGTAATCAAGCCAAACATTCGTGTCCACCAAGAGCCGCTTTGCCTCAATCATCGGCAATTCGCCTCTATGTCGGCAATCATCGCGTCATACATATCATCGCGTACGGCATCCCAGTTGTCCGCCGATGATTCGCCTGGCGCAAAATCTGAGAAGCTCAACCCCAATGAGGAAAAAGCCAGACCACACCCCTGTTCGGCAAGACTCTTCGCACGGGGCGTCTCGCACTTATCCGTCACCATAAATCCCGGCAACGTTTGATGCTCGGCAAGATAGGTCCAAAGCGCACGAATGGCGTCACTCGGCCCCAGCCCATTACGAGTCAGGACCGCATCGCCACCGGCCTTGAGCATAGGGTCGATTCGTGTGTTGAGCTGCACCGTTGCTGTACCCATAGCGGCTCCTCTCTACTTGCTAGCAGTATAGCAAACAGAGTAGACCACACAAAAGGGCCCCGCCCGCGCACGGACAGGGCCCTATCAGATTTTCTAGATCGCTTACGTCCCAAAGAACGCTCAATGAGCCCTCTTACACACGACTAGCGTGCCGGATCAATTGCGACCTTGCCGCTCTCTAGCACGTGGACGCGACCGTCGGCGAGCATCTGCACGACCTCGGGATACAGCACATGCTCGATCGCATGGATGTGCTCCTCGAGCATGTCGACATCCCAGCCTTCCTCGACAGCCAGCGCGCGCTGGGCGATGATGGGGCCGTTGTCGTAGATCTCGTTGGCAAAGTGCACGGTCACACCGGTCACCTTAACGCCGCGGACAAAGGCATCGTCGATCGCATGCGCGCCGGTAAAGCTCGGCAGCAGCGCCGGATGCAAATTAACCACGCGGTTGGGAAACGCCGCCAGCAGAGGCGTGCGCACCATGCGCATGTAGCCGGCCATGACCACATATTCGCAGCCGCGCTCGAGCAGCTCGTGCGCGATGATCTCGTCGGCGGCAATAGGGTCGGCATAGACATCCTTGGAGAGCGTCAGCGTCTGGATACCTGCACGCTCGGCGCGTTGCAAGCCCTTGGCCGAAGGACGGCTCGAGACCACCAGCTCGATCGAAGCATTGAGTTTGCCGGCGGCGATCAGGTCAATCAGCGCCTGCAGGTTGGTGCCAGAGCCGCTGATGAGCACACCGATCTTAAGCGGCTCGGCCGTATCGGTGCCGGTCGGACGGGTATAGGGCACAAAGTCCAGGCCCTCGGCGGCAGCCATCTGCTCGTTAGCGCTCATCGGAGTACACGACCTCACCGGAGCCCTCGACGCACTCGCCCACGCGGAACGGTTTCTCGCCCAGCGCGACCAGAGCCTCGGTCACGGCAGCCTCGTCCTCGGGGGCGACGATCAGGCACAGGCCGACGCCCATGTTGAAGGTCTTGCAAGCCTCGTTGGGCGCAAGCTCGGCCTGGCGCGACACGTAGGTAATGACGGGCGGAACGTCCCAGCCCATCTCGGCACCGTTGCGGGTGACCACGGCGTCAACGTCGTCGGCAAGCGCGCGGTTGAGGTTCTCGGTAATACCGCCGCCGGTGATGTGGGCGATAGCATGCACGTTGGCGCCGCCGCGCAGCAGCTCAAGAATCGGCTTCACATAAATGCGCGTGGGAGCCAGCAGGGCGTCAGCCAGCGAAGCGCCGCCGAGCTCCTCGAGCGGACGGCTCAGCTCCTCGGCCTTAGCGGCGGCCTCGGGCGTGCCCGGCTTGATGCCGTCGACGCCGATGACCTTGCGCACGAGCGAGTAGCCGTTGGAGTGCACGCCGGTGGAAGGCAGGCCCAGGATCACATCGCCCGGGCGAACGTTCGCGGGGTCGAGCATCTTGGGACGATCGACGACGCCCACGGTAAAGCCGGCGAGGTCGTAGTCGGCCGGAGCCATAACGCCCGGGTGCTCGGCCATCTCGCCGCCCACGAGCGCGCAACCCGCGAGCTTGCAGCCGTCGGCCACGCCCTTGATGATCTTTGCCATGTGCTCGGCCTCGATGTGACCGATGGCAACGTAATCCAGGAAGAACAGCGGCTCGGCGCCCGAAGCCAGAATATCGTTGACGCACATAGCGACCAGGTCCTGGCCCACCGTCTCGTGACGGTCCATGATCTGGGCGAGCACGAGCTTGGTGCCCACGCCGTCGGTACCGCTGATCAGGATCGGGTCTTCCATATCCTTAAGCGCGGCGGCCGAGAACAGGCCACCAAAGCCACCGATGCCGCCGATAACCTCGGGGCGATTGGTGTCCTTGACCATTTGCTTAATCGCGTCGACGGCGCGGCCGCCCTCGGCGGTATCGACGCCGGCGTCCTCGTACGTCACATGCTTGCTGTCGCTCATCTGAGCCTTCCTCTCCCACTACCGTCGCGCCGCGCGGGCGCCAAACGGTGCTCATAATTGCGTTCATTTCGGCGTGTGCCATAACAGCACCCGCCGTCATATCAACAAAACAGCAGGTAAAACCTACCAAAATATACCTGTCCCCATATGGCAGGTTTTAGGCCTCGCCGTGCTCCTCTTCCCAGCTGCGGTCGTCGTATTTCTCGACCACGGCGTCGTCGTCAAAGTACAGCGGCTTGTCCAGGTTGCGGGGCTTAAAGCCCTCCATAAACTTGTCGCGGCCAAAGCTCTCGGGAATCGCCACGGGATAGCGGCCGGTAAAGCACGCGTCGCAGTAGCCGCCCTTGGGCATGACCTTAAGCAGGCCCTCGACCGAAAGAAAGGCCAACGAATCGGCGCCGATATACTCGCAAATCTCGTCGACCGTCTTGTTGGCGCTGATAAGCTGCGACTGCACGTCGGTATCGATACCGTAGAAGCACGGCCAAATGACCTCGGGCGAGTTGATGCGGATGTGAATCTCCTTGGCGCCGGCGTTGCGCAGCATCTTGACGAGCTGCACCATGGTGGTGCCGCGCACGATGGAGTCGTCGATGACGACCAGGCGCTTGCCCTCGATATTGTCGCGCAGCGGGTTGAGTTTCATACGCACGCCCATGGCGCGCAACTCCTGCGTAGGCTCGATAAACGTACGGCCCACGTAGCGGTTCTTGATAAGGCCCTCGCCAAAGGGAATACCGCTCTCGTGCGAATACCCCTCCGCGGGCGGCAGGCCGGAGTCGGGCACGCCGATGACCAGGTCGGCCTCGACGGGCTCCTCATGTGCCAGCTGACGACCCATGTCGTAACGGCAGGCATAGACGCTCTTGCCGTTCATGATGGAGTCGGGGCGGGCAAAGTAGACCTGCTCAAAGATGCAGTTGGCGGGCTCTTCGGCTGCAGGCACGCCCTGCTCGGATACCAGACCCTCGGCGCTGATGCGCAAGATCTCGCCGGGACGGACGTCACGGACGTACTCGGCACCCACGATGTCGAGTGCGCAGGTCTCGGAAGCAACGACCCAGCCGCCGGCGCGCGTGACACGGACGGCGGAGTCGACCGTCGCGGCGCCGTCCTGCGACGGCAGCTGCGAAACGGCTGCGGCATCGGCCTGGTCCAGACCCTCGTCCACCAGCTTGCCCAGCACGAGCGGGCGAATGCCGTGTGGATCGCGGAATGCGTAGAGCGCTTGCTCGTTGATGAGCGTCATGGCGTAGCCGCCGCGCACGAGCTCCATGGTCTTGCGAATGCCCTCGCGCAGATGGCCTGTACGCTGGGTAAAGTAGCCGATGAGTTTGGTCGCGACCTCGGAATCCGAGTTGGAGAGGAATGGCACGCCCAGCTCGATCAGCTGGCGGCGCAGCTCGTCGGTGTTGACGAGGGTGCCGTTGTGAGCAAGCGCGATAATGACGCTGTTGATGGTAGAAAGATGCGGCTGAGAGGCTTCCCAGCTCTTGGCACCGGCGGTGCCATAGCGCACGTGGCCCACGGCCAGCTGGCCGGAGAGCGTCGACAGGTCGGCGTTGGAGAACACGCGATCGAGCAGCCCCAGGTCTTTGCGGACCATAACCGTGCCGCCGTCACCCACGGCGATTCCCGCCGATTCCTGGCCACGGTGCTGCAGTGCACGCAGGCCAAAGTACGTCAGTCGAGCCACGTCGCGATCGGGCGCCCATACGCCGAAAATGCCACATTCCTCATGCAGCTGGTCGGAGTCCGGATCATACGTCGACATGGTGTTCACCTGTCCCGCGGCACGCTCGGCCGCGCGGATGGTTTCTTGAGACATGGTATCCCCTCAGAGCCTCGTATTTTTGGCGTTACCTGCCCTATTATACGCACGGCAAGACAAGCACTCCCGCGCATGAACAGCGCTTTTTAAAAGCCCACCGAGCTAATAATCAGTTTTGTTGCCAAACATTTTATCGGTCTGTCCAGTGCAAGCGCCCGCGCCCCCCAGATGGCCGCCGCGTCCGCCGTTGGGGATTACAAAGTTGCAATTGGGACGTTCGTCCTGTCTTTTGGCAGGTCGGCGGCGTATCCTTGTAACCTACAACAAAGCGAGAAAGGTTCTGTATGGATCGAAACGAACTCGACCCCAGCGTCCCCAGCGCCACGGAGGTCAAGAAGATCCCCCTCATCATTAAGGTGTACGCCGTCCTGTGCATCCTTTCCGGCGTGGGCACGCTCCCGTCGGTCGCTGCCTTTATGTGGCAGGTCATCACGGCACTTGTTAACGGCAACGCCACCGAAAAGCTCGGCGACAACACGCTCGTCGCAGTCGGCCTTATCGTCGCCGGCATCATGCTCTCTGCGGCAAGTGCCGTCATCCTAATCATCTTTGGCCTGGACCTTATCAAAAACCAGCGCCGCAACGCCGCCCGCCTGTCCTACATCCTTATTGCATTCACCGTCGTCGAGCTTTTGGTCGACGTGATGCTCCAGGGCATCGGGCCCTTCCTGCTGCGTCCCGCGATCCAGCTCGGCATCCTCGTTGCACTTTCGGCAACCGTCGACCCCACGCTTCGTCAGGAGCGCGAACTGCAGCGCCGCCTGCAGGAGATGCTCGACCGCGACGCCGCCGCCGAGGGCATGCTCGGCCGCGATGAAACCGGCGAGGGCTACATCAAGCTCAACTACTTCAACCTGTTCTGGGTGTTCTTTGTCTGCTGCATACTCGGCCTGATCGCCGAGGACATCTGGCACATGACAGTCGACGACCCGGGCGTCTATCAGAACCGCGCCGGCATGCTGTTTGGCCCCTTCAGCCCCATCTACGGATTTGGCGCCGTGCTCATGACCATGGTGCTTAACCGCTTCTACAAAAAGAACCCCATCATCATTTTCCTGGTGAGCGCCCTGCTCGGCGCCAGCTTTGAGGTGTTCGTGGGCTGGTTTATGCAGACCGCGTTTGGCGTGGTCTCGTGGAGCTACTCGCACATAACGCTGTTCGGTTTGCCCGATCCGCTCGTGGTCCTCACGGGCGGACGCACCTGCACGGGCTTCGCCTGCCTGTGGGGCCTGGGCGGCCTCATCTGGATCAAGCTGCTGCTGCCGAGGCTGCTTAAGCTTATCAACAAGATCCCCTGGAAGAGCCGCTACTCGGCCACCGTCATCTTTACCGTTATCATGCTGGTCGACGGCGTCATGACGCTGCAGTCGCTCGACTACTGGTACCAGCGCGTTAACGGCACGGAGCCGGACATTCCCGTCGCACAGTTCTACGGAGAGCACTTCGATAACGAGTACATGGAAAACCGCTTCCAGAGCATGACCATGAGCCCCAAGGATGCGACGCGCGTATAGCGCTCACCGCGCCCAAAACGCAAAATGCCCGCCGGTATCACATGTACCGGTGGGCATTTTTATAAACGATCCTTCTATCGACGCAATCCTCTATGCCTCGCGCTCGACCTCACTCACGCATTCGTTCTTGATGGTGCCAACGAGCGCCTGCAGTGCATCGACCACGTGTGGGCGAATGTCCCCGCCGATAAGCACGAGCATGATGTCGTCACCTACGGTAAGCTCGCCGCTTGCCAGCCACACGCGCACATAGCCGATACCCGGCATCGCGCGCGTGGCCTCGATAGCAGACCGTACCTTTTCGGCGTCGTAGTCAAAGACCATGCCGCCCACCCTGTGGCCTGGCGCCACGCCATCGGTCTCGACTCCGCGCACCTCGGCCTTGGGCGTCGCGCGCACCACACCGTTATGCGTCAGATACATCCCACAGCCTGCCGCCGAAGCATCGGCCTTGGCCTCGCGCAGCCAAGCATCAATCGAAGGCATCAATTTGCCACTCTCGAGCATCATTTCTCCCTTACCGTCGTCGAGTAGCCAATTTGGGACGGGGCCTTTTTAGCTACTCTCGAACAACTTATTCCTCGACCGGCGTGAGCACCATGACGGCGCGTGTGTTGCTCAGCGACAGCGAACGACAGGTCACGAGCGTTACAACCTTGGTTGCCGAAGCGGCACGATCGGTGGCATCACTCGCCACGGCAGAGGCACCGTCGAACATCTCGGACAGGTAGTTCTTGAGCCCGTCATCGCCCTCAAAATTGGGCGTGCGCGCCTTGGCATACGTGTCCTCGACAACTTTGGTCGCCAGTGGTCGCAGCTTATACGTAGCATCCCGTGTGATGTAATACACAAACTCGATGCTATCGAACGTCGCCTGATCAGTGGTGTCCGAAATCACGTTGAACATCGACCCATCGTTCATATGGTGGCCGTAGATCGTGGTCTGCTGGTCGACCATTCCCGGCGCGGTGTCATCGCTATCCAGGAAAATAGCACCGGACGCGTTAGCCGTTCCGTCGAACAGCGTGTTGAGGTATTTGGAGTTGTTGTTGGTCTGCACCACGGGATAGTTGATGTTGGTTCCCGGCACGTAAATCCAACCCACAATCTCGGGGTTCGTCTGAGCAAGCGCATCAAAGTCGATAATCGGCACGCCGCTGGCGTCCTTATCGCTTACATATTGCTTCTCGATTTTCTGATACGAATCGCTCGCCTGCTTATAGCCAATCTGGGCATTAATAAAGATAGCGGCGGCGGCGACAATCAGGCCGATACCGATGATGATGAGCAGGATAGGAATGATGGAGCGGCGCTTCTTACGCGGCGGCTCGGTGCAATCCGACGGCGCGGCATGCGATGAAGACCGGGGCGGCTTCTTAGCGGAGCTATAAGACGAAGGACGATATGCGGCCGGCGCGTCCTGTCGACGATGCGTCGCCGGTGTCACGGGGCGCGGCGCGCGCGGCTGCTGAGGAGAGGATGTCCGACCCTGCTGTGCCGCACGGGCAGCACCCGGCTTCGACGGATCGGGAATCTGAGAAGCCTTGAATCGTTTTCCCTGATAATCGGACATGGCTCTCCTTATACTGCGGTGAAACGGCGGAACGCTTAGGCGTCAGCCATCTCCTGCTTCATCTTCTCGATAACCTTGCGGTACTCGGGGTCGCAAGCACCCAGAATCTGTGTGGCATAGATGGCGGCGTTCTTGGCGCCGTTGATGGCAACGCAGGCCACGGGCACGCCCGAAGGCATCTGCACCATCGACAGCAGCGAATCCATGCCGCCCAGGTCACTCGTCTTCATAGGCACGCCGATAACCGGCAGCGGCGTAAAGGCAGCCACGACACCACCCAAGTGGGCGGCCTTGCCGGCAGCGGCGATAATCACTTTGATACCGCGATCGGCGGCAGTCGAAGCCCACTCGTGGACCTTCGCCGGTGTGCGGTGTGCGCTCGCAATGACAAGCTCATAGGGCACGCCCAGCGCCTCGAGCTCGGCGGTGCAACCTTCCATAACGCCCAGATCGGACTTGGAACCCATGATGATCCCGACAACCGGCTTTTGATCTGCCATAAACAAAGACCTCCTGTTGAGAGCGGCGACGCGGCGGATCCGCGACCCTTAACTGCAAATAAATCAAGTATAGCCGCCGATGCTGATGTGTTCGGCGGGAGACGGAACGCTTTGCGAGATTAGGGCCGAAGGGTCGGAGCTTTCTGCCTACATTCAAAAAGCGTGCCCACCGTCCTTGGGTGGGGCGGCGGGCACGCTTGCTTAGCTGTTGCTGGGGCTACTTAGCCTTGCTGCGACGATGGAAGAAAGCGCCGATCGCGGCGATGATGGCGCCAAGACCACCGACGGTCGCGACGGTCGCCGCCGTCTGGTCTCCGGTATTGGGAATCGCCGAACCGTTCTTCTTGCTGCCCTGGGCCTTGTCGCCTGCGGGCTTGCCCGCCTGGTTGCCGCCGTTCGAGCCATTGCCGGAACCCTGGTTGCCCGAGCCGCCCTGGTTGCCGGAATCGGCATCCTTGAGGCTCTCAATGGCCAGCTTGAGCTGGCCATAGGCCGCCTGGATCTGGGTGTCGGAAGCATCCTCATCACCCAAGACGTCCTCGGCGTAGGTAATGGCATCCGTCAGGGCCTTGACAGACTCGGCCGTCTTGCCCCTGGTGTCAGTCTCCTTCGCCTGCTTGACCAGAGCCTTGAGCTGCTTCTTAGTCGGATTCTCGACCGGGGCCACCGGGGTCTTCTCGAGCGCGCCGCGGGCGCTCTCGAGCGCCCTGAGCGCCTGGTCGACCTCGTCCTGCGTGGCGTTCTCGTCACTCAAGATGGCGCGGGCGCTCGCCAGGGCGTTCTCGAGCGCCGTCCAGGAGGCCTCGGTGTAGTCACCGGCCTTGAGGTCGCCGGCAGCAACCTCGGCATCAACCTTTTCGATCGCGGTAGCGAGATCATCCTTCGCCACCGGATCGGGGACGGCCGTACCGTAGAACTTGAGCTCCGCCATGCTGCAGTAGGCATCAACGTCGCCACCGCCGGCGTGAATCACCTTGACGGTCACGTAGCGACCGCGCGCGGCGCCAAAGCTCATCTGCTTCCAGTCGCCACGGTCGGTGAGCACGCGGCCGTCGTTGTCGAAGGCGAACGTACCCATCGACGCGGCGGTGCCCATCTCATAACCGTCGGCAGTGTCGGAGACCAGTATCTCGGCCTCGAAGATATCGCCGTTAGTGCCGCCGTCCTGGCGCGGCAGGAATGTAACGTCGGTGAGATCGTAGTCGCGGCCCAGGTCGACACTCAGATACTGGGGCATACCGGTCCCATGGGCCCAGTCGCTGTGCCAAAGCGTCCGCTCGTCGCCGTCGAGAGCGTTGACGGCGTTGCTGCCCTCGTAGTCGGCCTCACTCGAGAAGTCGGCCACCTTGACGTTCTTGCGGTTCTCGGGCGTGTTGATGAGGATCTTCTCATCGACAGGGCGCATCTTGAGGCCGTCGATTGCCTTCTCGATCTTGGCAGTGGCGTCTGCGACATCCTTCTTGCTATAGCTGCCCTGGCCGCTGTCGAGGAGCTTCCGAGCCGCCTCGACCGCAGTGGTGAGAGCTGCATAGGAATCCTTGGTGTAGACGGACTCGCTGTAGCCCGCGGCCTTGGAAAGCGCTGCCACGAGCGCAGAGGTATCGACACCAGCCTTGACCTCGACCTCATAGGATGCGGTCTTGGAGGGGTCGAGTACCGACGCCACCGTGATCTTTGCCTTGCCGGCCTTGTTGGCACGCAGGTAGTAGCTCACGCTATCGCCAGCCTGAACAGCGGAGACGCTTACCACAGAGGGGTCGGAGCTCTCGACCGTCACATAGGGGTAGCCAGCGCTCTCAGGCGTAGCCTTGGCGTCGACGGGCGTAATGTCGCCTTCAAAGAACTCGGTCTGGTTCTTGCCTAGCTCGACACCCTCGATGGCCTCGACACCCTGCGTGTAGTTGAAGTTGACCTCACGCAGTGTGAGCATCTGGTCACCCGATGCCTCAAGCGGCGTGACCTCGACCTTGGTCGCCTTCTTGCCCTTGTTCTCGGCAGAGAGGTCAAAGGCGTAGCGAGCCAGGAAGGAATCGTACTCCCCGCCCGCGAACTCTTGGATCGAGCCATCCTCGAACGTCACGACGGCCTTGATCTTCTGTACGGTTCCGTTGCCGCCGTTGCGGTTAACGACCTCGACGCTATCGAGTTTCGACGGCGTCTTAAATGCGAATGTCATCGTGGTGGGAAGCTTCACGTAACTCGGTAGCTTACCCTCGCTGTCCCAGTTGCCACTCCAGTTCCACAGGAACTCAAAGCCGTTGTCGCCCTCGTTATTATCGAACAGCGCGTTATAGCTCTTCTGCTGGATAAGTTTCTCGACGTTGGTCCCGTCGTCGGTCGTGAGCTCATCGTTGGTCATCGTGATGTTGAAGGCATCCTGGGCGTACTCGGCGACCGTTGGCTGAGGAACGTCCGGCATCGTCACCGTGCCGTCGCTCGCAAACTCAAGTGCGTCGCATGCCGGGCCGATAAGCCAAGATGTCGAGGGCAGTTCGACCTTTCCGGCGGTCTTGGCCTTGAGCTTGAAACTCGCCACCGCGCCAGTACCGTTGTAGAGCTTGCCATCGCCGCGGTTGGCAAAGGCGAGATTGATAGTCTGCGTTCCGTCCACGAACTGGACCTTCTCGCGAGACAGGTTCTCCATGCCGGCAGTCGAGCCGTCCTGCGCGATGCTCTCGGACACAAACTCGAACTGGTCGCTCTTGAAGTTGACGAGGGCGCCCAGGGCGTTGACGTTCTTGGCGTCGGCCGCATAGACATCAACGGTGATCTCATCACCGGCCTCGACCTCGGTCTTGCTCGGAATCACCGCGAGCGAACCTGCGACCTTGCCCTTTTGTTTAGTGCCGCCGTCAAGACCCGCCATGGTGAACGAGTAATCGTAGACGTCGTAAACGCCGTTATCGTTGAGGTCGGCGAAGTGGTCGCGGATCTGCGAACCGAACGTCGGGGTATCGGGCTCGCGATTCTCGAGGCCCAGATAGTTCTTCATGTTGGAGTAGTCTCCGTCGGAGATCGTGGCCTTGTTGAGGTTGGAGCCCACGGCGAAGCCATCCGTGCCGTCGGTCTTGTAGATGGCAATCTCGGACGCGGAGAAGAAATTGCCGACCGAGGCGAGCGGTGTCATGCGCACGTAACGGGCGGCCACGGTGCCGTCAAACGCTACCGTCTTACAATCAGCGGAACGTGCCCAATCGACCTCCTGGCTCGTCCAGTGGACGCCATCGAGACTCGTCTCAACACGCATCTTGGTCACGGTGCCGTTGCCGGCGTCATCGCGCGGATAGTACTCGAGCTTATCGAGCTTGTAAGCGCGTCCATAGTCAACGGTAAGCGCCTTGCCCAGATCGTTGCCACCGGAGTGGAAACCGCCGTCGCCCGACTGGAACTCATGGTCGAAGGCGAGCTCGGCCTTATGGCTGCCGTAAAGTGAGCCCTCCCAGGTGATTTCCTCGGCGTCGGGGACGTTCCGCCACGGATCGAGTGCGGAGTTCGCCTCGAGCACATCGCTCCAGGCGGAGTAACCTTCGGCGTTGCGCGAACGAATCTGGTAGGTGTGCTTGCTATTGTAGGCGAGGTCGGTGTGCGTGAACTCGGCCGCATCACCCACGGCAAACACAGTGCCGTCGACCTTAAGGTCGTAGGAGGTAGCACCATCGACCTTTCCCCAGGTGAGCTTGATGCTCGTTGGGGTCGTGGCGTCCTCGGGGGCAGCAAGGTTCGTGGGTGCGGAGAGGTTCTCGTTGAGGCGATCGGCTGTGAGCGTGGCGTCGGCGTTCACGAAACCGCCCAGCTCAAGCGTCTGCGCCGCTGCAGCAACATCGGTCTTCGCGAACTTGACGTAGACCTTGGGGTTCGTGGTGATCTTGGTGTTGTTGAAGCTCTCGCCCTGCTCGGCCTCGGTGCCGTCCGCATCGCTGCCGTAGTGGTTGAGGTTGGGGGTCTCGCTGTAGAAGTAGACCGCCTGGCCGGCCTCGGGGGTCGCGGCGTCAAAGGTCTCCTGCGAGTCGACCTCAACCACGTTGAGTGCGGATCCGCCGTTCTTGGCGACAACGCTCGTGGGCTTGGCGGACACATTGGCCACGAAGGTCGTGGTGCGGTTGGAGTCGTAGCCGTTGTAGCCGCCCTGCGAGGCCTCGGCGGTAAAGGTCGCGGTGCCGCCTGCGGCCTTGGAGCTGTAGACGGTGCTCACATGCTCACCGTAGGAGATATTGTCGATCGTGCCGTAGGAATCGTCCTCAGTCGTGTTGTTCTCGATGGAGGAGCCGTCGTCCTCGTACTGCGTAAAGGTGCCGTCGCCCTCGGTGGCGAAGAACTCGACGATACGCTGGCTGCGGTCGGTACCCTTGGTGTTGGTGTCGCTCACGGCCTCGGGGTTGTTGTTCTCGGCGTACATCGGCACGATAGCGTTGGCCTTCACAAACAGCGGCAGCTTCCAAAGCGGAGCCTCGTAGTTGTTGAGAACCTGGCCGCCGCGATACTGCTTACCCGAGAAGTAATCGATCCAGATGGTGGGATTCTCGTCGGTGCCGTAGTTGGGGAGGTAAATCCCATTGCGAATGTCGTTGCCGTTCTCGTCTGCCTGGGTATCCTGATACACCGGTGCCACTAGGAAGTTCTCACCGAACATATACTGGTACTGCGTCGAAGTGCTTGCGGCGTACTCGGAGTTGTCGGAAAGCAGCATGGCGCGGATCATGGGCAGGCCGGCATCGCCGTTACCCGTGTCGATGTTGGCCGCCGAGGCCGCGCTCGTGTAGATATAGGGCATGAGCTGCGCCTTGAGCTTGAGGTAGAAGCGCGAGATGCCTGTGTAGGGATCGCCGTGCGTCATGGGCGATTTACGGTAGGTGCCCCAACCGTCCATGTCAAGCATAGAGGGCGTGAACGTCTTCCACTGGTAGTCACGCGCAGAGATGATGGGGTCGCCGCCAAAGATGCCATCCATGTCGGAGCCGATGTTGGGGTTGCCCGAAAGACTCTGACCGATATACGTGGGGATATGGAAGCGAATGTACTCCCAGTTACCGCCATACTGGTCGCCGGTCCAAATGCCACCAAAGCGCTGCGTGCCGGCCCAACCATCGAGCGTGATGATGTTGGGGCGCTTGTTAGCGCCGGTCGTCACCGTGTCATAAGCTGTCTTGATGCCATTAAGACCAAAGGAGTAGCCAGATCCAACCCAGGCAACGTCGGTCTTAAGGGTAGTGATGCCTCCCGTCTTGACCTCGGCGTCGAAGTCGCGAAGCAGATGCCACGGGGTCTCAGGGTTGCTGTCGGGCTCAAGGTTGGACTGGGTCCACAAGCCCGTGCTCACACCCTTGGAGTTGGCATACTCGGTGAACTTCTTAAGGTTGTCGACATTGGCACGCACAGCGTTAAGACGGTCGGCCGAGCTCGCTCCGTCGGAGTTGACGCCGCCGGTCTTGTAGTAACCGTTCTGGCCATAGCCGGCGCCGTAACCGTCGTTCGGCAGGAACCAGCCGAGCGGCATGTCGTTGTCCTCGTAGTCATCGATAACCTGACGAGCAGAGAACTGGCGGTCGAAATCGGTCGCTTTCATGTTCTCGGTATCAACCGTAGGGCCCTCACCGTTGAGCGTCTCGGCCGCAAGTGTGCCGTCGAGCTTGTAGCCCGTCGACATGCCAGACTCGTACTTAACGTCGCCCTTCTCGCTCGAGGACTTGCTGCCCTTGGTCTCCCACTTCTTTTGACCCGAGGTCGTTGACCAGCCATCACGGTTATAGGCATTAAGATGACCAAGGTAGAACCCGTACTCGGGCAGCAGTACCGGGTTACCGGTCACCTTGTAGTAGTCCTGCAGCATCTCGGTTGCCACGTTCGAAGCGCCCTCGTTGGTCGCCACGAAGTAGTAGGCATCAAACTCATTCTCGCTGTGCAAAGTCGTGACCGTCGATGAGTCCGTGGAACCGAAGTCGTAGGAACCCTCTGCAAACGTGTTTCGGAGTACGCCGTAGCCGTCACTCGTCCAATAAAACGGGTTGGGCGAGGCAACGCCGCCATCGGTCCAGTTGTTCGTGTTGGAGATGGCGATGGTCTGGTTGGTGTGCAGGAAGCGTCCGTTCTGGGTGCCGCCGCCAAAGAAGTTCTCGGACTTCTCCTTGGCGAGCGTCTGGACGGTACCCTTCTTATCAAGGTCGAGGGACGCGGACTCGGAAACCACGACACGGTCGCCTGACTTGATACTCATCTTGCCGGTCGCCTTGTCCAGGATCACGGTCGCCTTTCCGCCGGTGATCTCGATAGTGTCGCCCTTGTCGGCAACCGTCGCACTCGGCTTGCTGTAGGTGTCCGAGGTATCGGGCTGAGCCTGGATTTTAGCCGTGTGGGACTTACTGCGCGGTGTGGCGTAATCGGAAAACTCACCCTTGGGGTCGACGTTATAACGGAAAATACCGTCCTCGAGGAACGTAATACGGCCCTTGATGCCGTCAGCGAAATCGATGTCGACGACATTCGAGGCAGACTGGGACACGGTCGCTGAGTCGACGCCCTTGAGTGGCGTGGCAATCGCCTGTTGGGGGTTGGCAAACACGAGCGTCGCTGCAGTGGCAACGAGGACCGCGCTTCCCTTCACCCACCGTTTCGTAAAAATGGAATTCCTGCGCACCTGGTCTCCTTTCTTCCGAGATGCTGAGGTGCCGAGGACGCCCCCCGGCAGCATGGGAAAACGTATCAAACGGGGATGTTCGGTACATTCCGCACAATGGGGCCACCCGTTACCAAGGGGCCAACTGGTAGTAACCAGATAGCCACCTACTAGGTCATATCAATATATGGGAGCACTTGCGCAACCAAGTTCGGAAGTCCACCAGCGGCAGTAAAATGAGCGTCAACGGCAAGGTGGGCTTAATAAGCCATACCAATTGGTTCTTCAGTCAAATACCAATCTAGCAAAAATGTACTGTTTATCTGGTATTACACAGACCATACCTTTCCCTCGGGAACTGGGCTTCGCGAAGTTTCCCGAGAGAAAAGCTCGACCGCCGCCCTGCGACCTACCGGAGATTGCTATGCCGTACGTTGGCTGATTTGGTTTGGAATGAGATGCTGACGGTAGTCAATGGGCACAACTGTCCCGGGTGCATTTCAAGATGCACCTAAATGTCTGCCTTCATCCTTATAGATTGTCCAGGTAGTCGTCGGCATCATAGGTAAGGCTGTAGGCTTTATTCAGGATGCGCACGAGCTCCTGAGCATCGTGTTCGCCGAGCGCTGAGAGCTGCTTCGAGAGCGATGCCACACTCTCGGCATTTTTTTTCGCCGCGAAATCACGGCCTTCCTCGGTAATGCTCACCAGCACACGCCGACGATCGTTTGGATCGGTCCTGCGCTGAACGTAACCCTTGCTCTCGAGTGAATCCAAGATATGCGACATGCGCGCACGGGAGAATTTCAGCTTCTTGGCAATCTCGGAGGGAATAACATCACCGTCAATACCCGATAGATACTGTAAAACCGGTGCCTCGCCCACACTGGCGCCGCCGGCAGCACTCAAGGATCCCTTGGCAAGGGAACGTGAGTACACAATCAGTTTTCGAGCGACGTCATCGTAATCCACTGGGGATATTGTCCTTTGCAACTCTAGAAGGGCCATAAAACCGTCATTTGCCGTACATTAGTTAACATTCGCAACAATTATTTATGATACCCCAACGCGGAAGTCTATTGCTCGTCCTTCTTGCGTCGCATAAGCTCCTCAACGTCGATACCCGCGGCCTCGAGCATACGCTCAACATTCTTTTTGGCGTTGGTCGTGCCAACCTTAAGCACAATCGAAAGCGGAGTGCCCACCACCAAGCATACGATGCCCGCGGGGACGCCCCAGCCGGGGCCGCCCTGCATACCCCACATCCCCACCAAAAAGCCAATAGCCACGAGCGAATAGCCCAGACGCAGCCAAACGTTGAGCCGCTGAATAGCATCGGTCTGCATCTTTGCCTCGCGGATCAAGTCGTCGCGCGAAAGGTCGTGTCCGTGTTTCTCGTGCATATGGGTCCTCCTCGTGCAAAGCGTGCATCATGTGCAAGAACATCGTTTTTCGAATACGTCATCTTTCAAGAGCAATATAGCGGGTGTCGTGTAGGCGATGGAGGTCGCTGGCCATATTGCCCTTGAAGGGCGGCGCAAAATCAGAAGGCCGTGCGGTTGAGGCCGCACGGCCTTACAGGGGGCCAGGGGATGATGACTAGTAGCTCAGTGCCGGGTCGAAGAAGCCAATAACAACGCCCACGAATGCGATCACGACGAGAATCAGCATCATAACGATGGGGTTGACCTTCTTCTTGGTCATCATGTACCAGCAGAAGATGATGAAGACCATCGGCAGCAGGTGCGGATAGATGCCATCGAGA
This sequence comes from Collinsella sp. OM04-5, assembly GCF_003439125.1. Lineage (GTDB taxonomy): Bacteria > Actinomycetota > Coriobacteriia > Coriobacteriales > Coriobacteriaceae > Collinsella. Next base: position 74,589 of record NZ_QSUU01000012.1, on the reverse strand, counting down.
GTGTCCTGGAACTTACCGCCGCCGGGCAGCACCAGGTTGGGGCTGCAGGTGATGGAGACCCAGGTAGCACCGACTGCACCGATGACCATGGTACCGACCATCACGATGGAATCGCGAAGAGCCTTTGCCTTGGGGCCGACCAGTGCCTCAACCGCCTTGCCGCCGAGCTCATAGCCCTGGTTGTAGGCAAAGCGCATGCCGAGGTACATGAGCAGGTTCCACACGACGATATAGAAGATAGCGCCGAGCGGGGAGCCGCCGGTCGAGAGACCGAGGGCGATACCGAGCAGGATCGGGATCAGGGTACCGACGATCAGCGAGTCGCCAAGGCCGGCGAGCGGGCCCATGAGGCCGGCGCGGATGCCGTTGATGGCGTCGTCGTCGATGGCCTCGCCGTTTGCGCGAGCCTCCTCGAGGCCGGCGGTGACGCCGACAATCATGGTGCCGATCTGCGGCTCGGTGTTGAAGAACGCGGAGTAGGTCTGGAGGGCCTGCTTCTGCTCCTCGGGCGTGTCGTAGAGCTCCTCGACGATCGGAAGCATGGCGCACAGGTAACCGAAGGTCTGCATGTGCTCCTGCGAGAAGCAAGTCAGGTTGCCATAGGACCAGTTGCGGAACGACTTGGCAAGCGTTTTCTTAGAGAGTTTCTTCTTCTCTGCCATTAGATGTCCTCCTCTTCCTCACCATCGGAGCCCGAGGCGATAGCTGCCTTGGGAGCGTTTGCGAGGTCGATCTTGAGCGAAGCGATCTCATAGTTGATCAGGGCGAAGAAGCAGCCGATGCCGGCGGCGGCAATCAGGTTGCATCCCATGACAGCGGACAGGGTGAAGCCGAAGAAGAACGTGAGGAAGTCCGTCGGCTTGGAGATGACCTGCTTGAGCAGGATGGCGATACCGACGGTAGGCAGCAGCGAGCCGACGGTGAACAGCGTCTTCATCGCGATGCCGTCCATGGGCATGTAGGTCTTCATGAGGTCGACCATGGCGGTGCCGCCCATGGTGATGATGAACGTCGGGAGGAACGAGCAGACGATGTGACCAATCCAAGGCAGAACGTTGTTGACCAGGTAGAGCTTGTGGAGATCGCCCTTCTCGAGCCACTTCCACCCCATGCCCTGCCACACCAGGTTGATGGTGGCGGTGCCATAGAAGAGCACAGTGCCGAGCGTGCCGACGGCGGCACCGAGGGATGCGGCCATGCCGGCAGCCTCAGCGGAGGCGGGATCGATGCCCGAGTTCTTGATGGCGAGGATCGCCAGCGGGATGCCGATATAGGACACGGCGCGGACGTCGGCGGAGACGGTTCCGCCGGGGGTCACGAGAGCGATGTAGACAACCTGGATGGCAGCGCCGACGAGGATGCCCGTCTGCATATCGCCCATGATGATGCCGACGATGAGGCCGGCGACCAGAGGACGACCCAGAGTGTAGTTGCCGATCGTCGTGCCGCCCATGCCAGGCAGTGATGCCAGGCAGGCGAACAGGCCGAACAGCGCGGCTTGGAATGCATTGATTGCCATGCTTTCCCCTTTCTTTATTCCTCAGCCCCTTTCCCCAGGGCTGTAGGTACCAAAATGCAGCTGGCGCCTAACTAGAAGCCAAACTGACCGCGGAACTTGGGCCACTCACCAATGGATTTCTCCTTGATAAGGGCGAACTCGACCGTGTAGCCGGCGTTGGTGAGATCCTCGAGCGCCTGGGCCTCTTCCTGCGTGATCGACTGGTTGTTGCCGAGCTTGGTGGCGCCGGGACGGTCGTTGCAGGGGCCGACGATGATGCGGTCCATGCCGGGCTTAAAGCCAAAATCGACGAGAAGTTCCTTCATGTCGAGCGGGTTCTTGGTGATCAGGAAGTACTTGGTGTTGGACTTGAGAACCTTCTCGGAGACCTCCTTGAAGTGCTCCTTGGTCCACACGAACGTCTTCTTGCCCGAGGCACTCTTGTAGGCCTCCTTGAGCACGGGGTTGGACGCTGCAGCGTCGTTGACGGCGATAAGACCGTCGCAGGGATACTCGAGGGCCCAACGGGTAACGGTCTGTCCATGGATCATACGGTCGTCAATACGGATGAACGAAATCATGCGTTCTCCCTTTCTTTATCACCGGGGGTCTTTCCTCTTAACCCCCGCTCCATCACAAAAATTGGGGCGGATGCGCTGCCTAGATGTCGTCGTCCTCGTCGTCGGCGTCATCGGTCGGGACCACAAGCTCGGACATACCGTTCTTGCCCTCCTGCAGCATCATCTGCTTGAGAGAATCCAGGTCCATGGTGGCAAGCCCCATCATGGCGGTCATAGCCATGGGCAGATTCATACCGCCGAAGGCAATGGTGTGGGCGAGCAAACCCTTCTCGGCCAGCGTGTTCATGGCATTGGTGAGCGGCGATCCGCCCAGGATGTCACCAAGCAGGACAACCTCGTCATCGGCGGTAACGGGAGCGAGCATCGCCTTGACGTTCTCGACATACTCGTCAGCGCCCATGCCGTCCACGAGACTCGTCGACAAGATGTTCGGGGCGTCATTGCCGAGCATCTTGAGGACACTGTGCAGTCCGGGAGCGAGCGTTCCGTGACTGACCATTACCAGATACCGCATGCGGTCTCCTCTCGACCTGCCGTGTGTCGCACGGCTTTGCTTTTTGCTGAGATTATTGTTGCGCCGGGGCATGTTCGGTACAAGAAAATAGCTGCGAACGGCAACTATTCATCGGTTAACGGTAGCAACTATTTTTGTGCCTAAATTATTTTTTCTTCTAATTACTTTTTAAAATAGCAGGTAGATTGCCTGATAAATGGTTTATGTTCCTTATGCACCATACATACCAGCAAGAATCGGGCCTGGCATCTCCGGTTTGCCCCGCAGTGTCAGACCATGTCACGTACGCCCACGACATGGAGGTACCCCATGGATATGATCTCGTTTCTCGCCTCCGAACCCTTCGACCGCAGCGGTGATACGCCGCTCTATGTCCAGCTTAAACATCGAATCGCTCTGCTTATCGCCAGCCAGGCGTTCGACACCAAGACGCCGCTGCCACGCGAGCTCGAAATCTGTGAGCGGCTGGAGTTATCGCGCGCGACCGTGCGCCGTTGCTTCCAAGATCTCGTCATCGAGGGGCGCGTGGTGCGCAAGCGCGGCCAGGGCACGTTCATCAAGCCCCAAACTTCAGCACCCGGCATCGACCTGGCCCTGAATTTCAGCGCGCGGATGCGCGAAGCGGGACGGGTTCCGAGCTCGCAGATTCTCGCCTTTTCAAGCATACCGGCCGTCCGCGGCATCGCCTCCGGGCTCAAAGTGCCCGAAGGGACACCCGTCTGGGAGATTCGCCGCCTGCGTCTCGCCAACGACAAACCCATGGAGCTCAACTACGTCTATATCCCCGTGTCACTTTGCCCCGAGCTCACGCGCAAAGACGTGGATGGCTCGCTCTACGCCTACATCGCGGAAAAGACCGGCATCCTGCCCGCAAGCGTCGATGCCGTCTACGAGACGGTCAACCTCGACAAGCATGAGGCGCGTCTTTTGGGACAGAACACCGGTAAGGCGGCGATGCGCATCGTGCGTTCGACCTACGACAAGACGGGAACCCCGTTCGAGGTAGGCGTGCTCATCAGCTGCGACGGTCAGGCAAAGCTGCACGTGCACATCGCCGCCGACAAAACAACCTTCACCGCCACAGCCCAATAAATCCAAAACGTGGGCGCCGTCGTTCAAACGAACGACGGCGCCCACACTCATTTTCTATTCAGCCCTAGTCATCGCACAAAGCCCCTTCGGCAGCACACGGTGCAACCGAGTCACCGTAGGCCGGGGCGGGAGGCGGTCCTTTCTCTCGGAAAACTTCGCGAAGCCCAGTTTCCGAGAGAAAGTGTCCGGCTGCCGCCCCGGCCGACCAGGTCACATTACACCGTGTGCTGCGGCAGGTCCTGCAGGGCGATGACGTCCATGCCCATGTCGTTGGCGCTGCCGTGACCCTGCTGGTCCTCACGCACCGCCTCGATGGCACTCACGTACGTGTTGGCGGCAGACATCGCGGTCACGCAGGTCACACCGCGTCGCACTGCCTCGGTGCGCAGCAGATAGCCGTCGCCGCGCGAGCCCGGACCGTACGGCGTGTTGATGATCACCGCGATCTTGCCATCGGCGATGAGGTCGCCGATGTTGGGGCGCTCGCCGTCGTGCGGGCCGCTAATCTTCTCCACGATCTCGCACGTCACGTTGCCTCCACGCAGCACGCGCGCCGTACCCTCGGTAGAGCAGATGTCAAAGCCCAGATAGCGCAGGATACGGGCGACCGAAAGGATATGGCGCTTGTCGCGGTCGCACACGCTAATGAACACCTTGCCGCAACTCGGGTCGGGCAGCTTGTAGTCGATCGCCAGCTGCGTCTTGGCGTATGCCTCGGGATAGCTCTTGGCGATACCCATGACCTCGCCCGTCGACTTCATCTCGGGCCCCAGGATGACGTCGGCGCCCGGGAAACGGCCCCAGGGCATAACGGCTTCCTTCATGCAGAACCAGTCCAGCTGACGCTCATCGCTCGGCAGGCCCAAGCTCGCGATGGAATCGCCCGCCATGATACGCGCCGCGCACTTGGCCAGCGGCACGCCGGTGGCCTTGGAGATAAACGGCACGGTACGGCTGGCACGCGGGTTGGCCTCGATCACGTAGACGGTCTCACCCTTGATGGCATACTGCACGTTGACCAGGCCGCGTACGCCCAGCGCCATCGCGATGCGGCGCGTGGTCTCGCGGAGCTTCGCCTGCAGGCTCTCGCTAAAGCTAAACGGCGGAATGCAGGTCGCAGAGTCGCCGGAGTGAATACCGGCCTCCTCAATATGCTCCAGGATGCCGCCGATGTAGACCTCTTCGCCGTCGCACAGGGCATCGACATCGGACTCAATCGCACCCTCCAGGAAGCGGTCGAGGTACACCGGGTAGTCGGGGCTAATGCGCGCAGCCTCGGCCATGTAATCGCGTAGATGCCCGGCATCGTAGGCGATCATCATGCCGCGGCCACCCAGCACGTAGCTCGGACGCACCAGCAGCGGGTAGCCGATGTGCGCGGCCACGGCCTCGGCCTCCTCAAACGAGGTGGCCTGACCCGCCGGCGGGTACATAATGCCCAGCTTGTCGAGTAGGGCGGCAAAGCGCTCGCGGTCCTCGGCAAAGTCGATGGCGTCGGGCTTTGTGCCCATAATGTTGACGCCGCTCTCCTCGAGCATGCGCGCCAGTTTAAGCGGGGTCTGGCCGCCGAGCGTCACCACGACGCCGTCGGGGCGCTCGACATCGATAACGTCCATGACGTCCTCGTAGGTGAGCGGCTCAAAGTACAGACGGTCGGACGTGTCATAGTCGGTCGAGACGGTCTCGGGATTGCAGTTGACCATGATGGTCTCGAAGCCGCGGGCCGCCAGCGCGTAGCTCGCGTGCACGCAGCAGTAATCGAACTCGATACCCTGGCCAATGCGGTTGGGGCCGGCGCCCAGGATCATCGCCTTGGGCTTGTCCGCCGGCGTGGTCTCGTCGGGAGCCACGCACTTCTTGGCATCCGGGCTCGTGCGGTAGATGTTCTCGTACGTCTTGTAGTGGTACTCCGTGGCGCTCGAAAACTCCGCAGCGCAGGTATCGACCGTCTTCATGCTGGGAACCACGCCCAGACCCTTGCGATAGGCGCGCACAAAGCGCTCGTCCGAGCCGGTCAGCGCGGCAATCTCGGCGTCGCTCGTGCCGTACTGCTTGAGCAGGCGCATCGCGTCGGCGTCGATATCCTCCACACGCAGGCCGCGGATGCTCTCCTGGACCTGCACCATGTCGTTGATACGGTTGAGGTACCACGGATCGATACCGCAGATGGCATGGATGTGGGCGATGTCCCAGCCACGGCGCAGGGCCTCGACCACAAAGAAGATGCGGTGCTCGGTCGGGGTTGCCACGGCCTGAGCGAGCTCATCGTCGCTCAGCTTGTCGGCACCCTCCTTGCCACCGGCGCAGATGCCCTGGTGACCGTCCTCCAGTGAGCGCATGGCCTTGCCGAAGGCCTCCTCAAAGGTGCGGCCGATCGCCATAATCTCGCCCACGGCCTTCATGCGCGTGGTGAGCGTGGGGTCGGTACCCTTAAACTTCTCGAAGGCAAAGCGCGGCACCTTGACCACACAGTAGTCGATCGTGGGCTCAAAGCAGGCGGGCGTTGCCTTGGTGATGTCGTTGACGATCTCGTCGAGCGTGTAGCCCACGGCCAGGCGAGCGGCGGCCTTGGCGATGGGGAAGCCCGTGGCCTTGGAGGCCAGTGCGGACGAACGGCTCACGCGCGGGTTCATCTCGATGACGATCAGACGGCCGGTCTGGGGGTTCACGGCAAACTGCACGTTGGAGCCGCCGGTCTCGACGCCAATCTTCTCCAGAATGGCGAGCGACGCGACACGCATGCGCTGGTACTCAAGGTCGGAGAGGGTCTGCGCTGGCGCCACGGTGATGGAGTCGCCGGTGTGCACGCCCATGGGGTCGAGGTTCTCGATGGAGCACACGATGATGCCGTTGCCGGCGTGGTCGCGCATGACCTCCATCTCATACTCTTTCCAACCCTCGATGGACTCCTCGACCAGCACCTCATGGGCAGGCGAGAGCTCAAGGCCCTGGCTCACGATGGAGACGAGCTCCTCGTGGGTATGCGCGATGCCGCCGCCGGCGCCACCGAGGGTAAAGCTCGGGCGCAGTACGCAGGGATATCCCACGCGCTCGGCGATAGCCTCGGCGTCGGCCACGCTGTAGGCATAGCCCGAGCGCGCGACCTCCAGGCCGATCTCGGCCATGGCCTCGTTAAAGAGTTTGCGGTCCTCGCCGCGCTCGATAGCGGCCAGGTCGCAGCCGATCATCTCGACGCCGTACTTGTCGAGCGTGCCGTCCTTTGCCAGCTCGACAGCGGCGTTCAGACCGGTCTGGCCGCCCAGCGTGGGCAGCAGCGCGTCCGGGCGCTCTTTCTTGATCACGCGCTCGATAAACTCGGCGGTGATAGGCTCAACATAGGTGCGGTCGGCCAAGCCCGGGTCGGTCATGATGGTCGCCGGATTGGAGTTGACCAGGATGACCTCAAAGCCATCCTCCTTGAGCACCTTGCAGGCCTGGGCGCCGGAGTAGTCGAACTCGCAGGCCTGGCCAATAACGATGGGGCCCGAACCAATAACGAGGATGCGCTTGATGTCAGTACGTTTAGGCATGTTAGTTCTCCTCGGTCGCAGCGTTCTCGGACTCGGCGAAATTCCAGCCGGCGAGGCGGTCCTTCGCGGTGTCGATGTCCAGGTAGTTCTCCTCGCCGTCCATGAGTCGCGTAAAGGCGGTAAAGAGATAGTGGGCATCGGTGGGGCCGGGCGAAGCCTCGGGGTGGTACTGGACCGAGAAACACGGGGCGTCGAGCAGCTGGATGCCCTCGGCGGTGCCGTCGTTGAGGTTCACATGTGTCAGGCGAATGCGACCAAAGCGCTCGTTCATCACGACCGGCGCGACGCCGCGACGCACCCAGGCGCGCAGGTCGCCATCGGCCGCATGCTCGGTTTCGCCGCCGGAAAGCTCCGGAATCAGTTTGCCCAGACTGGGGAACAGCAGGCCAAAGCCGTGGTTTTGTGCGGTGATCTCCACGCGACGGCTCACCAGATTCATAACCGGCTGGTTACCGCCACGGTGACCGAATTTAAGCTTTTCCATTTGGGCGCCGCAGGCCAAGCTGATCATCTGGTGACCCAGGCAAATACCAAAGACCGGCACCTTGCCGATCAGCTGCTGCACCTGCTCGTAGGTCTCCACCACGGCATCGGGGTCGCCGGGGCCGTTGGACAAAAAGACGCCATCAGGATTCATGTCGAGCACCTGCTGGGCGGGCGTATCCCACGGCACGACGGTGAGGTCGCAGCCGGCACGGACCAGGCCCTCCAGAATACCGCGCTTCACACCGCAGTCGTAGGCGACCACTTTGTGACGGGCAGGAGCGGCAGCCACAAGCGCAAAGCCATGCGTGGCAGGCAGGTCGGCGGCCACAAACTCGTGAGGCGCGGGACAGCTCACGGTCTTGACCAGGTTCTCGCCCACCAGCGTGGGCGCTGCGTCCAGACGCTCGGCGAGCTCGTCGACGTCGAAGATCTCTGTCGAGATAATGCCCATCTTGGAACCATTGTCGCGCAGATGGCGCACCAGAGCGCGGGTGTCGACACCCTCGATAGCGACGATGCCGTGAGCGCGCAGGTACTCCGGCACGCTGACGGCCGAGCGCCAGTTAGAAGGCGTGGCGCACATGTCGCGAACGATCATGCCGCGCATAGCCGGAGCGCTCGCGGGGCGCACGGCGTCGCCGGGGAAGGCCGACTGGACATCGGTCTCGTCGATACCGTAATTGCCGATCTGCGGATAGGTCATGGTTACAATTTGGCCGGCATAACTCGGGTCGGTCATGACCTCAAAGTAGCCCTCAAGCGAGGTGTTGAAGCAGACTTCGCCGGTCGCGGTGCCCTCGGCGCCGCATGCACGTCCATAAAAAATGGTCCCATCCTCAAGATACAGGATACAGGGACCGCAGGCGCCCTTGCTGGTTTTGGCCAGCATACGCTGGCAAAGCTCGCTGGGCGCGAAGGTGCGGGCGGCAGCGCCCGCGGTATGGTTGTTCGCCATAATTCTCCTTCCCGGTCTCACAGGACCGGCTTAAAGGTGTGTAGTTAGGCCTCGCGGTATTGTAACCGCAAGCATGCCTCATGGCGTTAATTTCATCGAAATGTTTACGAAATGATAATTATGACTTTCTATGCATAATGATTTTTTAATCCCCGTCCCGGAAAAATCATCCCGCGGGGCTTGTGGCTCACGCGGGATGATGGCGTCTTATTTTATCTTGTCCTGCTCCAGCAGTTCGGACGGTGTGCGATCGGGCTTGCCGCCGCGGAAAATCTCGCGGCCATGCAGACGATGCTCCAGGTCACGTTCGGCCTTTTCCTCGTCAATCTTGGTCTGGCTCACCACCGGGTCCTCAATCAACGACGACACCGAGTTCACCTGCTTCTGAATGCGCTCGGCGATGGTGTCATCCATACTCACGATGCGCATCTTCCAGTCGATACTCGTAGCGTTGGATGAGCTCTTGGTCCACACGAACGTCAGGATGGCGCTCTGGTGGCCCTGGGCGGGAAACATGCCAAAGAAGGAATCGTGCTGAATGTTGCTATCCTCGTCGATATAGGCGTGAACGTTATACACCACGCGGTCGATCTTATCGTTGAGCAACGCGTTGGTCGCAAGCGCCGCGGCCTGAATCTGCCCGTTGGACAGCAGCTCGAGCTCGTTGGCAGACGATGTGTCCAACACCGTCACCTCGACCGTGCCCGTACGCTCATCGGCTTCATCGACGGTAAAGTCGAGCGGGAACTGCGTAAAGCCGTTGCCCCACTCAAGGCCGCCCTTCAGCGCCGTCGAAACGGTATCGACCGAAACGCTCTCGGACAGGTTGGCGGTGTTCAGGCGACGCATCACGCCGTAGCCAATCTGCATGCCCACGATCAGCACCAAAATACCAATGACCACGGCCATCGCGGTCTTCGTAATGGTATGACTCACCTGCGAACCCGAAGGATCATCCTCGGACAGCGGGTCGATATGTTTTGCCTGGCTCGCGCGGTCCTCGCTGCGCAGCTGCGCTAGCGCCGCTTTGTCACCGCGCTTGGCCGCAGCCTCCTTCTCACGCATGCGCTCGGTTCGCTTTTTGGCAAGCGTGGGATCCAAGACACCGGATGCATCGATTTCGGAGAATAACTCCGTCACTTCTTCCGGAGTCAAAGGGTTCTTGTCAGCCATAAACTTCCTGTCATATCAATCAGTCGAGCTCGTGCGCACGCGCACCTTCGAACTGCATTCGATAGTAACGGGCATAGGTGCCGCCACGGGCGAGAAGCTGTTCATGCGTGCCACGTTCCACAACGCGACCATGCTCAACGGTCGCAATCTCATCGGCGTGTTTAATGGTCGAGAGACGGTGGGCGATGATGATTGTGGTACGGCCGCGTGCCAGCTCTTCGAGCGACTCCTGGACCGCCTCCTCGCTCTCGTTATCCAAAGCACTCGTCGCCTCGTCCAAGATCAAGATTTTGGGATTCTTGAGAAACACACGCGCGATGGCAACGCGCTGTTTCTGTCCGCCCGAAAGACGGCTGCCGCGCTCGCCCACGACCGTGTCATAGCCCTGTGGAAGCGACTCGATAAAGGCATCGATGTTGGCGCGACGGGCGGCCTCGGCGATCTCTCCTGCCGTAGCGCCCGGCTTGCCGTAGGCGATGTTCTCGCCAATCGTGCCGTCAAACAGATAGACATCCTGCTGCACCAGGCCGATGGCGCGACGCAGGCTCTGCTGCGTCACATCGCGCACGTCCTGGCCGTCGATGCTAATGGATCCGGCGGCCACGTCATAAAAGCGCGGCAGCAGCGAACAGGTCGTGGACTTGCCACCGCCCGAAGGGCCAACCAAAGCGATGGTCTGCCCGGGCTTGATGGACAGGTCCATATGGTCGATAACGGGACGCTCGTCGGCATCGCCCTCGCCCAGCTCAACATCCTCGTAGTTAAAGCACACGTCGTGATACTCCACGGCGCCGGCAGTCACCTGCAGATCCGTAGCGCCCGGCTTGTCCTGGATATCCGGCGCGGTCGAGAGCACCTCGTCCATACGCTTAAAGCCGGCGATAGCCTTCTGATACGTTTCGGCCGAATTGACGAGTGTCTCGAGCGGCGTGCAGAACAGCGAAATATAGAGTGCAAAGGTCGCCATATCGACCGCCTGCAGCTGCCCCTGGGCGACCAGCCAGCCGCCCAGCAGCACCACGATCACATAGAGCACACCCGAAAGCAGGCCATACGTCGCGGTATAGACGCCCATGGCGTGATACATGTTCTCCTTGGACGAAAGATAGCGATTGTTTGAGGCGCGGAACTTGAAGCGTTCGGTCTCCTCATTGGCAAAGCTCTTGACCACGCGCATGCCCGCCAGCGAATCCTGCAGCTGCGCATTGATGCCGCTGATCTTTTTGCGGTTGTCGCTAAAGACCTCGCGCATGCGCATGTTCTGCCAAAACATGATGGCCGAAAACGCCGCCGTCACCACGGCCATGGCGAGCGCCAGCACCGGGGCGATGGTAAAGAGGATCACAAACGAGCCGATAATCTCGATGCCGCAGATGATGATCCACTCGGGCACGTGATGCGCCGCCTCGCAGATATCGAACAGGTCGTTGACCACGCGGCTCATCATGTCGCCCGAGCTGTTGCGGTCGAAGTACGCAAAGCTGAAGCGCTCATACTGGTCGAACAGGTCCTCGCGCATCTTGGACTCCATGCGCGCGCCCATCACGTGACCCCAATAGCTCACAAAGTAGCGGCAGGCGCAGCGGACGGCATACATCAACACCAAGCCCACCGCGATCATGCCGAGCGCCTGCATAATGGCAGCCTGACCCTGAGTAAATAGCCCACCGGTCAAATTGCGCAGGATAATGGGGAGCGCCAGGTCAATGGCGGCAAGCACCAGAGCGCAAACAGTATCAGCAACAAAAAGCCCCATCTGGGGCTCGTAATACGAGAGAAACCTTTTAAACATGCAATCCTCGAAGAGAAATAAATAGCGTGAGAAATCCGGTTGAACCGGTCAGGCTGAAAACAAAGCGTCCCAACAAGCATAACGCCGATGTTCTGGCAGCGTCAGCGAAAACGTCCCTAAGCGAGCAAGGTGCCTTGAAAGAGGAGCGACGCGTACTTCGGTACGCGAGCGACGATTGAAAGGCAGATTGCCGCTTAGGGGCGTTTGCAGCGTCGACTCGTTACGCGGTTTGGTAAAACCGCGTAACCTAGAGCTCGGCCCCACCCAAGCGGTGCGCGATGCTGTCGCAGGCAAGCGCGCCTACGACGGTCTTGGCGTCTTCGATCTTGCCGTCGAGCACGGCGTCGATCAGCTCGTGCAGCGGCACCAGGTCCACGTTGACAAACTCGTCATCATCGGGGTTGGGCGCATCAAACTCGAGCTTGGTAGCCAAGTAGATGCGGATGATCTCATCGCAAAAACCGCAGGACGTGACAATCGACGTCAAAAAGCGAATACGACCAGCCCTAAAGCCCGTCTCCTCATGCAGTTCGCGCTTGGCGCAATCGAGCGGGTCCTCACCTGAATCGAGCTTGCCGGCGGGAATCTCGACCGTCACGCGGTCGATGGCGGTGCGGTACTGACGCACCAGTACGATCTTGCCACTCTCGGTCAGCGCCACAACGGCCGCCGCACCCGGATGGCGAACGATATCGCGGGCGCTGCGGCGACCGTTGGGCAGCTCAACCTCAAGACGGTGGACGTCGAGGATCTTGCCCTTCCAGGCGCACTCCTCCGAAAGAATCTTCTCGTGCAGCTCGGCATCGTGCGGGTCATCGTCGCCCAGCACCAGCGCCGGCTCGTCAGCGACCTCGCCACCAGGTTCGCCCTCGGCGTGCCCATACACGCGGCTGTCCTCCTCGACGATCTGCGCATCCACGAGCTCTTCGTTCTTTTCGTCCATCCGTCTCATTCCTCTCGGACTTTAGGCATCCCAGGCGTCGCGGCCGCGCAGCGCGCGCAGGCCGATGTCGTGACGCAGGGTCTTACCCTCAAAATCAATCTTCTCGCAGGCCTCGTAGGCAAGGTTGCGAGCGTTCTCGAACGTGTCGCCCAGAGCGGTCACGGCAAGCACGCGACCACCATTGGTCAAGAGCTGGCCGTTCACCACAGCAGTGCCCGCGTGGTACACGGTCACGTTCTCCATGGCCTCGGCATCGGTGATACCGGCGATGACCTTGCCCCTCTCGTAGCTGCCGGGATAGCCCGCGCTCGTCAGGACAACGGCCACGGCCCACTCGTCGCGCCAGTCGAGCTCAATCTGATCGAGCTCACAGTTGGCGCAGGCCAGCATGACCTCAACCAGGTCGTTCTTAAGGCGCGGCAGCACGACCTGCGTCTCGGGGTCGCCAAAGCGGGCATTGAACTCCAGCACCTTGGGGCCGGCGGGCGTGAGCATAAAGCCGCCGTACAGGCAGCCGCGGTAGTCGATGCCCTCGGCAGCAAGCTCGGCAACGGTCTGCTCCATGACCTTCACCATGGTGGCGTGCTCCTCGTCGGTCACGATGGGCACCGGGCTGTAGACACCCATGCCGCCGGTGTTGGGGCCCTTGTCGCCCTCGAGCGCGCGCTTGTGGTCCTGCGAGGTGGCCATGGGGCGCACGGTCTTGCCGTCGGTAAAGGCCAAAAGCGAGCACTCGGGGCCGGTCAGCATCTCCTCGATAACCACGGTGTTGCCGGCATCGCCAAAGGTGCCGCCAAAGCACTCGCGCACGGCCTCCTCGGCCTGCTCAAGTTCGGTCGCCACGATAACGCCCTTGCCCGCGGCAAGGCCGTCGGCCTTGACGACCAGCGGAGCGCCCTGCTCACGCACATAAGCAAGAGCCGAAGCCTCGTCGGTAAACGAGCCGTAGGCTGCCGTCGGAATGCCCGCGCGCTCCATGAGCTGCTTGGAGAACAGCTTAGAGCCCTCCATCTGGGCGCCCTCGGCACCCGGGCCAAAGCAGGGAATACCCACCGCGCGCACGGCGTCGGCCACGCCCGCCACGAGCGGAGCCTCGGGGCCAATTACCACGAGTCCGCATCCGTGGCTCTGCGCAAACGCCGCCACGGCCGCAGGATCGCAGTCGTCGAGAACAACGTTCTCGCCGCAGCTCGCGGTGCCGCCGTTGCCCGGCGCGATGTAGAGCTTGCCGGCGCGCGGTGATGCTGCGAGCTTAGCTGCCAAAGCATGCTCACGGCCGCCGCTGCCCAACAACAGGATGTCGATGGTTTGAGTGTCCGCCTTCAAGGGTGCCTCCTCTATGGATGAATGGCCCGCTCCGCGCGAGCCCTTTGCAAGCAAATATACCCCTCGGCCGCCCGCTTGGGCTGCAAAGGGGTATATCGCAATAACCAAATAGTCCCGATTACTTCCAGAATCGGTTGATGATCTGCTCGCGACCGGCGCCGACGCCAATGAACGTCACGCGGGTGTGTGCCAGATCCTCGATAAACGCCACGTAGTCCTGAGCCTCCTGCGGCAGCTCATCAAAGCTGCGGCAACCGGTGATGTCGCACTTCCAGCCGGGGAGCTCCTCGTAGATGGGCTTGGCATGCTCAAAGCGCACCTGATGCTCGGGCACGCTGGTGTAGCGCTCGCCATCGACGTCGTAGGCCACGCACACCTTGATGGTGTCGAAGGCCGAAAGCACGTCGAGCTTAGTCAGGGCGATATCGGTGAGGCCGTTGACGCGTGAGGCGTAGTTGGCGATGGGGCCGTCGAACCAGCCGCAGCGACGACGGCGACCGGTGGTCACACCGTACTCATAGCCCTCCTCGGTCAGCGTGTGACCGGCCTCGGACTCATAGGAAAGCTCGGTGGGCATGGGGCCCGAACCGACGCGGGTGATATAGGCCTTCATGACGCCCAGCACGCGGTCGACGTTCTTCATGCCCACGCCGGAGCCGGTGATGGCGCCGCCGGCGGTGCAGTTGGAAGACGTCACGTACGGATAGGTGCCGTGGTCGATGTCGAGCAACGTCGCCTGGGCGCCCTCAAACAGCAGGTCCTTGCCCTCATCGATCATGTTGTTGAGCAGCAGGCTCGTCTCGGTGATGTAGGGACGCAGGCGCTCGGCCATGGGCAGGTACTCGTCGCAAATCTGGTCCACGGTGTAGGTGGGCAGGTTGTAGATGAGCTCAAGCTCGGGGTTCACGCGGGCGAGAGCGGTCTCCAGCTTGTCGCGGAACAGCGCCTCGTCCAGCATATCCTGCATGCGCAGGCCAATGCGGGCCATCTTGTCCTGATAGCACGGACCGATACCGCGCTTGGTGGTACCGATGTTCTTCTTGCCGAGCTTCTGCTCAAAGGCGCCATCCAGGTCGATGTGGTACGGCATGATGACATGCGCGTTGCCGCTAATCTTGAGGTTCTTGGTGGTGATGCCGTCGGCCTCAAACATGTCGATCTCCTCAAGGACAACCTTGGGGTTGACGACGCAGCCGTTACCGATCACCGACACATGGTCGGAATACATGATGCCGGAGGGCACCTGGTGCAGGCCGTACTTCTTGCCGTTGACGACGATGGTGTGGCCGGCGTTGTTGCCGCCCGAGTAGCGCACGACGGCATCGAAGTCGCCGGCGACCAGGTCGCAGATCTTACCCTTGCCCTCATCGCCCCACTGGGCACCGACCAAAACGGTTGACGGCATGTTTACTCCTTACATTCATGGACTGTCTACGCGCCACGCCGGCACGCAGAAGCACAAAACATTCCCAGTATACCCGTGCAACGGGCGCCTGTCCTACTCCTCGGCATGTGCCCCATCAAGCTCATAGAACTTGGTGGATGCCGGCAGGAACATCAGGTCGACGTCGCCGATCGGGCCCGAACGGTTCTTGGCCACGACGATACGCGTAACGCCCTCGTCGGGTCGATCGTCGCGCGAGGCTTCGGCCTCGTCGGCGGAGCGGTCCAAGAACATAACGATATCGGCGTCCTGCTCGATGGAGCCCGATTCACGAAGGTCGGAAAGCTGCGGGCGCTTGCCGGTACGGGATTCGACCTGACGCGAGAGCTGCGACAGCGCGATGAGCGGGATCTTGAGTTCCTTGGCCATGATCTTCAGACCACGCGACATCTCGGAGACCTCGACGGTACGGCTCTCGGAGCGGCGTCCCGGCGGAGGACTCACCAGCTGCAGGTAGTCCAGGATGATGATGGCCTTCTCCTTGTTGTGGAGCATGCGGCGGCTCTTGGCGCGAATCTCGGTCACTGTGGTGCCGGGCGTATCGTCAATCAGAATATCGAGCTTGGACAAGGTCTGCGTGGCCTCGTTGATATTGGCCCACTGCTCGGGGCTAATGCGGCCCATGCGGAAGTCACTGATCGAAATCATGGCGTAGGCGCAAATCAGACGCTGGGCAATTTCCTTGCCCGACATCTCCAGCGAGAAGAAGCCGACGGTATAACCGGCCGCGGCAGCGTTGAGCGCCAGATTCAGGGCGAACGACGTCTTACCCACAGCAGGGCGGGCGCCGATGATGATGAGCTGGCCCTCGCGAAAACCCATGAGCATGCGGTCGAGCGACGGGAAGCCCGTGGGCACGCCCGCAGCCTGGCCGCCTGCCTGGCACACTTCCTCGGCCTCGTTATAGGCCTCGACCATAAACTCGGTCAGCGTCTTGTAGCTCGACTTGACCTCGCGCGCCGTGACCTTGAGCAACTTGCTCTCGGCCAGCTCCACGACCTCTTTGGTATCGGTGGGAGCGTTATAGGCCAGCGCGTTGATCTCGTTGGTGGCGCCGATCAGCTCACGCAGCATCGAATCGCGGCGAACGATAGCGGCATGGTGCTGCCAGTTGACGAGCGACAGGGTCTGACCCATCAACTCCAAAATGTAGGCCTCGCCGCCCACGGCATCAAGCTTGTTGATGCTTCGCAGGTAATCGATCAGCGAGATGGAGTCGATGGGAATGCGGCTGTTGTACATATCGACCATCGCGGTATAGATGGTCTTATGAATGGGCCGGTAGAAGTCATCGGGCTGCAGCTCGACCTGGGCCTCTTCGACCACCTCGGGCGATAGCAGCATAGCGGCCAGTACATTGGCCTCTGCATCTTGGTTTTGGGGAAGACCCAACTTGGAGCCGCGGTCCTCAACCGTCAGCCCGGTCTCCCTATCGTCATATGCCATGAGCATCCTCATTCATATCGCTTGCGAGCATCCATAGTATCAGCCACGGTCCCAAAACGCGCCGCGCGCCGCCAATCATCACCGAACCAAACGGATGAACGGTCCTGTATATAGGACTTCGACGCAACGTTCACCATGACACTCACTCAGCGCAAAAAACAAAAGGGCGCCCTGGTTTCCCAGAGCGCCCTTCTTAGAACAAGATTGTTGCGTTGCAGCAAATGCTACTCGGCAGCAGCCTCAGTCTCGACCTCGGCGGTCTCGGCCTCGGCGACCTCAGCGGCCTCCTCGACCTCAGCCTCGGCAGCGAGCTCCTCGGCGGTAACGCCGACGAGAACGACAACCTCGGCCTTGATCTCGCGGTACAGCGAGATGGCAACGGTGTGGGCACCGGCAACCTTGATGGGCTTACCGAGCTCGACGCGCTTGCGGTCGATGTCCATACCGAGCTGAGCCTTGATGGCGTCAGCGATCATAGCGGCGGTAACGGAGCCAAAGAGGATGCCCTCGTCGCCGACCTTGACGTCAACGGTGACCGTCTTGCCCTCGAAGGCAGCCTTGGTCTCGTTGGCGGTAGCCAGACGGACGGCCTCGCGCTTGGCGATGTTGTTGCGACGCTCGTCAAGCTGCTTGAGGTTGCCCTTGGTGGCGGCAACAGCGAGCTTCTTGGGGAACAGGAAGTTCTCAGCGTAACCCTGAGCGACCTCTACGACGTCACCCTCGCCGCCCTTGCCCTTGATCTCATCGAGAAGAATAACCTTCATGATGCGTCTCCCTTCTTAGCCGCGGTCGCGGTTGCCACGAGAGGAAACCACGGGGACGGTGTACGGCAGGAGAGCCATCTCGCGGGCGCGCTTGATGGCGTTGGCGATGTCATGCTGATGCTGCGTGCAAGCGCCAGTGACGCGACGGGGCTTAATCTTGCCACGGTCGGTCATGTACTTACGGAGAAGCTGAGTGTCCTTATAGTCGATGAACTCAGTGTTCTCCTTGCAGAACTGGCAGTACTTACGACGCGGCTGACGTGCAGAAAAATCATTAGCCATGTCAAAATACCTTTCGTTTGGCAACTTCGGCGAACCGAAGCCGCCTCTCACTCAAAAATAGGTGAACAACCCTTAGAACGGGATGTCCTCATCGTAGACGTCGACCGCGGGCGGCGTAGCCACCGGTGCGGCAGGACGTGCTGCGGGCGCGGGAGCTGCGGGGGCGTAACCGCCCTGGTCGTAGCCACCCTGGCCACCACGGGAGCTCATAAACTCGATCTCATCGACGATGACCTCAAGCTTGCTCCGGCGCTGGCCGTCGCGCTCCCAAGAGCTGTAGCGCAGCTTGCCCTCGATCGCGACCTTGTTTCCCTTTGCCAGGAAACGGCTCACGGCCTCGGCGCGGGTGCCGAACATGGTGCAGTCGACAAAGTTGGGATAGTCCTCCCACTCGCCAGTCTGCGCGTTGCGGCGACGATCGTTCACGGCGACGCCAAAGGACAGAACCTGGGTTCCGCCGGCGGTGGCGCGCAGCTCGGGATCGCGGGTGAGGTTACCGGTGATGTTCACTCGATTGATGCTCATAACTCACTACTTCCTCTTGGGGCACAAGCCCAGTCCAAAACGACAGTCTTACTCCTGGTCGTCGCGACGGACGATCATGTGGCGGACCACAGCGTCGGTGATGCGCAGGACGCGATCAAGCTCGGCGATCTGGGTAGGATCTGCGTGGAAGTTGATGAGGGTGTAGTCACCATCGGTGAGGTCGTTGATCTCGTAGGCGAGCTTGCGCTTGCCCCACTCGTCAACGGAGTCGACCTTGCCAGCGCCCTCAGCGATCGTGGTATCGATACGCTTCATAACAGCGAGACGAGTCTCGGGGTCGAGCGACGGGTCAACAAAGAACAGCAGTTCATAAGCCTTCATATTGTCACCTCCTCTGGGCAAATGTGGCTTCAGGTCGTGAAGGTGCGCCTGAAGCAGGAAAAGACTTGGTAATAATATCTTTCAACCTCCTAGGCTGCAAGAATATGCAGCTACAACCTCATGACCTCCACATATGTCCATGCTCACACGGCACTTCATGCGCATTCCAACCAAATGCTGACCAAATGCTTGACGGATCTGTGTTCAAGATACGGTGCCGTGGGGACAAGTTGAGTCAAGCCGCAGGTCAGCGGGCACAAGGCTGTGGTCGCAAAATGCATACCAGTGGCCCACAGCACCACCCAAAGATTTTTAAATTCATTGCCAAGTCGCTTATGAATACCCTTTTTTGAACAATTGAGTTGATCAACCACGCTGGTCGGAAGCCGTTTTTTGGGACCTCAAGCCCCACTGCAGCGCCAAGCACGGCCAAGCGTTTTAAAAAATGCCAACTTTTCTGTTTGCACTTTGCGATTCCTCGTGTATACTGACTTTCGCATTTAACGGAGAGTTGTCCGAGTGGCCGAAGGAGCACGATTGGAAATCGTGTAGGCGTCAAAAGCGTCTCCAGGGTTCAAATCCCTGACTCTCCGCCAGTTAATTCCAAAGCAGGCCTTCGAGCCTGCTTTGTTTTTACCCCACGCGGAGGGGTGGCAGAGTGGTTGAATGCGGCGGTCTCGAAAACCGTTTGGCCTGTATAAGGTCACGAGGGTTCGAATCCCTCCTCCTCCGCCATTTTGGTTGAGAAAGCTCCCGAAAACGGGGGCTTTTTTGTTTAGAGTCCCTTACAAGCAAATACGGCGGAGGAGGAGGGATTCGAACCCGTCAGGACGCGGAGCGTAAAGAAAACGCGCCAGTGGCGCGTTTTTAGCGCAGCGCGGTCGGCGCAAGCCGACCGAATAAATTTTGAGCTCCGCTCAAAATTTGGACATCCCTCCTATTCAGCCACGTCCCCCATTGCTTTCGATTTCACCTTGAATCTCAAACATGTACATCACCCTCCAAAAACGACATTTTTCGGCATCTTTGGAGGCTGATGTACATGTTTGGTACCCATGACCGTTCCCAGTCCCTACCGTTTGCCGAGCAATAGGGTCTCAATCGCCGCCAACCATGTACTATGTACGGGCATTGTTCAAACCCGAGAATCAAAGGACCTCATCTTGCCCGTCGTCGCCGCTATGACTGTTACTTCACACGCCTCAGATGCCATGGTCGCTATCCCATTTTGGCTCGAGATGTTCGCCGTTGTCGCGGCATCGATCTCGGGCGTGCTGGTCGCTCGCGAGCACAAGCTCGACCTGATGGGCGCGGTCGCGCTCGCGGTGGTCTGCGGTCTGGGCGGCGGTCTTTTGCGCGATATGACGCTCCAGGTCGGCAACGTCTACATCCTCAACCAGCCCATGGCACTACCGCTCTCCATCGCCACAGCCGCCATCATCTATATCTTCCCGGCAATCGTCGATAAGCCCGAAAAACTCATTCCCCTGCTCGACATCATCTCGGTCGGCATCTATGCAGCAACCGGCGCGGACAAGGCGTTGGTGTACGGATTTGCGCCCGCCGTATGTATCATGATGGGCTTCTTTACCGCCGTGGGCGGCGGCATGCTGCGCGACGGCTTTATGGGCGTGGTCCCGGGCATTTTCCAACGCACCAACTTCTATGCCATCGCGGCCATCGCCGGATCGGCAAGCTATGTAGCCCTCGTCATGAGCGGCCTCATGAGCAATGTTGCCGCGCTGGTCGTATGCGTTGTGGTGACCATGGGGCTGCGTTGGCTATCACTGCGCTTTGACATTAAAAGCCCTACCGAGGAAGACATCGCGCGCTTTTTGCACCGTAAAAAGTAGGTAGCACAGCACAACCCCTCGAAATGCAACCGAGAGATTCTTTTAGAGCGCCCGCGCGTTGGGTACCCTGTTAGATACCTGTCGAGTATCTAACGAAGGATTCACTATGCCTTGCAACCAAGTACCGTCGATCCGGCGCCACAAAGCGCAGGCCCGCATCACCATCCTATTCGCGCTGATTGCGCTCGCGCTCACCGCACTTCCCACGGTGTCGTTCGCCGGCACCGACACCGCGGGAAACGTGCTCGCAACCGAAGTTGACTCAACTCCGTCCGGTATCGAAGGCGACCTGTACTGGGCCGGCCAAAGTCTCAACCTAGACGACGCCTCCATCGGCCGCGATATTATCGCGGCGGGTGAGAACCTGTCGATTCGCGATTGCACCGTAGGCGGCGCCGTTCGTCTGGCGGCACGCACCATCGATATCGCCAAAACCGCAATCGATGGCAGCGTCACGGTGGCCGGCCAGCACGTCGTGCTCAACACCGGCAGCACCGCCAACTGTTTTTACGCGGCAGGCGAAACGGTCGCCCTGCGCGGCTCCGCCAAATCGGCGGCGCTTGCCGGCGACACCGTAACCATCGACGGCACCGTCGATGGCGATGTTGAGGTCTGGGCCGACAAGCTCATCCTGGGTAAAAACGCCCGCATCACCGGCACGGTGAACGCCCACGTCTCACAGGACCCCGAGCGGGCCGAGGGCGCCCAGGTCGGAGCTCTCAAGATCGACCGGACCGAGAACGAGAACACCTCTACGGCCAACGACATTATCGGCGGCATCGTTGCCGCGGCGCTTTCCACCTGCTTTGTCGCCATCCTGCTTGAGCTTGTCTTTCCACGCGCAACCGCCAGCGCTGCCGGCATGCTCCATCAGCGACCCATGCCGCTGTGGGTAAGTGGTCTTCTGGGCACGGTCGCCGTCGCTCCCGCCGTGCTGCTGCTCATCATCTCGATTGCAGGCCTGTCGCTCGCCGCCGCCCTCATGTGCGGCGTCATCGGCATCGCTTTGGTCTCGGCGGCATTTACGGGCACCGCGGTCGCGCGCATGGTCGGACACAACCAAAACCGCTACGCCATGGCCGCCGTGGGCGGTATCGTCGCGGGCGCACTCACGGCACTTCCTCTTATGGGCAACTTTGTCAGCGGTGTAGCCTTCGTCTTCACGCTCGGCTACGCCATCCAGATCATCTGGCGCAACGCCCACCTCAAGCCGCAGCAGCCGGCTAACACGCCAGGACTCCCCACCGCCTAGCCGCCAACCACCACAAAAGGGCCAGGCACCTTTGTGGTGGCGCAAAGCAACCTGATCCCATTGCACCAAAAAGGGCGCCGACCATTGCGGTCGACGCCCTTTCTTATTGGCAGTTATAAGCCCCAGCGCTTATTTGTTGACCTGGCCGGCGCGGACGGCTGCCTTCTTACGGTCGGTGGCGTTGAGCAGACGCTTGCGCAGGCGGATGTTCTTGGGAGTAATCTCCACCAGCTCGTCGTCGGCGATGTACTCCAGCGCCTCCTCCAGAGAGAAGGTGCGAGGCGGCACCAGCTGCACGGAGATGTCGGAGGTCGAGGAACGCTGGTTACCCAGGTTCTTGGTGCGGGCGATGTTGACGACCATGTCGCCGGCCTTGCTGCGCTCGCCCACGATCATGCCCTCGTAGCACTCGGTACCCGGCTCAACAAACAGCTGACCGCGCTCCTGCAGCGTACCCAGGGCGTAGGCAACGGCCTTCTCGGTGGTCATGGAGATCATGGCGCCGTTCTGGCGGTTGCCGATCTCGCCGGCGTAGGGGCCATACTCCAGGAAGGTGTGGTAGAACACGCCCTCGCCGTGGGTGACGTTCATGATGCGGTTCTTAAGGCCCATGATGCCACGCGTCGGGATCTTAAACTCAAGGTGCGTCACGATGCCCGAGGTATCCATGCTCGTCATGATACCACCGGAGGTGCCGAAGACCTCAACGACCTTGCCCGAGTACTCGTCCGGGCACTCGACGACGGCCTGCTCGACAGGCTCCATCTTGTTGCCGTTCTCGTCCTTCTTAAACAGAACGCGCGGACGACCGACCTGGAACTCAAAGCCCTCGCGGCGCATGGACTCCATCAGAACGGACAGGTGCAGAATGCCGCGGCCCGAGACCTCGACGCCGCTCTTGTCCTCGAGCTCCTCGATCTTCATGGTCACGTTGTTCTCGGCCTCGTTGAACAGGCGCTCCTTGAGCTGACGGGCGCCAACGATATCGCCGTCGCGGCCGACGAGCGGGGAGGTCGAAGCCTCAAAGACGATGGACAGGGTCGGCGGGTCGATCTCGATGGGCTCGAGCTCGACGGGATTCTCGGGGTCGGTGTAGACATCGCCGATATCGGTGCGGTCGATGCCCACAACGGCGGCAATGTCGCCGGCGCCGACTTCCTGGCACTCGGTACGGCCCAGGTAGTCGAAGGTAAAGAGTTGCTTGACGGTAGCGGTGGCGCTGGAGCCGTCGTTCTTGACGACCAAGATCTGGTCGCCCTGGTGGATGGTGCCGGAGTACACGCGGCCGATGCCGATACGGCCGACGAAGTTGGAGTGATCGATGGTCACGCACTGCATGGCCAGCGGAGCGGTCTCGTCAACCTCGGGTGCGGGCATGTCGTCGATGATCATGTCGAGCAGCGGGTACATGTCCATGTTGCCGTCCTCGGGATCATGACGGGCAAAGCCGTTGACGCCGCTGGCGTAGATGACATGCTCCATGGCAAACTCAAGCTGGTCGTCGGTAGCGCCCAGGTCGGCCATAAGGTCCAGGCAGTCGTTGTAGGCCTTCTCGGGGTTGGCACCCGGACGGTCGATCTTGTTGATGACGATCATGATCTTAAGGCCGGTATCGATAGCGTGACGCAGCACGAAGCGGGTCTGGGGCATGGGACCCTCAAAAGCGTCGACCAGCAACAGGGCGCCGTCGGCCATACGCAGCACGCGCTCGACCTCGCCGCCGAAGTCGGCGTGGCCCGGGGTGTCGATGACGTTGATCTTAACGTCCTTGTACTCGATAGAGATGTTCTTGGCGAGAATCGTAATGCCGCGCTCGCGCTCCTGGTCGTTAGAGTCCAGGACGCGGTCCTCGACCTGCTGGTTGGCACGGAAGGCGTCCGTGGCACGCAGGAGCTTGTCGACCATCGTCGTCTTGCCGTGGTCGACGTGGGCGATGATGGCGATGTTCCTCAGATTGTCTACGCGCATGTAGTTCCCCTATCTTCTATCCATATACAAACGGCACGCGTATGCGACCCGCCCAGCGATACAACGCTCAGCGGGAATATTGAGCCTTTTACCGAAAACTCGTTTATTTTAGCGATTTTAGATAAGAGGGGTTTCCTCACCTGCAGGTTCAGGGTCGCTCCACATAAAACCATCGCCGGCACCCATGCCCTCATACAGCACGTATGCCGAAAAACCGCTCTCGAGCGTGGTTTCGAAGAAGCTCACGAGCAGAGCATCGTGATAGCCGCCGTCAATCTCGACGCAGCCGGTGTAGCCGATGGCATAGCGGGCGATACGGCCCAGGCCCTCGTCCTTAAGACCCATCTTGTGCTCGGAGATAAAGTTGGTGGCAGCCTCCAGGCATGCCTCCTCGCCATCTTCGTCGAGTGCGGCCAGATAACGGTTGGAAGCGGCGTCCTCGATCGCCACAACCACGCCCGGGTTCTCGCCCGCGGCCAGGTCGTCCAAGAAGGCGCCAATCAGATCGCACACCATGGCGTCGAGCTCGGCGGAGACGTTACCGGCATCCTGCATATCCTGTGCCATCTTTAGACCTTCCCATCGAATCCGGCGTCGTTACAGTTCTTGTGCCTCAGCAGCGATCTTGGCGGCAGCGTCGCGGGCGTGCATCATATCCACCGCACGCTTGTCGAGCACCTTGATCTGACTGGTCAGCATTACCGCGTCGACCACGCCCCAGATCACCAGGCCCGTAGAGATCGAAAACCCAAGCGCACCAACTGTACCACGAAGGCGCGAGCAGATTGCCGCGACAAGGGCGGAGATGACAACCATCTTGATAAACGAGCCGCGGCGCTCGCGAAGCGTACGGGCCTGTGTCACATAGGCGAGGCGGGCCGCCTCGGATGCTTCCGAGCGCATCTGGGCTTCACGCGCGATGGCGGCCGCCTCAGCCGACATGCCGCCGGCCATCAGCGAACGCTCCGCAACCTGGACGCCCCGCATTTAGAAGTCATCGGGGGAGAGTGTATGGACGAACTCGTCGAACTTCTCGAACTCCTGCTCGTCGTCGACTTCCTCGGCGTGGGTAGAAACAGTGCCCAGGCGATTCATGATGTCGTCCTCCACAAACATGGGAGCATTGCTGCGCACGGCAAGGGCAATGGCATCACTGGGACGGGCGTCGATCTTGCGCTCCTCGCCATCGGCCAGTACGACGATCGTCGCGTAGAACACCGGCGGCTCGGCGCGAACGATCTCGATGCGCTCGAGCTTGGCGCCCAGGGCGTCGACGGTGTCGAGCAGCAGGTCATGGGTAATCGGGCGCTCGGCGCGGCCGCTATCGATGCCGCGGCTGATGGCAGCAGCTTCAAACGAACCAGTCTGAATGGAAAGGGAACGCAGCGGCGCGGGCGAGTCCGATTTGCTGCTGCGCTCACGAAGTACGATAAGCGATGGCACGGGACCGGCGGCCATGACGATGGTCTCTATGTCGACACGAACCATGGAACACCTCCGGTACGTAGCGGTTAACACGCGGCAGCCCGCCGCATTGAATAGCTATACTACCCAAACTTTCGCACAGCACACAAAATCAAAGTAGTTAATTTGGGGCGGGGCTTTTTTGACTACTTTCAGTAGGTAAGAAAAAAGCCCCGAGGCAACGCCCCAGGGCTCTTCACAGTTTTGATGGTGGACCTGACAAGATTCGAACTTGTGACCTCCCGGTTATCAGCCGGACGCTCTAACCAACTGAGCTACAGGTCCATCATGGTGGAGGTTAGGGGGATCGAACCCCTGACCTCAGGCTTGCAAAGCCCGCGCTCTCCCAGCTGAGCTAAACCCCCACGGAGACAGTAATAAACACCCCAGCGGCGACTCGGCTCTCGCTGGGGTGTTTATTGCGAAAGAAAGTGGTGGACCTGACAAGATTCGAACTTGTGACCTCCCGGTTATCAGCCGGACGCTCTAACCAACTGAGCTACAGGTCCATCGCGCAAGGGATATATTAGACGAGTCGTTACGCGCGCGTCAACAACTTTTTTGAAAATCTTTGAGGGGGGTGGTCGCCGGGCTGACGAGATGGTTTTGGTTTGCTGCTCGGACAGTCCTGCGCAAGACGAAGGCCACATTAAGTGGCCTTCTTTGCGTGCGGAACTCGCGACAAACCAAAACCATCTCGTCAGCCCGGCGACCATGGGGTCCCAAGGTTTTCAAAAAAGCGGTCGGCGCGCAGGTGCGCCGACCGCCGATATATGGGGTCTGATATTTTCTACCAGCTAGGGCCTCTTACTCGTCTAGGAGATCCTCTGGCATGTCGTTGCCGTCGCCTAGGTCGACTGGGGCCTCTTCGACGTCGATTGCGGCCTCGGCGCCTTCGCCTTCGGGCTTCTCCTTGGCGGCTGTCATGCGGGCTACGGCGCAGATGCGGTCGTTGTCGTCGACGGTCATCATCTTGACGCCCTGGGTAGCGCGGCCAGTCTGGCTAATCTCATCGGTCTTGACGCGAATGACCGTCGCGCCCTCCGTCACGATGAACAACTCGTGCTGCGGGCCCACCGTCTTCATGGCCGCGAGGTTGCCCTTACGCTCGGTCATTTGGATGGTGTAGACGCCCTGGCCGCCGCGATTCTGCTCCGGGTAGTCCGCGACCGGCGTGCGCTTGCCGTAGCCGCGCTCGGTGATGACGAATAGATCGCCGTTGCCGTTAGTGACTTCCATGCCCAGAACGCTCACGCCGTCCTTCATACCGATACCGCGAACGCCGCTAGTATCGCGGCCGGTGGCGCGCACCTGCTCCTCGGAGAACATGATCGCCTTGCCCGCGGTGGTGGCCAGGATAATCTTGTCGCCCTCGCGCACGCGGCGCACGTTCAGCAGGGCGTCGTCGTCACGCAGGTTGATAGCGATCAGGCCGTCGCGGCGGCTGCGGTCATATGCGCTCATTACGGTCTTCTTGACCATGCCGCTCTTGGTGGCAAACATCAGGTACTCGTCGGCAGGGAACTCGCGGCAGCTGATGACGCTCGCGATCTTCTCGCCCTCCTCGAAGGGCAGCAGGTTGACGATTGCGGTACCGCGCGCCTGGCGCGTACCCACCGGCAGCTCGTGCACCTTCAGGCGATAGACCTTACCCTTGCTCGAGAAGAACAGCACGTACTCGTGCGTGGACGCGATGAACATCTCGTCGATGACGTCGTCCTCTTTGAGGTTGACGCCCGACACGCCCTTGCCGCCGCGCTTCTGGGCGCGGTAGGCGGCCACCGGGATGCGCTTGACATAGCCGGTGTGGGTGATGGTCACGACCATGTCCTCATCGGCAATGAGGTCCTCGACGTCCAGGTCCTTCTCGACATGGCTGATCTCGGTGCGGCGCTTATCGCCGAACTTCTTGGAGATCTCGCGCATCTCTTCCTTAATGACGCCCAGGATCTTCTCCTCGTGCGCCAGCAGGTCCTCGTAGTAGGCGATGGCGCGGCGCAAGCCGTCCAGCTCTTCCTGAATCTTGTCGCGCTCCAGGCCGGTCAGGCGGCGCAGCTTCATCTCGAGGATGGCCGTGGTCTGCTCGGGCGTAAAGCCAAAGCGCTCGATCAGGCGGCTGCTGGCCTCGGAATCAGTCTGCGAGGAGCGGATGATGCTGATGACCTCGTCGATATGGTCAAGGGCCATCAGGTAGCCCTCAAGGATATGCGCGCGGGCCTGGGCCTTCTTAAGGTCGAAGCGGGTGCGGCGGGTGACGACGTCGACCTGGTGGTCGATGTAGTGCTG
This sequence comes from Collinsella sp. OM04-5, assembly GCF_003439125.1. Classification (GTDB taxonomy): domain Bacteria; phylum Actinomycetota; class Coriobacteriia; order Coriobacteriales; family Coriobacteriaceae; genus Collinsella. The sequence goes on along the minus strand of NZ_QSUU01000012.1, from coordinate 47,073 downwards.
CAGCATCTCGCGCAGGCTCAGGCATTTGGGAACGCCGTTGACAAGCGCCAGGTTGTTGGCGCCAAAGGTCGTCTGCAGCGAGGTGTACTTGTACAGGTTGTTGAGCACGACTTGCGGAATGACGCCCTTCTTGAGCTCGATGACCAGACGGATACCCTTCTGGTTGGACTCATCGCGCATATCCGAGATGCCCTCGATGCGCTTATCGTTGACGAGCTGGGCGATCTTCTCCTGCAGGGTGCCCTTGTTGACCATGTAGGGAATCTCGGTAAAGACCAAGCGGCTGCGACCGGTCTTGGTGGACTCCACGTGCGCCTTGGCACGCACGGTAATGGAGCCGCGGCCGGTCTCGTAGCTCTGCTTAATGCCGGCGCTGCCCATGATGATGGCGCCGGTGGGGAAGTCCGGACCGGGCATGATCTGCATGAGCTCGTCGACGGTGGCCTCGGGGTTGTCGATCAGGTAGCAGGTGGCCTCGATCGCCTCGGTGAGGTTATGCGGGGCGATGTTGGTGGCCATGCCGACGGCGATGCCCTGGCTGCCGTTGACCAGCAGGTTGGGGAAGCGCGCGGGCAGCGCCTGGGGCTCGGCGAGCGACTCATCGTAGTTGGGCTGCCAGTCGACGGTATCCTTCTGCAGGTCGCGCAGCAGCTCCATGGCGGGCTTTGCCAGGCGGCTCTCGGTGTAACGCATGGCGGCGGCGCCGTCGCCATCGATGTTGCCAAAGTTGCCGTGACCGTCGATGAGCGGCGTGCGCATGGAGAACCACTGCGCCAGGCGGACCATGGCCTCGTAGACCGCGAAGTCACTGTGCGGATGGTACTTACCGATAACTTCGCCGACCGTCCAAGCGGACTTCTTGTGCGGACGGTTGGGGTAGATGCCGCTCTCGTTCATGGCGTACAGGATGCGACGGTGCACCGGCTTTAAGCCATCGCGCACGTCCGGCAGGGCGCGCGCCGTGATGACCGACATCGAGTACTCGATGAACGACTGCTTCATCTCGCGGCCGAACTCCGAAATCTGGAGCTGACCGCCGTTGATATCCTCGCCGGCCGAGGCGCCACGGTCGACTTCGCCAAAGCTCTCCTCGAGCTCGGCGTCGTCGTCCTCTTCCTCATCATCGGCATCGGGGTTATAGGCGTCCGGATCGCCGTCCTCGCCCTGCTCAGCACGGGCAAGCAGGCGCTTCAGATCATCGGGCATGCCGGCGTCGCCGGCCTCGTCCATACCCTCGTTATTGTTGATATCGTCTGCCACGTTACCTCCTCATGGTTTGCGTGGTCCATTAATCATCCTGCCACGGAGACGGCTTTTCCAGGTGCCGCAGATTCGCTCGAAAGAGGAGGGAAGCGTACTTGGGTACGCGACCGACGATTGAGGGCGAAGGTGCGGTGGCTGGGAAAGCCGAACAGGTTAGGCGTCTAAGAATCGTGCATCATGTGCGTGCTTCTCGATATATTCGCGGCGATAGCCGACCTCGGAACCCATCAGCTCGCGCACGGCGCGGTCCGCCACCACGGCGTCCTCGATCGACACACGCTGCAGAATGCGGGTCTTGGGGTCCATCGTCGTCGAGGCAAGCTGCTTGGGGTCCATCTCGCCCAGGCCCTTGTAGCGCTGGACGGTGTAGCCCTTGCGCTTCTTGGTGATCTTGCCGTCCTTGGCCTTGCCGTCCTCGTCGTTGTCGTCGGGGTTCAGGCCCAGACTCTGGATGGTGTCGCGCAGGATCTCGTCTTCGGGCTGGCGGCCGTTGGGATACACGTAGTGGATCTTGTTGCGCACCTTAATGCCAAAGATGGGCGGGCACGCGACGTACACGTAGCCGGCGTCAATCAGCGGGCGCATGTACTTGTAGAAGAACGTCAGCAGCAGAATGCGGATATGCGCACCGTCGACATCTGCATCGGTCATGATGATGATCTTGTGGTAGCGGGCCTTGGTGATATCAAAGTCGCCGCCGTCGCCGGCGCTCGTCGTGACGCCGCAGCCGATCGCGGTGATGAGGGACTGGATGGTGTCGCTCGAGAACGCACGATGATCGCCCACGCGCTCGACGTTCAAAATCTTGCCGCGCAGGGGCAGAATCGCCTGGATGTCTCGGCGACGGCCGTCCTTGGCCGAACCGCCTGCCGAGTCGCCCTCTACGATGAAGAGCTCGGTCAGCTCGGCATCGCGCACCGAGCAGTCAGCGAGCTTACCGGGCAGGGACGCCGTCTCGAGCAGGCTCTTGCGGCGGGTCGCCTCGCGCGCCTTGCGGGCGGCGTTGCGCGCCTTGCAGGCCTGTTGCGCCTTCTTGACGATCTCGCGGGCGGGCTTGGGATGCTCCTCCAAGTAATCGGCGAGGCCGTCGGTCACGATCTTGAGCGTCAGCGCGCGCATATAGGAGCTACCGAGCTTGGCCTTGGTCTGGCCCTCAAACTGCGGATCGGGCAGCTTGACCGAGATAACGGCCGAAAGGCCCTCGCGCACATCGTCGCCGGTCAGGTTGGCGTCTTTTTCCTTGAGCAGGTTCTGTTTGCGCGCGTAGTCGTTGATCACGCGGGTGAGCGCGGTGCGGAAGCCCTCAAGGTGCATGCCGCCCTCGGGAGTGTAGATGTCGTTGGCAAACGACATGACGTTCTCGCCGTAGCCGCTATTCCACTGCAGGGAAACCTCGACCTCGCCCATCTTGGCCACAGGCGCGTCCGGGTCCGATTTGCCCTCGATGTAGATGGGCTCCTTAAAGGCCTCAGGGACGTCCTTGCCCTCGTTGAGGAACTTGACGAAGTCGATGATGCCGCCCTCGTAGCAAAACTCCTCCACGTGGGGAGTCTCCTCGCGCTCGTCGGTCAGCACGATTTTGAGGTTCTTATTGAGGAACGCCGTCTCCTGCAGACGGTTGTGCAGCGTATCGAAATCGTAGATGCAGGTCTCGAAGATCTCGTCGTCGGGCCAGAAGGTGACGGTGGTACCCGTCGAATCCGAGGTGCCCACGACCTCCATCTTCTTGACGGTCTTGCCGCGCGAGAACTCCATCTCGTAGGTGTTGCCATCGCGACGAACCTGAACGACCACGCGCTTGGACAGTGCGTTGACGACGGAGATGCCTACGCCGTGCAGGCCGCCCGAGACCTTATAGGCCGAGTTATCGAACTTACCGCCGGCGTGCAAGATCGTCATAACGACCTCGAGCGTCGGGATCTTTTTAACAGGGTGCTCGTCGACGGGGATGCCGCGCCCGTTGTCGACGACCGTGATGGAGTTGTCGGCGTGGACCGTCACCTGGATCTCGGTGCAGAAACCGGCCATGGCCTCGTCGACGGAGTTGTCAACGATCTCCCACACCAGGTGATGCAGACCGCTGGCGCTCGTCGAGCCGATATACATGCCCGGGCGCTTACGAACGGCCTCGAGACCTTCGAGAATCTTAATCTCGCCGCCATCGTAATCGTTTTCGTTTGCCACACGTCCTCCTTCAGTCAAGAAAATGTGTACAGCCTTACTAGTTTATCGTAAAAAAATACCCTCGGGACCGAGGGTATTTGGCTCTACAAGGCCACCAGATGCGATTTAAGGCTCTTTTTTGCTTTGCACGCCCTTGGCCCACTCGGCACTGGCTCTCATGGCATTCTCGAGGGCCTCGCGCAGTTTTTGGTCTTCGATGGGCGCCACCTGGCGCTCGATCTCGGTGCACTCGGCCTCACTTAGGTCGGCGTGCGGGGCCGGCGGGCGCTCGGTCGTCGCCGGGCGCAGGCGCTCCTTGGCGGCGGGCGGCGTGTGACCGGGCGCGGTGGTTTTGAACACCAGGCCGTCCACATGCGCACCGGCGCGCTCCATGCGCGCGCGGATGATCTCGCGCAACAGCGTCATTTCCTGCGTCCACGAGGGCGAGTCGAGATACACCAGCAGCTCATTGGACTCGGGCAGGTAGCGCAGTCCCGTCACATGCCGCCCCTCGCGCGTGCCCGAGCACACCGCGTTCCAGGCGCGATAGACCGTGCGCGACTCCTCGGCGGCCTCCATCTGCGCACGGCGCTTAGGCGTTGCAGCCGCCAGGATGCGCTGGCGCTCTGCGTTCAAAAACCCGCTGAAGGCGACTGTCTCGCTCTCGCGCTCGTAATTAGCACGTCTCACCCATGCTCACCACCTTGGCTCGATCAAGCAGGTCATCGGTAAAGTACCCCAGGTTGGTCGTAGTTATGACCGTCTGGATATCATCGCCAATCAGCCGCAGGAAAGCGCCGCGACGCTCGCCGTCGAGCTCGCTCATCACGTCGTCCAAAAGCAGCAGTGGGGCGGTGCCCAGGACATCGCGAGCCACGGCAACCTCGGCCACCTTCCAGGACAGCACCAGCGTGCGCTGCTGTCCTTGGCTGGCAAATGAACGGGCGGAGCGACCCGCCACGGTAAACTCAATCTCGTCGCGATGCGGTCCCACCAACGTCACGCCGCGGCGAATTTCCTCGTCGGCATGCTCGTCAAGGGCGGCCAGCATGCGCTCGTACGCCCAACCCTTCAGCTCTTCGCGATCCTCGACCTGGGGCAAAGCCCCCAGCGTGGACGCATAGGTCACGTTGGCGGCCTCACCTGACGCTACTTGCCCGTAGGCAGTGTGCACATGGCCCGCCAGCCGGTCGAGCAGAGCCAACCGGTGCACGAGCAGGGCCGAGCCCGCGCGGGCAATCGAATCGTTCCACGCGCCGAGCATCTCGCGGCAGCACCAGGTCTCCTTGAGCAAGGCGTTACGCTGGGTCACGCAGCGCCCATAGGTGCTCGCAAGATCGGCATAGCGTGCGCTCAGTTGCATGCCAAAGTCATCGAGGGCGGCGCGGCGCACACTGGCGCCACGCTTAACCATGTCCAGATGGTCGGGGCAAAACAGCACGCTCGGAAGAACCCCGCGCACACCGGCGGCAGAGCATCTCTTGCCGTTGCGGCTAAACGAGCGCTTACCGTCCTCCGCGCTCAATCCCATATCAAGCACGCGGCCGTCGCCCTCGAGCCTCAGCTCGATCTTGCACGAGCCCACGCCGTCATGGACGAGCTCGGCTGCGGTCGGATGCCTAAACGAGGCGCCGCTCGTCAGCAGCTGCAGCGCCTCTATGAGATTGGTCTTTCCCGCCGCGTTGGGTCCCGCAAGTATCGTCACGCCCTCGTCCAGGGCAAGGTGATAGCTATCGAAGCTGCGGTAGTGCGCGACGGAAAGATCGCGGGCGAACATGGTCATGGCGCAGCGCTAGATGCGGACCGGCATGACCAGGTACAGGTAGTTGATCTTGTCGTAGGACTTAAAGATGCCCGCCTGCGAGTAGCTCTTGAGCTCCAGCGTGATCTCCTTCTCCTTGGACAGGGCATTGAGGCAGCCGAAGATGTAGTGGTAGTTGAAGGCGATGGTACCCGACTCGCCCTCGGCCTCGACATCGATCGTCTCCTGCGCAAGGTCCTGGTCATTGGAAATGGAGGACAGGCCCATCTGCCCGTTCTCGACATCGATCTCGAACTTGACGGCGGGGTTGGCGCTCGCGATGACGGCCACGCGCTTGAGGGCGGCGTTAAAGGCGGCGACGTCGATCTTGACGCTCGTCACGCACGAATCGGGGATGAGCTGCTTGTAGTTGGGGTACACGCCCTCGATGCGACGCGACACGTAGGTGGTGTTGCCGGCCTCGAAGACGACCTGGGTGTCGGTAGCGCCGATCATGATGGTCGCTTGGCTGGCCATGATGTTCAGCGCGTCGTTAAAGGCGTCAGCCGGAACGTTGAGCTCAAAGGAGCCCTCGAGGGTCGAGGTCTCGACCTGCGTATCGCACACGGCCAAGCGGAAGGAATCGGTCGCCACCAGGCGTACGGTGTTGTTCTCGACCTTCATGTGCACGCCGCCCAGGATGGGGCGAGCCTTGTCGGTCGAGGTGACGCGCCACACGCGGCCGACCATTTCGGACAAGACATCGGTCGGCAGCTCCACGGCACTCTCGATGGCATAGGCCGGAAACTCGGGGAAGTCATTGGCATCGAGCGTGTTCAGCCTAAAAGAGCTCTTCTCGCAACCAATCAGCACCTGGCGCTCGGACAGCTCAAAGGTGACCGGGGCATCGGGGAGGGTCTTGGTGATATTGGAGAGCACCTTACAGGGGATAACCATCTCGCCCTCTTCTTCGACATGCGCCGCGATGCGATGACGGATCGAGATAGTGTAGTTAGAGGTCTGGAATTCCAAGATGCCGTCTTGGGCCTTAACGAGCACGCCCGACAGGATGGGAAGGGTGGATGCCGAAGCGACACCCTTCATAACGACGCCGATGGCTTGTGTAAGCGAGCTCTGGCTGACGGTGAACTTCATCTTTTAATACCTTTCTATAGATATAAATATCTTAATAATAGTAATAGCACTGACGAAACTGTTGATTACTCCCAAAGACGCAGGTCAGACCAAGAAAGAGAATCGACAGCAACCTGTGTGCAACAGGGGTGGTTTTCCACGTTCAAAACCTGCGCAAAACTTTTCATCACCGCGGGTTGGGTTTTAGACACCTTATGCCCGTGGTTTCGACAAGTTTTCAACAGGTGTCTCTATTTCCCTACGAGCGCAGTGTAATTTTATCGCGCAGCGACTTGAGGTCTTCGGTGACGGTGCGGTCTTCCTGGATCATCTTCTGGACCTTTTTGTAACTCGTGCTGACGGTCGAGTGGTTGCGGTTGCCAAATTCGGCGCCCACCGCCGTGGTCGTCATCTCGCACATCTCGATGGCCAGGTAGATAGCGATATGGCGTGCTTTGGCGATATTGGCGTTGCGACGCGGGCCGATGAGCTCCTCGTGCGTCACGCCGTACTGCTCTTCGATGACGGACTGAACCGTCTGGACGTTGATCTTTTTGGCCGATGTGTCAAAGTACTGGCTGGCGATGGCGTCGATATCGTCAAAGGTGAGCTCCCCGCCCTCGCGCTCGCGGTCGCCCGCCTCGCCGGCGCAGCGCTCGCAAAAGCTCTCGAGTTCGCGGATGTTGGTGCCCGAGACCTCGGCCATGTGTTTAAAGTGCTCGTCGGTTAGGTGCCCGCCGTCGCCCCCATAGGCCGCCAGCAGCGAGTCGTCGCCTGCCTCGGGAGCGGCGACGATGGTGTTCTCGTAATAGCGCTGCAAGATCTTGTATTTCATTTCGTAGCTGGGCTCTGCGACCAGGCAGAGCATGCCGGCGTTGAAGCGGCTGGTTAGACGCTCGTCCATGCTCAGGTCCTTGGGGGCGCGGTCTGCCGCGATGACGACCTTCTTGTTGTTGCGGATGAACTCGTCCATGAGCTGGAAAAAGTAGTCCACGCTCGCGCGCTTGCCGATGATGTTTTGGATGTCGTCGATGATGAGCACGTCCACGCCGTGGTACGCCTGCATGATGGGGGCGTTGCTCTTCTTTTGGCGGTCGAACTCGGTCATCAGGTCGTCCAGATATGCCTGGGAGTTGGCATACTTGACCTTGATCTCGGGCAACTTTTCGGCGAGCTCGTTTTTGATGGCAAGCAGCAGGTGCGTCTTGCCCAGGCCCGATTTGCCGTAGATGAACAGTGATGTGCACGTGCCCCGCTCGTCCGCGAGGGCGGCAAACTTGAGTGCCGAGCGATAGGCATGGCTGTTCTCGGGGCCGTAGACAAAGTTCTCAAAGGTAAATTTTGAGTTCGCGGCGAGCGGGGCTCCATCCGTATTCTGTTCGGCCGGCGCGGTCGGTGCTGGCATGGGTGAAGCGGGGGTCGCAGCTTGCGTGGATTTAGTTGGCGCTCCGCCCTTCATCTGGTTCATCATGCGGCGAAAATCATCGGCCGAGAGCGTGTTCTTGATTGCAATGCCCGAATCCGCGCCCGTCGTTGCGTCGTGAGCGATGGGCATGTGCGTGACGGGTGCGTTCGTTGACGTCGCCGCCGCGGTCGGCAACGGTGCCATGGTTTCACGGGAAACATCGCTGTGCTGGTGCTCGATTGTCGGCACGTCGCCTGCGGAGGCCGGCACCGCCGGGGAAGCTGCGGGAGCCGTGGCAGGCGCCGTCGCGGCAGCGGATTCCGTCGCGGCGCCTTGCGGTGCCACGATGTCGAGCGCGATCGGTGCAAAGGCGATTTCTTCCAGATAGGCCTCAATGGTCGGCTGATGCTTTTTGAGCTGCGCGATGGCAAAGCGCGAGGGGGCCTCGATCGTGAGCGTATCTTCGGTCAGGCTTATGGCGCGCGATTGCCCCAGCATGTTGATGAGGCGTGCATCTCGGCCGTCGCGCTGGCAAAAGGCGATGGCATCCCCCAGGATGATGCTTGCTTCCTCGTCCACTGTCTCTCCCGTTCTTTAGCTCTGAGCTCGCACGCGAGCGGCGCCGAGTTCGGTCAGATGGTATTTCTGGCCATGCTTGATGACCAAGCCGGCCTGCGCCAAGTCATTGAGCGTGCGTGACCAAGTGGGGGCCGAGTTTCCAAACGCCCTCGCCAGATCGGTGGCACCGCACGCTTGATTTTGCGCCAGATAGCCCAGCGCGGCGTTGCCGCGATCGCTTACGAACACGTCCGGTTGTGGCTGCGCATACTGATTTGCTGCATTAGGATACATCATTTGAGCTGCTGGTTGTTGAGAACTCTGCATCGGCGGCATTTGCTGTTGAAAACTTTGAGGCCACTGGTGGTAAGGCTGCGGAGGCATCTGCTGGGCCCAGGGGTTGTACTGCTGCTGCGTCATCTGCTGGTACGGCTGCTGATATCCCTGCTGGTACTGCTGCGGGAACTGCTGGCCATACCCCAGTGGCGGCATCTGCTGATATGGATATCCCTGTTGGTACGGCTGATAGCCCATTTGCTGGCCACCCGGTGCCCCCGTCGCCTGCTGCATTGCTGCTGTATCCTGATCCGCCAGCGGCATGGCCTCTGGCACGTTTGGCGGCATCGACATCGACGCCGCCTGGGGCTCTTGTGTAGGAAGCATTCCGGGCTGCTGCATCTGTCCCACGCGGGGCTGCATCTGTTGCGTTGCCATGGGCTGCTGCGCAAAAGCTCCCGGCAGGGGATATGCGGGCTGCTCCGTCTCGGGCCGCACGGCAGCACCGCGCCCGCCGGCGCGTTCGATTTCCTGCACGCGTTTAGGGTCCAGGCTTACCGTAACCACGGTGCCGTTGCCCATGTTGTCCTCGATGGACACGGCCCCGCCGGCGTTTTCCAAATACTCCTGCACCATGGGAAACCCTGCTCCGGTTCCACGGATATAGCGCTTCATCTTGCTGTTTGCGCTGGTAACGCCAAAGTCGAAAGCGCGCTCCTTGTCGTCGATGCCGGGTCCTTGATCAGCAAAGCGGATGGTGTCTCCGCCGTCCAGAATCGAGATGATGGGCTCGGCAAAGTGTGCGTGGATAAAGTTTTCGACAATCTCGCGGATGACCATGAGCGAGATGTGGCCACCTTGCTCTTTCATACACTGGTAGACGGTGTTGGTCGTCTCTTCCAAATACGTGCGGACATCTTGCGGATCAATGACGATCACACGCGGTGTCGACAGCATGTCGTCATAGACGGCGATGCGCGCGGCGTACATGGCTTTTGGCGCCTGCGTGGTCGTCTGCTCGCCTTCCTTACGCTCTTCGCGCACGCCGGTGATGTGCTCGTTGTCGGGTGCCGGGTCTCCGGAATCGACCATGGTGTAAAAGTCGTCAGACATGCCGCTCGCAATCTTTCAAAAGGTTTCGAACAAATAGTAGCTCACCGTGCAATGTTTCTCATCTTTCGACAACTTTTCAAAACCTGTTGAAAACTTTGGAAAACGGACGAAAAGTTCTCAACATTGCCAACATGACCTGTTGAAAACTCGATGAAATATCGTGAAAAGTTGCCATGCACCGCTAAATCGAGCTCGGCTTATGGGGGAACCGTGTGAACTGCGCAACCTTTTACCTTTGATTTCTTGACATTTGAACATTGATTTCCCTACAATCTTCAAGCTCACGTGTCTATATCTGCGTCCGCGCCCCCGCGGACACTCGAAATGCAGCAGGAGGAACTTAAGATGAAGCGTACGTATCAGCCTAATAAGCGTAAGCGTGCCAAGACCCATGGCTTCCGTGCCCGTATGGCCTCCAAGGGTGGTCGTGCCGTGCTCGCCCGTCGTCGCGCCAAGGGCCGCAAGCGTCTCACTGTCTAGCAGCGATACACACATCTCGCATGAAGACTATTAAGTCTCGGCAAGATTTCGAGCATGTGTTCAGTCAGGGGCGTCGTTTCAATCACCCTCTGATTCGAATGACCATATGTGAATCGGTTGGCGAAGGCGACTCCGGAAGGGTCGCCTTCGTTGGTGCTAAACGGCTCGGTTGTGCTGTCGTGCGCAACCGTTCTAAGCGTGTGATGCGCGAGGCCGCCCGCAGCTGTGGATTTCCCGTTGCGGGTTATGACATCATCTTGTTCGCAACTCCCAAGACGAGGGTTTCCTCGCCGCAGGAGATGGACAATGCATTGCGTTCGCTTATGAAACGCGCCGGCGTTGCCGGGGAGGAGTGATGAGCAACCACGTTTTGCGACGTGTTGCCATCGCTCCTATTCGCATATATCAACAGGTTATTTCGCCCTTATTGCCTGACGCCTGCATTTATTACCCAACGTGCTCGCAATACGCCATCCAGGCGATTGAGAAGTACGGTGTTTTGAGAGGCTGCTGGCTTGCCGTGAGGCGCATCGCTCGCTGCAATCCCCTGCACGTCGGCGGTTATGACCCTGTGCCCTAGCGGGCACTCGCTATCGGAGGAAAACTTACATGTGGGATTGGATCGTTAACATCCTTTTCGAGCTGCTCAAGCTCATCCAGACCTTTGCGGTCGACTGGGGCCTGTCCATCATCATCCTGGTGGTCATCATCCGTCTGCTGCTGACGCCGCTTATGCTCAAGTCGACCAAGTCGACGGCTCGCATGCAGGTGCTGCAGCCCAAGATGCTCGAGATCCAGGAGCGCTATGCCGACGATCCCCAGCGTCAGGCCGAGGAGATGCAGAAGTTCTACAGCGAGAACAAGTTCAACCCCATGGCTGGTTGTCTGCCGCTTCTGATTCAGATGCCTATCCTGTTTGCCCTGTTTACGCTGCTTCGTAACCTGCCGCAGTACTTTAACGAGGGCACGTTCTCGTTCTTCAACATCCTGCCCGACCTGACCACCACGCCGAGCGCTTCCTTTGCCGATGGCTTTATGGTTGCACTGCCTGCGCTGGTCTGCCTGATCCTGTTTGCCGTCCTGACCCTGATTCCGCAGCTCTATATGTCGCGCAACCAGACCGGCCAGCAGGCCCAGAGCATGCGTATGATGGCCGTTGTCATGACGGTCATGATGCTTTGGATGGGCTGGAGCCTTCCCGTTGGTGTTCTGCTGTACTACGATGTGTCTTCTGCCTGGCAGGTTATCCAGCAGATCTTCGTGACACAGAAGGTTATCGACAAGGCTAAGGCCGATGAGGAGGAGCGCCTCAAGAACGCTCCGCTGCAGGTCGAGGTTACCCGTCGCGAGAAGAAGCCGCGCCCGCACAAGAAGAAGTAGTCGGGATATCAATCTTATTTAGGTACCTAACTTTTGGAGTACGTTATGTCTGAAGAGATCATCGAGGATATGCTTGAGGAGGTTGCCCCGCAGATTGTGGGCGATTATCCCGAGATTGCACAGCGCTACAAGGCCGGTGAAGAGCTGACCGATGAGGAGCTCGACACCATCGCCGATGTTGCGATTTCCATTCTGCGTTCCATCCTTTCGCACTTCGATGCCGCCAACTCTCCTATTGATGAGTACGAGGGTGACGAGGGCGAGCTGATTTTGGATGTTACCGCTCCTGATCTTGCTGTTCTCATTGGCCGTCATGGTCGTACCCTTGATGCCCTTCAGGTTATGTTCTCTTTGCTGGTGAGCCGCAAGCTTGGCTTTAGGTATCCGGTTGTAGTGGACGTCGAGGGATACAAGAGCCGCCGACAGGACAAGGTTGCCTCCATGGCTCAGTCTGCTGCCGAGCGTGCCATCCGCACTCATAAGAGTGTTTCGCTTCCGCCCATGAATGCCTACGAGCGCCGACTGGTTCACATTGCACTTCGTGGCAATGATGCCGTCGATACTCATTCTGAGGGTTCTGACCCCGATCGCCATGTGGTGATTGTTGCTCGATAATCTACTCGAGCTTATGCTAAGGGGACGTGGTTTCCACGTCCCCTTTTTTTGTCAAAAGTTCTCGATACACTGATTTTTGTCAGAAAGGAGCTTTCGTTGTTAGTACTTACTGAGCAGCAAGCTGACGAGATGTTGAGTCGCCTAACTTCCTATTGCAAAGAGTATTCCTCGAGCGTAACTGATGTTGAGCTGAGGAAATGTATCAAGCATTTGGATTTGGTTTTGGAAACAAATAAGACAACCAATCTCACCCGTATTCTCAACGTAGAAGATGCTGCAGTACTTCATATCCTCGACTCACTTGTTTTACTCCCCTATATCAATAAGGCTCCTGAGGGAGCTTTGCTCGATATGGGTACAGGTGCGGGCTTCCCTGGTATTCCGTTAACCATAGCCACGCATCGTAAAGCTACTTATATTGACTCTGTTGGCAAGAAGGTTGATGCTGTCGATTCCTTTGTCCATGCTCTTGGATTGAAACATGCTCATGCGGTCCATGATCGTCTTGAAGAATATGCTCGAAACCATAAGAAGCAGTTCTCTGTCGTAACCGCCCGCGCACTGGCCCCTCTACCGATTCTTGTTGAGTATGCGGCTCCGTTCCTCAAAGATGGAGGGCTATTTGTTATCACCAAGGGCAATCCTTCGGATGAGGAGCTTGCTTCCGGCATGTCAGTAGCTAAGATTTGCGGCTTTACTTTGCTTCTGAATGACGCAATCGATTTGCCTGAGGGCTTGGGCCACAGGGAGTTCATTGTTCTTAAGAAGAGCCATCCAGCATCTGTCTCATTGCCTCGTGCAAATGGCATGGCAAAGAAGAATCCGCTTGCCTAGATGTTTCACGTGAAACATAATGGATACTAACAACTTGCAGTGTTTCACGTGAAACATGGCGGTTGATATCGAATCGGAATGTTTCGCGTGAAACATCCTCCGTTTGACAGCATTAATACACACCAGGAGGGACCGTGGGATTTCGCGACGTTAAGCGTTCTAAGAGCGCAAAAGACACGCGTATCATTGCAATCATCAATCAAAAAGGCGGTGTCGGTAAGTCGACGACGGCTGTAAACCTTGCAGCAGCACTGGGTGAGCAGGGTCGTAAGACACTGATTGTCGATTTTGATCCGCAGGGAAACAGCACCAGTGGATTCGGAATTGAAAAAGAAGACCTTGATCGCTGCATCTATGATGCATTGTTGAATGATGTGCCGGCAGAATCACTTGTTCTTGATACAAATTGCAAAAAGGTATTCGTAATTCCGGCTACCATTCAGCTTGCAGGCGCGGAAATTGAGCTCGTAAGCGCAATTGCTCGTGAAACCCGCCTCAAAGATTTGCTTGAGCCAATTCAGGACGAGTTCGATTTTATTTTCATTGACTGTCCTCCTTCGCTCGGCTTGCTTACAATCAACGCCCTGACTGCAGCAGACAGTGTTTTGATTCCGATCCAGTGCGAGTATTATGCACTTGAGGGTGTTACGAAGCTGCTTGAGTCAATGAAGATGGTCAAATCACGTCTGAACAAGGGCTTAGACACCTATGGCGTGCTTATGACCATGTATGACTCGCGTACTTCTCTGTCGAATCAGGTTGTTGAGGAGGTTCAATCGTACTTTGGTGATAAGGCGTTTAAGACGTTGATTCCCCGTACAGTTAAAATCTCCGAAGCTCCGTCTTTTGGAGAACCGGTAATTACCTATGCACCTCAAAATAAGGGTGCAAAAGCGTATATGAACCTTGCAAAAGAGGTGATCAAGCGTGCCTAGTGCAAAGAAACGTGGCGGATTAGGACGTGGTCTCAATGCTTTGGTCTCAGAGGCCGAATATGAGACCGGTGGTTCGGCTGCATCTGCTTCAAATGCCGCATCTGAAACAAAACTCCCTATTGAGGATATCGTTCCCAACCCTAATCAGCCGCGAATTCACTTTAACGAAACTGAACTTCGCGAGTTGAGTGAGTCAATCCAAGAGCATGGTGTTTTGCAGCCGCTTTTGGTTCGCAAGCACGGAAACGGCTATGAGATCATTGCTGGTGAACGTCGTTACCAAGCGTCAAAGCTTGCTGGTCTTGAGGAACTGCCTGTCATCATTAAAGATGTTAATGATGAAGAGATGCTGGCCCTTGCACTTATCGAAAACCTTCAGCGTTCTGATCTGAATCCCGTTGAAGAAGCCAAGGGGTATCGCCAGCTCATTGATGCCAGTGGTATGACCCAAGAGGCATTGTCGAAGGCTGTAAGCAAGTCACGCTCTGCAATTACAAACTCACTGCGCCTTCTCGATCTCCCCGAAGTTGTTCAGCAGATGATTTTTGAGGGTAAACTTACTGCTGGTCATGCACGTGCGATTCTTGCTGTTCCCTATGAGGACGCTCGAATTCGACTTGCTGAGAAGGTTGTTGCAGAGGGTCTTTCCGTAAGAGCGACAGAAAATCTTGCTCCGTTGTTTTCTGCCGGAGAGACGCCTAAAACGTCGAGGCCTGCAACGCCTCAGTCTTTTAAAAAGGCTGCCCGTGTACTTCGTCAGGTATTTAATACCAACGTACGTGTGAAGAGCTCACGTGGAAAGAATAAGATTGAGATTGAGTTTAAAGACGAGGAAGAACTCTCTCGTATTCTTGGTGAAATGATTCAGTTTGATCAAGGAGACCAAGATGAGGAATAAGATTTTAACTGCGATTGCATTGGCGACGACTGTCGCGGCTGGTGCCTTTGCTGGCTATAAAATCGCGACAGACGATGAGCTCCGAGGTCGTTTGCTTCGTGGTGCGCAAGATATCGTCGATACGTCCAAGAAGAAAATGGATGTTATGACAGAAGATGTTGCCATGCGAACTGCTCAGGTAACGAAGAATCCCAAGATTAATCAAGGTTGGGTTAGCAACCAATGGGAAAATGTGGGCTATTAGGTACCTAACAATTACTCAGTAAATTTTGAGGGGTCCTTGTCTGATTCATGAGACAAGGGCCCCTTATTTTGGCCGTAAAAAATGGGACAGGAAGCAACTGATTCAAAATTGAGGTCAATAAATGAAACGGCCCCGGTTGCATATCCTGCAACCGGGGCCGTTCGATGTTTCACATGAAACGTTTTGGAGTGCGACTCCCCTATGCGTTCTTCTGAACTTTGAAGCGCTGTTTCAGCTGTCCGCAAGCGGCGTCAATATCGTTACCACGGGAGTTACGAATCGTGGTCTCGATGCCACGGGACTCAAGACGACGCTGAAGATCCTCAACCTTATGAATCGGCGACGGCTTGAGCGGGCTGCCCTCGATGTCGTTAAGTTGAATCAGGTTAACGTGGCACAGCGTTCCCTCGCAGAAGTCGCAGAGTGCCTGCATCTCGGGATTCGTGTCGTTGACGCCTTCGATCATGGCATACTCATAGGTCGGGCGGCGGCCAGTCTTCTCGGTGTAGAACTGAAGCGCTTCGTGAAGGCGAAGCAGCGTGTACTTCTTAACACCGGGCATGAGCTTATTGCGCGTCGACTGGATGGCGGAATGCAGGGAAACGGCAAGAGTGAACTGCTCGGGGATATCGGCAAATTTGCGAATACCGGGAATAACGCCGCTGGTAGAGACGGTGAGGTGACGAGCGCCGATACCGATGCCATCGGGGTCGTTGAGGATACGCAGTGCCTTGAGAACCTCGTCGTAGTTGGCAAACGGCTCGCCCTGGCCCATGAAGACAACACTTGTGGCACGCTCGCCAAAGTCGTTGGATACATGAAGCACCTGGTCGACGATCTCTTGAGCGGTCAGAGAGCGCTTGAGGCCGTTGAGACCGGTGGCGCAAAAGGCGCAGCCCATGCCGCAGCCTGCCTGGGTGGAAACGCAGACGGAAAGCTTGTTACGACGGGGCATGCCGACAGTCTCGACGGAAATGCCATCGTGGTACTCGAGCAGATACTTGCGCGAGCCATCTTTGGAAACCTGCTTGGTGAGTTCAGTCGGCGTATCAAAGGCAAAAGCCTCTTTAAGCTGCTCACGGAAAGCCTTGGGAAGGTTGGTCATATCGTCAAACGAACAAACGTTCTTCTCAAAGACCCATTCGATGAGCTGCTTCGCGCGGAAGGCGGGCTGGCCAAGTTCGGCCACGAGCTCGCGAATATCGTTTTGGCTCAAGTCGCGAATGTCCTGAGATTTAGTCTTGGGATTCATGGAAGCCTTTCGATTTTGGGGAAACGTAGAGGGTATCGCTACAATATGGTATCAGCTGCAGAAATTATAGAGGAGGAGTCTGCCCATGCCGGGTAAAAGCCTAGAGAACATGCACGTAGCGATCTTGGCGGGCGGTCATTCCGCCGAGCGCGAGATCTCGCTCGATTCGGGAAAGAACGTTGTGGTGGCACTGAAGGAAGCCGGCTACACCTCGGTGGAGCTGCTTGACACGGCCGCTGATGACTTTATGGTAACCATGGCGACCGGCGGATTCGATGTGGCATTTATCGCCATGCACGGCGCCGGCGGTGAGGATGGCGCCATGCAGGGTGCCATGGAGACCCTGGGTATCCCCTACACGGCCTCGGGCGTACTTGCCAGCGCCTGCGGTGCCGACAAGGAGGTCTCTAAGCTCCTATACGCCAAGGCGGGCATTCCCATTGCCCCCGGCCTTGCGCTCGAGGTGGGCGACGAAGTCGATATCGATCATATCGTCGAGGTTTGTGGCGAGCGCTGCTTTGTGAAGCCGGCCGTCAACGGTTCCAGCTATGGCATTTCCCTGGTCCATGAGCCCTCCGAGCTGCCCGCGGCAATCGCCAAGGCGTTTGAGTACGGCGACAAAGTGCTGGTCGAGAAGTGCATCGAGGGTACCGAGGTCACCGTCGGCGTATACGGCGAAGATGACGTGCGCGCCCTGCCGATTGTCGAGATTCGTAAGCCCGAGGACTGCGAGTTCTACGATCTGGACGTGAAGTATGTCGACCCTACGGATATCCATCGCATTCCGGCGCAGATTTCACCCGAGAATTACGCCCGCGCTCAGGAACTTGCCTGTGCCGCTCACAAGGCCCTCGGTTGCCTGGGTATCTCGCGCAGCGACTTTATTGTGAGCGAGGACGGCCCCGTTATCCTCGAGACCAATACCATTCCCGGCATGACCGATACGTCGCTGTATCCGGATGAGATCCGCCACACCGACGACATGACGTTCCCGCAGGTCTGTGACAGCCTGATCCGTATGGGCCTTCGTCGAGCGGGCATTGCATGCTAATCGAGGACGCGGTTTCGTCAGGAACGCCGCAGTTTGTCATCGACTCCTATGCCACGCTTGCCGACCGCGCCAAAACGCAGTCCTTCGGCCTTATCGAGGAAGATGTGATTATCCTCGATACCGAGACCACGGGTCTTTCGGTGCAGGACAACGAGCTGATCGAGATCTCGGCGGCCCGTCTTTCGGGCCGCGAGGTCATCGACCGCTTCGATACCTTCGTGCATCCCAGGCAGCTGATTCCCGCCGAGATTACCGAGCTCACGAGCATTACAAATGCCGATGTTGCAGATGCCCCGTCGGCGGTTGAGGCCGTCGCCGCTCTCGCCGATTTTGTCGGTGGCTGCCCGGTGATCGCACACAACGCCACGTTCGACCGCTCGTTTATCGAGTCGGTCAAAGGCGGCGTCAACGTGAGCGATATTTGGATCGATTCGCTGGCGCTGTCGCGCATCGCGCTTCCGCGCCTGGCCTCGCACAAGCTGTCTTTTATGGCCGATCTGTTTGGCTGCGACTCGGTATCACACCGTGCCAATGCCGACGTCGACGCCCTGTGTGGCGTATGGCGCGTGTTGCTCGTGGCGCTCACCGACTTGCCCCAGGGCTTCATGGCGCGCCTAGCCGACATGCATCTGGACGTGCCTTGGTCCTATCGTCCTATCTTCTCATTCTTGGCAGGGCAGAACCCTGGTTCCATCTTCTCTCTCAGCGCCGCTCGTGCTGACGTTCTCAAGGCCGATCGCGCCGACGATCGGGTGGACGCCGATGAACTGCCGGTTCTCAAGATGCCGAGTCGTGAGGAGATCGAGGCAGACTATGCGCCAGGTGGCCTGGTCAATCGCATGTATCCCACCTACGAGCCGCGTGATGAGCAGATCGCGATGGCGCTCGAGGTCCGCGATGCGCTGGTCACGGGCACTCATCGAGTAATTGAGGCAGGCACCGGCGTCGGCAAATCGATGGCCTATCTGGTGCCTTTTGCCGAGGCAGCACGCCGTAACAACATCACGGTTGGTATTGCGACCAAATCGAACAATCTTGCCGACCAGCTTATGTACCATGAGCTGCCAAAACTTGCGGAGCAACTGGACGGTGGTCTGTCATTTTGCGCTCTCAAGGGGTATGACCACTATCCGTGCCTGCGCAAGCTTGAGCGCATGAGCCGCGGCCAGGTCGAGATTACCACCAAGCGCGATCCGGCGGACACGCTCACGGCGGTCGCGGTCATTATGGCGTACGTCTGCCAATCAGCCGATGGCGACCTCGACTCGCTCGGCATTCGGTGGCGCAGCGTCAACCGTCCCGACTTTACGACGGCCTCGCGCGAGTGTGCTCGTCGCCTCTGCCCGTTTTTCCCTGATAAATGTTTGGTCCATGGCGCTCGCCGTCGTGCGGCGCATGCCGATGTGGTGGTCACCAACCATTCCCTGCTGTTCCGCAACGTCGCGGCCGAGGGCAGGATTTTGCCGCCGATTCGTCATTGGGTAATCGACGAGGCCCATTCCATCGAGCGCGAGGCGCGCCGTCAGTGGGCGCGCGTGGTGTCGGCGGACGAATCACGCGTCCTGTTCGAGCGCCTGGGTGGCTCGAGCACCGGCGCGCTAAGCCAGGTTTCCCGTGATTTGGCAACCTCCGAGGGCTCTACGCTCTATCTGGGCCTTACTGCCAAGGCGACGTCGACGGTTGCCCGCGCGAGCATGGCAATCGCCGACGTGTTCGATGGCGTTCGCGAGCTCGGCCGCCGTGCGCGTGGGGGTTATGACAATGCCAATCTATGGATTGGCCCCGAGCTGCGCGAATCAGACGACTGGCATGATTTCTTACAGTCGGCCTACACTGGCATCGACGCATTGGAACAAGCTGACAAGAGCGTCGACGCGCTGGTGCAAGCCGTCGCCGCCGACAAGCCCGAGGTTGTTGTCGACCTGGGTGATATCTCGCGCCGCCTGCACGAGCTGGCCGAGAACCTCAAACTCATCATTGATGGCACCGATGAGCACTACGTGTATTCGCTGCAGGTCAATCGCAGGCTGCGTGCCGGCGGAGAGTCGATGACCGCAGAGCGCATCGACATTGGCGAGGCCTTGGCAACCGAGTGGCTGCCCGAGGTTCACACGGCTATCTTTGCCTCGGCGACCATGACGGTGTCCAAAAGCTTTGAGCACTTTAACCATGCGGTCGGCCTTGATCGCATCGGTGCTTCAACGTCGTCATCGCTGCACTTGGATTCGAGCTACGACTTCGATTCGAACATGGCTGTAGTCGTTGCGGGCGATATCCCCGATCCGCGCGATCGTGAGAGCTATCTTACGGCGCTCGAGCGCGTACTGGTCGACGCCCATCTTGCCATGGGCGGATCGGTGCTCACGTTGTTCACCAATCGGCGCGACATGGAGGACCTATACGCCCGCGTTGAGCCCAAGATGGCCCGTGCGGGTCTGGAGCTCAACTGCCAGCAGCGCAACTCATCTCCTCGTCGCCTGCGCGACCGGTTTATCAACGAACCGACCTCGTCGCTTTTTGCGCTCAAGGCCTTCTGGGAGGGGTTTGATGCCAGCGGCGAGACGCTGCGCTGCGTCATCATTCCCAAGTTGCCGTTCTCGAGCCCCACGGACCCGCTCTCGTGCGAGCGCAACCTGCGCGAAGACCGCGCATGGGCGCGCTATTCGCTGCCCGAGGCGGTGCTCGAGGTTAAGCAGGCCGCGGGGCGTTTGATTCGCTCGTCGACCGATAGCGGCGTGCTGATCTTGGCGGATCCTCGCCTGGTGACGAAGGGCTATGGCAAGAAGTTCTTAACGTCGCTGCCCACGAGCTCCTACCAGCGCATCGAATCGGCGCAGATCGGGCACTATCTACAGCTGTGGCGTGCACGCCACGAGCGGCGGCGCTAAAGCGGACAGACGAGGGTTTTTGCCATATCGCACAGACGCTTTGACAGGGCGGGGTCATCCAAGATGCGGATGGCTCCGCCCGCTGCGATTATCTGGCTCAGCAGCCAACGCTCGGAGCCGTAATGTACGGTTACCGTTGCCATGTCTGTCCCGCTGCGCTTGATTAGGGTGATGCCGGCCCAGTCCAGATGCTCCGCCATATCGAATGGCATCAAGAGCTTTGCGCTGCGCTGCGTCCGGGCAAGGGAATCGTGGAGGGATGCAACGTCCGGTGCGTGAGGCACGACGGAGTCTTCCGTTAAGGCGAGTCCCTCGATTTTATCCATGCGATAGGTGCGCTGCTCATCGACTGCGATGTCCCAGGCAATCAGGTATGTTTGGTCGCCGTTTGCCGTAATGCGCAAGGGGTCGACCAGACGCTCGCGTGGCCGTGCATCGTCCATCGAGCGATACGAGATACGGCAGCGAACGCCGTCCTGAATGGCGCAGCTCAGCTGCTGCCAGTGCGACCCGTGGTTGACGGTGTCAAAGACGCGCTGGTTATAGCCGAGCTCTTCGGGTAGAAGAGCAAATCGAATCCGAGCCGCCGTCTGCGGCTCGATCCCCAACGATTCAAGCTCGTGGTTGAGCACGGCGCCCTCGGCGGCACTCAGGCGCAGCGGTAGCACACGACCGGCGTCACCGGTGAGGACCACACGCTCGCCGTGGCATTCGCAGATGATGCGCGCGCCCGATTCTCGGTCCGCGAGCGTCGAGACGATCTCGAGAATCTCGTCGAGCGACGCCCCCGTGATGTCAAAGCGACTGCAAATCTCGGTTCGTGTCATGCCGCTCTCGCCGGCGGCGTAGAGGGCCTCCATGATGTCGATGGCGCGCGAGAGCCTCTGCTCGCTGGTGAGTTTACGCACGGGCATGCTCGTGCACCGTCCTTTCAATGAGGTGGTTCCACGCCTGCTTGAGCGATTTGGGGGCCATGGGCCTCATGCCGTCCATGGCGTGGGCCATGCAAAATGAGGCGGCGGCTTCAAGATCGCGCACGGCAACGGTCCAAGTCCATCCCGAATCGGTGTGTGCGAGCTCACCTCGCCCGCGCGTGAGGCCGTTGATCATATCGATCTGCGTCTGCGGGGCGAACGAGAACGTAGCCGCAACGGGCGGGCGGTCGGCAAAATCGAATTCAAAGAACAGGTAGTCGTTGAGATTGAAGTCTGCAGGGATGGCGTAGGCCTTCGAAGGACGCCAAGCGCGAACGATACGGTCGCAGCGGAATGTCCTGATGTCGTCGGTGGCATTGTCGAGGCCGCAGAAGTACGCAACGCCCTCGCGCTCGAACATGCCGTAGACGCAGACGGTACGCTCTTTCTGCTCACCGCGTCCGTTCTGATATAAAAATCGCAGCGCGCATCGCTCGGCAAAGGCGCTCCATACCGCATCGACGGTGGGAGAGCGGCGGATCGGTGCTTCGTCCGCCGTCGTCCTGCCGGTGAGGTAGGCAATCTTGGAACGAATATCGGCAAGCGGCGCGGCAAAAGTGGATGAGCCGGCCGCTATTGTCTGGTCGATAGCGTTGAGCAGGATATCGGCGTCGTCTGCGGTGATGAGGCCGCCTGCCGCAAACGTGTGCTCGCGGTCGATTGTCCATGAGCTTTCCTCGGTCTCCTGCGCGCCGGCGGGGCGAACCTCCTTGATTAAGATGCCGCGTTCGAGCAGTTTGTCACGATCGCGCCGAAACTTGCGCTTATCCGAGTCGATATTGCCCGAGCCATATCCCAGGTCAGAATCCAAGACGATCTGCTCGGTCGTCAGCGGTTCGGGGGAGCTGTTGAGCACAAAGAAAAGATTGAGGATGCGCTGAGCCGTTTTATCGAAACTGGGCTCCGAATTTCCCTTTTTAATTGTCGCGGTCGCGTCGCTTGCCGTCATAGAGTCCTCGCATGAGAAGGTGGTTTGCTGCCATGATTTTAGTCCGATATGGAGATTAGGCTATATCCTTGTCCGCTCGGGGCGTTAAGATGGCCCGAATTCGGTCGTTTGCGCTCGCTCGGGGTATACTTTCGACTATATACGGTTCTAATGTGCAAGCATTGGGCCTATTTGTCGGATTATGGATGTGGAGCGCACATGGCGAACACCCAGAACTATATTAACCACCTGCTGCAGAACACCGGCATTACGCCGGCATGCAGCGAAGAAGAGCGCTTGGCTGCCGAGGATATCGCTCAGATCTTCCGCAACCACGGCTTTGATCCCGAGGTTCAGGAGTTCAATGCCCCGGCGCCCAGTAGATTGGCATTTGCCGTTACCGGCATCCTTGCGTTTGCCGGCGCCCTGCTGATGGGCATCGGCGGCGGTATCGGCTTGGTCGGCACCTTGCTGGCCATTGTCGGTGCCGTGCTCTACGTGCTCGAGCGCACGGGCCACCCCGTGGTTTCGCGCCTGGGCAAGACGGGCGTGAGCCAAAATGTCACCGCCTACCACAAGGCCTCGGGCCCGCTCGCATCTCCGCGCAACCGCCCGGTGGTCGTTGTCGCACACTACGACTCTCCCCGTGCTGAGCTGCTCGCCCGCGAGCCCTATGCTTCGTATCGTGCACTCATCGCCAAGCTGTTGCCCGTTGCCACGGTTGCCCCTGCTGCCGTTGCCATCCTGCGCATCCTGCCGCTCCCCGGCGCGCTCAAGGTTCTGCTGTGGATTGTCGCGATCCTCGCTTCCCTCGCTGCACTTGTCAACGCGGCAAACATCATCTCTAACCGCCACATTCTTCCCTATACGTCCGGCGCAGTGTGCAACAAGTCTTCTGTCGCCGCTATGCTCGGCGTTATGGACAACGTTGCTCCCTTCCAGGGCGAAAACGAGTTTCCCGACGATGTTCCGTTCGATACCTATTTTGGGGAGCAGAAGCGTCGTGCCGAGGAAATGGCGCGCGCAGCGGCGGAGTATGCCGCGGCCCAGCAGCAAAACGACTACGGCAACACCATCGAGTATGAAGAGCCTACCTACGCCGAGGACGAGTTCGGTCAGCCGATTGCTCCCGAC
Organism: Collinsella sp. OM04-5; assembly: GCF_003439125.1. Lineage (GTDB taxonomy): Bacteria > Actinomycetota > Coriobacteriia > Coriobacteriales > Coriobacteriaceae > Collinsella. Next base: position 23,807 of record NZ_QSUU01000012.1, on the reverse strand, counting down.
GCTCCGGCCGAGCCCGAACAGGGTGAGGCTTTCGACGAGCAGATCGCGGGCTTTGAGGGTGCGTCTGCCGACGAGACGCTGATTGGCGCCATTGTGCCCGAGGATCAGAATCAGGCTGTCCAGGCCGAAGAGTTCAATGACGAGGTTCCCGCTGCCGAGCCGGCGGAGGAGCCTGTCGCGGCCGAGCCCGAGCCCAAGCTCTATCGCAATGCCGCCGGCAACATCCGCTTTGGTTCGGATGCCATCCGTGCGCTCGGAATGCTTCCCGAGTCCTGCACGCTCGATTACGAGGAGGGCGAGGAGCCGACGTTTGAGGCCGAGCCTGCTCCCGTCGTGACGGCGCCTGCGCCCGTTGCCACCGTGGATGATGAGTCTGCCGCGGTTACCGCTGCCGTTGCCGAGCCCGAGGCAGTGTCCGCGATCGATCCCGCGGCAGGACTGGACATTTTGGCTCCCGCCGCGCCGGCGCAAGACGTTGCGGACGAGTCTGACGACGATTACGTTGAACAGCCGAGGCGTGCGTCTTACGAGAGCGATACTGATTTCTCGGCCGAGATTCCCGCGGCAACGCCCCATGCCGATATTGCATCCGCGTTCTCTTCGATTGGCGCCGGCGCTTCCAACTTCTTTAAGGGTGCGCTTGCAAAGGGCAGGAAATTTGTCGACGATTTCGAGGAGAAGCGCGCTGCCGCACGCGAGGCTGCCGAGCAGGAGGCTATCGCTCAGCAGCAGGCAGCCGAGGCGGCACGTGAGCGCGCGGCGCAAGAGTTCGAGCAGAACGAGGCTATGCAGTCCGTGCCTGTCGACGCTGCCGAAGCTACGACGTCCTTTGAGTCCCAGCAACCGGCGTCCGCGGATGTTGTTGAGGCGACGACGTCTTTCGAGGCTCAGCAGCACGTCGATAGCACCATGTCGTTTGATGCCGCGCAGTTCGATTCCACGATAACGTTTGAAAAGCAAGGCACCGCGATTGCCGAGTCCCTTCCTGTTTCCGATGAGCGGGGCGATGCGGCAGACGATGACGAGCCTATTGATGCTGCCGCAATCCAAGATGCCGCCGAGGACGAGCCCGTCGAGGCCAACTCTGACGAAGAGCAATACGCAACAGCCGAGCAAGATGATTCGACCGAGGTCGAGCAGGAGGAAGTGCCTGCGGTTTCCGAGGTTCCCGAGACAGATGAGTCGAGGCCTTACTCCACGCAGATTTTCACCATGCCGACCCCGAGTGGTTCCGGTGCCACGGTTGCCGATGTTGCTTCCACCCAGGACGAAACGGTCGATTCCCTTATGGCCCAGATTTCCTCCCAGGCATCACCGCGTCCGCAGATGAATGTTCCCGATCCGACGTCGGCACCGTCGCCTGCACCCTCCTCGTCTCCGCTGGCTTCGGTCCCCGATCCGTCGCTGCCGTCGATGAAGCAGGCAAACGTTGCGTCTCGCACGTCGCTGTTCGACCTTCCCGACCCCTCCGCACAGGTCAACGACCCCTTTGCTACCGCTCAGGGTCCCGAACCCACATCGGCACCCGTTGCGCCTCCTATGCCCGTTGCGTCGGGCGCTCAGCCGATCGAGACCATTTCGGCTCCCGCCCCGGCGGCACCCAAGTCTCGCAAGCGCGGCCTGGGCGGCCTGTTCGGTCGTAAAAAGAAAAACGAACAGGACAGCATGAGTGATTGGCTGGGCGTCGAAGACGATTACGATGCCAAGAAGTCCGGTCGCGGCATCGGTTCGTGGGATAATTTCGAGGACGATAACGATGGCTGGAAGGGCGGCGCTACGTCTTCCGACGGCGCTTCTTCCGAAGATATGCTTTCGGCTGTCGCCTCTATGGGTGACGATGAGCTGCTCGGTCACGATATCTGGTTTGTGGCAACGGGCGCCTCGGATTGTGATGGCGCCGGCATGAAGGCCTTCTTGGCTTCGCATCGCGATAAGCTCCGCGGCGTATTCTTCATCAATCTTGAATCCGTCGGCGCCGGTAGGCTTTCGGTGGTGACGGTTGAGGGCGAACGGCAGCTGCTCAAGGGCGATCGCCGCATCATGAACCTGGTCAGCAAGGTGTGCAAGTCGTTCCATGTCGATTGTGGCGCGCTCGAGATGCCCTATGCCAAGACCGATGCCTACGCCGCGCTCGAGGCGAGCCGCCGAGCCCTCACCATCGCCGGCGTGGACGGCACGCGCCTGGCTTGTGCTCGTACCGAGGACGACCTGCCCCACAATGTCAACCCGACGAACATTGCCACGGTATCCGAGGTCGTGACCGAGGTTATCCGCCGTTCGTAGACGGAGCTCTAAGGAGTCAACGTGTTTTCGTATATTAAGCGCCATTGGCCTGTCTACGTGATTTTGACCTTGATTGCCATTGCGTTGGGGTTTGGAGCCGCCTATATCGTGGGCGCGAAGGGCTCGACCCCCGCCTCCGCAATCAGCGAAGAGGTGGAGCAAGAACAGAGCACGGGTGCCGATGGGATTCATGAGTCCGAGCAAGCAATCGTTGATGGTGGATCTTCGTCTGCAGAGTAGATACGGCGATTTAAATGATTGAAAGCGGGCGAGCCGGG
>NZ_QSUU01000012.1:0-21236 GCF_003439125.1 Collinsella sp. OM04-5 | reverse complement strand
GGCTCGCCCGCTTTTTCATCGCGCTAGCGCTTCTTTGGGATTGACCTAAGGCGAGCGAACCATAGGGCTGCGGCACCCGAGGTCAGGAGCGCGGTGATGCAAGCGGCGATGGGGGCTGATCCTGTTGCCGGTAGGTCCTGCGGTAGGGTACAGCGTTGAATGACACTGTCCTCGTCATGTGACTCAAGTTTATCGCCGCCGCCGTTGCGGCAAAGATCGACGCGTGCGCTGTTGGTGAGTGCAGTTTGGGGTGTATAAGCCGACGTTGCCTGCATGTGCACGACTGCGCCCCGAGCGTCTGTGCCAAGGATTGCTCTGGCATCGTCAAGGTCGTCGTGCTCATCTTTGAGATCATCGCGGGTCCAAGAATCCGTATCGCTTCGAGTCGTAAAGTCGGCGGCTACCGCACCGTATTCAATGCGAATGCCCGTCACGACGGTATTGGATGCAAGGTCGAGTTCTTTCGCCTCGAGTGTGGCGGATTCCGTGGTCGAGACATCCGCCTTCCAGAGGTGCCAGTCGTCGTAATCGACGAGGCGGCAATCTTCACCCAGACTCTCTTTTACTTCGTCGGACTCAAGCCAAGGATTTTCGTGCCCATCGTCAAGCGTCGCGTTTGCCGGCTCATCGACGTCTGTCGAGTCCAACGGCGTCGTGCGATACCACACGTTGCACAGACCGTTGAGGTCGCCGATGGCGACGGGGGTTTCGATTGAGACGAATCTCGCCGTGCCGTCTTTGGCGCACTCAAGATCATCGGTAATCGTAAACTCATCAACCCAAGTAGCGGAATCGTTTCGAGCATCGATGGTATAGGAGAAAAGCCCATCCGTATTGGTTTGCATCGCGGCGCGGTTTTTTCCATCGCCGTTAGCCAACAGACCCTTCCCGATAGGTTGGACAAGTTCCTGACGCTTGTCGACCTGTCCTTTGATCTCGATGGGCGCATCCTTCATCGCGACGGATTGGACTTCTCCCGTATCCTTTATTTCAAACGTTATCTCCTCGGCAAGGTCATAGGTCCGCGGAGACATCGTTTCGCGCAACGAGTAGGTGCCGGGTGCAAGATGTTCGATGCGGTGTGGCTTGTCGGATGAGGTCCAGGAGTCTATTTCGGTTTTATCGGGACCATATAAGGTGAGCTGTGCACCTTTCACTTCCTGCTCTCCGCTTGCATCGACCTTGGAGATATCAACCTTGGTGTAATCGTCGGATACGTTAAGCCGTGCTTCCACAACGGGTGTTTTCTGGTCGGCATAGGTAAGGTCGACGATATGGTGCGTCCGGTCGAGTAAGAAGCCGGTCGGCGCTTGAGTCTCGACAACCTCGTAGCGTGCGGTGCCAGATCCCAGCGGGAGGTCGTCCGCGCGTGCCTCTCCAGTTTCATCCGTCGCGACGGTCGCGACGGTCTCACCGTCGAGCGCGGCAATGCTACCATCGGGGCGCACGATATCACCCGAGGCACGGATCTCAAATATGGCGCCCGCGAGGCTGCTGCCGTCTACGGCATCGGTTTTAACGATCCTGATGTTTCCGGTCGCGGCGTGGTCATAATACGAGGCGATTGCAAAGGGCGTTAGGTTCATGTCGGCGGGTATGTTTACCTCGATCTCTTCACCGACAAGATAGGGCTCTTTGGCCGAGGTTTCGCGTACATAATAGGTGCCCGGCACGAGCGATTCGGGCAGTGTGACGGTGCCGGTCGCGTCAGTCGTAAAGGTGTCCATTACATTATGTGCTGGATACCAGCATGTTTGTGAGACAGGTTTGTGATTGCTGTCGAGGAGTTGGAAGGTGAATCCGGCTAGCGGAACAGAAGCGCCTGTTTGGGCATCGCGTTTTACAATCTGGAGATGCGTCGACAGAGCGTGGTTGTCCACGATATATTGAAGCTCGGCGCCGTCGGAAATCTGATTGGCCCCGACGGTCCATTCCCCTGCACGTTTAAAACCCTCGGGGACGGTTTCCGGAACCTCGCGAACGGTGTAGCCGGCGCGGTCGTATGGGATGGCTCCGTGGACACCGGCGGGTCGCTTGCCTGCGCCGAACCATGCTTCTGGCTGATCTTTGGTGGAGGCAAAGCCATAGATGTTTGTGGTCAGTGTGCCAACAACCTGCTGAGAGCTGTTGCTGACAACCTCAAAGACAACACCTCCTGCCGGCTGCTCCAGGCCGGATTGATCGCTATCGCCGTAGTCCTTGAATTTGGAAATCTCAAGGTCAAACGCAATGGGGATATCGGAAACGCGCGATTCGATCTCGACCACGCCTGAATCACCGAGATGGTCGGCTCCAACGGTATAGGACCAGCTGTCGTTGGCTGGCAGGTAGCCCTCGGGGGCTTTTGACTCGTAGATGGTAAAGGTTCCTAGGGGGACATCGGTGAGGGTAGCTCGACCGTTTTCATCGGTTGTGAGGGTTTGCGCCCATCCGGGGGTGGATTGCGACACGCACGTGAACTCTGCTCCTGCGAGTGAAGATCCCACCTGGGGTCCGGCATTCGTCGCGGCATCGAGTTTTACGACATGCAGGGTGATGGCGCCGGGTTGTTCATCAACGGCGACCTGTTCACCGTCATTCCCCGTGGTAAAGGCGATGCGATCACGACGGGGGACATAGCCGGCCGGCGCCTTTGTTTCAACTAGGTAGTATGCCGTGTTGGGCAGAAGTGCTGCCTGCGCTCGACCGTTGCTGTCCATCTGGATGGTGCCGACACGCGCGCCGCTGGCGCTCTCAAAAACATCGAATGTTGCCCCGTCAAACTGATAAGTATTGTTTCCGCTGGTAATGGCAGCGTTTGCAGACTGCTTTTGGAAGGAAACAGAGACCGCCGGCAGTACATAGAGCATGTCTTGACGTTTGCTGCCGCCCGATACGGCTCCTAGATAGCGCCGCGCGCGGTGCGGAGCGGCTTTGATGCTTCCTGATTTTGCTCTGTCGTGGAGCCATCGCGCAGCCGCCACGACTTCATTGTCGGCGGTAAAGTGTCCACTCTTGGTTTTGCCCTGAGCGGTCGTGTAGGAGTAGGTGCCGTCGACATGGGTAGTGCCGTTGAGCATCCATACGGCAAGTTGGGTGGCGGCGCGGGCGCGATCTGGTGAAAGATGGTAACCGCCAAACGACGTGGCGGTAGGATATCCGTGACAAACGATTGCCGCGAACTCGTCGTCGAGCCACACCCAGCCTTGATCAAAGTTGAGCCATGGGCCGCCCGGCTTGGTGGGGCCGGGGCGCTCCTGGTTCATGCAGTAGGCAATCGAGGCGTCTTGAGCTTCATACTTGCCGATGAAGAAGGGCCCACAATCATCGCTAATGGTGCGGAAGCCGAGCTGATCGTAGCCATCGACGGCAAATGCGGCTCCCGGTGCCAGGCAGCCGAAAAGCAGGAAGAGGAGCAGGAGCAGCGGACCTGTTGCGATTGCGCTGTGGACAGAGTGCGTGGGTGCGTTGGACATGGCTGCTCCTTATCCCTCGTGCGCCGCACGGGGAGGCCGCGGCGCTTGGGATGAGGCTACCGCCATGGTTCATGCGGGTAAGTACCAGAAGCTGACCAAAAGCTTGCCCGATTTCTGACAAAGCGAACTCAAATACAACAATCAGATAAAAGTACAGGTAGAAGATGGTAAGAAAAGAAAGACAAAGGTCCTCATCTCCACAATTGACGCGATTTTCAAACGAATCTCCACAGCTAAAACAAGCATCACCACCCTTGTATCGAACAAGACAACCGCGTTATACTAGCCAACACAAGCGGGCATCGCCAAGTGGTAAGGCATCAGCTTCCCAAGCTGACACTCGCGGGTTCGAGTCCCGTTGCCCGCTCCAGTTAAGAGCACAAGCACGGCACCATCACGGTGCCGTGCTTTTTTCAATAAAGTGCCGGGACTCGAACCCGACAGGGTGCGAGCGTTAAATAAACGCGAAGCGTTTATAGCGAGCAGGCAAGGTCGCCGATAGGCGACCGCAGCCGGTGCGTATTTGCGAAGCAAATACGCGGACGTCCCGTTGCCCGCTCCATCAGCCAAGGGGGATGCTGGGACACTCGGTTCGATCCGGTCTCCTTCGGCGGCTTTGCGGACCGGGGCATGCTGACCACAGCCGGTGTGCGTCCGCGACGCGGGCGCGCGGACGTCCCGTTGCCCGCTCCTGCTTCAAAATGTTAGGTTCATGCCTGCTGCCCATACTTGCACCCGCGCACGGTACAATGGTTGGGTTACGACCAACGTGCCAATAACCAAAAAGGAGCCGCTATGATCGATCGCTATACCCGCCCGGAGATGGGACACATCTTCTCCCTCGAGAACAAGTACGCCATTTGGCAGGAGATCGAGGTCCTGGCCTGCGAGGCCCAGGCGGAGCTCGGCAAGATCGGCATTTCTAAAGACGAAGCCCAATGGATCCGCGACCACGCCAACTTTGAGAAGGCAAAGGTCGACGAGATCGAGGAAGTCACGCGCCACGACGTTATTGCCTTCCTGACCAACATGAAGGAGTACATCGACGCTGATGTTCCCGAGGGCGACCCCAAGCCCAGCCGCTGGGTTCACTATGGCATGACCAGCTCCGATCTGGGCGATACGGCTCTGTGCTACCAGCTCACCCAGGCCTGCGATCTGATCATCGAGGACGTCAAAAAGCTCGGCGAGATCTGCAAGCGCCGCGCCTTCGAGGAGCGCAACACGCTTTGCGCTGGCCGCACCCATGGCATCCATGCCGAGCCGATGACCTTCGGCATGAAGTTTGGCTCTTGGGCCTGGGAGCTCAAGCGCGATCTGGATCGTCTTGAGGATGCCCGCAAGAACGTTGCCTTCGGTGCCATCTCGGGCGCGGTCGGCACGTACAGCTCCATCGAGCCGTTTGTCGAGGAGTACGTCTGCGAGCACCTGGGTCTGGTCCACGACCCGCTGTCCACGCAGGTCATCTCCCGCGACCATCATGCCTATCTCGCCGGAGTCCTCGCCACCACGGCGGCCACCTGCGAGCGCATCGCTACCGAGGTTCGCAATCTGCAGAAGACCGATACGCTTGAGGCCGAGGAGCCGTTCCGCAAGGGTCAAAAGGGCAGCTCCGCCATGCCGCACAAGCGCAACCCGATCACCATGGAGAAGGTCTGCGGCCTGTCGCGCATCGTGAAGTCCAACGCCCAGGTCGCCTTCGACAATGTCGCCCTGTGGCACGAGCGCGACATTTCGCACTCCTCTGCCGAGCGCGTCGCCCAGGCCGATAGCTTCATCGCGCTCGACCACATGTTCCAGTGTCTCATTCGCGTTATCGACGGCCTGCAGCTGTATCCGGCTCGCATGATGGCCAACCTCAACAAGACTCGCGGCCTCATCTTCTCCTCCAAGGTCCTGCTGGCCCTCGTCGATACGGGCATCACCCGCGAGGATGCCTATGCGATCGTGCAGGAAAACGCCATGGCTACCTGGCACGAGGTGCAGGACTGCGCCGCCGGCCCCACCTTTAAGGAGCGTCTCGAGGCCGATCCGCGCTGCACCGTCAGCCAGGAGAAGCTCGACGAGATCTTTGATCCGTGGGACTTCCTCACCCGCATCGACACGGTCTTCGATCGCCTGGAGCAGCTCGAGTTCTAACTGATCGATTGGGGACGAAGTCAAACCGATCAGTTTACTTTCGGCCTCCGTTGAAGCTCGGCCTTTCAGCCCAAGCCCCGTTGGTAACGCGTTTATCAACGGGGCTTTTGCGTGGGAGCGTCGGGAAAGTCACACTTCAGCGGATGATGGTATATTGCAGAAATGTCGCTTGCCGTTAATTTGCCCCTTCTGGCAAACATTAGCTTGCAAGTGCTCGTTGGGGGGGGGGTATCCTTAAGCCAATTTTAAGGTGTGGGAGAATGCTGCGTTTTTTCACGAGAGATTGGACTTAGGGGAATGAGAAAAGGGTTTCGGAGGATAGCCGCAGGCATCTGCGTTGCTTTAACGGCGGCAACGTTTGGGCTGACGGTGGCCGCCCCGCATGCGGATGCTGTCATGCTGGAGTCGCAGGATGGTTCCATGGGTGCATCGTTTCTCCCATACGATTCGTCTACAGGCGATGTGTGGTCAGAATTTGATGTCGCTGTTGGACAGACGGTGAAAGGAAGGCTTTCCTTTTTTAATAAAAATCACGAATGGGCGCCCATTGACCCTAGTGATATCGATATCACATCGTCTGATGAGGATATCGCTAAAGTGAGCTATAAATCACGTGATTGGGTGTTGACAATTAGTCCCACCAAAGTCGGCACAACGACTATAACCATGAAGAGCAGGGCTGACGAGAGTTTAAACGGTTCTCTTAAGATTAAGAGCGTGGCTAATCTCAATCCAATTAAGGTGAGTTTCGTATCCTATGACCAATCCGGTGCGACGACAACGACTGCAACGCTGGGTTACACGGATGATTGTCCGCAAAAATGCGGGAACACGCACTATGCATTGCTAGAGGGGACAGTTTACGTTCACCCCAAGGACGAGACCCGTGCGGCTACATATTTTGAAATAAAGGAAGATCCCTCAAAGGATTCCAAAGTTCAGGCAAGGGTGAATTCGAATTATTATTCATATGGAACTTCTGAGCTAAGCGCTTCTTTGCAACTCGAGGCGTTGGCGAAAGATGCAAAAGAGGCCAAGGTTCTTGTCGACTATTGCAACGGCGAGACCGAGACGAAGAAGCTATGTGATGTTGTAACCGAGAATCAGGAGCCTGGATTCAATGAGCGTGGGAACAAAAAACAAAAGATGCTGGTTGGGGACAGCTCTTATCTTTCTGCCATTCTCAACGTTTCCCCAAATGAAGCACTGAAGGCATGCCAGCGTGCACATTGGGATGCGCTCGTTAGCTCTGTAACCTATTCTCTAGAAAGCAGCGATGTTGTTGAGCTTACCGATGGTGAAAACTCGTTTAAGGCAATAAAGCCTGGCACCGTTAAGGCTCATGCTCGTGATGGCCTTGGCAATGACCATCCCTTTGAGATAGAGGTTGTCGACCCTGCGGAAGTGAGCCTTTCGAAGGCTAAGTTTGTGTCGAGCGATTATACATTTCCCTGTGAGGTCAGTTCAGATAGTATATCCAAAGATTGGCTTTGGCTGGAATGTGACAGGGGGTTTGAATATCCAAAGGGCGTGCTGAGCAAAAGCGCTGAGGAATTGATGGACTCCTATGCCGGCGCAAAGTATTCTTTCACTTCAGATAATCCCGATGTCCTCGAGGTAAAAGGACCGATGTTTAATGGTGGCAGTTACTTGGGGTATTTAGTGCCTCATAGTTACGGCGATGCAACGGTTTCAATGTACTTGGGTGGTCGTCTCTGCGACACTATGACCGTTCACGTCGTCAAGCCGGGCGAGGAACCTGCAAAAACTACGGTCTCCATTACGGATGGTTACTCAACATCTATGGACAAGGGCACGACTCAGCAGTTGAAGGCAAAGGTTTCCCCTGACGATAAGGCCAGTAAGGTTGTCTGGTCCTCTTCTAACGAGAACGTCCTTACCGTCGATGGCAACGGTCTTGTTATCGCTGTCGGTGACGGTAATGCCACGATCACGGCAACAGTTGATGGAGTCTCTGCAACCACGGATACAATTACGGTAACCACTCCGGTAGTAAGGATCTCGAGCGTCAGTCTCAGCGCGTCGAATCTTAAGCTTGCTGTGGGCGGCGAGCCCTCGACGTTGACCGCAACGGTTGAGCCCAACAATGCAACGAATAAGAATGTGTCCTGGTCTTCGAGCGACCCGGAGGTCGCCACGGTTGCGGACGGCGTCGTGACCCCGGTCAAGGCCGGTGCTGCCACGATCACCGTTACCACTGAGGACGGCGAGTATAGCGCCACGTGCAAGGTGACGGTTATTCAACCTGCAACGGGTATCACACTCGATAAGCAGAAGGTCACGCTTGTGGGCGCTGCAACCGAGCAGCTTAAGGCAACGGTCGTTCCCGCGGAGGCTGACCAGACGGTTGTCTGGAAGTCCAGTAACGACAGCGTCGCTACGGTCGATCAAACCGGCAAAGTGACGTCTGTTTCCAAGGGCGCCGCAACCATCACTGCTTCGACCGAAGATGGCACCTATTCTCAGGATTGCGCGGTGACTGTTTCCAACCCCGCAACGAACCTTACGGTCGACCAGACCGCTCTTAACCTCAAGAAGGGCGAAGAGCGCACCGTGAAGATTTCTCTTGTTGGAGCCCTTGCGGGCGAGGTCGACGAGACCAAGCTTGCTCTGGATAACACGGGCGCTTCTAAGGCGTTTGAGGTTGTCGACAACGGCGATGGCTCCTACACCGTTACCGCCCTCAAGACCGGTTCTGGCTCATTTGTCATTACTGCAGAATCGCTCTCCCAAACCGTCTCGGTGACCGTGACCAACCCCGTCCAGAAAGTCGAGCTCGACAAGACGAGCCTGTCCTTTACCGTCGGTGATGCCTCCGTAAAGCTCTCCGCAACGGTGAGTCCTGTCGATGCAGACGATACGACGGTGAGCTGGGCCTCCAGCGACTCGTCGATCGCTACGGTCAAAGACGGCGTCGTGACGCCGCTTAAGGCCGGTACCGCCACGATCACCGCCACCTGTGGTGACAAAACAACGACCTGTACCGTTACTGTAGCGGCGAGGACCATTGCGGGCGTTGCAGGTAGCGACGGAACGGACGTTAGCGTAAGCGCCGAGAACAATGCCGCTGCCGGCATTGCCCAGAACAACAGCATCTCTCTTGTGGTCGAGGAACCGACAAATCTTACCGACGCCGCCAATGCTACAATTTCCGGCCTTGAGCAGGGGAGTACCAAGGTTGCCGATAAGCTCGATATCAAGCTTCTCAAGGACGGCGAGGTTATCGAGGACTACGAAGGCATGTCCTTCATCGTCCGTGTCAAGATGACTGCCGCCATGAAGGCGCTCACCAATCTCAAGGTGCTCTACGTTGCTGAGGATGGTTCCACCCAGGCTATGGATACGTGGATCGAGGGGGACTACCTCTGCTTCCGCACGAGCCACTTCTCGACGTACGTGGTGACGGGCGAGGAGGCCAATGGGGAGCCGGCTCAGCCTACGCAGCCCGTGACGCCGTCCCAGCCTGGTCAGCAGACGACGACCAGGGTGACCAAAAAGTCTACTAAGACTACTAAGGGTGCGCTCGCCAATACGGGCGATCAGGCCCCTGCCGTCGCCTTTATTATGGCCGTTGCCGGCGCTTCGTTGATTGCCTTCGCGCTTATGCGCAAACGTCTCGAGCGTTAGGGCGCCCCTCTCGTTTAAGCGCGACCTTTCAGTCCAAGCCCTGTTGGTAACTCGTCTTACTAACGGGGCTTTTCCGTTAAAGACTTCAGCCCGTGTGTCGCGTGCAGTGCGGCGCGTCGGAAACCGCCAGATACGCGGTCGGCGCCAACGGCCTGAACGAGGCGGCGGTCGGGGGTGCATTCGGGAGCAGTTGAGCTTCGAGTAGGGTTAAACTAATTCGACCGCTTGCGGTTGCATTTGGACCATTGGCGCCTTGCCCGTCTTGGGCGAGGCGCTTTTTTTATTGCCGCATCAGCCCCGGGTATAAAATGAAATCCGACTGCTGTTTCGATGAAGGGAGGCGCGTGCCCGGACGTATCAAGCGAGTCACCATTGTCTCGTTTACGCTCATGCTCCTTGTTGCTGCCTGTGTGGTCGCCCTGACGTATACCGTTCGAAGCAGCTCTTCCTCCTCGAATGAAGCCGACAAAGATCTCCCAGTACTCAAAATCGGCGTTACGGATAACGACCCCTATGTGTATATCGATACCACGGGCGATTACGTCGGTATCGATATCGACATCGCCCGCGAGGCCTGCAAGCGTGCGGGGCTCAAGCCACAGTTTGTCGATATTGACTGGAACGATCGCGACCGGCTGCTCAAAAACGGTGATATCGATTGCCTGTGGTGTGATTATTCTCCCTGTTATCGCGAGGATAAGTATTACTGGACCGAGCCGTATCTAACCGTGACGGTCTCGGTTGCCGCCAAGAAAACGAGCGGCATCAAGTCCTTGGCGCATCTCGATGGAAGCAAGACCATCGCGGTGATTGCGGGCTCGGTGAGCGAACGCCGATTGCTCGCAGGGGATCTGGAAATCTCGCCGGACGTGCAAATCAAATCGTACGGTTCTGCCGAGCTCTGCAAAGCCGCCCTCGCCAAAGGGTATGTCGACTGTTGGATGGCGGACGTTCAGCCGCTTGATCGACTTGTCGCCCAGTATCCCGGCCTTTACCGCGTGTTCGCTGACAACGTTATGACGGTTGACCTTGGCGTCGCGTTTAAGGACGGCTATGAGGGGGAGTACGTCAAAAACCTCAATACCGTGCTGTTCGAGATGGATCGAGATGGCACGATTGAGCGCATTGTGGGCAAGTACAAGGCAGGGGCGACGACGGACGGGCAAGGAGCGGAATCATGACAAATGATGAGCGCCGCTTGCGCCGAAAGGCATTAGTCACCGCGGCTATCTGCGTTGTGGTCAGCGCTGTTCTGTTGGGTCTGCTGTATATGGTCGGCACGCATCGCTGTCTCGATAAAACGCTTGGGTTTGGTCAGGAAACCATGGTGTTTTTAAAAAACGCCTGCGAAAAATATGACCGATATGAACAGGGAAGAAAAACCGAAGCGACGCACAATTTGGATGCCGTGCTCGAGTCGTTTTCGACGTTCTTGCCGTCTGATCACGTTGAAGTCAACGATGACCTCGTCGAGGAGTACGTCCATACCGAGCACCTTTCGGGAATGTTGGTCATGGACGCCGACGGCCATATGGCCGCTCATTACGATATTGATGGTCGCGATCCGCTGATGCTGTGGCGAGAGGAGCTGGCCTGTTCGTCGGTCGCATCGATGTATCGAGGATCCAAGGTGTCCTACTCGACGGTCGTTGAGCGTCGCGATGTCGATTTTGCCGTGAGTGTTGTTCCGTACGGTGATGGCGTAGCGCTGGGGTATCGATCGCTTGCGCTCGAGCCCGCCGATGATTATTCGTATACGATCGCCGACGTGCTCGTGAACAACACATTCCATCAGAGCCCAACGGTGCTCGTGATGCGCGATATGCAGATCGTTTCCTCAAACGATTCGAATGTCGATCTAACCCTTGCCCGGCTTCTTGCCGATAGCGGAATTGATTGGAAAGACGAAGGCTTAACACGTATCGAATATCGGGGAAGTACCTGGTATGCCGTGCGTGCGGCGTATGAGGACTATCGCCTGTTTGCGCTTTATCCCAAATCTGAGGTCATGTCGGGCAGGATTTCATTTATCGCTGCCGGCGTGCTGGTGCTCTTGGCGTTTTGGGTTGTAGTGCTGTTGGCGCGCAACATTGCCGATCGTCGCAATTTGGCCGAAAAGGACAAGCAACTCGGCATCATCAATGCTATCAGTTCCATATATGAGTCGACCTTCCTGCTGCATCTCGATACGCTCGAGATCGAGGGAATTAACATGTCGCCATCGGTGGCGAAGATATTTGCCGAGCACGCCGAGGCATATGACTTTTTTGCAACGGTTTGCCGAGACATTGTGAGTCCCGAAAGTCGCGAGGCGGTCATGGAGCTCTTAGATATAAAGACACTTCGGGATCGTATGGAGGGCGTGCCGTACTTGGATGCCGAGGTGCGAGATTGCCGAGGTACGTGGTATTCGCTGCAGGTTGTTCCACAGCGCCGCGATGAGCGGGGTCGACTGGAATCGGTCGTCGTGGCGACGCATAACATCTCGATGACAAAGCGCGCCGAGGAGCTCTCTTTCCAGGACAAGCTGACGGGACTTCGCAATAGAAATTACCTTGAGTCCCTTGGCGACGATCTGGTGAACGAGTCCCTGCCCGTGAGTGTGATCATGATGGACTGCAATTTCCTCAAGCATACCAACGATCTCTACGGTCACGAAATGGGCGATGAGCTGCTACGGCGTACGGCGTCTGTATTGAGGCGGGCGGCAGGCGAGAAGTTTGTGCCTATGCGCATTGGTGGCGACGAGTTCTTGTTGATTTGCCCTCACACCGATCGCGAATCCGCATGTGAAGTAGTGCAAGATCTTCGCCTCAGCCTTGCTGCTGCGAGCGATGAGGTGCTGACAGTCAGTGCGTCGTTTGGTGTCGCGACGGCAGAGACACCCGGATGTACACTGACCGAGATGTACCACATCGCTGACCACAACATGTATCAAGAGAAACGAAAAGTCCACGCTCGGGAAGCAGATTGCTAGTATTGCTGCCGCCGGTTTGCGCATTGGGGAATGTTGAATCGGTGCCCGCGATACTTTATCGGTTCGGACGGGGATAATAGACGTCTGAAATTGCTTTACGAGAGGGGAACGCAATGATTAGTTTTGATTACAAGCCTCAGGGCGTATGCGCTCGCAATATCCACCTTGACCTGTCCGATGACGGCAACAAGGTGGTGGGCGTCGAGTTTACCGGTGGCTGCAACGGCAATCTCAAGGCTATCTCCAAGCTGGTCGAGGGCGCTCCTGCCGACCGTGTGATCGAGGTTCTTGCCGGCAATACCTGCGGCATGAAGAAGACCTCTTGCGCTGATCAGCTTTCGCGCGCTATCGAGGCCGCTCGCGCCGAGATCGCCTAATGGGTATCGCCGACCACATCAAGAACGGAATATCGCGCCGCGGCTTTGTGCTCGGTGGAGCTGCCGCGAGCGCTGCCACGGTGCTTGCCGGATGTTCGAAAAAAACAGGCACCAGTGATGATGCCGCTGGCGAGCCGCAGGTTATCAAGGACGATTCGAAGATTGTCTCGATTACTGATGAGTACGAGGCAGTTGACATCGATCTTGAGCCGGCGGCATCGTGGACACTGCCGCTGGGCACGTTGCTGTACTACTGCGATGGTGACTATGCTGCGGCAATGATGGCGCCCGCATCGGCACTGCACGCCAACACACTCGGTGTGCTCAACCTGGGCGATGGCTCGCTTACCACATTAATTGAGAATCCTATCGAGGGCACGGGATATGCTTTTTACGATGTCCGTGCCGGCGACGGCGTGTTTGCGTGGGTTGAGATGAACTTTGCCAGTTCATCGTGGAAGCTCTACGCTCAAAATCTGTCGGGCGCTTCGCTCTCTGGCGACGTGGTTGAGCTCGATCGAGGTGGCAAGGACTACGATCCGCCGCTGTTTACGGCGTTCGGGTCATCAGCCATCTGGTATAAAATGCCTTCGGCAGGCGGCAATAAAACGAGTAGTGATTCGTTTTGCTATCGTCGCTCGCTTGATGAATCCAAGGCCGAGACAATTTGGAAATCGACGGGCCGCTTTGCGTCGGCCCCGCGCGTGAGCGACGGCATTTTGACCATCTCGCCGCGTGTCCGCAACGACGAGGGCGTCTACTACGGCATAACGGCAATCGATCTGACCGATGACAACAACACCAAACGTGCCCAGCTAGTCCTTCCCTCGTCAGTCTCGCCTTTCGAGGCCGTATATATGGGCGATACCTTCGTGTTTTCTATCGAGGCGACCTATAGTGGCGTGGGCAGCCTGGGCAACATGGGCACGTATATCGGTAATGAGGGAGGGCCGTACCTCTTCCTGTCCCGCGAGCCGCTCGCATGTGCTGCCGGCAAGAAGAATAAATATCTCGTTAAGGTACAGTCATCGCATTTTCTCATCGACACTTCTGCCAAGACCTATGGCTCGCTACTGTCGCCCGACCGCGCTTTGGAATATGGCGATTATCCAGCTACGGCGGGAAAATCGGACTCATTCCTTACGTACGCCACGGTGCGCAACAGCCAGGGTATACCAGAGACGGTCACCGCACGCCTATTCTCTCTTTAAGCTTAGAGGGGTTAAAAAGGCGCCAACAGGGGAATAAGCGCGTTGTAATTGTGAGTACCGCCCGCCGAGCTGCCGCGTCATAGTGGCATCCGGCGGGCTCAGGTGCGTTAAAATGGGCTTGTTCTTAGCTGATTGAGACAGGGGGGCCGTGTTATGGCTTCAGATGCAAAAAAGATTCTGCTGGTCGAGGATGAGAAGGCAATCCGTGACGCCGTCGCTGCCTATCTCGAGCGCGAAGGCTACTGGGTTGTGGGTGTCGGCGACGGTCAGTCCGCGATCGAGGAGTTCGAGAAGCATCAGTTTGACCTGGTCGTGCTCGACCTTATGCTCCCCAAGATCCCCGGCGAGCGCGTTTGCCGCACCATTCGCGATACCTCGGATGTCCCTATCATCATGCTGACTGCCAAGGGCGAGATCGAGGACCGTATTATCGGTCTTGAGCTCGGCGCCGACGACTATCTGATTAAGCCGTTCTCGCCGCGCGAGCTTGTCGCCCGCGTACGCGCCCTGTTCCGTCGTGCCCACCAGGCCGACGAGCCCGCCGTCGAGGTACTCGACTTCGGCGATCTGGTCATCGATATCTCGGGCCACAAGATTTTGGTCGAGGGCAAGGAAGTCGATCTGACGGCTTCCGAGTTCAAGCTGCTCACCACGCTTGCTCGTCATCCCGGCCGTGTCTACAACCGTATGGAGCTGGTCGAGAAGGTGCTTGGGTACGACTTTGAGGGCTATGAGCGCACCATCGATAGCCACGTGAAGAACCTTCGCGCCAAGCTGGGCGATGATCCCAAGAAGCCCAAGTGGCTCTACACCGTCCACGGTGTCGGCTATCGCTTCGAGGCTCCGGCCAAGACCGATAAGTCGGACGAGAAATAGGGAAATCACATATGACACCTGCGCGCTTTGAAATCGGACAAAAGCACAAGCAGGAGAGCGAGGCGGGTTCCAAGGCTAGTTGGAACACGCCTCGCTCCGATTCACGGCCAACGATGAGCTATCCCTCGCGCATGGCACTTGCTTTTGCTCTGACATCGCTCATGACGGTATTGGTGCTGGTGGGCGTGGTCTCTGTTGTGTGGGGCACGGTCTTTTCGGATTACACGCGCTCCAATATCGTCGAAATCGCAAATTCCGCTGCCGAAAAGCTTGCGACGTCGTATGAGGAAAACGGCAATTGGACTGCGGGCGAGCTACGTACGGTCGCGACATCGAGTTTGGTGTCCGACGATTTGGGTATGCAGGTCGTCAACAAGAAAGGCGTTGTCGTTTATGACGACTCATGGCCTTCGGCAAGCGCGACCGCCGATGTGCGCGAGAACGAATCGCCGTCGAGCAGCTCGAGCGGGAAAAAAGCATCGCATAGTCCGGTCTCGTCGGCTCCCACCGGCTCCGATAGCGTTGCAAACGTCGAAATCATAACGTCTTCCGGCGAGCATGTCGGACAAGTAAAGCTGTGGGCCATCGGCTCCGATGCCTTGCTCACCAAGGCAGATTCTGCGTTTAGGGAGAAGACCTTTAACGCCATGGCCCTTGCTGCGGTTGTTGCAGTTTGCATTTCGGTCGTTATCGGATCACTCGTGTCGCGCATGCTCACCAAGCCGATTCACCGTATTACCAGCACGGCCAAGCAAATTCGCGATGGCGATCTGTCTGCTCGTACGGGCTTGCGCGGCGATGACGAGATCGATCAACTGGGCGAGACATTCGATGAGATGGCCACTTCGCTCGAGAAGGATATGAAACACGAGAAACGTTTGACCTCGGACGTTGCACACGAGCTTCGCACGCCGCTTATGGCCATGCTCGCAACGGTCGAGGCCATGCAGGATGGCGTATATCCTACCGACGATGAGCACTTGGAGACTGTTGCTTCCGAGACGCGTCGCCTGGCTCGTCTGGTGCAGCAGATGCTCGACCTGTCGCGCATGGAAAACAGCACGGCTCCGCTCAACCTTGAGCCGGTGGACATGGTTCCTTTCGTGCGTTCCATCGTCAATGCCCAGGAGCGCCTGTTTGTCGACCGCGATCTGCGCTTGCGCTTTGCTGACGAGACCCAAGGTCACGACGATGTCGTCGAAGCCGATCCCGACATGATCACACAATGCGTCATCAATCTCATGAGCAACGCCATGCGCTACACCCCCGAGGGCGGTTGGGTCGTGGTGTCGGTGCTCAGTGACCGCAAACACGTCAGCGTCGCCGTTTCTGATACCGGCATCGGTATTGCCAAGGATGACTTGTCGCGCATCTTCGGCCGTTTTTGGCGCGCCGATGCCAGCCGTGCCCGTGAGGCGGGCGGTCTGGGCGTGGGCCTCGCCGTGACTAAACAGATCGTCGAGCGACATCATGGCTACATTTCCGTGGAGTCGGAGCTTGGAAAGGGTACGACTTTTACAATTCATCTGCCCCGCGAGCACACGGCAGACGCGGCATCTACTACAATGGAGCACTAGCTTTTCGCTATTCGGTGAAGGAGGGGCCGCGTCCCTGCCGCTCCGAGTTTGCGAAAACATGCGGGAAAGAGCCCGCATTACTGTCGTATTTTGGTAAGGAGTGACTCACGTGACAACGATGGAGCGTCGTCCGGATTCCCGTGGCAAGGTTCGTGATATCTATGATGCCGGTGAAAACCTGCTGATGGTCGCCACCGACCGCATTTCTGCGTTCGACTTCATTCTTCCCGACGAGATTCCGTTTAAGGGAGAGGTGCTCAATCGCATCTCGGCATTCTGGTTTGATAAGTTTGCCGACATCGTCCCCAACCATCTCGTTTCCATCGACCCGGCGGATTTCCCCGAGGAGTTTGCCGGGTATCGTGACTACCTCGCCGGCCGCGCCATGCTGGTCAAGAAGGCCCAGACGATTCCTATCGAGTGCATCGTCCGCGGCTATCTGACCGGTTCGGGCAAGAAGACCTACGACGAGAACGGCACCGTCTGCGGCATCCAGCTGCCTGAGGGCCTGACCGAGGCTTCCAAGCTTCCCGAGCCGCTGTTCACGCCGTCCACGAAGGCCGAGATCGGCGATCACGACGAGAACATCTCGTTCGAGCGTTGCTGCGAGATCGTGGGCGAGGACATCGCCACGCAGATTCGCGACCTTTCCCTCAAGATCTACAAGGCCGCTGCCGAGTATGCCGCGACTCGTGGCATCATCATCGCCGACACCAAGTTCGAGTTCGGTGTTATTGATGGCAAGGTCACGCTGATCGACGAGTGCCTCACGCCCGACTCCAGCCGTTTCTGGCCTGCCGCCAGCTACGAGGAGGGCAAGATCCAGCCTAGCTACGACAAACAATTCGTCCGCAATTGGCTCAAGGCCAACTGGGATATGACGGGGGAGACCCCGCACCTGCCCGCCGAGGTCATCGATGGCACGTCCGAGCGCTATCGCGAGGCCTTCCAGATCATCACGGGCTCCCAGTTCACAAGCATGAAGGAGAACGCATAAGTGAGTACCCGCAGCGCCACGAACAAGCGCACGCAATCCCGCGAGGTCACCGGGGTTGCGCGCAAGTCCGCCGCATCCGCCAAGCCCGCTCGTCAGGCAGCAGGTTCTGTTCACGTCGTGCCGGCATCATCCAAGGCACGCCGTAAGGAGCTCGAGAAGGGCGAGAACCTTGAGGGCCTCTCTAAAGAGGAGAAGCGCGCCCGCAAGGCTAAGCAGCGCGCCAAGGAGGACCGCATCTACACGGTGTCGAATATCCTTCTCAAGCAGGATGAGGACTACACCAAGCGCCGTCGCATCTGGTGGGCCGTGCTCGCTATCGGCATGGTGCTCGTCGTGGCCATTTGGGCTTCGCTGTACTTCGCTCCCGCTGGCATGGTGTCCAGTCCCGTCCAGATGGTCGGCATCGTTTTGTCTTACGTCGTCATTCTGGGTGACTTTATCTACGACTTCGTTCGTATTCGTCCCCTGCGCAACATGTACCGCACGCAGGCCGAGGGCATGTCCGACAATAAGCTCAACGCCCTTATCGAGCGCGCGGCTGCCGAGGAGGACAAAAAGGACTCCAAGAAGAAATAGCGTTTGCATTCATACTTATCGCTAAGATATAAGGCGCGTCGTTTTTGCGGCGCGCCTTTTTACTGTTCTATAGATAGATGGAGTGGCACATGATTCGAGCTGCCCTGACGGTTGAAGAAGCTCTGGAGGGCATGAAGGCCCTGGAGCCCAAGATTAAAAACTATGCGCGCCTGGTCGTCCGCAAGGGCGTAAACGTCAAGCCCGGCCAGGAAGTCGTCGTTCAGTCTCCGGTCGAGTGCGCGCCGTTTGCGCGCGTGGTGGTCGCGGAGGCCTATGACGCCGGCGCCGGCCACGTGACGGTCATTTGGGCCGATGATGCCGTGACGAGGCTCACGTACGAGCATGTCGATAAAAGCTATTTTGAGCAGACGCCCGAGTGGAAGCGCCTGCAGCTGGATTCCCTGGCCCAGGACGGTGCCTGCTTTATCTTTATCGAGGGTGCGGATCCCGCAGCCCTCAAGGGCATCGATCCAGCCAAGCCGGCCGCGGCATCCAAGGCGAGGAATACGCAGTGCAAAGTTTTCCGCCGTGGACTGGATTACAACATCAATCCGTGGTGCATCGCCGGCGCTCCGGTCGTGGCTTGGGCGCACGAGGTGTTCCCGGGAGACGCCGATGAGGTTGCAATCTATAAGCTGTGGAATGCGATTCTGCACACCGCTCGCGCCGATGGCCAGGACCCGGAGAGCGACTGGGAACTCCATGACGCCGCATTCGAAAAGAACCTGCGTTTCCTAAACGATAATCAATTTGATTGCCTGCGCTACACCGCTTCGAACGGAACCAATCTGACGATTGGCATGACGAAAGGTCACGAGTGGGCCGGCGGAAAGGGTGAGACGCCCGATGGCCACCCCTTCTTCCCCAACATCCCCACCGAGGAGGTTTTTACCTCGCCTGATCGCATGCGCGCTGACGGAATCGTCTACTCGGCCATGCCGCTCATCCACCACGGTAACAAGGTCGACGATTTTTGGATTAAGTTCGAGGGCGGCCGCGTAGTGGACTACGATGCCCGTGTGGGCAAGGCAACGCTCGCAAGCATCATCGATACTGACGAGGGCGCTGCTCACCTGGGAGAGGTCGCGCTCATCTCCAAGAACACGCCGATCCGCGAAAGTGGCGTACTGTTCTACGATACGCTCTATGACGAGAACGCTAGCTGCCATCTCGCGCTAGGTGTCGGTTTCCCCGAATGCATCGAGGGTGGGTATGACATGTCCAAGGAAGAGCTCCTGGAGCATGGCGTTAACGTCTCGAGCACGCACGTCGATTTTATGATTGGCACGGACGACATCGATATTACGGGCATTACGCCTGATGGACGTGAAGTTGTGATTTTCCAGAACGGCCAATGGAGTTGGGAATAGTCCCAGACCGTGGTACAATGCCACCCGCGGGCCGTTAGCTCAGCTGGCAGAGCAGGGGACTTTTAATCCCAAGGTCCAGGGTTCGAACCCCTGACGGCCCACCATAGAATGGAAAAGCGACTGGCGGATGCCGGCCGCTTTTTTGTTGCCGCGACGCGGGTTCGAACCCGAAAGGGCGCGGAGCTGAGTAAACGCGTGAGCGTTTGCCAGCGCAGCGCGCAAGGCGCGAAGCGCCGCAGCGGCCGCCTGCGGAGCAGGCTGAACCCCTGACGGCCCACCCAAAGTAAGGAATACGAAATGAAAACAAATAGATACGGAATTAGCGGCAGCACATTAAAGATAATAGCAGCCATTTCGATGGTTCTCGATCATGTAAGCAGGATCGTCCTGACCAATGGAATCATGACTCACGCATCGTACAGTCAGATATCAGACGAACAGTGGGCGATTCTAAGCGAGGCTTCGGATGTGCTTCATGTTCTTGGCAGAATTGCATTTCCCTTATTTTGCTTTTTGATAGTTGAGGGATTTTTGCATACTCATGACTTAAAGAAGTACCTGCGAAATATGCTTGTCTTCGCAATCATTGCGGAGCCCATATACGATTTCGTCCAAACCGGGCAACTATTTGACCTTCGGCAACAAAATGTTATGTGTGAGCTCCTGCTTTCCTTGGTCTTTTTGATTGTTCTGGAAAAGATACAAAGTCTTTCAAAACGGAAAAGATACATCGCAGAAACTGCTCTGATTGTTTTGACAGCACTGGCAGCTGAATACACTAAACTAGATGGCGGTGTGTATGGCATTATGCTTGTGGCCGCATTCTATTTATTCCACGACAGCAAGGCCAAGATGTTCTTTGCTGCAGTATGTGCAGTGCTCCTTTCGTCATGCCATATAGTTGGCGGCGTATTTGAGTTTGCTACAGCTAATGTACTTAATCCTGATGTTGCTGCCGCGGTCGTTTCGTTGCTGCTTATCAATCTTTATAATGGTAAGCGAGGGCTGAAGCTCAAATATTTCTTCTACATTTTCTATCCGGCACATCTTGCTCTGCTTTATGGTGTTTCACTTATTGTTTTGAACTGTCTTTAAAAACTCTCAAACAAGTCTCTGAAAACGGAAACAAATTGACTCTAAGACTGCTTGTAAATTTCCGGAAGACCTGAGAGATGCGAGGATAGGCAACGAGGGCTGCAGAGAGATGCTTCTCAGTTCTCTGGCGGATCGCACGTATCTGTATGAGGATCACTTCCACACACTCATTAATAACAGTGATAAACACGGCAGATCCTCAAAACATGAGGCTGTGGAGGTCGAACGATGCTTCGAAAGCATGAATGGCAGCGAGAAAATGAGTTCGGAAGCGCCCTCTGGATGATCCAGCATAGAATAGAAAGCGATCGGCTCCGGCTGGTCGCTTTTTTGTTGCCGCGCCACGGGTTCGAACCCGAACTTCTCTATATATAAGAACGCTTGGCGAACAAAACCTGCCTTTTACCGACGGGAAACAAATAGCTGATGCTTTTGGAGTAAAGTGGCGCTCCAGAGATGACCGATGCCTTAACACCTATAAACCAGCTGGTCATCGCCAATATCAGAAGCCAATGCTTCAGTTTTAACCCCAGTGATGCAACTGAGGGACCTATACAATTGTGAACAAAATATGGAGTGCGCGATTCCCGCCCCCGGGGGCCCTCCGGTCTGGCAATATATCTCCTTGCCGCGCGGCCCGGTCGAACCGGATCAGCCGCCAGGCGTGCACCTTGAGAACCGGATACTGCGAGGATGGACACACCAGATGTGTCGCATCCGGGCAGACATCGAACCATTTGAAATGGTCTAACTTGGATTTGTTTTTCGCAAGGCCGCCGAGAGGCGGCCCCGAGAAATTCCTTTTCCTATACCAAAACCATATGAATCGAACGGAACCGATCAGCTAATAGTTGTGAGGACCGGACGGGCTCGAAGCCCATTTATTTTGGACGGAGAGTTCGATCCTGGCTCAGGATGAACGCTGGCGGCGCGCCTAA
>NZ_QSUU01000011.1:33923-95862 GCF_003439125.1 Collinsella sp. OM04-5 | reverse complement strand
CTTCTGGTCGCGCCCTTGAAGTTGAACGTCAGATTGTCCAAATGCGGCCCGCGCAGCGTCAACTGGTTACGCGGTTCGTAGAACCGCGTAACTAACAAATGAGCATGGCGTCGCCAAAGCTGAAGAAGCGGTAGCGCTCCTCGATGGCGGCGGCGTAGGCATCCATGATCTGGTCGCGGGTGGCAAGCGCGCTCACGAGCATCATGAGCGTGGAGCGCGGCACGTGGAAGTTTGTGATCAGCGCGTCGACCACGTGATAGGTCGATCCGGGCATGAGGTAGAGCTGCGTCGTGGCGTTCTCGCGCGCCACGATGTCGCCGCGGCCGAGCGTGTCGGCACCGTCCTCGCGGCCTTCAAAATAGCGCGCCGTCACAGCCGGATCGGACACCGGCGCGTCCGCGTCAAACGCACTCTCGAGCGAGCGCACCGCGGTGGTGCCGACGGCGATCACACGATGACCCTCGGCCTTCGCCTTATGCACGGCGTCGACAACCTCCTGCGACACGTGGTAGCGCTCGGTGTGCATGACGTGCTGCGTAGGGTCGTCCTCCTCCACCAAGCGGAAGGTATCGATGCCCACCTCGAGCTCGACGGCGGCAAACTTCGCGCCCTTGGCTTCGATAGCGGCCATGAGCTCGGGAGTAAAGTGCAGACCCGCCGTAGGAGCGGCAGCCGAGTGCTCCTCCTTCATGGCGTAGACGGTCTGGTACTTCTCGGGGTCGCCCTCGTAATCGGTAATGTAGGGCGGCAGCGGCACGTGGCCGGCCGCATGGATGGCCTCGTCGAGCGTGCGCGGGTCGCCGGCGGCATTGCAACCGGCCGGCTCAAAGCGCACCAGACGGCCACCACGGCTATCGGTGACAAAGTCGATGACCTCGGCCGTCAGCACCACGGGAGCCCCCTCGGGCGCATGGGCGCCACCGGCGCGATACTCAATCTGGGCACCGGGCTTCAGGCGCTTGCCCGGCTTGACCAGGCACTCCCAAACATGGCCCAGCGGATCAACATCCTCGCGACGCTTGAGCAGCAGCGTCTCGACCACGCCACCCGAGCCTGCCTTGCGACCGATCAGGCGGGCCGGCATCACGCGCGTCTTGTTGATGACGAGCACATCGCCCGGCTCGATATAGTCGATGATGTCGCGGAAGATGCGGTGTTCAACGGTACCGCCGTGCTCCAGCGGCGTTCCCGCCTGGGAGCCCTTGCGATCAACCACTAGCAGGCGGCAGGAGTCGCGAGGCTCGGCAGGAGCCTGGGCAATCAGTTCCTCAGGAAGGTTGTAGTCAAAATCATCGGTACGCATAGACACGTCGGATACTCCTTATATAGCTAAAGTCCGCTCTACATCCTAGCAGGCTGCCAGCTCAAAAGAACTACTTTTTGGACGCTTTGCGCTCGTCGCGGATGCGAGCGCGGTCCATGGCCGCCTCGACGGCCGAGAATCGGCAGCCGCAGTAATTCTGCCGATACATGCCCAGCTCACGCGAACGACGCGTGGCCTCGGGATAATACGGGCGAAAATCGCGAATCACCGGGGTGAGACCGCGGGCGGCAGCCAGACGCTCCAAAACATCATTGCAGGTATCGAACAGCTGATACGGCGAGACGGCGAGCGTCGTGCCCACAAACTCAAACCCGCGCTCCTGGGCCACGCGGCACGCCTCGGCCAAGCGCAGGGCATAGCACGCGCGACAGCGACGGGGTCGATCGGCGCCCAGCGGGGCCACGCCGGCCTCCCAGCGCTCGCGGTCCTCCCCCGCCTCGATGAGCTCGATGTCGCCATCGGCACACCACCGGCGCAGCTCGTCCAGACGCCGCCGCCATTCATCGCGCGGTTGAATATTGGGATTGGTCCAGCAAATCGTGGGCTCAAACCCCTCCTCGCGCAGCAGGCGAACCGGCTCAAGCGAGCATGGTGCACAGCACGCATGCAGCAACAACGACTTCATCGACATCCCCGTCCCAGAAAACTCACCCCGACATCATGGCAGCTAAAATAGCCCCGCCCCAAAAAGACTACTTTGCGAAAAAGCGCACGCCAAAGGACGTATCCTCGCAGGCGACGATACGGCGGTCGCGCAGAATGGTCCGCACGTAATACCAATCACCCACACAGCCCGACAAGTGCAGACCAGCCGCCAGGTAGCACAGCAGCGGATAGTCCGAGAACGCAAACCCCAGGGCAAATGCTGTCGTCACAACAACCGTCGGCGCCAGGCAAACCGCCATGTACCGCCGGCGCGAATACACAACGCCCTCGGCGCAGGCATAGATCATCGCCGTCTCGCGATTCGCCCCAAAGGTCACCTGCGCGCCCGCAGGCGCCAGCAGCTTAAAAAACACCGCATGCACCAGCTCGTGCACGGCAAACGATGCCATTGAGACCGCAGCCAAGCCGACTATCCAGCCCACGACAGCCATCCAGCCGCCCGCCTCAGCCGCGTCCAAGTCCGCAGGCCCGCCCAACAGCATAAACACCGGCACCAGGCACACGGCAAACACCGCGATCACGGCCATCCCCCACACGAAGCAAGCGTGTAGAAAATCCTCGTCCTCAAACGCATGTATGTTGGAAATCTCATTCATAGCATCTTAGGATAGCGCCCCTGCCACGCACCCGCCCGCATGTGCGATAATGTCGAACGATATGCACGAATTGACCACCGCGCCGCCGAACCCCGTGCCCGGCCGCGCTCTTACCTATATGCGAAGGAGTCCCATGGCATCCAAATACTCCATGAACGACCGTCCCAGCTGGCCGCGCCGCGCCATCGTTACCGCCGGCGAGCCCTACGGCAACAAGGGTCTGCACTTTGGCCACGTCGGCGGCGTCTTTGTCCCGGCCGACTTCTTCGCCCGCTTCCTGCGCGACCGCCTGGGCCGCGAAAACGTCATCTTCACCTCGGGCACCGACTGCTACGGTTCGCCCATCATGGAGAGCTACCGCAAGCTCAAGGAGAACGAGGGCTACGACAAGTCCATCGGCGAGTATGTCGAGTCCAATCACTCCCGCCAGGCCGCGACCCTCAACAACTACAACATCAGCTGCGACATCTACGCCGGCTCGGGCCTTGAGCCGGCGGCCCAGATCCACAACGAGGTGACTGCCGAGATTATCGAGCGCCTGCACGAGCAGGGCACCATCTCCAAGCGCTCCACGCTGCAGTTCTACGATGCCAAGGCCGGCACGTTCCTCAACGGCCGCCAGGTCATCGGCCGCTGCCCCATCCAGGGCTGCAAGTCCGAGAAGGCTTATGCCGACGAGTGCGATCTGGGCCACCAGTTTGAGCCCGAGGAGCTCATCGCGCCCAAGAGCCAGCTCACCGGCGAGGTGCCCGAGCTGCGCCCGGTCGACAATCTCTACTTTGACCTGCCGGCCTACCTCGACTTTATGAAGACCTACACCGCCAAGCTCGCCCAGAACCCGCAGGTTCGCTCCGTGGTCTCCAAGACCATGGAGGAGTGGCTGCTGCCGGCTCAGCTCTACATCCAGAACAAGTTCCGCGAGGCCTTCGATGCCGTCGAGGACCAGCTCCCCGAGCACACCGTGCTGGAGCCCGAGGGCAACAAGAGCAGCTTTACCGTCACCTTCCCCAGCTGGAAGGAGCGCGACGACGCCCACGCGGTGCTCGCCAACGGTGGCGTGCGCTTCCGCAGCGGCAAGGCACTCGTGCCCTTCCGCATCACCGGCAACATCGACTGGGGCGTTCCGGTGCCCGAGGTCGATGGCGTCTCCGACGTCACCTGCTGGTGCTGGCCCGAGAGCCTGTGGGCGCCCATCAGCTATACGCGTACCGTGCTCGCACGCGATGCCAAGGCCGCCGGCGTGACCGAGGGCGTCGCCGCCCAGGATGCCGCCCTCATGGGCGAGCCCGCCGCCGACTCCACGCAGGTGCCCGCACCCACCTACCAGCACAGCTCGCTCGACTGGCGCGACTGGTGGTGCTCTGACGACGCTCAGATTTACCAGTTCATCGGTCAGGACAACATCTATTTCTACTGCATCGCGCAGACCGCCATGTGGGAGGCCCTGGGCTGGGACCTCACGCAGAGCACCGTCAGCGCTTGCTACCACCTGCTCTACATGGGCAAAAAGGCCAGCTCGTCCTCGCAGACGCCTCCCCCGCCGGCAGACGACCTGCTCAACCACTACACCTGCGAGCAGATGCGCGCGCACTGGCTGTCGCTCGGCCTATCCGAAAAGCCGGTGAGCTTTAGCCCCAAGGCATACGACACGCGTGTGACCGGCAAGGACAAGGACGGCAACGAGGTACGCGCCTGCGACGACAAGCGCGTTATCGACCCGGCCCTTAAGGAGAGCGCGCTGCTGACCGGCGTGTTCAACCGTCTGGCCCGCAGCTGCTTCTACGGCGTCGCCGTCAAGGAAGGCGACGAGAGCCCCTACCGCAACGGCTGCATCCCCGCCGGTGCCGCTTCTGACACCGTGGTCGAAGCCGCCCAGCAGGCAGCCCTCGCCTTTGAGCAGGCCATGTACAAGTTCGAGACGCACCGCGCGCTTGCCGTGTGCGACGACTACCTGCGTGCCGCCAACAAGCGCTGGAGCGACGCCTCTAAGGCCGCCAACAAGCTCGAGGGCGAGCCGGCAAACGCCGCAATGACGCAGGCCCTCGTCGACGCCTTTACCGAGCTGCGCGTGGCGACCGTCCTGATGCACGGCATCGTCCCTGCCGGCTGCGAGCTCATCTGCGAGTACTTCGACGTTGACCCGGTCGCCTTCTTTAGCTGGGATAACATCTTCGCCTCCACGGATGAGTTTGTGGAGAGCCTGGGCGAGAAGCCCGGCGAGCACCGCGTGAAGCCGCTACCCCCGCGCTTCGACTTCTTCAGCAAGCACGAGAGCCAGTACTAGGCAACAGCAACGCGCCCGGGAATGATTATTCTGGGACGGGGATTAAAAAATCATTCCCGGGCGACGCAAAGTAGTCTTTTTGGGACGGGGATCATTAAATGATTTTTTAATCCCCGTCCCAGAATAATCATTTAGGTGGAAGGAAAGACGGATGTCCAAGCCGCGTCGTCGTAAGCAGAAAAAGCAGGTCAAGGCCGAGCTCAAGCTCAGGCAGTTTGCCGCCACCGAGCTTTCCGACCAGCTTGCCGCCCTCCCCTGCGCTGCCGACCTGCCGCGCTTTATGGTCGACACGGTTGCCGGCGCCTATACGCCTGCCGATGCCGAGCTCATGATCGAGGGCTTCGGCGCCGCGGCCACACGCCCGGTCACGCTGCGCACCAACACGCTCAAGGCGACCGCCGAGGACATCGCCGCCGCGCTCGACGCAGCCGGCATCGCCCACCAAACCGTCGCTTGGTACCCAGATGCCTTCATCCTGCCCGACGCCCAGGTTTCCGACCTGTGGGACCTCGACATCTATCGCGACGGCAAGATCTACCTTCAGAGTCTGTCGTCCATGATGCCGCCACTCGTACTGGGCGCCCAGGCCGGCGAGGACATCCTGGACATGTGCGCGGCCCCCGGCGGCAAGACGACGCAGATCGCCGCCCTCACGCAGGGGCAGGCGCACCTTACCGCCTGCGAGATGAGCATTCCCCGCGCCGAGAAGCTCGAAGCCAACCTCCACCGCCAAGGCGCAAAAAACGTGCCCGTCATGCGCATCGACGCACGCGAGCTCGACGAGTTCTTCCGCTTTGACCGTATCCTGCTCGACGCTCCCTGCACCGGCACGGGCACCGTCGTCAGCGGCAACGAGAAGAGCCTGCGCGGCCTCACCGAGCAGTTGCTGAGCAAGTGCGCCCGCTCGCAGCGAGCACTTCTGGACCGCGCCATGGGAGCCCTCAAACCGGGCGGCACGCTCGTCTATTCGACTTGTTCGATCTTGCCGCAGGAAAACGAGGACGCCCTGCAAGAGGCCCTCGACAAGCATATGGACTGCGAGCTCATCCCCCTCGACGGCACGCCAAGCGAAAGTGAGGCACGCCGCGCCCAGGAAGCTGGCGAGAAGCCGCGCATCGAGTCCAACGCCCTGACCGAGGCCATTGCCGCGGGTCAGGTATCGGCCATCGCCAACGGCCTGCCCGGCACGCTCACCATTCCGCCCAGCCGCGAATTTGAGGGCTTCTACATTGCCCTGATCCGAAAACGCAGCTAGCGTACGGATCCAAAACTCAACAAGCTATCTCCGTGCGCGTTTGTCCTGCTGGTCGCGATGCTGTTTAAGCATCGCGCGCTCCTTGCGTTCGGCCCTTTTGCCCTTAATGGCCGTGACCACAAAGTAGATGACCGCGGCGGCAACGATTGCGCCCACGCATAGGCCAATCGAGCCCAACATTGCCGAAAATTCCATACCGCGTCACCTCTCTTTTAAACGGGACTTTCAAGATAGCACCTCGATCCCCGCCACCACAGCTCCTTCACGTTCGCCGCCCTTCGGTCTAACGGAGGACGCGGCGGGGAAAAATCAACTCGTCAAACGATTTAGCAAGCACAACGCTGCCGGCACCCTGCCGGCCGTCATCACATAGAATCGAGCCTCCATGGATACCCTCAACGATCTAAATGAGCGCGTCGACGCCTTCGTCGGCACCAGCTCCTTCGACACGCCTGCCGCGGCAAACGACCAAGCCCCCATCGATGTGCCCGCCGAGGTTCACGAGGACATTGTCGCCTCGGTCGATTTCTCCGAGGTCGAGCTCGCAGACGAGTTCACCGAACCCCAGGTAGCCGTGACCCCCAACGGACTGCTTCCCATGGAGCCGCTGCCCATCGACGGGCGCCTGCGCAAGGCGGCCCTTCGCATGCCTGACGAGATTGAGGAGGCCAGCGGCTTCACGCTCTTCGGCCGTCGTATCAAATCGCTCATCTACACCACCGACGTCGCGGTCATCCGCAACTCCAATGCCGATGCCGTCTTTGCCGTTTACCCCTTCACGCCGCAGCCGGCCATTACGCAGGCGCTGCTGACCGTCGCCGAGTGCCCGGTCTTCGTAGGCGTGGGCGGTGGCACCACCACCGGCAAGCGCTCCGTTCAGATGGCAGCCGTCTCCGAGATGCAGGGCGCGGCGGGCTGTGTGGTCAACTCCCCCGCCACCGCCGAGATGGTCGAGCACATCACCAACATCGCCGACATCCCCGTCATCGCCACGGTCGTACGTTGCGACGACGATGCTCACGCCAAAGTGCGCGCCGGCGCCAAGATCCTCAACATCGCGGCCGGCAAGAACACGCCACAGGTCCTGCGCGAGCTGCGCGAGCACTATCCCAACCTGCCGCTCATCGCGCCGGGCGGCAAGACGCCCGAGAGCATCCGCGAGACCATCGCCGCCGGTGCCAACGCCATCATCTGGACACCGCCTTCGGCCCAGCAGCTACAGACCGACATGATGCAGCGCTACCGCAAGATGAAAGAAGACGCCACGCCTGTCATCTCGCACGACGATGTGCCCATTATCGACCAGGTCGCCGCCGCCGAGGTCAGCCAGGTCGAGAACATGAATCCCGACGTGCCGATTCCCGACGAGGTTATCGAGCGCGTCGCTTCGATCCACGATCATATCGAGGAGCGTCGCGCCAACCGCGGCCTCAAGCCGTCACTGCACGGCTTCTTCTTCCGCGGAAAGAAACGCTAGCAAAACATCTTGGCCCGCCCCACAAACGTGAGGCGGGCCGTTTTCGTTTGAGCAATCATGCAGCGATGTGATGGGGCAAATTAATCCACGCGCTTGTCGCCCATAAAGAAGAGCGCCACCGTGCCAGGTCCGGTATGCGAGCCAATCAGAGTACCGATGTTATTGATCTCAATCTTGCCTTTAAGCTGCGGAATCTGTTCCTCGATCAGCGCCGCAACTGCCTCGGCATCCTCGCGGCACGCCGAGTGCGACATGACGCACTTACCCGAATAATCCGCACCGTCCTGCACGTGTGCCATCATGGTCTTAGCCATCTCGGAAATCGCGCGCTTCTTAGTGCGAATCTTCTCACGTGGCGACAGCCCACCTTCGCAATCGACCGTCATAAGCAGGCAAATCTTAAGCGCCGTGCCGATGATCGCGCTCGCGGCCGAAATGCGACCGCCGCGCAGGTAGCTCGACAGATCGGTCGAGAAGAACCAGTGGTGCAGGTTGAGCTTGTGCTCCTCGATCCAAGCGGCCGTCTCGTCGAGTGACGCCCCGCTATCGCGCACGTCGGCGGCATATTCCAGCAACAGGCCAAAGCCCGAAGACGCCGCCAGCGAATCGATGACGCGCACCTTGCCGCCCTGGGGATAGCGATCCGCGAGCATCTGCGCCGCAACGCAGGCCGATCCATACGTGCCCGAAATACCCGATGACAACGTCAGGTGCAGCACGTCTTTGCCCTCGGCAACAAACGGCTCCCAAAACTCCTCGTACTCACCCACGCTCACCTGAGACGTCTTGGGCATGGCGCCCGCGGCAATCTGGGCAAAAAACTTGTCCGGCGTAATCGACTGATACAGATCGTCCGTATAGACAACATCGTCGATCTCGTAATGAAAACACACGACAGGGATATTGCGCGACGCAAAGAACTCACGGGTTCGGTCGGCGGCGGATTCACAGGTCAGGACAAAATCACTCATATGAGGCTCCTTACTCATTGCTGCGCAAATTATCGCACAGTGAGCCTACATACGGTACATATGTCCACTATTTACCAAATCGAACCAAAAATAGCGAACATCTTTACCACCATCGTCTCCACCGGCCCCACGCATAAATATCTGAGAAAACACCCTCTGTCGTCTCCACTCAACCGCCATATCTACCTCCACTAAATCGATTTACCAAACCGTTCGGCTAACAATTCGGCTGCCCATCCCCAATCGAAACAAAAGCGGCGCATACTGATAAACGTTTTACGCTGTTTATCAGTTTTACCAGCCCTATCGGAAGGTGTTTCATGGTCGCATTCGATCGCAATCCGCAAGACTTCAAGTATCTGCGCCTGCTGTCGAGACAGTTTCCCACCGAGCAATCCGCGTTTACCGAGATCATCAACCTCTCGGCCATCCTCAACCTGCCCAAAGGCACTGAGCATTTTATGAGCGACGTGCATGGCGAGTACGAAGCCTTTATGCACATCCTCAACAACTGCTCGGGCGTCGTGCGCGAGCATGTCGACGAGATTTTTGGCGAAACGCTCTCCTTTGACGAGAAGGGCGAGCTGTGCACGCTCATCTACTACCCGCGCGAGAAGATCGAGCTGGTCCGCAGCCAGCGCGAGGACTCGCCCACCTGGTACAAGACGATGCTTGACCAACTCATTATGGTTGCCCGCTCGCTTTCGAGCCGTTATACGCGCTCCAAGGTGCGTAAGGCCATCCCACGCGATTACGCCTATATCATCGACGAGCTGCTGCACACGCACCCGGACGAGAACAACTATCGCGTGCGCTATCACGAGCGCATCGTGGAGTCCATCCTGGAGACCGCAAGCGCCGACGACTTTATCGAGTCGCTTGCCTCGCTCATCAAGCGCCTGGCCGTCGACCACCTGCACCTGGTGGGCGACATCTTCGACCGCGGTGGCGGCGCGGCCAAGATTATGGACCGCCTGCTCACCTACCATTCGCTCGACATCCAGTGGGGCAACCACGACCTGCTGTGGATGGGCGCTGCGGCCGGTGAGCCCGCCTGCATCGCCACGGTGCTGCGCAACAACCTACGCTACGACAACTACGAGATCCTGGAGAACGACTACGGCATCTCGCTGCGTGAGCTTGTCGCCTTTGCCGATGCCACCTACACCGACGGTGAGCCCATCACCCCGCTGATCAAGGCCATCAACGTGCTGCTCTTTAAGCTCGAGGGCCAGATTATCCAGCGCCACCCCGAGTTCGATATGACCGACCGCCTGTTACTCGACAAAATCGATCACGACACCGGCACGGTCACGCTCGCCGACGGCAGTGTGTGGCCGCTCACGACCAACGACTTCCCCACCGTCGACCCGGCGGACCCCTATACGCTCACGCCCCAGGAGCAGCACATCATCGACAAGCTCGTGTCCGAGTTTGTCACCGCCGATCACCTGCATCGCCATATCGATTTCCTCTATTCCCACGGCTCGATGTACAAGGTCGCCAACGGCAACCTGCTGTTCCATGGCTGCGTGCCGCTCAACGAAGACGGCACCTTTAGCAGCATGAACTGTCTGGGCACCTGGCACGCTGGCCGCGATTATCTCGATTTTTGCGACCACATCGCCCGCCGCGCCTGGCGCGTGGGCGACCGCGACGCCCTCGACTGGATGTGGTACCTGTGGATTGGCTTTAACTCACCCGCCAGCGGACGCCTGGTGCGTACCTTTGAGCGCGCCTATATCGCCGATAAGAGCACCTGGGTCGAGCCGATGGACCCGTACTTTACGCTTACCAAGTCGCCCTCGGTCTGCGACGACATCATGCGCGAGTTTGGCGTCACCCCCATGGCGTGCTCGCCGACGGGGCACATCATCAACGGCCACACCCCGGTCAAGACCACCAAGGGCGAGCAGCCCATCCGCGCCAACGGTAAGCTGCTGGTCATCGATGGCGGCTTCTGCCGCGCCTACCATCCCAAGACGGGCATCGCCGGCTACACGCTTATCTCCAGCTCGCGCGGATGTCGCCTTAAGTCGCACCAAGCCTTTACCACGGTTGCCGAGGCACTTACCCGCAACGTGGACATCGAGAGCGAGACCAATCGTTTTGACCAGGCCGACCGTCGCCGCATGGTGAGCGACACCGATACGGGTGCCAAGATCCGCAGACAAATCCAGGACCTGCGCCAGCTGCTCGATGCATATAGAAACGGTGCTATCGAGGAGCGCGCCTAGCCCCGCCTGCGGGGATTGGCCAAACTTGCTGAGTTCGTCATCCCCGCGGCGCTCCGGCGCCACCCTAAGGCAGGTACCATGCAAAAGCTCCTTGCGCAGATCATGAAGTTTGGCGTCGTCGGCGTCGTTGCCACCGTCATCGACTTTGGCATCATGAATCTGCTCCACTACGGTCTGGGCCTCAATATCCTGATTGCCAATACCAGCGGCTTTATCGTCTCGCTCATCTTTAACTACGTCGCAAGTATGAAGTACGTGTTTGCGCACAAGGAGGGCATGAGCCGCCGCCGCGAGTTCATTATCTTTGTCGTGCTGTCCGTGATCGGTTTGGCCCTCAACGACGGTATCGTGCTGGCGCTCAACGCCGGCCTGGGGCTCGAGGCCAATATCGCCAAGATTTGCGCCACTGCGCTTGTCATGGTCTACAACTTTGTGACCCGAAAGATCTTCCTGGAGGGCGACGAGACAAAGTAGCTCGGCCTCCTCGTTGCACTACGGGGCCCACAGACAACGTGCGTCAAGCACTGCGTTGTTCGTGGGCCTTGCTCGTTTACGGCAAGATTTGCAACGTTTGCGGATTGTCTCTTGCAAATTTGGCGAGTTCGTATAGTTCTTGGCAAAGCCCTTACGTTTCCCTTGCAAAAGCTCTAAAGTATCTCGTTGCTCGATTCATCAACGCATTGGATGTGATTACGTGCGCAAGGCACTGGCACAACCTCATACCAAGCAGTTCCTCAAGTTCGCTGTCGTAGGTCTTATCTCCTTTGGCATCGACTGGGGCATGCTCATTGCGCTCGTCGAGCTGTTCCACCTCGACTTTTTGTTGAGCACCACGCTCTCGTTTATCACGTCCGTCGTGGTCAACTACTGGCTCAGCATGAAGTACGTGTTCGACCACCGCGAGGGCATGAGCCGCAAGCGCGAGTTCACGATCTTCACCATCCTGTCGGTGATTGGTTTGGGCCTCAACGACCTGTACATGTTTGTGGGCGTCACGTTTTTGAGCATCGGCTACCAGGCCATGAAGGCCATCGCCACGTTCCTGGTCACCTGGTACAACTACTTTAGCCGTCGTCTCTTCCTCGAGGGCGCACAGTCGTAGACGCGTAGACGGCCCAACATAATCTCGCTTCGCAGCCGGCTGGAATTCACGTTCCAACCGGCTTTTTGTTTACAGAGTCTGCCGCGGAAGGCGTACGAGGC
The DNA here is from genome assembly GCF_003439125.1 of Collinsella sp. OM04-5. Taxonomy (GTDB): domain Bacteria; phylum Actinomycetota; class Coriobacteriia; order Coriobacteriales; family Coriobacteriaceae; genus Collinsella. The sequence goes on along the minus strand of NZ_QSUU01000011.1, from coordinate 83,849 downwards.
GGGCTACAGCGTAGGAATGGGACGCAGTTTCCCCGGGGGCGCCGCTCCGGAAACTGCGACCCAGATTGCGCCCTCAGAGTGGGACACAGTTTCCGAAACGCCGTCCTAGCGGAAACTGTGTCCCGGAATTCGCCTTCAGAGTGGGATGCAATTTCCGATTGAGCCTCGATTGGGAAACGGCATCCCATTCGCATAAAGACGGGCGGCTCGGATGTTTGTCCGAACCGCCCGCTTGGCGTGCTATGTCGAGGTATTTAGCCCGTTACGTAATACCAGACAACACTGTCGCCGTTGTGTAGGACGTAGTTGCTGCACGCCGTGTTGGGCGCCACACCGTTGACGGAATACATCCAGCCGCTCGTGCCACCATGCTCCTTCTCGGCCAAACCGCCAATGGCGGCGACATACGTGCCGAACGATGAGCCATGCGCATTCACGGAAAGGCCCAGAGCGCACAGGGCATCGTAGACCGTTGCACCCTCGTTAAAGGTGAAGGTGCCACTAGAAGACACAGGATTGCCCACAGCGCTCGATGTGACCGAAACCGTCACCGTAACGTAGCCGGACTCCTGCGAGCCGCCCTGATTGCCCGCAGAGGCGCCGCCACTGTTGGATGCAGATCCACCGCCAGACACCGAGCCACCGCCCGAAGAAGAGCTCGAACCACCGGCGGATTCGGAGCCCTGTCCGGCAGACGTGTTGCTGGACTTCTTGCCGCCCTTGCCTTCGGACTTCTTCTCCTTCGAATCCTTATTTGAGTCCTTATCCGAAGATTTAGAATCGTCGTTGGAGTCCGATTCATCCGAACTCTTGGACTCGGAGCCCACAGCATCAGAAGACGAGGAACCCGCTGCCCCTGCCTTGCCGGAGGTGGTGGAACCAGAGTCGGCAACGCTCTTTCCCGCCACGGCCTGAGCAATCCAATCGATAGACCAAGCGCCGCTGGTGGAAGGCTGGACAAAGCCCAGCGAAACAACGATCAAAACGATGCAGGCAGCTGCAAGAACACCAGCAAGCGTCTTGCGCCGAGGGGCGGACGCCGCCGAAGCGGCGCCCTTTTGCTTTGCATCGTCGAGTTGAATGAACGACGAGTCGGGCTGCTCGGACTCGGCGTCCTGAGGATTATTGGACACAGCCCTCACCTACCGACGCTTGGTGAATACGAACACGCCGATGACGGCAAGACCGATCACGCCAGCCGCAACGCCAACGATGGCGAGCGGGTTGAAGCCAGACTGCTGCGCGGGAGCCTCAGCGGGCTTCTTAGCGGTAGTCGCGGCGGCCGAGCCCGTATCGGACTTGGAGCCGGACTTGCTGGACTTCTTATCAGACTTCTTGCTGTCCTTCTTGTCGGACTTGTCGGAATCCTTCTTGGAATCCTTGCCGTCCTTGGTCTCGGTCGTGGTCGCGGTCGACGACACCGGCTTCTGCCCAGGCGAAACAGCGCCGCCGCTCTGCTGGCCGTTCGTACCATTGCCGGAACCGGCGCCGGCACCGGCATTACCCGAGCCGCCGTTGGAGCCAGAGCCGCCGTTACCACCAGGGCTAACAGCATTCTTGACCCACTTGGCATACAGCGTCATATCCGCCGTCACCGCAACGCTAAAGTCATACGCCTCCGTACAAGCCTCGTCGGTATACCAACCAGCGAAGGTGTAGCCCTCGCGCGTCGGATCGGCAGGCTTGGTAATAGAGCCGTTGGCAGCCGTGGTCTGGAAATCCACCTTGGAGCCCTCGCCAGCGCTAAACGAAACCTTAACGCCAGCATTCAGCTTGAACAGCGTGCCAGAGTCGTTAATGTAGTACAAGTTGCCCTGGGCATCACAAGCGATTGGCGAGTCACAGTAGTTGTTGTGGCCTGTTGCGCTAAACACACCAGAAGCCTCAGCGTCACCCAACTTGTAACGATATACGCCACCGCCCGAGGTGTAGTTAACATAATCAGAGCTCTCGCCGTAGTTAACCGTGAAGTAGACATACGTGCCATCTGCCTGAGTGCTCACCAGCGGAGCGCCCTTGATGCCACCAAGTCCGGCTGGCAGTTGAGAGCCGTCCGCCGTCGTGACCAGCGTCGTGGCAAAGTTGTTGTTCAGGTCAACGATAGCAAGCGCTGAGCCGCCATTGACTTCGCCACCGATAATCAGTTTGCCGTCGAGCATCGTAGGCGCGCATGCACATCCCGTAAGGCCAAGGTCAACTACGCGCTCCTCGGTAATACGCGAAGCGGCATCCGCATCGCGTGAGTCGCCATCAGAAATCGCCAACACGTGCAGTTTGCCGTCGCGCGAGATTAGATAGGCATGGCTGCCGTCAGCCGAAAGCACACAGCTTGAGTTGACAAGAGCACCAACCGAAACACTTCCGAGCACATCGCCCGAAGACTTGCTGAGCATCTCGACGGTACCGGCACTGGTGGGGACCAAGACATAGTCATCGCCCACCGTCGCGCCCGTCCAGTAATAACCCTCGTCGGCATTGACATGCTGCCAAGAAACAGCGCCGGTCAGGATATTAATACGCGTCAGATGACCGTTATTGTACGTACTCGTTCCATAGTTGACATCAACGGTGCCCACATAGAGGTAATTGCCATCAACCGTCAGCTGAGAATTCGACTGAGCAGTCCTGCTCACGGAGTCAGTGACCCAAACCGTTGTGAGCGCGTCAGCCGTCAGGGCCTGGACCGCACCGCCGTCAAGCGGAACGATAACCAAACCGTTCGCATAAATCGGGCGCGAGGTGTAACCGACCGCAGTCTTAAGATTCGACTCGGCAAGGACCTTGCCCGACCCGGCGTCAATCTTTAGCAAGCGCTTGTTGACGGCAAGATACACGTTGCCGTTCACGACAATAGGCTCGCTCGCGTTGGGATACGCCGAACCAGAATACGCCTTCCAATCGAACGTCCAAGAGCTCGCCAACGCACCCGTAGGCGTCGAAACGTTCTCGACCACTGCATTGGACTTACCGTCCCAATCGGACTTCCAATCGGTCGGACGTGGGGCGCTCGGATTGACTACGACCTCGTCGGGATTAGGCACCGTATCGCCGGCAGCATAGGCCCAGACGATCTCGTCACCCGACTTGAGCACGTAGTCACTATCGAGCTGAGATCCGGGAACACCGTTAACAAAGTACGACCAAGCGCCGGCCAACTTAGTGCCGTCAAGCGGAGAGACAAGGCTGTGAACACCCCAGAAGCCCAGCTGATCGTACATCTCGGACTTGATGCCCAAGGCATCAAAGTAGGCGGCAGTAGCGTCCTTGATCGTCGTGCCCTTAACGAACACCTGCGTCGAAGGATCGGTCCAGCGCTGTGCCTTATCGTCCTTCTTGCCGATGATCTCCATCGAGACAGAGACCTGACCGGGCATGGTGCCATCGGAACCATAGACCCAGGTAATCTCATCGCCGGCCTTGAGCGTGTAGTTACCGGCGCCGACATTGGCCTTCTTGCCGTTGACAAAGAACTGCCAGAATTTCCAGGTGCTTTCGTTAACCTGCTCGGTCGAAAGCGTCACTTTCTTGTCGAACGGCGAGGTCAACGAGTTGAGGAACCAGCCGTACGAGCCCGTACCCGTAGCGGCACCAATTCCTGCCTGCTTAAAGATCTGCTCGGAAAGATCGGCGGCAGTTGCGCCCTCTTCCACCAGTGCAGTCGTAGGCTGCGCCCACGTCTGCTGAGCACCCGAAGCATCCTGGCCGATAACGGTGCAGCTTACCGAAAGCTGGTCGGTGGGCGCAGCGTCACCGTACTTCGAGTAGCACCAGACGACAGAGTCACCCGCATCGAGGGGGTAACTGCCAGCGCCAACCGACGCCGCAACACCATTGATAAACAGCTGCCAATAGGCACCCGTAGCGGAATCATACGCAAGAGTACGATCAGCGTCGAAAGGCGACGTAATGGAGTTGAGCACCCAGCCCCAAGAACCATTGGGGTCGTAGTCGGCCTCGAGGCCGGCCCGCTTAAAGAGCTCTTCGGAAAGATCGGCGGCCGTCGATCCATTCTTGAGCGTGTACTGCGTCGCGGCAGCCCACGTCTGCTGCTTGCCCTTGGAATCGACGCCGATAACTGTGCACGTCGCCGTAACCTCGGGATTGTTTTGACCGCTCGTGCCCAGAACCGTGATCTTTGCCGACACGTCCTGGTTGGCAAGCTTGGCGTACGTAGCGTTGTCGGGGTAACGCTCAGCGTAGCGAGCGTACTTCTCGCTCGTCAGACGCGAGGAAACGACAACCTTCGTGTTGTACTGCGGCTGCGTGACCTTGAGATTCTCTGCGGAAACAATAGAGCTGTTGCTCGACTTAAACAGACGCCAATCCTGCCCGGACATCGCGTCATAGCCAGGCAGATCCACCGGAACGATGCCAAGGGACGTCGAATCGGTCGTCGCTTTGTTATAGCTCCAGGCAAGGTTGCCGTCGGCATCAAGATAAGCCTTCTGGAACGCGTGCATGTCCGCCGAAACGGCATTGGCGTCCTGGCCATTCAGAATGGCGGCAGCATAGCCGGCCTTCGCCTTTTCCATAAGAGAAAGCTCGGCATCGAGCTCGCCCTGGTCCTGCGGGGCAATTGCAAAATCGAGCGTCTTGCTTGCCGTGACCTCGGCGTTGGACTTATCGGTCACCGTGAGGGTGATCTTGGTCTTCGCTGCCTCGGTGCCAGGCAGCGGCTGATAGACCGTGCCCTTGTAGCCGTTGAACGTAATGTCATCGGTGCTGGCGGAGTACTTGACCTTGTAATACTTGCCGTCGATATTGAGCGTGCTCGTGCGCGGCATCTGCAGGTCGGCGGTTAAGCCGTCCTTGTCCGCAACCGTTTTGGTGCCAGAGTACTTAATATTGTCGTAGGTAAAGGCCGCATCGACCTTCTCCTGCAACGCCTTCTTGTCGGCGGCAACCTTCTCGGGATCACCCTTGACGGTCACGGTGAAGTCGTGCGAGCCCTTAACGTCAGACGGGCCACCGCTCACAAACGAAACCGTCGCGGTCAGCGTTACGGTGCGATCGCTCGAAACGCGCGTCACCTTGCCGGTGTAGTCGTCCCAGCCATAACCGGACGGCCAAACAACATCGCCGTCGGAGCTCTTCCAGCTAACATCGAACTTGCTCTTGGAGCCTGCGCGGTACGGAAGCGTGAGGTTGGACGTAACGGACTCGGCCGAATCGCCCGCAGCGTAACCGATGGCAACCTGCTCGGCGGCATCGTCGAGCATCTGCTGCACACGAGCCTCGTCCCAAGCCACCTGAACCGTCTTGTTGGGCTGGTAATACTCGGTCTTCTCGCCGTCACGCGACAGCTCAAACACCACATCGGCACTACGCAGGCCGTCGATGTTGTAACCAGCGTAATCGTTGGGGTCAATGAAGAAGAACGTCACATCGCCGTTGGTCTTATCTTGGGCGTCGGAGATACCGACCGTGGCCTTGTCATCCTCAGCCTTAAAGGCAACGCCGCCCTCAGAGATCTTGACGTCGATATCGGTGAAGCCCAAATCGGCAAGCTGCGCCTTCAGGACATCGTTGACGTTGCCGCCCTTGGCGCTGTAATCAACGGCGATCTGCTTATTGGCATCGTTGAGCTTTTGGACTGCAGCCTCGAGCGAACCCGCGGCGATAACCTTGTTGGCGGAGACGAGCTCGACCGTCGAGCTACCGCTCGTGGCGACAGCCTTCAGATACTTGCCCGCGGCAGAAGCCGAAACCGTCGCCTCGGCGCCCGACATATCGGGCAGCAGCGTCCAGTCGGCCGCGGGAGCCTTCGCGTCGTCCGCCGTATACCAGGCAACAGTCGCCTGAGCGGTCACGTCAATGCCGTTGGTGGCCGAACCGTCGGCACGCTTAGCCTGCGCCGTCGCCTTAACGCTATCACCCGAGACGAGATGGACCGAATCGCTATTGATCTGTGGGTTGGCGATCACGCGCAGCAGGTTATACTCCCCCGCCTCGGTAACAGTGTCGGGCGAAACCCATTCAACGGTGTTGTCGAGAGCACTCGCCGTAACTTTGATGCGCTTGCCGACAAGCGCATCCGAAATAGTCAGGCTGCCATCGGTCGTATCGATGCCGTCGGTAAGCTCGGTCCAATCGGCATCGCCCTCGCCCTTGGCATACCACGCCATGGTCAACTCGGCATCGTCGGGCACGTCCTTGGTCGAGCCCGACCAGCTGCCCGGCACCTGCACACTCGGCGTGATCTTTGAACCCACGCTCAGCGTAACGTTCTTATCGGCAAGCTCAATGCCCGCCAGCTTGTACTGACCCTTAAGCGTCACGGGGCCGAGCGGAGCTACGGACTGCGTGCCGCCGGAGGAGCTCTTCTTCTGCGTGCTGGAAACGGTATTTTCGCTCGTCACCTTCACGCGCAGGTACTTGCCGGCATAGGCGGCGTCAACGGTATAGGTGGCCTCGGTGGCACCGGGGATATCGGTGTAAGCGGAGTCGTAGCTCGAGCTGCTATTTGCATACTGCCACTGGTAGGTCACATTATCGGTGCGGTCGATATTGCTATAGCGCGAACCGTCCTTTTTGCGCACCTTAGTCTTGAGCGTATCGCCTACGCGCACGCCATTGGTGGCGGGAGAGCCCTCGAACTGCACGTCATAGAGCTCCACTTGACCCGCAACGGAAACAGGACCCGCCGCATAGTAAGAAGAAGGCTTCTGCTCGCCGTAACCGCCGTTGGCCTTGGCCACGACGTAGTAGCCCTTAAGGGCAGCGGTCACTGTCAGTGTGTTGCCAGTCTCACCCTCGATAGGCGTGTTGCACGAGCTTGCGGCGTTCGAGGTGCCCTTATACCACTGCCACGTGACATGTGAATCGGTGGTAACGTCGGTGGAACCCGCCTTGGCGGTCGCCGTAATCGTGGAGCCAACCTCGACTTTGCCCGAGGAGGGGCTCATGGACACTTTGGTGATATTAATTGAACCGGTAGCCGCAACGAGAGCGCCCGTCGAGTTGGTCAAGCTATAAGAGCCGATCTTCGAAGACACCTTGCACTTGAGGTACTTGCCGCCCAAAGCGTCGGTAAGCTCGAGGGTCTCACCCGTGGCACCCACAATGTCGGTATACGTGCCGCTCTTGGCGTCAGAGCTCTGCCACTGATAGTTGAGCTTGCTCGCGTCGACGAACGCGCCGTACGCGCCGCCCTTCTCCTTGGCGCGGGCCTTAGCGGTATCCCCCACCGCAAAGACGCTCGTGTTGTCCTTGGTGTTAACGATGGATACGGCCGAAATCTCGACCGCACCGGCCTGTTTGACCTTGCTGGAAGTGGTCTTGCTCACCGTGTTGACGCCGGCAGTGGCCTCAACCTTAATGTACTTGCCCTCGAGGTCGTCGCCCACCACGAGCGTAGCGCCCGTCTCGCCCTCGATCTTGGTAAAGCCCGAGGAGGAAGAGGTGGAAGCGGACCAGGTGTAGGTGACCTTGGCGTCAGACCCCGCGGGGCTCGACCAATCCTTGTACGGAGTCGCCGTCAGGGTATCGCCTATGCTCGGCACGTCGCTACTCAGCTTGACGCTGTAAAGCTCCATTTGGCCGGCGCCCAGCACGGGGCCGGGGATGTAGTTGGGGTTAATGCCCGAGCCGTACGAAACCGAGGGGCCGAAGTAATCCTTGCCATCAACCGTTACCTTGCAGATGAAGTATTTGCCTTCCATCGCGGCGGTGACGGTGAGCGACTGCTCGTGGCCTACGACCTCGGTGTAGTCGGCGACATTGCTGCTGGCCCTGGTCGTGCCGGCGAGCCAGGTGTAAGTCCAGGTGCCGGGATTGACAACGGACTCAGTCGAAGTGCCGTACCAGTCGTCCTCGACCTCATCGTACATATTTGCCCAAAGCGTCTCACCGGCCTTGAGCGCGCCCGACTTCGTGGAATAGGAGCTGTCCTTATCCTTGGTGTCCTGAATGAAGACCTTGGCCTCGCTCGAAAGCGTTGTGGCGGACGCGGCGCCAACGGCGTTCTTCTGCTCCGAAGCAGCAGACGCCGCAGCAGAGTTCTCGGACTCAGTCACGTTGTCTGCGGCGGCGTCATCGCCATTCGCGGCACTCGCAGTTGCGCCCTGATCAGCGTCGGCGCCATCGACAGCAGCGCTCGCCGCCGCACTGTTCGCGCCAGTATCGGCAGCAACGCCATCGTCTGCCGCCGCGCCCTCGCCGGCCGTCGCAGCCTGAGCCACGGCCTCGGCAATGCCCTCGGCGCCCTCGGCCCAAAGTTGCGCCGGCGTGGTGCCAAAGGCCATGGCAAAGGCCAGGAACGCCACCAGGCCGCGCTTGGCTACGCCGCGGGCAATCGCTCCATGGCGACGCCACGAGGCACGCTGGCACTCGTCCTCAAACATATCCATTTGTCTCCTACTGTCTGCACTTGGGGCATTGCCCAGCGGCTGCCCCACGTCATCGCGCACATTGCGCTCGAGTACCCCCATCGGGGTCCCCCTTCCCTCCAGAGCCCAACGCGTACCGGCGGCATGCGCCGCGGCCATGTACAAGATGGGAGGCGATCCGACTTAACCTTACCGACCCGGGAGCGCCGTCCGATCTGCGACGCGACCATCCCGGGCCAAGAGGAATTACGGTTACTGGTACAGCCGGGGACTTGCACCCCGATTCTCCCAAACGCGCAGGAAAACCGCGCATTCGTGCGTCTCCGCACCACCATCTAGGCCATCGATTATTAACGTCAATATGGTAGCACGCAAAAGGGCCCCGCACACAGGCGAAGCCCAAGGTAAAAGCTATGGTTTGCGATAGAAAAGGGTGGGGATGGGGTGCCGAGCAAAATAACCCGTTTCCCCCGACCCCGGGAAATCGTTACCGCTTGCCGCCATGGCTGTTGCGCCAAATCTCGCGGCCCAGCATAAGTGCCAGCACCAGCGCGCTCACGTAGCCCAAAAAGCCAATGACCGGAATGCCGAACACAACCGGCTCGATGCGCGCGTAGTACACCACCGACGAACCGATAAACAGGCCGGCGATCACAATAGCCATCGACATGCGGTCGATAATCCCACCTAGCTGTCGCAGCGCCTTATCGCTGCTCATGATCTGCGTGTTCACCTTAAGCTGGCCGCGCGTGAGCATACGCGAAGCCAAGCCCAGATACTCGGCCGCCTCGAGCGAGCCCTTCGCCGCGCGATAGCTGCTCGCGGCAAGATCGCGTCCCATGTCGCGCACGCGCGCATAGGTGCTTTTTTCGTTTTTGATGTGCGCCTGGATAATCTGAATCATGTTGACGTTGGGCATATACTCGGTCAGCAAACCCTCAAGCGTCACCATGCCGCGCGCGAACATCGTCACCACGCTCGGCAGCTCAACGTCGTTTTTGCGCGCCAGGTTTAACAGCGAGGTCAAAAACTCGCCGATATCCAGATCCTTCAGGTCAAGGCCCGCAAAGTCAGCCACGATAAAGTCCAAATCGGACAAAAAGGCCGAATGATCGAGCTCAGCCGAGTCGCCACGCGTCACGGCGAAGCGCATGAGCGAATCCTTAAGCTTGGGCACGTCGCCCTCGGCCACGGCGAAAATCATGTCCTTGACGATACCGCGATCGTGACTCGACATGCGTCCGACCATGCCCAAGTCGATAAAGTAAACGATGCCGTCCTTGAGAATGATGTTTCCCGCATGCGGGTCGGCATGGAAAAAGCCGTCATCGAGCACCTGCGTCGAGTAGTCCTCGACGATTGCGGCACCGATCTTTTCCAAGTCATAGCCCTCGGCCACCAAGCGTTCAGGATCGGCGATCGAAATGCCGTCGACGTAGTCCATAACCACCACGTGCTCGGTGCACAGGTCCAGATAGGATTTAGGGCACGTCACGCCATGAACACTCTTATGGAACTCGTAGAAGTCGTTGAGGTTTTTGGCCTCGGCCAAAAAGTTGGTCTCCTCGCGAAACGAGGTCCACAACTCCTCGACTACGCCGTGCAGGTCAACGAATTGATCGGTGTTGACGAACTTGGAAACGATACGCACCACCGAGCGGATGATATCGATGTCCTGCGCCATAACCTGCTGCGCACCGGGGCGCTGCACCTTGACGGCCACGTCCTCGCCCGTCACCAGACGAGCGCGGTGCACTTGCGCGAGCGACGCGCTACCGAGCGGATTGGGGTCGATCGCGTCGAACATCTCCCCCAGGCGCAGGCCGTATTCTTCTTCCAGACAACTGAGTACGACCTCGTACGGCACCGGCTCCACGTCGGAGCGCAGACGACGCAGCTCGTCGCAAAAGCGTTGCGGCAGAATCTCGGACCGGTTGGCCAGAATCTGCCCCATCTTGACGAACATGGGGCCGAGTTCCTCGAGCAGGCGGCGCAAACGAACCGGCGTGAGGTTATCCCACACACGGTACTTTTTGACCAGGCGAACAATCTGCCCGATGCGTTCGCGACGACCCGCCGGCGTGAGCTGGTATTCCTCGTCCGGCGCCATCGCGTCGGGCTCCTCGGGGACCATATCGACAGCGCGCGGCTTCTTGCGAGCGCCCGAGACGGCGGCATCGACCTCATCGACAACCGCCGCCTCGTCACCCAAGGGATCTAGATTGTTGTAATCGGTGGTGGAATCTGCCATCTGCGCTGCTACTCGGCCTCTTCGGTATCCTTCGCATCGTCGGGCTCAACAGACTCGACGGGCACCGAGGTCACGTTGTCCTCGACCGAATCGACGATGTCGCGCACATGGGCCAGGAAGGCCGTGCGCTCGGGAGCGGTCATAACGCGGACGCGAGCCAGGATGAGCTCGTCGAGCACGCGCTGTGCCGCAGTCTCGCCCTGCATGCCCAAGCGCTCGGTCAGATCGGAGATGGTACCGCCGGCCTGCTCGAACATGTCGGACACGCTGCGGGCGATATCGGGGGTGGCGGTGTCCTTGCGGACCTGCTCGCCTTTGGTGTTAAGGTCGTCGAGGACCTTCTTGCCGCCTTCGACAGCAACGGCGGCAGCGCCAAAGCCCACGTTGATGGCACCGTTAACAAGCTGATCGAGTTTCATAACCATGGTTGTCTCCAATCACAAACAACTGCATTGGCGTTCTTGTACCCAAGATTGAGTGAAAGCGACAAAGCGTTTTAGCGCTATTCGATCGACGGGAAATCCCTATCTCACGTTGTCGTTCATCGCGAAAGAGTTCTTCATGGCGCAGCTCGTGGTGTAGAGCACCTTGCCCAACAGGGCATCGGTCTCCACGCGCACGAGCTCGGCAAACTCCTCGTTGGCGCGTGCAAGCTCGGCAGGCACCTCGGCCTCGGGCAGAACGGCTACGGCAGCGTCGACGTCATGAATCTGCTTGTGGCCCATGCCGCCGACCTTCTCCTGATAATCCTCGACTGCGCGGCCGCACTCATGGAAGCGGACGTCGGCCAGCGCGCCGATCAGGCGGTTGGCCCAGTAGAAGTTTTCGGACGTCACGCGAGCCTGCGTGTCGGCATAGTACTCGGGCATGGTCTCGACGTTGGCGTACAGCGGAACCAGCGCGTTAAACGAGTTGGAGCCAAACGCCATCCACTGCACGGCGCGATAGGCCGGCTGCGCATAGGGACGCAGCTGCAGCACGGCGAGCTGGCTGTTGCGGTTGATACCGATGGGGCGATAGGCGCCGCGTGTGGCGGGCGTGCCCTTGCTGCCGTAGCAGTCGTACTCCGTGCCCTGGTAGTGGCTCGAAAGCACGTACTTGATGTCCTCGATGGTCACCTTGCGCTCGGGCACGCGGCTCCAGGGGATATCGTCGCTCTCGGGCGTGTAGTCGGCCTCGGGACCGTCCCACACATCGCTGGGGTTGAGGCAGCGCTGCATGTACCACGCGCGCGGCGTGTTGTAGACATGGTCGCTGTCGCTGTGCGAGCCAAAGGCCTCGCGCGGGTTGAAGACCGTCGCCGGACCGTCGCCCTCAACGCCCGGCGTCAGGTCCAGATGCCACTCGGCCATCCAGGCGCGCAGGTCGGCGGAGCACATGTGGTCGGCCTGGGCGCCCTCGGCGTCATCCAGGTCAAAGCTGTCGATACCCAGCTGGTTGGGCATGGTCACGTAGGCGTCATCGGGCACGCGCTTGGCGATCCAGTGGTGGCCGCCGATGGTCTCGAGCCACCAGATCTCGTCCACGTCGCTAAAGGCAATGCCGTTGTTCTCGTAGGTGCCATAGCGCTCGAGCAGGTCGCCCAGAATGCGTACGCCGTCGCGGGCGGATTTGGCATATGGCAGCACCAGGGTCACCATGTCCTCCTCGCCCAGACCGCCGGGCTGCGCCGGAACATAGCCGTCCTCGCCCTCCTTGCCCTTGGCGGGCACGTAGTCGACGAGCGGGTCGGCGCCGCGAACGCGCTCGTTGGTGGTGAGCGTCTCGGTTGCGGACATGCCCACATTGAGCTCGTTGAAACCGGCCTCCGCCCAGATGCCGTGGCCCGGGACAACATCGGGAACGCTCGTGTAGCGCATGGGGTTATCGGGCAGCTCAACGGTCAGGTGGCTCAGGACGCTCGTGTAGACGCGCGGCTGCTCGTCGGGATGCACCACGCGCATGCGCTTGGGCTCAAACACCCCGTTGGACGAGTCCTCGTTGCGGGCAACCAGCGTCGAGCCGTCGTAACTCGCGTTCTTACCAACCAAAATCGTTGTGCACGGCATGCGCATCCTCCTTGAGCGAAGAAATCAAACGGCAACAGTGTATCGCTTCGGCACAAAAAGGGCGAAACCGCGACCTCGGCAACCTCTGTGGTCAAAAACGCCTATTTCGATGCGCGCTCCGCCGCCTCAATCACGTGCTTGGCGAGAATCGCGGTGGTCACAGCCCCCACGCCGCCCGGCACGGGAGTAATGGCACCAACAACCGGCTCTGCAGCATCAAAATCAACGTCCCCGACCAGCTTGCCAGCGGCCTCGTCCCAATTAATGCCAACATCGATAATCGTCTGGCCATCGCGAACCGCATCCGCGCCAATCGTGCGCGCGCGTCCAACGGCCGCAACCATAATATCAGCCGCACGGCACTCGGCAGTCAAGTCACGCGTATGCGTATGGCACGTCGTTACCGTGGCATTGCGAGCCGTAAGCATGGCGGCAACGGGACGGCCAATCACCAGCGATCGACCGACGACCGCGACCTTGGCCCCATCCAGCTCAACGTCGTAATGGTCCAGCAACGCCAACACAGCCTCGGCCGTGCAGGGAGCAAAGCCCTCGCCTCGCCCCGAAAGCGTGGTAAGCAGCGAGGCCGGCGTCATGGAGTCAACATCCTTGGCGGGATCGAGTGCCGCGGCAACCGCATCCTCGTCAAGCCCAGCGGGCAACGGACGAAACATCAGGCAGCCATGAACAGCGGGGTCGGCATTGATGTCCTCGATGGCGGCCAACAACTCGTCCTGCAAAACATCGGCGGGAAGCAAAATGCGGCGAGCCTCAATGCCAACCTTTTCGCAGCGCTTGAGGGCGCCGCGCTCGTAGGACAGGTCGTCCTCGCGCTCGCCCACACGCACGATGGCCAGCGTCGGAACAACGCCGCGCTCGCGCAGGGCTGCGCAGCGAGCAGCATGTTCCACGGTCAAAGCGCGAGCAACGGGAGCACCCTTCAGCAGTTCAGCCATGGCTATCCCCTCTTCCTTGCAGCGTCGGAGGCGCGGCGCGCCAGCGCATCGGCGCGCGGCAACCATGTGTCGAGCAACTCATCACACGCCGTCTCGAGCTCCTCAGCACGAGCGCGATCCTTCATAGACGTGGTGTTCGCAAAGAGCGTCAAACTCGCGCCCTGCATAGCGGCACGGCAGAACACGGCGCCGCACGCCACATCGGACAGCAGCTGACGCGAACCCTTATCGGCCATGTCCTCGAGCAGCGCCAGTGCGCGCCCGCAGGCATCCATAATGCGATACGGCGGCATGGCTGCCACATGCAGCGCATCCTGAATCGCGGTCGCTCGAGCCGGATCGTCACGCGGAATACCGTACGCCGCGGACACCCGCCTGTAGGCACGAACGTCCTCGGAAACCAACTCGACAAGCTCCTGGGCCAGCTCATCAGCCTGGGCAAACGCGCGCGTCAGGTCATCCGCACGATCAGCAAGCGCGGGATTGGTCGCACCGTAGCGGGCAACCATTCCACACAGCGAGGCGCCCAGCGCGCCCACAAAGGCGCTCGCGCTGCCACCGCCGGGAACCGGCTCGCGCGCGGCCAGCGCCTCGGCAAACCCGCGACAGGTCTTGTCCATCATCTCTTGGCTCATACGCATGCACCTTCAAGTCATATAGATCGGTCGGGCGGCAACCGCCGGCCAACCGCATCAAACACGTAATGATGCTAAGTCTAGCCCATAAGCACATAAGCGTCAGCACACCTGGCCATCGCGGATTTCTATGACGAACGATAGGCGTCGGCACCGGCCCTCCCCTCTTTTGCGCCCGCGCATATTGCCACTTAACGGCGCAAATCCGGCACCCAGAATGGGACACATGGCCCACCCTAGCGAGCCGTCCGCGCGTACAGTAAAGGCAGGTAATCCATGGGCGGTTACAGATCGAGGAGGACACGACCATGAAAAAGAAGGCCTTTGCGATTCTCACCCTCTGCATGAGTCTCTTTGCCGCAGTTGCCCTGGTGGGCTGTGGCGGAAGCGGTGGAGCTACCGGCAGCGGTGGCGGTGCGGAAAAGCCAGCCGTGGATATGAGGACCGACTTCATCTGGTTTAAGGTCGAGGTCCCCGAGGGCGTCGAGGTCACCGACGTCGCAGGCGATACCGCCGACAGGGCCCAGTTTAAGTTCACCGAGAGCGAGCACGCCAGCGATCGCTTCATCCCCGTCTTCGATCCTGACAAGAACGCCGACGAGCTGTTCGACTACGAGGCAAAGTGGAATGCCAGCTTTGAGTGGACCGAGAATGACCCCGTCAAGTACAACGGCAAGACTTGGCGCAACGCTTCCTATACACACTCGGGCGGCGTGACGACTGAGTACTTCACCGAAGCAGGCGGCGGCAGCGTCTACGTGCGCATCGACAACGTCGAGGAGCACAAGGATGCCGTCGAAACCATGATGAAGTCTCTGGAATTTGCCGATGATATCGCCAAGGCCAAGACCGAGGCCATGGATGTTAAGCTCGACGATATCGAGATTAAGCGCTAAGCGACTCGCGAGCGCAACGAAAAACACGAGCGCAGCGCCAACAAGCGGCGGTGCCCCAGCGTTTCGTACTAAGGGAGGATCGGCTCGCCGGCCCTCCCTTTCTTATGCCGATAGCCGGCGAACGCGAGGGTGCCGGACGGCAAAACCACCCCCAGCGCGGTAGCAACACAAATAGACAAGCGCCCCAACGCGTCCGCCCGCCGATTAATAGCACCGCGCAGACAATTAAGCCAACACGTTTAGACATCCGGGCAGTATAGTGACCAAAACGAGCGCATAACCGCACCCCGCGAATGGAGGAGTTATGACCGAACACCACGCCATCAGTCGTCGAGCATTTACGCTGGGCCTAGGACTCGCAGCATTGTCGCCATTTGCAAGCCTGCCCGAAACCGCGGCGCTGGGCCTTCCCGTGCGCGCGGCATTTGCAGAAGACACGCCCACACCGGCGGCCACCCTCGACAAGTTCATCATTCGCCTTCGCCCCGCGGGCTATTTTCGCACCGCGAGCGTCAACCAAGACGGCAACGTTCGCGGCAACGTCTGCCACCTGTTTAATGACGGCACGTCCAGCAAACTCATCCTTGAACACGTAGTGACCGATGCAGATAATACAAATTGGTATGCCATCCGCACCTTACTCAATTTCGAAGAGCATAAAAAGACGGGCTACAGCATTTGGTCGGTCGACGGCGACTCGGACAAAGATGGAAAGGTCATCCACGTATGGAGTGGCGAGTATGACGACAAGCCCAGCCGCGCTTTTGCGTTTAAACGCCAGTCAAACGGAACCTATATCATCCGAGACCGCACGGTCGAGAAAGAAACCGAGAAAAAAGACATTAAGTACCTGGCAATAGAATCGGACGGCAAAGACCAGGACAACAATAAGATCTGCCATAAGAGTAAGAGCATTCCGTGGGAGCTCGAACTTATCGGTTACGATATGAAAAAGAACGATGCCACGGTTAGCAGCCTCGACTGGATCACGTACAGCAGCTACGTCGACGGGCCCTGTTGGATGAAATACGTCGACAACAGCAAGTTCCTCGACGAACTGAGCATCCCGGGCACGCACGATTCGGGCACCTGCAGCGTGGACAATGACACCGAGCCCCAATCCTCCCAAGCAAAATGCCAGCAGGATTACATCCCCACGCAGTTGCTCGAAGGCATTCGCTACTTTGATATCCGACTTGGAAAGAACGACGAGAACGGCGACCCCGGCATCGACCACGGAGCTTGTTACCTGCTCAAAAAAGACGGGAACTTTATGCATCTCTCCGATGTCATCGGGTACTTCAATACGTTTTTGAGCGAAAACCCGACAGAAGCGCTCATCATGCTCGTGTCGCGGGGCAATGGCGAGGCTACCAACGAAAGCCTCACGACGGCCTTTGGCAAGGTTTTGGATGAGAACCCCGACCTGTTCTACACATCGAGTCGCATCCCCACGCTGGGCGAGGTGCGCGGAAAGATCGTCCTGCTGCGTCGGTTTGGGCTCGCCGGCAACAGCGTAAGCAGCCACACATGGGGCCTCGACCTCACCCAATGGGACGACAAAATCGCAGCACACACCGACAGCACCTCCATGTGTCTCGTTCGAGACGAGCGGGGCTTTGAAGCCGTGGGGAAAACGGGTGACGAAGAGCCCTATTGCACCAAGGTATACGCCCAGGACCATTACGAATGCACAGGAACCGACAAAATCGGCTGGGTCGATATGGCGCTGCAGGAGACAACCAAGCTCGCCCGCATCATGGTGGACGTCGAGGACAATGACGGGGCCAAGGTAAAGGTCCTGGAGCACAGCTGGTGTATCAACTACACCAGCTGCACGAACTACAAGCAAGGAAGCAATCCTTTTACCGCAGCACGAGTGGTCAACGAGCATCTATACAAGAGCCAGTATATAAACAGCACCGGAAATGAGAGCACAAAGGAGGACTGCCTCAAGCACATTGGCATCATTGCGTCCGACTTTGTTGATGCGGCACTGGCCCGAAGCATCTACCAGCGCAATTACGATGCGAAGCACAAGCAGACCGTTTCGTACTACCTCCCGACCCGTATGCGCATGACATACGGCGACTCGTTGAGCGATGCCTCACTCCGGGATGGAAAGACCGTTGGCGAGGGTCGTTTCCGCCTTGTCGACAGCAGTAACGTACTCAACGTGGCAGCTTCGGGCAACACGTTTGCTATCGAATACGTGGATGTCGACGCCCTGGGCAACGAGACCGTTACGGAACTGCAGGGTTCCGTGCCCATCGATATCGACCCGCGCGCATTGACGCCCCACTTTGAAGGGCTCGAGGGCCTTAAGGCCGGCGAGGACGTGCGCGCAAAGATCGCGGCGCCGCTCGACGGCAAGCTCGAAGGCGATGCCTGCACCGCCCAGCTCGAGTTTATGCACGATGCAAACGGCGCTCCGGGCACGGCAATGGCCGAGGATGAGGCATTTGCCGCGGGGACGTATTGGGTGCGTGCGAAAGGCCTGTTGGGCGACGCGGCGCAAAACTACACGCTCGCCACCGACGGAGCCGCAAGCTTTACTGTGACGACTTCGGGCAACGCGGACGGTGCAGGCAACACCGGCACCGGCACCAACGCGGGCAGCGCCAACAAGAACGGCAGGGGCAACAAGAGCAAGGAATCGGGCGAGAAGCTCGCCGGCACGGGCGACGGCTCTGGCATCGTCGCCGGGCTCGCCGCTGCCGCCGTGGCGACAGCGGTCGCCGGCGCGGCAATGCTTGCCAACGATCGCGAAGACAGCGAAGGCGCTAGCGAATAGGCAAGCCGACCCTTTTGGACACATCGACCCGACGAGGGGCGCAGGACACCGTTCTGTGCCCCCAATTTTTACCTTGGCCCGAACGCCGCCATAGGCTACATCACCATATTCAGCACGTTAACAAACTCCTGGGCCTTCGCACGGCTGCTCAGGCTAAAGACGCAAGCAGTCAACAGCCTGTTACGCAGAAAAACATCGCGGCCTTTGATTCTATTGACGCCCGTGATGTCCTTAAGGTAGACAATCTCGGTGTGCTTGCCGCCGAAAGCGCCCTTCTTGAGCACCTCGATACGGTTAGGGTAGATCTTGACGTCTTTAAACCTACCCGAACCCTTGTCCTGAAACAGCAAGGTGTTGTTGTCCATGCGTGTCACTCCCATGGGGTTCGCTAAAACTGCCTCTATGGTCACATTTTAGTCACTTCGGGAATCCCGCACGAAGGCGCTAGGTGACATGGGAATTCGAGTCTTTGATTCGGACGGCGTCGTCGACGCTGTGCCATGTGGCTCGCTGGGCGGAGGTGGGACGTTCGGCTCCGACCTAAACGACGCCGTCGAAAGCGCCGCTGATTTTCTCGCATGTATGGTCGACGATCACCTTATGGGTGGCGTCGACCTGCCTGCGCCGGACTTTGGCCACGAGCCGCAGCACGGTGGCAAAATTATCGCCGTGGCCGTCAGTTGCGAACTCAACGATACCCCCGCCGTCACCGCAGCGGATGCCGCGCGCATGCTTGGCGTTAGCTCGGCAAGAGTATCGCAACTGATAAATGCTGAACTGTTGGATTCATGGAAGGATGGCACCAAGCGAATGGTGTCCAAAGCTTCCATCGAGGCACGACTCGCCGACGCACCAAAGGCGGGACGCCCCAAAGAGGTCCCTATTGCTGTATAAGGCGAGGCTACTGCGCACTTTTATTCCACACGATGTTTTCAGCCTGGTATAAACAAGTTCAATACCAGAATGCAAATCCAACCATCGTGTCTAACTACGAAAGGATTTTCGCCTTTTCTGCAGCAAACTCTTCCTCGGTAAGTACTCCACTATCACGCAGCGCTGCAAGTCTCTCGGGCCTTGCAACTACATCACCACTATCCACCAGCGTCTCAATAGTCTGTGAAACCTGCGGATACTGCTCGAGCTCCTTCGATAGGGCATCGACTATCTCGGCAATATTCTTTGCATTTTTGCCCCCGTTTAGTACGTTTGTCCTGACCTTAGATGACGAGTTGACAGTAACGCCAGATCCACCTTCAACTGGAACAACCGAAATACTGACATTTTCACCCCAGGACCAAAGGCTCATACCAATCTCGGCTGCAACTGTTCTTGTTGTGGGCGATGCGCTATCAACTTTTACTTTAGGTAGCTTTTCCATAGCTGCCTTCAAGGCATTAAACGTGTCGTCAGGAGAATACGGTATCTGAATCTGAAGCTGCTGATCGGCAAAACCCATAATCCGACCTCCGCTTTTGCAAGATTAAGGCTATCGGCAATGTTAGCACGTTCCCAGCACTTTTAAATTCATCTAATGACCTTGTGATGCAGCCCGACACCCCGGCACTACTCCCTACTTCCCAAATAGCGCACCCAGAAGACCACGGCGCTTGGGCTTCTCTTCTCGGTAGGAACCCTCGACGGCGGCTGTAACCTGGCGCGGTTGCTCGCCGCCTCCACGGCGCACGATCTGATATAGGAAGGGTGATTTAACGTATTTGACCTCGATGGGCGTGGCATGCACAGTGCTTTCACCGGACAGATGCAGGCTCGGGTTGAGTGGCGCCACCACATGCGTCTCGCGCTTGTCGCTAAACACCACCGCGGCCGCGCGGCCCGTCTGGCCGTTTACGGCAATGCGCACCTGCTCGCCATCGCGGCTGTCTGTCGCCGGACGATCGACAAAGTAGACCGGCACCATCAGCAAACCATCCTTGTGCTTGCGGGCCTTGCGCGCCCAGGTGCGGATGCTCTTTTTATTGAGCCCCAGCACCGCCTCGGCATCGTTGCCGGCAATGTCGAGCGCCAGCTTATCAATGACCACCTGGTCCTTGGTAGATGCATCGACGGAGACAACGCGGAAGTCACCTTCCTGCATGGCCGGGTCAAACGGCCCAACCTTGGCAAAGTCCCACGGCTCCAAAATCCCCATAAGGCGAACGTCCAGGTAGTTTGCCCTGGAATACGCCCAGTCGAGCACCTCGTAGTACACCAGGGTCTCCTTGCTCAGCCCCTTGCCCGGGAAGGACGCCATCATGCGTAGATCCGCGAGCGCCATGGGGAAGTAGAAGAGCATCATGTCATTTTGAATCGCGTCTTCCACGTCGTGCCCGGCAAAGGCGTCGGGGTACTGGCGCACCAGCTGCAGCGCGTTGGCACGTGCCTGCTGCGGCGAGATTTCGCAGGGAATACCCTGCTCAGGTACATACTCCGCACCAACGCCCATAGTCAGGCGCTTGCTAAAGGTACCGGGTTTGAGCAGGTCGGCAACGCCGATCGTATTACCGCAGGACGGGCACTCAAACACGCGCTGGGTCGATGACCCCTCAAAGGACGCACCGCAGAAGGGGCAGGGAATGCTCACGTGCGCTGCCTCTTGGAACTCTTGAGCCGTGCCGCGGTCCTCCCACAGCAGATGCTCCAGAACCGACTGGTTGCGCCAGTACGAATTGAAGAAATACCAGTCCGGGTCCTCCGGGCGCTCGAGCTGCGACACATAGGTGAGCTTAAGCAGTCCATCGACAACCGTCAGTGGCGTATGGCGAATGCCCAGGGCGCTCTTGGGCTCCCCCGCATCGGCCTGCCACGGAACGACCGTGCCGCAATAGGCGCACTCAAAGCTGCGTTTAGCCTGGTGTGAGTACATAGGGCCGCCGCAGTTTTGGCATTTAATGGCAAACATCTCGTCCATGGATACGTCCTCCTTTGCGCAGGGGCTGTCGACATTAAGTATGTCGGGCGGGCAGGCACATGCCCATACCCATGTGGCCCAAAATGGAGCACCCGGTCGGACAAGAAGCCCCACTCGTTAGCACCAGCAGACCATTGCTGCATTTTCTGAGCATCGGCGCACGGTGCGCCCATGCGAGCTACACTATCCCCTTAACCATGATTGTGAGGACGATTGCCATGCTATTTGTAAATCGGCTGGTACATACGCTTGTTCCCGGCAGTGAGGACGAGCCGGTCGATACAACTTGTCGCACCAACGCGGGCTTTGCCGCAAGCCTTATCTGCATTGGCCTCAACATTGCCCTGTGCCTAGCCAAGGGCATCGCGGGCCTGCTCGCCGGCTCCGTCTCGCTCATCGCCGACGCCTTCAACAACCTCTCCGACGCCTCGAGCAACATCGTGAGCCTGCTCGGATTCCGCCTTGCCAGCCGCCCGGCAGACGAAGGCCACCCCTATGGCCACGGCCGCTACGAATACCTCGCCGGCCTGTTTGTCGCCGTCCTCGTTTGTGCCGTCGGCATCAACCTGGTGCTCGAGTCCGTTACCAAGATCATCAAGCCCTCCCCCACCGCCTACACGCTCGTTTCCCTTGCGGCACTGGCTGCGTCCATGCTCGTTAAGCTCTGGATGGCCGCGTTTAACCGCACGCTGGGCGACCGCATCGACTCGGAGACGCTCATCGCCACGGCGCAGGACTCCAAAAACGATGTCATCACCTCGGGCTCGGTCTTAGCAGCGGCGCTTATTTCGCAAACGACCGGCTTTGACCTCGACGGCTGGGCGGGCCTGGGCGTGGGCGTCTTCATTTGCATCAGCGGCATGGGCCTGGTGCGCGACGCCATCAGCCCGCTGCTGGGGCAAGCGCCCGACCCCAAGCTCGTCCAGGAAATCCGCGACAGGATCATGTCGTACCCCCAGGTCCTGGGCACGCACGACCTCATGGTACACGACTACGGCCCCGGCCGTCAGTTTGCCAGCGCACACGTGGAAATGCCCGGCGAGGGTGATGCCTTTGAGCACCACGAGATTCTGGACACCATCGAGCACGATATCAAACGCCAGATGGGCATTGGCATTACGCTGCACTGCGACCCCATCGCAACAACCGGTGATGACCTGCGCGGCTGGGTCAAGCGCGGCGTAGCGCAGATCGACCCCGCGCTTTCCATCCACGACCTGCACGAGCACGACGGGTTCGTTTCGTTTGACCTGGTGCGTCCCGACGACTTTGACATATCCGACGAGGAGCTGTTGGAGCTCGTCACGCGCATCGTGCACGAGCGCCGACCCAATGCCTCATGCGTCGTTACGTTTGACTCGGGCTTTAGCTCGCCCGACCGTCCGGCCGAGCAGCTGTAGCCCGCTTAACAGCTAGTTTCCCTGCGCGCCCGAGATGCCGTTTTGCAGTGCATTCCAGGCACCCGTCGCCATGTCGCCCAAGTTCTGCGCGGTGTCGCCCAGGTTTTGTGCCGTATCGCCCAGCTCTTGCGCCTTGTCTCCCAACTCCTGTGCCTTGTTGCTCAAGTCCTCCAGCGTATTGGAACTCGAGCTGTCGGTACCGCTTTGGCCGTCGGGCGAGTTGCCCGAGCTATTCTTGTGCGTGAGTTGAATTTCGAGGTTGCCGCTGTCGTTATAGTAAGCAGAAGTAACGACCCAGTTGGCATCGATGACGGGCGTTGAGCCATCATCAGTCAGGACCACGGCATTCGAAAGATTGGCGCCGCGCGACTTGAGAAGTTTCTTGGCGTTGGACCAGTACTGCCCCGGGATATCGCTCAGATCGACGGTGCTAGACGAGGCGGACTCGGTTTGCTCGGCAGCGGTATCAGCCGTTGAACTCCCTCGCTTGTTGAGCATGCCCGACACAATGGCAAACACAACCGACAGCGCAAAGAAGATCGCCAGCACGATGAGGATCTTCTTGATCACGCTCGACGAACGCGACGGCTTCTTCTCCTCGTCCTCGCCATATTGCGGAATCGACTTGGGGTACTCGCGATACGGCTCGCGCGACTCGTAGCGAGACTGCGCCGTGCGAGGCATATACGTCGTCTGCTGAGGCTGCGGAATGGGATTTTGCGGCAGGTCATCATAGGGATTCGGCGTCGAGGCGGCATAAGAATCCTGCGGCGCGTAATCAAACGGGTCCGGAGCTGCGTTGCCATAGGGGCCTTGCGAAGATACGGCATAAGAATCCCGCGCTGTGTCGCCATAGCCCATAACCCGGGTTGGCTCGGCAGAAGGCTGCGTCGCGGCGGGGTCGGTATAACCGGGGTTGGGAACAACGCGGGTCGCATCGGCGCTATCGCCAGCCTGCGCGGAACCGTAGCCGCCCATCACGGTTGTCTTGTCCTGATCCATGCAACGATTCCTTTCCGTCGCCCGTAAGCATCAAGTTATCCATGCATTCTACCCGCGCAAAAGCCCGTGACGGACAGAGCCCGTCCATATCTACAAGACAAGCGCGGCTAGAAAACAAAAGCCCCGCCGGGCCTTGTGGGCACGGCGGGGCGGACAAGCAGCTATGGGCAGCAGGCTTAGAACAGGCCGGTAATGTTGCCGTCGTTGTCGACGTCGATGTTTTCGGCCGCGGGAACCTTGGGCAGACCCGGCATGGTCAGAACGCTGCCAGTCAACGCAACCACAAAGTGGGCACCGGCGGAAACCTTGAGCTCGCGCACGGTGATGCGGAAGCCCTCGGGAGCGCCCAGCGCCTTGGCGTTGTCGCTAAAGCTGTACTGCGTCTTGGCGACGCACACCGGCAGGTTGCCAAAGCCGTTCTCGCGCAGCTCGGCGAGCTGACGCTTGGCAGCCGGCGTAAAGTCGACACCATCGGCGCGGTAAACCTTGGTGGCGACGGCCTCGAGGGCATCGGCCACATCGGCGCCGTCCTCGTAGGCAAACTTGAGCTCGCTCGGCTGCTCAATCAGGCGCATGACCTCATCGGCCAGGTCGAGCGCGCCCTCGCCGCCCTTGGCCCAGACCTCGGAAAGCTTAACGTTGACGCCGAGCTGCTGGCACTCGGACTCGATGAGCGCAAGCTCGGCCTCGGTGTCCGTCGGGAAGCGGTTGATGGCGACCACGCAGGGAAGACCATAGACGTTCTGGATATTGTCAACATGGCGCAGCAGGTTAGGCATGCCGGCCTTGAGGGCATCGAGGTTCTCGTCGTTGAGGTCGGCCTTGGCAACGCCGCCGTTGTACTTAAGCGCACGGGCGGTGGCGACAATCACGACGGCGCTGGGACGAACGCCCGTCATGCGGCACTTGATGTCGAGGAACTTCTCAGCACCCAGATCGGCGCCAAAGCCTGCCTCGGTAATGGCGACATCGCCAAAGCGCATAGCCATGCGCGTGGCCATGATGGAGTTGCAGCCGTGGGCGATATTGGCGAAGGGGCCGCCGTGGACAAACGCGGGCGTACCCTCGAGCGTCTGCACCAGGTTGGGCTTGAGCGCATCCTTAAGCAGCGCAGCCATGGCGCCCTGAGCCTTGAGGTCGCGGGCGCGGACGGGCTCGCCGGCAAAGCTGTAGCCGACGACGATCTCGCCCAGGCGCTCCTTGAGGTCGTTGATGCTCGTGGACAAGCACAAGATCGCCATGACCTCGGAAGCAACAGTAATGTCGAAGCCATCCTCGCGCGGCACGCCCTGGGCCTTGCCGCCAATGCCGTCGATAACGTGGCGCAGCTGACGGTCGTTCATGTCGACGACGCGCTTCCAGGTGATGCGCTTAACATCGATACCGAGCTGGTTGCCCTGCTGAATATGGTTGTCGAGCATAGCGGCCAGCAGATTATTGGCGGCACCGATAGCGTGGAAGTCGCCGGTAAAGTGCAGGTTGATATCCTCCATGGGGATGACCTGGGCCCAACCGCCACCGGCGGCGCCGCCCTTGACGCCAAAAACGGGGCCGAGCGAAGGCTCGCGCAGGGCCACGGCGCTCTTGACGCCGCGACGGCGCAGGCCATCGGCCAGACCGATGGTCGTGGTGGTCTTGCCCTCGCCGGCGGGCGTGGGGTTGACGGCGGTCACGAGGACGAGCTTGGCCTGGTGGTCAGTCGGCTCGTTGAGCAGTGAATAGTCGACCTTAGCCTTGTCGAAGCCGTACGGAATCAGGTGCTTTACGTCGACGCCGGCGTTCTTAGCCACCTCGGTAATAGGCAGCGGCGTGACGGAACGTGCGATTTCGATGTCAGTAGGCATGGGCGGTCCTTTCGTTACCGGATGAGAAAAAGACCAATTCAGCATAGCACGGGCGCGCAATAGTAAAACACCCGTAACCGATGAATGGCGATATGTTTACCCGATGCCCAGCGATAGCCTACAGACCAGCCAAAACAAACCCGCCTCTAAACGGCTGGCTCGATGCCCAAGTGCTCAAAGGTGCGAAGCGTTGCCTGGCGGCCCTGGGGCGTGCGAATCATCAAGCCGCACTGCAGCAGGTAGGGCTCATAGACATCCTCGAGCGTACCCGGGTCCTCGCCCACCGCGCTGGCAAGGGTCGTCAGGCCCACGGCACGGCCGGAGAACGTCTTGGCAAGCGTCTCCAAGATACGAATGTCCATCCAGTCCAGACCAAGTTCATCAATCTCGAAGAACTCGAGTGCCTGACGGCAGATATCGAGCTCGATGGGGCCGTCGCCGCGCACCTGCGCATAGTCGCGCACACGCTTGAGCAGACGGTTGGCGAGACGCGGCGTACCACGCGAACGCGAGCCGATCTCGAGCGCGCTCGGATGGTCGATCGTCACGCCCAGAATGGTCGCCGAGCGCGTCACGATCTGGGCAAGCTCCTCGACCGTGTAGTAGTCCAGGCGATACGAAATGCCAAAGCGGTCGCGCAGCGGGCCGGTCAGCATACCCGAGCGGGTCGTTGCCGCCACCAGCGTAAACTTGGGGATATCCAGGCGAATCGAACGTGCGGCCGGGCCTTTGCCGATCACGATATCGAGCGCAAAGTCCTCCATCGCGGGATACAGGACTTCCTCGACCGAACGGTTAAGACGATGGATCTCGTCGATAAACAGCACGTCACCCGGCTGCAGGTTGGTAAGGATAGCCGCCAGGTCACCGGTACGCGCAATGGCCGGACCACTCGTCGTCTTGATCTGAGCGCCCAGCTCGTTGGCGATAACCGTAGCCAGCGTGGTCTTGCCTAGACCCGGAGGGCCCGAGAAGATCACGTGGTCGAGCGTCTCGCCACGACTCTGCGCCGCCTCGATGAGCACGCGCAGGCTCTGCTTGATATGCTCCTGACCGCAGTAGTCGTCCAGGCGCTGGGGACGCAGGGTACGGTCGACATCGAGGTCTTCGGGCGTCAACTCCGAGCCCACCATGCGCTCACCGTGCGCCATGGATGCCGCCGGCGAGCTGCCGGGCGTCGCCCACAGGTCCTGAGAGTCATCGGCTTCCCACATCACGCATCCATTCCGAGTCGCTTAAGCGCCGCGCCGAGCAGGTCCTCGACACGCATATCCTGCCCATCATACCCGCTCAGGGCAACCTCGGTCTCTTGCGGACTAAAGCCCATGGAAAGGAGCGCCGCACGGGCGTCATCGATCGCCGAGGGAGCGGCGGCGGGAACCGGCATCGCAACCTGACCGGGAATTACGCCGACCGGAACAAAGCCCTTGTCCTTGGCAAAGGTACTCTTGAGCTCCAGGATGAGGCGCTGGGCGGTCTTTTTGCCCACACCGGGCACCTTAGCCATGCCTTTGTCGTCCTCGGCCATCACCAGAGAATACAGCTGGCCCACGGTATAGGTGGAGAGCACGGCAAGCGCCAGGCGCGGACCGACACCCGACACGGACACGAGCCGATCGAACATCGTGCGCTCGTCCTTGGAAGCAAAGCCAAAGAGCGTCATGGCGTCCTCGCGCACCTGCATACGGGTATAGAGGCGAACCTCACCGCCGGGCGTCGGCAACGTGGCCGCAGTGCTGCCCGAGATGCCGAGCTCAAAGCCAACGCCCGACACATCGACGACAGCAGAGCTCATCGTGGCCTCGACAAGCGTTCCGTGGAGCTGGGAGATCATCAGTATCCGGTTCCTCTCTGTTGATAGAACTCGCCGCCGGTAAGCGCCCGGGTGCGGCTGAGGTTAACGTGGCAGATGGCGCAGGCCAGGGCATCGGCGGCATGGTCGGGATGCGGGTCGTGATCGAGCTGCGTGAGCGTACGAACCATATACGCGACCTGCCGTTTGTCCGCAGCGCCGGTGCCCACAACAGCCTGCTTAATCTGCATAGGCGTATACTCGCCAATCTCGAGCGCGCATTCCGAAAGCGCCACGAGCGCGGCGCCACGGGCATGCGCCGTAGGGATGGCCGAGCGAACGTTGGCGCCAAAGTAAATGCTCTCGATAGCAGCGGTATCGGGTCGATAGCGCTCCACGACACCCTTGAGGTCGCGGGCGATATGCGACAGGCGCACCGCGAGCGGACTGCCTGCGCTGGTCTCGATGCAGCCATAGGCACGGCAGCGAACCTCGCCACGCCGCTCCTCGATAATCCCCCAACCCGTATGAGCCAAACCGGGGTCGATGCCCAAAATAACCAAGCCAACCTCCCCTCGTCTTTTACCAAGCGCAAGGCAAGGCCCCGCGCACTACTCACGAACGTCTGTTCTAGAATAACACAACGGGGTCAAGATGCTTAGTTGAAGTATCGGGGTTGAGAGCGAATCCCATCCCCAGTTTAGTTCTGCGAGAAGAATGGGAACTGTCGGGGATCAACCGGCGGATGCGGCATCGGGCCACCCTGGGGCCCACCCTGCGGGCCACCCTGGCCGCCCATCATCTTATCGATGGCGTCCTGAACCTCGCCCTCGAACTTTTTCATTCCCTCGTGTAAACGACGCTGACCGTCTTCAGAGCGCAACTCCTCCATTTGTTCGGGCGAAATACCCAGTAGCTCGCCCAGCACGCCCATCATCTCGTTTCGCACGCGCTCACTCGTATCCTCGTCAGCAAAACGGCGCACCTCGGCGCGCGCCAGCGAATCGACCGTCATACGCTCCTTGCCGTTAAGCCCCAGGTCGGACCACGCGAGCATGTACGGCCAGGAGCGCTCGGCAAACGAACGGGACGAAACGATCGGCGCCGTCGGCAACATGCGGCGGGCAGCCTCACCCTGTCGAACGAGCATCAGCAGCAGCGAGCAGGCCTCAGGCTTGGCAGCGGCCATCGGGATGTCGTCAAAGGGACGGTTGCGGTCCACGTGCGACTCGAGCGCACCATCGACCTCGCCCGGCTCAAGCCCGCCAAGCAGCTGCGCCGCGCGATCGAGCATATCAACCGGGCCGGCGAGCGTCGCGAGCGCCTGCGACAGCACGCGATCCATGCAATCCTCTACCGCGTTGAGCGTCACGAGCTCTTGGGGCACCACGGCAGACGCGCGGTTGCGCACACGCGCCACAAACTCAAGCGTCGACAGGTACACATCGCCAAAGGGCGCGTAATCGCCCTGGTAGCCGCCGCAAAGCGCCGGCGCCGCCAGCGCGTACTCGGTTTTGGACAGCGGACTCAACGCCATCGCACCCAGCTCGAGCGCCGTATCCTCCAGCATGAGGCCCAGCGTGCGAGAGCGCAGGCGCTCGGCGTCGCCCGCCGACACATCGCGGTCGAGCACGCGCGCGGCATCCGGCGCATCGCGCTCAACCGTGCGAATATGCAGGCGCTCGGCAATGGCGCGAACGGCGGCACAGCGAGCAGCCTCGGCCTCCTCCTGCGCCGGCGTAAAGATGCGGTTGCGCCCCAGCACCAGGCCAATCACATTACGTGGGCCCAGAGCGTCGACGGCCAGCGCCGCCAGCAGGGACGACGGCAAGTCGCCCTCGAGTGCCACCACGGCGCGCGACGCACCGTGGGCCCGGGCGTTGTCGCGCACGGCGAGCACCAGCGCCTGCCACAGCCACTCCTCGGAACGGAACTCGGGCAGTTCGTGATCTTCCAGGGCATCGAGCATCACGCCGCGCTGAATCTCCTGAACCAGCAGGCTCTCCTCAAAACACGGCGCTTGGGCCACCACGCGACCGCAGTCGTCGAGCACAAACGAACCGCCGGTATACACCGACTCGTCATAGGCACCGACCGGCGCCATACAGGCAAACCACACGCTGCGCTTGGATGCGATCTTGCGGTAGGCGCCGCTGCGAACGGCGGCAATGGCGGCAGTCTCGCGGTCGGTCATGTCAAACGCATTGAATTGGAAATACGCAATGAGGTCAACACCGGTCGGCAACATCTCGAGTTCGCGGTCCAAGTCAAAAATCACGGCGATGCGCACGCCGTCCACGTCGAACACCGGCGGCGCCCAACGCGTGTCGTTGTTCTCGCCACGCTGCAGGGCAATGCTCGAACGCGCCGGCACCACATGACCGTCCTTGAGCATCATGTAGTCGAGCAGCGGCTGACCCTCAAACGAAACCGCCGCGGGCACGATGCAGATCATGTCAAGCTCCTGGATGCGCTCGGCGACACCAGTCAAGCCGGCAAGCATGTCGTGCTCAAAGTCGGCAGCGCCCACCAGGCCACCGGGCATGGCGCCCATAAAGAGCGGAGCCGGAACGCACAGCACGCGCGCCCCGCGCTCGTGGGCCAGACGAGCCTGGTCCTCGATGCGGCCGCAAATGCCCTCAATATCACCCAGGCGCATATCGATCTGTGCAAGCGCGAGCTTCATGGCTCAGCCCTTTCCGTCGTAAACCATCGAAATCGTAGTAAAAGCGCCGGCCGCATGATGCAGTCGGCGCTCGCATGTGCATATGCTAGCTATGATACCCCGAGCGGGGGCGCGCTCCTAGAACGTCGCGGACCACAGCCCGTGCAGGTTGCAGTAGGCATAGACGGTACCGGTCTTGGAACCGCCGGCAAAAAACGTCGCGGGCTTCATGCCGGGCTCAAGGTAATGGACCTCTAAGCGGCCCTCGGCCTCAAGGGCGATCCACTCGATATAGTGCTCGGGCAGGCTGGGGTGCTCGACCGAGCCAACGCGTGCGCGAATCACGTGACCGTCGCGCTCGGTCTCGACAACAGGCACGTGCTTCTCGTGCGCCGCGTCCTCAGTGTTTGCGGTCAGTTCCGTGCAACCGGCAGGGGTTGCAACGTCGTTGCCAAGGGCGGCAATGAGCTTACCGTCGGGGTCCTTAAAGAATTTCGCCATGATGTTCTCCTTTGCTGACGTGCCAATGTTCTTGATGGTTCTTATGCCCAAAGGCAGACAAACCATCCACGGCATTGCAAACGAACACATAACGGGCGGGGACGATGGGGCAGCGTGCGCTATCCGCCCTGGCGGCCCCACCCGAGCGGGTTAGCGCCCGTCGCCGCCCAGCAGCGCCAGAACATCTTCGCGGGTAAACAGCGCCGACGAGATGCCGTCGCCGCCGAGCACGCTGTTGACCAGGTCGCGCTTGGACTCCTGCATCTGCATAATGCGCTCCTCGATCGTGTCCTTGGCGATGAGCTTGTACACGGTCACGGTATGTTGCTGGCCAATACGGTGCGCGCGGTCGGTCGCCTGGTCCTGCGCTGCCACGTTCCACCACGGGTCGTAGTGGATGACCACGTCGGCCGCCGTCAGGTTAAGGCCCACGCCGCCCGCCTTGAGCGAAATCAAAAAGACCGGAACCTCGCCCGCTTGGAACTGCGCGACCATCTTGGCGCGGCTCTCCTTAGACGAAGCGCCCGTGAGCTTAAGGAAGGCGATGTCCTCCTTGGCCAAGCGCTTACCGATGATATCGAGCATACCCGTAAACTGGCTGAACAACAGGATGCGATGCCCGCCGTCGAGTGCGCCGTGCACGAGCTCCATACACGTATCGAGCTTGGCGCTCCCCGCCTTGTAATCCTCGTAGTGTAGACGCGGGTCGCAGCAGATCTGGCGCAGCTTGGTGAGCTCGGCGAGCACCTTGAGCTTGTCTTTCTTAAACTCCCCAGCCTCGCGGTGCTGCACCTGCTGGGCGATGCGGTCCTGGTTGGCCAGGTAGAGCTTGCGTTGCTCGCCGGTAAGCTGTGCCATGACGGTGTCTTCGATCTTCTCGGGCAGGTCGGCCACCACGTCTTCCTTAACACGGCGCAGCACAAACGGCGACACGAGCGCCTGCAGGCGAGCGGCGCTATCGCCCTCGGCATGCTCGACGGGGCTCTCAAAGCGCTTGGCAAACGACTCGCGTGTCCCCAAAAGGCCCGGCATCAAAAAGTCGAAGATGCTCCAGAGCTCGGACAGGCGGTTTTCGATGGGCGTGCCCGTCAGGGCAAAGCGCACGCCGGCAGGCAGGCGCTTGGCAGCGCGCGCCACCTGCGTGAGCGGATTTTTAATGTACTGTGCCTCATCGAGCACCACGCGGGCAAAATCCTGCTCGACGTACTCGTCGATATCGCGCCGCATAAGGTCATACGACGTCACGACCACGCTATGCTCGGCCACGCCGGCGATCTGCACGCGGCGTTGAGCCTTGGCGCCCACAATGGCGCACACATCGAGCGACGGGGCAAAGCGCTCCAGCTCGGCAGTCCAGTTGTACACGAGTGAGGCCGGGCATACCACGAGCGTGGGCTTGGTGTCCCCCGCCTCCACGCGCGCCAGAATATGCGCAATCATCTGGAGCGTTTTGCCCAGGCCCATGTCGTCGGCCAAGATGCCGCCAAGGCCCAGGTGTTCGAGCGAGCCGAGCCACTGGTATCCGTCGACCTGGTAGCCGCGCATCGTTGCCTTGAGCGATGCCGGCACCGTAAAGTCCATCTTGCCGAGCGTGTCCAGGCGCTCGACGGTACGGCGGAACGCAGCGTCGCGATCGGCCTCGAGCGCCGGCGTGCGTGCGAGCATGCTGTCGACGAACAGGGTGCTCGACGCGGGAAGCGACACGCCGTCGAGCAGGTCGACGGCATCGACACCCAGGTCCTCGGCAAGGCCAAACGCGGCGCGCGCCCCCTCGTCCAGGCGAATGATGTCGCCGGACGTAAGGCGCGCAAACGTTTGATGGCGCTTGTACGAATCGAGATAGACGGCAAGGTCCGCGGCCGAAAGCCCGCTCGCGCCCAGCTCGACATCGAGCAGATTGCTCTTAACGGTCGCACGAACCGAGAGCTTGGGCGCGGGGCGGACCGAGATCTGGCGCAGACGGTCGCTGAGCATGACCTCACCCAGTTCGGACAGGGCGGACAGGCCCTCGGTCAGCAGGCAGAACAAGCTCTCATCATCGCGCTCCTCAAACGCCAGACCGCCCTCGTAGAAATCGAAGTACAGGGCCGCCGTATCCATAACGCGAAACTCCGCCACCTCGTCGCGGGGCGGCACGCCGGAGCGCTGCTCTTCAAAGGGACTGCCCGGAGCGCCCAGGCTAAAGAGATCCGCCGACCAGTCGCCGTAGGTAACCGTAATCTTGCAGGTCACGAGCCCATCGTCGACGCCGATTGCCATGGCAAAGCTCGGCTCGGGCGCCACGGTATCGAGCGCGGCGGGCGCGGTGAGGTCGGTATAGTCGCGCAAAATGGGCAGCGCCATACGGCAGAACTCACCCACCTGCTCGGCGGCAATATGGGCGGGCGTGCGGCACGGCAGCAAGCGCGACAAAAAAGGTGCGGCATGCTGAGCAAATGCAGCGTCGGTACGGCGCGCGCGGCGCGTGTCAACCAAGTAGGCGGCATCGCCCGACGCAAAGCAGTACATATCGGCGGGCAGGCGCAGGTCATAGCCACCACCAGCCGCCGGCGCGATTTTGGCGGCAAGAAGTGGTGGGCGCTTAGCGGACGCCTCGTCCTCCCCTTGCGGAGACGGCTCAACCGCCACGTCGTAGGTGCGACGCGTCGTCGTCCCCCGCGACCAGGCGGGCTCAAAGGAGATGGTCTGGCCGCGCAGCAGGTCCAGCACATATACGATGCTATGCTCGGACAGCGGCAACTGACGCTCGGCAACAAAACCGCTGCGGGCAAAGTCGTACGACGCCGAACGCGAGCTTGTGATGTCATCGAGATAGGCAACTGTCGTCACAACAAGGTTGAGCAGCTTTGCCGATGTTTCGTCAAAGGCCTCAGGTGAATGGACAAACGTGAGCTTCTTGCCATAGGAGAACGTGCCGCCGCGCACGTAGGCATCGGCCATGCCGTCGATGTCCTTGACCACGTAGGAGACCGATCCACAGCGAATGCGGAACTCGAGCGCCCAGCTAAAGCGGTCAGCGAACAGCGGATTGTAGTACGGCACCAACGAGGGCTCCAACGCCGCTTTGGGGGCGTCGGGATCAACGGCACCGGCAAGTTTGCGGCGCATGCTCGCCAGCTCATCCATGCGCGCGTCCGAAAGATCGGAAAGCGCCGCCACAAGGCTCGGGCTCGTGGGGACGGGCGCCGGGAAGGGAAAGTTGGGGTTGACGGCCGGCGCGGCGGACGCGGCACGCGCGGGCTGTTTCGGCTGCGCCGTAAACGTGCGAACCGGCGTGCGCAGCCCCTCAACAGGCTCAATGCCGCTGGTGTCCAGGTACGCCAGCGCTGTGGCGATGGCGTGCTTGCACATACCGGGATAGCGGTATGCGGCGGGGCAGTCGCAGTCGTAGTCGACCACCTCGTGCTCGTCCATATCGAGCGCCACGTGCGTCTTGTACAGGTCGCCGCGCGAGCCGCGCACCGAGCCCTCAACCGTCACGTTTTTGGAGAAGCGCGAGCCGCTGTCCTCAATCGACAGCACGGCGCCGTTGAGCATGAGCGAGCGGCCCTTCATAAAGGTGCCGCTCAACGCCGCCTCTTTGCGAAGCGCCTGCACAAACGTCCCCTGCGCCATCACTTCCTCCAATCTCACCCGGGGTAGCTTAGATCACCGTCACGCGACCCTGGTTACCCACAATGGCCTTGGCCTCGGCCAGCAGCGGAATCGAGCGCGCGTTGACCTTGGCCGGCACCTCGGCACGTAGCACGCGCCCGTCCACCTGCTCGATAAAGATCTCCACGCGATCGCCGCCCGGGTTGGCGGTAAGCACCGTGGCAAGACGCGCCATATTGCCCTGGCTAAAGCGGCTGTTGGGCACCATGACCTCAAACACCTTGGGCTTGTTGTTCTCCTCGTTAAGCTCGAGCGGCACGATCTCCTGCGCGATGATCTGGTCGCCGCGGTCCGAGCGCTCGAGCTTGCCCTTAATGCGCACAAAGGCATCGGACAGCTGCGCGCCGGTCTCGGGATCGACCTCGCCGTACAGGTACCCCTCGGCCTCTTTATAGGTCTTGGGGAACACGACGACGGTGGCCTCGCCTTCCATGTCCTCGAGCTGCACGATGCCCATGGGGTCACCGTTTTTGGTCACGCGCTTGGACACGCTCGAGACCATACCGGCCCACCACAGCGCCTTGCCCTCGGGAATCTCCTGGTTGATGGTGCCGCCCGTAGGATTCTGAACCTCGTAGCCGGTGTCGATCTGCGAGAACGAGAAGTCGCGCGCCTTGGCTAGTGCATACTCAAACGGGCGCAGCGGGTGGTCCGAGACATAGATGCCCAGAACTTCCTTCTCCTGGCTCAGCTTAAGGTGGCGGTCCCATTCCTGGCCATCCGGATCGGGCACGCTCACCTCAAAGCCCGAGCCCTCAACGTCGCCAAACATGTCGAAGAACGACGTCTGGCCGCTCGCGCGATCCTTCTGGCGCTTCACCGCGGCATCGATGATGTTCTCGGGGTTGTTCTTATCCACAAAGTGCATCATCTGGCGACGCGGATACCCCGTGGAGTCGAAGGCGCCTGCCTTGATGAGCGATTCGATCACGCGGCGGTTGGCCTGGCTCGAGTCCACGCGCTCGACAAAGTCGTGCAGCGTCTTAAACGGGCCGCCCGCCTCGCGCTCGGCGATAATCGCCTGCGCCACGCCGGTGCCCACGCCGCGGATGCCGGCCAGACCAAAGCGCACGCCCTCCTTGGTAGCCGTGAACTCGGTACCGGACTCGTTGACATCTGGCGACAGCACGGGGATGCCGTCGTGACGGCATGCCGAGACGTAGTGCACGATCTTGTCGGTCTTGCCCGTATAGGACGTCAGAACGGCCGCCATGTACTCGTGCGGATAGTGCGCCTTGAGCCACGCCGTCTGCATAACCAGAATGGCATAGCCGGCGGAGTGCGACTTGTTGAAGGCGTAGGACGCGAACTCGAGAACATCGTCCCAAATCTTCTGGGCGACCTCGCGCGTGTAGTTATTTTTGATAGCGCCGTTCATCCAGTGGTCGTAGGTGGTCTCGTCCGAGCCATCCTCCCAGTGAAGCACCGTCGACGTGAGCAGCTTGATCTTTTTCTTAGCCACGGGCTTACGGATACGCGAGTCCGATTCGCCCTTGGAGAAGCCGCACATCTCGACGGAGATGAGCATAACCTGCTCCTGGTAGACCATGGTGCCGTAGGTTTCGCCCAGGATGTCGTCCAGGCGGTCGTCGTAGGAGACCGCCGGCTCCTTGCCGTTCATACGGTTGATGTAAGACGAGACCATGCCGGCGCCCAGCGGGCCCGGGCGGTACAGAGCGATCAATGCCACGACGTGCTTGTACTCGGTGGGCTTCATGTTCTTGATCGTGGCCGTCATGCCGGCGGACTCGACCTGGAAGACGCCGGCGGTGTGGCCGGAACCCATGAGCTTAAAGATCTCGGGGTCGTCAAAGGGAATCTCTTCCTCTTTGATGTCGATGCCGAAGTTCTTTTTGATGTTTGCCTTGGCCTTGGAGATAACAGTCAGCGTGCGCAGGCCCAAGAAGTCCATCTTGAGCAGGCCCATGTCGGCAACGGTATGGCCCTCGTACTGGGTAATCTCGACGCCGCCCTTGGTGTCGAGCTTGGTGGGCACGTGCTCGTTGACGGGGTCGCGGCAGATCAGAACGGCGCACGCGTGCACGCCCTCGCCACGGGTGAGGCCCTCGATTGAGAGCGCCGTGTCGATGATGCGGCGGGCGTCGTCGTCCTTTTTATATGCCTCGGCAAAATCGGGGTTAAACAGGTCCTCTTTGCCGGGTTGCTTTTCGAGCACCTGCTTGAGCTTGACCTTGGGGTCGCTCGAGACCATCTTGGACAGACGCTGGCCCATGTAGACCGGGTAGTCCAGGACGCGAGCGGCGTCGTTGATGGCCTGCTTGGCCTTAATGGTCGAGTAGGTGATGACGTGGGTGACCTTCTCGGGGCCGTAGAGCTGGCGAACGTGCTCCACGACCTCGAGGCGCCGCTCATCGTCGAAGTCCATATCGATATCGGGCATCTCGGTACGCTGCGGGGACAGGAACCTCTCGAACATCAGGCCGTTCTCGAGCGGATCGAACGCGGTGATGTTCATGGCGTAGGCGACGATAGCGCCGGCAGCCGAGCCACGGCCGGGGCCGACGCCGATGCCGTTGTCTTTGGCC
The DNA here is from genome assembly GCF_003439125.1 of Collinsella sp. OM04-5. GTDB lineage: Bacteria > Actinomycetota > Coriobacteriia > Coriobacteriales > Coriobacteriaceae > Collinsella. The sequence goes on along the minus strand of NZ_QSUU01000011.1, from coordinate 47,630 downwards.
CATTGCACGTACTCGGCAACAATCAAAAAGTAGGCGGCAAAGCCCTTGTCGCAGATGACTTTGTATTCGTACTCAAAGCGCTCTTTGATGTTGACGCCACCGATCTCGCGCGTGGCCCAGTCGTCACCGTAGTGCTGGCGCAGGCCCTTCTCGCACTCGCGGCGGAACTGACTCTCGTGCGTCTCGCCGGGGTCGAGCAACGGGAAGCGCGGCAGGATGATGGAGTCCCAGTCCAGCTCGACGTAGCACTTGTCGGCGATCTCGAGCGTGTTGTCGCAGGCCTCGGGGCAATGCGGGAACATCGCCCGCATCTCCTCCTCGGTCTTCATGTAAAACTCCGAGCCAGTCATGCGCATGCGGTTGGGGTCGTCGACCTTGGCGTTCATGCCGATGCACATGATGACGTCCTGCACGGGAGCGTCCTCGCGGCGCAGGTAGTGGAAGTCGTTGGTGGCGATGACCTTGACGCCTACCTGCTTGGCGATGTCGATGAGCGTGCGGTCCATCTGCTCATCGGTCAGGCCGTTGTCGGTGGTGATGCCGTGTTCCTGGATCTCGATATAAAAGTCGCCGGGTTCGAAGGTATCGCGGAAGGTCTCGGCCCACTTGATGGCGCCCTCCATGTCACCGCGGTCGATGTATTTGGGAATGATGCCCGCGATGCAGGCGCTCGTGCAGATCATGCCCTTGGCATGGCGGCGCAGGTTGTCGAGCGTCACGCGGGGCTTGTAGTAAAAGCCCTGCACGGCGGCCTCGGAAACCGTCTGCATCAGGTTGACGTAGCCCTCCTGGTCCTTGGCCAGGAGGATCATGTGGTAGAGCTCGGGCTTATGGTCGCGGGCAAGGGTCTCGTCCGGCGTAAAGTAGACCTCGCAGCCAAAGATGGGCTTGATGACCAGGGGCGGCTTGAGCTCGTCGATATTGCCCTTCTCGTCCCACATAGCCATGTCCTTAACGTACTGGGCATGCTCGCGCGGGTTTTCCTCGGGGTCGGGCTCCACCAGCTCGTCGCGGCGGTCCTTTTCCAAGAAGGCCTTGTCGTGGCTCCAGGTTTTGTACTCGGGCGTGTTGTGGTTAACGGCGTCGCAGGCCAGCGCCAAGTCGGGCACGCCATACATGTAGCCGTGATCGGTAATGGCCACGGCAGGCATGCCAAGCTCAACGGCACGGTTGACCATATCCTGGATACGGGTTGCGCCGTCGAGCATGGAGAAAACAGTGTGATTGTGCAGATGGACGAATGCCATGTGATGAGCTCCGATGCGGGTTCGTGTTCTGACTGAACGATTTTACCGCACGGCGCGGACGGCACCCGAACCTAGCCAAACCCACACGGCTCCTCACGCAGTTGCGGTGAAATGCGGACTGTTTGGCGGCTTTTTTGGCCAAAACAGTCCGTATTCCACCGCAAGTTATTGAGGGCTAGAGGCTGTAGGTGACCACCTGAGGCTCGCACGGGTTGGCGGGGTCGACTTGCTCCACGCGGACGAACTTGACGGTCACGGCCTCAAAGCCCGCCTTGTGCAGAACATCAGCGTAAACGCGCGCCTGCAGGGCGTGCTTCTCCTGCAGCTGTTCCGGCGTCTCGTCCGGTGTGCCGCCCGTCTTGTAGTCGATGACCAGCGCGCGTGACGAATCCGCCGGGTTCGTCGCCAAAGCATCGATGGCGCCCTCGGCATATGCACCGTAGCGAGCGATGTCCTCGTCCTCGCAGCCCAGCGAAAAGAACGGCACCTCGGCGCGAACGCACGGCCAGGCAAGCAGCTCGGCACGGACCGCCGACTTGAGCCAGCGATCCAGGGCAACGTCGAAGCGTTCGCGCTGTTCCGGCGTCAGGCGCCACAGGCGAGCCAGGGCGTCGGCACGCTCGGCGGGCAGCGCATCGGCACCCATCTCGATCAGCCACTGGCAGGCGGCGTGGAAGGCCGAGCCCAGCGCCATGGGATTGCCGGCGGGCTCGACAGCGGCCACGTCTGCATCCGCCATCTCGGAACCATCAGACTCCGCATCATCGCCAGCCTCGTCCATGGGCACATGCGCCTCGGTGGCACGGTCCTCGGACTCGGCATGCAGCGCCGCGGCAATTGACGAGTAGCTGTACGAATCGCGCACCGGATACGGGCAGATGCCCATGCGTACGCCCACCGCTTGGGGATGCACGAGCTCGAACGCATCGGGTTCGGGGTCGGCAGGACCGGGGACGATTGTACTGGCCGAATCGTCGGCAGTATCTGTATCGACATCGCCGCGAACAAGCCTGCCCTCGGCATCCAGTGAAGCGTTGGCCTCAAACGCCTGCTCGCCAAAGGAAAAGTCCGCGAGCGAAATGAGCTCGTAGTCGCCCGGCTGGGAGTTGTCGAACACCAGGCGGTCGGCATCGAGCTGCGGCATGTCCAGAGCGTCGGTAGGCAGAATACGACGCAGCACGTCATAGGTCAGATCGGTCTCGACGTCGAAGGTCGGCGCGCACAGCTTGCCGCGGCTCACGCCGGCATCCATCGCCAAGATCACCAGCTCTCGCGCACGCGTCATGGCAACATAGAGCAAGCGGGCCCGCTCCTCGAGCGAAAGCTGCAGGTCGTCGTCGCGCAGGCGGGCAAATGCCTCGGCGGGAGAGCCCGTCGCACAGACGTCCTCCATGAGCTCTGGCGGCAGCCACAACGACGTGCCCTTGCCCTTAAACGCATGCTCAAACTGCTTTTTGACGTCGTCGCCCTTCACAAAGGTTCCGTCGGCGAGCTTAACGCCGTCGAAGCGTGCCGGCAGCGCCACGATCTGCGCTCCGCCCTCGACGCGACCCATCTGTGCCGCACCCGAGGACTTACGCACGCCAAAACACTCGGCAACCGCTACGACCGGATACTCCAGACCCTTGGACGCATGCACCGTCATGATGCGTACCGCGCCGTCGCCCTCCTCGTTGAGCGCGCCCGGGGCCTCCTTGCCCGCCAAGAAGCGGTCGAAGGCGAGCGCAATGGAGCGCGGCGAGTTGCCGAGCTCGGCCTCTGCCTCGGCCACGGCGTCGAGCGCCTTGAGCACGTTGGCGGCAATGGCCTTGCCCTCGGGACCACGCTGTGCCAGACGTACAAACCAGCCGGAGGCGTTGACCACGTCGCGCGCGATGGCGGCGAACGAATCGCGGCCCACGCGACGGAGCGCATACCGCAGCACCTCGCGGGCGCGCGTCACGAGCGGCAAGTCTTGCAAACCCGGCACATCGGAATCGCTCATGATGCCCACGTCGATGTTGCGGCGCGAGGTTTCCCCCGTCTGGTCGTCCAGCTTGGTCGCCAGCGCCAGGAACTCCTGAGCGCCGAGCGCAAACATCGGCGAGGCCAGCAGCGGCATAAGACCCTGCGCCGTATCGGCCGGGTTAGCAAGCGCGCACACCAGGGCACGCACCGTCTGCACCTCGGCTGCCTGGGCAAAGACCGAGCCGCCTGCGATCACGCAGTCGAGCCCCTGGTCGCGGAAGGCCTGCGCATAGACATCGGCGTTGGTCATGCGGCCCAGCAGCAGGACCATGCTGCCCTGGGGCTGGCCCGCTTTAACGAGTGCTTGGAATCGCTCCGCAATCGCACGAGCTTTCGCCTGCGTTCGCTCCTGCGTACTGCCACCGGCAACGAAAATCGCCTGGCGGCGCGATGCCTTCGCCTTGAGCTTGTCCTCGCGTTCGTCGCTCGGTTCAAGATCCAAGAACCCCTGCATCAAACCACCGGTGTCGCCGTCAAAGACGCGCGCCACATAGCGCAGCACCTCGTCGTGGCTGCGGAAGTTGCGTACAAGCTTGACGAGCTCGCCGGCGGGGGCATCGGACGTGGCGACCGTCTCGGACGCCGTCGTCGAACCCACCTTGCGCTCCTGGCGACGGAATACCTCGACCTCGGCACCACGGAAGCGGTAGATCGACTGCTGCGCATCGCCTACGGTGCACAGTGCGCGCTCCCCCGCGCCCGTCAGGTGACGGATCAAATCGACCTGCATCTGGTCGGTATCCTGGAACTCATCGATCATGACCATCTTAAAGCGACCCTCATAGGCCGCTCGGATGGCGGGATAATCGCGCAGCGCCTCGTACGCCATGCGCAGCAGGTCGTTGTTATCAAGCGCGGACTGGTCAGCCTTGAGCGCGCGGTATTCCGCCTCCACAGCACGAGCAAGCCCCGCCAGCGCATCGAGCGCGGGACCACCGCAGGCCAGCACGATATTGATAAACGCATCGGCAGCCTCGGCCTTGAGTAGCTCCACCTGCTCCTTAGAAAACGCCTTGCTCGCCCGAGGCATGCTGCACGACATCATGAGTCGCGCCGCATCCTCCATGGTTTTGCCGCTCGCCTCAAACGCGTCGATGGCATCGAGTGCCACCTGCGCTTTCTCGGTCGCGGCCTTGCTTGCGCCCAGCGCCGCACGATAGGCATCGGCGAGTGCCGAGGTATCGGCCTGGCCGCGCGCCACGCACACGTCGTCCATACCGCCCGGCAGCTGGCTCGAGAGCTCCAGCAGCTCACGCACCAGCCCTTTAATGGTGGTACCGGCGCCAAACGGCCCACCCTCGCCCGCCATGGGATACCAAGCGTAGAGGGCCTTAAGCGAAGCGGCGAGCTCGGGGGCGGCATCGGGCGCCGTCGCGCGGGCCAGCACATGCTCAACAGCCTGGTCCATAAGCTCGTCGGTATCGGTGAGCACCGTGAACTCGGGATCGATGCCCAGCTCCAACGCATGTGCGCGCAGGATACGCGAGCACATGCCGTGAATGGTCGAGATCCACGCATCGTCGACGGTCAGGGCTTCCTCGTCCATGCCCTCGTCGATGAGCGTGCGGCGCACACGGTCACGGATCTCGGCCGCGGCGTCTTTGGTAAAGGTAATGGCGAGCACCTGGTCCAGATGCTCAACGAACGGACCGGATTCGGGCGAGAGCGCGTAGACGATGCGGCGCGTGAGGGTAAAGGTCTTGCCCGAACCGGCACCCGCCGAGACAAACAGCGGACGGTCGAGCGTTTTGACGATCTGCAGCTGTTGCGGCATCAAAGTCGAAAGATCCATGGTCTACACGTCCCTTCTTACAAACGTTCCTTCGTGGTTATACGAGCAGCGCGCATGCGCGGCCTGAGCCGACGTCGGGTCGACGGCGGCAACGTCGCCTGCCTCGAGTTCGTGCAGGCGCTCGGCGATGCCGGCCTCCACGCGATCGAGCAGGGCGTCGAAGTCCATGCTGCCACCCTCGCCGGGAAAGCCCTTCTTAAGCCCCGGGATGCGGCCGTCGCCGCGCTCTTCCTCGAGCAGCTCGGCACTCGCGGCGCCGCGCAGCGCCGGTTTGCCGCCCTTGGTCGAAAAATAGAGCGCCGCACGGGCATCCAGATCCAGCGCCCGGCGCATGGCCTGCGCATAGATAAGCGTCTGGGTATGGGGCGGCAGCCACCGCGGGTCGTCGATGGCGGCCTCGCCCGATTCCTCGTCGCGCACCGTGGGGTCGGCGAGTTTAAACTCCTCAACGCCCGTGCGATGCTTGTAGTCGATTACCACGGCGCGATTCTCGGCATCCACATCCACGCGGTCGATGCGCCCGCCGAGCGGCCAGCCGGCATACTCGACCTGGAGCTCGTTGAACGCAAACTCCAGGTAGCGCGGCGCGAAGGGCGCGAGCGCCTCGGACTCGTAGGCAAGAACGCCCTCCAGCTGCGGCAAAATCTCGGCCACCTGGCGCTCCTCCACCGGGGAGAGCGGCACGAGCGGGCCCTCGGTACCGCGCTTGCCCGCATGCTCGGCCAAGGTCTCGTCAAAGACCTCGCGCAGCAGCTCCTTCGCGCGTGGCAGATTCATGGGTGTCACGCGCTCCATGCCCTCCTGGGGCAGACGGGCATGCAAGTGTTCCAGCACGTCGTGGACAAAGTTGCCCTTCTCCATATTGCCAAAGCCAGCGTCGATCGACTGGGGCTTCACGCGGTACGAGACGAACCAGCATAGCGGGCAGGTCGAATAGGCCTCGATCTGCGAGGCAGACGTCAGGCGCGGCACCAGCGGCGCATCCTCGCCCTCGCCATCGCGACGACGCAGGACCAAATACGGAATGGCTTCATCGCTCAGGTGCTGAGGAGCTTCGCAGGTCACGCGCTCGCGCCTAAGACCTTCGCCTGCCGCGGGATCGAAGTCCCTTACGATATCGCCCTCACCCACACACTTCGCCTTGTCGGCGCCAACGGCCTTAGCGTCGTCAGCGGCCTTGTCGGCGTCAGCGGCCTTGTCGGCGTCAGCGGCCTTAGCATCGTTAGCGGCCTCGGCATGCGCCCGCAACTCGGTCCACACGGCCGCCGGATAGCACTCGCGCGCCTGACGATCGTGGGTCACACGGGCGAGCGTAACCGGACCACGCGACGCTTGTATCGCGCGGCCAAAGCGTGCGCGCAGCAAGGCCGCAGGCTCAAGCGTCACGCCCTCGCGACCGAGGCTCGCCGTCAGCGTTGCCAGCGGGCCCTCCTCATGTGAGAGCGGATAACTGTCCAGGTCGACGTCGGCAAACAGCACGGCATCGTAGCTATCGGGGCGCAGGGCCGCCGCATCGGCAAGCGAAGTAAAGCGAACCTGGGCACGTGGCGCACGGTCAACCTCGTAGGTCTCGTAATCGTAGGCGGTGCTACGCTTGTCCACCTTGGTGCGAATGCCATCGAGCACGGGCACGGTCGCGGCCTGCGACACGTCGAGCGCGCGAGCATCGTTCATAAGGATGTCGATCGCGTGGCGCAGCAGGGCCACCTCCGCCTGGCGACGGGCCTGGCCGTCGAGACCACCAAGCGCGCGATCGGGCAGTGCCTCGGCAACGGCAAGCATGGCCTTGAGCGCCGTCACGGGCTTGTCACGCCACAGCGCCTGGAACACGTCCGAGACCACGCACGGCACGTTCTTAAACCAGTTCTCGTCGCTCGCCGCCTTGCGCGCGCCCCTCACCTGGCCTTGGACGCTCTGCAGCAGGCTCTTAACGCCCGCGGTAGTCTTGCTGCGCGAGAGACGCATATTCTTATCGAAGGTACGGGCATTGACGGCATCAGCGCCCGAAAGCGGACTGTAAATCCAGTCGGTAAGCTCCGGCGCGGGCCACCACTCAGTCTTAGAAGCTGCCCCTTCGTCGGCGGCCTTCATACGCTCGATCAGGTTGGCGAGCGCCGTGAACTGCCTGCCCGCAATGGATTGAGAAAACGCCGTGAACTCAACTGTCTCGGCAGCGATATGACGGGCCGCCAGACGAGAGGCGAGCTCACCGAACAGCTGGGGTGCCCGGGCAGAAACAACGAGCACGCGCACGGGGTCAGCGGGCGTTGCAGTAGCTTTATCGTCCTTGGACTCCTTGTGCGTTTTCACCAACGTATCGATGGCGTCCGCATAAGCATGGGCACGGGCATGGGGGCCGGCGACCTCAATAAAGGCAGGCTGAGCGGCGGTCCCGCAAGCGGCATCAGACGCGACGGCGTCCTCCCTCAGCGGCGCGGCCTCGAACAGCACACCGCGGGCATCAAATGCCGCGGCAAGCTCCTCGCGCATCGCCGCCTGCTCGCAGGCAAGCAGTACGACGACCTCCCCCCCATTGTTCGCCACGGCAGACAGCAGCTCGAGCAGGCCGTGCGTAATCGACGTGATACCGCGCACGCATACGGCGCGGGTGCACGCCGGCAGGTTATCGGCCAGGGCATCGGCCATAATGTCAGCCGCCTCGCAGGGCTCGACCATATCTCGACGGTCCAAACCACCCGCGTAGGCACGCAAAAGCTCGAACACACGAGCCTCGGCATCGCTTTTTGGCTCAGGCTGGCAATTGTTGCCACGGCATCGCTCGGCCGTCGTCCCCGCAACGCCCGGCAACACGTCGCGGGCCATGCGCGCAAGCATGCGCACTGTGCCCTGGCTGCGCGAAAGCGGCTGCAGGTCGGCATCGTCGAGACGCGTGACCATGTCCGAGAACAGCATCTGACGCTGCAGGTTGTCGACGAAACCGCGCCCGTCGCCCAAAAGCTCCCAAAGCGAGCGAAGCCACGATGTAGGCGTTTTGTAGTCAATACCCAGCGAAATCCCGGCTTCCGCCGCATCATGGCGACACAGGTCGAGCTCGGCAAACGTTGACGCCAGAAGCACGGCACGTCCATGGCGGGCAATAAGGTCGGCAAGCAACGCCGACTCGGCATCGCTCAAATCCGTGCCGGCATTGGTGGTATAGATTCGAACAGGCATGGTCCTCCGCTCAAACTGTTCGCAATAATCAATGTATCCATCCTACCCGCCCACGCGGACAGATTTGCCCCACGCCAACAGATTTGATCCCTTGGGGACGGAGGAAAACGGATCACCGAAGGGGTCAGTCTAACCCGGTGATCCGTTTTCCTCCGTCCTTAAGGGATCAAAAAACCGCCCCCGGAGGAGCGGTTTTGCACAATTCGTTTTTGGCGCGGCCTACTCGCCATCCTCCAGCTTAATGAGGATTTTGCGGTAGCCACCGTACTCGCCGTTGAGCGCCTTGGACACACGGCTCACCGTGGTGGACGAAGCGCCGGTACGCGCCTGAACCTCAACATAGGGCTCGCCCTCGTCCAGATAACGCGCGACCTGCAGACGCTGCGATAGATCGCAAATCTCGCGCGGCGTGCAGATATCGGTCAAAAACGCTTGGATATCTTTCTCGTCGTCCAAAAGGCTAAATGCGTGGACCAGCTGCTTGACATCAGGCTTGTCAAACATGTTCTCGATATTCATCGATCACCGCCAAACCCGCCAAAAGGCATCGAAGTTGATACTGACATCGGGCATCGTTCGCCCGTTCTATGCAATAGGGCAACGCCTGTGGCTTTTGCCCGTAGCAGTTTAGCACACCACCAAACTAAAGCGACAAAACTCTCTGCCAGCGGCGCGTTTTCTAGGACGAACGCCGTTTTGAAACCGAATGCGCACGCAAGCTCCACGAATATCTGAGACAATGGGCGCCCAAACAGAGCCGTGCCCGAGCATCTGTCCGAGTTGCAAAGGCATGTGCCTCTCACGCTCCCTCACCACGCCATGCGCAAGAAAGGATTCACACCATGCGCTTTATGCTCAACTGGCTTTTGACCTCAATCGCCATCGCGATCGCAACGTTTCTCGTCCCCGGCATTCAGCCCTTCGGCATGGCCGACGCCTGGGTCTGCTTTGCCTTCGTGGGACTGTTCCTCAACATCGTCGACTCGCTCGTTAAGCCGTTCCTGACGGTCATCTCGCTGCCACTCACTATTATCACGCTTGGTATTTTTCAGCTTGTGGTCAACAGCTTTATGCTCGAGCTGGCCAGCTACCTGTCGGTCAATCTGCTGGGCGCGGGTATCTCCATCGCCAGCTTTGGATCGGCGTTTATGGGCAGCATCCTGGTATCCATCATGCGCAGCATTCTCGACAGCATCGCCAGGAACTAAAGCGACCGGATACGGGCCGCCACAACACGCCAAAACGAAGGCCGTCCATCGCAACGATGGGCGGCCTTGTCATTTGCCAAGCCTCAGAGGACAAGAAAATCTACCATTTCTGCCCCGTCCCCCAATAGCAGGTGGGGCTAGATGACGTAGTCGTAGCCCTCGTTGGGGGCAACGAGCGTATCGAGTGTCACGCCGTCGAGGTAGTCGTTGATGAGCTTGTCCAGGTTCTTCCAAACATCGAGTGTAGGACACTCATCAGATCGCGAGCAACCTTTGCAGTCGCCGTCCAGGCATGCGACCGGTGCTAGGCTACCCTCGGTCAGGCGCAGGATCTCGCCCACCGTGTACTGCTCGGGCGGGCGCGTGAGCACGTAGCCGCCGCCCTTGCCGCGCATGCCCGAGAGCATATTGGCGCGCACGAGCGTAGCCAAAATGTTCTCCAAATATTTCTCCGAAATCCCCTGACGCGCGGCGATCTCTTTGAGGGGAATGCGGCCTGCCGCCTGATGCTCGGCCAAGTCGACCATAACGCGCAGGGCATATCTGCCCTTTGTGGAAACCAACATATATATTGCTGCCTTTCGGTCTTTTAATTCGTAGAAATTCTAGCCGAAAAATTGGTTTTGAAAATACCTATTCCCGTCAAGATGGTTAATCGACTCGTAATAATCTTCTATTTCCTATTGCATTACTAGGCTTTAGTGCCTACTATGCTTGCCAACAGCAAAACGAACAACCCATAAGGTTTGTGGGTTTCGTTGCTACACACACCGTAAAACCACACGGTATCCAGTCATTTGAACACTTTGGAGGTTCACCATGAGCAATGTGTACACATCCATTGATCAGCTTATCGGCCACACTCCGCTTCTGGAGCTCACCCACTTTGAGGCCGATGAGGACCTCAAGGCCCGCGTGCTCGTCAAGCTGGAATACTTCAACCCCGCCGGATCCGTTAAAGACCGCGTCGCCAAGAACATGATTGACGAGGCCGAGAAGGCAGGCAAGCTCGTGCGTGGCGGCGACTACACCATCATCGAGCCCACGAGCGGCAACACCGGCGTCGGCATCGCCTCGGTGGCGGCCGCCCGCGGCTACAAGGTGATCATCACCATGCCCGAGACCATGTCCGTCGAGCGCCGCAAGCTGATGCAGGCATACGGTGCGCAGCTCGTGCTCACCGACGGCTCCAAAGGCATGAAGGGCGCTATCGCCAAGGCCGAAGAGTTGCAGAAGGAGACCCCCAACAGCATCATCGCCGGCCAGTTTGTGAACCCCGCGAACCCGGCCATTCACAAGGCCACGACCGGCCCCGAGATCTGGGACGACACCGACGGCAAGGTCGACATCTTCGTCGCCGGCGTCGGCACCGGCGGCACCGTGACCGGCGTGGGCGAGTTCCTCAAGGAGCAAAACCCCGAGATTCAGGTCGTCGCCGTCGAGCCCGCCACCTCCCCGGTGCTCTCTAAGGGCCAGGCCGGCCCGCACAAGATCCAGGGTATCGGTGCCGGCTTTGTGCCCGACGTCCTCGACACCCAGGTCTACGACGAGATCATCCCCGTCGAGAACGACGACGCCTTTGCCACCGGCCGCGCCGTGGGCCACAAGGAGGGCGTGCTCGTGGGCATTTCGTCCGGCGCCGCCGTGTGGGCCGCACTGCAGCTGGCCAAGCGCCCCGAGAACGAGGGCAAGACCATCGTGGCGCTGCTCGCCGACACCGGCGAGCGCTACCTGTCCACGGCACTCTTCCAGGACTAGAGCTCTCGTTCTTAGAACGAGTCCAAGGCACGCCGGTCTCCCCTCTCTTCTGGCAGCCTGAGCTCATCCCAACAGGGTGTCCCACAGGACGCCCGAACTTGCTACAATGTCTGCGGCGCGGAACCAGCCTCCCGCGCCGCTTTTCTTTTTTGGCCACATGCCACCAAGGAGAACCTCCCCATGCACAACAAGCGCGTGCTCGTCGCCATGAGCGGCGGCGTCGATTCCAGCGTGACCGCGTATCTGCTCAAAAGTCAGGGTTACGAATGTGTCGGTGCCACCATGCGCCTCACCTGCCCCGCGCCCGATCCCACCACGGGCATGAGTAAGGTCGACCGCGACATCGCCGATGCAAAGGCCGTCGCCGAGCGCCTGGGGATACCCCATCACGTGCTCGACTTGCAGCAAACCTTCGACCGCAACGTTGTCGAGCGTTTTATGAACGCCTACCAGGAGGGGCTGACGCCCAATCCGTGCATCATCTGCAACCGCCATATTAAGTTTGGCGCGTTGCTGGATGCGGCGCTGGATATGGGCTGCGACTACATCGCCACAGGCCACTATGCCAAAACGAGCCAGGCGCCCGACGGCACCTGGCAGCTGCATCGCGGCGAGGACCCCAAAAAGGACCAGAGTTACTTTTTGTATTCGCTCACGCAGGAGCGCCTGGCGCACACGATCTTTCCGCTGGCAGGCCTAGACAAAGAGCGCGACGTGCGCCGCATAGCCGCCGAGCAGGGCTTTACCAACGCCCAGAAGGCCGAAAGCGAGGACATCTGCTTTATTCCAGACGGTGACTACGCGGGCTATATCGAGCGCCGTTGCGAACATCCCGCTGCACCGGGCGACATTGTGTGGCGCGACGGCAGCGTGGTCGGGCGCCACAACGGCGCGCTGCGCTACACCATCGGCCAGCGCAAGGGCCTGGGCGTCGCGATGGCGCATCCCGTGTACGTAACGGGTGTCGACGCCGTCAACAACACCGTACATCTGGGCGAGGCAGAGGACCTGACGGCCACGGCGCTCACGGCCAACGACTGGATCTGGAGCGCCCCTGCCGACCGCATGGAGGCCGAGCTGGATGCCGGCGGCATCCGCGTGGGCGCCAAGTACCGCTACCGTCAAAAGGACCAGGCAGCAACCCTTACACGTGGCGAAGACGGGCAAATGCTGCTAACTTTTGACGAGCCACAGCGAGCCATCGCCCCCGGCCAGGCAGTCGTCGTCTACCGCGGCGACATCGTCCTGGGCGGCGGCACCGTTACGTCAGCCATCAAATAACAGCTCCCCGCCACCGCAAGTTATAGAGGACGCCCCGGCTGGCATCGCTGCAACAACCGGGGCGGCAGGCTCGATGAGCATTGTCGATGCGTCTAGCGCTGAACGTAGGCACGAACCAGCTCGTAGGTATTGCGCACGCCGTCGATGTGGCTGCGCTCGTAGTTGTGGCTCGCGTACACGCCGGGGCCGATCAGACCATGGCGAATGTCGTAGCCGGCCGAGAGCGTGGCCTCGACGTCCGAGCCGTAATGCGGGTACACGTCGATGGCGTAATCGAGCTCGAGCTCGCGCGCGATGTTGGACAGCGTGGTTACCAGGTCGTAGTTGTAGGGGCCACCCGAATCCTTAGCGCAAATCGAAACCATGCGCTCGGTGCAGCCCAGGTCGTCACCCACGCAGCCCATGTCCACGCTGATCATCTCGCGCGTGTCAGCCGGCACAAAGGCACCGCCGTGGCCGACCTCCTCGTACACCGTAAAGAGCAGCGAAACCTTGCGCGAAAGGGTCACCTCGCCGTCAGCAACGGCGCGGGCCAGACCCAGTAGAATCGACGCCGACAGTTTGTCATCCAGGAAGCGACTCTTAATGTAGCCGCTCTCCGTCACCGTGGTACGCGGATCCATAGCGATGATATCGCCCGTCTGAATACCCAGCTCAAGCACGTCGTCCTTACTGTCGACATTCTCGTCGAGCAAGATCTCCATGTTCTTCTCGATGGTTTTGACCGGCTCATCGGCCACATGCGCCGAAGGCTCGGTATTGAGGACCACACCCGTGTAGTTATTGCCATCGCGCGTATAAACGGTGCAGTTCTCGCCATCGGCCGTAGACCACTGATGCCCGCCGAGCGTCGTGGGACGCAGGCGACCATTGTCCTTGATGGAGCGCACCATAGCGCCCAGGGTATCGACATGGCTCGCCAGGACAAGCGGCTCGCCCTCACCACCAAGCTCAACCAACACGTTGCCCTTATTGGAGCGCTCGGGGCCAAAGCCCATATCGCGCAACGTTTCCATTAGATAGTCAGTAGCCGCACGGGTATAGCCCGTAGGCGAGGCAATAGAAGTCAGCGTCTTAAGCTGGTCAGTAATAAAACCAAGCGTAGAATCCATTTGGGACACCATCCACAACTCCAAAGTCAACATCCCGTAATCAGTAAAAGCCCCAACAACGATACCATCACGCACAAATATTTACCCAGCGAGATGACCCATCGAGCTCTTCCGAACAGCGCCCGCCA
>NZ_QSUU01000011.1:0-33913 GCF_003439125.1 Collinsella sp. OM04-5 | reverse complement strand
GCCCCCGCCACGACAACGAGCCGGCGGGCCCCGCCCGTTAGCCCCAGAATCTTTCCGCAGGACAGAAGGAGGCCCCGCCGCACGTAGTGCGCAGCGGGGCCTCCGACATGTCCGAGGACGATTCTGGGGCTAACGGGCGGGGCCCGCCGAACCAGGTTAAGCAGCCGGGCAGATCTTCTTGAAGAGCTCGATGACGTCGTCGAGCGTCGCCTCGCGCGGGTTGCCCGGGAAGCAGGCGTCAGCCATGGCGTCCTTGGCCAGGACCTCGATCTCGTCGGCCTTCATGGCCTCGCAGACATGCGGGATGTTCACGTCGGCGGAGAGCTGCTTGACGGCGGCGATGGCGGCGTCGGCAGCCTCGTCGGTGCTCATGCCCGTGGTGTCAACACCCATGGCAACGGCAACCTTGGCCAGGCGCTCGGCGCAAACCGGCTTGTTGAACTCCATAGCGATCGGCAGCAGCATGGCGCAAGCGACGCCGTGCGGGGTGTCGTAGTGAGCGGACAGGGTGTGAGCCATGGCGTGGTCGATGCCCAGGCCGACATTGGAGAAGCCCATGCCGGCGACATACTGGCCAAGAGCCATGCCCTCGCGGCCGGAGCCGGGCTGACCGGACTTGGCCTCGGCAACGGAGTCGCGCAGGTTCTCGCTGATCAGCTTAATAGCCTCAAAGTGGAACATGTCGGAGAGCTCCCAAGCGCCCTTGGTGGTGTAGCCCTCGATAGCGTGGGTCAGAGCGTCCATGCCGGTGGAAGCGGTCAGGCCGGCGGGCATGGAAGCCATCATGTCGGGGTCGACGACGGCGACCTCGGGGGCGTCGTTGGTATCGACGCACACGAACTTGCGGACCTTCTCGGGGTCGGTGATAACGTAGTTGATGGTCACCTCGGCAGCGGTACCGGCGGTCGTCGGCACGGCGATGGTGAACACAGCGTGGTTCTTAGTCGGAGCAACGCCCTCGAGGCTGCGGACATCGGCGAACTCGGGGTTGTTGATGATGATGCCGATAGCCTTGGCGGTGTCCATGGAGGAGCCACCACCGATGGTCACGATAGCGTCAGCCTCGGCGGCCTTAAAGGCCTCGACGCCGTCCTTGACGTTCTGGATGGTGGGGTTGGGCTTAATCTCGGAGTAGAGGCTCCAAGCAATACCGGCGGCGTCGAGCTCGTCGGTTACCTTGGCGGTAACGCCAAACTTGACCAGATCGGGGTCGGAGCAGACGAAGATCTTCTTGTAGCCACGACGCTGGAGCTCGCCGGGGATCTCCTTGATGGCGCCAGAACCATGATAAGAAATGGTGTTGAGAACGAAACGATTAGCCATTGATAGCCTCCCATCGTGTGCGGGGCGCCCATTACGCCCCACGCTATGAGTCCCATCCTAACGCTTTTGAAACAAAAAATGCATGAGAACGTCAAAAGTGTTAAAGCGTTTCAACATAATAACGGAGCCCCAGTCCTTCCCTCCCGACTGCAGCGAAGGCTAGATTATAGGAGCAATTGCCCAAAGAATACGACCAACTCAGTCTATAAATTGTTTCTGTTTTAGCAATATATGTTTGACAATACGTTTATAAAAGGATACTTTATAGTAATTAATATGCATGCAGCAAATAGTGTCATTCATTTTGTTAGAAATTGCCCATGCGGTTATTGCAGCTGCATGTACTGCAACATACAGCGTAATTCTCCGCACGAAGCAGAAGACGGTTCCAATTCAATCGAGGCGATGACGCGTGAAGGCTACTGGTCCTAAATCGAGCAAGACGGCTACAAACGAATATCGAATCTCAATTGAAGGTAACCCTTATCCGCATGCTCTGGCTCTCGTCAACCCAGCGGGAGACAACCTCAACATCAAAAGACATGGGTTCACGGGTCCACTAGGACAGCTATTGAGTCTTAAATACACCGTTTATGACGATGCAAATGAAAAGCTCTTTACTGTCGTCGACGGTGGTTTTAGTAACATGCCCAGGGTTGCGCTCATCATCGAACACAAGGAAGTTGCGGTGTTCGATTATGGCCTAAACAGACTTGAGATGAAGTGCGTAACGAACATACCGAATTACACAATAAAAGGTAACTTCCTATTTGGAGATTACGATATATTCAGTCAACGGGAAGTGAAGCTATCTTCAGTTAACGTCCTTCAATGTGATAAACAATCGTGCTTTAACATACAGGTTTTGGATAAAGCCGAATTAGCCGCCGCAATTGGAATACCCACAGCCATTGCCCTTCTGAGGGCTCGGATTGAAGAGCATCTCGAATAAATTGCAAAAAGCAGTTCGCAACAACATTCAGGAGCTAGATAGTTTTTTTCTGGCTCCTGAAGCTGTACTACATAGAGATGAAAAATAATGCGGCAAAGGGGCTGTCTCTTTGCCGCATTCGGTTACTTTCGGCAGCCCTCTTTCCAAGCCTCGGCCGCAACCTTCCAGCGAAAACGCAAGTCGCGCTCGCGGTCGATAAACATGATGGCAAACGCGACAAACAGCAGCACGCTCGCCACGACGATGGCGTGCAGGCCCATGCGCTCAATACACCAGTTGCCCAACACGGCGCCAAACACAAAGGTAAAGATCACGCCAAAGTACAGCAGGCCGTTTTCCAAAAAGCCGCGCTTGTGGGTAATGATGTAGTCGTCCACGTTTTGCAAGGCATTACGGAGGTTGCCGATACACATGGTCGTGGCGATGCCGTGTCCATGAATCTTGCGGAAGCTCTCGACCTGCATACCGCAGGCAAACGAAGTAAGGCAGTTGGCGAGCAGGTTGAAATCGCCACCGGGAATAAAACTCACGCCCAGCAAGATGACGGCTTCAAAGAACACCGTCACCTGACGCCAGTGGATCACGCTGCCAAAACGCTCGTGTACCAGGTCGGCAAGCATAATGCCCACAGCAAACGAAACCACAGGGAAGAAGTAACGCCCCGCAAGTGCCCAATTGCCCTCCGAGATGCTCACGCCCACCAGCAGGATGTTGCCCGTCTGCGCGTTGGCGAAAACATGGTCGCGCCCAATGTACGAATACACATCCATAAAGCCACCGGCGAGCGCCAAGATGATGCCCAGCTCAATGGATTCCGATATCTGTTTGGCACGCTGCATCGTCGTGCATCCTCCTTGTTGACGACTCTCTCGTGCGTTGGCGGAAACATAGCCGCCGTTCATACTGTAACCCATTGACAACATGGCGTACGCGCGAGACGGGTTCTCCAACGCGCAGATACACAGTCTGGAAACAAACGGCGGGCGCGGCACCGACACCCGAGACCTCGTGTACTCCACCAGTCTTTTTAGCCCCGTCCTAAAAAGACTGGTTACAATTACGTGCAGCATACAAACACCGGGAGGGATCGTGGCAAAAAAGCCTCAGCACGCTCAGAACAACCAGCGCAGTCAGCAGGGCAAACAGGGCCAGCAGCAAAAGCGCGGCGGTAAGGCACAGGCCACAACCGTCAAGGCGACACCCGTCCGCCCCTGGCGTCCGGGCCGCGACAAGTTCCTCCCCGTCAGCCGCGCCGACATGGATGCGCGTGGCTGGGACCAGTGCGACTTCGTCTACATCTGCGGCGACGCCTACGTGGACCATCCCAGCTTTGGCATGGCCATCGTCAGCCGCGTGCTCGACGCACACGGCTACAAAGTGGGCATTATCTGTCAGCCCGACTGGACCGATCCCGCCAGTATCACCGTGCTCGGCGAGCCGCGCCTGGGCTTTCTGGTCTCCGCCGGCAACATGGACTCCATGGTCAATCACTACTCGGTGACCAAGCATCGTCGCCACACCGATGCCTACACCCCTGGCGGTAAAGAGGGGCACCGCCCCAACCGCGCCGTCACGGTCTACGGCAACCTCATCCGCCAAACGTTCAAGGACGCGCCCATCATCATCGGCGGCATCGAGGCGAGCCTGCGTCGTCTGGCCCACTACGACTACTGGCAGGATAAGCTCAAGCGCTCGGTGCTGCTCGACTCGGGCGCCGACATCCTCATCTACGGCATGGGCGAGCACGCGATCGTCGAGATCGCCGACGCGCTCGACGCGGGCCTGCCCGTCGACCAAATCACCTATATCAACGGCACCGTCTACCGTACCAACTCGCTCGACGAGGTCTACGACTACGACCTGCTGCCCAGCTGGGACGACCTTGCCGCCGACAAGCTCAACTACGCGCGCAGCTTTAATGTGCAGCAGCAGAACATGGATCCCATCACCGGACACCGCCTGGTAGAGCCCTACCCCAACAGCGTCTATGTGGTGCAGAACCCGCCGTCGGCGACGCTCACCACCGATGAGATGGACGAGGTTGCCGAACTCCCCTACGCACGCGATTGGCATCCCGATTACGACGCGGCAGGCGGCGTGCCGGCCTTTGCCGAGATCAAGTTTTCCATCAGCTCTAACCGCGGCTGCTTTGGTGAGTGCTCGTTTTGCGCGCTGACCTTCCACCAGGGCCGCGTGCTGCAGATGCGTAGCCACGATTCGATTATGCGCGAGGCCGAGCTACTCACGCGCGACCCCGAGTTTAAGGGCTACATCAACGACGTGGGCGGACCGACGGCCAACTTTAGCCGTCCTGCCTGCGACAAACAGCTCAAGCACGGCGTGTGCAAGAACAAGCGCTGCCTGTGGCCGAGCGTGTGCAAGAACATGGTGGTCGACGAGAGCGGCTACACGCAGCTGTTGCGCGACCTGCGCCAGCTGCCAGGCGTCAAGAAGGTCTTCGTGCGCAGCGGCATCCGCTTTGACTACACCATGGCCGACGCCTCGGACGAGTTTTTGCGCGAGCTGCTGGAACACCATGTCTCGGGCCAGCTACGCGTAGCGCCCGAGCACGTGAGCGACGCGGTGCTCTCCGTGATGGGCAAGCCGAGCCGCGCCGTCTACGACGCGTTCTGCCGTAAATTTGAACGCCTGAACCGCGAATACGGACTCAAGCAGTATGTGGTGCCGTACCTAATCTCGAGCCACCCCGGTTCAACGATGAAGGAAGCCGTGGACCTTGCCGAGGCCGTGCGCGACATGGGCTACATGCCCGAGCAGGTGCAGGACTTCTACCCCACGCCGTCCACCATGTCGACCTGCATGTACTACACCGGCGTGGACCCACGCACCATGAAGCCGATCTACGTGGCACGCGACCCACACGAGAAGGCCATGCAGCGTGCGCTCATCCAATACCGCAAGCCCGAGAACTACAAGCTCGTGCGTGAGGCGCTGGAAAAAGCCGGCCGCCGCGATCTGATTGGCTACACCAAGCATTGCCTGATTCGCCCCGTGCCGCCGCGCCCGGGCGAGACATCTGCCGGCGGGGGGCATGGCACCGGCAAGAAGGGCGGCAAGGCCCACGGTGGCGTTGGCGGCGCTGGCAAGGGACCCAAAGGCAGCAAGGGGCACGGTGGCATGTCGCGTGCGCAGAACACCGCCGGGCGCAATCGCGCGGCCCAGGGGCGACAGGGCGCCAACGGCGGCGGGCGTCGCAACTAGGGCAGCGGTGCGCTCGCTGCATCCATCCCACACGCGCGGCGCAGCGACCGCATTGCCTCAACGAGGATGACGCCGGCGATGGCGACCGTAATTGCCACGTCGAACGGCGTGTTCACAAACCAGAGCAACGTCATGAGATACGACCCGGCATTAAAGGCGAAGTGCAGCAGGATCGTGTAGCGGAGCTTTCCGGTCGTCACGAGCACCCAACCAAAGATGAGGCCAGCGGCACCCGCGTAGCAACCTTGCACCCAATTCATGTGCATAAAACCGAAGATTGCCGCCTGCAGCACAATCGCCGCGGTGATACCCCACGTGCTCGGGGCCGCCCAGGGCACCATGGCGCCGTCCTGCGCACCCGCACGACGCCGGCGCTTCCAAAGTGGGCGGCACTGCGGATTAAACGCTCGAAGCGAAAACTCAAAAATAATGCCGCGTACCAGCAGCTCTTCACAAAATGGGGCGCCGAGCACCGTAGTCAGGACGGCGAGATAGCTGGTGTCGCCCATGCCTGTTTCCTCGACAAGCTCGCTGTAGTCGGCCGCAGCCTCGGGCAACAGCGACAGCACGGCGTCGGTCACGTAGCCAACGACCACCTGCAGGGCAAGGCCGATCACGATAACGCAGGCGATGCGCTTCCACGCCCCACGCGCTCCCCCGCCGAGCGGATGCGCGCATTGCCGGCGTGCCATAAACGAACGCGGCCACAGATAACGCCACCACAGCAGCGCCATTAAAAACGATGCCGTCTGCGCGACAGCCTGAAGCAATTGAATATCGAGGCCGTCAATCGAAAAGCCCATGAACACCGATGCGACGCCCAGAGCGGAGAACAAAACCACGCTCAGGGCGATATCGGCAGCGACGACGCCAAAACAGGCAAGCGCCCAAATCATCGCATTGAGCATGCCAACCTCCTCAAAACCCGGCACTTAGGGACGTTCCTTAACTGCCGGCAGAAAAGGAACGTCCCCAAATGCCGGCAGTTTGGGACAGTCATTATTGATGAGAATCGGGCGCAGTGCCAAAAGCCCCGTTGGGCGAGATGTCAAACGGGAAGGTGCCGCAGCGATTGAACGCGGCGATAAACATGCGGATGGCGTTGGACGGCGTGGTGCCCACGAGCTGGGTTGCCGCCGCGAAGGCTGCCTTCTCCTCGGGCAAGACCTTCGCGACTACGGGGGTCATGTGTTCTGCCATGGCGCTTCCTTTTTGAAACGACGGTAGTGCGGATAGATGCGGGCCACGCGGCTGGGCGACGGGCTGTGAAGGCAACCCGATTGGCCCGCATCTGGAGTTTGTTTCTACGGCGTTGGTATTACTTGGTATTCCTAAGTATTACCCCGCAGATAGAATACCACACCCGACCCCATGGGGACGAAGGAAAACGGATCATTTTGTTGCTGAGTTAGTATTTAGAGCGTGATGATATCCGAGATATCGAGGGCCTGAGCGTCGGCGACATCGTGCGTGGCAAGCAGGAGCATGCGGCCGTCGAGCAAGTCGAGCACGACCTCGGCGCATGCGTCGCGCGCAGCGGTATCTAAACCGGTAAAGGGCTCGTCAAGAATCACCGCGCCGCCCGGACACAGCAGGGCTCGAGCGATCTCGACACGACGGCGCTGCCCGCCCGAAAGCTCGGCCACGCGAGCATGCACATCGACCCCCGGCACCAGCAAGCGCAACAGGGCCGCAGCACTCGAGGCGTCCACGCGTGCATCGGCGCACACCAGCACGTTATCCAGCGCCGAGGCGGACTCGACCAAGCGTGCATCCTGAAACACCATCGAGCACGGTGCGCACTCCCCTGCCGCAAGGGCAAGGAGCGTCGACTTACCCGCACCCGAGGCGCCCATCACACAGATACGCCCACCCGCGGGCACGTTGAGCACCAGCCCGTCGAGCGCCGGCGCCCAGGGCGCGCGATCGCCCACGGCAAGCGCAAGCTCCGCTGCAGCGCCATCGCCCGCAGCCCTCGCACGCCCGCGCAGCCCATGCCCATGCGCCCGCACGGCCGCACCCCACGCCACGGGCCCCGAAACCCGCAGCAGCCACACCAGCACGCGCTCGCACGCCCATGAGGCGGCAACGACCAGCACGGTCCACGCCAGCAGATCAGCCGTCTCAATCAAAAGCTTCGCCTGATAGATGCGCTCACCCACGGTGCCCACCGCCATGCCGATCAGCTCGGCTGCCACACCGGCCTTCCAGCTCATGCCGATCACGGCACGCGCACACGAAAGCACAAACGGCAGGACTTCGCGCCAGGTATGGGCGCAAAACAGTCGCCAGCCGCGCACGCCATGCAGACGGAACATCTGCTCCAGTGGCTTATCCACCTGCGACAAGCCTTCGACCAGTGAGAAATATACGCCCGGCAGCGCCATCAAAAAGACCGCCGCGATGCTCACACGTGCCGACCCCAACCAAATAAGCAGCAGGACCACCACGCAGGCAACCGGCGTCGCCTTAACAAACGAAAGCGCCGGCGCCACCAAGCGGGCAAACGCCCGCGACCGTACAGAAATCCCGGCCAACAAACCGCCGCATACCGCGGCAAGCGCCAGCCCGCCCAGTATCCGCGCGCCCGAGCCCGCCAGAATCGCCCACGTGCCGGCATCGCATATCAGGCGCAGCAGCGCCAAGGCAACAGCACCCGGCCCCGGCAAAATCAGCGGCTGCGCCACCAGCGCCGCCACCAGCACCCACACAGCAAGCCAAAAGGCGGCGACGGCACCTGCTGCCGACACCGCCTTCATACGCTCTGTCATTTGTCGAGCAAACGCACGCACGGGCTACTCCATGTAGTAGAAATCATCGGCCGGGAGCTTACCGCCCGCGGCGCTCGCGTCCGCATCGGCCAGCACCTGCAGGTACCCACAGAGCGCCGCCTTCATATCCTTGCCCGTCTGGCAGACAAGCATGCACCCGGGAATCGCCTTCTCGGCGATCTTGGCGTTGTCCACGATGCCGGCATCGACCACGGCCTGCGCCCAGTCTGCCGGCGCCGCATTGACAGCCTTAACGCTCGCCGCATGGCAGCTCAAGAACTCCGCAACGGCCTCGGGATGCTCCTCGGCAAAGGCACGGCGCACCACGGTCACGCCCGTCAGCAAACGGGAGCCCGTGTCACCCGCGAGCTCGTCCCACACATCGGTCAGGCTCACCGGTGCCGACAGCTTGCCCTCGCTCTTGGCGATGGCAGCGGTCTTGAATGGCTCCGGCAGCACGCCCACGGCGGACGGGTCGGCAAGCAGGGCCGACAGCACCTCGGTGGGTTCGCTCTTAAACTCGAGCGTCACTTGACCGGTCAGGCCCGCGCGCTCCAGCAGGTAGTTCATGACGTACTCCGGCGTGGTGCCCTTGCCCGTCATGTAGACGGTACGACCCGCCAGATCGCCAAACGAGGCCACGCCTGCGTCGCCCGTCACAACGTTCAGCACGCCCAGCGTGTTGATGTCGATGACCTGCACCGCACCCTCGGTCTTGTTGTAGAGCACGCTCGCCAAGTTGGCCGGCACCAGGGCAATGTCGATATCGCCCTGAATGACCTTGGGCACAATCTCGTCGGCCGCGGCGCTGATCGCAAAGTCGAACTCATTGTCCGTCTCGCCATCGGCAGCCTGGTCCATAAACTGCACCAGACCGATCGACGTCGGTCCCTTGAGCGAGGCAACGCGCACCTCGACCGACTCAGCGGCAGCGCCACTCGCCGCAGACCCAGCAGCCGAACCCGCAGAAGACCTCGCCCCCGCAGCTCCGCCGCCACAGCCAACCAGCGCAAGCGACAACGCGCCCGCGGCAAGCGCCGAGGCAAATCCCCGGCGCGACATTTCAAAATCAAACGCGCGCATCGCTAGCACGTCCCCTCGTTAGGCATCGTCCATGCGTGATGGTCGGTATGCAGCAATCCCTCGGCCAGCGGCGACAGCGGCGCACCCAAGAACTCGCGATAGCACGCCTGGACATCGGGATTCTCGTGCGAGAAGCGAATCTTGGCGTTCGCATCGAGGCCCCACAGTACCTGGCCGCGCTCGGCTGCCAGCTCACAGCCGTCATGGATGGGCTGACCGCCGCCACCGACGCAGCCGCCCGGGCATGCCATAACCTCAACGAAGTCATAACTCACGCGGCCGTCGCGAATCGCGTCGAGCAGACGGGCAGCGTTTCCCAGCCCGTGTGCCACGGCGACGCGCACCTTGGTGCCATCGATATCGGCCACGGCTTCCTTCCAGCCGTCCAGGCCGCGCACGTCGGTAAAGAAGTCGGCGTCGGGGTTCTCGCCCGTCACCAGGTAATATGCCGAGCGCACGGCGGCCTCCATCACGCCGCCCGTGGCGCCAAAGATCACACCCGCGCCCGTGCCAAAGCCCAGCGGCGTATCGAGCGGCTCCTCGACCAGCGTGCCGACGCTCACGTGGCTTGCGCGGATCATGCGTACCATCTCGCGCACCGTCAGCGCAACGTCCACGTCGGGCGCGCCGTCCTCGCCCACCATGCTCGACAGCGCACACTCGGCCTTTTTGGCCGTGCACGGCATCACGGACACCACAAACAGGCGCTCGGGCTCCACGCCCAGAACCTTGGCGTAATAAGTCTTGGCGACAGCGCCAAACATCTGCTGCGGCGACTTGGACGTGGACAGGCTGTCAACAAACTCCGGATAGCGCGCCTTCACAAAGCGTACCCAGCCCGGGCAGCAGCTCGTGAACATGGGCCAGCCGCGGCTGTCGCCCTCGCCCTTGGCGGCCTTACCCAGGCGCTCGAGCAGCTCGGAGCCCTCCTCCATAATGGTGAGGTCGGCCGAGAAATCAGTATCGAACACGTACTCAAAGCCCACACGGCGCAGTGCGCAGGCCAGGCGCTCGACGGTGGCCTCCTCGCGCGGAATGCCGAGCTCCTCGCCCCAAGCGCTACGCACGGCCGGCGCGATCTGCACCAACACGATCTTGTCGGGATCAGCGAGAGCGTCGAACACGGCCTCGGTGTCATCGCGCTCGCGCAGCGCGCCTGTCGGGCAATGCGTGATGCATTGACCGCACGCGACGCAATCGGTCTTGCCGAT
Source organism: Collinsella sp. OM04-5 (assembly GCF_003439125.1). GTDB lineage: Bacteria > Actinomycetota > Coriobacteriia > Coriobacteriales > Coriobacteriaceae > Collinsella. The sequence goes on along the minus strand of NZ_QSUU01000011.1, from coordinate 23,351 downwards.
CGGCGCACGCCCGCGGGTGCCCACGGCGGTATGCGTGGCGCGGTTGGTCAGGTCCCAAATCCCTAAGCCCTGCACGCTCTCGCACACCTTGATGCAGCGCATACATTTGATGCACTTGTCGTTGTCGCGGATGATGGGAAAGTCGAAGTCCCAGCCCTCGCGCGCCAGGTGCTGCTCGTACGGCAGATAGAAGATGCCCAGGTCGTTGGCGATGGTCTGCAGGTTGCAGTTACCACTGCGCACGCAGCTCGTACAGCGCGAGTCGTGCTGGGACAGCAGCAGCTGCACGTTGGTGCGACGCGCCTCGCGGGCCTTGGGGCTGTTGGTGTGGACCACCATGCCGTCGAGTACGTAGTTGTTGCAGGCGGCAACCAGCTGGTCGCAGCCCTCAACCTCGACCACGCACACACGGCAGCCGCCGATCTCGTTCAGATCGCGCAGATAGCACAGGGTGGGAATCTGGATGCCGACGGACTTGGCCGCATCCAGGATCGTGGTGTGCTCGGGCACCACGACCTCGCAGTTATCGATCGTGAGCTTGACCATGTTGAGTGCTCCGCTTTCGGTGTTGTCGCTGACAGTGGTTTTGTTGGGCTCTACCATTCCAGGTTCCTCCCTCCGCGGAACGCGCCAAAGCCAAAGTGGTCGCAACGCAGGCAGCGGCTTGCCTCCTGGCGTGCCTCTTCCTCGGTAAGGCCCTGCTCGACCAGATTCCAATCGCGGATGCGCTCGCCGGCCTCGCGCTCGCCCAGCTCGCAGCGGCCGCACTCGTGCTTGCCCTTAAACTGCACGGTCGGCAGCTCAACGTCGAGCTTGATCTTGTGGTCGAAGCCCAGGTAGCGGTCGATATTTGCCGAAGCAACGCGGCCGGCGTTGATGGCCCGGATGACGGTGGCGGGACCGGTCTGGCAGTCGCCGCCGCTAAAGAGGCCGTCGAAGTTGGGCACGGCGCCATCCGAATCGGTGACGACGCGACCCCACTTGCAGACGATGCCCATGTCCTCAAACGGCTTGGAATCGATGTCCTGGCCAATGGCCACGAACACGCGCTCGCAGGGAATGACGCGCTCGGGCGTGGCGGCGGCACGCGGGGCCGGACGACCGCGACGGGGCTCGCCGATAATCTGCGGCTGCACGCGCAGGCCGCTCACGCGACCGTCCTCGCCCGTCTCGATGGCGAGCGGCGCCGTCAGCTCCAGAACCTCGCAGCCCTCGGCCTGGGCACCGGCAATCTCGGCGTCCTGAGCCGTCATATCGCAGATGCGGCGGCGGTAGACAATGCTCACCTTTTCGGCACCGCAGCGCACGGCAGAGCGCGCCACGTCCATGGCCACGTTGCCGCCGCCGATGACGCACACGCGCTGGCCGCTCAGGTCGGGCAGCTCGTCGTCACCGATGGCGCGCAGCATCTTGACGGCCGACTCCACGCCGGGCGCCTCTTCGCCCGGAAGGCCGAGCTTCTTATCGCTGTGGGCGCCAATGGCCAGGTAGACGGCATCGAACTCGTCGCGCAGGCGGGCAAGCTCCTCGCCGTTGACGGAGTGATCGAGCTCAACGTCGATGCCGGCGCTCAAAATCCAGTCGATCTCGGCCTGCAGGCGCTCGCGCGGCAGACGATAGCTGGGGATGCCATAGCGCAGCATGCCGCCCAGGTGGTGGCGCTGCTCAAAGATGGTCACCTTATGGCCCATCACGGCCAGGTAGTAGGCGCAGGAAAGGCCGGCCGGGCCGCCGCCGATCACGGCGACGCGCTTGCCGGTGTTGTCCACTACATGCGGCTTGTGGTCGTTGAGCTCACCGTGCTCGACGGCAAAACGCTTGAGGGCGAGGATGTTCATGGGGTCGTCGACCATGCCACGGCGGCAGTGCATCTCGCAGGGATGCTCGCACACCAGGCCGCAGACGAGCGGCAGCGGATTGTTCTTGCGGATGACCTTGACGGCGTCGGCATAGCGGCCGGCCTCGACCAGCGAAATGTACCCGGGAATGTCGACGTGCGCCGGGCAGCCCGAAACGCACGGGACGCGGGCCTCGCGGTCAAAGCCGCAGGAGCGCTCGCGGATGTGATGCTCAAAATCGTCGCGGAAGCCGCGAATGGCCGTGAGTGCCATGGCGCCAGCTTCGTAGCCGATGGCGCAATCGCTCGAAAGATAGATGGTGCGGGCGGTGCGCTCAATCAAGTTGAGCGTGGACTCATCGGCGCGCCCTTCGAGCACATCGGCGAGCAGGTCGCTCAGCGCGCTCAGGCCCACGCGGCAGGGCGTGCACTTGCCGCAGCTCTGGGTGGAGCACAGATTGACGAGCGCTGCCGTAAACTCAACGGGGCACGGGGCGAGCGAACTCACCGCCAGACGACGTCCGAGCGCATCGTGCAGGTCGTCCATGACGGCCTGAGCGTGGCTGCGTTCCATTACGTGCAGTCGAGCCATAAGATCCCCTCTCACATGGCAGCCCGGAGGCGAGGCCGGGCGAAGTTGCTACACGCACAACACTGACCTAAAAAGTTGTTAGGTCTCCACGCAGTTCGGCAGGCGGTATGAAATGTCACCCTCGGCGGTGAAATAGAACATTACCGCAGATAAATGCCATATTTGGTAAAACGCGTTACCAAATGACAATGCCCCGCCCACGCAATCACGTGGACGGGGCATTGCTCCAGGTATGCGGCCAGCGACCCTGTTGCTTTTACTTAAGCTCGGGCCAGTAACCCTTGTTGGCCTCGATCATGTCGTCGAGAACCTCCTTGGCGACCTTCATCGAAGGCACGGTCTTGTTCAGCGTAAAGGCCTTGAGCGCCTTCTCGTAAGAACCCTCGATCGTAGCCTCGACCACGAGCTTCTCGGAGTTCAGCTGCTGCATCATGAGGCCCTGCTGGAACAGAGGAATGTTGTCGCGGCTGATGACCTCGGGGCCATTCTTGCCAATGTAGGCAGGCAGCTCGACCATAGCGTCGTAGGGCATGTTGGGGATAGCGCCCTTGTTCTCGCAAATGACCAGGAAGCGCTGCTTGGTGTCGTTCTTCAGAGCGATAGCCAGATCGGCAATCCAGTCGCCGTGGCTGCCCGCATAGAACGTGCTCTCGTCGATCTCGCCCGTCTTCTCGTAGTGGTCGATGCCGTCGAAGAGGTTCTTCTCACGCGTCTCCTCAACCTCGTTAGCACGGGTGCGCTCGGGGTTGGAATGCTCGACGAACTCCTTCTGCTGCAGGTAGTAGTTCAGATACGTGTTGGGCAGGTACTCCGGGAAGCACTCCATGATCTCGTACTCGCCCTTCCAGACGTAGTACCAGCTGCCCTTGGTGTGGCGGTTCTGCTCGGGGTGCTCGTCAGTGGCCTCCTCGGGCTTCTTGGACATCAGCGAGCTCATGCCCTTGAGGTACGAATCGGGCAGCAGAATCTCATGCTCCTTGATGTACTCGCGCAGCTGCGGGAGCACCTCCTCGCCCTTGTGGCGGATCGAGGTGAACCAACCAAAGTGGTTGAGGCCAAAGTAATCGTACTCAACATCCTTCTTGTCGATGTCGAGCGCAGCGCAAACCACGTCGATAATCGCGATCGGCATGTCGCAGATGTTGATGATGCGAGCGTTGGGACGCAGGACGCGGCAGCCCTCGGAGACGATGGCGGCAGGGTTGGAGTAGTTAAGAATCCAGTAGTCCTTCTTGGCATACTTCTCAACGTCGTCAATCAGCTCGACCATGGGGAAGATGGTGCGCATGCCGTAGGCAAGGCCGCCGCAGCCGCAGGTCTCCTGGCCCACGCAGCCGTGACGCAGCGGAATCTTCTCGTCCTGCTCGCGCATGGCATAGCCGCCCACGCGCATCTGGGCAAACACGAAGCTCGCGTCCGTAAAGGCAGTCTCCTTGTCGGTGGTCACCGTGAGCTTGATGTCCAGGCCGAGGTCCTCGTGCAAAATCCAGTCCACGAGCACGCCGATCTTGCGCTGGCGCTCCTCGTTGATGTCGTACAGACGAATCTCGTCAACGTCGAGCTCGTCCTTGCGCAGGGCGATGGATTTGACGATGCCGGGGGTAAAGGTGGATCCGCCACCACACAGAGTAATGATCATTGTTTACTGCTCCTTCTCAATTGCGTTTTCGACCTTGTCACGCATCTCGGCGACCTTCATGCCAAAGATGATCTGGATATTATTGCCGTTGCGGTTGATGCCGCTGTTGGGCACGTGGTTGATGAGGTCCTCATTGATGAGGTCCGGGTTCTTAACGTTCACGCGGAGACGCGTAAAGCAGTTCTCGAGCTCCTCGATGTTGTCCTTGCCACCAAGACCTGCGACCAGGTCGGCAATACCTGCATCGACGCCCTCTGCGGGGGCCGCGGCAACAGCGCCCTGCTTCACCGCGACAGACGCGGCGGCCTCGCCCTCGGCAACGGACTCAGCAAGCTCGGACTCTTCCTCGCGACCAGGCGTGTGGAGGTTGAGCTTCTTGATAAGGAAGGTGAAGAGGAAGAAGTACAGAGCGGCGTTGACGACTCCAAGCACCAGCATGACCGGCCAGTTGGTCTTATCGACACCGAGGACCAGGTTGGAAACCACGATGTTGATGATGCCGCCTGCAGTCGAAGCGGGCACGGAGAGGACCTTGAGCAGGACCAGGAAGATGCCGGAAAGAACCGAGTGAACGACAAAGAGCACGGGAGCGGCAAAGACAAAGAGGAAGTCCATGGGCTCGGTCACGCAGGAAAGCACGGCGGTGATGATCAGCGGTATGATGACAGCCTTGGTCTTGTCCTTGTTCTGCTTGTAGGCGGTGAAGATAAAGGCGAGACCGATACCGATGTAGGGCCACAGGTTGTTGAAGGTGTAGCTGTTGAAGTAGGTGCTATCGGAGAAGGGCTGGCCCGTCATTGCCATCTCGGCGACACGGATGGGATAGGCGCCGGCGATAACCTGATCACCCAGCGTAAGGGTGCCGCCCACATCGGAGAACTGGAACGGGGTGTAGATGAGGTGGTGCAGACCGGTGGGAACGAGCAGCTTGTTGAGCATGCCGTAGATGAACAGACCGATGTTGCCCGACTCCTTAATGATGCCGGCAACGGAGGAGATGGCACCCTGAACCGGAGGCCAAACGATGCAGAAGCCAGCGCCCATGATCCAGGAGATGATGATCATGATCAGGAACGGGAAGCGAACGCCCGAGAACATCGAAAGGGCAATGGGGAACTGCTTGTTCGAGTACTTGTTGAACACGGCGCCGGTGATGCAACCAAGAATGATGCCGCCAAACACGCCGGTATCGAGCACCTGAATGCCCATAACGGTGCTCTGGCCGGTTCCGGTAAGGCCGAGCATGCCGCTCGCCTCGGCAAGAGAGCCGGTGGCGTTGAGCACGATGTTATTGGCCTGCAGGAACAGGAAGAACGACATCAGGGCGATCAGCGAAGCGTGGCCCTTGTTCTTCTTTGCCATGGCACCGGCGATACCCACGCAGAACAGAATCGAAAGGTTGTTGATGATAAACATCAGCGACTGATAGACAACGGCGCCCACAAGCTGGAACGGACCGGAGCCCAGTACGGGGACCAAAGCGCAGATGGTCTTGTTGGTCAGAATGATGCCCACGATGAGCAGGATGCCGGCAACCGAGAGATACATCATCGGCTGGACGATCGACTTCGCGAACACCTCCAACGGCGCTTTGAAATTGAACTTCTTTTTTGCGGTCATAGCGGTACTCCCCTTCCTTTTCCGCAAATTAAGACAGATGTGCCCTGGGCAAGACCGTAGGTCCTGCCTTATATCAATCGATGTATGGGCACGTTATGCCTAGAGACCAGGTTCTCCAAGCAGGTTAACAATGTGATATGCGAGATAACTCTTCTCGGCATCGGTAACGACAACGTTATAGGTAGACGACAAGTGGGCAGCTATGGCGTCCGCGCACGAGAATGCGCACGGATACGCCGTTTCATCGATTCGGAACAGCGCGTCGCCATTGATTTGCCCGGCCGCAGGATCGAGCGCTCGCTGTGCGAAAAACTGCAGGTGACGAACGAAACGCTCATAGGGCAGCGAGGTGTCATCGAGGGTCGTGGCATAGCGCTCGGAAACAATCGCGAGCACGTCGCGAACAAGCTGGACCGAAACGATCAGACGGTCTGAGCGCTGCGGCATGGTGGCGTTGACGATATGCAGCGTAATAAAACCCTGCTCTTCTTCGCTCATCTGGATGCCCATATACTCCTTGACAATCTGCAGCGCACGGCCCGCAAGCGCGTACTCCTTGCGATAGAACTGCTGGATCTCGAGCAGCAACGGGTTCTCGCAGGGAACGCCCTTGCGCTCACGCTCCAAAGCAAGGCTGATATGGTCTGCGAGAGCGATGAGGATCTTGTCGTTGATATCGACATTGAGCTCTCGACGAAGCATCTGAACGATGTCCTCGGAAATCACGAGGTTGACGGTGGGGATGGACTCCAAAAGATGTGCCAAGCGGTCAATCGTACGCGAATCCTGAGAAGTGCCCTCCTGCAGCGCATAGGTCTTTTCGACCGATGCTTCATCGATAGCGTCGCCGGCATGACGGCCAAAGCAGAGGCCTCGACCGATGACAATGAGCTCGGAGCCATCGTCCGAAGTGACCATTGCGACGTTATTGTTGAAAACTCGCTTGATAACCACGGTACCCACCAAAAGAATTTACTCGGAAAGCCAGACGACAGGCTCTTTAACAGCAACAGGGCCGGAAGCGTGCTCACGAAGAGTCGAGTTCTCCGAACGCTCGCACACGATAACGAAGACCGTGGGATCGAAGCCGGCGGCGCGGACCGCGTCAAAATCGACCTCAACGAGGGGCTGGCCCGCGTCGACATGGTCACCCTGGGCAACAAGCGCATGGAAGCCCTTGCCCTCAAGTTTAACAGTGTCGATTCCGATATGCAGCATCACCTGAGCAGAGCTGTCGTCGGACATGATGCCCAGTGCATGCTCGGTCGGGAACAGCGCCGCGACGGTACCGGAAACAGGAGCGCACACCGTTCCCTCTTGGGGAACCACGGCAACGCCATCGCCCACGGCACGGCTGCTAAAAGCGGGGTCATTGGTATTTTCTAGATGAACAAGCTCGCCGGAAACAGGAGCGAGGATTTCGAACTCGGAAGTTGCAGTCTTCTGCTCATCCGAACCGCCCATCAGGCGAGAAAAGAAACCCATGGTGGCATGTCCCTTCATAAATATAGCCCAACCAAAATCAAGCGAATGCGTCCATAGAGACACATCCGTTCAAAGACTTTGGTTAGGCCCACGTCCGAGGGACTCGGTAACCTTCCGCATTTCTTTTTACGGGAGTTATTTTAGACAAGCCCAAAGCCAGAATAGTCATTATGACCGGTGAGCGGTATTTTTTCTTCGATAAACGGTATTTAGGCAGCACTTGGGGACGTTCCTTTTCTGCCGGCACTCGGGGACACTCCTCACTCTGGTGCATTGGGGACAGGTTTGTTTGCACCAGGTTGGTGCAGATTAACCTGGCCCCATTGCACCAATTTCGTATGCGCTAGACAAAGAGCTCGCATTCCTTCCGCACGACGCAAACCTTGCTCAGCATCTGGGAAACAGCGGATAGCTTGTTGGGATCAAGCTTACGAGCGCCTCGCGGGCATACGGCAATGCAGCGCATGCAGGAGATGCACGCCTCGCCAGCTGCTCGTTTGGGGTCACCCTTGTCGATAGCACAAACGGGGCACGCCGCGGCGCATGCACCGCAGGAGACGCAATCCTCTGTTGCCTCAGGTGCCATGCGGTGACCTCTGGCTTGTTTGTAAGGACGATTGCCGGGAATAGAGGGCTCGGATGTATCCTCAGCCAACAGCTTTTGCTGAATTTGCTGCGCAAACTCTGCGAGCTGCGCCGCATCCTGCACATCCGGACGACCGGCAGCAAACTGTCGCGCAATGGAATGTTCTGCAATGGCTGCAACTGCCGCGATTACCCGGAATCCCGCATGCTTCGCAACGTCCTCCAGCTCTACGAGCGTGTCCTCAAACGCGCGGTTTCCGTATACACAAACCAAAACAGCCCGAGCCCCGTTGCCGCGCACCATGCCCAACCGGTCAGCCACCACAGCCGGAATTCTACCGGCATACGCCGGCACAGAGATTACGGCCACGTCGTCCTCAGTCATCGAGACAGCGCTGAGATCTAGCCCGCTATCGGTCAGATCGACGGTAACGGTATTATTGTCCAGCGCCCCGGCCACAAGGCCAGACACCTTCCGCGTTCCACCCGTCGGACTAAACACAATTTCGAATACGCTCATCGAGGCACCCTCTCCCTACGCCTGGCAACGCGTCAAGCCGTTTTCACATTCAGACAGAGTATACGGCGCATGGGGAGAGCTCCCCGTTTCGGTGCGCCAGGCACCCCAATGCACCCACCCTACGCTGTCTGCCTCTTCGTTTTGTATAAATTACGGTACAGATTGTATATATTTACGGGATACCGCCGCGTTCTCCTGAGGTACCCCATCCTGGCCCGTGCAAAAAACGGAGTATTCTGCAACGTGACCGCGCCAGCACCGCCGCGGATGGGCAAAACTGTAGGGCGCCGCATCCTTTTAAGTCCCGACATGGCGAGAATGACGCGCCCCTGCTCCGGAAAACGACGAAATCTGACTCAGAACGCTCGCTAGGGATATCCGAAGGCCACCGTTGGCGACGTCAAATCATATGCAGACAACTCGAACTGCAGAATACTCCAAAAAATGCACGGCGCACCCCATGGGACCCATTGCCGCATGGTAGGAAACAGGCCCACGGCATCCTCTAGATGCATTCCCGAGGAAATCACATTTGAACTAGCGATCGGATACGGCAAACAAAAAGGGCCCCGAGCGTAGTTGCTCGGGGCCCTTGGTTCACCTCGCTCTAGCGGGCGATGCGTGCGTTATTTGCGCTTGCCGCCGCCGTCACCGGGGCGACGGGAGCTGCTACCGCGCTTGCCACCACGACTATTGCCATAGCTGCCACGGTTATCGCGACCGCCGGCACGACCGCCACGGGAACCGGCCTGGTTGCCGCCGCGACCACCACGGTAGCCGCCGCGACGCTCTTCGCGGGTATCGTCGTAGTTGCGCCAGTCATCGCGACGATCGCGGCTGGCACGCGGGTCACGACGATCGCGCGACTCGTTAGAACGACCAGCACCGCCGCGGCCGCCGTTACCACGAGCGCCCTCGCCGCCGCGACGCTCGTCTCGGCCACTGCGCTCGTCATCACGACCGGAACGACGACGGTCGCCCGAGCCGCGCTTGCCGCCGCGCGAACCACGGCCCTCGTCTTCGCGCTCAACACGACGACGACCACCACGGTCCTCGTCCTCACGACGACGGCGGTGCGCCTCGCCCTGGAACTGCTTGGCACGGCGCTCGGCACGGTTGCCTCGCGGGACCTGCTCGACGGCACCAGCACCGCCGCGCTCCTCGGCAGCCACCTCGCGAGCCACGCTCTCCACAGCCTCGTCCACGCGAGCCTGAACGCCCTCGCGCACGCGGGTCTTGCCGCCGCGCTTAGGACGGCTCGGACGCTCGCCGTCGCCGCGACGCTCGTCACGACCGCGGTTGGAACGACCGGCCACATCACCGTAATCGTCGCCGTTGCGCTTGCCGCCGCGACGCGCCTGCTCAAGCTTCTTCTTGCTCTTGGACTTGCCGCGCTTGGTCTTCTTCTTCACCTTAAAGGCCGCAGGATCGCGCTCGGGATCAACGGCGGGCGGGTTGGGACCCACATGCAGGTCGCCGGCCTCGTAGATGTCGGCCGTCTTGTCCATGAGCTTCTCGATCTCGTAGAACTCATCGACATCCTGCTCGGTCACGAACGTAATGGCCCAGCCCAGCTCGCCGGCGCGGCCCGTACGGCCAATGCGGTGGATATAGTCGGTCGGCTCGGCCGGTACGTCAAAGTTCACGACGTAGCGCACGTCGCTAATGTCGATGCCGCGGGCAAGCACGTCGGTTGCCACCAACACGTCGACGGTACCGTCGCGGAAGGCCGAAAGCGCGCGCTCGCGCTGGGCCTGGCTGCGGTTGCCGTGAATCGCGGCGGCCTTGATGCCCTTACGCTCCAGACGACGGCAGCAGCTGTCGGCGCGGTGCTTGGTGCGCATAAAGACGATGGTGCGCTCCGGGCCCTCCTTTTTGAGGAACTCAGGCAGCAGGTTGTTCTTTGCCTCGATGGACACCGGGAACACAAACTGGTCGACGGTGTCGGCGGTCGATGTGGCGGGCGCGATCTCCACGCGGGCCGGGTCGCTCACCAGGTCGGTGATCTCACCCACGGCCTCCTCGTCGAGCGTCGCCGAGAACAGCAGCGTCTGGCGCTCGGCCGGCGTCTCGCGCACAATGCGGCGGACGGCGGGCAAAAAGCCCATGTCGAGCATGCGATCGGCCTCGTCGAGCACCAGCACCTTGACCTCGTCCAGGTGGCAGGCACCCTGCTCGATCAGATCGACCAGACGGCCCGGCGTGGCGACCAGGATGTCGCAACCGTACTTGAGGGCAGCGGTCTGGGGCTTGTAGCTCACGCCGCCCACGACGGTCACGGCAACATGGCCGGTGACGTCGGCGATTTTGCTCGCGACCTCGTCGATCTGCTGGGCAAGCTCGCGCGTAGGGGTGATGACGAGCATCACGGGGCCACGGCCGTTGCCCTCGGGCTTCTTGGCACCGCGACGGCGGTTGCGGCCGCCGCGCTCACGCACGGGTTTGGGCGGAGCAATGTGCTCCAGGTTGTTCATGGTCGGCAGCAAGAAGGCGGCCGTCTTGCCGGTGCCGGTCTGGGCGGCGGCAAGCAGGTCGCGACCCTCGAGCACCACGGGGATGGAGCCGGCCTGAACGGGCGTGGGCGCCGTGTAGCCCAGATTCTCGATAGCACGGAGCATCTCGTCCGAAAGCCCCAGCTCGTCAAAGGCGGGCAGGCTCTCGGTAGCGGACTCGACGGCCTGGGCAGCATTGGCCTCATCGGCAGCATCGAAGGCAGCCTGGGTCATGGCCTCGCGGGTCTCGTCCAGGATCTCGGCGTCGGTGACGTCGGATACAGAATTACGCATATGTTGTTGTTCCTTATCTGCACGCGCAATGGGCACGGCATGCGGCCGCGCGGGCGTGCTTGGTAGTGCGCTAATACATACAAAAACGGGTGCGCACAGAGAGGACGTTGCTCAGCACGCTGGCGATCGCTTTGGCAGCCCTATCACGCGCCGTCCAGACGCAGCGGCCCTAAGCGATGGAGCAGATTCGCCGCGGGTTAGTATACCCGTGCTTCGCATGCCCCCACGTAAACCACAGATGACGGAGCAGGTCTGGGCCAATTGTCTCAATCTGTAACATCTACAGGGCAAATCTTCCTCTACGTGTTACAGATCGAGACAAACGGTCGACACGGTTCACAAACGTCTCAATCTGTAACAGTTACCGAGTAAAATCGGTCCTAATTGTTATAGATCAAGACAGAGGGGGATTTCCGTCCGGTCCAAACCAAATCTCTCAGTCTTCCTGCAATTTCGAACATGTGGCCTATAATGTTGCTTTGGTTACGCTACATATTGCGCAGCCATTTAATACGTCGCCCACCGGGGGCCATTAATTCCTATCGCCTTATTGGCTAGGAAGCAATCAAAGGAGGTATCCGTGGCAGCAGAGACGCCTTGCTCGGTCCTCTATAACGATATTCGCTCGTTCGGCGGTCTTAAACATCTCGAGATCGCCCGAATGCTCATCAATGGAAACTCTTATCTCGGCAGTACCCTGCTCGAGAAATGCTCTTCCAACCGCTCGTATCTCACCCGTTACATCGTCCATCGCGAGCCTGACCAGTGCGCGCCCGCCATCTACAGCGACTTTGCCGTCACCACGCTCAATCTTTCCGCGGCAATCTGCAGCAAGCTCGGCGGCGGCGAGTCCGCCTATCAGGCAATCGCCGAGCACTATCGCGGCCCGGCCGCCAACGAAATGATGTCGGCTCTCGCCAGCTACAAGCTGGACAGCCGCCTATATGCAAATGCCCTCAATCACATCGACAACTTTGACGGCAATGCCGTGCGCGAGAAGAGTACGCTTTACCTTATGCTCTTTGTGGCAACGGGAGCGCTCGCCGATCCCGTTCAAGGCGTGGCCACCGTCGAGCGCTTTTGCGACAGCAAGACGGGCGGGCACTTTGGCACCACCGAAACTACCGTCGGACGTGGCTTTATGGGCAGCCTGGAGCAGCCGCGCACCGTCGCCCCCAACCTCGGTCTGCTCAGGACACATGCCGACAACTGCGTCGACATGCAAATCCATCCCCTCACACGCGATCCGCGCGGCACCGTGATTGGTTCTTTGCCCAAAACCTCGCCCAGCATCACCGATGTGGGCGCCGACGCATCGCGCGAGCATCTTCGCATTTGGCTTGAGGGTGAGCACTGGTACGCCCAGGGCCTTGGATCGACCAACGGCACGGTGCTCGAATCGGGCGCAGGCGACGGCGATATCGTAATCGAGCCGCCCCGCGACCAACGAGAGCCCGGCAAAGTCTATCCCCCCGTGGAAATCGAAAACAGCGACAGACTTCACTTGGGTCTCTATACAACGTTTCTCGTTATTGTGGACTAGCGCGTAGAGACGTGGGAAACAGATGTCACTCGTCTTATATCATTTACGTTGCACGCTGCACTATAAATAGCGATACGAGTCAGCTTATCGGCAAACACGTCTATCATGGGCTTTAATCGATAATCGCGTTCTCGGTGTGAGCACGCGGCCCCACCAAACGAAGGAACGCCTTGGATACCACCAACACCGCCCCTGGCGACAAACTCATCCGTCTCGACACGTTCGATACCGCCGTGGCGGTCGACCCCAGCGCCGAGGACGATGCCAAGCGCCGGTTTATGACGCTAATTCTTCAGACGGCATACCGCGACGACGGCAATATCGGACACGTGCTTCGCGCGACCAACACGAGCGGCGAGGTCTTTGCCGTCAAGCTGCTCAAGGACAACGCCATCCTTTCCGGCCAAGCCCCCGATCGCTCCGCCGAGCAAGCGGCTGCGCACCTGGCCAACACCGCCGCGCTGTTCGAGGAGTACCGTCATCTGTGCACCGTCTCGCACCTGCGCGGATTTCCGCGCGTCTATGGCTATGGATCGTGCGAGGACGACCCGCTCATCCTCATGGAGTGGGTCGAGGGCACCTCGCTCAAGCAGGCGCTGCCCTTGCTTCCGCACGATGTCTCGGGCGGGCTAACCACCCAGATGGTGGCCGCCGTTGGAAACGCCGTGCTTCGCGCACTCCTGATGACCCAGGGACTCGTAAATCCGGTCGTCCATCGCGACTTGTCGCCCGCCAATATCATGTTCCGTACCACCAGTCGAACGCTCGAGCAGCAGATCGTCGATTGCTCCTTTGACCCCTGTCTCATCGACATGGGCTCCGCGACCATGGCCCTCGGCGATGACACGATCACCCGGCGCGCCGACATCTGGCGCTTTGCCACGCCCGCATACGCCGCGCCCGAGATGCTCACGCAGGATATCGAAGGCATCGCGGCCCTTCGCCGCTCGCCCGCAATCGACGTCTACGCGCTTTCGAGTGTTCTGTACCAGCTCTACAGCGGTCGCAAACCGTTCGATGTGGAGTCGACGGGTGCCGCGGCAACCGGCTCGTTCTACCTCATAAAGACCAAGACCAAGCCAGCGCCGCTCGAGCCGCGATGCAATGACGACGAAGCGCTCGTCCAGATCATCATGAAAGGCATCTCAGTCGAGCAGTGCGATCGTCCCACCGAGCAGCAGATGCTCGAGGTGCTCTCGGCATACCTCACCGATGCCGAATCCGAGGGCCGCGAAGGCGCAGGAGACGAGGCCGCGATTAATATCGATTCTGGCACGCACCTTAAGGTCGACGTCGCCTGCGAGCGCGCGCGAGAGATCCTGGAGCAGGCCCGGCACGATGCCATGACCCGCCGCCGCTTTATTATCGGTGGCGTTGTCGCGGCCGTTGCGGGGCTCGGCGTTATCGGGGCGGCAACCCATGGCTTCGGCATCCCCGACTACCTGGACGGCATCCGCGGTACGCTTGGCGACTACACCTGGGATCAGCTGCAGGAGATTTCGCTCAAGATTAAGGCCGCCGAGACCCGTAGCGAGGCACGCGAGATCGCCAAGCACTATCATCTGCTCGACGATGACGGTCATATCCCCTATCCATGCACCAAGCGCGTCATGCTCACCAACGGACTGCAGGTTGGCGCGCAGCTCGTGGGCATCCGCCACGACGAGCTTTTGGACGGAACGGGCAAGGCCGGACTGACGTTTATGTTCGATGCCGGCATTGCCGAGCGCGACGCCGCGGCCCAACCGTTGAGCGCCGGCTGGGCAGATTGCGAACTGCGGGAATGGCTCGATGGCGACGGCCTTAAGCTGCTGCCCAACGAGTTGCGCGCACTCATCAAATCTGTCAAAAAGATCTCGAATAACATTGGCGCCGCCAGAAGTGCATCGTGTCTGAGCAAGTTGCCCGCAACCCTTTGGCTGCCCGCCATGGTCGAGCTGTGCGGCAATCAGCCACCCGAGTCATTTACCGAGGACTTTCACTACCTGGCCGACATCTATAACGGCGAGGGCAAGGAGTACCAACTCTTCCGCGAGCTCAAGGTGAGCCCGTATTCCACGAACGAGACGATGGTCCGCCAGTGGAAGGGCAAGGACACCTGCTGGTGGGAGCGCACGGTGAGCCCCGACACATCGGAGAGCGAAGGCACACTCTATATGAATCGCGTGGGACGCGACGGCGACGTCTTTACGTACGCAACGCCTGCAAGCAAGCCCAACAAGCGAACCTGCGTGATTCCCGGATTCTGCATCTAGGCGGCGGGCGTCTTGCCGTGACGGGACCCCTCCCCGGCAATTGTCTCAATCTGTAACACTAGCTCGGCAGATACAGGTCTAGATGTTACAGAACGAGACAAACCTCAACCCCGCGAGACAACATCTCAATCTGTAACAGTAAGGGGTTAAAAACCTCTCTAGATGTTACAGATTAAGACATTTGAGTTGACCGCGGACAGTCTGTCTCGATCTGTAACAGTTAGAACCCAAAAAACCAGTCTAGATGTTACAGATTAAGACATTGAGTTTCCTGCCAACTGTTTGTCTTGATCTGTAACAAATACTCGGTAAAACGGGGTCTAGTTGTTACAGATCGAGACGTTAGTTTTCGGTTGAAATGTTTGTCTAAATCTGTAACAGCTATGGTTCAAAAACCGGTCCAGACGTTACAGATTGAGATGTTTGGCAGAGACGGCCACCGATTGAGCAGCCACCCTCATCTGTAATGAAAAGTCATACATTCCAACTATTACTGGACACCCCCAGGGGGTATGGGTGTATAGTATCGGTTGGTTAACATTTCCGACACTACGTCACAGAAAGGAGAAACCATGGCTCAAGATAAGTTCGACGTGGGCGGCATGACATGCGCCGCCTGCCAGGCGCACGTGGACCGTGCCGTGAGCAAGCTCGATGGCGTCGAGAGCGTCGCGGTCAATCTGCTCGCCGGCTCCATGATGGTCGACTATGACCCCGCGCAGGTCACCCCCGACGACATCTGCACCGCCGTCGATCGTGCTGGCTACTCGGCCTCACCCGTCAGCACGGGCACCGACGCCGCCCAAAGCGGCAGTACGCAAGCCAGGTCCGGCGCCGCCCATATGGAGTCGCCCACCAAAAAACTGGAGGCCGCCGCCTCTGCCATGCGCACTCGTCTCATCGTCTCGATCGTATTCCTCATCCCACTGTTCTACATAGGCATGGGGCACATGCTTGGCTGGCCGCTGCCCGGCATCTTCACCGACCATACCCACAGCATGACGCTCGCTCTCACCGAGCTCGCCCTGCTCATCCCCATCGTCTACATCAACGACGCGTACTTTATCAACGGGTTTAAATCGCTCGCGCAAGGCGCGCCTACCATGGACGCCCTTATTGCCGTGGGTGCCACCGCATCCATTGCCTGGTCGCTCTACGCCATGTTTATCATGGCCGACCGGCTGGCCGCCGGGCAAATCCACGAGGCCATGATGACGGGCATGGACAACCTGTATTTTGAGAGTGCGGGCACGATCCTGTCGCTCGTCACCGTGGGCAAATACCTCGAGACGCGCAGCAAGTCCAAGACCGGCGGCGCTATCGAGGCGCTCATTGACCTGGCACCCAAGACCGCGACCGTCGTTGCCGACGACGGCACCGAAACCACCGTCGACGTCGACAGCATCCTTCCCGGCCAGGTGCTGCGTGTGCGTCCCGGCGAGTCCATCCCCGTTGACGGCGTGGTGCTCAAGGGCAGCTCGGCCGTGGACGAGAGTGCACTGACCGGCGAGTCCATTCCCGTGGAGAAGACCGCCGGTGACACTGTCAACGCGGCCACGGTCAACCGCACGGGCTCGTTTACCTTCCGCGCCACGCGTGTGGGCGCCGATACGTCGCTCGCCAAGATTATCCAGCTCGTCGAGGACGCCAACGCCACCAAGGCGCCCATCGCCCGCATGGCCGACAAGGTCGCCGGCGTGTTCGTGCCCGTGGTGTTTGTAATCTCGGTCGTGACCTTTGTAGTGTGGATGGCACTGACCGGCAGCATGAACGAGGCGCTCACCTCCGCCGTGGCCGTGCTGGTGATCAGCTGCCCGTGCGCACTGGGTCTGGCCACGCCCGTCGCCATTATGGTGGGTACCGGCAAGGGCGCCGAGATGGGCATTCTGTTCAAGAGTGCCGAGGCGCTGGAGAATCTGCGCAGTGTGGGCACCGTGGTGCTCGACAAGACGGGCACGGTCACCCGCGGCAAGCCTGCCGTGACCGATATCGTAGTAGCCACGCGTGCTGACGGCTCGCCCGCCATGAGCGAAAAGTCGCTGCTCAAGCTGGCCGCCGCGTTGGAGCGCTCGAGCGAGCACCCGCTGGCCGAGGCGATTATGGCCGAGTGCGAGGCACGCGGAATTGTCGCGCGCATGGTCGAGGACTTTGCCGCCGTGCCCGGTCGTGGCGTAACGGCGCGCGAGGGGCAGAATGTCATCGCCGCCGGCAACGTACGCCTGATGAACGAGTTGGGCGTTACCGTGCCCGCGGGTCTTGCCGAGCAATTTGCCGCCGAAGGCAAGACGCCGCTGTTCTTTGCCAAGAACGGCGAGCTTGTCGGCACCATCGCCGTGGCTGACGAGGTCAAAGAGACGAGCGCCGAGGCCATCGCTGCGCTCCGCAAGCTCGGCGTCGACGTGCGCATGCTCACCGGCGACAACCGCGTGACGGCCGAGGCCATCGCCCGCCGCGTGGGGCTGAGCAGCGAGCAGGTCATCGCCGACGTCCTCCCCGCCGACAAGGAACGCCACGTGTGCGAACTGCAGGATGCGGGCGGCAAGGTCGCCATGGTGGGCGACGGCATCAACGACTCCCCCGCCCTGGCGCGCGCCGACGTGGGCCTTGCTATCGGCACCGGCGCCGACATCGCCAAGGAGGGCGCCGACGTGGTACTCATGCGCAGCGACCTCATGGACGTCGCCCGAGCCATCGAGCTTTCACGCGCCACGATCCGCAACATCAAGCAGGACCTGTTCTGGGCACTGTTCTACAACGGCATCGGCATTCCGCTGGCGGCGGGCGTGTTCTTCCCGCTCACCGGATGGCAGCTCTCGCCGATGTTTGGCGCCGCGGCCATGAGCCTGTCGAGCGTGTGCGTCGTAAGCAATGCGCTGCGCCTGCGAACCTTTAAGCCCAAGACGGCGCGCTGAAGCACCCGACCTTGCCCCTCAAACCGTCGCTCGCGTACCCAAGTACGCTTCGCTCCTCTTTCGGGGCAATCTCGGGCACCTCAGCGCACCTTTAAGATGACACTGTTCACGACTAAACTGTCAGATAATCTCAATCGATAAGGAGTACACCCATGCGTTACACAATCAAGACTTCCGGCCTCATGTGCGGCCACTGCGACGCCACCGTCGAGACGGCGTTGCTCAACGTGGCCGGCGTGACCGACGCCGACGCCGATCACGAAACCCAGACCGTCCAGGTGGAGTGCGCCGACACCGTGACCGCCGAGCAGCTCGCCGCCGCCGTCGAGGCCGCGGGCGAGAAATTCCACGCCCTGTCCGTGACCGCATCCTAGCTGCCACCGCACCAGCAGGCACCGCTGTCGGCCGACATAGCCGCCCAGCAACCACCGCTCAACCAGCCCTTCAGAAGTTGCGGTGAAATAGTTCCTGTTTTAGCGCTCCAAGCCCTCAATCAAGAACTATTTCACCGCAACTGAGGGCGAGGTATTTGAAGGATTGACCAGAAACGAGGACCCGCCATGATGGCAGACCATAAATCGGTGACTCGCATGCTTAAGACGGCACGCGGGCAGATCGACGGCATCCTGCGGATGGTCGAGGAGGACCGCTATTGCGTCGATATTTCCACGCAGCTTATGGCCACACAGGCGCTCCTCGCGCGCATTAACGCCGACGTGCTCAAGGCCCACATTGAGGGCTGCGTCGCCTCGGCCATCGAATCGGGCGACGAGGAGCTCAAAGCCGCCAAGCTTGCCGAGATAGAGCGCGTCGTCGACAAGCTCGCCAAGTAATTGGGGCATTGGGGACAGACTTCTTTGCACCGTCTTGGTGATCCGGGGACAGGTATGTTTGCACCACATTGGCGCAGATTAACCTGTCCCCCTTGCTCTAAATCGGGTATAAAGGCGTGCAGCATATCGAACGAAAGGCAATTCGCATGAATGACTTTATGAAGGGTCGCAACGGCGCCGATGAGCTCACCGTCGTGTTGGGCTTCGCAGGCATTATCATCGCGATAATCGGGTCGATGGCCCGTATCCAGTGGCTCAGCTGGATCGCCATCGCCGTGATCGCGCTCGGCGTGCTGCGCGGTCTGTCCAAAAACATCGACGCGCGCCGCAAGGAGAACGATGCCTTTGTCACGGCGACCGCAAACGTCCCCGGCCTAGGTAAGTTCGTCGCCAGCTTGGGTGGCGGCGCCGCGGCTGCCAACGCCTCGCGCGCGGCCGGCACCAGCAAGGAAGACTTTGAGCGCGCCAAGCGAACGGCCAAGAAGATGTGGAAGGGCCGCAAGACCACGGCCTACCTTAAGTGCCCTAACTGCGGTCAGATGCTGTCCGTCCCCAAGGGCAAAGGCAAGATCCGCGTCACCTGCCCCAAGTGCCACGCCAAGATGGAAACACGCTCCTAGGCATCGCGCCGTGGGGCAAATGAATCAGTAGTGTTTGTCTCAAATCTGAAGCATTTATTCGATAAAAAAGCCGAGGCCTCTTGCTGAGACCTCGGCTTTTTTGTATAAGGCGGCGGCGTTCGACGAGCCGACTGTCCCCCGTCACACCGGCGCTTACGCCACGCCGTCGCGGGCCAGCTCCTCGGCCAGCGCTTCGGCAGGCATGGCCATAATCGTGTCGAGCTCGGCGTCCACCTCGGGAATACGCTTCACCTTGAGTTTGCGCACCAGGTTGCCGCGGCACATCACGTGCATTGGCTCGCGCAGAGCGCACAGGTCATCGAGCGGGTTCTCGCGCGTCACCAGGATATCGGCGGCCTTGCCGCACTCGACCGTGCCGGTCTCGCCGCCTAGGCCCAACAGCTCGGCATTGACCTGCGTCGCCGTATGCAGCGCAAAGGCGTTGCTCACGCCCACGTACTTGGCAAAGTAAGCGACTTCGCGCCACATGTCGTACTGGGTCACGAACGGGCAGCTCGAGTCCGTGCCCAGGCCCACCTTAACGCCGGCTTCCAGCGCCGCACGAGCGCTCTCGATAATGCCCGAGCACACGATGTCGCCGTTCTTCTTTTGCGTGTCGGTCGAATGGGTCTTCTCCGGATCGAGCAACACAAACGGCAGCGCCGGGCTGATCGTGCAGGTCACGCTCGGCGCGCGTCCCTCGAGCTGTGTGCCCGCGGTGCCGCGATACAGCTCCAGGATCTCGGGCGTCATCGGGGCACCGTGCTCGATCGTGTCGACCCCGGCCTCAAGCGCGGCCTTCACGCCCTCGGTGCTCTCGACATGAGCCATAACCGGCAGGCCCACCTCGTGCGCCGCCTTGCACGCCGCCGCGGCAACCTCCACCGGCATACGCAGCACGCCCGGCTCGCCCACCTCGGTCGCATCGAACACACCGCCCGTTACGAACAGCTTAATGACGTCGGCGCCGCGCGCATACAGGTCTCGCACCTGCTCGGCTGCCTCGACGGGGCTGTTGGCCACCTGGGCGAACAAGCCCGCGCCATGGCCGCCCGGCACCGTGACGCCCGTTCCCGGCGCTACCAGGCGCGGACCCTGATACTTGCCGGCGTCGATAGCGTCGCGCACGGCAATGTCAGCAAACAGCGGGTCGCCCGCGCCGCGCACCGTGGTCACGCCACCTGCAAGCTGTTGTTGGGCGCTGCCCTTAAGAATGTGGCGCACGATGGCGCGCCCCACGGGATTATCGAGCTTCTTCATCAGCGCGCCCGCATCGCCCGCCGAAACCGGCTTGCCCGAGCCGCACAGATGCGCATGCATATTGATGAGACCGGGCATGAGATACGCACCACCCAGGTCGATAACCTTGGCACCTGCAGGCGCCTGCGCCACAGCACTCGGCCCCACCCACGTGATGACACCGCGCTCAACGGCCACGGCCATATCGGGTTGCGGCTCCATATGCTCCGAGCCATCCAGAATGGTCGCATTGATAAACAACGTAGAACGATCGGCAGACGCCATATCGAGCTCCTCCCCCTCAGAAAACTTGAACATCTGTCCATTGTTATCCAGTGCAGCCCGATTGCCACAGACATATCGGTTAACGGAGGAAAGAGGGGATGTGGGGGACGGAATACGTTGCAGTCCCACCCCAGCGACACCAGGGAAATGTCTCGATCTGTAACAGGTACAGGGTTATTAGGCCCTTGATTTTACAGATCGAGACATTCGGTCGACGTTTCACCGGCTTGTCTCGATCTGTAACAATTACGAGCTCAAACAGCCTCTAAACGTTACAGATCGAGACAAAACCTCTCAGCGCCCATACCACTGGCATCTCCACTCCTCAGCCAATTCAGCCTGCCGAGGAATACCAGCCAGCCTCATTTTCTCGACCAGCTTCCCCGGGTCTTTGAGTTCGTTAAACGTAAACCGAAGCACCTTATGCCCGAGCATTGTCAGATGAGATTCCCGCTGACGCTCTGTCACGAATGGGTCGACCGACTCCCGACCCTCGCCGTTCTGCAAGGTATACTTCCCCTTTCCGTCGAGCTCGCCGATGACACATGTTCCGTCCTCGAGCCGCCAAAAATAGTCGACACGAAACACTTGGCTCGGATCGAGCGGGTCGCGAAACTCCACCTGCAACTCTGGCACCGGAAAACCGTATGCAATAAAGAACGCCCGAAAACGAGACTCGCCGCCGTTTTCGGACAGCCCGTCCGCATACGACGCGATCACCTGCGCTCTGCGATACCCTCGTCTGCCCTCGCAATCGGAGCGGAGGCGCTCGCACAGACCATCGTGCGATACGCCTCTTGCCCTCAATGCAGAATCGGCAATCGCCAACCCGTACGAAAACGGCGCGCGCAGCAGGCAATCCTCCACCGTGCGCCAAAACGACGTCACCTGCACGCCGTCAACTTGTTCAAGTGCGCCCGCCGCTTGCGGACGCAACAGCCGACATCCTGCACTCAACGTCACCGAACAACCCGTCTTAACAAGAAACCGCGGCCCGAGCAGATCATTTGGCACCTCCAGACCCCACAAAAGCGCCGCGTCATAACCCCAAAACGCCCAATCGGGATGAAACTCCGCAAGCCCTTTGACGGTCCGCAGCGCTCGCTCCGCCGGTGTCAACGCATCCCAATCATGTTGAAAACAGAACAAATACGGCTCGGGCTCCGCAATATCATCGGTTCCCACATGACGCCGCAGCCACATGAGCTCGGCATGGTCGTGCGTCACAAACAGCATGCCTTGTTCAGCCGCCTTCGCGAGCCTGGCAAGCATCCTATTCCGCGCCAAGGTGTTACGTGTCGCCTGCTTATGTTTAAGAACGGTATTAGACACTTTCATCACCACCACATCGGAGAAATGGGCCATCGCCGCCGCCGCTGCCGCCGACAAACGTCTCGATCTGTACCAGGTAGACCGGTTTTTTGTCCCTAAACGTTACAGATCGAGACATAAAGACAGAGGGCAAGGCGGGCGACAACCGTCCATCCCCTACTCCCATTCCTGTTCGTAGATGTTGAGGGACTTTACGTAACGCCCCTGGGCGCCCATGATGTCGCGGACCAGGCGCAAAAAGAAGCTGATGCACGAGGTGTCAAAGCCATCCTGCAGATCCTCGGGATGCACCGCACCAGGCCCATCGACCGCCGTGTCACTCAGGCGTGCGATGTCATACAGATAGAGTTGTCCCGCCGTCAGCCAGACATCGTCGACGCAGGCGAGGCGTACCGCAATCGCGCCGTCATTCCAATGCTCCTTTTGCACGATATGCGGGTCGTAGACATCAAAGCGATGATCGGTGCGCGTGTCCTTCAGCACGACCATGCCGGACGCAGGATCCTTGTCCAAAATGCCAAAGCGCGAGAAATACTGCGTGTCGCGTACCTGCTCGAGCCGCTTGAGCGAGGCAGGCGAAAGCGATGCCGGCGGCTCGTCAACATATAGCTCGAGCAGCGTTTTGCCATGGCGATAGGGGCGCTCAAACAGCAGCCAATCGGTAAACGCCATGTTGTAGGCCATGATTTCGTTTTGCGAAGGCTCGGTGCAATAGCTGAGCCACGGGTCGACAATGATCTCGAACTGTTCGCGCGCCGGCTCCAGGAATTGAAACTTCCGCAGCATCCAAAAGTGAGCCATGTCGGCAATATCGTTGCCGACGGCTTCAGCCAGCTCTGCTCGGTCAAAAGCGTGGTCAGTCATGGCATCCTCCTCAAACTGATGGACCTCAATTTGAGCTTACGAGGAGGGTGGGCAGCCACGACCAGCGCGGGCAAAATAGGCCTCCGGCTGCAAACCAGATGCTGACCAAACACTTGACGAAAAGCTTGACCGAAAATGCGCGCCGCAACAAAACCGCAGGTAAACATCGACGGCCAACCCGCCCTTTTGAGCCAGATGCCCGCAGCCACCACTTAAACAACAGGTGACCACAGCCCAAGAAGTCGACAAATGAACGCCCGTACGTCGACAAACGAGCAAACTGCTCGCAAATCCGCAAGGAGTGTCCCCGAATGCCGACAGAAAAGGAACGTCCCTAACTGTCGGCACTTAGGGACGTTCCTTTTAATATGAGCAGGACATTGTCAAGAGGCAAAATCGGGCCT
>NZ_QSUU01000010.1 GCF_003439125.1 Collinsella sp. OM04-5 | reverse complement strand
TCGGAAGGCACGTGCAGACCTTTCGTCATGGCCTCCTACCTTTCTTTCGGGCCTTTCGGCCGAATCTCTCAGCACCCTTCCGTAACGGGTGCTGCTTGCTGACAGCTCTAGTTATATCCAAATTCCAACCGCAATTCCACCTCGCCCCCGAACGGTCAACAAAGTTCGATGAACGGTATATCGAATATGATTCTCCCATAATGCACTTCGGCGTTCTAAAGTAGCTTTTCTAAGGTAAATGCTCTTTTTTCTTAAAAATCATTCGCAATTACAACTCCAATCTTTCGATTAAGAATTGCATATCTAAAACGGTTTTATGTATATAAATGACGCTTGTTCGTGTTTCTGTCTGTATTCGATGATATTCAGCTACCTATCATTCTTATTCACACATACTCACCAGTTGAGTGAGGATATAGACCGTTTTTCACAACGCGAAGGGCGTCAGCTCTATGGCTTGTCAGCGTAAGAAGTAGGTAAAGATACCGTTCACGCGATACGTCCGTGCCATAGGCCGACTAAATTGAGACAATAGTGAATAGTGTTAGGCAACCGTCCCCCACGGGGACTGAACGGACAGATGCATATGCCGAGCAAAATCGAAAAAAAGCAAGCCGCTGCAAAGCTGCGTAAGCCGCCGCGCGACTTCTCGTACACGCAGAACCGAGAGCTCAGCTGGCTGCGCTTTGACAACCGTGTGCTTGACGAAGCCTTCGACGAGACCGTTCCGCTGTTCGAGCGGCTAAAGTTCGTGTCGATTTTCGAGTCTAACCTCGATGAGTTTCTCATGGTGCGCGTGGGCGGCCTGTCCGATCTGGCAGAGCTCAAAAAACAGCCTGTCGACAACAAGAGCAATATGACCGCCTCCGAACAAGTCGATGCTGTCATGGCCGAAATGCCCGGGCTCCTTACCCGATGGGAGTCCATCTTTAAGAGCATCGAGGGCAAGCTCGACACCCTGGGCGTTCACCGCGCCCGCATCGATTCGCTTACGCCCGAGGAGCGCACCTTTGTAACCCGTTACTTCCAGGCCTACGTGTCGCCGGTCATCTCACCGCTGGTGATTGACCCGCGCCACCCCTTCCCCAACCTGCGCAACGGCGCACTCTACCTGGCCTGCGGCCTGGACGGCGTCACCGACGAGGAGAGTCTGCTGGGCCTTATCGAGATTCCCACCTCGATGAACCGCGTGGTCGAGATCCCCTCGCCCACCGGCATCTACTCCTACATCTTGCTCGAGGACGTCATCCTCGCCTGCCTGGACAGCTGCTTTGGCTCCTATAAGCCGCTCGACCGCGCGCTCATCCGCGTCACCCGCAACGCCGACATCGACCCGGACGGCGAGGGCGTCGAGGAGGAAGAGGATTACCGTCAGCACATGAAGCGCATCCTCAAGAAACGCTTGCGCCTGCAGCCGGTGGTGCTCGCGGTCTCGGGGTCGCTCGAGAAGGCGACGCTCAAGACCATCCGCAAGGCGCTCGAGCTTTCGCGCCGCTCTGTCTTTACCTGCGATATCCCGCTCGACCTAGGCTACGTCTTTGGCATTGAGGGCAAGATTCCCGAGCACCTGCGCAACGAGCTGCTCTTTACACCGTTTAAGCCGCAGCCCAACCCCACCATCGATATGACCCGCTCCATCCGCGAGCAGGTACTTCAGCACGACAAGCTGCTCTTTTATCCCTATGAGGCCATGAACCCCTTCCTGGATCTGGTGCACGAGGCCGCCTACGACCCCGAGTGCATCTCACTGCGCATCACGCTCTACCGCGTGGCCAAGCAGAGCCGCCTGTGCGAGTCACTGATCGATGCCGCCGAGAACGGCAAAGAGGTCACGGTGCTCATGGAGCTCCGCGCGCGCTTTGACGAGCAGAACAACATCGAGTGGGCCGAGCGCCTGGAAGAGGCCGGCTGCACCGTCATCTACGGCTCCGAGGGCTTTAAGTGCCACTCCAAGATCTGCCAGCTCACCTATCGCGAGGGCATGGCGCTAACGCGCCTGACGCTGCTGGGCACCGGCAACTTTAACGAGAAGACGGCCAAACTCTACAGCGACTTTATGCTCATGACCGCTCACCCCGGCATCGGCGAGGACGCCAACCTGTTCTTCCGCAACCTGTCGCTGGGCAACCTGCGCGGCGATTACCGCTTCCTGGGTGTGGCGCCCGTCGGACTGAAACCGCTCATCATGCGCGGGCTTGACCGCGAGATCCAGCGCGCCCTCGCCGGCGAGCCCGCCCGCGTGTTCTTTAAACTCAACTCGCTCACCGACCGCGAGGTCATCGACAAGATCGCCGAGGCATCGTGCGCAGGAGTCCGCGTGGACATGATCATCCGCGGCATCTCGTGCCTCAAGCCGGGCGTTCCTGGCAAGACCGAGAACGTGCATGTCCGTTCTATCGTCGGACGCTTTTTGGAGCATGCGCGCGTTTACGCCTTTGGCGTGGACTCGGACATGATCTATCTGAGCTCGGCCGACATGATGACACGCAACACCGAGCACCGCGTGGAGATCGCCTTCCCCGTGCTCGACCCCACCTGCCGCGCCCTGGTGCACGAGTACATGAGCATGCAGCTGCGCGACAACGTGAAGGCCCGCAGCCTCACGAGCGACGGCACCTGGGTCCCCGTGGAGCGCGCAGAGGGTGAGAAACCCTTCAACTCGCAGGAAGCCCTGCTGGAGCGTGCCTACCGCAACGCCGAGGCCGCGCCCGAACCCGTCATTGAGGCAAAGCCCGCCCCTGCTCCTAAGCCGCAGCCGGCCACACCCGAGGTTCAGAAGGTCCAGGCGACCGTCATTGAGCCCGAGCCCGCACCTGCACCTCAGCCCGAGCCGCAGGCAGCTAAGCCCGCACCCGAGACGAGCGCCCGTCGCGATAAGCCCGCCGGCAAGACCAAGGCCATCGAGCGCCATCGCCCCGGTCGTGTGCGCATGGGCCTGGGCCTGATCGGCCTGGGTCTTAAGACGCTCATTACCGGCAAGACGAAATAGTCGTTTGTAGAAGCAGTTTGTAGAAGCGCCCCGCATTTGAGGAAAGCCTCGGATGCGGGGCGCTTTTCCCTGCTACCATGGTGCGAGCAACAACACGAATGACAGGCAGGGATATGAAGCTCACTATAGAATCGATGACCTACGGCGCCGACGGGCTGGCGCACGCCGACAACGGCAAAGCCGTCTTTGTGCAGGGTGCCGTGGCAGGCGACACCGTCGAGGCCGAGGTCGTACAGGACGGCAAGTCGTTCATGCGCGCCCGCACCACCGAGATTCTGGAGCCGAGCCCCGATCGCATTCAGCCCCCCTGCCCCTACGTGGGCATCTGCGGCGGCTGCTCGTGGGGCAATCTCTCACGCACGGCACAACTCGCCGCCAAGGAGCAAAACCTGCGCTCCACGCTCGAGCGCATCGGCAAGTTCGCTCCTGAGCAGGTCGATGAGTTGGTGCAGCCCATCTGCCACACCAAGGACGACTGGGGCTACCGCAATAAAATCGAGCTCGAACCGACCGTCGTCAACGGTCGCGTGCGCCTTGGCATGCACGGTGTCGACCCCAGCAAAATCGTGACCGTCGATGCGTGTCCGCTGTTCGATAAACGTTTTCCCAAGGCGCTCAAATCGGTCGTCGGCGCACTCAACTATCTAAGCGGCAGCCATGACTTAGGGCTCGAACGCGTGGGCATTCGCGCATCGCGCCGCACCAAGGCGCTCGAGGTTGCACTCTGGACGCCCACGGGCTCTTTTCCGCGCTCGCAAGTCTCCCGCGTGCTGGCGGTCGCCGCTCATCCCACGAGCATCGTGCGTGTGATGAGCAAGGGCGAAAAGAAGGCCCGCCGTGTCTCCAAGGTCGAAATGCTCGCCGGAGAGGGCTCATGGACCGAGAATATCGCCGAGGGTCAGATGCGCTTGTCTGCCCCGTCTTTTTTCCAAGTCAACACCAAGGGTGCTGAGATTTTGATCGAGCTTGTCATGGAAGCGCTCGACCCGCAAGAAGACGAGCTTGCCGTGGACCTGTACTGCGGCGCCGGAACCTTTACCCTGCCGCTCGCCCGCCGCTGCGACTTCGTCGCCGCCGTCGAGGCCTACGGCCCGGCCGTGCGCGACCTGCGCCGTAACCTGGAAATCAACAAGCTTGATAACGTCGACGTCATTGGCGGAGACGCGGTGCGCGAGTTCCCCGACCAGGATGCCGACGTCTTGGTGGTCGACCCGCCGCGCGCAGGCCTCGCCCCCGAGGCGATCGACCTTATCGCCAGCACGAGCGCTCGCGATGTCGTCTACGTGAGCTGCGACCCCGCCACCCTGGCACGCGACCTTAAGCGCTTTGTCGAGGAAGGTACCTTCTCCCCCGTCAAGATCACGCCGGTCGATCTGTTCCCGCAAACCTTCCACTGCGAAACCGTCGTCCACCTCAAGCGCAACTAGACTGTTTGCCCCAGACCACGCCCGATGATTTTTCTGGCACGGGGATAAAAATAGATTTGCTCCGAATGATTATTTAATCCCCGTCCCGAAATTGAACCGCCCCTCATTTCTTGAACATTAGAAATGGGGGCTTCTTTATGGACGGGAGAGTCAGGCACGACGCCACGCTGAGGACTCTTGCAGCAGAGCTTTGCGACAGGGGGTGCGGGCGCGCCGAAGGCCAGCGGGAGGCCGAAGGGTGCCCGGACCCGGCCGGGGCCGGCGGCGTGCGAGGGCAAGCTCATGCGACGGAGCTGCTGCCCGGGCGCCTGAAGGACGAATTCTACAGGAGCCGGACGTGGCGGAGCTTCGAGGAGTTCAAGCGGGACCTCGAAGCCTATACCGTTCACTGGAACAAGAGGAGGCGGGTTAAGCAAAAGGGACTGACCCCGGAGGAGTTCCGAAATCAGTCCCCATGTGCGGCATAGGCCGCTAATTGACCCGTCCAAGTATCGGGGCGCAGTTCATTTCAGCGCCGCCCGAGAAAGCTAAACGCCTTCTGGCAGGTTGTCCCGGGCCGAGGGCGGCCACCTTGATCGCCCTCGGCCCTCACCCACCTCAACTGCCCCTCAATTACATAGAGCTGATTGAGGAGGGCGCAGGCTAGCGGGTGCCTTCCTCATCGTCGTTGGGCCGGTAGGTGATGAACTCGATAACAAAGGCCAGGACGGCAGAGACGAGCGAGGCGATGATCGCGAAGATCATGTGGGAGATCCCGGCGCCACCAGGGGTCCCGTCGATAAAGTTGAGCAGGTTGAAGACGCCGAGGCCGCCCGAGATGTACATGAGAGCGCCAGTCATTCCCACGATGGCGCCGCCCACGGCGGAGCTCAGGCATGCCACGACGAACGCGCGCTTGTTGGGGAGGGCGATGCCGTAGATGCCCGGCTCGGTGACGCCGAAGAAGAAGGCGGAGATCATCGCGGGAAGGGCGATGCCGCGGAAGCGCTCGTCCTTGTTTCTGAGGTACATGGCAAAGATGACCGCTCCGAGCGCGAACCCGTGGCCGATGGTGGCGGCGAGCACGCTGTCGTGGCCGAGGGTGTTCAGATTCATGATGGAGATGGGGATGAGGCTCCAGTGGAAGCCAAAGATGACGAGGCACATCCACAGTCCGCCAACCAGGGCGCTGCCCAGGACGGAACCAACCACGGGGAGCTGGAAGATGAACGAGAATGCCGCGCTCAGCAGGTTGGTGATGAGGGTGGCCACCGGGCCGATGATGAGGTAGCCCAAGACGATGGAGACCGTCATCGTGGCGAGCGGGACAAGGAACATCTTGAGCGCAGCCGGCATCCAGCTCTTGAGCCAGCGCTCAAGGATAGAGCCGAACCACACCATGAGAAGGACGGGGATCACCGAGCTCACGTAGCCGGACACGGGCATGATGATGGGGAGCCCGAGGGCGGTGGCGTACCACGAGAACGTGCCGGCCACGCCGAGGTCGATGCTGCCGAGCGCCTCGCCCGAGGTCAGGGCGACCATCGTCGGGTAGAGAAGCGCCACGCCGATTGCCACGCCGGTGAACTCGTTCATGCGGAACTTGCGCGCGGCACTGAACGCCAGGGCGACGGGAAGGAAGTAGAAGAAGCCGTCAGCCACGGTGTAGAGCAGCGTGTAGAGGCCGTCGTTTGCAAAGGCCGGGACGAAGTAGGTGATGAGGGCAAGCAGTCCCTTCATGATGCCTGCGGCGGCAAGCGGTCCCAGGATGGGCTGGAAGATGCCAGAGATGAGGTCGATGACGACGGAGGCAACGGTCTTATCGCCCTGGGGCTCGTCGTCGGCGCTTGCGCCGCCCGAGAAGTTGCCGGCCTCCAGGACCGCGTCGTAGACGTCCTCGACGATGTTACCCACGACCACCTGGTACTGGCCGTTGGCCTGGATGACCTGGATGACGCCCTTGAGGGCCTCGATCTTGGCAGTGTTGGCGCGGGACTCGTCCTTGAGTTTGAAGCGCACGCGCGTGATGCAGTGCGCGACGCTGGCGACGTTCTCTGTGCCGCCTACGTTCTCGAGTATGGATCTGGCCAGATCGTCGTATTTTTCAGCCATTATTTTCTCCTTAGTGATATTGCCCGGGCGGCTAGCCCAGGTCGCCTCCGTTGGTGGCGATGGCCTGTTGATACCAGTAGAAGCTCTTCTTGCGCCTGCGCTCGAGCGTGCCGTTGCCCAGGTTGTCGCGGTCCACGTAGATGAAGCCGTAGCGCTTCTCCATCTCGCCGGAGCCCGCGCTCACGAGGTCGATCGGCCCCCAGGTGGTGTAGCCGAGCATCTCGACGCCGTCCTGCTCGATGGCGTCACGCATGGCCTCGATGTGCTCGCGCAGGTAGGCGATGCGGTAGTCGTCCTCGATCGTGCCGTCGGGAAGCACCTCGTCATAGGCGCCGAGGCCGTTCTCCACCACAAAGAGCGGCTTCTGGTAGCGGTCCCAGAGGTCGTTGATCGTGATGCGGAATCCCAGCGGGTCGATGACCCAGCCCCAGTCGCTCGTGCGCACGTAGGGGTTCTCCACGCCGGCGAAGGCGTTGCCCTCGGCGACGCCGCCCACGGAGTCGGGGTCGCCCGCGGTGCAGCGCGAGGAGTAGTAGCTAAACGAGATGAAGTCGACGGTGTTCTCCGCAAGGATGCGCTCGTCCTCGGCGGTCATGCCCACGTCGATGCCCTCGCGCTCGAGCATCTTGAGCGCGTAGCCGGGGTAGCGACCGCGCGCCTGCACGTCCACGAAGAAGAGGTCCTCCTGGTTCTTGACCTGCGCCGCGCGAACGTCCTCGGGACGACAGGAGTAGGGGTAGTAGCTTCCCGCGGCGAGCATGCAGCCCACCTTGTTCTCCGGATCGACCTCGTGGGCGATCTTGGTGGCCCAGGCGCTCGCCACGAGCTCGTTGTGCGCGGCGCGGTACTCGGCCTCGCGGGCATTCTCCCCGGGCTCGAGGACGATGCCGGCACCCATGAAGGGACGGTGCAAGATCATGTTCATCTCGTTGAACGTGATCCACCAGCGCACGAGGCCGCGGTAGCGGTTGAAGAGCACCGTCACAAGCCGCTTGTAGAGCTCGATAAGGGTGCGGTTTCGCCAGGCGCCGTACTTCTTGACGAGGTGGATGGGGCAGTCGAAGTGCGTGATGGTCACGAGGGGCTCGATCCCGTGCTCGCGGCAGCAGCGGAACACGTCCTCGTAGAAAGCGAGCCCGGCCTCGTTGGGCTCCTCCTCGTCGCCATTGGGGAAGATGCGGCTCCAGGCGATGGAGAGGCGAAAGACCTTAAAGCCCATCTCCGCGAAGAGGGCTATGTCCTCGCGGTAGTGGTGGTAGAAGTCGATGCCCGTCTGGGCCGGGTAGTAGTACCCGGGCTCGAAGTCGAGCATGCGCCTCAGGCCGCGGCTTACGTCGTTGCGCTCCGGCCCGTGTGGGATGACGTCGACGTTGGCAAGGCCGCGGCCGCCCTCGTCATAACCTCCCTCGCATTGGTTGGCGGCGGTGGCTCCTCCCCAAAGGAACCCTTTTGGAAATGGCATGGTGCCTCCTTCTCTCTGGCGCCCCCATCTCTGCGGGGGACGCTTTATAACGTCCTTGCGGCCTCGCGCGCCTGGCCCGTGGCCCTTTCCCTGATGCGCGCGGGCCGCCTGTGAAGGGGTGACTAGCTGACGGCTTGTCCTGCGGCGGCGCGACGTGCCTCCCGGCCTCCAAGCAGGGAGGGGACCTGTGCCAGGCACACGCCGGCGAGGATGATGGCGACGCCCAGCCACTCGACGACGCCGAGCGGCTCGCCGAGGACGATCATGGCGATGAGCAGGCCGGCGGGGAGTTCCGCGGCGGCCATGACGGTGGACAGGCCCGCGGGCAGGTGCGGAGAGCCCATGCCGAAGAGCAGGACCGGGCAGAGCATGCCAAAGAAGCCGGCGATGACGGCAAAGGGCAGGATGCCCTGGGCGAGGACGCCCGAGACGACGTAGTCCGGACACACCGTGAGCGACATGACCACGGAGCCCGCGCATACGATGACGCCACGCTGCTCGGACGAGCAGGGGGCCTCGACCTTGCCGGAGAGGGTGACAAAGAGGGAGCAGGACACGGCCGCCCCCAGCGCGCAGAGCAGGGCCACGGGGTCGTACCCGGTGATGCCGGTCTTGTAGACGCCGCTGGCGAACACCGTTCCGAAGACGATGACCAGGGCGGAGACCACTTGGAGGAGCCTCGGCGGCCGGCGCGTCATGACGGTCTGCCACACGAGCCCCAGCCACGTGAACTGGAAGAGGAGCGTGAGTGCCACCGGGGCGGGCAGCACGCTCATGGCGTAGCAGTAGAGGATTGAGGTGAGGCAGGTGAGGGCTCCCAGGCCCATGAGCTTGAGGGCGAGCTTCCAGCCCACGCGCTGCCAGCGGTGCCCGAGTGCGTGCCCTGCGAGCGTGGCGAGGGCGAAGAAGAGGCAGCCGAACCACGCCTGGCTCGCCACCACCTGCGCTGAGGTGAAGCCCGCGGCGTAGGCGAGCTTGTAGGTCGTGGCCATCGCGCCGTAGCAGGCGCCGCCCGCAAAGACCTGGAGCGCCGCCTTGACCTGCCCCGCGCCCGCGGCTCCCGCCTCGGCGGTCTGTTGCTTGATTGTGTTTGTTTCTGCCATTAGGCTCCCTTCCGTCTGCTGTCTTGCAGATGCACGTCTCGTGCGTTTGTTCCCTGCAGTCGGAAGGTGGGCTCGTGCGGTCTTCTGGCGGTGCATGTGGTACCTGCTGCCAAGACGAAAAAAGCCACGCAACCGACTGCTCGGTTGCGTGGCAAAAAGGTGGCTAGCGCCCAGAAAAGTCCACGCGTTTTTAGACTGGGACAAAGTACTACAACAGGTGAGATTCCGTCAAGAAAAACCGAAGAAAAAAGTGAGCCTCTGCCCGCCGTACCTGTAGCGGTCGTTTCCCCGAACGGGGCGGTGCTGTTGGGGGCTGTCTCGATCTGTAACAGTAAGACCCGGTTTTGGTCCGTAGATGTTACAGATTTAGACGTTTTGTCGGGGCGGTTTCCGTTTGTCTTGATCTGTAACAGTTAGGGGTCAAAAGTGGGTCTAGATGTTACAGATTGAGATTGTTGAGGATGGGTGAGGGTAGCTAATTCGGACGGGGCTATTTTAGCTACCCTGCAAGTGGGGTAGCTAAAATAGCCCCGTCCCTTTTTAAACAATGGAAAATCGAGCGTGGCAAGCGGAGGTCTTCGGGGTATAAGACGGCTAATTGTATGCCGCCTATGAAAGGAACCCTCATGCCCAGCGTTGCCGTTCTCGCCGCCGATGGCTTTGAAACTATTGAATGCCTGACCATGGTCGATGTCATGCGTCGCGGCGGCGTGCGCGCCACGCTTGTCTCGATCATGCCCACGCGCGAGGTCGTAAGCTCGCTGCAGATCCCCGTGACCTGCGATGCGCTCTTTGATGAGATCAATTTTGACGAGTACGACTGCGTCGTGCTGCCCGGCGGCCTGCCCGGTGCCACCAACCTGCGCGCCGACCAGCGCGTCTGCGACGTAGTCTGCGATTTCGCCGCGACCAAGCACGTTGCCGCCATCTGCGCCGCCCCGTTTATCCTGGGCGAGCTCGACCTGCTCGAGGGACGCCACGCCACGTGCTTCCCCGGCTTTGAGAAGAGCTTCCCCGAGGGCGCCTATACCGGCGACAAGGTCACGCACGACGGCAACATCATCACCGCCAGCGGCATGGCCCAGTCGCTCCCCTTTGCGCTTGAGCTGCTGCGCACGCTCGCCGGCGACAAGGCCGTCGAGAAGGTCGCCGAGGGCATTCAGCTATGATTTTGGCTTCGCAATCACCGCGCCGCATCGAGTTGATGCGCGAGGCAGGCTATAACATTCGCGTGATTCCCGCAGATATCGACGAAACGCCTTTTGATGGCGAGGTCCCGCTTACGCTCGTTGAACGCTTAGCACGCGCCAAAGCCGCCGCCGTTGCCGCCGAGCATGCCGAGCCCAACGAACTGACCGTCGCGGCCGATACTATTGTCACCTTTGACGGCCATATTTTGGGCAAGCCGGCAGACGGGGACGAGGCACGCACCATGCTCCGCGAGCTTTCGGGCCGCACGCACCAGGTCGCAACCGGCGTCTGCATCGTTAAAGCCGGCGACGCTACAGCTCCGCATGCCGCCGAGAGCCTGTCGTTTGTCGATGTGACCGACGTGACGTTCTATGAGCTTACCGAAGAGCAGATCGAGCGCTATGTTGCCTCCGGCGAACCCATGGACAAGGCCGGGGCCTACGGCATCCAAGGCACAGGCGGCCGCATGCTTGTGCACGATATTTCGGGTGACTTCTACAACGTGGTGGGCTTGCCCATCGCTCGCGTCGCACGCGCGATTCAAAAACTCTCGTAATTGCATCTGGCGCTGGGTATCCCCCAGCGCCTACAATTTTGCCGTACCGTACGGATCCCGACCGGGCATAAGGCCCGGCGGAAAACCGATAGGAGAAAACATGGACACACTGCTCGAAGCCATCGATGTTTGCAATGTCGATGGCTTTTGCTTTGGCAACTATACGGACGAGGAAGCTGGCACCGGCTGCACCGTAATCGTGGCGCCCGAGGGTGCCACCGGTGGCGTTGACGTTCGCGGCGGTGCTCCCGCATCGCGCGAAACCGACTTGCTGCGACCCGAGAACACCGTCGACAAGGTCCACGCCGTCTGCCTTTCGGGCGGATCGGCCTTTGGCCTCGAGGCTGCAAGCGGCGTGGCCCGCGAACTCGAGAGCCGCGGCATTGGTCTGCCCGTCGGCCCCACGCAGGTGCCCATCGTGTGCTCCAGCTGTATCTTCGACCTTGCCTTTGGCGACCCCACCGTTCGCCCCGACATTGAGGCCGGCATCGCCGCCGTGCGCGAGGCGCTCGACCACACCCCCACCAAGCTCGAACAGGGCAACGTAGGCGCCGGCACGGGCGCTACCGTGGGTAAGCTCATGGGCCCTGCCACCTGCATGAAGGCCGGCCTTGGCGCTGCCGCCGTGGCGCTCGGCCCCATCAAGGTGGGCGCCGTGGTCTCGGTCAACGCCTGTGGCAACGTTGTCGACCCCTTCACCGGCGAGTGGGTCGCCGGTATGCGCGCCGCAGCCGATAGCGACCAGATCGTCGACATGGAACTCGCAGCCTTTGCCGCCGCCGGATCCATGCAGATGCCGCTCGACCGCACCAACACCACCATCAGCTGCATCGTCACCAACGTGGAACTCACTAAGGCACAAGCCACCAAGGTCTCTCAGATGGCCGCAGACGCCTACGCACACGCCATCCGTCCCACGCACACCACCAACGATGGCGACACCATCTACACCCTCGCCAGCGGCAAACTGGGTGCCCAGGCAAGCGCCGCCGTTCCCCTAGACCTGCTGGGCATGCTCGCCGTAAGGGCTTTGCAAACCGCCATCGTAAACGGAGCCAAAACCGCCAAAACCTCCCACGGCATCCCAGGTGCTGCGAAGTAATCTCACTCGACCGTCGGCCGGAGGCGGGCGGGCATTACGTTTGCTGCTCTACAGTCCTATGCAAGACGAAGGCCACATTAAGTGGCCTTCTTTGCATGCGGAGCTCGCGACAAACGTAATGCCCGCCCGCCTCCGGCCGACTTCCAACCTTTTTCTTTTCAGCCCAGGCCCCTGTGTACCGCGCGTCGAAGATCTTCAAATTCAAATCATCTGAAAATCGATACTTATAGCAGAGGCCCCTTGGCCTTTAGTTTGATACAAGTTCCGCACGAGCCGGAAAGCACTTAATGTGCTTTCCGTGCGAGCAGGACTGTTCGCAGTAGCAAACTAAAGGCCAAGGGGCCCAGTCAACCCAACAGTATCGATAACTCAGCAGTTAGTTGAATTTGAAGATCTTTGAGGCAAGACGGTATAGGCCGAGTGTGGTTTTGTCTCCGGCACGACCGCGGAGGTTAGTGAAGAAGCCGACCACACCGTAACGTGCACGACGATACATACGCTCGTCATAGGCCTTCAAATCATTCCACAGCGTCTTCAGACGCTCATCGGCACAATCCTCGTCGGAAAGCTTGGTGAGCACCGAGCAGATCGCCATCATCATGGTGAAGTAGCCCATCATGTACGAACGCAGACGCGACGACTCGACATCGCTGTACAGGTGGTACGACTCCATCATGATACGCGTAACACGGAACTGCTGGTCCAGACGCTTGACCATCGTGGCCTCGTTGACACTCTGGCCCTCGCGACCGATAAAGTAGCGATAGAGGTCGATGTCGGCGTAGTACATGGTCTTGCAACGCGGCAGCGGCACGTAGGCGTAGATGTTGTCCACATAGAACGTGTGCGGCGGCATGGGCAGGTTGGACTCGCGCAGCACATCCGTGCGATAGCACAGGCTGTGCATGAGCAGATTCTGGTCCAAACGGAAATGGCCGATCTGGTCCCAGGTAAAGATCTTTTTTCGAGGCAGGGCAAACTTGTAACCAATGGCCGTATGCGTACCCTCGTAAACCTTCTCGTACACGTAGTTCGAGATAAACAGGTCAACGCGCTGGTCGCGCTCTTCAAAGCCGCGCAGAATCGACAGCATGGTCGAAAGGGCAGCGCCGTCAAGCCAGTCGTCCGAGTCGACGACCTTGTAGTAGGTGCCCTGCGCCTCGCGCAGACCCGAAAGGACGGCAATACCGTGGCCGCCATTCTCCTGGTGCACCGCGCGGATGATTCCAGGATAACGGGCCTCCCACTCGTCGGCCTTGGCGGCCGTCTCGTCCTTGGAGCCGTCGTCCACCACGATAATCTCGATATCGGTGGCGTAATTGCTCCCCTCCAAGATGGAGGTGATGCAATGGTCCATGTCCTTGGCGGCGTTATACGAGGGAATACCGAATGTTATGACTTTATGCATGGCAGGCGATAATCTCATCCGAAAGATCGAGGGCAGAATTGGTCACGGCATCCATATCGTAGTAACGATACTCGGCCAGACGACCCACCGGGTGGAAGTTTGTCAGGTTCTGGACGCGCTCAAGATAGCGCTCATAGAGCTCACGGTTCTCGGGCTCAAGAATGGCGTAATACGGCGTCTCGCCCGAGCCGGGCGTATAGGCCTTGGAGTACTCCTTCATGATGGTGGTCTTGCCGGGCAGGACCTGACCAGTCATGTTCTTGAACTCGGTAATGCGGGTGTAGTCCTCGCTCGTGGTGTAGTTGACGGTGCCCACGGGCTGGAACTGATCCATATCGAGCGTCTCGAACTTCATGTCGAGCGTGCGGTACGGAAGAGCGCCCAGGTCGAGGTTGAACAGCTCATCGAGCGGACCGGTATAGACGATCTCGCCGCCGTAGACCTTGCCGTCGACCTTGACGGTTGTCTCGTCGATCTCGAAGAGATCGCGAGCATCCACGTCGCAGAACACATCAATCAGGTCGTGGTCGAGCATGTGCTCAAACAGCGCCGTGTAGCCATCCTGCGGCATACCCTGGAAGGGGGCCTGCGGGAAGTAGCGGTCATCGTCGCCCACAAAGACGGGAACGCGGCCGGTGATCGAGGGATCGATCTGGTCGGGCGTCTGGCCCCACTGCTTCATGGTGTAATGCAAAAAGACGTTCTCGTAGACGTAATCGGCGACCTCGGCCAAGTCGGGGTCGTTCTTCTTACGCAGCTCCATGATGGGCACTTTGACATCCTTGCCAAAGGTCTCCACGAGCTTCTGATACAGCTCCTCGCCGCGCTCATCACCAAAGGCGAGCTTGAGACTCGCATGGTTGAAGGGCACGGGCATAAGGGTACCGTTGATGTTGGCGAGCACCTTGTGCTGATAATCCGTCCACTTGGTAAAGCGCGACAGGAAATTATGCACGCGCTCGTTAAAGGTGTGATAGATATGCGGACCGTACTCGTGGATCAGGATTCCGGCCTCGTCAGTGCAGTCATAGGCATTGCCCGCAATGTGGCTACGGCGCTCCAAAACGGCAACACGATAGCCGATGGTCTCGGCAAGACGGCGGGCGCAAACGGCACCGGCATATCCAGCACCGACGACAATCATGTCGTACGCGCCGGCGTTAAAGCCTTCAGGCAGGCCTGAGGTAATCTGCATCGATACTCCTTGTCAAAAGCCACGGGCTCGTTAGCTGGGCTTTTCTCGAACATTCTTCGAGACATATTTATCAGAGCGATTATAGCGCTAATGCGTCCTATAATGAGCTTGCCACACAAGGAAAGCTCAAGCACCGCGGCGTACATTATTGAAAGGTAAACCCGCTAGCAGCGGGTTTATTCGTGAACAGCCGGGCGCCTGGAGCTTAGCGAAACGCTTGCAAGGAGTAACATGAGCGATTTCCTAAACCGTATGAAGTCTGCCGCCAAGGCCGACCTTAAGACCATCGTCCTGCCCGAGGGCGAGGATCCGCGCACCATCGTCGCGGCCAACAAGATCATCGAGGAAGGCCTGGCCAACATCGTCATCCTGGGCGATCCCAACGAGATCAACGTCCCCGGCGCCACCGTCATCGATCCGCGCAACGCCGAGAAGCACGAGGAGTACGCACAGAAGTTTGCCGAGCTCCGCGCCAAGAAGG
This sequence comes from Collinsella sp. OM04-5, assembly GCF_003439125.1. Taxonomy (GTDB): domain Bacteria; phylum Actinomycetota; class Coriobacteriia; order Coriobacteriales; family Coriobacteriaceae; genus Collinsella. The sequence goes on along the minus strand of NZ_QSUU01000010.1, from coordinate 86,827 downwards.
GCGTCACCATCGAGCAGGCTCGCGCCCAGGTGATGGACGCCACCTACTTTGGCACCATGATGGTCAAGATGGGTGACGCCGACGGCCTGGTCTCCGGCGCCTGCCACTCCACCGCCGACACCCTGCGCCCCGCGCTGCAGATCCTTAAGACCGCCCCGGGCACCAAGCTGGTCTCGGCCTTCTTCGTGATGTGCACCGACACCCCGCAGTTCGGCACCGACGGTACGCTGATCTTCGCCGACTGCGGCCTCAACATCAACCCGTCCTCCGACGAGCTATCCGAGATCGCCATCGCCTCCGCTCACTCCTGGTCCACCTTTATGGGCAGCGTCGAGCCGCACGTGGCCATGCTCTCCTACTCCACCATGGGCTCCGCCGGCGGCGAGGTCGCCAAGAAGGTCCAGGAGGCCGTTAAGTTCTGCAAAGAGAAGGCTCCCGAGCTCGCCATCGATGGCGACCTGCAGCTCGACGCCGCCATCGTTCCCACCGTCGCCCAGCTCAAGGCCCCCGGCTCCTCCGTTGCCGGCAAGGCCAACGTGCTTGTGTTCCCCGATCTCGAGGCCGGCAACATCGGCTACAAGCTGGTCCAGCGCTTCGCCGGCGCCGACGCTTACGGCCCCATCCTGCAGGGCATCGCCAAGCCGGTTAACGACCTTTCGCGCGGCTGCTCTGCCGACGACATCGTGGGTGTCGTAGCCATCACCGCCGTCCAGGCTCAGATGGCTGAGTAGCGGACGCACTCGCCCGAAGGCCGTACGGGCTAACCCCTGAAAACGTCCTCGACCAATGAAACGCCCCCGTTCTGCTCCTTCGGAGCTACGAACGGGGGCGTTGCTGGTGATGATCACTTTGGGACTGGAATTTCCGCCTGCTAGCAAAAAGGCCTCCTGAGTCGTTGCTCTGGAGGCCTTTCGCTTACTTGCAAATGCGCGCGTTAGTTGTTCTTGGTCAGACGCTCGACGTCGTGGGCGATCATGTATTCCTCGTCGGTGGGGATGACCATGACCGTGACGGCGGAACCGGCGGCGCTGATGACCTGCGGGCCGTTACCCACGGCCTCGCGGTTCTTGTTGTTGTCGATGCGCACGCCCAGCCACTCAAAGCAGTCGCAGAAGGCCTTGCGGATCGACCAGTCGTTCTCGCCAATGCCGGCGGTAAAGGTAATGGTGTCCACGCCCGCCATGGAAGCGATCATGGAGCCGGCCTGCTGCATGGCCTTGTAGGCGAACATATCGAAGGCGAGCAGGCAGCGCTCGTCGCCCTCGGAGGCGCGCGTACGGATGTCACGGGCGTCGTTGGAGATGCCCGAGATGGCACGCAGACCAGACTGCTTGTTCATCATGTCATCGACTTCCTGGTAGCTGTAGCCGCCCTCGCGCTGCAGGTAGCACACGGTAGCCGGGTCAATGGAACCACAACGGGTGCCCATCATCAGGCCGTCGAGCGGCGTGAGGCCCATCGTGGTATCGCGGCATACACCGTCCTCGATGGCGGCAAGCGAGGCGCCGTTGCCCAAATGGCACGAGAGCAGGCGGTGGCAGCGCGAGCCCAGGATCTCCTTGGCCATCATCCACTCATAGCGGTGGCTCGTGCCGTGGGCACCGTACTTGCGCACGTGGTACTTGTCGCACACGTCCTTGGGCAGCGCGTAGGTGTAGGCGACCTCGGGCATGGTCATGTGGAACGAGGTATCGAAGACGGCCACGTTGGGCAGCTCCGGATACTTCTCGCGGCAATACTCAATCGCCGCGGCCTCGCCGTAGTTGTGCAGCGGGGCGAGCGGGGCAACCTCGAGGATCTTAGCCATGACCTCATCGTCGACGACCGCGGAATCATCGAAGTGCCAGCCACCCTGAACGATACGGTGGCCGATGCCATCGATCGTAAAGTCGGTCTTCTCGAGCTCCTCGAGCACGCGCGCAATGGCGCAGCGATGATCGGGAAAAGGAATCTCCTCGGTCTGCTTGGCACCACCGTTCTCGGAGTGGCCAAAGATGCCCATGTCCGAGCCGATACGCTCGCAGTTGCCCTTGGCGAAAACCTCGCGGGTATCGGTATCCAAAAGCTGATATTTAAGGCTCGAGCTGCCGGCGTTGACAACAAGTACGTTCATGAGACTCCTTTGCAGTGCGATACGGTCGGCGCAGACCCCTTAAGGCGGCCGCATGTTAATAAGAAGTTATCACAACTTGATAAATAGCTATCAGGCATATCGCTCAACGAGACGAAAGAGGGGCTGAACGGCGCTCGGTCGTCCAGCCCCTCCCCTCTTGCAATTACTTGCCGTTGACGATGCGCTCGACGTCGGAAGCGATCATGAACTCCTCGTCCGTGGGGATGACGAAAATCTTGACCTTGGAATCCTTGGCAGACAGGCACCAAGCGCCGTCACCACGCAGGGCGTTGCGGGCATGATCCATCTTGACGCCCATAAAGGCCAGGCGGTCGGCAACGCCGGCGCGGACGGCCGGAGCGTGCTCGCCGATGCCGGCGGTAAAGACCAGGGTGTCCATACCGCACATAGAAGTGGCCATCTCGGCAGCCTTGGCGGCAATCTTGTAGACGAACATATCGAAGGCGAGCTGAGCCTCGGGGTCGCCAGCGGCAGCGAGCTCCTCGACATTGCGGCAGTCGTTGGTCTTGCCACCGGTCACAGCCAAAAGGCCGGACTTCTTGTTCATCATCTCGTCAACCTCGTCGAAGGTGTAGCCGCCCTCGCGCTGCAGGTAGCACACGGTAGCCGGGTCGATGGAGCCACAGCGGGTGCCCATCATGACGCCGTCAAGCGGGGTGAGACCCATGGTGGTGTCCATGCACTTGCCGTCCTCGATGGCGCACAGGGAGGCACCGGAACCGATGTGGCACACGACGACCTTGCGGGCCCCGCCGTTGGTCATCTCGGCGACCTTCTTGGAGATGTAGCGGTAGCTGGTGCCGTGGGCGCCGTACTTACGAATGTGCAGCTTGTCGCAAACATCCTTGGGCAGAGCGTAAGTCTTGGCGACCTCGGGCATGTTGAAGTGGAAAGCGGTGTCATAGACCGTGACGTTGGGCAGGTCGGGATACTGCTCCAGGCAGTACTCGATAACGTTGGCCTCGGGGTTATTGTGCAGCGGGGCGAGCGGAGCAACCTCGCGGATCTTGGCGAGGACGTCCTCGTCGACGAGGGAGGAATCACCGAAGTACCAACCGCCCTGAACGATACGGTGGCCGATACCCTCGATCTTGACGCCGTTGGCCTCGAGGTCCTTCAGAACGACCTCGATGGCGACCTTGTGGTCGGGGAACTCGATGTTCTCGGTCACCTTCTTGGAACCGTTGGCAGCGTGGGTGAAGGTACCGCCGGTAAAGCAGACGCGCTCGCAGGAGCCCTTTGCGGACACCTTGTGGGACTTGGTATCGATGACCTGATACTTAAGGGTCGAAGATCCTGCGTTGACGACCAGAACGTTCATGTGTCTCCCTACTAACAGGCGGTGTGGCGCCGCCAGGTTACATACGCTTCAATAATAAACCCAAACGCCCTCGCGCTCGGGTTTATTGCGTTGATATATAAGTTATCGGTGCTTGAGCTTCCGTTTCATTGCAAGGAAGAAGCGCCCTCAGATGAGGTTCTCGCCCAGGTTTTTGCCGCCGAGGACGTGCATGTGGAAGTGCATGACGGTCTGGCCGGCGTTGACGCCCTTGTTGGAGATGACGCGGAAACCGTCCTCCAGACCCTTGGCCTTGGCGACCTCCTGGATGGCGTGAGCTATGGCGCCCATGGTCTCGGCGGGTACGTTGTCGGCGATGTCGCTGTAGTGCTTCTTAGGGATCACGAGCGTGTGGACCGGCGCCTGCGGGTTGAGGTCGTCGAAGGCGATGACCTGGTCGTCCTCATAGACAACGGTCGAGGGGATCTCGTGGTTGGCAATTTTACAGAAGATGCAATCGCACATAGCTGGTTCCTTTCTTACAGACCAAGGTAATTATATTTGGTCGAGATGCTTAGAACGAGAGGTTATCATCGGTGTTGGCGGCCTCGCCGTCGGCGAGCACATCGTTGCCGTCGACGTCCTTAAGGAGCACCGAGACCTTCTGCTCGGCATCGGACAGGCGGGTGCGCAGGCTTTTGAGGAGCTCGACGCCGCGGGTGTAGCTCTCGAGCGACTCCTCAAGCTCCATATCGCCCGACTCCAGGCTGCGGATGATGAGCTCCAGCTCCTGCGAGGCCTGCTTGTACGTAAGCTGCTCGACCGGGGTCTTCTCTGCCATATCTGTTTCCTTTCCTAAGGGTCTATCACTGCGAAACGCGGTCTACTCGACCGTATCGACCGTTGCTGCCACGTTGCCGTCTGCCATGCGCACGCGAATGGCGTCGCCAGGCTTAAAGGTCTTGGCACTCGTAGCCACACCATCATCGCTGTACGCGATGGAATAGCCGCGAGCAAGCACTTTGAGCGGCGACAGGGCATCGAGCGACGCTGCCGCACGGCTCAGGTCGGACGCTGGCTTGCTGAGCATCGTGCGCCCTTGATGCTCTAGGCGGGAACTCGCAAGCGTGAGCGCATGGCGCTTACCATCGAGCCCCGAGGTGCTTGTAATCAGACGCTCGGGCAAGCGCTCAAAGTTGGAGCGGAATGTCCCGACCGAGCGTACTATGGCGCCCGACAGGCGATCGGCAGTCAGCGCAAGCTCCGATTCGCGACGCTCGACCATAAATGTGGGGTCGTTGAGGCACGGGCGACACGCAGCGGCATCGAGCGCATCACCCAAGCGAGCCGTATAGGTATCCCAGGCACGGCGACCGCGCTGATCGAGCATCTCCAGGTCGACCTGGGCCGACCCAATCATCGATGCCATCGCGGCACCCAGACGCTGATGGCGCGCCTCGAGCACATCGGCCAACTCCGTCATAGCCGGCGCCACCGATTCTGCCGCCGCCGTGGGCGTGGAGGCGCGTCGGTCGCTCACCATGTCGCAAATCGAGGTATCGGGCTCATGGCCAATGCCGGTCACCACGGGCACAGGACAAGCCGCCACCGCGCGGGCAAGCTCCTCGTCATTAAAGGTCATGAGGTCCTCAAAGGAGCCGCCGCCGCGCACCAGCAAAATACAGTCGGGCGCCGGCGTAATGGAAGCGGCGCGGCGCAAGCCATCAATGAGCTCGGCCGGCGCACCCTCGCCTTGAACCTTGGCGCCCACGCAGACAAGCTCGACGAGCGGGTTGCGACGGCGCAGCGTACGCTTGACGTCGTCGATTACCGCACCGGAAAGCGAGGTGACGACCGCCACGCGTGAGCAAAACACCGGGATGCGGCGTTTGCGGGACTCGTCCATCAGTCCCTCGCGGCGTAGCTTTTCGGCCAACTGCGCCACCTGTTGACGCAGCAGACCCTCCCCCGCCAGCGAAAACGAGCGAGCGACAAAGCTCATGCGGCCCGTGGCCTTATAGAGATTGAAGCTGCCCTTAAAGCTCACCTGCATGCCGTCACGCAGATCGAAGGTACGCTTGAGATAGGCGCCCTTCCAGATGATGCAGTCGACGGCGGCCGAGTCGTCTTTAATCTGGAAGTAGCAGTGGCCGCTTCGGGCATTGGGACCACGGAAACCCGTGACCTCGCCCAGGACACTCAGCTGCGGAATGGCATCGAGCGCACCGGCGGCGATCTCTACCGCCTGGCTCACGCTGAGCTCCTTACGCTCCTGCTCGTCCGAACCGTCGAACTCGGCGGAAACGGCATTGCCGGCTAGATTCCAGCCTGCCACGCAGCCTCCTTTCGTCATCGTGCACAAGGGCTTCGGCCCTGCGCAAATTCAAGTCCAACACATAGTACAGCGCCGCGAGGACACGAATCCCCGCGGCGCCCAGCGACCCAATTTGTTATCGGTTGGAGTTTCTGTTGTATCGAGCCATAAGATAGAGCAGCTGAATAATCGAGGTGAGCGCCGCAGCCACATAGGTAAGCGCGGCGGCCGTCAGCACCTTCTTGGCACCGTTGACCTGCTGGGAGCTCATACCCGACTGCTCAATATACGCCACGGCGCGCCGACTAGCATCAATCTCGACCGGTAGCGTAACCAGTTGGAACAGCACGCTAAACGAGAAGAAGATCAGTGCGAGGGTCGTGAGTCCCGCGATGTTCATAAACAGGCCCATGAGCAGCACGATGGTCCAAGTGTTCTGGGTAAAGTTGACGACCGGCACGAGGGCGGTGCGTACCTTCATCATGGCATAGCCGCTTTGACGCTGCGCGGCATGGCCTGCCTCGTGACAAGCGACAGCAACGCTTGCGACCGAGCCGCCCGAACGGTTGGAATCCGACAGATACAGGTTATTGTCCTGCGGGTTGTAATGGTCGGTGAGCTCACCGGCGACGCCCTTGATACCCACGGCGTTGCAACCGTTGGCGTCGAGCATGCGGCGAGCGACCGTGGCACCCGTGTCGCCGTCCGAGCGAACCTTGGACCACGTCTTGTACGTCGAATTGATATAGCTCTGCGCAGCAAGGCCAAGCACCGTGCAGACAAGAACAACCAGCAGGTACAGCGGGTCGATGCCAAAGCCATATCCATAGTAATAGGGCATGCGAATTCCTCCAAATCGAGTTACACGTTGGAGGCATTCTACCCACTCAGCAGACTAGGCTTCCCTATAACAACTCAATCTTTCCGTCCTTCACGGTGAGCCCCATATTGCCGGAAAGCAGATCGTCCAGGCGCGAACCCACAAGCTCAAAACGCCAGCCTTCGCGCAGGGGGCTTTGCTCAGGATGCTCGATGTAATCGGCCAGGTCATCGCGCGAGGCAATGACCGAGGTCGCCACCCCCGAGCGCTCGGCAACCAGGCGGATGAGCGCATACATCAGGTCCGTCACGCTCTCCAGCTCCGGCGAGATCTGACGGTGTCCGCGCACCATGAGCGGCAGGCGATCGTGCGGGCAGCTCGCGCCGCGCTTGATGGCCATGAGCGCACCGTCCACGTCGCGCTCCCCCAGCTGGTCGGTACCGCGAATGCTACGGAACTCCTCAACGCGGACGGGATTGCGCTTAACGAGCGCAAGCAGCGTGTCGTCGGACATGACCCACTTGCGCGGGATGTTACGGCGCTCGGCGCGGTCCTCGCGCCAGGCGGCGAGCTCGCGCGCGATACCCAGCTGGTGACGGCTGCACGAATTGATGCGCTTGACCTTGCGGAACGCCTCGTGGCGATCGGCGCGATAGTGCGACTCGTCAGCCAGCGGGCGCAACTCGTCGAGTACCCAGTCCACGCGGCCCAGCTCGCGCAGACGGCTCATCATCTCGGTATAGGCGACGATCAGGTACTTGACGTCATCGATCGCGTACTCAATCTGCTTATCGGTCAGCGGGCGACGCGACCAGTCGGTCAGCGACTCAGTCTTGGGCAGCGAGACGCCGCAAAACGTCTGCACGAGCGCGCCGTAGGAAATCTGCTGGCGCTCGCCTAAAAAGGCGGCGGCCACCTGCGTGTCAAAAATCGGACGCGGCAACACGCCTACGGTATGAAGCATAACTTCCATGTCCTGCGAGCAAGCATGGAACACCTTGGTCACGCTCTCGTCGGCCATGAGTTCGGCCAAGGGAGACAGGTCGTCGATCACCAGCGGATCAACCGCGACGCTCTCGGCAGGAGTGGCAATCTGGACCAGGCACAGGCGCGGATGGAACGTGCGCTCGCGCAAAAACTCGGTATCGACGGCAATCGCGTCAAACTCACGGGCGCGCTGACAAAAGTCGAGTAGAGCCTGATGTGTGGAAATGTACATATCAACCCATCGAATAAGGTTAGGCCCGAAAAACACGGGTAGGATATCGGCATTGCCTTACAACTATACTCGGTTAGTCACAGAACGGGAACGTAAGTATGCGCTGCCTTATCATCCACAACCCGGCATCGGGCCCCAGCTCAGATGAAATCTACGCATTCACGCACGCCCTCGCGCAGGGCGGCGACGAGGTCGTGATGCGTTTTATCGGCGATGGCATGGAACCCGAAGACGCCGTGGCAGACGTGCGCGAGTTTGATCGCGTGGTGATTTCGGGCGGCGACGGCACCGTCTCCAACGTACTCGACCAAATGCGCGGATGCGGCGTCCCCACGCTCGTCTTCCCCTCCGGCACAGCCTGCCTGTTCTTTAACAACATCGGTAATGCCCCCGAGGCAGCGGCACTTGCCAAGGCCTGCCGTGCCGGTCGCACGGTCAAAGTGGACATGGGCGAGCTCTTTTGGCTCGACGAGAACGGCAACGAAAAGCGCCACGGCTTTATCATCATCGCCGGCTCGGGCTTCGACGCCGAGATCATGATGAAGGCCGCCCCTACCAAAAACGACATCGGCGAGATCGCCTACTTCCTCTCCGCGGTCGCCACGCCCAACCCCACGGTGGCGCACTTTACCATCGAGCATGACGGCATTGTCGAGGAGCTCGATGGCATCTGCTGCATGGCCGGCAACACCTCGGTCATCCAAAACGACATCAACCTGTTCCCCAACTGCCGCATGAACGACGGCATGGTCGACATTGCGGTCATCGAACCCGTGCGCACCGTGCAGCTGCTGCCTACCGTGATCACCGCTGCGCTTGACCCCGCCGGCAAGGTACTCGGGCGCCCACAGTTCAAGATCATCCAGACCAAGGAAGCCAAGATCACCTGCACCCCGTCACTGGGCATGCAGTTCGATGGCGAGATTATCTCCAGCAATTCGGGCGTCTTTGGAGCCCGCGCGCTTCCGCAATGCCTCGACCTCATCGTCGACGAATTCTCCCCGCTCGGAAAATAGGAGGACCCTATGAACGACAATCCCCTGATCGGCTTTATTGTCATCGTCTTGGCCATGCTCGTCGGTTACGCCATCAACGTGATTCACCGCCGAAAGAAGTAAATCCACATTGGTATGATATTCATCCAGTTATCGACTCTCCCGCTGTTTATGCAAATCCTAAACAGCGGGAGAGTTTTCTTTTTGACCGCCGTCTAATGCTTTATTCAGCTACAGTAAATGCAGGGTGCCTTTATTTAACTAAAGCCATAAAATGAGTATTATTATCCGTTCATCGTATATTTCTTCACGCTCATCGAGCAAAGGCTGTTGTCGAGTGAATACTCTTTACACTTCCTTTAGGCTAGTAGATGTATTTATTAGCTGAAACTCCGTACGGTTTCGCGGGGTTTCAACAGTTGGGAGGGATTATGAGGTTTACTCATCCTGTCAACACGCTCAAGAAGCTCGGCTGCGGCCTTGCGTTTGGAGCAGCGGCTATCATGGCCATGCCGACTTCGGCACTCGCCTGCACCCAGATCTACATGGGCAGCAAGCTCACGGCAGACGGCAACACGTACTACGGCCGTTCCGAGGACTTCGGTCCGCGCTACATCAAGCACTTTGGCATTGAGCCCGCACACAAGGACGGCAACGAGTACACCTCGGTCGAGTCCGGTTTTGAGTACAAGTCCAAGGGCGCAACCTACCGCTACACCTTCGTTCGCGACAACCCCTCGCAGTGGGAAGATCGCTACGACGCATATTCCGAGGCAGGCATCAACGAGAAGGGTGTCTCCTGCTCTGCCACGTTGAGCACCTCCTATAACGAGAAGGCCGAAGAGGCCGACCCCATCACCGAGGAGACTGGCATTGGCGAATACAACTACGCCAGCGTCATTCTGGGCGAGAGTGCCACGGCCCGCGAGGGTGTCGAGCTCCTCGGCAGCCTGATTGACGAGCAGGGCGTCTGCTCCAACGACCAGATCATCATTGCCGACAACAACGAGACCTGGTTGTTTGCAGCGCTTTCCGGCCATCAGTGGATCGCCATGAGGCTCACTGACGATATCGCCTCGCTCAACCCCAACATCGGCAACCTCACCTATGACGTCGACCTCGACGACACCGAGAACTGCCTCCACTCCGAGGGCATCGAGTCTATGCCTAAGGAGAAGGGCTTTGCCGAGTACACCGACGGCAAGTTCGACGTCGCCAAGACCTACGGCGAGGAGATTGGCGAGGCCGGCATGCACCAGTGGTCGCGCTATATCCAGGGCCGCGATTACTTCATGGCTCCGCTTGCTGAGGGCACCGACTACAAGATCGTCAAGGACGAGCGCGAAGACGCTCGCGCGACGACCGGCGCCCTGGTCCACGAAATGCAGCCGCTGTTCTTTACGCCCGGCAAGTCCGACTGGAACACCTTTGAGATGATTCGTTCCTTCGCCGCTCGCGGCGAGAATGTCGCCGGCCTCAACGCCAACACCGACGGCGCGTATGCCATCGGCTCCAACCGCAACACCGAAATCCACACCTTCCAGATCCGTCACGGCATGGACCCCGAGATCGCGACCATCCAGTGGGAAATGCTCTCCAACGCCGAGTTCTCCGTCGCTATCCCCCTCTATTCCGCACTGCTCACCGAGGTCAGCCCCTACTTCAGCGATCAGGATGTCTCCTTCGATCACTGCGAAGAGGAAGACGTCGTGAACAACGAGGAGCCCGAGAACTCCATCAACTACGTCCTCATGGACATCAACACGCTCGCCTATGAGAACCGCGACCACTGCGCCACCGGCGTCCGCGCCTATCTCGACGCCCTGCAGAAGGAGCTCATCGAGCAGAACCTGACCGTCGACGAGGCCATGCAGGCCGAAGAAGGCACCGAAGCCCGCACCGCCCTGGCCAACAAGGCCGGCAAGGCTGCAACCAAGAACACCTATGTTAAGTGCAAGGCCATGCTCGAGGAGATGCGCGACTACCTCCAGGAGGGCGATTTCTCCGAGGAGTTCGTCCCGAGTGACTACGATGCTGACAACGACTGCCTGGTCGAGTCCATCACCTACGCCGACGAGGCCCTTTCCGATGAGGACGTGGCCGAGCCCGAGGCCGAAGAGGAAGAGGTCACCGAGGAGAAGTCCGAGGGCAACAACATGGCCGCCATGGCCGTTGGCGCCGTCGTCATCATCGGTGTCTGCGCCTACGTGATCTATCGTCGCAAGAAGGCCTAAGGCCCTCATGTCTTAGCGGGGGGGGCGAGGCAGCAATGGCAGCCTCGCCCGCTTAGCCCGCTCTTTTGACCGACGGGAAACCCGCCTGAAATCTTTTCAAAAAAGATTTCCTCGCATACACTTCGCTGTGCTATAGTGCAGCGCAACAGCAACTAGGTGCGACCGCGCCACGGCATCACGAAAGGAGCCACCAACATGAAGAACACGATGACGTCTCTCAACAACTGGTGGTGGCGTGATGCGAATACGATCGGTCGACAGTGAGTCCCTCACGCCTGTTTTTGCGCTCTAGGTGATTGGAAGGCCTCCGGTTTCGACCGGGGGCTTTTTTCTATCTCGAGCCCGATCGCATTCGCATCACGCGCCTCCGCTTTTCTCTTGCACTCCCATTCCGAAAGGATTTTCACCATGTCTCAGAACACCGCCGCCCAGCCCCGCACCGTCCAGACCGCCGACCGCGGCAAACTCGATGTCCGCGCCCTCGTCCTGCTCGCCATCCTGCTCGCCGCCGGCTTCATCCTCAACTTTACCGTCGGCAAGGCAATCTCGGGCATCTCGGGCGGCATGATCAGCCCCGAGTTCATCATCTCGGCCTTCTGCCTCACCATCCTGGTCGTTCGCCCCAACATCGGTCAGGCGCTCGTCATTGGCCTCATCTCGGCTGCCGTGATCCAGATCACCACCACCTCGCCGTTCGTCGATTTTGCCGCCGAGGGCATCGCCGCCATGCTCATGGCCGTCATCGTCAATGCCGCCGGCAAGAACGGTCAGGTCAAGCCCGCCATCGCCATTGTCGCGACGTTCGTGACCACCTTTGTCTCGGGCGTCATCTTCATGGTCATCAAGATGGCCATGCTCGGCGTGGTGGGCGAGCTCGCCGCCGCCATGCTGCCCGTCGTCGCCATGACCGCCGTCTTTAACGCCATTCTGGTCGGCGCCCTCTACTTGCCCATCCAGAAGACCCTGAAGCTCAACTAACCCGTTCGGCTTTATGAGCCACCCCATCTTGGCGTTCATTCGTCGCTCGCGTACCCAAGTACGCTTCGCTCCTCTTTCGCGCCAACCTGGAGCCCCTCGTAAAGCCGTCTCCGTGCTTCGCCACCAAAGACTGTCCCAAACAACTAGCTCTTGGGGACGTTCTTAAACGACTAGTCATTAAAGAACGTCCCCAATGACTATGAAAGGTATCCATGGAAACGATCATCAACGTCGACGATGTCTCGTTCTCCTATGGCACGCAGACCGAGCAGGCGCTTAGCCACATCTCGCTCAGCGTGAACAAGGGAGATTTCATCGGCATCATCGGGCCCTCGGGCGCCGGCAAGTCCACGCTTTCCGCCTGCCTGTCGGGCGCCGTGCCCCACCACTACACCGGCACGTTCTTTGGGTCCGTCATGGTTGACGGCCACGACACCTGCGAGGTCTCGTTGACCGACGTGTCGCAAATCGTCGGCAGCGTGCTGCAAGACATCGACACGCAGATGGTCGCCTCCGTGGTTGAGGATGAGATGCTCTTTGGCCTCGAGAACTTTGGCGTGCCGCACGACCAGATTGAGCAGCGCGTCACCGAAACCCTCGAGACCGTCGGCATCAGCGACCTGCGCGACCGCGAGATCGCCACCCTCTCGGGCGGACAGAAGCAAAAGGTAGCCATCGCTGCCATCCTCGCTATGCGTCCGCGCGTCTTGGTTCTCGACGAGCCCACCGCGGCACTCGACCCCGCCAGCTCCACGTTGGTCTTCGAGATGCTACGTGAGGCAAACCGCGCACTTGGAATCACCATCGTCGTCGTTGAGCAAAAGGTCGCCCTGCTCTCGGAGTACTGCAACCGCGTGCTCGTGCTCAACCAGGGCGAAATCGCGCTGCAGGGCGAGCCACACGAGGTCTTCGCGCATACCGACGAGCTCCGTGCCATCGGCGTCGACTGCCCTCGCGTCACGCGTATCTTCAATAGCCTCCAGGCCGATGGCCTGGTAAGCGGTACCCCTTGCTTGGATGTCGATGAGGCCGAGCGCCTGATTTCGGGCATCGTCGACCCCGCACACGCAAGCAGCGACATTCAGGCACCCGCCGGCTCACCGCACGCACCGTCGTTGCGCCCGCACGCCAAGGACGCCGAGCCCGTGCTCACCTTCGACCATGTTGAGTTTGCCTATCCCAATGGCGGCGCCGCCGTCCACGACCTCAACCTAACCCTCTATCCCGGCGAGCTCGTGGGCATCGTCGGCCAGAACGGTGCCGGCAAGACCACGCTCACCAAGCTGCTCACAGGCCTGCTTAAGCCCGCCTCGGGCAGCGTGCGCGTCACGGGACTGGATACCGCAGCCGTTCCCACGAGCCGTATCGCCCGCGAAGTCGCAACCCTCTTCCAAAACCCTGACCGTCAGATCTGCAAGGACACCGTGCTCGACGAGGTCGCCTTTGGCTTGGAGCTTGGCGGCATGGACCGCGCCGAGGCCCTGCGTCGCGCCCAGCTCGTCATCGACCGCTTTGGCCTGCCTGCCGATGAGGCACCTTTCTCGCTTTCGCGCGGTCAGCGCCAGATGGTGGCACTCGCCTCTGTCGTGGTCGTAGAGCCCAAGATCGTCGTGCTCGACGAGCCCACGAGCGGCCTTGATTACCGCGAGTGCATGACCGTCATGGAAACGGTGCGCACCATGGCCGAGCGCGGTTGCGCCGTTATCATGGTCTGCCACGATATGGAAGTCGTTTCGGATTTTGCCGAGCGCATTGTGGTAATGGCAAACGGCCGCATCCTCGACCGCGGCCGCACGCACGAGCTGTTTTCGAACATCGAACTCATGCAGCGTGCCTACGTCGAGCCGCCCCAGGTCATTGAACTCTCACGCCGCCTGGCATCCTCCGTCTCGCCTGCCTTTGCGCAGGTGAGTGAGGTCACCGATATCGTTCGTATTACCGAGGAGATGGACCGCCGTGGTTAACGTCATCGACTACATGCCGGGCGATACGCTGCTGCATCGCCTGAACCCCGTCATCAAACTGGGCCTCGCCGCCGCCATCATCATCGGCATCTTCTTGTCCGACACCTACGTGGCGCTGCTGGGCTTTTTGGCACTCACCCTTGTACTGGGTGCCTATGCCGGCGTCGTCAACCGTCTGTTCTCGCTACTCAAGTTGCTGATTTCGCTCGCGCTTATCATGCTGGTGCTCCAGCTGGCCTTTATGCGCGATGGCAACGTGGTGTGGGGCTTTGTCACCGACGAGGGCCTCATCACCGGAACAAAGGCCTGCCTGCGTCTGTTGGGCGTGGCGCTGCCGCTCATCCTCATGCTTATGGTGACCAAGCTCAACGACCTCGCCAACGCCTGCGTCGAGGTGCTGCACGTGCCATATCGCTATGCCTTCACCTTTACCACGGCGCTGCGCTTTGTGCCGGTATTTGGCCAGGAAATGAACGCCATCATGGAGGCGCAGACTGCACGCGGCGTAGAATACGACACTAAGAATCCCGTCAAGAAACTCAAGCTCATGCTGCCGCTGTGCGTGACACTGCTTATTTCGAGCGTGGGCAAGACCGATGCCACCGCGCTTGCCGCCGAGCAGCGCGGCTTCTACCTGCGCACGCGTGCGAGTTCGTATAAGCGCTACCCCATCAAAGGCCTGGATATCGCCGTACTTATCGTCAGTATCGCCCTTATCTCCATCGGCTTCCTTTTCTAGTTCACCACCGACAGCAACCGCCCAACGCAAAAGGCCTCGGCTCGCACCAAACGAGCCGAGGCCTTTACTGTTTCACCAGATAAAACCTACCAAAATAAACCTGTCCCTTTTTGGCAGGTCGGAAGCTAGAGGCGGTAGGGGGCGCCGCTGCGGATGATGGATTCGCGCACCAGGACATCCATGGCATCGAGGGTGATCTCGGGCATCTCTCGATACTTCTGCAGCACCGATAGCTCGGTGCAGGCCAGAATGACACGGTCGCAGCCGCTACGGGCGAACTCCCACATCACGCGGTCGAACTTATCCATATCGGGCTCACGTCCGGCTTTCACATCATCGTAGATAAGCGACATCACATCGTTTTGACGTTTCTCGCTGGGATAGACAACCTCAACACCCGCAGCCTTACATTCGCGGCCGTAGACGCCCGCGCCCACGGTTCCGTCGGTGCCCATGATGCCAATCTTGTGCACCGGCTCGGCCGGCATACTCAGGTTGGGGTCGAACTCGCACTCCCCCATCACCGCACCCGCAAGGGCATAGCGCACCGACTCACGCGGCATGTGGATAATCGGCACCTTCGTAAACGACTGGATCTGGTCGTAGAAGTAGTGCGACGTGTTGCAGGGAATGGCAATGTGCGCACAGCCCAGCGACTCGAGTGCCTGGGCACACTCTTTCATGGTCGCCAGCAGCTTGGCATGCTCGCCGGTCTTAATGGCAAGCGTGCGGTCGGGCATGGTCGACTTGGAGAGCACCACCATGTCGATATGTTCCTGATCGCAGGCAGCAGCCGTATGGCGCACCACCTGGTCGTAGTAATACGACGTGGCCTCGGCGCCCATGCCGCCGATAACTCCCAGCTTTTCCATCGCCGCCTCCTTGATGACGCTTGCGCAATTGCGCGTATCATACCCGCGCCCGCCCGATGTAAACCGGACGGGCGCCGCACTCATCTACTTGTAATACGTCTTGAACAGCTTAAAGTGGCGCAGCTTGGTGTGCCACATGCGCAGCCAGCGGTTAAAGACAAAGTCGCCCTTCATAAACGAAGGGTCGGCGCCCTTGCCTTCCTTGTCCAGGCGATGCACCTTAGCGCGCAGCTCGGGATCCTTGACGTACTTGTCGACGACCCCCATGGGAACGACCATCCACAGCGCCTCGTCCTGCGCCGCCACAAACTCCGGCTCAAACGGGCGGTTGAACACATACTCGTCCACCACATACTTGGCAACGTTAAAGCCGCTGTTAGTGACGTAGTAGTTGCTGCGACCTTGGCGCGTGTTGAAATCGAAGAACTTAAACGAGCCGTCGCGTTCGTCGTACTTAACGTCAAAGTTGGAATAACCCACAAAGCGAAGGTCCTCGAGCAACTTGCGCACGCCGCCCATGAGCTCGTCATTGGGCTCGGTGATGATACAGGCGTGGTTGCCGACACCGTGAGGCTGATGCTCCTCGAGCAGCACGTGACCCAGGCACATCATGCGCACCTTGCCGTTGCGGTCGGAATAACTGGTGAGCACGCGCATGTACTCGTCATTGCCGGGCACGCGATCCTGCAAGATCAGGTCGTCGGTGTAGCCGCTGGCGTACGAGTCGCGAATGACCTGTTCCAGCTCGGCACGGTCGGCAATCTCATAGGCCTTTTTCTGGCCCTCGAACTCGTGCTGCCACCACATGATGCCGTCAGAAGGCTTCAGAATCATCGGGTAAGGAAAATCGATCTGGTCGAGCACTTCGGCAGGTGCCTCGCCTTGGGCGTTCAGCATCGCCATGGTGAAGGTAAAGGTATGCGGATAGGGCACGCCATGCTTCTCGCACAGCTCGTAGAAGATCTCCTTCTTCTGACACTGCTCAAGCATGCTGTAGGGAGCGTAAGGCGCGACGATGTTATCCGCCAACTCATGGGCATCCTTGGCCTGAGCCACGAGGGCAACATAGTTATCGCCACAGCCCACAAGAACAATCGTCTTATCGGCATGCGCTTGGGCAATGCCGTTGACGGTCCTGAGCATCACGGGCATGGTATCGATATCCACGTTGGGCGTGTAGTCGATAATCTGGCTGCGGTACGCGGGACCCGTCTGGTACTTGCCAAAGACCAGGCTCTTGACCTGGTACTCCTCGTAGAAGGCGCGCGCCACCGAATAGGCGTTGATGTCGCCACCGAGCAGCACGGGAATGAACTCGCGCTCTGTAAACTGCAATGCCATGGAAACTTCCTATCATGAACTGCCCACACAACGGGCGATCTTTGCGCAACTGATTTATTCTAGCGTGCCAAACCGCCGGCGCCCAAAGCTCCACCGTATCTATGGCAATCGACGTAATCGTCCAGCATAAAGGCCGCACTCACCGCGATGAAGCCTTGTAGCTGCAAACCCCACGTTGAGATAGCTTTTACAGCCCAAAACACCTCTCAAACAGGGCTCCGTAACGTTAAAGTTGAACTCTATGGTTTCTCAACAATTCATCATAACTGCAGGTCAAAGCTAAAGCCTCAAGTTCAACTTGACCCTTTGGAACCTTTAAGGTTCAAGTTGAGGTCGAAAGCAGTAGTAGAATACCGTTCGAACCATAACCTACGATTGATTGCAGAGGGACTGGATGCAGCATTCGAATCATCGCGCCGCAGCGCTCATTGCGTCGAAGCCGGCTCGTATCATCACGAGCGCCGCGCTCGCCGTTGCGCTGACGGCCACGCCGATGCTCTCCCCCGTTGCGGCGTATGCCGCCTCGCAGGCAACGCAGGACCAGCTTTCCGCAGCCCAGCAGAAGATCGAAGCCGCCACGAGCGCCTACAACGACGCCCGCACCAAACTCGATGACCTGCAAAAGCAGATTGACTCCAATGAGGCAAGCATCGAGGAAATCGAGGCTAAGCTTCCCGAGCAGCAGGCCAAGGCAAGCTCCGCCATGCGCGATCTGTACAAGTATCAGAAGGGCACCAACCCCATCGTGAGCTTCCTGGTCAACGCGCAGAGCCTGGGTGAGTTCATCACGACCTGCAAATACACCAACCAGATCACGAGCTCGAGCGTCGACGAGATCGAACAGCTCAATAACATGCAAACCGAACTCGAGCAGAACAAGGCTGAGCTCCAGCAGGCCAAGTCTCAGCTTGAGGCAGAGCAGAAAAACGCCGAGGATGCGTTGGCTCAGGCCCAGCAGCTCCGCAGCGAGGCACAGGCAAAAGCCGAGCAGGAAAATGCCGCCGAGCTTGCCAAGCTTGAGGCCGATAAGGCCGCTGCCGCCGAGAAGCTCTCGGGCGAGGGCGTAAGCGGCAGCAATTCCAGCAGCCAGGCCACCAACACCAACACCACCATCGACACCACGGTGAACAACGCCAATACCGGTAGCTCCGATTACGATTCGTTCATTAATGAGTGGACGAGCCGCATCGACAATTATCTCGCCGGCTCCCCCATGGCAGGCCAGGGCTATAACTTTGCCGTCGCCGCTTGGAATACCGGTGTCGACCCCCGTTGGTCCCCCGCCATCGCCTGCATCGAGAGCACCAAGGGTGCTTATTGCGCCAATTCTTACAACGCCTGGGGCTGGAGTGCCCGTGGCGGCGGTTGGCGCAGCTTTGGCAGCTGGAGCGAGGGCATCTCCGCTCACGTTGCCTATCTGGGCGCCAACTACGGCTCCACCCTTACCCCGGCAGCGGCCAAAAAGTACTGCCCGCCCACGTGGCAGGACTGGTACAACAAAGTCGCCGCTCAGATGAACCGCATCTAAGCGCAACTGCAAAGGGCCCCAATGGGGCCCTTTTCTTTTAGGTAGCGGAGGTATCGACGACGCCGGTCGCATTGGCAATCGCGACTATGACGATCATGCATAGGAGCAGCACACCCAATGCCTTGAGCCAGAGTTTCGCGAGTTTCTTGCCGCGATAGCTGTCGAGCAGTGCGAATCGCCGACGAAGACGGCGCTTATCGAGCAGCGCAAAATGCATAAGCACCATAAGGCCATCGACAAGGAAAAAATACTCGATTATGAGAAACCACGTCGGGTAGCTTTGGTTTGCTCCCGTGGGGTGAAAGACGGCAAAGTGACTTCCGGCAAAGAACACAAGTAGGGAGAAGCAGACAAGCGTATTCCAAATGCGCCCCAGAGACTCCGGAACGCGAGAGAGCGGACCGCATGCAGCGGAGGCGGCAGGCCTAGGAAGCCCTGCGGGGTTCTGGAGCCCTTGGAGCGTCAACACCGTCTCCGAGGCCGGAGTACGGACAGGCGCAGGTGTAGAAGGCCGCACGGGGCGGCTCAGATCGTATGCCGAGCGCGTCGCCCGTCCCAACGCTTCCGCACTCGCAAAACGCTTGGCCGGGTCGAGCGCCATCGACATGCAGACGGCATCGGCAAGTGGAGTGGGAATGCCACGCGCCTCGCATTGCTCGCGCATGTCGAGCCCTGGTTTAGGGTCGATTCCCGTCAAGCAGAAGAACAACAGGGCGCCAAGTGCGTAGACGTCGCTGCGCACACTCGTCTGCCCAAACCCATACTGCTCGGGCGGCGCATAGGGTCGCGTGCCAAACTTGACGGTGTCGGCATCGGCGCCATCGCGCCATACGCGCGCGATCCCCAAGTCGATAATCACCAGCGATGAAAACGTCAGGCCCTCATCGAGCGTACGGCTCGCACCTGTCACGATGATATTCGATGGCTTGAGGTCGCGATGGATCACCGGCGCCGACGTCTCCCCCGCCATTGCAAAACCGGCGTGGAGCTCGCCCACGGCGTCGCAAAGGGCAGGATACAATTCACGTGCATAATCGGGGGTGGCTCCCAGACGGTCCACCAGCACCCCGAGCGTCTCTCCTTCGATATATTCCATAACCACGTTAAGCTCGTCGCCCACACGACGGCAATCGACGATTCTGGGCAGGTGCTCAAAACGCCCGCCCGCCCGCTGGGCGGCAAACAGACGCTCGTATGCCCCGCCGATTTGAGCCGAAGCATCGATGCGTTTACGGACAAAGGGGCCGATCGAACCACCACCGGTTCCTTCAAAGTACACGAGCTCGGTTGTTTCAACGGACGAGCGCTTAAGTACACGCTCCACGCGATAGCTGTCGTCGCGATCGAGCGACGCCAGATGTTCGGCAAGCGCTGCGGTCAGCTCGTCATCGGAATATGTTGTGGTCTGAGTATCCATAGCCTCCATCATAGCGCAGGGCGCAGACACCCCATGGCATCCGCGCCCCGTTCGTTTGCATCGTTGTTCGGCAGCTCCGCCGGCTCAGATATCAGCCGCTAACTCACCGTCTCCTCGCCAAAGCGATACAGCTCCTCGTTGACCTTTTGGAGGCTGCACCCGCGATCGATGCAAAAGATGATAATCGCATCACGGCGATCCTTGCAGTTAAGGACGCTTACCCCGGCAGCCGTCAGTGCACGGTTGGCCTCTTTGAGCGTCAGCGCCATCGCAAAGGCAATCTGCAGCACCTTATTGCGACTCGGATTGCGCGAACCAGTAAAGATCTGATAGCCAAAGGTCTCGTTGAGGTCGGCCATACGCACCACGCGCGAACGCTCCAAGCCCTTTTCCTGCAGCAGCTGCTTCAGGTAGTCCGAAAGCGACGGGGCGGCAAAGTCGTGCTCCCTGATATAGCCATCGATGTTCGGCGCATCGAGAAGCTCATTGAGCAACTCCTCGGTCAGCTTTTTATCGGGCATACGACTTCACCTCCCCCAGTGCATGCAACATGCTAGAAACCGCTTACGTCCGAACGCTCCCAGCTAGCAACCTGGTCGGGAGACACCGTACCCAGCGCCTCGAACTTCCAGGAGCCGCCCGCCTTCAGATGATTGGTGTTTGCAAGAGCCGTTCCAACCTGGTTGCCATCGGCATCATACAGAACATACTCAATCTGAATGTAGCTCTTTTCCTTGTCCGTGTTATTGGTCAGCGTGCCCGTGATCTTATAGGCAAACTGATTGGAGGTGTCTTCAGCCTCGTCAGCAATGGTATACGGTTCTTGCGGTTCTTTTTGCTCCTCAGCCTGCTGTGTCGTCTCGGCAGATTTTGCCGAATCGCTCGCAGACGAATCGGTTGAATTGCCACCCATAGAGCCCACGGCACCGACGATAACCAGCACCACGATGACGCCTAGGACAATCTTGCCGATCGGCTTCTTTCCCTCTTTTGCCATTATTCATCCTTCCTACGATCCGGCTACCGTGCCGGCACACAGCACATCGTAGGAAGGATTGAATTTGAATTCATTAGCTGAGAGCTAAGGTTGCGGTAAACGGCCAATGCAGCTATCCAGACGCCGAGCAAACGCACTTTGCGTGACCGTCTGCTGGCAGCGCATCAACCCACCGTGACGGATTTCCCGGTAAAGGCACTGATCATCAACAGGGCAAAGAACACCAGGTAGCTGACACTCAGCGGGTACGCAATGATCAGGAATACGACCCAGCCGACATTGGTTTTACCGTCGGCACGGCGTTGCCCGCGATTGCGGCAGAGCCAAATCGTCACGCCGATGGCAGTGATAAACAGTACGAGTGCCGCCGCAGCCAGCCCAGCAAGCACAAACATCACGCCAATGCTCACAGCAATGACCGGAAGTAGCAGCAAACCACACCCGCATCCACCCGGACTATATACGGCAGATTGCCGACGTCGCCTCATCGTCACTCCATCACAAGCAATCGTTTGTAGACATCGAGGCCTTTGAGTAGGATTTCCTCGTCGAAGAGCATACTATCGGTATGCAGAGCGCTTGTGGCATAGGCGGGGCAGCCATCCGAATCACTCGGGTTGTCTTGGTCCTCTAGCATACCCGTGCCCAGCAGGAAAAATACGCCCGGCAGATGGCGTTGATAGAACGCGAAATCCTCGGCAATCAGCAGCGGCTCGTCCACGAGCTGTAACTCGGGCAGAGCAGGCGCGATTCGATCAAACAACTCGGGATCGTTGTCGACCGGCGGATAGCCCTCGGCAAAGTCGAGATCGTACGTGCAGCCCGTTGCAGTGCATGCCTCATCAAGCACGCGGCGCACACCCTCGCGTGCACGGTCGAACATGCCGTCCGTAAACACACGCAAGCTGCCGGCCACATGGGCCTCCCCCGCCACCGCGTTGCAGACGGTACCGGCCTGCAGCAGGCCAAACTTGCCGATACAGGGCTCGTCGGTGCCCAGTTCGTCCATCAGCTCGCGCTCGGTAACCAAAAACTTCGCTGCCGCCAACGCGGCATCGTGTGACTCCTCAACCGGCACACCATAAGTCTTAGCAATATGGATACTCGTACCGTGAATATGGATATGCGTCTCGCTCGAACGCGCCAGCAGCGGACCAGAACAACTCGCCAGCGTGCCGGCAGACAGATCGGGCCACACATGGAAGCCAAAAATGCGGTCGGCCCCATAGCGCTCGAACACACCACTCTCGCATACCGTCTTGGCACCACCGGTCGTTTCCTCGGCCGGCTGGAACACAAAAAGCACGTTGCGTTTAAGTGAACCCGGCTGCTCGCGAATCGTGCGGTCGACATACGTCGCGGCGGCGAGCGCCATGGCCATGTGTCCGTCGTGCCCGCAAGCGTGCATCTTGCCGGGATGAGACGAGGCGAAGGCCGCACCCGTCGCCTCGGCAATGGGCAGCGCATCCATATCCGCACGAATCGCCGTGGCATGCGTGGCACCAACGCCAGCGTCAAAGAAAGCGCAGACGCAGCTGGGGCACGGATGGGTCACCTCGCAGGCAAGCGACGCCAACACGCCCTCGATATAGGCAATAGTCTGCGGAAGATCGAAGTCGAGCTCCGGGATCCTGTGCAAGTCGCGCCGATAGCGACGGAGTTCTTGGAGCTCGGTCATAGAGGTTCCTTTCATTGGTGTGCGCCGGTTGCTATCTATTGTGCCGCAAGATTGCCATACCCTTATTTCCAGCATATCCCTGCATTTTTTAAACGTTATATACGAATACTCTTGTTTGGTAAAGTGCAACGTGGTAGGGTCGTTACCACTTGATAGAGGCGCGGGCACGAAGAACCGCGGGCGAGCCGGCAGGCTTTGACCCCGTGGGGAGGCGAAACCCGCCGAACTGGGTTTTTCGGGCACGAACAACCTGGTGGGCCTGTGGGAAACACCCACAGGACTGTCTGCAGCAATGCGGGAGCGCTATCCGGACATTGGGTCCACGCTATGCGGATTCGATGCGCAGATGGCGCCGTCTGGATAGCGAGGTTTACGGGACATGGCATTGACCCCCAACGAGGCATATGCGGCCAAGCAGCCGTTTGTGGACAAGGAGACGCTCGAGCATATCGTCGAGCAGTTCCCCACGCCGTTTCATCTATACGACGAGGCGGGCATCCGCCGCAACATGCAAGAAGTGCGCGACGCCTTTGCATGGAACCCGGGCTTTAAGGAATACTTTGCCGTCAAGGCCAACCCCAACCCGGCGCTCATCTCCATTCTCAACGAATACGGCTGCGGCTGCGATTGCTCGAGCTATACCGAGCTCATGATCGCCCGCTCGCTGGGTATCACGGGACACGACATCATGTTCTCGTCCAACGATACGCCGGCTGCCGACTTTGAGCTCGCCGACAAACTGGGTGCCATCGTCAACTTTGACGACATCAGCCACATCGAGTTCTTTGAGCACGTTGCGGGGCCAATCCCCAAGACGGTCAGTTGCCGCTTTAATCCAGGCGGCCTGTTCCAGCTCTCCAACGGCATCATGGACAATCCGGGCGACTCCAAGTACGGCATGACCACCGAGCAGCTCTTCGAGGCCTTCCGCACGCTCAAGGCCAAGGGCGCCGAGCGCTTTGGCATCCACGCATTCCTTGCCAGCAACACCGTCACCAACGACTACTACCCCAAGCTCGCGCGCATCCTCTTTGAGCTTGCCGTGCGCCTGGAGCGCGAGACCGGCGCACACGTCGCCTTCATCAACCTATCCGGCGGCGTCGGTATCCCCTACCTGCCCGAGCAGCAGGCCAACGACATCCACGCCATCGGTGAAGGGGTGCACACGGCCTACGACGAGATTCTGGTTCCCGCCGGCATGGGCGATGTGGCAATCTGTACCGAGATGGGCCGCTTTATGATGGGCCCCTATGGGTGCCTGGTCACCAAGACCATCCATGAGAAGCAGATCTACAAGGACTATATCGGCGTGGACGCCAGTGCCGTTGACCTTATTCGTCCCGCCATGTATGGCGCCTACCACCACATTACGGTGATGGGCCAACCGGGTGGTGACGACAAGACCACAGCGCCCGCTACGGACACCTACGACATCACGGGCAATCTGTGCGAGAACAACGATAAGTTCGCCATCGACCGCGAGCTGCCGCATATCGACATGGGCGACCTGCTCGTGATTCACGACACCGGCGCGCATGGCTACTCCATGGGCTACAACTACAACGGCCGTCTGCGCTCCGCCGAGGTCCTGCTGCGCCCCGATGGCTCGGCAGACCTCATCCGCCGCGCCGAGCGCCCGGGCGATTACTTTGCCACGCTCGACGTGCTGCCGTGCGGCCGCGAGCTGCTGGCCAAATCGCGCGCCGATGCCGCCCGCCGTCGCGCTCAGGACGAGCGCCTAGCAGTCACCGCCCAATGGAACAAACGCGTCCAGATCGCGGAAGCGAAGGAGAAGAACATGGATATCCGCAATCTCGAGGGCTCAATCGTCGCCCTTGTCACGCCGTTTAAAAAGGACGGCAGTGTCGACTTTGACGCGCTTGAGCGCCTTATCGATTTCCACCTGCAAAATGGCACTGACGCCATCCTCACCCTGGGCACCACCGGAGAGAGCGCCACGATGACCGATGACGAAGACAACTCCGTCGTCGCCGCCGTTGTCAAGCATGTTGCAGGACGCGTCCCCGTCATCGCCGGCTCGGGCTCCAACTCCACGCAGACCATGCTCACCAAGTCGCTCACCTATCAGGGCCTGGGCGCCGACGGCCTGCTGCTCATTACCCCCTACTACAACAAGTCTAATGAAGAGGGCATCTACCAGCACTTTAAGACCGTTGCCGATGCCGTAGATATCCCCTGCATCCTGTACAACATCCCCGGCCGCTGCGGCTGCGGCATCAGCGTGCGCAACGTGGAGCGCTTGGCCGCGCACCCCAACATCATGGGTATTAAGGAAGCCTCGGGCAACGTCGCTTACGCAGCCAAGATCGCCCACCTGCTGTCCGATGACTTCCGCATGTACTCGGGCGAGGACGCACTCACCGTTCCGCTCATGAGCCTGGGAGCCTCGGGCACCATCAGCGTATGGGCCGACGTGCAGCCGCAGCTCGTGCATGACATGTGCCGCGCCTATCTGGACGGCGACGTAGCGCGCGCCCGCGATATCCAGATTGCTGGCCAGCCGCTCATCAATGCCCTCTTTAGCGAGGTCAACCCCATCCCCGTTAAGGAGGCGCTCGCCCAGATGGGTATGATCGAAGCAAACTACCGCATGCCGCTGTGCCCCATGGCCGACGATACGCGTGCCGCACTTACCGATGCTCTGAAGGGAGCTGGTCTGCTTGATTAAGACCGTCATTATGGGAACGGGCCGCATGGGCTCGCTCATCCGCACTACCGCCGAGGGTATTGTCGATACCGCCGGACAGCCCGTTTTCGACATTGTGGCCCAGATTGGCTTCGATTTGAGCGAGCTCGAGAACGCACCGGCTGCCGATGTGATTATCGACTTCTCGAACGTCGTGACCTTTGACGCCGTCGTCGCCTATGTCGAGCGCACGGGCGCGGCGTTGGTCTCGGGCACCACAGGCTACACTCCCGAGCAGATGGACCGCCTGCGTGAGCTGGGCCAGAACGCCCGCGTCATGCACTCCGGCAATTACTCCATCGGCATCGCAGCCCTGCGTCATCTAGTGGCCCAGGCCACGCGTGAGCTGCCCGGCTTTGACTGCGAGATTGTCGAGACTCACCACAACCAAAAGGTCGACGCCCCCAGCGGCACCGCAAAGCTGCTGCTCGACGCCGTAGTCGAGGCCGAGCCCGAGGCAGGCTACCACCCCGTCTATGGCCGCGAGGGCATGTGCGGCGCGCGTGACCCCAAGGAGATCGGCATGCACTCGCTGCGCGGCGGCACCGTCGCCGGCGTGCACGAGGTGAGTTTCTTTGGCCAGGACGAGGAGGTCACGCTCACCCACCGCGCCACGAGCCGTCAGATCTTCGTCAACGGTGCCTTGGCAGCCGCGCAGAAGCTCATCACCCGCGAACCCGGCTTCTACACCTTCGACCAGGTCATGTTCGCCTAACTAGTTATCAACCATACCCCCTCAAAGGAGAGACAGCATATGAGCAACGCAGCCGAGATGGACGCACAGGAGATTATCAACTACATCGCCACCGCGCCCAAAAAGACGCCCGTCAAGCTGTACGTGCGCGAGAAGCCCGGCATGAAGGTTGCCTGGGGCGACGCGCATGTCTACGGCGGGCGGCGCGGCAAGACCGTCTTTGGCGACTGGGATGAGCTCAGGGCAATCCTCGACGCCAACGCCGACTCTATCGACTACTACGACGTAGAGAACGACTGCCGCAACTCCGCCGTGCCCATGCTCGACCTTAAGGGCATCAACGCCCGCATCGAGCCGGGCGCGATCATCCGCGACCGCGTCGAGATCGGCGACCGTGCCGTCATCATGATGGGTGCCATCATCAACATCGGCTCCGTTATCGGCGAGGGTTCCATGATCGATATGGGCGCCGTGCTGGGCGGCCGCGCCACCGTGGGCAAGAACTGCCATATCGGCGCCGGCACCGTGCTGGCAGGCGTTGTGGAGCCCGCCAGCGCCACGCCCGTCATCATCGAGGACGATGTCATGATCGGCGCAAACGCCGTGGTCCTGGAAGGCGTGCGCGTGGGCAAGGGCGCTGTTGTCGCCGCCGGCGCCGTGTGCGTCGAGGACGTCCCCGCCGGCGCCGTCGTGGCCGGTGTCCCCGCCCGCGTCATCAAGATGCGCGACGCCCAGACCGACAGCAAGACCGGTCTCGAGGAAGGACTACGTCAACTTTAATAGTTACGCGGTTATGACGAAAAGGCCGAAGTCCCAAAGGGCTTCGGCCTTTTCGTTACGGTCAATCCGCTCGATCCCTTATCGATTCTCAATTGACCCGATATTCTTGAGCTCGATGGAGATGAGGCCGTTGGGTTCGTTGACGAACTCGATGTACTCGGAGTTCGAGCCCATCTCGGCCGGAAAGCTGATCTCGATGCCCGTATCGGTACGAATCTTGTGGTTGCGCACGGCCGCACGCTCGACCTGCTTGCGCTCCACGGGCACACGCTCGGGCACCTTCTCTTCGGTCAGCGCCGCGCGTACGCTCTCCTTGATGACCGGCTCGTCCTCAAAGACCTCATCGACGATATCCCAGGGCGGCAGCTCCTCGTCATCCTCAACCTTCTCGGCAACGGCAGCCTTAACCTTAGCGAGCGCTACGGCCGTATTGGCACCGTGCTCCTCGGCGACTTCCTCGACCACGCGCGTCACGGTGTCGATGACCTCCTTGCCCGACACGCCCGTATCGCACTGCAGCAGACCGTCGGGAATGAGCATGCGGTCTTCGCCGGCAATCTTGCGCTTCTTGTCCACATAGCCGATCTCCATGGTGCTCGCACGCACGATGGCATAGCTTGGCACCTTTTGGGAAGGATTCGGCAGGATAGCATAGTGGCGCGCGATGTCGTTGCGTACCTCGCCCTCCTCGCGGCCCACCTCGTGCATAAAGGCCTGCTTGGAGCCCAGCAGCATCACGGCAAACCAGCGGGCATCCTCATCGTCGTCAAAGTCGGCCACGAGCACATCGGTGGACTCGGCTTTTTCGGCCTTGGTAAGCTCGGAGGAAATGAACTCCGCAATCTGCTGCGACAGGTCTACGAACTCGCGCTCGCCAAAGAAATAGCCCTTGAGCTCGCCGCCAAACGCAGAGTTCTCGGCAAACGCGGCGCGTTTATTGTCGGCCGAGGTACGTGCGCGGCGCAGATGCGTGGTCACGAAGTTGCGCACGGTACGGCTCTCGATATCGAGCTCGCGCTGGCTCATAACGTTGACGGCAGAGTCAAAGTCCAGGATATGCAGAATCGCATGATTGATTTTCATATACGGCATTCCGTTCTAGATTGAATTGAGCACGAACCAGTATAGCGGTCGAGCCCGCCCCAGGCGCATCGAAGATTGGTGCATCGGGGACAGGTTGCTTTGCACCAATGGCTAGCGCAGGAGCTCGGACTGCCATACCTCGAGCTGTTCTGCCAGGCTCTTACCACTAGAAGGCACGCTGAACTCGGGACGTTTGGGCAGCAGCGCACACTTAAGAATTGCCACGATGGTCTGCGAGACAAAGCGTCGCGTATCCTTGTCAAACCCTTGCGCAGCCTGGAGCATCACGGGCAGGCTCTCGCGCAGATTCCCAGCGATATCCGCAAACCGCTCAGCACCCGTAGCCTCAAACACGGAGAACAACGCATCTACAAAACGCTCGCGCTCGCTAGGCGAAACTGCAAGCAGCATCTCGCGAATGGAGCCATCAACGTATCGAGCACCGGCAGACAGGCGCTCACAGTACACGAAGTCGCGACCATCAACCACCCAGCTAAAGGGATTGTGCTGCAGCAGGCTGAACTCGGTGCTCTCAACGATGGCATAGTCCTCCTGCGTCTCGAACATCATGCCAAAGATCGACGACCGAGGTAGCGTCTTGTCGATTCGACCGGAAAGATCGGCAAAGGCGTTGCCGTTCAGAAACTCCTCGACGAAACCCGGACCATCATGGGAATACGCCTGTTCGATTCGCGCACGGGCGACATCGGAGCACATCGCCGCACCGTACACCGCAAGGTTTCCACCCTTGGAATGACCTCCGCACAAAAGCGGCCCGTCAATCGCATCCGCCGCCTCGTCCACATAACGCGCCGCGGATTCCTGGGCCGGCACAGGATACCGGAACGCCATGTTAAAGTCCTCTTTCCAGCCCACAATCGTGCTGTCGGTCCCCCGGAAGGAAAGATAGCTAAACCCCGCCGGAAACCGGAACGCCATGGCTGCAAACTGCTCTGTCGCCACCACATCGCTCACGGCACGATAGCCGCAAACGTGCACGCCACGGTAGCGAGGACTTGCTGCCACGGCCTCCAGCAAGGCCTTGCTCCCCTCCGGGTCCCACAAGTCGTCAATCATGTCCCGGTAGCACTCGGCACGCAGCAGCTCGCGTACGTCTAGGCCCTGCCAGTTCGTCAGCTCCGCCATATCACCCGGCAAACGCAAATAGGACAACCACGCAAAGACGAGGCTATCCACCGCGCAGAACGGCCTCTCCTCAAACGGATCAAACGCCGTCTGGGCATAGGTTAAAAAATTAGGCGAATCCGACATGGCCCTCCCATCGACTATGGTGCATTGGGGCAACTATGGTGCATTGGGGTCAGGTTACTTTGCACCAAAAAGGCGCCCGGGCCGTGTGGACCCGGACGCCTTCATTGTAGCTTTTCGCTCTAGCGAGCTTGATTTAGCAGGAGAAGTCGACGCTGTCGATGATGTCCTTGAGGGCCTTGGCGGAGGCGGTGAGCTCATGCTGCTCGTCATCGTTCAGCGGCACGGGGACGCGACAGACGACGCCGTCGCGGCCAACGACCGTCGGCATGGAGATGGCAAGATCGGACAGGCCATACTCGCCCACCATGAGCGAGGAGACGGGCAGAACGGTCTGCTCATCGCGCATGACGGCGGTGCAGATGCGCTTGACGGCCATGGCGACGCCATAGTAGGTGGCGTGCTTCTTCTCGATGATGGTGTAGGCGGAGTTCTTGACGTCCTCGGCGATGCGCTTCTCGGCAGCCTCATGCTCCAGATGACCGTGAAGCTCGCAGAAAGTGTTCAGCGGCACGCCGGCAACCTGGGCGCTGGACCAAGCGACAAACTCAGAGTCGCCGTGCTCACCCATGACATAGGCCTGGACATCGCGCGGGTCAACCTCGACGTGGGCACCAAGCATCTGCTGCAGACGGCCAGTGTCGAGCACGGTGCCGGAGCCGATGACATGGCCCTCGGGCAGGCCGGACATCTTGATGGCGGCATAGGTCAGAACATCGACCGGGTTGGAGACAATGAGCAGAATGCCGTCGAAGCCAGACTTCTTAATTTCGGGAATGATGGACTTAAAGATGTTGACGTTCTTGTTGACCAGGTCCAGGCGAGTCTCACCGGGCTTCTGGGCAGCGCCAGCGGTGACGACGATCATGGCGGCGTCGGCGACATCGGAATAATCGCCGGCGTAGATCTTCATCGGCTCGGCAAACGTCATGCCGTGCGCGATATCCAGGGCCTCACCCTCGGCGCGGTTCTTGTCCACGTCGATGAGGACCATCTCGGAGAACAGACCACTCTGCATCAGCGCGAACGCCGAAGACGAACCAACGAAACCGCAGCCGACAATAGCAACCTTCTTCTCGTTAACCATTAGAAACTCCCATCTCTCTCCACAAACAAGCCGCCCGGGAACGACCCGAGCGGCTTGCCGTAATCCCAATACATCCAATCGGGACTTTGATTATGCTCCTATTCGCAGCCAAAAATCGACCGTTTACCGAAATTGTTTGCAGGATTCGTAAAATAACTGCACGAAATCGGTTTCGAGCTATTGACGAGCGGAATAGCTTTCTAATACAGGCCCGCCTCGCGAATGGCCTCGACAGCCAAAGCGATCTGATCGGGCGGCAGGACCAGCGCCATGCGCACATGCCCCTCACCCGAAGGACCAAAGCTCGCGCCCGGCGTCACCACAACGCCGGCCTTCTCCATAAGCTCCTCGCAAAACGCCATGGAATCGGTGCGACCACCGGGAAGCTTGGCCCACACAAACATAGAGCCATGCGCGTTGGGACGCTCCCAGCCCAAGCCCTCAAGACCGTCGCACAGGGCATCGCGGCGCTCCTGGTACTTCAGACGCTGCGCCTCGACCTCATCGCGCGGACCGTTCAGGCAGGCGATGGCGGCCTTCTGAATCGGGAAGAACATACCGAAGTCGATCTGGCCGCGCAGCTTGGCAAAGGCAGAGACCACATCCTCGCGGCCGACCAAAAAGCCGATACGCGCACCGGTGACGTTAAACGACTTGGAGAGCGAGAAGAACTCAACGCCCACCTCGAGCGCGCCGGGATACTGCAAGAAGCTGCCGCCCGGCTCGCCGTCGAACACGATGTCGGAGTACGCGTTGTCATGGACGATGAGCAGGTCGTGCTCGCGGGCGAAAGCGATAATCTCCTCGTAGACCTCGGGAGTGCCCACCGAGCCGACCGGGTTCGCGGGCAGCGACACGATCATATACTTGGCACGATCGGCCACCTCGGGATCGATACCCGCCACATAGGGCAGGTAATTGTGCTCCGCCACCAGCGGATAGTATTCGAGCTTGGCATCGGCGATCTTGGCACCCGCCTCAAAGACCGGGTAGCACGGATCGGGCACCAGGATGGTGTCGCCCGGATCGAGCAGGGCCAGACCCAAGTGGCCCACGCCCTCCTGCGTGCCGTTGCACGACTGCACCATAGACGGCGTAATGCCCAAAACGCCAAAGCGGCGCTCATAGTAATCGCACACGGCTTGCTTGAGTTCGGGCAGGTCGCGCAGGGCATACTTCCACATCTCGGGGTCCTGGGCCGCTTGCGTGAGCGCCTCGACCACGTGGTCGTACGGCTTAAAGTCGGGCGTTCCCACGCTCATGTTGTAAATGGTCTTACCCTGAGCCTTCAGCGTGAGCAGCTTGTTGTTGAGCGAGGCGAAGACCTCCGCGCCAAAGCGGTCGAGACGCTGCGATGCCTGCATGGTGCCACCTTTCGATATAAAAAACGCGGCGCTCCGACAAGAGCGCCGCGCGATACGGGCCATCAGATTGCAAAAGTGTAACGCTTGCAAACCCCGTATTGGTTCAATTTAGCCAACCTTAGTCAATTGGATTGAGTGCGTCGATCTGCGCAAGCCACAGATGCGAGCTGGCGTCACTCGGCATACGCCAATCGCCGCGCGGGCTGAGCGTCACCGAGCCCACCTTGGGACCATCGGGCAGGCAGCTGCGCTTAAACTGCTGGGCAAAGAAGCGACGGTAGAACGTACGCAGCCACGTGTGGACGGTCTTGGCATCGTAGACACCCTCAAAGCTCTTGAGCGCCATGCGGTAGATCTTGCCGGGCTCAAAGCCAAAACGCAGCAGGTAGTAGAGGAAGTAGTCGTGCAGCTCGTACGGGCCCACCAAATCCTCGGTCTTCTGCGCAATCTCGCCGTCGCCCGTGGGCGGCAGAAGTTCGGGAGACACCGGCGTATCGAGGATATCGAGCAGCACCTTGGCGATGCGCCCGCCAAAGACATCGGCCGCATAGCGCACCAGATGGCGCACGAGCGTCTTGGGAACGCTCGAGTTGACGGCGTACATGCTCATATGGTCGCCGTTGTACGTAGCCCAGCCGAGCGCCAGCTCCGACAGGTCGCCCGTGCCGATGACAAAACCGCCAGCCTGGTTGGCCAGGTCCATCAGGATCTGCGTACGCTCGCGGGCCTGGCTGTTCTCGTAGGTCACGTCCTGCACGGCCGGATCGTGCTCAATGTCCCTAAAGTGCTGCTCCACGGCCGCGTGAATCGAAACCTCGCGGAAGCTCACGCCAAGGTCGCGAGCGAGCGACTCGGCATTCGACTTGGTGCGATGCGTCGTGCCAAAGCCGGGCATGGACACGGCCGTGATACCGGTGCGCGGCAGCCCCAGCGCATCAAAGGCGCGCACGGTCACAAGCAGTGCCAACGTGGAGTCCAGGCCGCCCGAAAGACCGATGACAGCCGCCTTGGTACCCGTATGGGCAAGGCGGGTCTTGAGGCCGGCGGTCTGCAGGTCGAGGATGGTCTCGCAGCGCTCGGCCAGATCACCGTGGTCGGCCGGCACAAAAGGCGCGCGAGGGAAAACACGGTCGATATCGCAGGCATCGCGCAGGACAGGCTCTTTGGCCAGCACGCCCTCAAAAGAAAACTCAACGGTCGTGGCCTCCGGCGCATCGTCCGCGCGCGCCCACGTCGTCGAGCGACGGCGCTCGGCAACCAGGCGGTCAAGATCGACATCGGCGATGGCCATATCGCAGGTAAGCAGTTTGGTCGCGGCGAGCTTGGAGCCGTTTTCGTAGATAAGGTTCTCGCCCGCAAAGACCATGTCGGTCGTGGACTCGCCCTCGCTCGCGTCTGCGTAGGCATAGGCGCAGTACAGGCGTGCGCTCTGGTTGGAGATGAGGCTGCGGCGGTAATCCGCTTTGCCGATGATCTCGTCCGAGGCCGACGGGTTGAGAATCACCGTCGCACCGGCAAGCGCCATCTCGGTCGAAGGAGGCGCCGGCACCCACAGGTCCTCGCAGACCTCAACGCCCAGCACCAGGTCCTCGGTGCCCTCATCACAGCAACGGTAGACAAGCCCCGAGCCCAACGGGACCGGACCCTGACCGGCAAATTCAAGCCAAACGGGATCGGTAGGTGCCGGAGCAAACCAACGGCGCTCATAGAACTCGCCATAGTTGGGCAAATACTTCTTGGCCGTGAGGCCCAAAAGCTCGCCCGCGCAGCACACAGCGACACAGTTGTAGATATTCTCGGCAACCGCAACGGGAAGACCAATGGTAAAGACAATCGGCAGCTCACGAGTCTCGTCGAGGATATGCACCAGAGCAGCCTCGCAGGCATGCAGCAGTGTGCGGTTATGGAACAGATCGGCCGCGGTATAGCCGGTCAGGTTAAGCTCGGGCAGCACCAGCGCGCGAACGCCACGCTCGGCAGCATCGCGAACAGCCACCAGTGCAACCTCGGCATTGCCCTCGACATCGGCCACGCGAATCCGCGGCGACGCCGCCGCCACACGCAAAAAGCCATCGTTCTTATTAGCCGAAACGCAGCATTGCCTTGTTGATCTGGACACTGGAGGCCCCTTCTACCCTGAGATTCAGTCTAACGGACGTTCACATATCTCTAACTAGCCAAAGCAACCTCCCAGTTTACTGAGACGCCAACCTGTGCTAAGAGCATGTATTCCAAAAATATCTTTAATTAAAAAAGGAGAAATCGATAATCGACTTCTCCTTTAAGCGAGGCAAGTTAATTCCGAAACTAATGGCAGAATTTATCCATGTAGTCCTCAAAGTCGAACACTTCTACCACGACGCCCTCTTCCTGAGACTCTTTCAGTTGCTCCAAGAGATCTTTGTTAATAACGTCCATGCAGAAACCTCCTCTATCTAATCAATTGTAGTATATCTGCTTTCATGCAATTATCAACCAACTTGTTTAATTGCTCCTCGTTTGTCGATAGTCCCTCTTTTTTCAAAATGTCGCGCACCTCGTTCTTAGTAATCGGCTTTTCAAACAACGAAAGCAAAGCGAACGAAAAATCATTAACCGCACACATTCTATGGGTGGCACAACTCAGCAGTACTCTTAACCCCTCTTTTGAGCGTCCGACTTCTTTAACAAACGAACTTTTAACCAATTGAAAACCATTATCGTGCATTACATAATCGGCATCGATATTTGTATTCAGCAATCCATAATGCAACAGTTCTTCTATCGCCCTTGTCAGCTCGAGGTCGCCCTGATCAAGAATAAGAGAAATGCTACAATCGGCCTCCAATAAACGGGCCAACTTAAGGTATACCAACTGGGAAACAGCATAGACATGATGGTATTCAGAATTATAGAAGTAGGCAAATGGCTCAACGAGCACGACAGAGGTCTTGGAATCCAGCCAGATTCGATCAGCTGGATTCAGGCTAGTTAGCCGTCGCTTTACTTTGGTCAAATGTCCCTTATACCTGACAGCGTGAATAGAATCTAGGATCCAGGTCACCTCTGAAATATGAAGCCGCTGGGGCAAGTCAATTGTGTCGCTACCGTTTATGACCTCTTGCATATAAAAATCAATATGATGCTCATCAGATAAGGATTTTGCTTCATTTAAAGTTAAACCAGTGCCTGAAACATAATCCACTTCGAGGCGCAAATCCTCATATTGGGACTTCGGCATTACAGAGACACCATACTTATCGGGATGATACCAAACATCCGACCCCATAACGAGACCAAAATTCGTAAATCCTCTCGTGGAATATGGAACACCACATACCTGTTTTGAATAATTCAAAACATTCTCTGTATAAGCTAAGGTGTTCAGAGCCTCTTCTTTAGTTTCGGTCGGAAAGCCAATCATAAAAAATAGGTGAACAGGAATACCCGCATTGAGACAATCATGGATATTGCGATCAATCCAATCAACTCTCGTGTTCTTCTTCATTAGATCAAGAACTCTTTGGTTGTATGACTCGAGGCCAAACTGAATCTGCCTACATCCACTTTGGTATATCTTGTTAAAAACTTCTGTACTTAGGGTTGGAGAGAACCTCGTTTCTCCATGCCAGAAAAACGTTTTTCCCGATGCATTTATTTCATCCGCGAGTTGCTCCATTCTTTTGCCTTCGAATGTTTCATCCACAAAAGAGAAAACTCTCGTGCCGTATTTTTCATTTAACCGACACATTATTTCAAATACTCTCGATATAGGCATCTTTCGGTAACAGCCACCGGTAGCACCGGGAATGGTGCAGAAGGCGCAATGATTAAAACACTGCCTAGAGGAATAAACCGGCAATATTAACTCAGGCATGAAGTATTTAGAAAGGGCGAAGCCATCGAAATCGGGAACTGTATCGTTGATAAATGTTTGCTCAATCCGATGGTTTTTATATATCTTTCCACCTTTAGCATGGCAAAGGTTTGGAACACAGTCGAGATTGTCATCACCAGAGTCAAGAGCCTCAAGAAGACGTGCAAGCGGCTCTTCGCCGTCATACATCATTATCGAATCAATGTATTCAAAAAAGGGAAGCCATTCTTTCATGCAGTCATCTGCTAAACGAGTAATGTAATTGCCGCCCAATGAGACGTGTTTAACAGATGGACATTCTTCTTTAATCAGTTTCGCTAACGTAACTGCAGAAATCAATTGGAAACAGCCGCTCACCGAAATCCCAATAAACTCGATTTTTTCCCTCTGAATACGCTTAAGAAAGGCAGTTTCATAGAAGGAAATAAACGGATTATGCAAGGTATCCGCAAGCGATTTCATTATTTCTGGTGTCGAATAATAATCATAGGGCAGATCTATGGAGTTGAACGTGTATTTAACTCCATATGAGACGTGATTTATGATATAGAGTGCATTTCTAAAAATGTTTTCAGCATATTGTCTTTCTTTTAGATTAAAGTATCTCTTCGATCTGAAAATATCTTTTGCCTCGTCAACATTAAGTGCCGACTTTTGTATCAACTCGATTGTTAATTGAACATTCGAACTAAACGAATCCTTTGATTCCCGATACCTTTTACAGCACTCTTCGACATGTCTAAAAGATAGGAGGTCATCGTAAAATTCCACGTTTAAGTCAACAATGTCAACTTTGTATTGTTCAACCTCTTGAAGATATGACTTCAAAATAGGCAAGGCAAGATACGGCCCCACTGGACTCCATCCTGGGGGAAATACTAAAAGCGTTTTAGGCATATCACCGTCACATCTTTCGCAAATAATTCAATTGAAACACAACTACCATCATAATTGAAAATACACCAAGTCCTGTAACGAGAATTGAGAACATCGCGATGCTCGTGAACAGCGAAACAAGAAGTGTTGAAATAACAACAGCAACCGATTGCAAAGACTCCCTAATTGAAAACAGGCTTATCGATTCAGATCCGTCTCTCGCCAAATCCTGCAGCGATGTTATGAGAAGCACATCTTGAATGGCGTTTCCGGCACCGACGATAAAAAGGAAAATGAACGATATCCCAGACGCATAGCGATAGCCAAACGCCAGATACGCACCGAGCGCAAGATACGTCACAAAACAATATGATTTAACGCAATCGGAACCACTGATTAAACGACCATATATTGTATTTCCGAACAACAGTCCGATTGTAAGACTACTCTGAAGGAATCCGTATTGTATCGATGACGAGTCAAATTGCAATTGCGCTATAGCTGGCAAAAGAGAATTCAGAGAGCCGAATGCCACGCCACTAGAAATATCGATTAATAGGAAGCCAATTGCCAAGTGCTTCGCGCTAAGATCACTAAATGCAGTCCTGTTTTTTTCATTTTTGCTTATTCCCTCTTTATCATTAACCTCGATAACCGACGGAATATCTCGCAGCAACCAGAACGACGCGGCAAAAGAAAGCGCGTCTAATGCAAGAACAGCCTCCGCCCCAAATTGAGCGACAACAAAACCGCCGGCAACTGGCCCCAGAACCATCATCAAATTCTGCAGGAACCCAAACGAATTATTAATTACGTCGCGATTGATACTATTCGTATTGGCTCTTAACAACGAGTAAAAGCAGGGCATTTCTACCGTTCGGCAAAGCGATACCGCGCACGTAATAGCAAACATACTCCATTTACTATCAACAAAAATATAGCAAACGAATAATCCCGCGCGAATTAAGTCTGCCAATCTCATGGCCTGCAGTGTCCCGATACCCATCTTCTGAGGCAGCTGCGCGAGCGCAACTGAAAACAGAGAGGGGGCAAATCTGCAGCAGACCATCAAAGCAGTTGCAGAAACATCGTGAGTTACCTCGTAAATCAGCATTGGCAAAGCAATATTCGCACACCAATTGCCTATTTCGCTTATCCCTCTAGCAATATATAGGACCCGAACCGGACGGCTAGCTCTCAATACCGTGAACATCACGATTAACCTCGTATTTCAGGCCTCGTTCATCCCTTAATAGGAATCCATAATCAACCAAGTACCGCCTCAACACGGCATAATCAGGATAGAGCTGTGACAGCACACGATTAACCTGAAGCTCCGTATAACTTGTATTTAATTCAAAGAAAGAGACAGCCCATAGCAGCATGATTCTTTTATAGCTTTCCTTTTTTGGAATTGAAACCAGCTCGCCATTCTTGAGAAATCGTTTTTTAAAGTCTATTAGCTCATCCATTCACATCCTCCATTTCATGCGCATCTAATACTAAAAATGCATACGCTTTAGGTCATCGCATTCAGCTTCTTTATTCAAACTAAACTCGAACTAATCTAAATTATTTGCTCAGACACTCTTCGAAAGCTCGTTTTTCACTCTGAGTAAAATGCCCTTCCCAGTCAGTCCACGAACAGGAAGGCAACTCACAACGAGCGGAGTCGAAGCCCTCTGCCGTCGGTCGCTCAAAATGCACGATAACCTTTTCGATATCGCCATCTGTAATCAGGTCAGAATGAATGACCTCGGTTCCATCTTCGAATGTCATATACGGGTACATCACGTAAACCACCTCGCAAACATAAATCAAGTTTAGCATCAAGCTATTGCACCAAAGGCAGCAGGCCCCCTTGATGAGTTGATGGTATCTGTTAAATGTCACGTACGATTCACATCTGGTGGGTACCCTGATGGCTACACGAAACGAAGCAGATTTACACCGGGAGGACCCCGTATGACAACCAAGTACACCGACGCGCCGCGTACACGCGTCATGACTCCCGCCGCACTGAACAACGGCGTTCACGAAAACCATTCCATCGGACAGACCATGGCCATCGCGCCCAAAAAGGGCCTGTTCGACGACATTTCCATTCCCCAGATCATCGCCGGCGCCGCAGCTGCCGCCACGAGCGTGGCGCTTGCTTCAAAGATCGGCATTGCCGGCTCGGTGATTGGTGCCGCTGTGAGCTCGGTCATCACCGTTGTGTCCTCGCAGGTCTATCGCCACTTTATCTCCGCCAGCGCCGAAGCAATCAAGGGCACGCATGCCGCCGTCGACTACCCTACCGGCGCCTACGAGCCCGTTGAGCCCAATGTCGAGGAACACCTAGGTGGCGCCGCAACCACGCAGGAGATGCGCCAGGTTGCGGGACGCGCGACCACGGCGCGCGTCGCTCCCAACAGCCTGCGCGCCAAGGCGGCGGCTGAGCGCAGCCAGACGCAAAAGAAGGTCATCGTCTTCTCGATCGCTATCGCCATCGTCGCGGTCATCGCCTGCGCCGGCGCCATCCTTATCACCACTGCCGGTGAGGGCCTGGGCGAGCGTCCCGAGCCAATCCTGTCGTCGCGCACGACCGAGAGCGATGCAAATGGCAACACCCAGTCGCAGGATCAGCAGGCACAGACGGACGATACGCAAGACAGTTCTACCTCTGCCAATTCGTCCTCGAACACCCAAAACCAATCGCAGGGCGTCGATTCCTCTGCGAACAACAGCGGCACGCAATCCGGCACGACTGACTCAAGCCAAACGACTGACGGTTCGCAGCCGAGCACGGGCGGCCAGACGAGCGACAGCACTTCGGGAACGGGCACAGCAGACAG
The DNA here is from genome assembly GCF_003439125.1 of Collinsella sp. OM04-5. GTDB lineage: Bacteria > Actinomycetota > Coriobacteriia > Coriobacteriales > Coriobacteriaceae > Collinsella. Next base: position 47,765 of record NZ_QSUU01000010.1, on the reverse strand, counting down.
CAGCAGCACCAACAGCTCGAACAGCTCGAGCGGAACCGCGTCCGGTACGGCATCTGACAACTCGAGCCAAGGCACGGCATCGGGCAACTAAGCACATTTGCCTCTCATAGATAACCGACCTGTATAACGGGCGCGAATCGACAGCGGTTCGCGCCCGTTTGCCTTGGGCGCCGCCATGGCGAGCGCCATGCGATGGTAAGATGCTTTACATGTGTAAAGAGGAGATTTGCCATGAGCAAGACAATAGTTAGGCCCACGCTTTCACTGGGCAACCACATCTATCTGTATCGCCTGCTGCGCGATGCGATTGGATGCGGCAAGCAAACGTTTATGACGCAGGTCGAAGAGGCGCTCGCCGCTGGCGACATGACTGCTTATGACCTGGGCTTCGAGTCCACGCGCGAGTTGCTCGAAGAGCTCGACGACTGCATTAAGCTGACTGTCTTTAAGGGCGGTCGCCTGTATGCCACGGTCATCGCCAACGAGGCATGGGATGCCGCACTTGCCAAGGGCGAGGACAAGCCCAAGACCGCCAAGGGCGCCAAGCAGTCGTACAAAAAGAAGAAGCGCGTCGAGAAGGACCTCAAGGCCGTGCGCCCTAAGCACGTTAAGCGTCCCGAGCCCGAAGCCGTGACTGAAGCCGTGCCGGAGCCCGAGGCAGAGGTCGAAGTTGTTCTTGAGGTAACAACAGAGGTCGAAACCGAACTCGCCGACATGACCGATCCCGAAGTCATGACTGAGCAGGAAGCCGCTGCGGAGCTCAACGAGGCATCCAAGTCGACAACCGAAGAGGCGGCTGGCCAGCCCGAGGCGCCCGTGTTCCAGAACCACGATGTCTTTGGCGACAACACCGAGGACAATCAGTCCGACGAGCTCGCGGATCAAGATGCTGCCGAGGCAACACCGGAGCCCGAGGCGCCCCAGCCTGCCATCTCGCTCACGGTTGTCTACGACCCCGAGAACGCCAACGCCGGCATCACCACCATGGTATCCACGCCGGTCGAGGCCAAGCCGAACGTCGAGGCAGAGGACACTCCGCAGGCCGATGCCAAAACCGGGACCGAAGACACGTCCATCTCCGTGGAACCGACAGATTCCATAGCTAAGCCAGAAGCGGCATCTGAGTCTGCACCTGTCATTGAGTCCGCATCCGCACCCGCCTGTGACCAGGCTCCCACACCTGCACCGACTCCGGTCCCCAATTCAGCACCGGCCCCCGCTCCCGCAGCACCGACCATCCCCGGGGACTTCCCCATCGATTTCGCGACCGAGGTCTTCTGCCCTAGCCCGCTGCTGCACCAGCTGTCGACTTATCTCCCCTACGGCGCTGACACCCTCGGCATCGTCGGCGAGTACTACTGGATCGCTCGCGAGCGCGGTACCATCGAGGCCGGCCGTAACCGCGCGAGCTTCCCCCTGCGCTACACACAGGCCGGCAAACGCCACGAAGTCACCGTACGCATTCGCCGCAACACCACCGGCGGTCTCGGAGCCGCCTGGACCATCGATAAAGTCGAGCCTTCTACCAAGTAACAAAAAGGGACGATAACCCTCAAGGTTATCGTCCCATTCTCGTTAGGCCACCTGAGCTCGACTAGTCGCGCGTGAGCTTGCGGTGAATACGATGCGGCTGGGCTGCGTCCTCGCCCAGGCGCTCGATGCGGTTGGCCTGGTAGGCCTCGAAGTTGCCCTCGAACCAATACCAGTTGCCCGGATTCTCGTCGGTGCCCTCCCACGCCAGAATGTGCGTGGCGACGCGGTCCAGGAACATGCGGTCGTGGCTAATGACCACCGAGCAGCCCGGGAACTCGAGCAGCGCCGCTTCGAGCGAGGACAGCGTCTCGACGTCGAGGTCGTTCGTGGGCTCGTCGAGGAGCAGCAGGTTGCCGCCCTGCTTGAGCGTGAGCGCCAGGTTCAGACGGTTGCGCTCGCCACCGGAAAGTACGCCAGCGCGCTTCTGCTGGTCCTGGCCCTTAAAGCCAAAGCTCGCCACATAAGCACGGCTCGGAACCTCGGTCTCGCCGACCATCATGTGGTCCAGGCCATCCGAGACGACCTCCCACAGGTTCTTGTCGGGATCGATGCCGGAACGGTTCTGATCGACATAGGAGATCTTGACGGTCTCGCCCACCTCGAGCTCGCCCGAAGTCAGCGGCTCCAGACCCACAATCGTCTTGAAGAGCGTAGTCTTGCCCACGCCGTTGGGACCGATGACGCCCACGATGCCGTTGCGCGGCAAGGTGAACGAAAGGTCGTCGATGAGCACGCGGCCATCGAACTCTTTGTGCAGGTGATGGGCCTCGAGCACCTTGTTGCCCAAACGCGGGCCCACAGGGATGCGGATGTCGGTCCAGTCGAGCTTCTGGCTTGCGCGGGCCTCGGCCTCCATCTCCTCGTAGCGAGCCAGACGGGCCTTGTTCTTTGCCTGGCGAGCCTTGGGCGAGCTGCGTACCCACTCGAGCTCGGCCTCCATGCGCTTGGCGAGCTTGGCGTCACGGTTGCCCTGCGCCTCGATACGGGCGGCCTTGGTCTCCAGATACGTGGAGTAGTTGCCCTTGTAGGGATAAAGGTGGCCGCGGTCGACCTCGCAAATCCACTCGGCAACGTTATCCAGGAAGTAGCGATCGTGTGTGACGGCAAGCACCGCGCCCTGGTAGTTGTGCAGGAAGTGCTCGAGCCACAGGATCGACTCGGCGTCCAGGTGGTTCGTGGGCTCGTCGAGCAGCAGCAGGTCGGGAGCCTCGAGCAGCAGCTTGCACAGGGCCACGCGGCGGCGCTCGCCGCCGGAGAGCACGTTGACCGGCATGTCGGAATCGGGCAGCTGCAGGGCGTCCATGGCCTGGCCGAGCTTGGAATCGATATCCCAGCCATCAGCGGCGTCGATCTCGTCCTGGAGCTTGCCCATCTCGGCCATGAGGGCGTCCATGTCGCAGTCCGGGTCGCACATCTCCTCGCCGATCTTGTTGAAGCGATCGACCTTGGCAATCATGTCGCCAAACGCCATGCGCACGTTCTCGATGACGGTCTTGTCGTCGTCGAGCGGCGGCTCCTGTTGCAGGATACCCACGGTGTAGCCGGGGGTGAGCCTGGCATCGCCGTTGGAAACCTCCTCGATGCCGGCCATGATCTTGAGCAGGGTCGACTTGCCCATGCCGTTGGGACCCACGACGCCGATCTTGGCACCGGGGTAGAAGCTCAGGGTCACGTCGTCAAGGATTACCTTGTCGCCATGGGCCTTGCGAGCCTGATACATCTGGTAGATAAACTCTGCCATTTGCCTGTTCTATCCTTTCTACCTGCTGTTTCCCTATTCTTGATTCGCTTTAGTAGAAACGAAATGAGGAAACCAGCTCTGAAACGTAACGAAAAAGGGGCATGGTTGCCCACACCCCCTAATACTACCTGGGAAAAGTCCCCCGGAACATACTATGAACTGCGTACGCTAGTTTTCCGCAACCTTAACGAGCGGCTCGCTGCGATTTGCGCCACAACAGATACGAGTAGACGTAGACGGCTCCAACCGAACCAAACGCCAGAACCGCAATCACCGCGGCGACGACTTCACTCGAAAGCACGCTGCCTGCCACGCCCATCACAATCAGGCCAATACCCAGCACCATAAAGCAGGCGCCGCCAAAACGCTGCGTACGGCGCCAGTTCTCGGGATCGGCAAGCGCCCAAGGTGTCTTGATACCGAGCGTATAGTTCTGCTTCACACGCGGCAAGTAGTTGCCTACGCCGATGAACAGCAAACCGACAACACCGGAAATCAGCACGTTAACCGAACCGACCGCCGGCACCACGCCCCAGACCGTAAGCTCTCCCAGCCAGCTTATGGCGCACATGAACAAGGTGAAGGCGATTACGAAGCCCTGATAGAACTTGCCCGAGGTTCGATATGCCTCGCCTTTGGGGTCGATGCGCGGCACCACGCAGAACATTGCGAGAAGCGCCAGAGGCAGCGCGCCGAGCGCGGAGGCCATCCAGCTAGGACCCCAACCGTCGACGGCGCCGTTCGCGCCCCAGTGCGTGGGAATCTGCGCAGGCAAGCTCGGCATCACCATGAGGTGCGCTACGACATTGGCGACGCACAGAGCGACCAGCGCAATCCACACGCGCGACGATACCCCCGTGGGGTGAATGCCCTTGTTTTCGTTATTCATCCTTATCACCTTCAGTGTTTGTAAAGCCCATAAACCAGCCAATTAAATCCTGCATGACGGTGGTGTTTAAGCTGTATACGATGTTTTGGCCATGGCGCTCGTCGGTCACCAACCCGGCATTTTTGAGCGTCGCCAAGTGATGGCTTAGCGACGGCTTACTGATATCGAAATGCTCGGCAAGCTCCCCCGCCGTGCAATTGCCCTCGCGCAGCAGTTCTAAAATGCGCCGCCGCGTTGGATCCGCCAGCGCCTTAAAACCTTCTCCCGGCATAGAACCTCCTCTCGCTATCTCTCGCGACGTGCACACTATACTCGATATTTAGATGTTTGTCTAATTATCTAATAGCAATGTTATGTATAGAACATTCGTTCGTTTTTAGATACAATGGGTCCAGAAGCAGATGGGCCAGCTCCCTCTTCCCAAGAAGGAGATGGACTATGAGTATTAACGATGTCCTGACGTTGTTGTTGCTTGTAATCGCGGCTGTGGAGCTCGGCATCCACATTGGAGGTCGAATGAAATAGCCGCCCCCGCGTAATGCGAAGACGGCCACTTCTCACGCTACAAACGTGTTTGGGAGTTGGCCAACCCGCTGCAACGGGTGCCATCTGCTTCATCTTATGCGAATCACTGCCTCATTTCAACAAGCCCCTAGGGCTCAAATGGAATCGCGATAATACCTATAATGGCGATAGCTAAAACACGATTCGCTTCCCCATCGGAGGATGTCTATGACCGAAACCACAGCCGCAACTCCCAACGAGACGCGCGATGCCAAGCTCGAGATCATCATGGGCCGCGAGGCACTCGACAAGCTCGCCGATGCCACGGTGCTGGTACTCGGCTGCGGAGGTGTGGGCTCCAACTGCTGCGAGGCACTCGCCCGCGGCGGCATTGGTCATTTTGTAATTCTGGACAAGGACATCATCGCGCCCAGCAATATCAATCGCCAGGCCATCGCCTTTCACAGCACCATCGGCAAGCGCAAGGTCGATGTTATGGAAGCCATGATCCACGATATCAATCCTGCCGCCACCGTTATCAAACGTACCGAATACCTGCTGAGCGACAACATCGATGATTTCTTCGCGAGCGTTTTGGAGCAGACGGGCGGCAAGCTCGACTACGTCGTCGACGCCATCGACACCATCTCGGCCAAGCTCACCATTGCCAAATATGCTCAAGATCACGACATTCGTTTGGTTAGCTCTATGGGCGGGGCCAACAAGCTGCATCCCGAATGCTTGCGTTTTGCCGATATCTTTGACACCGTGCGCGACCCCATGAGCCGCATCATGCGCAAAGAGTGCAAAAAGCGCGGCATCAAGAGCCTGCACGTGCTGTTTAGCTGCGAGGAATCGGTTAAAACCCAGCCCCGCGACCCTTCCAACATCCACGAGCGCACCGAGCTGGGAACCGCGAGCTTTATGCCGCCCATCATGGGCCAGATGATCGCCGGCGAGGTTATACGCCAGATCAGTGGGCGCGGGTGCGAGCGCGTGCGCGCCGACGGCCAGCGCCTAGATTAACGAGATGTGCCGCAATGACACCGCAGTTATTTGACGCGCACTGCCATCTCGATTTAATGGCTCGCCCGGACGCCGTTGCCGACGAGGCGACGGCGCTGGGCATGGGTCTCTTTGACTGCGGCGTCGATCCGCGCGACTTCGCAAGCGCCAACAAGCGCGCCCGTAGCCGTTCAAACATCTTTGCCGGCATCGGCCTCCATCCCTGGTGGCTCGCCGACGGACGATGCGGTGCCGCCGAAATCAATCTGCTTTGCAAGGTCGCCGCACAAGAGCGCTTTATCGGCGAGGTCGGACTCGACTTTTCCGCGCGCTGTGCCGGAAGCGAGCCGCTACAAACACAGGCGCTCGACCAGCTCTGTAATGCACTCGTGCACTATCCTCTTGCCGGGCGCGTGATATCAATTCACGCTGTTCGTTCGGCAGGAACCGTACTGGACGCCCTTGAGTCATATGGATTACTCACCCCAAGCCCCAACTCCCCCGCCATCATCTTCCACTGGTTTAGCGGCACCTCGAACGAGTTCGACCGTGCGCGAAACGCAGGCTGCTATTTTTCCGTGAACGAGCGGATGCTCGCTACCAAGCGCGGTCGTGAATACGCCCGACAGATCCCACTCGACCGTCTGCTGCTCGAAACCGACGCTCCAGCCGAACCGCAAGCAGATGCAAGCGCGCGACAGCTCATCACATCGCTAAAAAGCGCCTCCCTGCACATCGCCGAACTTAAAAACTGCGCCGAGGAGAGCGTCGAATCAACCGTTTTAGGAAATTCGCACTCCATATTTGACTTCAACTGACCCCGGTGGGCAAAAAACGCCAAATATGAGTACTGCTGCAAAGCTAGTAGCATTATATTGTGACAAAAGAACGCCTTGATAATGTACAGCTGTTCATTATCAAGGCGTTTTAGCATGGCTAAAGCCATATTTAACAGGTTATAATCGCCCCCAGGCGCTCAACCAGGGCCTTAAAAGCATAATTTCCCTGTTACTAAATTAGTGACAGTACTCATATTTGGCATTTTTTGTCCACGAACCCCTAAAGAGCCTCCAACAGACCCCCTAAGAAAGCTCAAGCAGTTCCGGCAGCTGGTCGATGATCTTGTCCGCGGCATCCTGGCTAAAGCCAAACCGCTCCTCGCGCTTGGCAATCACCGTTAACCCCGCGCGTTTGCCGGCAGTGATACCAGGCACCGAATCCTCAACGCAGCAGCAACGGTCCGCAGGCAGCCCCAACAGATCCAGCGCATGCAGGTAGATGTCGGGCTCGGGCTTACTCTCCTTAAACTGCTCGCCGCTCACCACGTACTCAAAGGCGTCCGACAGTCCGCATGCATGGAGCACCTCTTCGATGCTGACCATGGGAGACGAACTCGCCAGCGCCACACGGACGCCGCGGCGCGGCAGCTCTCGAATCGTATCAACGGCACCCGGGTTGATCAAAGCCTGATAGTCGCGCGGGCGCTTATGCGCCCACTCGTCCCAACGGGCCAACGCTTCCTCGCCAGTGAAATGCCCCCTACCGGCGCGCTCAAACCAATCGACCAGCATATGCAGGAAGAACTGATGTGAGGTGCCAACCTGCCCGTTTAGCTCCTCTTGGGTTAGATTCAGCCCAAGCTCCTTGGCAAACGCGGCGGTCTCCCCCAGGTAGTAATACTCGGTATCGACGATGACGCCATCCATGTCAAAGATAACGGCGTCGAACGGAAATGCAGACACGGCACCCTCCCTAACAAAAGGGCGCCCGCAAGCGGACGCCCGAACCATACACTATCGGCGATTCTAACCCAGCAGTTGGTCAAGTGCTACCGCGATACCGTCTTCGTTGTTGTTGGCGGTCACCATCTGGGCCACGGCCTTAACCTCATCGACGGCGTTGCCCATGGCAACACCGGTGCCGGCCCACTCAATCATGGACTTGTCGTTCTGGCCGTCGCCAAACGATACGACCTCACTGGCATCGATGCCGAGCTTGGGCAGGGCACCCTCGAGCGCACGGGCCTTATCGATACCGGGCGCCGTGTACTCAAAGTACCAGTCGGCCGTAAACATGCCCGAAAGCGTCTGGGTAAAGGGCGCATACATCTCCTCGTAATGCGCCTGCAGGTAGGTCGGATCACCCGCCGTCAGCAGCTTGTCCACGGGATAAGTGTCCACGACCTCATGCAAGCTCTCGACCTCGCGAATCTTAAGATCGCACGCATCGCGCTCATACTTGACGATATTCTTCTGCAAGCCGTCAGGCAGCGTGATCATGCAATGGTACGAGTCCTCGACGTGCAAATCGCGACCGAGCGAAATCATAGGGATCACGTCGAAATTGCGCAGATGATCAATCAGACGGTGCAGCTCGTCAGCCGGCATGGCCTGGTCAAAAAGGACCTCATCGGTCTGAGCGTCGACCACATGCGCGCCATTAAAGGCAACTAGCAGACCGTCATGGTTTTGAAGGTCGAGCTCCTGCGCCAAGGCGTGCAACCCCCATGCGGGACGGCCCGAAGCCAAGATGAGCTTAATGCCCGACTCCTGCGTCGCGAGCAGCTTCTCGCGCGTACGCGGGCTGATGACCTTTTGATCGTTGGTGAGCGTACCGTCGATATCCATTGCGATGGCTTTGATTGCCATATATGCCTCCCTGTCATTGAACAACCTTGTCTGAGCCATCATACAGAACACCCACGGCGGCGCTGTTTGCAACGGGAAAAATGTCATATTGTCCCAAACATGAACGGCGCGCCTTCGACGATTGCGATGCCCGTCGAGGCGCCTCCCGATACATTCCATCCTATCCAAATAGCAAGGGGCCCGTATCCCAACGGATACGGGCCCCTTTCAGCCATAAGCCAACTCAGCCGTAAAGACTACTTGCGATGAGCGCGATAGAACTCGATGAGCGCCTGGGTCGAAGCGTCCTGCTCGGCCTTGGCGGCGTCGTCGTGGAAGGCCGGGGTGATCTGCTTGGCAAGCTGCTTGCCCAGCTCGACGCCCCACTGGTCGTAGGAGTCGATGCCCCAGACCGTGCCCTCGACAAACGTGATGTGCTCGTACAGGGCGATGAGCTCGCCGAGTGCGAACGGGGTCAGCGTGTCGCCGAAGATCGAGGTCGTCGGACGGTTGCCCTCAAAGCAGCGGGCCGGGACGATCCGCTCGGGCGTGCCCTCGGCACGAACCTCGTCGGCCGTCTTACCAAAGGCGAGCGCCTTGGTCTGGGCCAGGAAGTTGCCCAGGAACAGCTCGTGGACGTCCTGGCCGCTGTCGGTTGCGGGGTTGGCAGTGTTGGCGAAAGCGATAAAGTCGGCCGGGACCACCACGGTGCCCTGGTGCAGCAGCTGGTAGAAGGCGTGCTGACCGTTGGTACCGGGCTCGCCCCAGAAGATCTCACCGGTATCGGAGGTCACAGCGCTGCCGTCCCAGCGGACGTGCTTGCCGTTGGACTCCATGGTGAGCTGTTGCAGGTAGGCCGGGAAGCGGTGCAGATACTGGCAGTACGGCAGCACGGCGTGGCTCTTGGAACCGAAGAAGTTGACGTACCAGACGTTGAGCAGGCCCATCAGCGCGACGGCGTTGTTCTCGAGCGGGGTGTTGCAGAAGTACTCGTCGATGGCGTGGAAGCCCTCAAGGAACTGCTGGAAGCGCTCGGGGCCGAGCACGACGATCAGCGACAGGCCCACGGCGGAGTCGACAGAGTAGCGGCCGCCGACCCAGTTCCAGAAACCAAAAGCGTTGGCGGGGTCGATGCCGAAGGCCTCGACCTTCTCGAGTGCGGTGGAAACGGCGACAAAGTGCTTGGCCACGGCCTCGGCGTTCTGCTCATCGGAGCCGTCGATGGCACCCTGAGCCTTGAGCTGCTCGAGCATCCAGGTCTTGACCTCACGAGCGTTGGTGAGGGTCTCGAGCGTGGTGAAAGTCTTGGAGACGATAATCACGAGCGTGGTCTCGGGATCCAGACCCTTGAGCTTCTCGGCCTGGTCGTTGGGATCGATGTTGGAGATATAGCGGCAATCGATACCGGCGTCGGCATAGGGACGCAAGGCCTCGTAGGCCATGACCGGGCCCAGATCGGAGCCGCCGATGCCGATGGACACCAGGTGCTCAATCTTCTTGCCGGTAACACCCTTCCACTCACCGGAGCGCACGCGCTCGGCGAAGGCATACATGCGGTCGAGAACCTCGTGCACGTCGGCGACGACGTCCTGGCCGTCGACGATGAGCTGGCCCTTCTCGCTTGCCGGGCGGCGCAGCGCGGTGTGCAGGACGGCGCGGTCCTCGGTGGTGTTGATGTGCTCGCCGGAGAACATGGCGTCGCGGCGCTCCTCGAGCTTCACCTCGCGGGCAAGATCGCACAGCAGCTTGACGGTCTCATCAGTCACCAGGTTCTTGGACAGGTCGAAGTGCAGGTCACCGGCGTCAAAGCTCAGCTTGTTCACGCGCTCGGCATCGGCGGCGAACCAGGCCTTGAGGTCGATACCCTCGGCCTCGAGCTTCTCCTGATGGGCCTCGAGCGCCTTCCAAGCGGCAGTCGACGTAGCATCGATAGGTGCGGCAACAGTTGCCATAGAGTCCTCCTCAGCATACGGGCGCACGCCTCCATGCGCCCGGACATTCAGATGCCACTATTCTAGCGCAGGTCAAGACTATAATCAGCGAGCGTTGCCAATCGGCCCCCAAACGGCAACCGACCAAAAAGGGACAGGTTTAATTTGGCAGGTCAAACGCTTTACCAATCAAAAATAACCTATCCCTTTATGCCAAATATTAGGCCGCAGCGCAGACGTTACCGAGCAACTCACGCAGAGGAAACCCGATGCCCTCCAGCAGTTCGGGCGCGATGATGGCAAAAACGGGAACCTCGCCGGCCCCCACGACGGCAGGCACTTTGCCCTCCGAGACGATACATCCATAAGGGGCAAAACCGTCTTCGCCGGCATCGAGTACGGCCATGCGACGAGCGAGTTCGCGCGCAAAGCCCGCCGTATCGGCATCGCCGATCGCCAGGACAAAGTCCACGCCCTCATCGGTCGCCAGGGCCACGGCCTCGTCGATCAGCTCGTCTCCCCCGTCGCCTTCAACCGAGCCGCAGCGAAAAAGCACGCGTTCGAGCAGAGCTCGATCAAGCGAGCCCAGCGCCGCCGAAACGAGCTCATCACGCGTGTGCTTGTCGCCTCCCAGCACGACCAGTGCCTTGGTGCCGCCATAGTGGGCAACCAATCGCCCGCACCAGCGAGCCACATCCCCATCCGCAACCAAGCGCGTCGGCATACCAAACCCATAGTTGACCATTATCCCCACAACCCTTCCGTGCTTTATGGTGGTATCAATCGTTAGCCTCATGCTACGAAGCGAGGTTTTCCGAGCTGTTTCGCACTCTTTAGAGCTGCGTTAAAACCCGATTCATGACCGACCAAAACAAACCAGTCCCTTTTTGACAGGTTTTGACGATGTCCGGACGAGCGGGTATTATCGAACAGGTATTCGATAAGAACATGTGTTTGATGGGAGGCACGGATGGCGCACGAGCAGCACACCTACATCTGCATCGACCTCAAGACGTTTTACGCCAGTGTCGAGTGCGTCGACCGCGGACTCGACCCACTCACTACATGCCTGGTCGTTGCCGACGAATCGCGCGGGCGCACGACCATCTGCCTCGCCATCACACAGGCTATGAAGGACCTCGGGATACACAACCGCTGCCGTCTGTTCGAGATTCCCGACGGCATCGACTGCATCAAGGCCGTACCGCGCATGCAGCACTACATGGAGGTGTCGGCGCAAATCTACGGCATCTATCTGGAATACGTGAGTCCGCAAGACATTCACGTCTACTCCATCGACGAATGCTTTATCGACGTGACGCCCTATCTGGACCTCTATCACACCGATGCGGAAAGGTTCGCCTGCACGCTGCGCGACGAGGTCTTGGCGCGCACCGGCATCACGGCGACGGTCGGCATCGGCCCCAACCTATTCCAGGCCAAGGTAGCGCTCGACATTACCGCCAAGCACGTACCCAGCCGCATCGGCATACTCGACGACGGGACCTTTCGCAAGGAGATCTGGCCCCATCGCCCCATCACCGACATCTGGGGTATCGGCCCCGGCGTGGCGGCCCGTCTCGAGAAATACGGCGTCTACGACCTGATGGGCGTCGCCGCACTCGACGAGAACCTGCTCTACGACGAACTCGGCGTCAACGCCGAATATCTCATCGACCACGCCTTCGGGCGCGAGCCGACAACCATCGCCGATATCCAAGCCTATCGCCCGCAAGCGACCTCGACCACCACAGGACAGGTGCTCTCGAAGGGCTATGCCTACGAGCAGGCCTACACCGTCTTGCGCGAAATGGTCGACAACGCCGTGTTGGATCTAGTCGATAAGCACGTGGTCTGCGACAGCATCTCGCTCTTTGTGGGCTACGCGAGCGAGCGCGCCGACATACGCCGGCTCAACGCCAGCGGCACGGCGCAGTATATAGACGGCTGCGGACACTTGCGCTCGAGTACCTCGGGCATCGAGCCCGCAGCGACCGACGGCCCCGAGCTCGCGCCCCGTGCTCCCAAGCCCGTCCAGCGCGATGACGAAAGGCGTCGCCTGGTGCGCGAAGCGCAGGCAATCGATGGCATCTTTGTGGGAGAGCATGGCGGCAAACCGCGTGGTGGCTATGCCGCACTCTTTGCGCACTCCAACGCCTCGCGAAAGCTGCCCGAGCGCACTAATTCGTTTAAGAAAATCATGGGGTATTTCGATGACCTTTGGGCACAAACGGTCGATCCCAAACGACCGGTCAAGCGCATCAACCTGGGATTTGGCAATCTTGTGCCCGAGGAATTTGCCACCATCGATCTGTTCAGCGATATCGAGGCCGATGAGCGCGAGCGCGACCTGGCGCGCGCCGTCCTGGCCGTGAAAGGCAAGTACGGCAAGAACGCGCTCGTCAAGGGATTAAGCTTTACCGCCGGCGCCACCGCGCGCGAACGCAACGGCCAAGTTGGAGGACATCGTGCCTAAACCCAAGCAGCAGCCCGTGCGCCCGCCGACCGCCTTCGAGCGCCTGGCGGACCCCGAGGGCAGACGTCGCGCCGCCGACCCCAACCTCACTGCCAACGGTGCCGTGCGCGCCAACCGCGCCGCACAGTTTATGCCCTTTGCCGCCCTCACGGGATACTACGAACTCGTGCGCAAGCAGGAAATCACCGTCGAGTCAAAACGTGAGCTCACGGAAGAAAAAGCCCTCGTACTTTCTAAAAAGCTCGAGGGTCTCAAACGTGGCGACTTGGTTCGTGTCACCTATTACGATACATACGGCTATCGCAGCCGCACCGGCATCCTCGACGAGGCGCTCCCCGCCTTCAAGCTCCTCAAGCTCCGAGACATCGCCATCGACTTCGACGACATCCAAGACATCGAACTGCGCGGACGAGCCTAGCCAAGGAAGCGCATCCAGGGCGGCGCTTACAGCGTCATGACGTAGTAGCCCGCGTCTTTCACGGCCGTCTCGAGGACACCACGATCAACCGGCTGCTTAGAGCGCACGCGTGCCGTGTGGTCCGCATACGTCACCGTTGCCCACACGCCATCCAGCGCATTGAGGGCATTGGCTACGTTCTGAGCGCAGCCGTCACAGTTCATGCCGCCGATGAGCAGCTCATCGCTATAGGGATAGTGTGACGCATCGGTATCCACCACAACAACCTTTTTGGCCTTCTTGCCGCTCGTACCATCGCTGCAGCAACTCTTCCCGTGTGTCGAAGCGGCAATGCGACGCAGTCCAAAAAACATGCCGACGGCAATGACGGCCAGCACGATGAGATTCGCAGGGTTGAGCAAGTCACTCATGCGCTCCCCTTTCAAGTAGCACTATCTAGATACCCCCATGGGGTGCCCCCATCTTAACCCAAAATCATGTCTGTTCGGTCAATTAGTTTCCCTCTTCAAACTTTTTTGTTGACCATGGCTTACTTTCGTGTATAAGTTTTCCTAGGCTAACAGTTTAGATCCGTAAGGAGCGCCGTGACTCGAACCATAGACATCCCAACGTTTCAGGCGGCAGTCGTGCGCAACTGCTCTCCCACGCTCGCGGGCATCAAGCCGGCATCGCTCTTTACCTATCCAGGCACCTACGCCCACGGGGACGGCTCGACCACAACCGAAACCATTGCAGAACGCCGAGCACGCCTGCTCAACGTTATCGCCCAGTGCAATCGCGAGCTTGACCCGCTCGGCATCCACCTGAGTGTTTTGGTCTGGCGGCCCTGCGGAGCGCTCGTGTACGCGTACCGAGCCAAAAGCCTCACCACCTATTTCGCAGACCCTCGCGTCCAAACGGCGCTCACCTCGGAAGGCTACGACACGAGAGACCTTTCGGCATGCCTTGTGCATTTGGCATCACGCATCACGCTCGCGAGCAATAACGTCGCGGAATGCGCCTGCAGCCAGACTCGATGCGCACTACCCCAGCAAGCTAGCTGCAGCAAAGACTGCACCTGCGAGTTTCCGCACGAAATAGGCTACTTCCTTGGATATCCCTACGACGACGTGCACGAATTTATCGTCCAGCGCGGCGAGAACTACAAGGTCTTTGGGGCCTGGAAGGTCTACGCAAATGTCGAGCAGGCGCTTGCGACGTTTGATGCCTACCGTGCCTGCACCCAATACTTCACTTTTATCTATCAGCAGGGCTGCAGCCTGGCGCAACTTGCCCAGGCAACCCGATAGAACGTACAAGCCGCGGCAAGCGCCGCACGACCGAAAGGACAAAACATGAGCAAGATCGCCGTCGTCTACTGGAGCGGCACGGGCAATACCGAGGCCATGGCAAACCTCGTCGCCGAAAGCGCCACGTCCGCGGGGGCCGAGACTGAGGTCATCCCCTGCGCCGACTTCTCTGCCGACAAGGCCGCCGAATATGATGCCTTCGCCTTCGGCTGCCCCGCCATGGGCTCCGAGGAGCTTGAGTATGACGAGTTTCAGCCTATGTGGGACGAGGTCAAGGAGACCCTCGACGACAAGAAGGTCGTCCTCTTTGGCTCCTATTCGTGGGCCGAGGGCGAGTGGATGGACAACTGGAAGGCCGACGCCGACGAGGCCGGCGTCAACGTCGTGGACTCCGTCATTTGCTACGATGCGCCCGACGATGAGGGCGAGGCGGCCTGCAAGGCCCTCGGAGCCGAGCTCGCGTAACGAAACCAGGCCTCCAAAAGAGCCTGTATCACAGCGCATCCCCATCCCTACAAAAGAGCGGGGGCTGGATTCAAGTCCAGCCCCCGCTCTTTTGTAACGGCAGTTACATCAACCGGCTACGAGATATTTCCCAAGAACGCCTTGGTGCGCTCGCTCTTGGGGTGGTCGAAGACCTCGCTCGGCGTACCCTCTTCCACAATGACGCCGCCGTCCATAAAGACGACGCGGTCGGCGACATCGCGGGCAAAGCCCATCTCGTGCGTCACGACGATCATGGTCATGCCGTCGCGTGCCAGGTCGCGCATGACACCCAGGACGTCGCGCACGAGCTCGGGGTCGAGCGCCGAGGTGGCCTCGTCAAAGAGCATGACGTGCGGGTTCATCGACAGGGCGCGGGCGATGGCAACGCGCTGCTGCTGACCGCCCGAGAGCTGGCTCGGCATAAAGTCGATACGCTCGGCAAGACCGACCTTGGTCAGCTCCTCGACGGCAATCTTCTCGGCCTCTTCCTTGCTGCGCTTGAGCACCTTCTGCTGCGCGAGCATGACGTTCTTTTTGACTGAGAGGTGCGGGAACAAATTGAACTGCTGGAACACCATACCCAGATGCGTGCGCACCTTGTTAAGATCGACGCCCTTGGCGCACACGTCCACACCCTCAACGACAATCGAGCCACTCGTGGGATGCTCAAGACGGTTGATGCAGCGAAGCATCGTCGACTTACCCGAGCCCGAGGGACCCAGAACTACGACGACCTCGCCCTTGTGCACATCCAGATCGATATCGCGCAGGACCACGTTATCGCCAAAGGCCTTCTGGAGGTTCTTGATGCTGACGACGACCTCGTTCGAGTTATTGGTTTCGCTCATGATAGGACCTCCTTACAGACCGGCGATGTGATCGGCGGGCGTCGCGACGACCTGTCCGGCGCTCTTGGCGGGACGCTTCTTCTTAGTTTCGGCCGTGCCCAAAAGCCTCGCCTCAAGGCCGCTCACCAAGCGAGCGAGCGGCAGGGTGATGACCAGATAGAACAGGGCGGCAACCACATACGGCGTAATGGAGCCCGTCGTAGCCACGATGGTACGGGCGTTCATGACGATCTCGACCACGCCCACGGCCGCGAGCAGCGACGTATCCTTGTAAAGCAGGATGAACTCACTGGTCAACGTAGGCAGAACATTGCGGAACGTCTGCGGAATCATAACGTAGAGTAGCGTCTGGAAGGCGTTCATGCCCAGCGAGCGCGCGGCCTCGTTTTGGCCCTTGGGGATCGACTGAATACCGGCGCGGAAGATCTCGCACAGGTAGGCGGACGAGTTCATGGCCATGACGATAACGCCCAGGACATAGTCGTCCACCTTGACGCCGGCCAGCGGCAGGCCAAAGAATGCAATGTAAATCTGCAGGAACGCCGGCGTACCGCGGATGATATTCACATAGATGCCGGCAAGGCAACGCAGGATGCGCGACTTGGAGATGCGCATGAGCGACAAGGCAAAGCCAAAGGGGATTGCCAGCGGAAACGCCACGAGCACGATCGAGAGCGACATGAGGAAGCCCTTAAAGACGATCGGCAGACTCTGGACCAAAATGACCGGGTTCAAGAACAGGCGCAGGAACATATTGGAGTTCCAGGCCTCGACCCACGGCTGCTCCTTAAGATCGGCCAGGAAGTTATCGAAGGCCGTCACGCCCTTGATCTCGACGGAAGGAATCTTGGAAATCTTCTTGGTCGAACCGTCGGCGAGCGTATAGGTGCCGCTAAAGGCCTCTTCGCCGCCCTCGACGGGAAACGTCACGCCGTAGACCTCAACGCGGAAATAGCCGCCGGCGGGCGCCGTCTCGCCAAAGTCGATCTTGAGTGTCTGGCCGTTAGCCTTGCACGTGGGCTTCATGGGCGTACGATCCATGAGATCCTCGCCCGAGAGCATCGTCAATCGCGTGTCATCGGTACCAAACGTCGTGCCGTCGACAAACGTCAGCGAAAGACCGCTCAGCTCCTCGTCGGTATCGGCCTGAACCTCCCAGGTAATGCGCGTCTCGGTGCCGCCGACCACAGCGCTGCCCGAACCGGTGTTGGGTCGGGCGGTAATCTTTGCGGTCTCAAGCGCCTGAGCGGTCGAGGGCACGCAGGCCCCCGCGCATACCAGGGCGAGCGCCACAGCCAGGGCACAGGCCAGCTTTTGGAGCAAGACGGGCAGTGGAAAACGCTGCTCAGCGGCCCCTTTGTTCAGTCGAGACAAGGTGGCTCCTATCGTAGAAGTTGCCGGCAAAACGAGACGGAAACGCTCTCCGTCAAGAGAAACGCAAAGGCCCTCTCCGCCAAAACGGAAAGGGCCCGCGTGCAATCAAGTAGCTATTTTACTTGATGTTGTACTTAGCCATAAGGGTGTCAACGGTACCGTCGTCGGTCAGGTCCTTGATGGCCTGGTTGACGTCGTCCTTGAGCTTAGTGTTGCCCTGGTTGATGGCGATGGCGTACTCCTCGCCGGTGCTGATCTGCTTGATGGTCTGGCAGGTGTTGAACTGCTCGGCGGTCAGCTGGCTGGCGACGGAGCGGTTGGTGACTACGGCATCGCCCTTATCGGACTGCAGGGCGCTGAAGCACTCGGTGGCGTCCTTGTAGGGAACGATCTTAGCCTTGGGGAAGTTTTCCTGAGCAAAGGCCTCGGCGGTCGATCCAGACTGGACGATGATGGTAGCGTCGGCGTTGTTGAGCTTCTCGCTGTAGTTGTCGGCCGTGATGTCGGTGTTATCGACCTTGGTCACGATAGCCTGATCGTCCATGTAGTAGGAATCGGAGAAAGTGACTTCCTTCTCACGCTCGGGCGTGTCGGTGATAGCCGCGATGGAAACGTCATACTTGGCGCCCGAAGCGACACCCGGAACCAGCGTGTCAAAGTCATTGTTGACGTACTCGACATCCAGGCCCAGCTTGTCGCCGATAGCCTTGATAAGCTCAAGGTCAAAGCCCTGATAATCGCCGTTGTCATCCTTGTACTCAAACGGAGCGTACTCGGCAGAGGTGCCGACGGTCAGCGTACCGTCCTTGACGAGCGCGTACTCCTTGGAGCCGTCGACCTTCTCGACCTTAGCGTCGTCAGAGCTGCTGGAACCGGCATCAGAACCAGAGGTGGCGTTGGACGAGCCGCAGCCCGTCAGTGCGAGGGCGAGTGCCATGGCGCCCGTGGCGGCAAATGCGCCAAGCTTCTTCAGCTTCATAATCAGTCTCCTTCCGGTGACCCCGTTTGATTCAGAGGTCTGCAAAAACTGTTGGATATTATGCGCCCGTTTGGAAGAATCCGCAATTAGAAAACTGATTGAAACAAACCCATAACGTGAATGGAACACTCCACTTTATGACAGTCATTACTGCTGCAATGACCTTAACAGTTTGATTTCAGCCGCATAACCTGCAAGTTCGTTCGGTGTCTCCAAAATGAATGGCAATGCGCGCAAGCGGCCATTCGATACAATATTCTGCATAACCTGCATACCGCCGCCAAACTCCTCGCTGCCAAGGTAGCCCTTGCCGATGCACTCATGACGATCTTTATGGGCACCACTGGGGTTCTTCGAATCGTTGATGTGTACGGCACGCAAGCGGTCGATACCCACCACGCGGTCGAACTCGTCGAGTACGCCGTCCAGATCATGGATGATGTCGTAGCCGGCATCGCTCACATGGCAGGTGTCCAGACACACGCCCAGCTTGTCCGATAGCTCTGGACGCCTGGCGGCAGCACCCTCGATAATGCGCGCCAGCTCTTCAAAGCTACGGCCCACCTCGGTACCCTTTCCCGCCATGGTCTCGAGCAGCACCGTCGTCTGCTGCCCCTCAAACATCACCTGACACAAGGTGTCGACGATCATCTGAATGCCGGCATCAGTCCCCTGCCCCACATGCGCGCCGGGGTGGAAGTTGTAGTAGTTGCCGGGCAGCGCTTCCAGACGCTGCAAGTCCTCGGCCATTGCCTCCAAGGCAAACTCGCGTGCCCGCTCTTTGGCAGAACAGGGGTTGTAGGAATAGGGGGCATGAGCCACAAGCGGGCCAAAGTCGTTTTTCTCCATAAGCTCGCGCAGGGCCGCCACGTCATCCATGTCAAGATCTTTCGCCTTGCCGCCGCGCGGGTTGCGCGTGAAGAATGCAAAGGTGTTGGCGCCAATGGATAGCGCCGTCTCCCCCATCGCCCGATAGCCCTTCGTCGTCGAAAGATGACACCCAATCGTCAGCATCTCCAGCTCCCCCTCATCAGTTGCGGTGAAATAGTTCCTGTCGATGCCCTATTCTGCCGCAAACAGGAACTATTCCACCGCAACTTATAAAAGGGGCATCAGGAACGCGTTTTGCAAAAGGCTTTAAGCGCGGCCGTTACGGGGCCAGGCTGGAAACGTCGGCGCACATCGTCGAGACGCTCAGGAATATCGATGTGCTGCGGGCAGTGACGTGCGCATTTGCCGCATTTGACGCAATTGCTCACCAACTTGGGCTCACTCGTCCGCACCGCGCTCGCCGTAAAATACTGCGACAGGCCCGTAAACCAGCTGTGCGCATAGCTTGCGTTGTAGGCGGCGAAACACCCAGGGATATTGATGCCTTTGGGACACGGCATGCAGTAGCCGCAGCCCGTACAGGGCACGCGATTCGATTTCTCAAACTCTCCCAGCACACGCGCGATGGTATCGAGCTGCTCTGTCGTCATCGAATTCGGCAGTGCGCGATCCGCCAATGCCGCGTTCTCGTCCACCTGCGCGGTATCGGTCATGCCCGAAAGCAGCATCGTGACTTGAGGATGGTTCCACACCCACGAAAGGCCCCAGGCGGCAGGAGTGCGCAAATGCGGGTCAGGGGCGCCATCGAGCACAGCGCGGGCCCGCGGCGGCAGCTTGCCCGCTAAACGCCCGCCCAGCAGCGGCTCCATCACAAACACCGCGAGCCCGCGCTCCGCAGCCGCCATGAGTCCCGCCGTCCCCGCTTGGTAGCGCTCTCCAGCGTAGTTGTACTGGATCTGGCAAAAATCCCAGTCATACGCGTCAAGCATCGTGAGGAAGTCCGCCGCACTGCCGTGATACGAAAAACCTATCTGGCGAATACGCCCCGCAGCCTTTTGGTGCGCAATCCAGTCCTCGATGCCCAACGCCACCACGCGCTCCCACTGGGCGGGCGAGGTGATGTTGTGCATAAGGTAGTAGTCGATATGGTCGGTCCGCAAACGGTGCAGCTGCTCGTCAAAAAAGCGGTCGAAATCCTCCGCACATTTGCACGAAGCGTGCGGCAACTTAGTCGCCAGCAACACCCGGTCACGCAGCCCCAAGCGCTCAAGTGAGGCGCCCACGCACACCTCGTTACCGGGATAAAGATACGCAGTATCCAGATAATTAATCCCCTGTTCCACCGCACGGGAAATGATGGCATCGGCCGTCTTCGCATCGGGGTGTCCCGGCGCACCGGGAAATCTCATGCAGCCCAGACCCAGAGCAGATATTCGGTTACCACTTTTGGGGTCAACGCGGTATTGCACGGCCCCTCCTTTCGCCATCAGCGCCCCGGCAAGACGAAACACAATGGTCACGCGGCCGAAACATCGTGGAATCGCAATCGAGAACGTATCGTAACGCAGCAGAAATCGAGCTGTCACGGCACCGCTTTAACATCAGCAAAAAGCCCGATGAAAGGAGCAACAAACAAATACGGCCATCCGGTGCACGCAGCATGGTCCGGCAGCATACAATCCATCAGGCGCCCCTTACGCGGGCGCCTTTTATATGGGGAGATGATTCGCATGCAGATCAACAAGATCGCCTTTATCGGCAAGGGCGGCGTCGGCCTGCTCTACGGCAGCATGATTGCCAAGGCCCTCGGCAATGACGCCGTCGAATACGTTATGGATGACGCCCGTTTTGAGCGTCACGCAAACGATGCGCTCACCGTCAACGGCAAGCCCTGTGCGCTCAAGTCCGTCCGCGCCAGCAAGGCAACGCCCGCCGATCTGGTCATCCTGACGGTCAAGACCACCGGTCTCGACCAAGCACTCAAGACTATGGAGCGCGTCGTGGGACCCAATACGCTCATCGCCTCGCTGTGCAACGGCATCACGAGCGAGCAAAAGATTGCCGAGCGCTTTGGCTGGGAGCATACCGTTCTTGGTATTTGCCAGGGCATGGACGCTGTGTTTCTCAACGGAGAGCTCACCTTTACCAACACGGGCGAAATCCGCTTTGGCGCGGCGGCCGGTACGGATCCCGCAGCCATCACCGCAATCGACGAGCTCTACACGCGCTGCGGCATCGCACACACCGTCGAGAGCGACATTGCGCACCGCATGTGGGCCAAACTCATGCTCAACGACGGCATCAACCAGACCTGCATGGCCTACGGCGGCACGTACGGAAGCGCCACGGAGCCGGGCTCCGAGCAGCGTCGCTGCCTTGTTTCCGCCATGCGCGAAACGCTTGCGGTCGCCAACGCCGAGGGCGTTGAGCTGACCGAGGCAGACCTGACGCAGATGGTGCACCTCATCGAAGGAATCGATCCCGCCGGCATGCCCTCGATGGCGCAAGACCGCGTCGCGCGGCGCAAAACCGAGGTCGAGGAGTTCGCCGGCACCATCTGCCGTCTGGCGGCCAAGCACGATATCCAGGCACCGCAGAACGAATGGCTCTATCAGCGCATTCGCGATATCGAGGCAAGCTGGTAGCGCCCGACTCACCACGTCAACAGACTCAACAGCAAAGCCGCCGCAAGGGCACTCCCCTTACGGCGGCTTTCATCTTCATCTATAACCAGTAGTCGATGTCCCGACGGTCAGAGCTGCGACTCCGAGGCCTGGCCCTCATCGTCGCGACAAAGGACTACACCCGCACTTCCCAGCAGCGCGGCCGCAATCAGCGCGCCAACCACGATTGGAGCAGCCCCGCATGACCCCTGCATGCCCGCAATGAGCGCGGCCGTAGGACCAAGGCAACCAAGCACCAATGCGACGGCGGCAACGGCGATATCTCGAGCGTTCACAAGACCACTTCCTCCAAGAGAAAGACCTTATTTCTCATGAACTAGTGTGCCCCGCGCCCATATGCGCGGCGTACTGCCACGGTAAGCGCTCTGTTAACTCAAGCACGCACAAAAAACGAACGCCCTTACGTTGCCCAAAGGCTCGGTAAAGACGCCCGCCCGTCATGTCCTATTGGCTTATGGCAGATTACCAGCCAGTGTAGTAGTCGGTGGTTCCGGCAGCGCAGCCGGAGTCATAGACCTTGCACTCGCCCTTGGAACCGGTAAACGTAGAGCCTTGGGCCTTATCGCCCGCGGCAACGACGTAGTAACCATCGGAATCGCGCCAAAAGCCCTCGGAATCCTGCGTCCACTCGCCCGTGCGGTGGTGATACAACACGTTGCTGCTGTAATAAGTCTCGCGGCGGCCGTTATAGTTATTGACGCCGCTCGAGCGCGTCAGACCCGAGCCGTTCGCGTAATACGCAGCAGACGTATAAGACGAGCCGGAGCCGGCGTTGTAATACGAAGCCTGAACGGCCTCAGCGGCCTCGGCTTCGGCTGCGGCAGCCTCGAGCGCCTCGCGCTTGGCATCCTCAAGCGTGGAGCGAAGCTCGTCGAGCTCGGTCGACTTGGCGTCGACTTCCCCCATCGTCAACAGGCTACCCGCACCGTCGATGCAACCCTGCAACACAGCGCGCTCGTCATCGGTAGCATAGTCGCCATACATATTCATAATGATCTGAGCGCGCATCTCCAGGGAATCGCGCTTTGCCCCCATCGAGGCGTTCCACTCCTGCATAGAGCCATAACCGTCGCCGCGGTAGTCGACGGGCTGCACCAGCGTCGCCTCGGACGGCGCAGATCCGACCGTATCGGATAGTGTTGCCGCGTGGGCATCAGTTGCGCCGGCGCCCGCCAAAAGTGCCACGGTCAGAGCGGCGGAAAGGGCGGCGGCTTTCGGTTTTCGTGAATCGATCCTCATGTAGCTGGAAACCTCCGTAGTGCGTTTTTGCTGCGTTTGAGCTGCGTGTGATTTAATCGCGCTGCATAGTACCCCGAGCAAATCGCGACCTGCGGTTTTACTCAAAAGGCGCACGTCAATTGCGTAAAACTCACATCCTCTCAACAGGAGTTTTCCACATCTCGATTGCATAAAGCGTGTCAAAAACCCTGTTTTTGCACCCTCTCTATGCAAAAACGACGCCTGTGCAACCATTGTTCGCACAGGCGCCTTGAGCAGGCATTTTATGCAGTTATACCTATCGAGTCGCAAGGGGTCCTTGCACAAGTCGCCTTACTCGTCCAGCGCGGCAAAGGCCTGCTTCAGATCCCAAATGATATCCTCGGCGTTCTCGGTACCGATGGAAAGACGGATCGTGGAGGGCGTGATGTTCTGCTCGGCGAGCTCCTCGGCAGAGAGCTGGGAGTGCGTGGTGGTAGCCGGGTGCACGACGAGCGACTTGACGTCGGCCACGTTGGCGAGCAGCGAGAACACCTGCAGATGATCGATGAACTTCCATGCAGCCTCCTGGCCACCCTTAATCTCAAAGGTAAAGATCGAAGCACCGCCACGGGGGAAGTACTTCTGATAGAGCTCGTGATCGGGGTGCTCAGGCAGGCTCGGGTGATTCACCTTGGCGACGTGGCTGTCGCCAGCCAGGAACTCAACGACCTTCTTGGTGTTCTCGACATGACGGTCGACGCGCAGCGACAGAGTCTCGGTGCCCTGGAGCAGGACCCAGGCGTTGAACGGGCTGATGCAGGCGCCCTCGTCACGCAGCAGGATAGCGCGGACATAGGTTGCGAAGGCGGTGGGACCGGCAGCCTCGGCAAACGAAACACCATGGTAGGAGGGGTTGGGCTCAGCGATCTGGGCGTACTTGCCACTCGCCTTCCAATCGAAGTTACCGCCGTCGACGATCACACCGCCCAGCGAGGTACCGTGGCCGCCGATGAACTTGGTTGCGGAGTGGACGACGATGTTGGCGCCGTGCTCCAGCGGACGGAACAGATACGGGGTGCCGAAGGTGTTGTCGACGACAACCGGCAGACCGTGCTTCTTGGCAATCTCGGAGATGGCGTCGATGTTGGGGATGTCAGAGTTGGGGTTGCCGAGCGTCTCGAGATAGATGACCGTGGTGCTGTCCTTGATGGCACCCTCAACCTCTTCCAGGTTATGGGCATCGACAAACGTGGTCTCGACGCCAAACTGGGAGAGCGTATGCTCCAGCAGGTTGTAGGAGCCACCGTAGATGGTCTTCTGAGCCACCACGTGGTCACCAGCCTGAGCAAGAGCCTGCAGGGTATAGGTGATGGCAGCAGCGCCGGAGGCGACGGCAAGACCTGCCACGCCGCCCTCGAGCGCGGCGATACGGTCCTCGAAGACGCCCTGGGTGGAGTTGGTCAGACGGCCGTAGATGTTACCGGCGTCGGCAAGACCAAAGCGGTCGGCGGCGTGCTGGGAGTTGCGGAACACATAGCTCGTGGTCTGGTAGATAGGCACGGCACGGGAGTCGGATGCGGGATCGGCACTCTCCTGGCCAACGTGCAGCTGCAGGGTATCGAAACCAAAGGTGTGCTCGGGGTTGTTGATGAACTGGCTCATGATGATCTCCTTGATCGAACGAAAGTAAGTAAAAAGAGAGAAGTAAGTCGCTGTCTCCTGATCACGCCGACGGGCGCAAACAGGAGCCCGGCATTCGTCTTGGTAAGCAATTCATATGCGGGCCTCCTTTCGCGTCCCGATTCCGTAGTCGGCTTAATAACCTACCGCCTTTGTGTGTTTTGAATAGTACGGGCATTGTCTTCCTCGGTCAATCACTAAAAAGCGCTAACTTGTTATCTGTTTTATAGATAACTATCGAAAGGATGGCGTCGATGACCCTTCAGCAGCTTCGTTTTCTGATCGCCGTGGCAGAGTCCGGCTCAATCAACGCCGCAGCTCAGCGCCTCTATACCGCTCAGTCCAACATCTCAAACGCCGTCAAAAGCCTGGAACAGGAACTCCATCTGGAGATCTTTACGCGCTCCAGCCGCGGCGTCACGCTCACCAACGACGGCACCGAGCTTTTGGGCTATGCGCGCCAGGTCGTAGAGCAGGCCGACATGCTCGAGGCACGCTACGAGAACGGCGGCACCCCGCAAGCCCGCCTCGCCATTTCCGCCCAGCACTACGCCTTTTCGGTCGAGGCCTTTGTCAACGTGGTCGAGCGCTGCCGCGACAGCAAGTTCGAGTTCATCATGCGCGAGACCACCACATCGCAGATCATCGATGACGTCCGTGCGTTTCGCAGCGATATCGGCATTCTGTATCTGGATGACTTTAACGCCCGCGTTCTGCAGAAGGCCTTCGCCGATGCCCGCGCAAGCTTCCATCCCCTATTCGACGCGACGGTCCACGTATTCGTCAGCGAACGCCACCCGCTCGCACGCCGCCCTCAGCTGTCCCTTGCCGACCTCGCGCCCTATACGCGCTACAGCTTTGAGCAGGGAACCTCAAACTCCTTCTATTACGCCGAGGAACCTTTTAGCTATATCCCTTGCGACCGCAACATACGAATATCGGACCGCGGAACACTTACCAACTTACTTATCACGTCGAACGGTTACACCCTGTCGACCGGTGTCCTCTCCAATGAAATGCAATGGGGCATGGCATCGATCCCGTTAGCAGACGCCCCAACGATGCACGTTGGCTACATCATGCACGACGAGCGCAAGCCCTCTCTCCTCTTGCAGCAATACCTCGACGAGCTCAACCGCATCATCCATGCCAGCTAACAGTCGGAAGACGGGGCAGAAATCGTAGATTGCTGGCCCCCGGCGGGCATGGCGCTACAATGGTCACTCACATGAAATGCACTCAAAGAAAGGAAACCCGTGAAGGTCATCATCTATACCGACGGCTCGGCCCGATCAAATCCGGGACGCGGCGGCTACGGCGCCGTGCTCAAATACACCAACCCCGCCGGCAAGACCTTTACCTCCGAGCTCTCGCGCGGCTACGCCAAGACCACCAACAACCGCATGGAGCTCATGGCCGTTATCGTGGCGCTCGAGGCACTCAACCGCCCCTGCGAGGTCGAAGTCCATTCCGATTCGCAGTACGTCGTCAACGCCTTTAAGAAGCACTGGATCGACGGCTGGAAAAAGCGCGGGTGGAAAACCGCCAACAAGCAGCCCGTCAAGAACCGCGACCTGTGGGAGCGCCTACTCACCGCCAAAAGCAAGCATAAGGTTGAGTTCATCTGGGTTAAGGGTCACGCCGGCCACGAGCTCAATGAGCGCTGCGATGAGCTCGCCACCACGGCGGCCGACGGCAGCAACCTCGATATCGACACCGGCTTTAACGAGAGCGACCTGTAATAGCGTTTTCGCACAGCTTTATATCCCCACGCGCTACACTCATCCTGTAGACCAAACAACGCAAGGGGGACGTATGCTGCGCATCGCGACCATCGGCACATCCATGATCACCGACGACTTTATCCAAGTCGTCAACGCCAACGACCAAGCCGCGTTTGTGGGCACGCTTTCACGCGATGCCAATCGCGGTGCTGCCTTTACCGCCGAGCGCGATGGCGAGCGAAACTTTATCTCACTCGATGAGCTTGCGGCAGCCGCCGACGTCGACGCCGTCTATATCGGCAGCCCCAACGCACTTCACTACGAGCAGGCCCTTGCCTGCATCGCCGGTGGCAAGCACGTCATCGTCGAGAAGCCCTTCTGCGCCACCGAAGCGCAGGCGCTGGAAGTCTTCCGCGCTGCCGAGGCAGCAGGTGTCGTGGCCCTCGAGGCCATGCGTCCCCTCCACGATCCCGCCTTCCACGCCATCGAGGACGCCCTGGGCGAGATCGCCCCCATCCGCCGCGCCTCATTGCGCTTTGGCAAATATTCCTCGCGCTACAACGAGATTCTCGCGGGACGCGCCACCAATATCTTCGACTGCAATATGGCATCGGGTTCCCTCATGGACATTGGCGTCTATACCGTCGAGCCCATGGTCGAGATCTTTGGCATGCCCTCCGGCCTTACGAGCATGACCACTCTGCTCGATCCCACCACGCGACGGCTCACGCACGGCCCCATCGATGGCTGCGGTTCCATCCTCGCCAGCTACGGCGGCGGCCGTATCTCCGTCGAGCTCGCGCACTCCAAAATTACGAATGACCTGCTGCCCTCGCAGATCGAAGGCGAGCGTGGCACTATCCAGATCGACCATCTGTCCACGCCCCGCAACGTCCGCATCGACTATCGCGGCGACGTCGTACGCGGCTCGGCGACCGAGGCACCGCGCGAACAGGGAGACAACGGCCGCGTGCTCGACCTGCCCAAATCGAGCAACACTATGGAATACGAACTCACAGACTTTATCACCGCCATCGGCGGCATCGATAACGTTAAGGAAGAGATTTGGGAGACCCCGGCGGGACGCCACGAGCTTGGCCACTACCGCGATGTCACACTCGTCTCACTGCGCATCATGGATGCCGTGCGCCAGCAGGCCGGCATAACCTTCCCGGCCGACGCAGGCAAGCAGGCATAGCTATGGGCCTCTTCGATACGTTCTTCTCCAGCGTCACCGGCGGCAGTCGAGAGCCTCAAAAACCATCAAACGTCGAGCTCGAGCTGCGCCGCAGGCTTACTGTGCTCGCAAGCGACGAGGCCACTCAAGACACTCCCCTGCGCTATTTCCTGCGCTGGGCGGGGCAAGTCCAGGGCGTTGGCTTTCGCTTTACCAACACCAACCTCGCGCAGGCACGCGCGCTCACCGGCTGGGTGCGTAACATGGAAGACGGCTCAGTCGAGATGGAGATACAGGGGGCTCCGGCAAATATCCTATCTCATCTCGAGGCGCTTCATGCCTCCTACGAGCGTATGGGAACGCGTTTTCGCCTCGTAGACGCCCAGGCCCGAGCCCCACTTGCCAATGAAGACGGTTTCACGCCTCGTTATTAGTATTGTGTGCTAAATACGGTATCATTTACCTACGACCGTTGATAGAAAAGAGGCGAGGCGCATGGCGGTGCAAAGAAGGAATACCAGGCAGCGAAAGCTGGTTCTTGACGCCGTGCGCCAAAGCTATAACCATCCCACCGCCGACGAAATCTACAACGTCGTGCGCGCGCAGGATGACAAAATCAGCCGCGGCACGGTCTACCGCAACCTCAATCTCTTGGCCGACGCCGGCGAGATTCTCTCCATCAAGACGCCGGGCGGCAGCCGCTTCGATCGCACGATCGAGCCGCATGCGCATATCATCTGCACCTCGTGCAGCCGCGTCATCGACATACCACTCCCCTTCGATGCCCAGCTCGACGCCAAGGCATCCGAGCAAATCGGCTGGCACGTCACGTCGCACTACACCATCTTCGAGGGTCTCTGCCCCGACTGCCGGTAGATGTTTGGGACATGCCTACTCGGCAAGCAGGCGACGCAGTTCTTCTTCGACCGTGTACACATAGCGGACGCGGTCGTTGATGCCACGCATAGAGGGATTGCAGCTCTCCATTAGATAAGGATGGCCCACTACGTTGAGCATGTCGCGGTCGTTCTCGTTATCGCCAAACGCCATCATCTCATCGGGCGAAATACCCAGGGCACGACCGTAATCGGCAAGCGCGGAACCCTTACCCGAATCAAAGCCGATAAAGTCCGTCCATTCGGTTCCCGATGTCATGACATCGACTCGATCGCTAAAGTGGCGCTCAAAATACTCCAGCGCCGCCGGCTGATTCACCTCGGGCGTCTGGAAGGCAATCTTAATGACGTCCTCTTCGATGTCCTCGGGACGGTCGACCACCGCCACATCGCAGTGGACCTCATAGCGCAAATGATCGACGAACGCATCGTTGCCGCTCATGGTGTAGAGGTGCCCCTCACACGAAAGGGTCACGTCGGCATGGGGATATGCAATCACGGCATTCGCGATATCCATAGCAAGGCTACGCTCCATGGAACGCTTGACAACGGCGCGTCCCTCGCTCATCACCAGAGCTCCGTTTTCGCATACATAGGCGAGCTCATCGGCCACCGGGGCAAACAGATAGCGCAAGCTCGCATATTGACGGCCGCTCGCCGGCATAAACACGATACCGCGACGATGCAGCTCATCGATGAGCTCAAAGGCCTCGGAACGCGGCTCGCGCTCCCCCGGATGCAGCAACGTGCCGTCCAAATCGCATGCAATCAGCTTGATTCCTTCAAGACCCATATGCTTTCCCCCACAGCATCTCATCAACAGAAAGACGGACTTTGAATAGTTGCCTCTCAAAGTCCGTCTTACTTATACGCACGTTAACCGCGCGCCTTCTTTACGATCGTAAAGTCTGGAGCCATACTCACAACGGCATCCGCCGCATTCGACGCAAAGCGCCGGTCCGAATCGAGTTTACGGGTAACCACCGAGAGCCGAACGCCCTCGACGCCCCGGAGCATGCGGCCCAAAACAGGCTGCACCGGCGTATACATGCGCACGGTATGCTCGTCCGAATCGCCTCGGAAAAGCGGCGTATGCATATTGCCGATCTCCCAGCACGTATGCGCGAGCGCAATCGGGTCCATGCGGTCAACTTCGACCAAATAAACCTCGGCGCCGCGCAGACGTACGACAACCACCACGGGCACCGCACCCGTATGGTCGATAGCGAGCACGTCACCGTCGGCAAGACGACCGCCGTCGGCAGTATCCAGCCGAACATCGACCGTGCGCCCCAGCTCCGTCACGCCCACAAGCGCGCATACATCAGCCTGGTCCCAATCGAGCAGCAGCTCGTCAACTTCAAAGACGCCGCCCAACTTCCGGCGAAGCAGGAGTTCATAGGACGGATCGTTGAGATTTCCCAAGCATGTCGTCGAAACCAAGCGTTCAGGCATACTCTAACCCTCGACCTCGACGAGCTCGATATCAAAGTTGAGGTCCTTGCCGGCCAGCTCGTGGTTGGCGTCGAGCGTCACGGCCTCGGGCGTTACGTCGATGACCACGGCGGGGACGGGCATACCGCTCGGCGTGGACAGGAAAAGCTTCATGCCCTTCTCGATCTGCTCGATGTTGGGAACCTGTTCGGCCGGGAAGGTAATAACCATCTCGGGATTGTGCTCGCCGTAGGCATCGGCAGCAGGAATGTGCACGGTCTTCTTCTCGCCCACCTGCATGTCGACAACAGCGGCGTCGAAGCCCTTGATCATCTGACCGGCGCCGCAGGTGAACTCCAGCGGCTCGCCGCGATCGTAGGAGCTATCGAACTGCGTGCCGTCGTCGAGCGTGCCGCGATAATGGGTCTTGACCTTCTTGCCCTGGTTGGACATGGTAACCTCCGTGATAAGGGCGGCGCACAACGCGGACCGCCATGAACATATGGCGCTAACTATACCCTAGTCATACAATTCAAAGACAGTTTGCAAAGAAACGCTGCAACCGGAGGAACCATGGCATATCCCGTATTTGACCTACACTGCGACACCGCCGACCGCATCGGCTGGGCCACACTCGATCTCGACCTGCGCTTTACCGCCGGTACCGACGGTTATTTCCCCGGCGACGAAACGCATCCGCAGGATTTCGACCTCATCGAGGGTAACGCCTGCGCCATCTCGCTCGCAAAGATCGGCAACACGCCATGGGCACAGTGCTTCGCCACGTTTGTCCCCGACGAGATTCCCACCGCCCACGCCGCGCGCTTCCAGGCGCAGATCATGGCGCATATGAGCGGCCAGGCAATGCTCAACCACGACAGTATGGTCAACGTGCGCAGCGCCGCAGACATCCGCCCCGCGCTCAAGGACGGCAAGGTCGCTTGCATCCACACCATCGAAAACGCCACGTTCTTTGCCGAGGACCCCGCGCTGATCGAGGTGCTCAAGAGCTTGGGCGTACTCATGTCGTCACTCAGCTGGAACGCGCAGGGGCCGCTCGCAAGCGGACACGATACCCACGCCGACCTCACCGCCGCCGGCATCGAGGCACTTACGCAGATGGAGCACGCCGGCATGGTGCTTGACGTCTCCCACCTCAACGATGAGTGCTTTGACGAGGTTGTCGCCCACGCCACGCGTCCCTTCGTCGCCAGCCACTCCAACTCCCGTGCGGTTTGCGGCGTCAAGCGCAACCTCACCGACGACCAGTTCCGCACCATTCGCGACATGGGCGGTATCGTCGGCCTCAACTACTGCAGCGAGTTCCTTTCCAACGACGCAACCGACAAGACCGCCGCAGACGTCACCTTCGACCAGCTAGCGGCACATATCGAGCACTGGCTCGACCTGGGCGGCGAGGACGTCATCGCGCTCGGCGGCGACTGGGACGGCGCCACTGTGCCCGCTTTCCTCTCCGATGCCAGCATGATGCCCGAGTTCCAGAACATGCTCTCCAAGCACTTTGGCAAGACCGTGATGCAAAAGCTCTGCAGCGACAACGCGCTTGCCTTCTTCGAGCGCTATTAATTTCACATCCCTTGAGCGGGCCGGCATGCCGAACGGTCGACATGCCGGCCCGTCCCCAATCTGAAGGACCGCTTTTGACGCAGCAGTTTACGATTTCCGTATCCCGACCGGATGGGACGCCCATCCCTGTCGTCGTTACCAAAAAGCGCGTCAAGAACTTCAACCTACGCGTCACATCGAGCGGCGAGGTCCACGCCAGCGCACCGCTCGGCGCCAGCCGCGAGCGTATCGAAGCGTTTGTGAAGCGCAACAGCGCCTGGATTATCAGCCGACTTGCCCAGCGTGAGCAACGTCAGGCGACGGCGCGAGAGCCGCTCAGTCCCTCGTCCATCATTGCACTTTGGGGCAAGCCCATTACGGTACAGGATGCACTCGATCACAACTTTGCATCACCCGCATCGCGACCCAAACAGGCCACCTTCGCAAGTTTTATGGGTACCGATGAGCCAAGTGGGCGCACGCAGGCAAAGCAGCGCACAGCCCTTGACGGCCTAACGCCCAAAGAACTCCAGACCCGCATCGACCAACTCTATGCATCCGAGGTCACCGCAGCGCTACGCGACATCGTGCACGCGTACGAAATCGCAATGGGCGTCACCGTTTCCCGCATTTCCGTACGCAGCATGAAAACGCGTTGGGGCTCATGCACGCCCAAATCCGGCGCCATTCGCATCGGGCGCGAGCTCGCCGCCTACCCCGTCGAATGCCTCGACATGGTTGTCGCCCACGAGCTCGTCCACTTGCTCGAGCCAAGCCACAATCAGCGGTTTCACGCCCTGCTCGACACGTACTGCCCCAACAATAGAGCTCTGTCGCAGCGGCTCAAGCAGCCTCCCGTAGAGACGTATTAGAACCGGTTAGCGCACGCGCTCGATCTCGACACCGCAGCTTGCCAGGGGCAGGCCAACAGGAGCCCACGGCTTATCGAGCTTTATGCGCACACCAAGCAGCGAGGGATAACGGCGCAGCAGCATCTGGGCCGTCCCCTCGGCTGCCGCCTCGATGAGTTTAAACGTATGCTCGCGCAGATAGCCATCGACATCGTGGCACACCGAGCCGTAGTCAATCGAGGCGTCCAAGTCATCGTGCTCCCCCGCTGCGCGCAGGTCGGCATAGAGCACCAAGGACACGATGAACTTCTGACCCAGCGCGTTCTCCTCGGGATACACGCCATGGTTGGCAAAAACCTCTAGGCCGTCAATGACAATACGGTCGGCATGGCGCAAGTCGTCATAGCTCACGTGGGGCACCGCCGTTGCGGTGGATATTTCGCCCCTTCCACGGCGGGCGAGCTCGGCGCCTTCAGTCTTGGTTGCACTCTCGGGCAGCTTCTTGTTACTCATCGCGATCGTCTCCTTCGTTTAGAACCCCGACCGCGCAAACTAACTACACGCGAATCGACAGGTTCTTTTTATCATCGCTCCAGTTGCAAGCATTGCGCGCGGGGCATGCAAAGCAGGCGCGCGACGCTTTGTCGGCTGCATAGAGCAGACGCTCAAGCGGTTGGCTGTTCACGCGCAGCTTTCGATGGCCCAAAATGGCCGTCTTAATGGCTGCGGCATCGGCCGGCTCAAACGCCACATCATCGGGCATGCCGCCGAGAATCGCATCAGCGACGCGTTCGCTTGCAACATCATGGGATATACCCGATTCGTACTGTTCATCTTTGCCGATATCGTGAAGAAGTGCCGTGGCGTAGATGACCTCGCGGTCAAATTCGAGCTGTTCCTCGAGATTCTTGATCCACATAATGCGAGCGACATCGAGCAGATGGTCAATACCGTGGCGGCAGAAAATGCGTCCCGATTCCAACTGCGCAATGTTACCCAGGTGCCGCCGGAACAGCCCGTTGGCACAAATGTAATCAATGCGAGGCATAGCACCAAAAGGGGCCAGGCCCGAAGCCATAAAGCCGCGACGCGACGTCCCCTCATCGGTCTTCGATGTAAAGTCGTTGACGACCCTCATGTTAACGGCCCAGCATCCTAAAGAACCGCTCCTCGAGCGCGGGATCGGTCTCAAAGACGCCGCGGCGAGCGAGCGTCACGGTCTTGGTGCCGGGCTTTTGCACGCCGCGCATGGTCATGCACATATGCTCAGCCTCCATGAGCACAATCGCTCCCTGGGGAGCGAGATAATCCATGAGGGCGTCGGCAACCTGCGCACACAGCTGCTCCTGCAGCTGCAGACGACGGGCATAGACCTCAACCGTGCGAGCGAGCTTAGACAGACCCGCCACGCGACCGTTAGGGATATAGCCGATCGCAGCCTTGCCATAAAACGGCAGCAGATGATGCTCGCACAGCGAGTAAAACGTGATGTCGCGCTCGATAACCAAATCGTTCGAAGCGACGGCAAAGGTTTTGGACAGGTGCTCCTCGGCACTCTGCTCCATACCGCCGGCGATCTCGCCATACATACGGGCAACGCGCGCCGGGGTCTCCAGCAGGCCCTCACGAGTTGGGTCCTCGCCTATGCCCTCAAGCAACAGCTTAATGGCGGCCTCGACTTTTTCCTGATCGACCATCTGGGCCTCACTTTTCCGATTTCACGTTCGCGCTATGGTACCACGCCCTTCGGCATCGACCACAAGCTACATAGTATGGGTCGAATAGACCGGATCATCACGCCAAAGTTCAACCGCATCACAAAGCGCAACGCCCTCGCGCTCAGCACGGTCGCGCGTGGCGTTCATATCGATCACGCGCTGGTTACTCGAGCCCCTAAAACGCAATGAGATATCGTACAGATCCTGAACAAACGGGCCGTCCACCAACATATCGAGGCAGGCAAGGATACGGTCCGTGACTTCGGTATGGTGACGACCGCCCGGCATAAGTTCCTCGAGCACGTCGCCAGTAAAACACCAAATGGTCTTTCCTGACCCCGCAGGATAAGCGGCACGAACACGCTCGACAAACTCAACGAGCCCCGCCTGATTCTCAGGTTCCATAGGCTCGCCGCCCAGAATCGTCAGGCCGTCAATAAAGGGATGGTCGAGGCTCTCGATAATCTTGTCCTCGACGGCACGATCGAACAGCTCGCCCGCAGCAAAGTCCCACGCGACAGAGTTAAAGCAGTTCTTGCACCCACGACGGCACCCGCTCACAAACAGAGAAGTACGAACGCCTTCCCCATCAGCAATGTCGAAATACTTAATGTTCGCGTAGTTCATAGGTAACTCTCCCGGGAGGCCGGGACATATCATCCCGTCCTCAAACATTCTCGGCCTTCGGCCTGCGAAACTGCGGGCGGGACGATATGTCCCGGCCTCATGCAAAGGGTAACTCAATGAACGAAGCGAACATCGAGTATAGGGTTCGAGGTCCAATAAATACTCAGCTGCAGCTCAGCCGCCATTGCAAGCAGATCGTCATTGCAGCTCAACTCATTTCCGCTAAGAACTTCGAGGAGCGAGCAGACCGCATGCCGCATCTCAGCTACATCACCTTGGCTGTCCCGCAGCGAGGCCCCGGACCTTTGCTCGATATGAGTTCCGCACGAACAGGAGGCGCCAGTGGCGCCTCCGTCGTGAGCCAGGACTGTCCGAAATAGCGAGTAAAGGTCCGGGGCCTCGCTACGGGGCAGCCTGGGATGGTTATTAGAGATGCAGCACGCGGTCGCGGATCTCCTCGGTTCGGCCCTGGTTCCAGAATTGGGTACCGATGTAGCCGCACGTACGACGAGCGACGTTCATCTTCTCCTGATCGCGGTTGCCGCAATTGGGGCACTCCCACACCAGCTTGCCGTCATCCTCGACAATCTTGATCTCACCGTCGTAGCCGCACACCTGGCAGTAATCGCTCTTGGTGTTGAGCTCGGCGTACATGATGTTGTCGTAGATGTACTGCATCACGCGGATGACAGCCTTGAGGTTGTCCTGCATGTTGGGAACCTCGACGTAGGAGATGGCACCGCCCGGCGAAAGTTGCTGGAACATACCCTCGAACTTGAGCTTGTCGAATGCGTCGATCTCCTCGGACACGTGGACGTGGTAGCTGTTGGTGATGTAGCCCTTGTCCGTCACGCCCGGGATGATGCCAAAACGACGCTGCAGGCACTTGGCGAACTTGTAGGTCGTCGACTCCAACGGCGTACCGTACAGCGAGAAATCGATATCGCTTTCGGCCTTCCACTCCGCGCACTTGTCGTTCATGCGCTGCATGACGGCCATGGCAAACGGCGTGCCTTCCTTCTCGGTGTGGCTGTGGCCCGTCATGTACTTGACGCACTCATACAGGCCGGCATAGCCAAGGCTGATGGTAGAGTATCCGCCCACGAGCAACTTATCGATCGTCTCGCCCTTCTTCAGACGCGCTAGGGCACCATACTGCCAAAGAATCGGCGCGGCATCCGAAAGCGTGCCCATCAGGCGCTCATGACGGCACAGCAGGGCGCGGTGGCACAGCTCGAGGCGCTCGTCGAAGATTTTCCAGAACTTGTCCATGTCCTGATGCGAGCTCAGCGCGACATCGGGCAGGTTGATGGTCACAACACCCTGGTTAAAGCGGCCATAGTACTTAGGTTTGGTCGGGTCATAGTTCAGCGCGTTGGCAACATTGTTAAAGCCGTTGCCCGAGCGGTCGGGCGTCAGGAAACTGCGACAACCCATGCAGGTGTAGCAATCGCCGTTGCCGGCGGTCTCGCCCTTCGACAGCTTGAGCTCGCGCATCTTCTTCTCGGAGATGTAATCGGGCACCATGCGCTTGGCGGTGCACTTGGCAGCCAGCTGGGTCAGGTAGAAGTACGGAGAATTCTCGTGAACGTTATCGTCCTCGAGTACATAGATAAGCTTGGGGAATGCCGGGGTAATCCACACACCGGCTTCGTTCTTAACGCCCTCATAGCGTTGACGAAGCGTCTCCTCCACGATCATGGCAAGGTCGTGCTTCTCCTGGGGCGTACGGGCCTCATTGAGATACATAAAGACCGTCACGAACGGCGCCTGGCCATTGGTGGTCATAAGGGTCACGACCTGATACTGAATCGTCTGGACGCCGCGACGGATCTCATCGCGCAGACGGTCCTCAACGACCTCACGGACCTTTTCGGCAGATGCCGAAACACCGAGCTCCTCGAGCTCGCGGGCAACCTCGCCGCGAATCTTTTGACGGCTCACCTCAACAAACGGGGCAAGATGGGTCAGCGAAATAGACTGGCCGCCGTACTGGGAGGAAGCAACCTGGGCGATAATCTGCGTCGCGATGTTGCAGGCAGTCGAGAAGCTGTGCGGCTTCTCGATCAGCGTGCCCGAGATAACGGTGCCGTTCTGGAGCATGTCCTCCAGGTTCACCAGGTCGCAGTTATGCATGTGCTGGGCAAAGTAGTCAGAATCGTGGAAGTGGATCAGGCCCTCATTGTGGGCATCCACGATCTCCTGGGGCAGCAGCACACGCTGAGTCAGGTCCTTGGAAATCTCGCCGGCCATATAGTCACGCTGGACGGAATTGACGGTCGGGTTCTTGTTAGAGTTCTCCTGCTTGACCTCTTCGTTATTGCACTCGATCAGCGACAGAATCTTGTCGTCGGTCGTGTTCTTCTGGCGCTTCAGGCTCTGAACATAGCGATAGATGATGTAGTGGCGAGCAACCTCGTAGCAGTCGAGACGCATGATCTCGTCCTCGACCAAATCCTGGATCTCCTCGACCGAAACGGTGTGGCCCGCGTTCTCGCATGCCTCGGCGACGTTTTGTGCCGCGTAAACCACCTGGCGGTCGGTTAGACGAGAGCTCTCCTCGACCTCCAAGTTGGCGGCGCGGATGGCATTGACGATCTTATCGATGTCAAAGACAACCTCGGTGCCGCTGCGCTTGATGATCTTCATCCTCTTGCCTCTTTCGCATCGTAGCCTCATTGCGCTTCAGAGCCAAACGATGCCCGGCAGGGCCTGTCCCTGTCTTGCGGCGCCGTCGCGCAATCTGTGTTCTCGATAAACCATAAGCCTCCATGCGGACATTCCCAGAAGCCGATCAAGCGGCTCAAGGACACGTTCAAAAGAGGCAGTTAAGGTCTTCGTTCTCTGTCCGCCATCTATCATACGACAAAGAGGCATCTATATCCTGTATTCTTTTTTTAGGTCAAACACAACATATAGTGTTTCAGCAGGTCAAAGCAATTAGTCATTTTGCAAACGCATTAAAAATGAAGGGCTCTTGGCAGAGTGCTAAAACGTTATCAGCTCGACTACCTGCACGGCAGTTTTGAAACCCCCTCAACCGCGCCGCTGACAAATCCTACCAAAACCAAGCCGCTCACGCCAAAAGAATCCAAAAGATTATGCTTGACCAACATGTTGCGGTCGAATGCCGGCGGACGGAGCGACAGGACTGTAAACGCTCGGAAGACTACAGCCCCGGCGCCCCGTCCGCCGGCATTCGATAGGCGAGGATCTATTACCTCTCTTCGCGAACCATCATGCGGCCGAGAGCCGCTGTAAAGGGATCGAGCAGCACGCCGGCGATAACCACAAAGGCCCATCCCTTTGTGACGAGGCCGGCCCAACGCGCGAAGAACGTACGGCCTTCAATCGTTCCGAATCCTCCTTGGAAGGCAATCTCGCCAAAACCGATCACCATAAAAAGGAGCGTGGCACCGATGACCGTACCGGCGATCTTGTGTGATGCACTCCCCTGCTCAAAACCAAAAAAGTCCAGGCACATACCAACCGTTTTGCCAAACAGCGGGAGTGCGCTCAGAACCTCGGCGATCACCGTGGCCACGATGAGTTGTCCCCAAAAGCCCGTGGGGCCCGTCAGATCCAAGCCAGGCGCCCCTTCAATGATGGGGAGAAACGCGCAGAGCAATAGCGGGTTAAAGAAGCCGTTGAGAATACCGATAACGCGCCTGACAGGTAACTTCATAGCCGTAAGCCTTTCAAAGTCATTGATAGAAAGAGGGCCGCCGGCATATGTCGGCGGCCCCGATAAAACATGATGTGCGGCAAAGCAACTACTCGAGCGGCTACTCCGCCTCGCCGCCGGCCGCCATCTTCTCGGCCTCGGCAAGCTGGGCCGGGGTGAGCTTGCGATACTTAATGGCGCCAAAGACGACACAAGCCGCACAGACGATCATGCCGGCGATGAACTTCTGGTCAATCGTTGCACCAAACGGCGACGTCACGGCCTCAAACACAATGGGAGACAATGCCATGCCAAAGTTGATACCTGCCATGCCAATGGCGAGGTTAAACGCACGTCCCTCGGGGGCAGAGTTGCCGGCGGCAAAATTGCCCTCCAGCGGCACGTAGGTCTCCTTGCCCAGCGCAACGACAAAACCCGCAACGCACAGCACCATAAAGGCGGGCGCAACCAGCGTCAGGCCCAGGCCGACGAGCGTCACGCCCCACGCGATCGGCATAGCCAGGTTCTTAAACTTGGCAAACAGCGGACCGACCAAAAGACCAGCCGCAATACCGGCAACGGTCATAACGGTAGAGGCAAGACCGGCCTCCACGGTACCGCCAAAG
Source organism: Collinsella sp. OM04-5 (assembly GCF_003439125.1). Taxonomy (GTDB): domain Bacteria; phylum Actinomycetota; class Coriobacteriia; order Coriobacteriales; family Coriobacteriaceae; genus Collinsella. The sequence continues at coordinate 8,987 of NZ_QSUU01000010.1, read as the reverse complement.
CCACGGCCCACGACAAGCAGCGAGACATTGGAGCTAAAGAGCTGGAACGTAAGTACGAACACAAAGCTCATGAGCGTGATAATCGCGACCTCTTTAGGCATATTGGCAAACACGTTGACCTCGCGCTTGGGCTCAAGATGACCCTCAGGAAGGCAAACAGCCTCGATTACGATGAAAATGATCATGATGAAGTACGCCGCATAGCTGTGGAACCACTCGGCAGAACCCAAGATGCCGGAAACCATCGTCCAGATAATGCCGCCCAGTGCAACAAAAGTGGAGTAGATGCCCATGACAAACGAGCGCTGCTTTCCGCCAAAGTAATCCGCGATAAGAGCGTCCGTTGAATTCTGCACGGCACCGAGACCAAGGCCCATGACAGCAGAAGCCGCTAAGACTTGGCCGAGCGAGTCGTGGAACACCAGCACCGAGGCGCCTGCCAGCATCACGATAATGTGACCGACGAGCGTCGTCTTCTTCTTGGACACGCGAGAGGCAAGCTGTGAAGAGACGAGCATGGCGGACAACGCCATCATCAACGGGATGATGCCGATAATCATCTGAACGGCAGCGATGTTCTCGTTGGGAAACGCGGCCGCAACAGAGGCCACGATGGGAACGGGCACGAGCATGCCCATGATGCACATGGCGGCTGCGTAAATGCCCACCAGGTACTTGATCTTGGTTTTATCCATGATCCATCCTTACACTTAAAGAAAAGGGTCGGAGCGGCCAGACATCACCAGCGGCCGCCCCAAACACAGCACTATTAGTCGTTGAATCCGGTGAACACGGGTTCTCCGCTGTACACGAGCGCTTCCTCGACACCATCGAGCACGCGGCAGGCGCCAGACGCCATCGCCTCGAGCTCAAACTCGCCGGGATAAGCCGATACGGGAGCGATCCAAGAGCAGCATTCCTCAATCGAGGCAACGAGCTCCTTGCTGTGGACCATGCCGCCTCCGAGCAAGATGCCGTCGACGTCGCCCTTCAGCACGCAGGCCATCTCGCCAATCCACTTGCAGACTTGGTAAACCATTGCATCCCAAGCGCGTGCTGCAGCCTTATCGCCCGCAGCGGCACGTTCACACACCTCGATGGCATCGGACGTACCCAAAAGGTCAACGAAGCCACCGGTCTTCATGCAATGGGCGCGGGCAACGTCGAGACCATGTTCCGCCGTATACTTCGCGACCTCGATTGCGGGGACCGAGCCACAGCGCGTCGGCGCCATGGGGCCCTCGCCGCCGACGATGTCGTTGCCGTCGACCATCTTGCCCTTAAGGTGAGCGGAAATCGAAATGCCACCGCCGATATGACAAACAATAAAGTTACACTCGTCATATGCGCGACCGAGCTTTGCCGCGTGACGAATGGCGGTCTCTTTAAGATTAAGGGCGTGCAGGTGCACGTTTCGATACACGCCCTTAATGCCCGTCATACGTGCGAGGTCGCACAGCTCATCGGTATCGGGAGGATTCACCACAAAAGAGGGCTTGCCCGTCTTTGAAGCGAACTCATGGGCAATCTGGGGGCCAAGCTGCGCCGGGTGCTGAATGCCGTTCGCACCGATGCGGGCATGCTCGAGCATGACCTCATTGATGGCATACGTGCCGCCGGGCAACGAAAGCAAGCCGCCGCCGCGACCGACAAATGCATCAAAGTCCTCGAGCTTCAGGCCCGCCTCCCCCAGTGCTCCAAGAATCAGATCGCAGCGATACGGCATCTGAGCCGAAACCCCATCGAACTGGGCGAGGTCCTTCGCATCGTGCGCAACGTTCTTGCTGAGCTTGCACTCATCACCCTCAAAAACGCCCACCTTCGTGGAAGTGGAACCCGGGTTGATTACCAGGATGCGCCAGGGAGTCTTTTTATCGGACATATCTTAAGCCTCCTTAAGCGCCTGGGCGCGCACGCAGCTCATCACCACGTTGCCGACGATCTCGTCGACGGGCGCAGAGCGCGAGCAATCGCACACGATCTTCTTGAAGCCCTGAAGCATGGGGCCGTAAGCATTGGCGCCGGTCAGGTTCTGGATGATCTTGACGCCGATATTGCCCACGTTGATATCAGGCCAGATGACCACGTTGGCCTGTCCCGCAACAGCGGACTCACGACGTACCTTCTTGGCCGCAACCTTGGGGTTAATCGCCGAGTCAAACTGGAACTCGCCGTCGATGGCAAGGTCGGGACGGCGATCGTTGGCAATCTCGCGAGCGCGGCGTACTTTGTCGACGAGTTCGTTATCCATCGAGCCGTCAGTCGAATGCGAAAGCAGCGCGCAACGGATATCCCATCCGGTCAGCGAGCGCACCGTTTCGCTCGACGAAATCGCGATCGAGGCAAGTTCCTCGCTCGTAGGGTCGACGCAAACGGCGGAATCGCCAAAAGCCAAAAGGCCACCTTCGCCGCCGTTCCAGTTGGGAATGTCGGCGATACCGCACGAGCTCACGGTGTCCACCCCGTCGGCAAGGCCGACGATGGTCTGACCCGCCAGGATAATATCGCCCGTGGCGTTATCAATGCCGGCGAACATTACGTCGACATCGCCGAGCACCTGCAAAATCAGGGCGCGCTCAAGCGGACGCGCCATACGGCGCGCGGCGCCCTTGGGCTTAAACTTGCAATCCGGATGCGAAAGGTAGCGCTCGCAGCAGGCAGCGTTCGCCTCCTCGTCGGTCACACCGACAATCTCGATGCCGTCAAGGGAGATGCCGCGCTCATCGGCAAGCTCCTTGAGCTTACCGCCGTCGCCGACCAGCACACATTCGGCAAGATGCTCGGCGGCGATCTTTGCGACCGCCTGCATCATGGTCTCGTTTTCGCCCTCGGGAAAAGCAACGCGCATAGGCTTGGCGGCAGCCTGCTCGCGCAGGGTCTGCATCAGGTCCATGGCAGCTACTCCATCTCTTCGGCAGTGCGCTCGATAAGCTCGCCGATGGTCTTCATGACCATGACCTCGCGAACGGGGACCTCGGCATCGAGCTCGTTCTCGATCATGGAGGTCAGGGCGATCATCTTCATCGAGCCCTTGCCCAGGGTCTCAAACGTCGTCTCGGGGGTCACATCGCCATCGTAGTTGTAAGCGGACTTGGCAAAATCGCAGATCTGCTGAGTGAGTTCTTCGTTCATGATGGTGCCTTTCTAAGATAAAAAGAGGGGCGGCCACGGCGGGCTGGAGACACGGGTCCCGCCGTGGCCTAAGAGAGGAATCGAATTGTTAAAAGGGTGAAAACCTAGTCGTCAAGCTCAAACGTGAGCTCTTTGTAACCCGGTCGATCGATGACCTTGGCATGGACACCAACGGTCTCGCCCGCCATGAGCTTGGCGCGGATCTCGGGGGCCTTCTTCTTGGTAATGCCGTAGATGACGTAGGTGTACTGAGAACCCTCGTCAATATCGACGGCGCCGTAGGCGTACTTGCCATACTCCTTGAGGTAGGGCTTGTCGTTCTGCGGACCAGGCAGGGTAAAATCGATCAGATGGCCGTGACCGGAAACCTGGACCCAATCGGTCTTGTGGTAGCCGCAGGCATTGCAGGCAAGGTGAGGCGGAAACTCGACGGCTCCGCACTCGGGGCACTGACGTGCCCAATAGATGCCCTCTTCAAGACCCGTGTAGAACTTCTTGACCACGGGCTCCATATCTTTGAGTTGCATGAGAATACTCCTTATGGGAAATCGAAAACCGCGGTCGCTTAGGCGACGGTACGAAGAATCTGGCAGCGCACATTCTGAGAACCGCCAAAACCGCGCAGGAAGGCCGTCTCAGGAATCTTCTTCATCTGGGTTGCACCGGCGACGCCGCGCATCTGCTTGACGGCCTCGACGATATCGGCGATACCGGATGCGCCATGAGCGTGGCCGAAGTTGCAACGGCCACCGTGCGGGTTGATGGGCTTATCGCCGTCAAAAGCGGTGCGGCCATCGATCGCATACTTCCAAGCCTCGCCGCGCGGAATATAGCCGCACTCCTCGGCCGAGACGATCTCGGAAGCCAGGAAGAAGTCATTGCACATAAACAGGTCGATCTCATCGGGGCTCACGCCGGTAAGGTCGTAGACCTGCTTGGCAGCAAGCTCGGTAGCCCAGTGCTCGTTGTGAAGCAGGCCGGCTTCGACGGCAGAGGCGCCCGTGCCCAGAACCTCGATAGGTGCATACGGGACACCCATGGCCTTGGCCTTCTCCGTGGGCATCACGACAACAGCGGCGGCACCGTCGCATTTCTTCTCAAAGCCGGTAACGCGCAGGTACTGCGTAACGCGCGGGTTGTACATGCTCTTGAGATACTCGTCGGCGGTATCGAACCCAGCCGCCTTCGCATCCTCCTCGACCGTGGTCTCGTACCAGGCAAGGGGATTCAGGACGGCACCGCGGCGAAGGCTCTTGGTAAGGCCGTTCAGGGCGTCATCGATCTGATCGGCAGTAAGGTCGTACTGCATCGAATACTCGTTGATCCAGTTGTCGAACGACACGCCAAAGGCACCATCGAGCGGGCGACCATACGCGCGGTCATAGATCTTATCGAGCGAGGGAATCATGACGTCAAGCGTAAAGTCCTGGCGAATATGCGAGGGCATGTGCTCAACGGGAAGGGTCGAAGCCAAATCGCAGGCACCCGTAAGGACGACATCGTAGGCACCGGAGGCGACTGCCATCACGGCCTGCTCAAGGGCGACGTAGCCCGTGCAGCAAGCCTCGGAATGATGGACGGAACCCTTGGCGCGAACGCCAAACCAATCGGCAACCTGCATGTTGGGGGTAATGCAATCGCCAACAAGATACGGATTGGCGCTGCCGTGGTAGAAAAAGTCGATATCGCGGGGCTCAAGACCGGCATCGGCAATTGCCTCGAGGGCAGCATAGCCAAACGCCTCGCCCTCGCCAATGCCCTGGGTCTCGGGATGCTCCTCAAAATCCTTGAACGGGGTGCAGCCTACGCCTACAATCGAGACGCTGCGCATGTTCTTTCCGAGCGTAACCACTGAATATCACATCCTAATCATGTGAGGGTGTACGGAGTGATGGCGCAGTCCGGCCGCGAGCGAAGGTGAGAGAGCGCTCGCGGCTTTTCTGTGCCGTCACACGTTGAACTACTGCAGTGGTTCTTTTGAACGTAGCTTTAGTTTATGAGGGGTTTATTTGGTGTTGTGGGACAAAAAGCCGTTATATGTCCCATCATTTGGTACGCATAGCTTAATTTCGTTCCAAATAGCAGATAAATGACCGTGCTTAAAACCGATTCATAGGGTTGGAGCACTTTGAGTTCGCTGCATGCGCAACCGTTCATCCCTAAAAAACAGCCGCTCACCCGAGTGGCTTTTCAAAATCGGGGATACGTGGGTGCCAATGGCGCGAGGTATCGTCGACAAAGAGCGGTGCGTAGAACATGCGATTGAGCGCGGCGGCAACGGTTCGTGCCTCAAGGTCAGGCCGGACTTCGAGCCAATACTGGATGAGGTTATGGTGGCCCGCAAGCGCAAAAGCAAGATACAGATCGAGGTCCGTCTCATCCGAAAACGTCGACCGCAAACGATCGCGAAAATAGTCATGCATGAAGATCGTTGCCTTGTGTGCAAACACGGGATCACCGTTATCGCTGTTAAGCGCCAGGACTTTCGAGCGATTGGCCTTGAGGATTTCCATGCGCTTGATCATCGTGGGCGTGGGATCAAGCTGCGCATCACCAAAACGAGCCTCAAGGGCAACGTCGTTAATGTCTTGCATGTTCTGGAGCAGCTCATCTTCAAAGCGCTTGACCACATCATCGACAGAGCGGTAGCAACGATAGAAGGTTGATTTTGATGTATGGGCAAGACGGAGTACGTCGGTGACCTTAATCGATTGCACAGGCGTTGTCGCCATAAGTTCAAAGACGGCGCCTTCGATCCGCGAAGCAATATCGTTTTTAGCGTTCAGTGACATAGAAGGCCTCCCCTGTTGGCGATTGGCTACTATGCTACCCGAAAGGCATGCTCCTCAATGGCGATATGGGGCATAGAACGCGCTGCACAAGAGATGACACACTGGCCAAACACCACCGAGGAAGTAAACCATCCGCTCGGCAACCCGTCTTTGCGGGGATCGATTGAAAAGCCGGACCCCTCCGCCTTCAGGACGGCTTCGATACGCGTCCAAACCCGACACAGCCGAAAGGCGCGTTCCTGCGAATCTGCCGCAGCGTCAATCCACGCCCGTTCCCTTGAGCTCGCCATACGCTCAACCGCAATAGGTACAATCTCATCGACCGCCTCGATATCCACGCCAATAGGTCCTCCGACCGACCGAGCAACATCGGAAACAGCGAGGACGGCCACGCTTCCGCCATGTGAAATGGAAATAGAGGGGGCCTCCCCATCCGCAAGCTCGATCTTGCCGAAAGCAGAGCGCGCAAGCTGGGTGTCGTCGAAGACACCCAGGGCGTCGCGAAGCAGCAGACCCACGCCCGCAGCTTCCCTCCGAGACGCAATGGGGAGATCTCCATTGGAGGCACGCGAGGCATAACGTCCCGCGATTGATGCCATATCAACGGTCTCGCCGGGATCGATCGCAGAAACGTCAACGAGATGCACGGTTATGTTCAAAATGGTCAACCCCCACTCGATTGAGATGACAAGGCTAAACTGACGTTCAGAACCGCTCTTTCATGAAGCGAGGTACCTTTTGCCGGCGATTTGGCGACCAAAACAAAACAGCTCAGAGGCTAAGCCTCTGAGCTGCGAACATTTGGTGGGCGTTAGAAGATTTGAACTTCTGACCTCTTCCGTGTCAGGGAAGCGCTCTCCCCCTGAGCTAAACGCCCAAATGGAGCGGACAACGGGGCTCGAACCCGCGACCCCAACCTTGGCAAGGTTGTGCTCTACCAACTGAGCCATGTCCGCCTGCGAGGATTTAATATACGGGATAATCCACCCAAATGCAAGAACTTTTTTTGAAAAGTTTTGCGACACCCTCGCGAACCTCGCGAAGACATCAGCCACCACGGAAAGCGCAGGCAAACGCAAACTCGCCGCAAGAGGCCCCTACAACTCAGCGAGCATGATCCAGGCAGAACTGTCCTGCGCGAGCTTGCCGTCTGCAAGCGGTGATGAGGTGAGCAGGACCCTGCCCGCCGGCAGCTCCACGGGTGCTGCACCGAAGTTCGTCACACACGCCCAGCCGTTGTCACGGCGATAGGCGATGACGCCGCCCTCAGCGCCCTCGGCACCATCCGCAAGGCCGGTGCGCCCGTCAAGATCGAGCCACTTAAGATCGTTGGCGCGCCCGCGCAGCTTGCGCCGCAGCCAGAGGGCGTCACGATAGAGCGCAAGCATCGATGTCGGGTCCGCTTCTTCCCTATCGGCAGCGTAATCGGAAAACCATGCAGGCTGCGGCAGATGGGGCGCCGCATCGGCGTCCGCCGGTGAAAACCCAAACGATCCGCCCTGCACGGGATCGTCCGCTGCCACCCACGGCAGGGGCACACGGCAGCCGTCGCGCCCCTTCTCGCGCTTCGGTCCGTGCGTATTGGTCGCAGTAGGATCTTCGAGTGCGGCCCACGGGATATCGGCCACCTCAAAAAGGCCGAGCTCCTCACCCTGATACACGTATGCCGAGCCCGGAAGCGCCAGCTCAAGCAAAAGGGCCGCCCGCGCGCGGCGCTCACCGAGTTCACGGCCCTCGTCATAAGACGACCCGTCGCGTAAGAGCCAGTCGAGCGCAATCTGATGGTAGCGCGTCGCCTTGATTTGCGGCAGGGCATAGCGTGTCGCCACGCGCGGCACGTCGTGGTTGGAGAGTACCCAGGTCGAGGCAGAATTGGATTCGATAGCCGCCTTCAAGCCCTTCTCGATTGCAGCGTGCATGTCATCATAGGTCCAAGTGGCCTTGGCGAACTCAAAGTTGAATGTCTGGCCAAGCTCGCTGGGGCGTGCGTAGAGATACTGGCGCTCGGGCAGAACCCACGCCTCGGCAACGGCGCTGCGCGGCGGATCATAACGGTCGAACACGCGGCGCCACTCGCGATAGATCTCATGGACCTCGTTGCGGTCCCACAGCGGATGGGTGCCGTCCTCAACCATGTCATCGCCCTCGGCGAGATGCCACCGGTCGAGGTCATCGCGGTCGAGATCCTTGGCGAGACCGTGCGCCACATCAATGCGAAAGCCATCGACGCCTCGATCGCTCCAAAACGCCAGGACGTCGCAAAAGAACGCATGAACCTCGGGACACGACCAGTCAAAGTCCGGCTGCTCGGGCGTAAACATGTGCAGATACCACTGACCGTCCGCGACGCGCGTCCAGGCGGGGCCGCCAAAGTTGGCATTCCAATTGGTGGGAGGCAGCTCGCCGTGCTCGCCGCGACCATCGCGGAAGATATAACGGGCGCGCTCGGGTGATCCGGGGCCGGCGGCAAGAGCGGCTTTGAACCAGGGGTGCTGGTTGGACGAATGGTTGGGCACGATGTCGACGATGACCTTGATGCCGTGCGCATGAGCCGCAGCGATCATGTCATCGAAGTCGTCAAGCGAGCCGAGACGTGGGTCGACATCGCAGTAGTCCGCCACATCATAGCCGCCATCGACAAGAGGCGATGGGTAAAACGGGCTCAGCCAGATGGCCTCGATGCCCAGCTGCTCAAGATAGTCCATCTGCTGGGTAATGCCCGCGATATCGCCCAGACCCGAACCAGTCGAATCCTTAAACGAGCGCGGATAGATCTGATAGATCGCGGCATCGGACATCCATGGGCGCGACGAGGACTTTTCTGTAGCCATGGGATGAGTCTCCCTTGCAACGAGGTTTTGCGAGATGCCCACGATGATACGCCCAAAGCGGACATTCGCGGCAAACAACGCCACAGCCACGCCCCAAACGCTCGCTCCCTCACGGGCTCGAGCCTCCTGGAGCGAATCAATCGATTAGTGAAAAGAACGGAAGACCCACTTCCCCGGCCACGACAGACACTATGACCCAATCCAGGGGCACGGAAACGACAGGAGCCCCCGC
>NZ_QSUU01000001.1:247818-274140 GCF_003439125.1 Collinsella sp. OM04-5 | reverse complement strand
ATCCGGTCCGACCGGGCCGCGCGGCAAGGAGATATATTGCCAGACCGGAGGGGTGCCGGGGGCGGGAATCTGGGCGTACACATTTCCTACATATCTTGTGATCCGACTAACGTTTGCCAGCCGTTAACTACCGCTCGCCGAGCATCTCTTTATATAAGGCAGTCTCATGGTTAAAGCGGATACGTCCCCCTAGCTAAAGCACAGCCAGCATCGAGCAACTCATCACGTTCTTCCACCGAGAACCCCTCGGCGTAGACGCGCACCACTGGTTCGGTCCCGCTAGGACGGACCAGCAGCCACGTGTCATCCTCGAATGACAGACGCAAGCCGTCCATATGACTAACGTTTTGCGGTACCTTGCCACAAATCGACTTGGGGTTTACGCCCGGCAGCAGGGTTCGTAACGTTTCGGCATCTTCGGCCTCAAGGCGCAAATCGCGTCGACCGTAACTCGTCTTACCAAAACTGTCCTCGAGTTGGTCGACCAGAACGCCCAAAGGCGCGTCCGTCTTTGCCATAAGCTCACACAGAATCAGACAGGCGAGGATTCCATCGCGCTCGGGCATATGCGCGGCGATGCCGATACCACCGGCTTCTTCGCCGCCCATGAGGACGCCGCCCTTCTTCATCTCCGCCGCTATATATTTGAAACCGACTGGTTTGACGGTCACGCGGCAGCCAAGCGCCTCGGCAATGCGACGCACGAGCGTCGAGCATGAAAGATTGACGACGACGCGCCCCTCCAAATTACGAAATTGAACCAAGTCGCCCAAAACGAGCGCCATGATCTGATGCGGATGTATATATCTGCCGCGCTCGTCAACCGCGCCGATACGGTCGGCGTCGCCGTCGGTCACCAGACCAGCGCAAGCTCCGTCCTCGATAACCGTATGCTCGCAAGCGTCCACCCACGGCTCAACGGGGTCGGGGCAGATATCTTCTTGGTCAGGCGCCTGCCCGGCGTGAATCTCGTGCACCTCAACGCCAAGCTCGCGCAGCAAGTCGGCTAGATAGCCCTGGGCTGCGCCGCCCATGGGATCGACAACCACGCGCAAGTGCGCGGCGCGGATGGCTTCGGCATCGACAAATGATGCCACCGCCTGCATATAGTCAGGAATGATATCCGCGGTGCGATATTGCCCCTCGATCCCCATTGGCTCGGGAGCCATGGTCTCTTCGAGCTCTTCGATGACATCCTGGTTGGCGGTTGAGCCGTCACCCATGCGAATCTTGAGGCACAGATAACCCTGCGGATGATGGGACCCCGTCACCATGAGCGCGCCGCACGCCTCACCGTCATAAGCCGCCGCCCACGTAAGGGCAGGGGTCGGAACAGGTCGCGAAGCGAGCACGGTGTCCAGCCCGTGCGCTGCTAGCACGCCCGCCGCGAGCTCAGCGAACTCGCGCGCCAGGGGCCGGGTGTCGAACCCTATATATACCGTTTTGCCCGGATTGGTCTTTTGCCACAACTCGCCGACGGCATCGGCGATACGGGCAACGTTATCGGCAGTGAAGTCCTCATCGACGCGAGCGCGCCAACCGTCAGTTCCAAAATGAATTATCGCGCACACGCGCAGACACCTCACAGTGTTTGGATCATGGTACGCATGAGGTATACCCGCGATACACACTCGGCAACCTGCCGGCACCAGCATTCACCATTTGGGCAAATGCTGCCGAGGACATGCAGGCAATGAAAAAAACCGCCCCGTATGGAGCGGTTTTGCCCTTTATATATCGAGCGCCTCGGCCATCGCTGCCGTAGTGATTGCCGTGGTTCCACAGCAACTGCCCACCATTGCGGCACCGGCATGCCTCCATTCGATGCATGCGCGCGCGAAAGCTTCGGGGTTCTCGTGCCATACGGGGCCATCCTGAGTCTGGACCGGATTGCCCACGTTGGGACGCACCGTGACGGGAGTAGTCGCCGATGCAACCATCCTGGGCACCGCCGCGTTCGCGGCCGCAAGCGAACAGCAATTAACACCAACCGAGTTTGCGCCGTGTTTTTCGGCGTACAAAACGGCTGCCTCGATGTTGAGGCCATCGCCCAACAGGTCGCCCTTATCGTCAACGACAAAACTCACCAGAACAGGCATGCCGTCGGCGGCATCTCGGGCGCCGGCAAGCATGGGCTGCAAATTACGGATAGACGTCACCGTCTCGATCAGCAGACCGTCAACACCAGCATTGAGCAAGGCGTGCGCCTGTTCGCGCGCAATGCCTCGGATCTCACGAAACTCGGCAGAGTCCTCGGCAAACCACTCAATACCGATCGGGCCCATCGAGCCCAGCAGCAGCTGAGGGTGCGCCTGGCGGGCATCGTCGACGGCCCCGCGATTGACCTCCGCCACGGACGGCGCAATCTGGTCGTGCTTGAGGGCATAGCTTGATGCCTGAAAGGTATTGGTAATGAGTACCTGCGCGCCGGCGGCGACATACAAGCGATGGATACGAGAAACGGTCTGCGGCTCTGCCAGATTCCAAAACGCCGGTGGAATATCGGCGGCATCGTACTCACTCAACAGAACACTGCCCATGGGGCCCTGCGCCAACAAGGTCTCGCTCGACAAACGGCGCGTAAGTTCCTCGGCACCAAAGCGATTGTAATAACTCGTATCCATATATATCCCGCTATTCCTCGACGCTGATTCCCTGCTTTTCGAGATAGGCGAGCCAGCGGTTCATCGTGTCCTCGGATAGCGCATGCTCCATCATGCAGGCCTCGGCATCGGCTCGCTCGAATTCGACACCGAGCTCCTGAACCAAAAACGTGCGGACGAGGCGATGACGGTACCAGATAGCCGTGCCAACCTCGCGGCCGCGATCGGTCAGGACTACCTTGCCGTAGTGCGATTGCTCGACAAGCTCGGATGCCTTGAGCGCCGAAACCGCTTTATTGACCGATGCCTTGGAGACGCCAAGGCGCTGCGCGATGTCGACCGATCGCACGCCGTTGGTTTCCCCCTCTTCGCTTTCAATGCGAACCATGCACTCCAAGTAGTCTTCGTTCGCCACCGTCAGATGTAGTTCGCGCGAGCTATTTGTCGTATCCATGATCTTCCGTCCCTTCTGCATTCAATGGCTGATTCTACCCCATCCAAGCGTCGTGGTATGCCGTGGCATACCGTGCTAGAGTTCTTGTTGCACACGACGACCAAGATTGGAGCGGTCTTTATGGAAAACACCACCACGAGCCCCGATGTCCTCGAACGCTTTTTGCGCTACGTCCAGATCAACACGCAGTCCGAGGATGCAAACTGCGACCAGGTACCCTCGAGCGCCGTTCAGTTTGACCTTGCCAACGTGCTGGCTGAAGAGCTGCGCGAGCTTGGTGCGGAAGATGCCCACGTGACCGAGCACGCCTATGTCTGCGCGCATATCCCCGCAAGTGCGGGCGCTGAGGACAAGCCCGCCCTGGGCCTGATCGCCCATCTCGACACCACCGAAGTTGCACCGGGCGCCGGCGTGAAGCCGCACATCGTACACTACGAAGGCGGCGACCTGGTCTGCGGCACGGTTGACGGTAAGCCCGTTGCCATGAGTACCGCCAAGCTTCCCGCCCTGAATGACCTCGCGGGTGAGGACCTGGTCTGCAGCGATGGCACCACGCTGCTGGGCGCGGACGACAAGGCAGGCGTCGCCGAGATCATGTCGCTTGTCGCGCGTATCGCTCAGGACCCTTCTCTGCCCCATCCCGCACTCGGCATTTGCTTCTGCCCTGACGAGGAGATCGGCCACGGAGCCGAGCTGTTGGATATCGATACCTTTGGCTGCAAGTACGCCTACACGGTCGACGGCGGCCCCATCGGCGAACTGGAGTGGGAGTGCTTTAACGCCGCCGAGGCGACCGTCTGCTTTGAGGGCCAGTCCATCCACCCGGGCGACGCTAAGGGCCGTATGGTCAACGCAGGCAATCTGTTCTGCGACTTCAACGCGTTGCTCCCCTACGTGCAGCGCCCGGAGTATACGGAAGGCTACGAGGGCTTTTATCACCTTGAGGGTGTATCTGCGACCGTCGATCACGCCACAGCGCGCTATATCGTCCGCGACCATGACGCCGCCAAGTTCCAGCAGAAACTCGACCTTATTGATGCCGCCGCCTCGATGCTCAACCAGCGTCTGGGTGAGGAGCGCGTGACAGTCGAGATTAAGCAGCAGTATCGAAATATGGCCGAGATCGTTCGTGACTATCCCGAGCTTATTGATGTTGCCAAGGAAGCCTACCTTACCTGCGGCGTTGAGCCCCAAGTGCTGCCGATTCGTGGCGGCACCGACGGCGCTCAGCTGTCGTTCCGCGGTCTGCCCTGCCCCAACCTTTCCACCGGCGGCTATTGCTACCACGGCGTCAACGAGTTCGTCCCGGTCAGTTCGCTCGTCAAGATGACCGACGTGCTCCAGGAGCTCGTCGCCCGCTTTGCATAAGGAACTCGAACAATCTAGGTAAGCAAAACCGCCCCGTCCTCAAAACCGAGAACGGGGCGGTTTTTGGCGCAAAGGGAGTAGTCAGCACCGCAGGTTGAGCCAACGTCAGCGAGCGACGTCCAAGGCGAACAAGTTGGCATGAAAAAGGCAGGGCATTGACCTTCTGGTCATGCCCTGCCTTTTGAATGACAAATTGTCGCCTTGGACGTCGCGCAGCGTCGAGCCGTTACGGCGTTTGGTAAAACGCCGTAACTTTTTGATCATGCCGCCGAAGTTGAAAGGCAGATTGCCGCTCTGGCGGGTTTGCAGCGTCAACTGGTTACGCGGGCTGGTAAGCCCGCGTAACCCTAATAATTGGCTTCGTAGCCGTTGCCGTCGCCGGTGGGCTCTTCGTAGTAGTCCGAATCGCTCGAATCGCTTGAGTCATCGGAATCGTCAGAGCTGACCGATGAGGTTGCGGTACCGTTTGCGTAATCGTCAGACGTGTTGTTGTTCAGGTCGCCGATCGTAGAGCTGGAACCGTCGGAAAGACCCATGGTGTTGGGACCCTTGGGATCCTTGCCAGCATCGACGCGCTCCATCATTTCCTTGAGCTCGTCCTCGTAGACAAAGACGTAGCTCACACCGTCGATCATGGTGCTGTCGTCGGCGTACGAGGGCAGGTTGGCCGAGTAGATACCGTCGACATCCATACCGCGCATGGCATTGACCGTAGCCACGATATCCTGAACGCTCATATCGGTTACGAGCATATCGGACAGCGAATTAACCAGGCCAAAGATCTTCGTGGCATCGAAGTTATTGAGAATCTGGTTGGCAAGGGCGCCAAGCACCTGACGCTGGTGGCGCATGCGCGTGTAATCGCCGTCGGCATAGGTGTAGCGGCAGCGGGCATAGGTAAGGGCGGTGGCACCGTCCATATGCTGCTGGCCAGCGGTAATCTTAATATCCAGGTGCTCGGGGTCGTCAACATCATCGGTTGCGTTAATGTCGATACCGCCAACCGAATCAATCAGCGCCTGCATACCGTCGAAGCTGACCTCGGCATAGTGGGAAATCTGAACACCGCACAGCTCGTTGACCGCCTCGACCATGGCCTCGGCGCCGCCAACGGTATGGCAGGCGTTGATCTTCATGGTCTCGCCCTTGTACACGACCTTGGTGTCGCGCGGAACGGAAATGAGCGTCGCCTGCTTTTGCGTGGGGTCGATGCGTGCCAAGATAATCGAGTCGGCACGATACGTATCCTCGCCCGGACGGCCGTCGGTGCCAAGAAGCAGCACGTAGAACGGATCCTTTGCCTCATCGGTGTCAACCAGAACCCGACGCAGATTGTCGGTAATGACATTAGAATCGCCGAGCTTGCCCATAATGGTGGCAAACCACAGGCCGGCAGCGGTAGTGGCACTCAGCAGCACGCCAAGCACGACAATGAGCGCGACGTGACGAATCGTGTGGCTACGACGACGCTGGCGAGCGCGCTCGGAATAGCGAGCCACGTTATCGCGACTGTAGATCTTGGCCTGCGCACCAGTTGAGGGTCTTCGGGTGGTGGTATCCGCGAGGGGCTTTTTATTAAACATAGGCAACCTGTATTAGTAAATGACGGGATCGGGGACGGTAGCATGCTCGACATGCGCGCCGAGCGCCTGCAGCTTTTCGACAAACTGCTCGTAGCCGCGCTTGATGTGATGGATAGCCGAAACCTCGGTCGTCCCGTCGGCGATCAAGCCCGCTACGACGAGGGCCGCTCCGCCACGCAGATCGGGCGAGGTAACCTGTGCGCCCGAGAAGCCCTTGACGCCATGAATCATGGCATGATGGCTCTCGATACGAATGTCGGCACCCATGCGCACCAGCTCAGAGGCAAACATAAAGCGATTCTCGAAGATGTTTTCGGTAATAACGGAACTGCCGTCGGCGAGGGCGGAGAGCACCATAATTTGCGCCTGCATGTCGGTCGGGAAGCCGGGGAACGGAAGCGTCTGGATGTCGACCGGCTTGATGCGCTCGGCGCGATTCACGTGAACGCCGTCGTCGGTACGTTCGCAATCGATGCCCATGAGCTCCATCTTCTTGAGCACCATGCCCAGATGGATGGGGCAAAAACCCGTGACGTCGACACCGCGATCGTCGGCCATCAACGCACCGGCAACGATAAAGGTACCGGCCTCGATGCGGTCACCCACCACGCGATGGGTAACGGGATGGAGCTCTTCCACGCCTTCGATAGTCACGACGGGCGTGCCGGCGCCAACAATCTTGGCGCCCATCTCGTTGAGCATGTTGGCGAGATCGACGATCTCGGGCTCGCGGGCGGCATTGTCGATAACCGTGGTACCCTTCGCGCGCACGGATGCCATAATGAGGTTCTCGGTCGCACCGACACTGGCGAACTCGAGCGTGACGGTGGTACCGCGCAGACCTTGGGGCGCATTAGCGTTGATGTAACCGTGGGCGCTATCAAACTCAACGCCCAGGGCCTCGAGACCCAGAATGTGCATATCAATCTTGCGAGCACCCAGGTTGCAGCCGCCCGGCATGGCGATCTTGGCGCGATGGAAGCGGCCCAGCAGGGGTCCCATGACGGCGGTGGAAGCACGCATCTTAGCGACGAGCTCGTAGGGGGCCTCCCAAGAATCGACCTGAGAGGTATCAATCTCGAGTGTGTGCTCGTCGAGAACATCGATCGTAGCGCCCATGCCCTTGAGCACCTTGCCCATCACGTGGACATCGGAAATATCGGGCACGTTCTGCAGCGTCGTCTTGCCCGGCGCCAGAAGCGTTGCCGCCATGAGTTTGAGTGCGGAGTTCTTGGCGCCCGAAATGGGCACGGAGCCTCCGATGGCGTGGCCACCCTCAACGCGGATAATATCCAAGGTCTACCCTTTCAAAAAGCATGCCCGGGATGGCTGAGCCATCCCGGGCATGATGTGTTCGCAAATGGTCGAACGCTAAATCGTTTGACTATTGGGCAAGCTTGAGCTTACACCATGCGATTTCATTATAGAGGTAGGCGCGGCGTGCATCATCCTCCGACAAATTACCCAGCTTCTCTTCAAAACCTTGAATATCAGCTTTAAGCTTGTCGGCATCGACGGTCGCCAAATCGCAAGCGCGCTCGGCGAGAACGGTCACGACATCGTCCGCAACCTGGGCATAGCCGCCGGCCACGGCAAACGTGTGGTCGACAGTGCCCATGGCCTTATCGGAAACGCGAACGTAACCGCGGTCGATCGTGCAGATCTCGCTGGAGTGAGCAGGCAGAACGCCAAACTCGCCATCCGTGGACGGAATCGACACAAACGCAGCGTCGCCCTCATAGGCGCAGCTCACGGGGCACACGATGCGGATACGCATAACCTACTTCTCCCCCATCTTGCGGGCGCGCTCGCGCACGTCCTCAATCGTGGAAGCATAACGGAAAGCCTGCTCGGGCAGGTCATCGGCCTTGCCGTCGACAATCTCGGCGAAGGAGCGGACGGTATCCTCGACGCGGACGTAGACACCGGGGTTGCCGGTGAACTTCTCGGCGACGTGGAAGGACTGCGAGAGGAACTGCTGAATCTTACGAGCGCGGTTGACCGTAAGGCGCTGCTCCTCGGACAGCTCGTCCATACCCAGAATAGCGATGATGTCCTGAAGGTCGGAGTACTCCTGCAGGAGCTCCTGGACCTTGACGGCGACACGGTAGTGCTCCTCGCCAACGATCGAGGGATCGAGAGCGTCGGAGGAAGATGCGAGCGGGTCGATAGCCGGGAACAGGCCGAGCGACGAAATGCTACGCGAAAGAACCGTGGTGGCGTCGAGGTGCGTAAACGTCGTGGCAGGCGCCGGGTCGGTCAGGTCGTCTGCGGGGACGTAGACAGCCTGGACGGAGGTAATGGAGCCCGTCTTGGTCGAGGTAATGCGCTCCTGGAGGTCGCCCATCTCGGTTGCCAGCGTGGGCTGGTAACCAACGGCGGACGGCATACGGCCCAGCAATGCGGAAACCTCGGAACCTGCCTGGGAGAAGCGGAAGATGTTGTCGATGAACAGCAGAACGTCCTGGCCACGATCGCGGAAGTACTCAGCGGTGGTAAGGCCGGCCAGACCGATGCGCAGACGCGCTCCGGGCGGCTCGTTCATCTGACCATAGACCAAGCAGGTCTTGTCGATAACGCCAGACTCGCTCATCTCGAGGAACAGGTCGGTGCCCTCGCGGGTACGCTCGCCGACGCCGGTGAACACCGAGGTGCCGCCGTGCTCCTGGGCGAGGTTGTTGATGAGCTCCTGAATCAGAACGGTCTTGCCGACGCCGGCGCCGCCGAACAGGCCCGTCTTGCCGCCACGGATGTAGGGCTCGAGCAGGTCGACGGCCTTGATGCCGGTCTCGAAAATCTCGGTCTTGGTGGTGAGCTCGTCGAAACGGGGCGCTGCATGATGGATGGGGTAGAACTCCTCCACCTCGGGCATGGGCTTGCCGTCGACGGGCTTGCCCATGACGTTCCAAATACGGCCGAGCGTCTTGGGGCCAACGGGCATCTTCATGGGCTCACCGGTATCGGTGGCGATGAGGCCGCGCTGCAGGCCGTCGGTCGAGGACATGGCGACCGTGCGGACGACGCCGCCCGGAAGCTGGCTCTCGACCTCGAGGATCGTGCTCAGATGACCGATCGGGGTCTCGGCCTCGACCGTGAGCGCGTTGTAGATCGGGGGCACCGCGCCGTCAAACTTGACGTCGACGACAGGGCCGATGATTCGCACGATGCGACCATCACCGGCGGTCGTCTTCTTGGTGGCTTCCTCGACCGCAAGCTTTACGGTGTTATTAGCCATTACTGTTCCTCCAATGCTGAGGCTCCGCCGACGATCTCGTTAATCTCGGTCGTGATCGAAGCCTGGCGCACGCGACTATACGTGCGGGTAAGGGTCGAGATGATCGCGGTGGCGTTTTCCGTCGCGGAGTGCATGGCCTTGCGGCGTGCACCCTGCTCGGCAGCCGCCGAATCGATCAGGGCCTGGTAGATGACCGTCAGGATATAAGACGGCACAAGCTTGCCGAGAACATGCTCGGGAGAAGGCACGAACTCGAACGTGGACGAGATGCGCTTAGGGGCGTCGGTCTCGTTCTTACGCGGACCGTGGGCCATAGCGATCATCTCGGGGTCGAGCGGCAACAGATGCTCAACGCGAAGCTCCTGATCCACGCGGTTCTTTGCGTGGTGGTAGACAAGCTCGACACGGTCAAGCTCACCGGCACAATACGCATCGCAGATATGAGAGGAGATCATGCGGGCCTGATTGAAATCGGGCTCAGAGGAGTTGCCCTCAAAGTGCATGACGACGTTTGCGCGGTCACGGAAATACGTGGCCGGCTTACGCCCGCACGCGATGATCTCGCACTCGATGCCGTCGTTCGCCCAAGAAGCGGCGAGCTTTTCGGCCGTGCGCTCCACCGTCGTATTGAAACCGCCGGCAAGGCCGCGGTCCGAGGCAATAACGACAATCAGGCCATGCTTGACGCTCTCATGCTTCTGCAGCATGGGATCGGTGCCCGAACAGGAGGCGTCGCCGGCGACCGTCAACATGACGTCGGTCAGCGCCTCCTTATAGGGCTCGGCCTGCTTGGAGCGATCGAGGGCACGACGGATCTTGGCCGTAGAGACCATCTCCATCGTGCGCGTGATCTGCTTGGTCGTGGTAACCGAGGAGATTCGCTTCTTAATGTCGCGAAGGTTGGCCATGGGGCTTAGTTCTCCTCTGATCCAGAAACATCCGAATGGTGCTTGGCCATGAACTGCTGCTTGAAGTCGCCGATGACGCGCAAGAGCTCAGCCTTGGTGTCATCATCGATCTTCTTGGCGCGAACCTTGTCGAGCAGCGAGCCAAAGCCATTGTCCATGTACTCGATGAGCTCGGCACGGAAAGGCAGCACGTCGGCGATCTCCAGGTCATCCAGGAAGCCCTCGTTGCCAGCGAACAGCGTAACGATCTGCTCGCCAACCTCAAACGGCTTGTAGCGCGGCTGCTTAAGGAGCTCAGTCATGCGAGCGCCGTGGGTAAGCTGCTTTTGCGTGGCCTCGTCGAGGTCGGAGCCGAACTGCGTGAAGCCGGCGAGCTCCTGGTACGAAGCAAGGTCCAGACGGAGGTTGCCGGCGACCTGCTTCATGGCCTTGGTCTGCGCATCGCCACCGACGCGGGACACGGAGATGCCCACGTCGACTGCCGGGCGCTGACCCTGGAAGAAGAGCTCGGACTGCAGGTAGATCTGACCATCGGTAATGGAAATGACGTTGGTCGGAATGTAGGCCGAGACGTCGCCGTCCTGGGTCTCGATGATCGGCAGTGCCGTCATGGAGCCGTAACCGTTCTTCTTGGACATCTTGACGGCACGCTCGAGCAGACGAGAGTGCAGGTAGAAGATGTCGCCAGGATAGGCCTCGCGTCCGGGCGGACGATGCAGCGTCAGCGACATCTGACGGTAGGCCACAGCCTGCTTGGACAGGTCGTCGTAGATGACGAGCACGTGGCCGCCGGGGTTGGTCTCGCTGGCGGGCTTGCCGTCCTCGCCGTTGTACATGAAGAACTCGCCGATAGCGGCACCGGCCATAGGCGCGATGTACTGCATAGGGGCGGAATCGGCAGCGGTGGCCGAAACGATGATGGTGTAGTCGAGCGCACCGTGCTGAGCGAGGGTCTCGCGGATGTTGGCAACCGTGGAGGCCTTCTGGCCGATGGCGACATAGATGCAGACCATGCCCTTGCCGCGCTGGTTGAGGATAGCGTCGATGGCGATGGCGGTCTTACCGGTCTTACGGTCGCCGATGATGAGCTCACGCTGACCGCGGCCAATAGGCACCATGGAGTCGATAGCGAGCAGGCCGGTCTGAACCGGCTCGCACACCGGGGTACGATCGATGACGCCGGGAGCCTTGAACTCGATGGGGCGACGGTGCGTGGCGACGATGTCGCCCAGGCCGTCGATGGGCTGGCCGAGCGGATTGACGACGCGGCCGAGCATGGCACGGCTCACGGGGATATCCATAATGCGGCCAGTGGTGCGGCACTCGTCGCCTTCCTTGATGGAGTCGACGGCACCAAACAGAACGGCGCCGACCTCGTCACGGTCAAGGTTCTGGGCAAGGCCGAAGACGGTCTCACCGGTATCGGAGCTCTTGAACTCCAGAAGCTCGCCTGCCATGGCGCTCTTGAGGCCGGAGACGCGCGCGATGCCGTCGCCTACCTCGTCGACCGTTGAAACCTCATGCGTATCGACCGTCGCGGAGAGGCTCGTGAGCTGCTCCTGCAGTTTCTTGGCGATATCCTGGGCATTGAGGGTTTCGGACATTAGGCTTCACCTCCGTACGAATTAGCAGAGTTTGCGAGGGTCTCCTGCGCGATGCGCAGCTGCGTCTTGACGGAAATGTCACGACGCTCGCCGCGGGCCTCGAGCACCAGGCCGCCCACGATAGACGGGTCAACCTGCTCGATAAGGAATACCTTGCGGCCGAAGTCCTGCTCGCATTTCTTAGTGATGGTTTGACGCAGCTCGTCGTCGAGCGGGATCGCCGTGGTGACGGTCACGCCCACTACATCCTCGTCTTCCTCGGCAACATACTTAAAGGCAGCTGCCACCTTGGGAAGAAGGTCGAGCTGGTCGCGCTTGGACATGGTGTCGAGCACGGCGATGATCTCGGGGCTGGCGGAAGCCAAGCGCTCGATCATCTCGAGGTCCTCGAACACATGGTTCTCGGCCTTAGCGGCTTCCAGAAGGGAGCGCGCGTAGGTCTCGAGCACCTTGTCCTGATAGCGGCTAGTCGGCATTCAGGCTACCTGCTTCCTGGATGTAGCGCTCGATGAGCTTCTTCTGCTCGGCATCGTCCTCGAGTGCCTCGCCCACGATCTTGGTGGCGACGGCAACGGACAGGTCGGCGATGGAGCTCGCGGCACCGGCGTAAATGGACTTGCGCTCGTCCTCGACGGTCGTATGGGCCTTGGCGATGATCTCCTCGGCCTCCTTGTGAGCAGCCTCGATGATACGGGCGCGCTCGGACTCGGCGTCCTTACGGGCCTCGAGAACGATGTCGGCAGCCTGACGACGGGCGTCGGTGACGATCGAGTCGGACTCAGCGCGCTTGGCGATAGCCTCCTGCTTGGTCTTCTCGGCCTCGTCGAGGCTCTCCTCGATCTTCTTGCCGCGCTCCTCCATGGTTTTCATGATGCCCGGCAGGGCGACCTTGGCCAGCACGATCCAGATAATCAGGAAGGCGATAAGCGCCGGGATGAACTCCGCCATCTTAGGGATGAGGATGTCCGCACCGGCAGCGCCGTCCTCAGCGAACGCGGAAACCGGCATGAGCAGCGCGGCCGCGGACGCGGAGAGTGCGATCGCGCTCTTCTGGGATGAAAGATTCATACTTGACGCTCCGTGCTATTTAACGATCAGCGCGACAACGAAGCCGATCAGAGCCAGAGCCTCGCCGAAGGCGGAGCCCATGATGAAGACGGTGAACACGCGGCCCTGGACCTCAGGCTGACGGGCCATAGCACCCGTAGCACCCAGAGCAGACAGGCCGATAGCAAGACCAGCGCCGATAACACCGAGACCGTAACCGATAACTCCCACGATTCCTCCTTTGTCGTGCGTGTCTTATTTCACGCAGGATAACCTTTTTTATAACTGCCGGGCTCCATGGGTACGGGCACCGGCGGTTTAACGAATTGCTTACCTTTAAGGCGCGAGCGGAAGGCTACTCCTCCTCCGCGACCTCCTCTGCCTCAGAGACATACACGGCGGTAAGGACCGTGAAGACGTAAGCCTGGATGGCGCCGACCACAAGCTCGATCGCATAGATCAGGATGAGGATGGCAAGCCAGGCTAGCGAAGGCAGGGCGCCAACGGCGTGGGCCGCGGAAACCTGCTGAAGCAGCGGCTGCATGAACATGCTCGCCATGATGGCGAACGAGCCCATGACCACGTGTCCTGCGAACATGTTGCAGAACAGACGGACGGCAAGCGTGATGAGACGCAGGAAGGTCGAGAAAAGCTCGACGACCCACACGAGCACGTTCATCGGGAAGCTCACGCCCTGCGGGGCGAGGCTCTTGATGTAGCCGATCACGCCGTGAGCCTTGCATCCGTAGTAGATGAAGTACACGAAGGCGAAAATGGCGAGTGCGGCGGTGGAGCCGATTGCGCCGGTGCCGGGCTTCATTCCCGGAATCAGGCCGATCATGTTATTGATCAGGATGAACAGGAAAAGCGAGCACAGGAACGGGAAGTGCTTCTTCCAGTTCTCACCCACGACACCCTTGCCGATATCGTTCTCGACGTACTCGATGATGTACTCGAAACCGTTGACGAAGAAGCCCTTGGGAACCAGGGTCTGCTTCTTCTTGAACACGGCCAGGACGATCAGGAGCACGATCGTGGAGACGATCAGCCAAAACGAGTACTGCGTGATGCCGCAGCTCAGATCGCCCACGACAGGGGTGGAGCTGAACTCGCTGACCAGATGATTAATCTCATCAGGCAGCTTTTCAAAAATTTCCACGACTTACCTTTCGACCTCATGAGGATCTCGCAGCGCCTTGGCGACACGAACCGCGCAGGCGGCCATAAAGGCCACGAAGCCGATCGCCTCGCCCAGGAGGAACATGCGAAATGCCTCTCCGAACAACACAAACACAACCAAGGTAAAGACGAGCAGGGCGATTGCCGAGACCGCCAGACTCACCATACCCTTGAGCATGTCCGCATTCTGTTTATCGTCAAGAACCGGCTTGAGCGTAAAGACAAAGGGAAGGAAGGCAATTGCGCCCGCGATGGCGCCTGCAACGATAGCGAGCAGATCGGCTATCTGAAACACTGGCGTCCTCACTTTCCTTTTTAACGCTTCACAGAACAGTTCCCGCCAAACATTGGTGACTATTGTACGAGCCAATCGCTAAAGTACAACCGAAAAAGCATCGGTTAATACGCACCTGTTCGTTTTCTTAAGACCTTCTTTATGCCGCAGGTACGGTAATACGTTTTTCTCGAACCCTGCAGGGCAAAACGTCCGTTAGCAGGAGTGCGCGCGGTCGCCTTTTGTTCGTCCGCGCGCACCGTTTCTTCGTATTTGCAGCCGCGGCCGTTTAGCCCAGCGACTAGAGCGTGCCGTAGATGCGGTCGCCGGCGTCGCCGAGGCCGGGAACGATGTAGGCAGCCTCGTTGAGATGGTCGTCGATGGCGCAGGTATAGATATGCACATCTGGGTCCTTCTCGGTCAGCGACTTGAGGCCCTCGGGGGCCGCGACGATGCACAGCATGCGGATGTCCTTGACACCGCGCTCGCGCAGGTAGCTGATGGCCATCTCGGCCGAACCGCCCGTGGCAAGCATGGGGTCGACGACCAGGCAGATGCGCTGGTCGATATCCTTGGGCATCTTGCAGTAATACTCGTGCGGCTCGTGGGTGACCTCGTCGCGCTCCATGCCGATGTGACCCACGCGAGCGGAGGGCACCAGGTCGAGGATGCCGTCGACCATGCCAAGGCCCGCACGCAGGATGGGCACGATGGCGAGTTTCTTGCCGGCAAGCTGTTTGAACGTGGCGGTAGTGATGGGGGTCTCGACCTCGACGTCTTCCATAGGCAGGTCGCGCATGGCCTCGTAGCCGTCAAAAAGCGCGAGTTCGCGCACGAGCTGGCGGAACTGGTTGGTGCCGGTGTTTTTGTCGCGCAGGATCGACAGCTTGTGCTGGACGAGCGGGTGATCGACAAGCGTCACACGGGACGCATCGTAGGTGACGGTCATGGATTGATTGCCCCTTTCGTTGCGGCCGCAAAACGGCCTTGCTGACAAGGCGCGCAGCAATGTTGCCGCCGCACGCCATGCATTAGTTTAGCGGTTTGTTGTATCGAGCAGCCCATCGCAGCCCTACTGTGAGGTGCTGAGCGAGCGCCTGACTGCATCACGCCAGCCCGCAAGGTTTTGCTCGCGGCGCTCGGCGGACATGTGGGGAAGGAAGGTCCTAACGATCTGGGCATTTTGCTCCAGCTCTTCCAGGTCTTCCCAATAGCCGACGGCAAGACCCGCCAAGTACGCGGCACCGATTGCCGTGGTCTCCACCGTCTCGCATTGCAGCACGGGGATATCCAGCAGGTCGGCCTGGAATTGCATGATGAACTCGTTGCGCGAGGCACCGCCATCGACAGACAGGCGCTCAATCGAAAGCCCCACGTCCTGCTCCATGGCGCGCAGCACGTCGTAGCTCTGATATGCCATGGATTCGCAGGCGGCACGTACGATGGTCGCACGGCTCGAGGCGCCGGTCAGACCGCACACGATACCGCGAGCATGCGGGTCCCACCAGGGAGCACCCAAACCCGCAAAGGCGGGAACGAAGTAGCAGCCCTCGTTGTCGCTAATCGAAGCAGCGAGTTGTGCCGACTCGCTCACGCTCGAGATGATGCCCATGTTGTTGCGAAGCCAGTTCATCGTTGAGCCGGCGGCAAAAATAGAGCCCTCGAGCGCATAGCTGACTTTGCCGTCCGCAGCGATACCGATGGTGGAGACCAGGCCATTCTTGGATTCGACGATCTCGTCGCCGGTGTTCATGAGCATAAAGCAACCCGTGCCATAGGTGTTTTTGGTCTGGCCGGGACGGAAACAGCAGTGGCCGAACAGCGACGCCTGTTGGTCACCCGCCACGCCCATGATGGGCGGCATGTTGGTCATGATGTCGCTCGCGACGCGGCCGTAGTCGCCCGAGCTCCAGCGAACCTCGGGCATCATGGAACGTGGAACGTCAAAGAGTGCCAGCAGGTCGTCGTCCCAATCGAGCGTATGGATATTAAAGAGTGCCGTGCGGCTGGCATTGGTGTAGTCGGTGGCAAAGACCTGGCCGCCGGTGAGGTTGTAGATGAGCCAGGTGTCGATGGTGCCAAACATGAGGTCGCCCGCCGCCGCGCTTTCGCGTGCGCCGTCGACGTTGTCGAGAATCCACTGCACCTTGGAGGCCGAGAAATACGGGTCGAGCGTGAGTCCCGTGCGGGAGCGCACCAGCCCTTCTGAGCCCTGCTCGACAAGCTCGTCGATCAGAGGTGCGGTACGGCGGCACTGCCATACGATAGCGTTATAGATCGGCTGACCGCTCACGCGATCCCAGACCACCGTGGTCTCGCGCTGGTTGGAGATGCCGATGGCGGCAATGCGGTCGGAGTGGATACCGCTCTTAAACTGGACTTCCATCATGACGGCGATCTGGCTAGCAAGGACCGCCATGGGGTCTTGCTCCACCCAGCCGGGACGCGGAAAGCTGGTTTTGACGCTGCGACGTGCCTGCGCGACGATGCAGCCGTACTCGTCGACGATGGTCGCAAGTACCGAGGTGGTGCCGCAGTCGAGCGCCATGATGTAGGAACCGCCAAAGTCAAACGAGGCATCTTCCATGCCCAGGCTGCCCAGATTCAACGACATCGCTTAAACCTTTCTATTGCATCGGGTCGGACAGGACCCGTTCGATCTCTGATGCGGGAAGTGCGCCTTGGCGCAGGATCTGGAGCTCGCCGTGCTGAAACGACACGATGGTCGAGGCGTCGCGACACGGGGTCTCACCGGCGTCGACGGCAACATCGACCCCCTCCAGGATGCGACCCTCCACCGTGATAAAACTTGCCGGCGCGGGCGCGCCATGCGTGTTGGCGCTGGTGCAGGCAAGGGGGCTGCCACAGGCGCGAATGAGCGCCTGCACCACGGGCGAGGCCGAAGCGCGAAGTGCCACCGTGTCGTCGGCAGCGCGCATAAAGGTCGGCACGCAGGGAGCTGCCTTGACCACGATAGTCAGGGCTCCCGGCCAGCATCGTCGCGCGAGTATGCGGGCATCTTCCGGGATATCCACGCCATAGCGGTCGAGTGCTTCGACGCCATCGACCAGCCAAGCGACGGTTTGCGTGAGTTCACGTTGCTTGAGAGTGAAGATACGGCGATAGCCGGTGCCGAGCGCAGGAACTGCGGCGCCATTGACGGCAGCCTGCGGATCGCGCGGCCACGATGGGAATTCGCTTGTATCTTGGGGCACGGCGTCCGAGAAGGCGTTGACTGCCACGGCGACACCGTAGACGGTCTCGGTCGGGATCAAAGCCAGGCCGCCGCGGCCGAGCACCTCGGCCGTGCGCTCGACGGCAAGCCGATGCGGCTCGCGCGTTCCCTCGTATACCCGATAGACCGTCTGCATGTGTATGCCAGCCCCTTACGCTCTGGTGCAAGTTTGTTTACTGTGGGGCATTCTCGCACGAAACGTTCAACCTATTTGCCCAGAGCGCATGTTGGTTTGGTGAGCGGCTCTAGTAGTCGGTGAAAGTGAGGGGGTTATTGGACTGCGACGAACTTCTTTGGCCTGCCGGCGTGACGTTCTTGGGCGGCGTAACGCTCGATACTGTCTATCGTTATCATCCGACGGCCGTCGACGAGTTCAACATCGAGCTTTCCGGCTTTGACCAGCGCGGTAATCCGCGGAGCGGAGACTTTGAGGTCCAGCGCTGCGTCTTTAAATGTTCGGCACGCCGCTTCCCGAGCGTCCTCGTGGTCGATTTCGACTGAAAGGGCCACGACCTCGGCCGAGCGTTCGTACCCCGCCGGAGTCAAACCGTTGTTGAGGTCGTCGGCCAAAAACGCCATCAGTGCCTCGGTGGCATGGGCAATCGCGTCTTCGCGCGTATCGCCATCGGCAAAGGCGCCGGGAATCTGCGGGAAGCTGGCGCAGTAACCGTCGTCTTCTTTTATGAGAACGCAGTCATAGGTAAATCGCTGCCTCATTTTGCCTCCAACTACCATCCAGCTTGGCGACGAATACTTGCCCACGTGCCCTTCTTTGGTCGATCACCACCAGAGCCGTTCACGGTGACAACACGGTCACCAGAAACATACTTAGCATGACTACCGACTTGCGCGACCTTCACGAATCCATCGTGCTTGAGTAGGGCAATGATTTCCCGAAAGGTAGGAGGTTGCATGGGCCGACCTCTTTCAGCCGTCCTAATTATAAACTAATTTATAATTTTTGCTAACCAGTTAATAAATATTACTGGCGCTGTTTGGGCTCGGTGACGATGGCTCGGACGATGCGGGGGCGATCGGTGAGGTCGTGGACGATGCGCACGTCCGACAGACCCGCTTGGCGGCAGAGCTCGGCCGCAGCGTCGAGCGCGCCCTCGTAGAGCTCGCAGGCAAAGAGGCCGCCAGCGCGCAACATGTAGGGCGCCGCGTTGAGCAGGCGGCGGAAGATATCGAGGCCGTCGGCGCCACCCTCGAGCGCCAGATCGGGCTCAAAGTCCTTGACCTCGTGCGGCAGCGAGCGCATGACATCGGTGGGGATGTAGGGCGGGTTGGAGACGAGTACGTCAAAGGTGCCCCACTCTTCACGGGGAATGGAGCTCACCAGGTTCGTGAGGCTGAAGGCGACCTCGTCGGACGCGAGACCAAGCGCATCGCGGTTTTTGGTAGCAAGGTCGATGGCGCGCGGCTCGATATCGGTAGCAGTGCAGGTGACGTGGCCGCGACGCTCCCAGGCGATCGAGAGCGAGATACAGCCCGTGCCGCAGCCGACCTCGAGAACGCGGGCAGTGCGGGGCTCGGCTGGGGCAGGCACAGCGGCATCCTGAGCTGAAACCGTCTCCTGGTCGGCGCCCTCGATGGCGATGTCGTATTCGTCGAGCTCGGGCTCGGCGGCTTTTGCGGCTTCGGCTTCTGCTGCTTGCGCGGCGGCTTCCTCGGCCTCGCGATTGGCAAGCTCCTCGGCATAGGCGCGGCTACCGAGCACGTCGCTACCCAGCGCAGCCTCATCGGCGGCCGTCAGGTTGGCAGCACGGCGCTCGGCGGTCGCGCGTTCGTCGGCCAGCGCCGCCTCAGCTTTGCGGGCCTGCTCGACCTCATCGTTCCAAGGCAGCTCAACACGCTGACGGGCAGCGGCCTCGGGGCTCAGCACCTCGGCATCCAGATAATTGAGGACTTCCTCGACGAGCATCTCGGTTTCGGGGCGCGGAATGAGCACACCGGGAGCGCACGCGACGTCAATCATGCGAAACTGCGTGCTGCCGGTGATGTACTGCAGCGGCTCGCCTTTGGCGCGACGAACGACGGCCGCGTGCATGGTCTCGAGCTGGGCCGCGTTAAGCGTCTCGTCCATGCGCATATACAAGTCGATACGCGCCAGGCCCGTGGCCGCGCACAGCAGCCACTCGGCAGAAAGACGGGGATGCTCCTCGCCGCGCTCGGCCAGGTACTCCTTGGTCCACTCGAGACAACGCTTGATGGTCCAGATCTCGTTTGCCATGGGGCCCTCCCCTCTTAAGCGCCGGGCGGCGCGCGAATGTCGGAGCAGATTGTAAGCGAGGCCAGCGCTTGGCAAGGGACGATTGAAGGCGATTATCGAGAATCAGCCCAGAATTTTGCACCGGGCTCGCTCAAAGTGTTCATTCGCCGACGTCTAGATTTGCATTCGTCAAGCTTTTGGCAAGGTTGCCCCAAAACTGACCAATATCTAACCAAGAACTTGCCACATCGCTTGACGCACGACCCATCAAAAATCGCCCCGCGACTTCTCGGACGATTTTTGGAGCAATATTTTCAATAGCAGATGAATGCCGATAATTTCTTAAAGCAGGTAAATAGCTTAATTTCCAACAAAGCAGATTAAATAAATTCAATTAGTAATTTACCCAACCTAGTCATTGGGGACGTTCTTATTCGACTAGTCGTTTAAGAACGTCCCCAACGACTACTCATTTAAGTCTGTCCCCAATGAGTGCCCCGCCACAGGTTGAGCATACGTCAGCGAAAACGCCCCTAAGCGAGCAAGGTGACGTGAAAGAGGAGGGAAGCGTACTTCGGTACGCGACCGACGATTGAACGTCAGATTGCCGCTTAGGGGCGTTTGCAGCGTCGAGCTGTTACGGCGTTTGGTAAAACGCCGTAACCCACTAGACAGCCTGTGCCAGCTTCTCGGCTCGCTCGGCGGCGGCGAGTGCCTCGATGACCGTGCCGAGCTGGTCGCCCAGGAGGACGCCGTTGTAGGTGGAATTGAAGCCGATGCGGTGATCGGTCACGCGGTCCTGGGGCTGGTTGTAGGTGCGGATCTTCTCGGAACGGTTGCCGTGGCCGATCTGGCTCTGGCGCTCGGCACCGAGCTCTGCCTGCTGCTTCTCGAGCTCCATCTCGTACAGGCGGGCGCGCAGCATCTGCATGCAGACCTCGCGGTTCTGGATCTGGGAGCGCTGTTCCTGCGACTGCACCACGGTGTTGGTGGGAAGGTGGGTGATGCGCACGGCGGAATAAGTGGTGTTAACGCACTGACCGCCAGGGCCGGAGGCGCAGTAGGTGTCGATGCGCAGGTCGGACTGGTTGATCTGGACGTCGATCTCCTCGGCCTCGGGAAGCACGGCGACAGTTGCCGTGGAGGTCTGGATACGGCCCTGGGACTCGGTCTTGGGAACGCGCTGGACGCGGTGCACGCCGGACTCGAACTTCATGACGGAGTAGACGCGGTCGCCCTCGACCTTGAACTCAATGGACTTAAAGCCGCCGGCCTCGCTGGGGCTGGAGTCGAGCACGGTGGTCTTCCAGCCGCGCGACTCGCAGAAGCGCTGATACATCTTGTACAGGTCGCCGGCGAAGATGGCCGCCTCGTCGCCACCGGCGGCGGAGCGAATCTCGACGATGGTGTTCTTGTCGTCGTTGGGGTCGCTCGGGATGAGCATGTACTTGATGTCTTCCTCGAGCTGGGGAAGCTTGGCCTCGTTTTCGGAGATGTCCATCTGGAGCATCTCCTTCTCATCGGCATCGGTAGTATCGTGGAGCATTTCCTTGGCAGCCTCGATGTCATCGAGCGCGCCGATGTACTCGCGCGAGGCAGCGATGAGGTCGGACTGGTGCGCGTACTCCTTGTTGAGACGCGTGAACTCCTTGATATCGGAGGCGACGGCTGGGTCGGAAAGCTTCTTCTCGAGCTCCTCGTAGGCCTTGATGATCTTTTCGAGCTTGTCGCGCATGACGGACTCCTTTTATATGCGTGAAGGTGAAAATCGGCAGAATTGATGGGGCGCGGGGCGCCGCTGCGGGGGTAAAGCCCGGCTAGAACATGTCGATCTTCAGATACATGCGCATCCCTTCGCGTATGGGGGTACATAGTTGCGGTCTAACCCATACATGATAGCGTGCGCAGGCAAACCTGCATACAACCCGCACGGAATCCGACAAAGGGAGAGTCCCTTTGTCGGATTCTAGAGCGTATGGAGCAGGGCGATGAGGAAGCGAACACCCTGGAGGTAGGCGCGGCGGGTGATGCGCTCGTTGGTGCCGTGGACGCCGCGGTCGCACTCGTCATCGTCGACCACAAACGCCGAAAAACGAATGCATTCGGAGCAAATGTGCTGGTAGTTGGCAGCGTCGGTCGCGCCGATCACGGTCGAGGGGACAATCGCCAACGGCTCGGATGATCCGTTTTCCTCCGTCCCCTTTGGATCGCAGAAATAGCGGGCGGCGATGGAGCGAACCGCCTCGAGGCCGGGACCACCGATGCGCGGGGACGGCGAGGGCTCGGAGCTGCCGGGGCCCAGCTCCACTTCGACACGACCGGCAAGGTCCGCCCCGGCAACCGCCTCACGGCAGCGCGCCACAACGTCGGCCACGCTCGTGCCCTCGAGCATGCGGAAGTTAATGTTGGCCCACATATCCTGCGGCATCACGTTGGCGCCGGCGCTGCCTCCCTCGATCTGCGTGGGCGCGCAGGTGGTCGTCACCAGCGGATAGAGCTTCTTGCTGGCGAGGCAATCGCGGACAATGGCGCCCCCGTTGGCGGCAATCTCATCCGCCGTGTAGAGCCCCAGCTCGACAAGCTGCGCGGCAAGCAGATCGGTCACGCGCGTCGGCCACTCGATATCGCAGATTGCGGCGATGGCACGGCTGAGCACCTCGAGCGACGTGCCGCCGTAGGGGTTAGACGAATGCCCGCCCGCGCTCTTCGTCTTGAGCACGATATCGGCATAGCCCTTTTCGGCCAGGTCGGCATGCATAAGCCAGCCCTCGCCCGCGCCGTACTCGGCAGCCGAAACAATACGGTAGTCGCCCTCGTCGATCAGGAACTCGAGCTCAACACCGCGCTCCTCGAGCACGCGGCCGATAGCTCCAGCGCCGTACTGCGTGGTTTCCTCGTCCTGGCCAAAGGCGAGCAACAGCGAACGCTTGTGCTCCCAACCGTGCGCCAATGCATACTCAACCGCCTCGAGAATGCCTGCGACCTGATCCTTCATGTCGATAGCGCCGCGGCCCCAAATGTAGGTGTCGTCCACGTGCCCGCTAAAGGGGGCGTGCGTCCAGTCGGCCTCGGTACCCGGCACCACGGGGACCACGTCCATGTGGCCCATGAGCATAACAGGATTGAGAGCAGGGTCGGAGCCGACAAGCGTCACCAACAGCGAGTGGTCGATAAGCTCGACCTCGCCCGCCGCAAACACGCGCGGCCAGGCCTGCTGCATATAGGCGCGCAGGTCGTCGAAGGGCTGCCAGTCCACCGCCTCGGCATCCATGCTCGAAATGGTCGGAAACGACAGCACGCGGCCCAAGCGCTCGCACGCGCTGACCTCGTCTATATCGGCAAAATCGTCCTCATGCGCAAAGAAGCGCCAAACCTCGGCCATGACATCCTTTCGATTGTGACGACAAAGGCCGCCCCACGGGAGCGGCCCTGCAACGTAAGCGTTTGCGGTCGGTTATTTGTCCTCGAGATAGCGAGAGAGGAACTCACGAGTGCGCTGGTGTTTGGGGTTGCCGAAGAGCTCGGCCGGCGCGGCATCCTCGAGCACCACGCCCTTGTCCATAAAGACCACGCGGTCGGACACCGTGCGGGCAAAGGCCATCTCGTGCGTGACGACGACCATGGTCATGCCGTCGGCGGCGAGCTTGCGCATGACCTCGAGCACCTCGCCCACGATCTCGGGGTCGAGCGCGGAGGTCGGCTCGTCGAACAGCATGATCTGCGGATTCATACATAGGGCACGAGCGATGGCCACGCGCTGTTTTTGACCACCGGACAGGCGGCCAACGGCGGCGTGCGCGAACTTTTCGAGTCCCACGCTCGTCAGATGCTCCATCGCGACCTTCTCGGCCTCGGCCTTGCTCATCTTTTTGAGCGTGACGGGCGCGAGCGTGCAGTTGTCGAGCACATCCATGTTGTTGAACAGGTTAAAGCCCTGGAACACCATGCCGATGTCCTCGCGCAATTTGTTGATGTTGCAGCGCTCGGCCGTGAGGTCCTGGCCGTGGAACCAGATGTGGCCCGCGTCCGGGGTCTCGAGCAGGTTGAGGCAGCGCAGGAAGGTCGATTTGCCCGAGCCCGAGGCGCCGATGATGGTGACAACCTCACCGGAATTGACGGACAGGTCGATGCCCTTGAGCACCTCGAGTGAGCCAAAGCTCTTGCGCAGGCCCTCGACGCGGATAAGCGGCTCTTGGTTTTGCACGGCTGCCGCAGTGCCGGTAGTGGCGGTATCTGCCATGATGATTCTCCTCGTCTTGCGCCTAGTTGGAGCTGGGCAGCGTGGCAGGGGCCTCGGCGCCCAGCTTTTTGCCAAAGGCTTCGAGCAGGCGGCTCGCCACGAGTGTCAGGATCAGGTAGACCACGAGCGCCACGCAGTAGACCTCCATCTGGCGGTAGTACACGCCGGCGACCGTGGTAGTAGCGTACATAAGGTCGAACACGCCGATGACCGAGAGCACCGACGAGTCCTTAATGTTGATGATGAGCTCGTTGGTGAGCGCCGGAATCGCGTTTTTAATGCCTTGGGGGAACACGACTTTGCGCATGGCCTGCCACTGCGACAGGCCCAGCGAGCGCGCTGCCTCGGCCTGGCCGGGATCGATGGACTCGATGCCGCCGCGCAGGACCTCCATCATGTAGGCGGTGGAGTTGAGCGAGATGGTGACGAGGCCGGCGGTGAAGGTACTCCAGATCTGGTTGGCCTGAGCGGTCTCGAAGCCCATGCCGCGCAAAACGGTAAAGCCCGCGTAATAGATGAGCAGGCCCTGGACCATCATGGGCGTGCCGCGCACGATGGTGGAGTAGATGGTCGCAAAGCCGCGGCCGATACTCTTAAAGAAGCGCACCAGGTCGTTGTCCACGCGGTCAAAGGTCTGAATACGCAGGAACACAAAGAGCAGCGCCAGGAAGAATGCGATGACGGTACCGAAGGTCGCAAGCGCGATGGTGATCTCGATACCGCGGATAAAGAAGTCGCCACTCTTGTAGGTCATGTAGACCAGGCTCGACAAAAAGTCGCTGGGGTTGGAATCCGAGACAATGCTCACCTGCACCAGGTCGATAAACGACATGACGCAGCGGTCGATAAAGAAGATCGCCGCGATAGCGACCACAACATAGCTACCCAGGCGCGCGCCGCGGCGGAAACGCTCGGATGCGAACGGCGACTTTTCGCGATAGTCACTCCAGTGCATAAGCTTGGTGACAAGCGCCGCTGCCGACACGACAATCCAGGCCCAAAGAATCGCCCAAAGGCAATCCTGGAAGATACCGGTGGGGGCTAAGAAGCTCAGCGGTGTGGGGTTGCGCTGGCTAAACGCCAGGCCGAGCGCCGCGATGACGCTCGTGCCCAGGTATACATAACGGTGGTCGGCCTTGATAAAGGAGGCCAGACGGTTGATGGCTTTCATGCTGCCTCCCTATGCCGGCTGACGGTCGAGGCACGCGTCCCACATTTGGTCGCGCTCCTCTTGGCTAATGCCCTTGAGTGTCTTGTCGATGAGCTTAAGCAGTTTGTCCGAGCCCTTGCGGCAACCGACGTTTGTCGTAACCTCCTGCTTAAAGCCCTCGCCCTCCGCAAAGCGAATGGGCACGATGCCCGGGTTTTGGGCCATATAGCCCTTCTCGTTTTCGGTGTTGTAGGTCACGGCGTCACAAGTGCCCTGCAGCAGGTTCGAGAACACCGTGGGTACCGAATCGACCGGATTTTTGTGGACGACGCCCGGAATCTCGTCGATGACGGTGTCGAGCATCGTGTCCTTTTGGCCGAGCACCGTGGCGCCGCTAAAGTCGCTGAGCTTGGTCGCGTTTTGGTAGGGCGAGCCCTCTTTTACGAACAGGCCAAAATAGCCGATAAAATACGGCTTGGAAAAGCCGACGGACTCCTCGCGCTCGGGCGTGGCGCTCATGCCGGCGATGATGAGGTCGATCTGGCCGTTGTTAAGCGAATCGATAAGGCCCGAGAAGCTCTGCTTGACGGCAACAGGCTCGCCGCCGAGGGCTTTGCAGACGATCTTGGCGATCTGCACGTCGTAGCCGTCGGCATAGGCGCCCTGCACGTTGTCGATGGGAATGGTGAACTCGCTGGCCTCGGAAACCTGCCAGTTGTACGGGGCGTAGGCCGCCTCCATGCCAATGCGGATCTTATCCTTGCCGATAACGGAATCGGACAGGTCATCGCGACCGCCGCCCGTCGTGGGCTGGACCACCTTGAGTGTGGACGGACGCTGGCAGCCGGCAAGCGCGCCGGCGACAACGGTTGCGCTCGCAGCGAGGGCGCTACCCAAGAAGATGCGACGACTGCACACCAGCTGTGGATGCGCGTCGCGTTGATGGGGAGAATGCATAATCTGCCTTCCCTGTTGAATTGTATGCTGACGACTTAACAGGATATACGCCAGCGACCAGTAGCGCAGCACAAGCTCGAAAAATTAATAGACACGCGGTAGTCATTGGGAACGTCGATGTTTTGGCAATGCCAGCGAGCGCCGCCCAGAGCGAACAAGTTGGCATGAAAAAGGCACGGCATAGACCTTCTGGTCATGCCGTGCCTTTTGAATGACAAATTGTCGCTCTGGGTGGCGCGCAGCGTCGACCGGCCCGCCGTTCGTCAGAACGGC
>NZ_QSUU01000001.1:194908-247808 GCF_003439125.1 Collinsella sp. OM04-5 | reverse complement strand
GGCGCAGCGTCGACCGGTCCGCCGTTCGTCAGAACGGCGGAACCTCTAGAGCAGGGTGACGCTAAAGCTGCGGACGTCCGTCTCGCCCGGCGCCAGCGTAATGGTATTGACCTTGTGCTCAAAGACATCGTCCTCGGTGTCCATGGTGGTGTGGCCGGTCCAGGGCTCGAGCGCCACAAACGGAGCGTCGTTGGCGGCAGACCACACGCCGATGTACTTAAAGCCCTCAAAGTCGATCTTGACGCCGTGGCCCGACTTGCGACCGCGCAGCGTGAGCGTAGAGCCCGGAGTATCGGTGAACATGATGGCATCGTTATCGAAACTGCGGTGCGCGATGGGCAGCACGTCCGAGTTATCGGGAGCCTTGTAACTACCCTCGAACGTCATAAGACCGTCGGGCGTGATGACGGGGGCCTCGTTAGTCCAAGCCTCGGTAAACGCCAGCTCGTAATCCTCGAACGCCTCGTCCTCGGCACCGGGAGCCGGTACGTTAAACGCGGGGTGGCCGCCCACCGAGAACGGCAGGTCCACGTCGCCGGTGTTGGTGACGGCAAAGGTCTGCGTGAGGGTGGCGTCGCCGGTCAAGGCATAGGTCATGCTGAGCTTAAAGTGGAACGGGAACGCCTTGAGCGACTCGGGCGTGTCGGTGATCTCGTACGTTACCGAGGAGCCGTCCTCCGAAACCTCGACCAGCTTGTGTTCGACGATGCGCGCGAGTCCGTGGCGCGGCATCTCGCAGGTGCCGGCCGCAGACGTCGCCGTGTTGTTGCGCAGCGAGCCCACAATGGGGAACAGGATGGGCGCATGCTTGCCCCAAAAGGCGGGGTCGCCCTGCCACAGATACTCGTTGCCGTTGAGGGCAAGGCTCGTGAGCTGGGCACCCATGGAATCGATGGCCGCGGTGAGGCCGCCGCGCTTGATGGTAGTGACGGTGGACATGCTACTTCCTCCAAAAGTAAACAACAGTGTCGAGGGCTATTGTCCCACTCTTGGCGGCGGGGTTGAGCGACAGGTGCAGTTATTGAGCAATAGCGTAAAGGTCAAACCCGCCCTGCGGCGTGCTATCGACCGTATCGGGCGCCTGTGAATTAAAACTCACCGGAACCATGCGCTTTGAGGCACGGTAACGCGTGCCGTCGGTGGCGACGGGCGGCTCATCGACCGTGAGCTCGTAGTCGCCGGGCTTGAGCTCGATGCCGTCACCTTCGGAATTGACGTATTGATACTCGTCGATTGCTTGTCCCTTGAGTGTGCGGCCCACGATATGGACGAGCATTTGGCTATCGCCGCGCGCGGTATCCCACGTCGCGCCGTCCTTAACCTCGACCGACACATGCACCGAGCGCGTGCGGCTGAGCGATTGTTCGACGGACATCTCGACCTTGGCGGCGTCTTTGCGCTGTTGCTCCACGTGACTCCAGACATTTCCGATCGCCGAGCAAGCGATGACGCCGGCCATAAAGGCGATGAGAATGGGGCCGAGCGGCGAGCGACGTCCCGCATCTTCCTCGCGAGACAGATTGGGGCGACGCGTGGGCGCGGGCGCCTGAGCACCCTGCGAGGGCACGTCGAGAATGCTGAAGGATGCCGTGCTGTCGGGGTCGATGTTATGGCGAGGTTGCGGGGTCTTTGCCGGCGAGATGGACATATCGGCCGGCTCACCGAGCGTGGCCGTGGCATCGGCCTTTGCCTCGTCGGCCTCGGCCTGGGCCCAAGCCTGTTCAAAGGTCAGGGGCTCGGCGGAGTCGGAAGCGGCGTCCGTCTCGACGACATCGTTGCCGCTCTCGTCCTCGTCGCTCGACACGCCACGCGGCGCGGGCTCGTCCCACTCCTCGTCCGGAGCCTCGCCCTCGCTATACCACCATTCAAAGTTATCGATATCCATACGGGGCGCCCCCTTGGCCTCGCAAATAAACACTTGCTAGCCTTATACCCCCAGATGGCACAGGAGCTCGCACGGAATGTGACAAAGGGACTGTCCCTTTGTCACACGACCAGACGTGAAAACATAGAAACTTGCAAATTTTGCAAGTTTATAAGATGACGCCTTAGAAACTTGCAGATTTTGCAAGTTTCTAAGAAATGGATGTGGCAAAGGGACTGTCCCGTTGTCACATCTGGAGGGCGACGGGGATTTGGATGCAGCAAAAGTCCTCTTGGTGGGACTCGTCGTAGCTCGTGGTATCGAGGTAGCAAAAGTCGAAAGCGTTGCCAACGGGCTGGAGCGCGTGCTCGTCCATGCAGGCAACGATGGCGCGGATGCCATCGGGCTCGTACGGCATACCCCAGCGGCTCATGCACAGGTATGTGCCCTCGGGCAGCACCTCGATGCCGATCTCTGCCAGCTCGGCAGCGTCGCTCGGCAGCAGTTCCTCGACACCGCGCGGCAGCACGACAAAGGAGCCCGCGCCGGCGATAGGGTCGTCGGAATGCAGCGCCTCGCGACGCAGCATGGCGCCCCAACCGCGCATGGGGCGCGTGCCCGTCAACGTACGCATGCGCAGGATTGCCCGCATGAGCGTAGGGTGCAGCATCGAGCGGCCGCGCTCGATATCGCCCGGAAACTCCTCAAAGACCACGTAGCGACGCTCGAATTGCTTGAGCTCCGGCTTGCCCTCGCGCTCGCGCCAGTAAACCGCCTCGTCGTAAAAGCTTAGACGCTCCTGTACGCTCGCGCGCTCGGCTTTGAGCCCGGCAATCTGCTCATCGAGCGCCTGCACCCGCGAGCGCAGGTGATCGGTCATCTCGCCAATGTCGAACGTCGAGGTCAGGCGGTCAATCTCGTCGAGTTCGAGCCCCAGGTCGCGCAGCATGCAGATCAGACGCATGAGCGGGATCTGCGTGGGCGAATAGAAACGGTAGCCCTTTTCGTTCACCACGGCGGGTTTAAACAGACCGATCTTGTCGTAGTAGATGAGCGTTTGGCGCGAAACGTTAAACAAGCTCGCCATCTCGCTAATCGCATACATGCCCGTCTGCATAGGTCCTCCCGACACATCCCTTTTGCGCACAAAGCCCGCCGCCCACAGGGGCAGCGGGCTCAAACACTACTCGTATCCTACCCTAAAGACGCCTATGACCAGCGCTTATAGTTTGCACATGACACGCCGACGGCCTCGAGCGCCTTGGCGGCGATGTGATGCACCGCGTCATCGAGCGTGGCGGGGCCGTTGTAAAACGTGAGCATGGGCGGCATGAGCATGACGCCCGGTACGCGCGCCAGGCGCGCCATGTTGTCGACATGAATGGCGCTGAAGGGCGTCTCGCGCACCATGAGCACCAGGCGGCGCTGCTCTTTCATCTGCACGTCGGCCGCACGCAGCAACAGGTTTTCGCTGTAGCCGCTCGCGATGCCGGCGAGCGTCTTCATGGAGCAGGGTGCCACGATCATGCCATCGACCGGATAGGTGCCGCTTGCGATGGCAGCGCCGATGTTCTTGTTGTCGTAGACCACATCGGCATGCGTGGCAAACTCGTCGAGCGTCATGCCGAGCTCCTGCTCGATGGTGATCTCTCCCCCGCGCGTGACGACAAGCGCCGACTCGGCACCTGCCTGGCGCAGGCATTTGAGGCACTCAAGACCCAGCGCGGCACCGCTGGCGCCAGACACGCCAACGACAATGCGACGGGGACGGACAGAAGACTCAGGCATGACGGCTCCTTAACTACTTGGTAGGGCTACTTACTAGAAAGCAATCTCCTTGGCCCACTTGTCTGTGTCGATCTCCATGAACTGCGAGCGAATGAAGTTCTTCTTGAGGTCGAACGGGACCGTGCAGTCGAAGATGGCCTTGCAGGCGATGCCGTGCTCGCGAATCGTGGGGTCGAACGCGGGGTCGTTGGACGGGTCGAGCACGTGGCAGTGGCAGCCGGGGATGGTGATGAGGTCGACGTCGGCCTGGAAGCGCGTGGTCATGGCCCACATCACGTCGCTCATATCGAAGATATCGACATCCTCGTCAACAAGGATGACGTGCTTGAGCTCGGAGAATGCCGAGAAGGCGAGCATGGCGGCGTTGCGCTGACGGCCCTCGTCATTTTTGCTCGACTTCTTAAACTGCATGATGGCAACGAACTTGCCGCCGCCGCAGGGAGCGGCGTGGACGTTGAGCAGACGGCCCGGGATGGCGGTCTCGACCATCTTGTAGATGGAGGCCTCGGTGGGGATACCGGCCATGGACACGTGCTCGTGCGAAGGACCGATGCAGCTCTCCATAATGGGGTTGACGCGCGTGGTAACGGCGGTGATCTTGATCACCGGGCAGACCTTGGCGCCACCGGTGTAACCGGGGAACTCGGGCATGGCGTAGCCGTGGCCGTTGACGTCCTCGTTGATGGTCTCGTCGTGCATGAGGTAGCCCTCGAGCACGTACTCGGCATTGGCGATGCACTTCTGCGGAACGGTGACGCAGTCGGCAAGCTCGACAGCGTGGCCGCGCAGGGCGCCGGCAATTTGCAGCTCGTTGAAGCCGAGCGGTGTGGTGGGAGCCTCAAAACCGCAGCACATGTACACGGCGGGGTCCAAACCGATGGAGATGGAGATGGGCATATCCTCGCCACGCTGGCAGTACTCGTCAAAGAACGCGCCCAGGTGACGGCTGCCGGGGGTAATCCACATGGCGAGCTTGTCCTTGTCGACGCAGGAGAAACGGTGGATGGTCACGTCGGACTGGGAGCCGTCGGGGCTCGTGCCGTAGGCGAGGCCCATGGTGATGTAGGGGCCGCCGTCGACGGGCGTGTTGGTAGGAGCGGGAACGATCTTGCGCAGGTCAAAGCCCTCGTCGGTCGCCTTGTACACGACCTCTTGGCAGTCGACGTGCGCACCCTCGGCGATCTGCTCGGGCGCGATCAGGTTCTCGAAGCGCTTACCGATCTCGAGGCCCAGGTGCTCCTCATCCAGGTCGAGCAGGGCGGCAACGCGCTTGCGGCTGGCAAGCATGCCGATGCAGACCTTGGCGTCGTCAAAGCCCTTGACGTTGTTGAAGACCATCGCCGGACCCTCTTTGGTCGGACGCATAACGGTGCCGCCGGCACCGACGTGGCGATAGACGCCCGAAACCTCGGCATCGGGATCGACCTGGGTGTCGGTCTCGAGCAGCTGGCCCGGCATCTTGCGCAAAAAGTCGAGTGCGGAGCGCAGGTCGTGGATCTGGGAAGCATCGGTAGTGGACATAGCGTGCTCCTTTCGGGAGAGTGCCCGGCGGCGAGGATGCCGCCGGGCTGGGTAACGTAGTGGGGCCGCGGCGCTCATAGATGGGACGCTCGGCCACTCGCAGTTCGAGCACTCGGCTGCTTACAGCCCAAGCGCTCGACCGCTTACATCAGGCCAAAGAGGTGGAACCAGGCGGCCTCGACCAGCACGACGATAAAGACGACCGCAGTGAGGGGAATGCCCATGCGCATAGCCTCTTTGGAGGTGTAGCCGCCGGCGTCCTTGCCCTCGCCGATAAGGATCGGCAGGTTGTGGAACGGCAGGATGTAGTGGATGTTGATGGACGTGAAGACGATGAGCGCCACGGCGAGCGGGCTCACGCTGGAGCCGGCCGCGAAGCTGATGAACGCCGGCACGCACACGCCGAGCACGGCCATGACCGAGCCCATGAACATGTGGATGATCATGGAGAGCGCGGCGACAAGCAGGGCGAACAGGAAGATGTTCTCGGGCACGGAGCTGGGAAGCACGACATCGGCGATCCAGGCGTTCATGCCGGTGGCACCGCCCACGGAACCCACGGCCATGGCGGCCGTCAGGAACATGAGGGACTTGATGTCGACAGCGTTCCAGCTGGCGGGGGTAAGGACCTCGCCGATGATGGGCATGGCGAGCGCGACACCGATGGCAAGTGTCACCCAGCCGATGTAATCGCCCGAGACGGTGAGCCACAGCGCGATGGCGATGACAAGCCACACGATGGTGCGGATCTCCTTGACGGAGAGCTTACCGAGCGCGGCCTGCTTGGCCACGATCCGCTCGCGATCGTAGACGAGCTCCTTGCTGGGCTTAAAGAGGAAGAGGCCCAAGAACAGGGTACACAGCAGCGCAACCAGCATGGGCACGCTCATGTACAGGAACCAGTCGATAAAGGACGGGCTCATGCCGCCGGCCTCGGCGCTGTACTGCGCAACAAGCGGGTTGAGCGTGGAGTCGCCCGTCAGGAAGAACATGGAACCCGGGGCGGCAGCGGCAAACACGAGGAATCCGAGCTTGCCGCGGTCATCGTCACCGTAGCCGGCGGACTCGGCGATGACCGAGACGACGGCGAGGATGAGGAAGGCGCGGGGGAACGGGTGCGGGATCAGCAGCGACAGCACAAAGGTGAGCGCGAAGATCGAGATGATGAGCGACTTGGCGTCGCGCACGAACTTGAGCATAAACGCATAGGCGATGCGCTCGCCCAGCCCCGACTCCTTGACCGCGCTGGCGATGAGGTAGGCGCCGATGACGAGCCACATGGTAGCTTTGGTCCACGAGCTAAACGTGGAGGCGACCGTCGCCGAGATGCTCGCGGCGCCCGTGTCGTCCACGCACACCTTGAACAGAACGAGCAGCGCGCAGTAGAGCAGGCCCACAAAGCCCGGCTGTGCCACGCCACATGCCCAGAACACCACCGTGGCGAGCGTCAGTGCTAGACAGGTCTGAGCGCCGACCGTGAGCTCGACCGTCGAGCTCAGCTCCGCCAAAGGAAGAAACTTCACCAGCAAAAAGACAACGATACCCAGCACAAAGCCAATTTCGCGCTTGGTGATCTTAAACGCCTTCTTTTCCGCTTCCATCTCCCCACCTTTCTTGTTGGGGGCGCTCCGGATTCGCGGCCACGTTGCCACTTAAAAAGGGGCGCCCGTTATCGGACACCCCTTACGTTGCGCTGTGTTGTTGCAATACAGTCAAGCGGGATTT
The DNA here is from genome assembly GCF_003439125.1 of Collinsella sp. OM04-5. GTDB lineage: Bacteria > Actinomycetota > Coriobacteriia > Coriobacteriales > Coriobacteriaceae > Collinsella. Next base: position 240,910 of record NZ_QSUU01000001.1, on the reverse strand, counting down.
TTGGATGAGAAGCGATCCCCTAGACAAAAACTGTCACAACATTCGACGCTTTTCCTCGTTTTCGAGATTTTCATCGAATGTTGTGACGGTTTGGATATGGCAAAGGGACTGTACCTTTGTTACATAGCGAAGGCCGTACGGATGGATGGGTCGCTGAGCGCCTCGCGGAGCCAGGGGGCCAGCTGCTCGGGGTGACCCTGCAGGTAGCCTTTGAGCTCGGACGGGGCCACGCGACGCACCTCCGAGATCTCCTCTTGGTTGATATGCAGCTCGCCCGGCTCGACATGGGCTGCGAACACCTCGCACCATTCGCACTCGCAGCGACCGTCGCCGTGGTCCTCGCGGTAGACGATATGGCCCAGATGTTTGAGATCGCCCGGCTCGCGCGCGACGCCGAGCTCCTCGCCCATGCGACGTGCCGTGGCGGCCGCGACGTCTTCCCCGGGGAGCGGATGGCCGGCGCAACCGTCGGCAAGCACCCCACCCCAAAGGCGCTTGAGCTTGCTGCGACGACAGAGCAGCAGGCGCGCGTCTTCGCCCCGGCCCTCAACTAGAAGCGTCAGAAAAGCCTGGTGCAGAATGCCCTCGCCGGCATGTGCCTCGATGCGATCGACAGGGCCAAGCGCCTCGCCGGTCGCGGCATCGACCGCCACGACCTCGGCGCCTGCACCGCCCTCATCCCAGCCGGCGCGCAGGATGCGCGCGGCGGCCTCCTCGAGCGCGGCGATGAGCTCCTTGGTGGTAGCGAGCACGCGCTGCAGATCGTCCGCAGTCGCATGCTCCACATGAAAGCCCGTGCTTGCAACTACCGGCACGCCAAAGCGCGTGGCCAGCGCCGCCGCGATATCGTGCGCCGGGATCTCATCTCGATGGCACGGAACGGCCAGGATGCTCACGGTCGCCGTGCGACCGGGCTCAGGGCGCGGAATGGCCTGCGCCGTGGCGCCCAGATGCGCGTACTCCGGCGAGCAGGCGTACACCACCATGCCGCGCGGCGTCACCGTCAACTGGGCCTCGAGCGCAAACTTGCCCTCGCCCACTGCAACCTTTGTCGTGTGCATACCCATGGGATCTCCTGTCGCCCGCGATGTACCTGAGACCATCTTCGCCTGTATTGCGACTATACAGGCAAGCGCAGCCTGCGACAAAGGGGGCAGGCACCTGACACATTCTGTTAGAGTTGCAGGGATTGAATCCCGCTTATTCATGCGACATTGGAGTGACAACCTTGACCGCCGCAACCACGCCTAAAAGTAAGTCAACCGCCGCCGCGCTCTCCCCCGCGCGCACCAAGCTCTGCCTGGCGCTGCTCGTGCTGTTGGGCTTCTCGCTCGGCTGCTCGGAGTTCGTGGTCATCGGCATCGAAAGCGACTTGGCAACGGAACTCGGCGTATCACTTGCCACTGCGGGCCAGCTCATCAGCGTGTTCGCGCTCGTCTACGCTATCGCCACGCCGGTGCTCGCACTCAGCACGGGGCGATTCCGCCGCTACCAGCTGCTCGTGTGCTACAGCATCGTTTTTGTGCTCGGCAACCTGGTCATGGCGTTGGCGCCCAACTTCCAGGTGCTGTTTATCTCGCGCATTGTCCTGGGCTCCGTCTCGGGCGCACTGCTCGCCGTGGGTGTGACGTACATCCCCGAGCTGCTGTCCCCACAGCAAACCTCGCTTGCCATCTCGGTGGTATATGGTGCGTTTTCCGTGGCAATGGTCTTTGTCACTTCGATCGGCAAGTTCGTGGCCGACACGCTCGACTGGCACGTGGCCATGTACGGCACGCTGACCTTTGCCGTTCTGATCTGCGGAGCGCTCGTGGCGTTTATGCCGCGCGCTGGGCAAACCGATGAGCCTGCCACCTTTCGCGAGCAGGCGGGTCTGCTGCGCGAGCCGAGTATCATCACCGGCATGCTCATCTTTTTGTTTGGCGTGGGCTCGGTCTACGTATTCTACGGCTACGTGACACCTTATCTTGAGCAGGTGCTGGGAATGGGCACTGTTCAGGCGAGTACCACGCTTATGGCCTACGGCGTGTTTTGCCTGACCTCAAACATCTTGGGCGGATGGATCGATGCGCGTTTTGGCATGAAGGCACTGCTTGTTACGTTTGTGCTGCAGGCGGCGGCGTTACTCGGGCTGTTTGCCGTGGGCGGCACCATGCCGCTCGCGCTGGTCTTTGTCTTTAGCTTGGCGTTGCTCATGTACCTGTTCTCGGTGTCGTGCATCACGCACTTTATGGACGTGGCACGCAGCCGCCATCCCAAGTCGATGGTACTCGCAAGTTCGGTTGAGCCCATGGCGTTTAACGTCGGCATCTCGTTTGGCACTGCAGTGGGCGGCGCCGTGGTAAGCAGCATTGGCATTGCGTACGTGGGTGCCGTGGGCGCCGCGTTCTCGCTTGTGGCCTGGGCGCTCACGCTGGTGACGATTAAGCTGGCCCGCTGGGAGCGCAAGCGGGCGAGGGCGTAGGCGTAGATGCGATGCTCGAGCTCGATGATGATCGAAAGGAAACCGCATATGCAACGGGTACTGTTTATCTGCCATGGGAACATCTGCCGCTCGACGATGGCTGAGTCGGTGTTTACCGAGCTGGTGCGCCGTGCCGGGCGCGAGGCGGAGTTTGTCATCGATTCTGCCGCCACCTCGACCGAGGAGATCGGCAACCCGCCACATCATGGCACGGTCGCCAAGCTGCGCGAAGTCGGGATTCCCGTCGTTGCGCACCGTGCCCGCCAGGTGCGTCGCGCAGAGTATGGCAACTGGGATCACATTGTCTATATGGATGCTGAGAACGCGCGTGGCCTGCGCCGCATCTTTGGCGACGACCCCGACGGCAAGATTACGCGCTTGCTCGATTGGACCGAGCGCCCCGGCGACGTGGCCGATCCCTGGTACACCGGCAACTTCGATGCCACCTACCGCGACGTGCTCGACGGTTGCACTGCCATGCTCGAGCAGATGTAGGTTTGCGGGCGCACAAACCGCGCGAACCGCGTCATCGGTATACATCGAGCGTGGATTTTCTCTCGTATACAGATCGAGCGTGGAAAATCTCCCACTTTGAGCGTTCAAGTGCGCTCTAAACGGGAGAAAATCCACGCTCATTTTCTCGGGCAGTGGAACTCGATACGACCAAGGGACTGCCCCTTTGTCACATTCGGGACTGGCCCTAGACCTGCTTGACCTCCAGCTTTATCCCCTCGGCACGGGAGTCGCCCAAAACATCCGAAAGGACCCAGGTCGCATATAGCGGCAAATAAAGAACAGCTCCGTTGCGCTCAACGTTGCCTCTCGAGAAAACAATCCCGAGCCTTACGCCATATTCGGCCGTATCAAGCACATGACCGAGCGCAGCGTGCGCGTGGTAATAGGAGCCCGATTTAACCTCGATCGGGACAGCCGTCCCATCCGGTCCGTCGACCACAAAGTCCACTTCGCCGCGCTTTTTCGTCTGATAGTAGTAAAGCTGGCGATTCTGGGCAGCCAGCTGCTGGGCCACCACGTTTTCGTAAATGCCGCCCAGATTGGGCTCCTTGCTATCAAGATACGCCGCCTGGGCGACTCCAACGGGGTAGCGCGCCATCAACATGCCCGTATCCGATTGATATAGCTTGAACTGCGATGGCCGCGCCGTCTTGAGCAGGGGCGATTTTGGCTCGGTTACGATATCGGCCTTGAGAGCAACGCCGGCATCGACAAGCCAGACAAAATCTCGCTGGTACTTGTCGTAATGCGCCTTGGGGTCAATGGAATTGAGCACGAAGCGTTTGTTTTCGCCCTCGAGCATAATAGGGAGCTGATCGTAAATGCTCTGCACCTGAAGGGCTCGCCCGCTTGCATACTTGGAGATATCCCGCCGGTACTGTTCGTTGAGCTCTGACTGTAGCTGACGAACAGAGGCAAGGTCGCCCTGCGTGTCAAGGAAACGCTGCACGACCTCCGGCATTCCGCCGACAACGGTATAGGTCCTGAAGTTTGCCATCATCGCGTCATGAATGTAATCAGGAATGGGCTTCTCGCTGATACACGCATCGCGTATCGTTTGGCGAGCTCCTTCGCTCACCCCGATCGCCCAGCAAAACTCCTCAAAATCGAGCGGGAACATCCTAAGCTCGTGAACATATCCCACAGGATAGGACCTAACGCCCTTGAACTGGGTCCCGAGCATTGACCCCGAAAACGCCCAGTGGCACCTCCCGTCCTCAACAAGGAACTTTGCCATCGTCATGATGTCGGGGGCCTCTTGGACCTCATCGATAAACACGAGCGTTTTGCCTGGCGCTATCGGCTTTCCCGAAAGAAGCGTCACCCTGCTGATGAAATCATCGGCATCCCGTGCCTCGAGAAGAGCATCTTTTGCCTGGCGATTTTCCGCGAGATTGAGCTCGATATAGGTTGCGTAGTTTGACTTACCGAACTCGCGAATCGAGTAGCTCTTACCGATTTGGCGAGAACCCGTGACGAACAACGCCTTTCGTTCAATGGATCTCTGCCAACAATCAAGCTCATCAGCGATTTTCCTGCGCAACATAAGCTCTCCCATCGCCTCGATAAATGAAATGCAGATATTTATATCGACTATTATCGATGAAATGCAGAGATTTTTAGTACCGAAATTGGATGAAATGCAGAAATTTGAGCTTACTCGCGCACAGAACAACGACGCGTGCGCCTAAGCATGGGCATAAGTGAGGTCGGGATTCTCGCATACAAATCGAGCGAGGACTATCTCCCACTTTGAGTGCGAAATTGCGCCCAAAACGGGAGATAATCCACGCTCGATATTTCGACGGGAGAAAAACCTCGCTCGGTTACTCGTCGACGATCTCGGCAAGCCAGACGTTCAGCGTATCAATCTCGGGGCAGCAGAACTTTGCCGTACCGGGCTCGTTGCCAGGCACGGTTCCGCCATAGCGCAGGATATCGATATAGGGAAAGCCCACGTGGCAGGCCATGGAGCACATCTTGCCGCGGTCTCGGTCAAAGTCAAAGACGTCGCCCGGCTTATGACCGTGGTGGCAGCGGCACGTCCCCAGCTGGTCCACGCAGCTCACGCGGATACGCGGCCGCTTGCCACGCGGCGCGCCGAGCGGCCCGTTCTCGCCCACAGGCTTGACGCCGCCCTCGCCAGCGTTACTCATGGTCAATCACATCCAGGCAGGCCTCGATGGGCAGGCCGGCCGACTTGTCCTCTTGGTCGGCATTGCGCTCGATAAGCTCCGCCACCACGCGCATGGCATCGGCCGTCGCGCGCTGCAGACTCCAACCTGCCATAACGCGGCCGACGAGCACCGCCGAAAACGTGTCGCCCGTGCCCGGAAAATAGACCGGAATGAGCTCAAATGGAATCGTGAAGTGCTCCCCCGCCACATGGTCGTAACCGATAACCGCGTTCGTGCCATTGACCACGGCGCTCGTAATGACTACCGACTTGGCACCCAGCTCGCGCACGGCGTCCACAAGGGCGCGGGCCTCGTCGGGCGTGATCTGCTCTGCAATAGGCGCATCGGTGAGCAGACAGGCCTCGGTGTAGTTGGGCACCGCGTAGTCTGCGCACTCCAGCAGGTGCCGCATAAGGCCAATCGTGGACTCGGGCACACCGGCATAGAGCTTGCCGTTGTCGCCCATGATGGGATCGACGAACACCTTGGTGCCCTTTTGCGCGCGGCGGTGGCAAAAGTCCGAGATGATGCGCGTCTCTTCCTCGGTCACGATAAAGCCGGTCGAGATGGCGTCGAACTCAAAGCCGAGCTCCTCCCAGATAGCGAGGCTTTGGCGCACGTACTCCGTGGTGTCGTGGATGTAGAACTTGGGATAGTTGAGCGTATCGGACACAAGTGCCGTCGGCAGATTGTGGATACGGTAACCCATGTGCGACAGCACCGGCAGCATGGCAGAAAGCGCGACCTTGCCGTAGCCGCACATATCGTTAATCAGCAGCAGCTGAGTGTTCTTCATGAGTGTCCCCCTTGGGTCGGGCGCGGCGCGATGTCGCCATAATGCGACTAAGTGTAGCGCAGTGCAATCTAAGTCTTGCCTTCGGATGTAAGACCAAGTTTGGGCGTAATTTTGTTCTTAGAGTTTTTCTGACGCTTCTTATTGCAGAAACTTGGCCTTAGAAGGCGCTATAAAATTCTAAGAACAAGTTTTGGCTCAAATTTGTTCTTAGGACACTAACGATGCTCGCACCCATCACACCCGGACGACAGGGAAACGTCAGGCACAACCTTTCAGGAGCCCTCGCCTATGATTCGTTTAGACCCGCCAATATGGATTCATTCTTTCCAATCAATTTATCCGCTGATTCCATGCGGCTTGTCTCCGATTGCCGCGCCATACTCGGCGAGGTTGAGGGCATGTCTCGCTTTGTTCCGAACATCGACATGTACCTTTCTATGTACGTTCGCAAGGAAGCGCTCTTGTCCTCTCAAATCGAGGGTACGCAATGTACGTTCGATGATGTTCTTGACCCGTCAAACGAATCCAATGCGAGCCGGGACCTAACCGACGTCGTCAACTACACTCGAGCGGTGCAGCAGGCGACCACGCTCATGGAGGAACTGCCACTCTGTATGAGGCTGCTCAAATCCGTCCATGCCACATTGCTTGGAAATGGCAGAGGCTCCGACAAGACGCCGGGCCAGTTCAGGACGACTCAGAACTGGGTCGGACCAAACGGCTGCACGCTCAATGAGGCCCCGTATGTCCCTCCCAACACGGAGGATATGAAGGAGGCACTTGGCGACCTCGAGCTTTTCATCAACGAGCGTGACGACATCGATCCAGTCATCAAGGCCGCTTTGGTGCACTACCAGTTTGAAACCGCGCACCCGTTCCTCGACGGCAACGGACGCCTCGGGCGTCTGCTCATCCTCCTTTCGCTCATACATGATGGGGCGCTCACCAAGCCGGTCATCTACCCCTCGTATGAACTCAAACGACACAGGAGCGAATACTACGATTGGCTTATGCGCGTAAGGCAGAGAGGCGATTTTGAGGGATGGGTTTCGTTTTTCAGTACCTGCTTGCTTGCAAGCGCACGCGAGGCGCGGGATTCGATGCGGAAGCTTGTCGACCTCCATTCGGAAACCGAAAGGCTGATTCGCGAAAAGGCGGGAAGGGCTACGACGAACGCCCTTATGCTACTCGACCTTCTCGAGGGCAATCCGATCGTCGACACCGCCTTTGTGTCTGAACGAATGCAGATTAGCAGATCGAGCGCAAACAACCTTATATCCCAATTTACCGATTGGGGCATTCTTGTCCAACGTGATACGAGCAGGAAACGATACCGCACGTTTTCATATGAGCCATATCTCGCCATCCTCCGAACCGGCGACGAGCCGCTCTAAGTCTCGGAAAGCCAAGGGGCGAGACCGGCAGCTGCCAGTCTCGCCCCCTTAATGAACCTATCGAAAACTCCGGGATACGCCGTGGCCCGCTGAATCTACGCTGCGAAGACTGTCCAAGATTCCCCTGGCACCGGCACCCCAGCACTGCCACAAAATCGATTCGGTACCTTGACAATCAGTTAGGTACCTCTAGAATCACTTAGGTACAAAACAATTTCTCTACCTAACTAAAGAAAGGAGCAACACCATGTGCGACGAATGCATCGACCTCTGCCCCCATACGCCGGGCGGCGACCCCATCGAGCCTGCAGATTCGCCCGAGGCGCAATCGCAATCGGATGCACTTGCCAAGCGCATCCTTAACGGGCTTGGCTTCTGCGGCCATTACATGCACTTTCATGGCGGAGGCGTATCCGGCAAGGCGCCCATCATCTGCCTGCTGGCCAAGCAACCCGGCGGCGAGATGTCGCAGCAGGAGCTCGGCATGCACTTTGACCTCAAGCCGGGATCGCTTTCCGAGATCCTGTCCAAGCTCGAGCTCAACGGCCTCATCGAGCGCAGCCGTAACCCCAAGGATCGACGGCAACTCACCATTCGCCTGACCGAAACCGGCCGGGAAAACGCCCGCATCGACCAGGCGGCCCGCATCCGCTTTAGAGAACGGGCCTTTAGCGCGCTCACCCACGACGAGCGCGAGGACCTCGCCGAAATGCTCGATAAAATCCGCGTAACCTGGGAGGAACTGGATGATTAAAACCCTCATGGGAAGCATCCGCGACTATATGAAAGTCACTGTTGCCACGCCGCTGCTCGTGCTTGGCGAGGTGCTCTGCGAGATGCTGATTCCATTTATCACCGCCAACCTGATCGACGCCATCAAAGACGGCGCCACCGTAGCCGAGATGCTTCCCACCGCAGGCTTTTTGGTGCTCATCGCGCTGACGTCGCTTGCTTTTGGCGCCGCGGCCGGCGTCACCTGCAGCCATGCGAGCTGCGGGTTCGCCAAGAACCTGCGTCACGACCTGTTCTACAAGATCCAGACGTTCAGCTTTGCCAACATCGATGAGTTCTCGAGTTCCTCACTCGTCACGCGTCTGACCACCGACATCAACAACGTTCAGCAGGCCTTTATGATGATCATCCGTATCGCCGTGCGCGCGCCGCTGGTCTTGATCTTCGCCTTTACCATGGCATTTATCATGGGCGGCAGCGTCGCCATGGTCTACCTGGTCATCATTCCGCTGCTGGGCTTTGGACTGTTCTTTATCATCTTTAAGGTGCGCCCCATCTTCTCGCGCGTGTTCCACAAGTACGATGCCCTTAACGAGTCCGTCGAGGAAAACGTCACCGGCATGCGCGTGGTCAAGAGCTATGTGCGCGAAGACTTTGAGAAGGAGAAGTTCGCGACCGCCGCGCGCGACGTCCAGATGGACTTCACCCGCGCCGAGAAGCTGCTCGCCTTTAACAACCCCATAATGAACATCTGCGTCAACGGCGCGTTTGTCGTCATCATCTACCTGGGCTCCAAGCTCATCATCACGAGCCAGGGCACGCTGTTCGACGTGGGCCAGCTCTCCTCGACCTTTACCTATGGTTTCCAGATTCTCATGAGCCTGATGCAGCTGTCGATGATCTTTGTCATGGTGACCATGGCCGACGAATCGGCACACCGCATTGCCGAGGTGCTGGCCGCCGAGCCCACGATCGCCGATCCCGCCGAGCCCGTGCTCGAGGTTGCCGACGGTTCCATCGACTTTGACCACGTGAGCTTTAAGTATTCCAAGCATGCGAAGCGCCAGGCGCTCGACGATATCGACCTGCACATTACGAGCGGCGAGACCATCGGCATCATCGGCGGCACCGGCTCGGCCAAGTCCACGCTCGTTAACCTCATCGCCCGCCTGTACGACACCACCGAAGGCGCTGTGCGCGTGGGCGGCGTGGACGTGCGCGACTACGACCTGGACGCGCTGCGTCACCAGGTCGCCATGGTGCTGCAGAAAAACGTGCTGTTTAGCGGCACCGTCGCCGAGAACCTGCGTTGGGGCGACCCGAACGCCACCGACGAGGAAGTCCGCGAGGCGGCGCATCTGGCCTGCGCCGACGAGTTTGTCGACGGTTTCCCCAAGGGCTACGACACCTGGATCGAACAGGGCGGCTCTAATGTTTCGGGCGGTCAGAAGCAGCGCCTGTGCATTGCACGCGCCCTGCTGCGTCGCCCCAAGATCTTGATCCTGGACGACTCCACCAGCGCCGTCGACACCAAGACTGACGCCAAGATTCGCGCAGGTCTGGCAAGTTATCTGCCCAACACGACCAAGCTCATCATCGCCCAGCGCATCAGCTCCGTGCAGGACGCAGACCGCATCATTGTCATGGAGGGCGGCCGCATCGCACAGATCGGCAACCACGAAGAGCTGCTCAAGACGAGCGAGATCTACCGCGAGACCTTTACCTCTCAAAACAAGATGTCTGCCGAGGGCGAAGGGGCCGTCGAGGCCGACACCGAGGCATCCGCAACGCAAGCTCAGACCCAGGAAGGAGGCGAGGCACATGAGTAAGGCAACGACCGCCGAGCGCGCGCTCAACCGCAAGGGCGGCACCATGTCGCGCCTCATCAAGACGCTCTTTGGCTTCTATCCTGTGCTTTTGCCCCTCGTCGTCGCCGGCGTGGTGCTCTGCGCCATCATCAACTCCATCGGCGCGACCTTCCTGCAGAGCGCCCTGCAAATTATTAGCGAATCGTGGCAGTCGGGCGATTGGGAAGCCGCGCAGCCCAAAATCGCACAGCTCGTGACCACCCTCGCCTGCATCTACGGCGTCGGCGTCCTGTCCTCGCTCTTCTGGAACCGCGCCATGGCTATCGTCACGCAGGGCTCGCTCGAGAAGCTGCGCGAGATGATGTTCAACCGCATGCAGGACCTGCCGATCCGCTACTTCGACACGCACCAGCGCGGCGATATCATGAGCCACTACACCAACGACATCGACACGCTACGTCAGATGATCAGCCAGTCGCTGCCCAACCTGCTCATGACGATCATCATCATCGTCACGGTGTTCTTTATCATGCTGTACTACAGCGTGTGGATGTGCCTGGTCATCATCGCCGGCGTCGCCTTTATGACCTTTATGACCAAGCTGCTCGGCTCCAACTCCGCGCGCTTCTTCATTGCGCAGCAGACCGAGCTCGGCGTGGTCGAGGGCCATATCGAGGAAGTCATGAACGGCCAGAAGGTCGTCAAGGCGTTCTGCCACGAGTCTGCCGCCGAGGCCGATTTTGACGAGCGCAACGAAAAGCTCTTCGAGGTCTCCCAGAAGGCCAACATGTACGCCAACATCCTCATGCCCATCCTTATGAACCTGGGCAACCTGCTCTACGTGCTGGTCGCACTGGCGGGCGGCATTTTCCTGGCGCTGGGCGTACCCAACCTGAGCATCTCGGGCATGGCGCTGTCCATCGCCGTCGTGGTGCCGTTCCTCAACATGACCAAGCAGTTCTGCGGACAGATCGGCCAGATCTCACAGCAGATCAACGCCGTGGTCATGGGCCTCGCCGGCGCCGACCGCATCTTTGAGCTCATCGACGAGGAGCCCGAGGCCGACGAGGGCTACGTGACACTCGTCAACGCGCAGGTGAACCCCGAAACCTGGGAGCTCGAGGAGGCCGACCACCACACCGGCATGTGGGCATGGAAGCATCCGCACCGCGCAACCGGCGAGATCGAGTACGTACCGCTGCGCGGCGACCTGGTCATGGATAACGTCGACTTTGGTTACACGCCCGACCACGAGGTGCTGCACGGCGTGTCCGTGTTTGCCAAGCCGGGCCAGAAGGTCGCGTTTGTCGGCGCCACCGGTGCCGGTAAGACGACCATCACCAACCTCATCAACCGCTTCTACGACATTGCCGACGGCAAGATCCGCTACGACGGCATCAACGTCAACAAGATCCGCAAGGCCGACCTGCGCCGAAGCCTGGGCGTCGTGCTGCAGGACGTCAACCTGTTCACCGGCACCGTGATGGACAACATCCGCTACGGCAACCTGGACGCCACCGACGAGGAGTGCATCGCAGCGGCCAAGCTCGCGGGCGCAGACGACTTTATCACCCGCCTGCCCGACGGCTACGACACCATGCTCACCGGCAACGGCGCACAGCTGTCGCAAGGCCAGCGCCAGCTGATCTCGATCGCCCGCGCCGCCGTCGCCGATCCGCCGGCGATGATTCTGGACGAGGCTACGTCGAGTATCGACACCCGCACCGAGGCCATCGTGCAGGAGGGCATGGATAAGCTCATGGAGGGCCGCACGACGTTTGTCATCGCGCACCGCCTGTCCACCGTGCGCAACTCCGACGCGATCATCTGTCTGGATCACGGCCGCATCATCGAGCGCGGCAACCACGACGAGCTGATCGCCAAGCGCGGGTATTACTACCAGCTGTACACGGGTGCATTTGAGCTGGAGTAGGAACGGTTACTGACGGAGGGTGCCCCGGGGCGTCGGGGTAATTCCTCCGTGCTCAAACATTCTCGCTTCGCTGCGAAACTGCGCGCGGAGGAAATACCCCGCCGCTCCGGGGCACCCTCCTGCGCGCAATCAGCCCGTTGTTTAAAACGGAATAAAGGTTAGTGAGGCCCTGGCCGTTTGGCCAGGGCCTCGTTTTGTTAGTCTTTTTGGGACGGGGCTTTTTGACTACTTTGAGGGTGCGCAGGCAGGGCGGCAAAAGTAGCTAAAAAGCCCCGTCCCAAAAAGACTACCCGCGCCAAATGAGCTAGTTGAGGAGTTGGGCCATGGCGTTGACGAATTTTTGTACTTGGAGGGTGGGCTCGAGCGGGTAGTGCAAGAAGACCGGCACCTCGCGGCCACATAGGAACGGCACGCCTACAAAAGCCGGGTGCACGCCCGACCATGCGCCGCAGGTGAGCACCGCGTCGCCCTTTTCCTCCGCCTCGTTAAAGAGTGCAAAGTCAAAGCTATCCACATCGATCACATCCACGCCGCCGTCTGCCAAAAGATCGATACGCAGGCTGTCCATAGCGTCGTTGCCGTGGCGGAGCACGCGCAGACGCATGCCCTCCAAGTCGGCGACCGCAATGCGATTCTTGCGCGCCAGCGAGCTCGTGCGCGGCAGGTCGATATAAAACGGCACGTTGACAATGCGGAGCTTTTGGCAGGCGTCACCCCAGCGCGGGGTCGAAAAACTCGACTGCACCACATCGACCTCGCGGCCCAAGCTGCGCATGACGGTCTCGCGCTCGTCATAGAGGTCGCTTACCGGCACGATCTCAAATCGCAGCGACGGTTCCAGATCGTGGATGCCCGACCACATCGACAGCGTCTGGCGCCCCGGGCACATCATCGACACGCCCAGACGCACGGCACCGCCATCGCCCGCCGCGCGTCGGGCGCGGCGCAGCGCGTCCTCGGACTGCCGCATGATCGAGCGCGCGTCGTCCACCAGCAGAGCGCCCGCCGGCGTCACCTTAACACCAGAATGCGAGCGCTCGAACAACGTGATGCCAAACTCGGCCTCGAAGCCCGACACCTGCTTGACGAGCGCCGGGGTCGACACGCGCAATTTTGCCGCCGCCCGTGAGAAGCTTCCCAGCTCCGCGGCGGCCGATATGGCCTCGAGTCGTCGATCGTACACGTCAATCTCCCGTTTCCAGACGCATGGCAATGAACTGCCGAAGGGGGTCGTTTTGGCAGGTCACGCGCTCAATTGAGAAAAACTGCATCGCATAGTGTAAACCTACGGTTAACGCCATTCTAACAAATATGCAATTCACCTGCGCAAATGCAAAGCATACGATAACCAGCGAAAACCACGTGGGTCGATTAATGGGAGCGACCCACCGGGAGGCACAAGAAGGGAAGTTCCTATGAGCAACTGGCTTAAGCTCGAGGGCGATGTCTGCGCTGTGACCGGCGCACTCGGCGGCATGGGCGTCGAGATCTGCCGCGAGTTCGCCCGCAACGGCGCCAACGTCGTCCTGCTCGACCTGGACGAGGAGAAGGTCAAGGCCGCGGCCGCCGACCTCGCCGCCGAGTTTGGCATCCACGCCGAGGGCTACAAGATGAACGCCACCGACGAGGCCGAGGTTCAGGCCGCTGTCGATGCCACCATCGCCGACTTCGGCCGCGTCGACGTCCTCGTCAACACTGCCGGCATCCTGCGCTTCGCAGCCATGGAAGACCTGCCGCTGAGTGACTGGAACGAGGTCCTCAACGTCAACCTCACCGGCTACTTCATCACCTCGCAGCGCTTTGGTCGCGAGATGATCAAGGCCGGCCATGGTCGCCTGGTGCACATCTCGACCGTTGCCAGCCACTCCCCCGAGACGTTCTCGGGCGTGTACAGCTCCACCAAGGCGGGCGTCAACATGATGTCGAAGATGTTGGCTGCCGAGTGGGGTCCCTACGGCGTGCGTTCCAATTGCGTCGAGCCCTGCTTTGTTAAGACCCCCATGTCGGCGAGCTTTTACGCCGACCCCGAGGTCGAGAAGAGCCGCAGCCGTCTCATCGCCACGCGCCGCATCGGCGAGGTCAGCGATATCGCCAACGCCGTCATGTTCCTGGCGTCCAAGCGCTCGGACTTTACCACCGGCGACGCCATCAAGGTCGACGGCGGCTTCTCCAATATGATGGGCGACCTCACCGCCAAGCCCGGCGGCCGTCGAGCCTTTGCCGACAACTACCTCAAGAACAAGGGTGTCGAGCTTTGGTCCGACGAGTCTGGCGTCGCAAAGCCCACTGACCAGTAAACCAGCCTGACAGGGAGGCCCCGCGGACGTGTCCGCCCCTCCCCCGCATCGATTAGAAAGAGTCCAATGGCTTCCACCAACTCCAACAAGGGTCGCGCCGTCGTGCTTTCCGCCGCGTGCGTCACCATGTTCTTTATCAGCTCCATCGCGCTGTATTCCGTCGTGAGCAAGAACCTGCTCGCCGTCTACCCCGAGTGGTCCAGCGCCCTTACCTGGGCTTTCCCGGTCTTTCAGACCATCATGGCCGTGACAGGCATCTTCGCCGGCCGCATCTCCGATAAGATCGGCCCCCGCAACGTCGTGATCGCCGCCGCCGTGTGCTACGGCCTGGGCTGGTTCATGTCTGGCACCGTCACCGAGCCGTGGCAGTTCTACCTGTGGTTCTCGCTCGTCGCCGCCATCGGCAACGGCCTGGGTTACAACCCGGCGCTCACCACCGGCCAAAAGTGGTTCATCGACAAGAAGGGCCTGGCCTCCGGCATCACCCTGGCCGCTTCGACCGCCGGCCCCGCCGTGCTGTCCCCGGTGCTCGCCTCGCTGCTCATCCCGAGCCTGGGCATCTTTGGCGCCCTCAAGGCACTCGGCGTCATCTTCTTTGCGATGATCGCCGCCTCCGCCCTGTTCCTGAAGGCCCCCGAGGCCGGTTGGCTGCCCGAGGGCTTCGAGGCCCCCAAGGGCGGCGCACACGCCGGCACCTTCGGCGACCTCACCCCGGGCGAGATGGTCAAAACCCCGCGCTTTTGGATCCTCATCGTCACCTTCGCCTTTGCTGCCACTGCAGGCACCCTGCTCGTGGGCAAGGTTGCCTCCATCGCCGCCGTCCAGCTCTTCGCCGACCCCACGTGCGCCGCAGCTGTCGCCCTCGGCGGTGTAGTGGTCTCCGTCAACACCTGCGCCAACCTGGTCGGTCGTCTGTCCTTTGGCCAGATCATTGACAAGCTCGGCGCCTACAAGTCGCTGCTCATCAGCCTTGTCGTCACCATCGTCGCGCTCGTCATCATGTCGATGAGCTTTACGCAGAGCATGTTCTTTGTGGCGCTCGCCCTGCTCGGCTTTAGCTTTGGCGCCCTGCTCGTCATCTACCCGCCGCTTACCGGTGGCGCCTTTGGTACCAGCAACATCGGCGTCAACTACGGCATCATGTTCCTGGGCTACGCCGCTTCCACCTGGATCAGCCAGCCCATCACCGCCGTGCTGTATCACGCCGAGGCCGGCAGCGCCGCCTACCAGCAGTCCTTCTACGGCGCCATCGTGATCGCCGCCATCGCCGTCGTACTCACCGTCTACATGATGGTCTCCGACAGCAAGAAGAAGTCCGCTTAGTTTTACCGATGTGACATGAGGGACCGTCCCTTTGTCACATTCCACCAGCCACCAGCATTAAGGAGTCGAAATGTCTGAGCTCAACCCCGTCCGCATTGCCGTCATCGGCGCCGGCGCCATGGGCCGCAACCACATCCGCTTTGTCACCGAGGAGCCCGAGGCCGAGCTCGTCGCCATCGCCGACGCCTTTGAGGGCGCCCGCGCCACGGCCGAGGCTGCCGGCGTGCCGTTCTTTACCGATCCCGCCCAGATGATGGACGAGGTCAAGCCCGAGGCCGTCATCATCGCCACCCCCAACGACCTGCATCTGGGCGTTGCCCGCGAGGCCGTGAAGCGCAACATCGTGCCGCTGGTCGAAAAGCCGATCTCCAATGACCTCGAGGATGCCCAGACCTTTGCCGCCGAGGCCGAGACCGCCGGCGTGCCCGTGCTCGTGGGCCAGCACCGTCGTCACAACCCCTTCGTCAACAAAGCCAAAGAGATCATCGAGTCCGGCGAGCTGGGCAAGCTCACCGTGTCGAGCTTCCACTACATGATCTATAAGAATGACGAGTACTTCGATGTCGAGTGGCGCCGCAAGAAGGGTGCCGGCCCGATCCTGGTTAACCTGGTTCACGACGTCGACCTGCTCCGCTATCTGCTGGGCGAGCCCGTCGCCGTCCAGGGTATGCAGTCCAGCGCCGCCCGCGGTTTTGAGACTGAGGACTCCGCCGTGGTCAACGTCCGTTTTGCCGATGGCGCGCTCGCAAGCATGACCATCTCCGATGCCACCGCCAGCCCCTGGAACTGGGAGGCCACCGCTCGCGAGGACCCGCAGTACCGTCCCTTCGACGCCGACGCCTACTTTATCGGCGGAACCTTGGGCGCCCTTTCGCTGCCCCGCCTGCACCAGTTCTCCTACAACGGTGCCTCCAACTGGCACAAGCCGCTGCAGATGGAGATCCCGGCCGTGGACCCGGCGCTGCCGCACAAGATGCAGCTCAAGCACTTTGTGAAGGTCGTCCGCCGCGAGGTCGAGCCCGTCGTGACCCCCGCCGACAACGTTAAGACGCTCACGCTGCTTAACGCCATCAAGGAGGCCGCCGAGACCGGCCAGCTCGTCGAGCTGTAATGCCTTAAGAGCGGCCGCGGCAGAAACCCCATGCCGAGTCCCTCGGTCCGCCACAAATAAGCCCCTCTTCTTTGCCCCACGAGCAGCCTCCTGCCCGCGGGGCTTTTCTTTGCAGCCGCGGCGCGCGGGCGGGTGGTAGACTGGGTGGCTCATGCACCTGTAACGTACTCACAGACAGGAATTCCCATGGATCTTATCGCCCAGCTCGCCCGCGAGCTCAACCTTAAGGCCGCCAATGTCGAGGCGACCGTCAAGCTCATCGACGAGGGCAACACCATCCCCTTTATCTCGCGCTACCGCAAGGAAACCACCGGCGGCATGGACGACGTCGCCCTGCGCGCACTCGACGAGCGCCTGTCCTACCTGCGCAATCTTGAGCAGCGCAAAGAGGACGTCATCCTGCTCATCGACGCACAGGGCAAGCTCACGCCCGAGCTCGAGCAGCAGATCCGCGAGGCCACACAGCTCCAGCGTGTCGAGGACCTCTATAAGCCCTACCGCAAAAAGCGCATGACCCGCGCGCAGAAGGCCCGCGAGGCAGGTCTGGAGCCGCTTGCCAACATGATCATCATGCAGGCCTCGGCCAAGGGCAGCGCGCTCGACGCCGCCGCGGAATACGTCAACGAGGAGGCCGGCTTCGACACACCTGAGAAGGCGCTTGCCGGCGCCGCCGACATCGTGGCCGAGACGGTGGCCGAGGACCCTGAGAACGTCGCCGACCTGCGCGCCTTTACGCAAAACACCGCCGATATCGTCGTCGAGGCCACCGACCCCGCGGAGAAGACTCCCTACGAGCCTTACTACAACTTTGACGAGCCGCTGCGCCGCATCCCTAACCACCGCGTGCTGGCTATCGACCGCGGTGAGCGCGAGGGTAAGCTCCGCGTGCGCGTGAACGTCGACGGCGCTGCCGCCACGGCGCGCCTCGGCAGCCGTTGGCCCCGACGCCAGGGCGTGTTTGCTCCCATCTTCGATGCCGCCATCGCCGATGGTTACAAGCGCCTCATGGCCCCCTCGCTGGAGCGCGAGGCCCGCGCCAAGCTCACCGTCCGCGCGCAGACCGAGGCCATCAACGTCTTTGCCAAGAATCTTGAGGGCCTGCTCTCGGCACGCCCCGTGCGCGGCGCCCGCGTGCTCGCGCTCGATCCGGGCTACCGCACTGGCTGCAAGGTCGCCGTCATGGACGAGACCGGCAAGCTGCTCGACCACGGCGTGGTCTACCCCACCAAGCCGCGCCACGACGTCGCCGGCACCAAGCGCGAGCTCGCCCGCCTCGTCAAGAAGGACGGCGTCAACACCATCGTCATCGGCAACGGCACCGCCAGCCGCGAGACCGAGGAAGTCGTCTCGGAGTTCATTGCCGAGCAGGCGCCCAGCCTTCGCTACACCATCGTCAACGAGGCCGGCGCATCGGTGTACTCCGCCTCCGAGCTCGCCAGCCAGGAATATCCCGACCTGGACGTCACCGTACGTGGCGCCATGAGCCTGGGCCGCCGCCTGCAAGACCCGCTGGCAGAGCTCGTCAAGATTCCGCCCCAGTCCATCGGCGTGGGTCAATACCAGCACGACCTTGACCAGGCCGAACTCTCGCGCACCCTGGGCCACGTGGTGGAGGACGTCGTTAACCGCGTGGGCGTCGACGTGAACACCGCGAGCGCGAGCCTGCTGGGATACGTATCGGGCATCACGCCGAGCGTGGCCAAAAACATCGTGGCTTTCCGCGAGGAAAACGGCGCCTTTACCGATCGCCGCCAGCTCAAGAAGGTCCCCAAGCTGGGACCCAAGGCGTACCTCAACGCCGCAGGTTTCCTGCGCATCAGCGGCGGCAAGAACCCGCTCGACGCGACAAGCGTCCACCCCGAAAGCTACGAGGTGGCCACGGCCGTCCTGGAGCGCGCCGGCGTTGCGGCAAGCGAGCTCAGCCGCGGCGGCGTGCCCGACATCGAGCGCCGCCTGGGCAGCATCTCGACGCTGGCAAGCGACCTGGACTGCGGTACCCTCACGCTCATCGACATTGTCAACGAGCTCAAGAAGCCCGGCCGCGACCCGCGAGACGACGCGCCCGAGGTGGTCTTTAGCCGCTCGGCACTTTCCATCGACGACCTGGAACCCGGCATGGAGCTCAAGGGCACGGTGCGCAACGTCGTCGACTTTGGCGCCTTCGTCGACGTGGGCGTGCACCAGGACGGCCTCGTGCACATCTCCAAACTGGCCAACCGCTTCGTCAAGCACCCAAGCGACGTGGTGCGCGTCGGCGACACGGTCAAGGTGTGGGTCGAAAAGGTCGATCGCGACCGCAAGAAGATCTCGCTCACCATGGTGCAGGGGAAATAAACCGCCAAAGCAAGGGTACCCCCTGTAGCAGCGTGCAAAATCGCGAGTATTCTGCAATTTCCGCCGCTCCGAACGCTCCTCAGAGGCAATAAAGTCACAAACAGCCCCCGTTTTAGCGTCGTCAGAGCCAAAACGGGGGCTGTTCCGTGCTTCAACCAGCTGGTAAAAGCCTTTACCTTGCTGAATACTCTCAATTTTGCACGTCGCAGGCGGGGGTACCTTTGCCTACGGCAGGATATGGAAGCCGAGTGCTAACTTGCCGGCAAGCTCGTGTCGGCAGCCCCGGCCTTTCCTTTACCTAGCGCGACCCTCGCGAAGCGCGTGAGCGATAGGGAAAGGAAAGGCCGGGGCGAACAACCCGCGGCGCAGCCAGTGTTCGCGTTACGGCAGGATATGGAAGCCCAAAGCGGCGATATCCTTGGCAAAGCCGCGCACGGTATCGAGCGAAACCTCATACGGGTCGCGCCCGATGTTCTTGCGCTTGGCCAGGATACTGTTGGGCACCGTGATGATCTGACAACCGCAGGCCTCGGCCTGGTAGATGTTGATGAGCTCGCGCGTGGATGCCCACAGGACCTCGCAGTTGGGCTTGGCGGCGGCCGTCTTGACCGACTCCGTCACAAACGGAATGGGATCGACGCCGGTGTCGGCGATGCGACCGGCAAAGAGCGAGATGATGGACGGCGTCTCGGCGTCAACGGCCTCGACCATCTCGTCGACCTGCGTAGGCGTAAAGATGGTGGTGACGTTGACCTTGATGCCGTCGGCCGAAAGCTTGTGCACCAGCTCGGCGGTGGACTCGCCCTTGGTGGTCACGCACGGAATCTTGACGTAGACGTTCTCGGCCCAGGCAGCAATCTCGCGGGCCTCGACCTCCATGGTCTCGACGTCGTCGGCAAAGACCTCAAACGACACGGACACATCGGTGATGTGGGCCAGGACCTCCTTGGCAAACGCGCGGTAATCCGTCACGCCGCCCTTCTTCATAAGGGACGGGTTGGTCGTGAAACCCTGAACGTTGCCGCTCTCGTACATGTCGAGCATGCCCTCGAGGTTTGCACCGTCAGCGAACACCTTGATTGCCATCTGCCTGATTCCTTTCGTTAGCATACGGCCGATAAACTGCTAAACACTTTATCTACGTTTATCAAGGCGTGAACTGCGGTTTTTTATCTTCTCGGCGAACGGTTTTGCAGATTTACCATTTTTATATCGACGCCCCAGCGGCAAAACGTTTTTGCCGATCATTGCGTTTGATTCCGTTCACGGAACAGAAGCAGCGCCTCGCCGGCTCATATTCACAATCGCTCCAAAGCAAAAAGCGGTGACGCCTCGATTGAGACGTCACCGCTTCCGTGTAGGAGCCGGTTATCGGAGCTCCGCCCGATTAGGGCTTAACGTATGCCTGGATTACTCTTCCTCAACGTGATTGATCACAGCACCCTTGGTGTGGATGAAGTTGGGGACGAAGGCAACGACCAGAAGGACAGCGAGAATCGCGTAGACACCGGTGGTACCGAAGGCCTCGGCAGCGCGGCCAAGCGTAATACCAATGACGGAGAAATCGAAGTCGCCGAACGTAGTGTTCTTGAAGCCAAAGACGTCAAGAACGGGCAGGAGCAGGGCCGGGGCAAAGGTGATGAGCAGGCCGTTGACGAAAGCGCCAAGAGCTGCGCCCTTGCGACCGCCGGTAGCATTGCCGTAGATGCCCGCGGTAGCACCGCAGAAGAAGTGGGGAACCATGCCCGGGATGATGAAGATGCCCAGGGTAGCGCCCACGATGAACATACCGACCACGCCACCGATAAAGGAAGCGACAAAGCCGAGGATGACGGCGGTGGGAGCATAGGGGAAGAAGACGGCGCAGTCGACGGCGGGGATGGCACCGGGGATCAGCTTGTTGGAGATGCCCTGGAAAGCCGGGACCAGGTCGGCAAGGATCATACGAACGCCGTTATAGACGATGGTGACACCAACGGCGAAAGACAGAGCGCAGGTCAGGGCATAGACAATCACGTTGTCGCCACCAGCGGTCTTGGTAACGACCGCAGGATCTGCAATGTAAGCGGCGAAAGCGGTAACCAGGTAGAAGAAGGCCATGGTAAGAGCCGTGGAGATGGTAGTGTCGCGCAGGAAGGCGAACTTCTCGGGAACCTCGATCTTCTCGGTGCTGTTCTCCTCGGCGTCCTTAGCAAAAAGCGTACCGACTGCAGCGGAGATGTAATAGGCGAGTGAACCGAAGTGGCCCATGGCGATTTCATCGCCATCGGTAACCTTCTCGGTGAAACGCTGACCAACGGCGGGAAGCATAGCGCTCACGAGGCCCAGGAACATGCCGCCCACGATGACAAGCTGGACATCCTGGAAGCCAGATGCCTGCAGAACGGCAGACAGCAGGCAGGCCATAAACATGCTGTGATGGCCCGTCAGGAAGATGTACTTAAACTTGGTAAAGCGGGCAATGATAATGTTCACGACATAGCCGAGAATCAGGATCATCATGGTCTGAACGCCGAGGACGCTCTGAGCCATCGAAACGACGACCTCGTTGTTGGGCACGACGCCGGTGATGTGGAAACCGGTCTCGATGAAGGTACCCAGCGGAGCAAGGTTCTCCTGAACAACAGCGGCGCCGGCAGACAGCATGATGTAACCAAGAATGGGCTTCAGGGTGCCCGTCATCACCTTGTGGGCAGGACGCTTAAGCGCGACAAGGCCCACAAAGGCAAATAGACCCATAATCCACGCTGGCTTGGTCAGAATCGATTGGATAAACTCAAGTATGGGAAGGATGGCTTGCATCTGCGCTTCCTTTCTCTCTAACGTGGGCGCGTTTCCCTCTTCCACAGGGAACCGCCCTTTTTTGTGCCGCTTTAGGCGTTAGCGGCGGCCGCCTTGATTGCCTCGAGGGCGTCTTCGCGGATCTTCTTCTTGTTCACATAGCTGCGAACGATCACAACGTTGCCGTGGAGCTCGGGGGCGAGTTCCTTAACGGTGATGAACAGATCCGGATTTGCGGAAGAAGCACCGTTCAGGTCCATAGACTCAACGTCGGCCTTGATGCCCTCCTCCTCGCAAAGCTCCTCGACTTTGCCAGCGAGCATCAGGCTGGACCCGATGCCGTTTCCGCATACGGTGATGATATGCATGGCAACCTTCCTCTCCTACACGTGACGGTTTTCCGTCTATCCAAAAGCGGCGACGCATCGCCGTGCCATTAAGGCCTAAAAGAATGAACGCATGGTCTCCAAAACCTGCTCGGGCGTATCGCATGCGCTGAGCTTGGCAACGCAGTCCTCGTCCTCGAACATCTGCGAAAGCTCCGCCAAGCAGCCAAGATGAGCCTTGGGGTCGGGTGCGCAAATACCCACGAGCACGTGAACCGGATCGAAATCCTCGTGTCCAAACGCAACGGCTGGGTCAAGCGTGACGATACAGATTCCCGCTTCGCTCACATTGCCATCTGCCTGAGCGTGGGGCATGGCGATGCCCTCTTCCAAGACCATATAGGGGCCGAATTTGTGAACCGATGAAATCATGGCGTCAACATAGCTCTGATCGCATTTGCCAGCGTCTACGAGCAACTTACCGCATGCCCTGATCGCTTCCTCCCAGTCGGAGGCCTCGACGTGGCAGGCAACAAGCTCGGGCTTAAGAAGATCGGTCAGCATGCTCGTCCCCTACTCCTCGGGCAGGATATGAAAACCAAGCGCCTGAATGTCGCGGGCAAAACCCTTGACCGTATCAAGCGAGTACTCAAGCAAATCTTTCCCGAAATTCTTGCGCTTGGCAAGAAGGGCATTGGGGACCGTAATGATCTGGCATCCAACGGACTCCGCCTGGAAGATATTGAGGACCTCGCGCGTAGACGCCCAGAGAACCTCGGCAGCAGGCTTAACGGCAGCCTTCTTTACGGACTCCGCCATGAGGGGCAGCGGATCGACGCCGGTATCGGCAATGCGACCGGCGAAGATGGACAGAATAGAGGGGGTCTCAGCAGAGACGGCATCGACAAACTCGTCGACCTGTTCGGGCGTGAAGATCGTGGTGACATTCACCTTGATGCCGTCGGCAGAAAGGCGCTTGACCAGCGCGGCAGTGGACTCACCCTTGGTGTTGAGCGCCGGGATCTTAACGTAGACGTTGTCTGCCCAGGTTGCGATCTCGCGAGCCTCGGCTTCCATACCTGCCTCGTCGTCGGCGAATACCTCAAAAGAGACCGACACATCAGTAATGTGCTCAAGAACCGTCTTGGCAAAAGCGCGGTAGTCGGTCACGCCGCCGGCCTTCATAAGGGAAGGATTGGTCGTGAAGCCCTGAACGTTGCCATTGTCATGCATGTCAAGCATGCCCTCGAGGTCAGCGCCGTCGGCAAACACCTTGATCGCCATGTTCGGTCCTTTCTCATCTAACACTATTGCTATCGAAAGCCTTCTTCTTTGTTTCAAAAGCTTTTCGGTTTTCTTTTATAAACTATTTCAAAAGCTATCGAAAGCTCAATTGTCAACTTTCCGTGAACGGTCGAATATCGGGCGTGAACGTACTTCTTTTGGGCGGCACCTTCAGAATGAGACTCTTTATAGCCCGTTTACGTGCGAACTATCTGCTACGCATGCATTTGTGACATGCCATTCCGTTCTTTTGATTCATTCGAATTTGCCTTGTTCTTTTCATATCGATACGTTATATTTCGATTACGAAAGGCGCATCTTTTACCTTTTGTTCAAAAGGAGCGGCATATGGCATCTACTTCAGACCTTTCACCGGCCGAGCGTCAGCGATTTATCATGAATTGGCTGGCCGAAAAGCCAAATATCTCGGTATCCGACATCGTTCGCCGTTTTTCGGTTTCGGAAGTCACCGCACGGCACGACCTCATCTCGCTGGAATCCGAAGGCAAGCTGCGTCGCGTACGCGGCGGAGCGGTATCGCTTTCTCGCTCCAACGCAATCTCGTATCCCGAGGAGCGCATCAATGTCCAAGTCGAGGCCAAGGAGGCCATCGCCGCAACCGCAGCAACTCTTGTTGATGATGGCGATGTTCTGGTAATTGATATCGGCACCACAGGCTTTTACTTCGCTAAGGCCCTCATGGACAAGCGTGAGATCACCATTATCACCGGCGATCTTGCAATCGCGAACTACGCCAGCTTCAATCTCCCCAATGCTTCGGTAGTGCTGCTGGGCGGCTCCGTGCGCAAGGGGCACCTCTATCTCGCGGGCGCACTGACGCTCGACTGCATGAGCAAACTACATGCCGACAAGGCGTTTGTCAGTGCCGACGGATTCCACCCCGACCACGGCTTTACCGTCGAGCACGACTTCTCGGCCATGATCAAGCATATGTACCTTACCAACTCAAACCAGGGCTACATGATGGTTGACCAGGGAAAGTTCAACAAAACCAGTTTTTATCAGTCCGCGCAGATCGATGACCTCGACGGCATCATCGTTGATGGAGACGACGAGGGCATCATGACGGCGGCGATCGAGAGCAGTCGCAGTCATCCCAAGCTCTATATTGCAAAATAGCTCAAATGGCCGGGTCGCCCCCACTGCGGGCGACCCGGCCATTTATTAAATCAACCCAAAATGCTGCATCGCGGTGACGGTGCCGTCGTTCGCGACGTCGTCGGTCACGTAGTCGGCGACCGCCTTGACCTCGGGCATGGCGTTGCCCATGGCCACAGCCGTCTCGACGGCAGCGAGCATGCCCAGGTCGTTGCCCGAATCGCCGAAGCCAAAGGTGCGCGCATTTCCCTCGCGGCCCAGATACTCCAGCGCTCGCGCCACACCCACGCCTTTGTCAATACCCTTGGGGCTCAGCTCGCGATTCTGGCCGCCGGTATTGCACAGCTCAAAGTTGCGGTCGATAAAGCCATCGTCGTTGGCCACGCGAGCCAAGCCGGGCGCGTTAAGGCACACCTTGCCCACGCGCAGACGACCGTCGATGCGCATTTCCTCGGCGCTGTGCACCGCAGCAGCGCCGATCAAAGACGACTGCTCAACGCCCGCAGGCTCCAGCGCAAAGGTCGCAGCATTGGCCTCGAAAAAGGCCTCGAACCCTGCCGCAACAATGCGACGCGCAAGCTCCTCGACAATACCCTCGTCAATGCAATCCTCGTGCACCACACGCCCCTCGACCTCGAGCGTGGCGCCCGCCATGGCCACGACACCCGCAGGGTCGAGCGCGCGCAGGCTGTCCGCAATCAGCCACAAGGGGCGACCCGTGCAGATAAACGCCTTGTGCCCTGCGTCGCGCAGACGATGAAACGCCTCGATGACCGCCTGCGAGGGATGCACCGCCGAAAAGTCCTTATCGGTCATATCGTCGGGATCGAACGACGTCAGCGTGCCGTCCACGTCAAAAAAGAGCACGGCGGAATCGGGGCACGCATCAATCATATGGGTTCCTTTCGGGGGCGAGAGTAAACGAAGCATCCATCATATAATGGAGCGACGCAACCAGAGAGGTCACCCATGGAATTTTATGCAAGCTGCCCCGAGGGCTTTGAGTCCGCACTCGCCGACGAGCTTAAACGGCTCGGGCTTTCGCATGTCCGCCGTCTCAAGGGCCGCGCCACGTTTGAGGGCGAGCTCGAGCAAGGCTACCGCGCCTGCCTGTGGTCGCGCCTGGCCAGCCGCGTGTTTGTGGTGCTCGGACGCTTTGAGGCACAGGATGCCGACGAGCTGTACGATGCCGTTTACGACATTGCCTGGGAAAACATCGTCCGCCCCGGCGCCACCATTGCCATCACTGCCCGTGGTGTGACCGAGCAGCTGCGCAACACGCGCTTCTCGGCCCTGCGCGCCAAGGACGCACTGTGCGACCGCCTCGCCGAGACCACGGGCCGTCGCGCCGATGTCGATGCCGCCGACCCCGATGTCCACCTGCTGCTTTCGTTGCGTCAGCGCCGCGCGAGTATAAGCCTGGACCTTTCGGGCGACCCGCTGTTCAAGCGCCTGCCGCCCGCCGCGACCCGCGCCGGCGAGGGCACACACGTGCTGCGCCCCGACTACGCCGCCCTGGTGCTTTCGCAGGTCGGCTGGACCGCGCTATGCGAGCGCGAGCTGACGGCCGACGATTACGAGAACGAGGCTCTGCCCACGCTGGTCGACGCCTCGTGCGCCGGCGGCGGTCTGCTGCTGGAGGCCGTGAACATTCTGACCGACCGCGCCCCGGGCGCCGCACGCGGGCGCTGGGGCTTTGAGGGCTGGCAGCTGCACGACGCCGCTCTGTGGGAGCAGCTGCTCGCCGAGGCACGCGAACGCGAGGCGGCGGCGCGCGAGCGCCAGGCGCGCATCGTGGCCGTGGACATCGACCCCGCCGCCCGCAAGACCGCCGAGCGCATGGTCAAGTGCGCCGGCTACAAGCGCTTTGTCGATTTTTGCGCCGCTAAGCCCGCCACCGTGCTGGACCATGCGGGTGCTGTCGCCGGCGTTGCCGTGGTCGCAGACACCACCGAGACGCCGCTTTCGCTCACGCACGACGCCATGACGCTGGTCGGCGAGCTGCGCCGCGCGCCCGAGCTCGCTACCGCACCGGTCGCCGCGCTCACTCGCGACGGCCTTATGGCCCGCGCGCTCCATGCCGAGCCCGCGCGCTCCATCGCCGTCATGCCCAACAACGAAGAGGCGACTATCGAGGTTTGGCCCTCGCTTGACCACGCTGCCGCGGCATTTGAAGCTGCGACCAGCACGGATGCCGAGGACAAGACCGCAGATGCCGAAGACGAAGCCGCCAACACCCCCATGTCCGAACCTGCCGCCACGCTCGACCTGGGCGACGGCAAGCCGCTGCCCGTGCTCATCCCCGAGTCCGAGCAGTTCGCCAACCGCCTGCGCAAGAACGCACGCCTGCGCCGCAAGTGGGCCAAGCGCGAGGGCGTGAGCTGCTACCGCGTCTACGATGCCGACCTGCCCGATTACTCCGCCGCCATCGACCTGTACGAGGGCTGCCCGCAGACACCGGGCCGTTGGCTCGTCATCGCCGAATACGCCGCACCCAAGACCATCGACCCGGCGCTGGCCCAGGCCCGCATGCTCGATATCTTGGCCATCGCGCCGCGCATCCTGGATGTTCCGGCCGAGCACGTGCACGCCAAGGCACGCATGCGTTCGCGCGGCGGCTCGCAGTACGGCAAGCAGGGCGCCGGCAAGGGCGGCTCGGGCGAGCGCGCCAACATCGCGCGCCGTCGCCTGCCGCTCATCGAGGAAGGCGGTCTTACCTTTGCCGTCAACTTTGACGACTACCTGGACGTGGGCATCTTCTTGGACCACCGCGTCACGCGCGATCTGGTGCGCGAGCACGCCAAGCAGGCACGCCGCTTCCTCAACCTGTTCGCCTACACCGGCACCGCTACCTGCTATGCGGCCGACGGCGGCGTCGAGGAAACCGTGACGGTCGACCTCTCCAACACCTACCTGGACTGGGCCGAGCGCAACATGCGCCAGAACGGCTTTGTGGGATCGCAACACCACTTTGTGCGCGACGACGTGCTCGCCTGGATTCGCGACCAGCGCCAGACGCGCAACCGCTGGGACCTGATTTTTGTCGATCCGCCCACGTTCTCGAACTCGTCCAAGATGGGCCGCCGCACCTGGGATGTCCAGCGCGACCATGTTGAGCTTTTGGCTGGCGTATCACGCCTGCTCGCGCAGGGCGGCCATGCCATCTTTAGCTGCAACCTGCGCGGCTTCCGCCCCGAAACGCGCAAGCTCGCCCGCGCGGGCGTGGTGCTGGAGGACATTACGGCGCAGACCATCCCCGAGGACTTCGCGCGCAACCAGAAGGTGCACCACTGCTACATCGTGCGCCGCCTGCCCATCGAGGACGCCATGGCCGAAGCCGGCTTTAGCGCCGAGGAGATTGCCGAGCGAACCGAGGAACTGCGCAACCCCGAGGCCCGCAAGCCCCGTGCGGCAGTACCCGCGCACGCGCAGGCCGGCAACGGCAAGTCCAACTTTTCCGGCAAGCCCTCCCCCGCCGGCAAGCCCAAAAAGAAGAAGTTCTACGCCAGCAAGCCCAAGGGCAAATAACAAAGTTGCGGTGGAATACGGACTGTTTTGCCTGGAATTAGGCAAATTTAGACCGTATTTCACCGCAACTCATATTGGGATGGTGGTTGGCGATCTAGCCTTGGATGACCAGGCGGTAGCCAATGCCTACATGGGTTTGGATGTAACGCGGATGCGCGGGGTCGGACTCGATCTTCTTACGCAACGTGCCCATAAAGACACGCAGGCTCGCCAGGTCGCTCTTGGTCGCCGTGCCCCAAATCTCGTGCAAGATAAACTGGTGCGTCAGCACCTTGTCGGCGTTGTGCGCCAGCAAGCACAAAAGCTTGTACTCAATCGGCGTCAGATGCAGCTCCTCGCCATCCATCGTGGCGATGCCGGCATCAAAATTGATATGCAGCTCACCGGTATCGAACGAGCCCTCGGAGGCAACGCCGCCCGTTTGCGCATACGAAAGGCGCCTGAGCGTCGTGCGAATGCGCGCAAGCAGCTCCTCGACCGAAAACGGCTTGGTCAGGTAGTCGTCAGCACCGGCATCGAGCGCACGAATCTTGTCCGCATCCTCACTGCGCGCCGAGACCACAATGATCGGCATGCCCGACCATGCGCGCACCGACTCGACTACCTTGACACCGTCCATATCGGGCAGGCCCAGATCGAGCAGCACAATGCTCGGCGCCTGCGATGAGGCAGCGGCGATGGCGGCATGGGCGGTCTCCACAGCCATATGGCGCAAACCGTGCGCCTCGAGCGCGGCAACGATAAGGTTGCGGACGGCGGGATCGTCCTCAACGACCAAGATGAGCGGTTTCACGGCAGAGTTCGGCACAGCGCTACTCCTTATCAAACGAAACGTCGGCGGCGGGAAGCTCAATCGTAAAGACCGAACCGTGCGGGTCCGCCGCGGTAACCTCTATGCTACCGCCATGTGCCAGCGCAATGGAGCGGCAGAGCGAAAGCCCCAAGCCCACACTGCGGCAGCTGTCGGCCAGACCATGGTTGGCGGTATAGAACGACTCGAAGATCCGCTCGCGATCCTCGGGCGCGATGCCCGGACCATCATCGGCCACCGAGCACGCCACACGTCCATCGTCGACGCTAATCGAAATCATGATATGCGAGCCCGCAGGCGTATAGGTGATGGCGTTGTTCACCAGATTGACCACCAGCTGCACCATCAGGCGTGCATCGACGTTGACGAGCGCCGGCTCATCGCACGCCACCACCTTAAGGTCGTGCTCGCGCACGGCAGGGTTCACGTGGCGCAGCGCCTCCTCGACGATATCGTCCATGAGCTCGAGCGTGGTCGACAGGCGCATACCGCCACCCTCGAGCTTGGTGATGGCGAGCAGATTCTCGACGGTGGCGTTGAGCCACAGCGCATCCGAGCGAATGGATAGAAGCAGGCCGCGGCGCGTCTGGGCATCGAGCACCGCGGTGCCGGTCGAGCCCTGATCGAGCAGCACGTCGGCATTACCCGAAATACTGGTAAGCGGCGTGCGCAGATCATGCGAGATGGAGCGCAGCAGGTTGGCGCGCAGCTGTTCGTTTTTGGCGAGCACCGCCGCCTCCTCGCGGGCCTCCATGGCGCGGGCGCGGTCGAGCGCCAGCTCGCCTTCGCTCACGATGGCATCGGCAAGCGTCCGCTCCTCATGCGTCAGCACGTCGGGCTCGGCAACGATAGCCAGCACGCCCACCACCGAGGCGGGGTCGCCCGAACGGACGAAGCCGTCGCCCGTGCGAACCGTCAGGTAGATGCCATAAAACGTCGAGCCGCCATAGGTGGCATCGAGCGGCGTTCCCACATAGGCGGACGCCGAGAGCCGCGGCGGCATCTGCGGCGCCAGTTCATGCACCGGCGCGGCATCGCCCACGGCCGTGTATGTCGCACGCGGCAGCAGGTCATCGCCCTCGGCGTCGGCGCTGTACCACACGACCGGACAGCCCGAAAGACGCGCCAGCTGCGTTGCCATGGCATGGACAATCTGCTGCTGATCAGCGCACCGCTGCAGCATGCGGTTGGTCTCGAGCACCATATGCGTGCGGCGGTCGCTGGCGGCAGCCTGTGCCAAGGCACGGCGCAGGGCCAACGCAATCGAGCTCGACACAAGCGAGACCACGAACATGATGAAGAACATGCCGGGATAGACACGGCCGATAAACGACAGCGAGCAGCGCGGGTCGACAAACAAGAAGTTGTAGAGCGCCACGGCGGCAGCCGAGCTCAGCAAGCAATACAGGCGACTCCAGGTAAAGAATGCGCACAGCTGAACGGCGAACACATAGACGATCATGATGCTCGGCGCGAGACCCGGATGGTCGAGCAGCGCGCCCACAATCGTCGCCGCGACCAGCAACCCCGCCGATACGCAAGCGTCATACAGAGGACCGCGTCGCGTCTGCGTTGTGCGCCGCCACCAAAAGTTATCGGCAATATCGCCGTCCGCATGGACATCCATTAGCGCCCCGCCCCTCTCTCAAAACAAAAACCACCACAAAGGGACAGGCACCTTTGTGGTGGTTTCCCTTGTGGTGGTTCCAAGTGTATAGCCTTTGCAGCCGGCGGTCGCTAGACAAACAGCACGTGCGCGAGCAGGGCGCACACGCACGCCGCGACAAGCAGCGTCACCACGATCGAGATCACGCGGTCGGCCATGTCCATGTTGGCGCGATTCGTAAAGAACCGATCTTCGGCGGCGTCGGCGCGTGCCTCACGTACCAGCTCGGCCGCAAGATCGCGACCGTCAAGCCCCTTTGCATCCATGGTTTCCTCCCCAGGCTCAAACCCTGTCATTGCAAGCCGCCCGTTCGCAGCCATACCTTAAGCGTCGACTACGGGCGCTCGTCGGGAGCCAGGCGCTGCATCTTGCTCACGGCCTTAAACTTGGTGAACAGCGGCACGTACTCAAAGCTCACGTTGGAGTTCTCCAGGCCGTACCAGCGCGCAGGCGTGCCGGCGGCGCGGCGGATGATGTACTTGAGCGTGATGGCCGTACGCTCGCTGGGCTCAACGTCGCTTTCGGGCGCCAGCAGCTTGCGGATCATGACGAACTTAAACGTACCGATGTTGCCCGGATCCTTGTAGACCGAGTAGTCGTGCGTCTGCGCCGGCAGCTCGCCGCTGGCAGCCAGGTCCTGAACAACCTGACGCAGATAGGCATTGACGCGCTGGTTGATCTTGTAGCCCAGATACAGATGCACGCGGAAAACGTAGTCGGTGCCGAACGTCTCGACCGAGTAGGCAAAGGTATGCGGCTCCTCCATGGTCTCGACATTCACGAACCACCAGGCGCGAGCGCGCTTGGGGTGCTTATCCAAAATCGAGTAGACGATATCGCGGTCGATATAGTCGGTGTTGGTGTCCTTGGTCAGGTACACGATGTTGTCGCTCATGAGCTCGTAGCGATCGTCGTCGCGCAGGCGTTTGAGCTGCGGCAGATAGCTGCGCAGCGGCAGCAGCGTAAACTGACGTTGCTCGACCGCCGTGCCGTTGTACCAGCACACCATGATGCCCATGATGAGCGCGGCCATAAGGATGGTGAAATAGCCGCCGTGGAAGAACTTGGTGAGCGAGCTCACAAAGAAGAAGCCCTCGAGCATAAGGAAGAAGGCGGCAAAGATCCACGGCGCGACCTTGAGATTGCGCTCCACGTGCAGATAGAAGAAGAGCAGCATTGTCGTGCACATCATGGTCAGGGTAATGGCCAGGCCGTACGCGGCCTCCATGTGCGCCGAGTTCTGGAACAGCAGCACCACGACGACGCAGCCCACGAGCATGACGTTGTTGACCATGGGGATGTAGAGCTGGCCCTTGGTCTCGGCAGGGTAGAAGACCTGCATATGCGGCATGAGGTCCAGGCGGCTGGCCTCGGACACCAGCGAGAATGCGCCGGTGATGAGCGCCTGCGAGGCAATGATGGCCGCGACGGTGGAAAGGCCGACGGCAAAGGGGCGCAGACCCGGGGCAAGCATCTGGTAGAAGGGGTTGAGGTCGGCGATACCCATGAGCTCCGGGTTGCCGGCGTTGTTGATAAGCCACGCGCCCTGGCCCATGTAGGACAGCAGCAGGCAGCACTTAACGAACGGCCAGGTGGCATAGATGTTGCCGCGGCCCACATGGCCCATGTCGGAATAGAGCGCCTCGGCACCGGTGGTAGCGAGGAAGCAGCTGCCCAAAATCATGATGCCCGCATGGTTGTTGGGGCTCAGCAGAAAAGCGATGCCACGCAACGGGTTAAGGCACAGCAGCACCGCGGGATACTGGCAGACAAAGAACAGGCCCGTGCCGCCCAGGAACAAAAACCACAGCGTCATGATGGGGCCGAAGGCGTGACCGATCTTGGCCGTGCCGATGCGCTGCACCAAGAAGAGCGCGATGATGATGGCAAGCGTGATGGCGACGACACGACCCTGGTCGTCACCGAGCACGGCATGGACCGCCGGGATGGTGCGCAGGCCCTCGATGGCCGTGGTGACGGTAACGGCAGGCGTCAGGATGCCGTCGGCGAGGAGCGCCGCGCCGCCCAGCATGGCGGGGATGATGAGCCACTTGCCGCAGCGCTTGACCAGGCTGTACAGGGCAAAGATGCCGCCCTCGCCGTGGTTGTCGGCGCGCAGCGAGATCAGCACGTACTTGACGGTCGTCAGCAGCGTGACCGTCCACACGACAAGGGAGAGCGCGCCGAGCACGAACTCCTGCGTGACGCTTCCGATGCCGCCGTTGCCGGCAACGAGCGCCTTGGTTACATACATGGGGCTGGTGCCGATATCGCCATACACCACGCCCAGCGTGACGAGCATCGCCGAGATGCTCACAGGAATCGCAGCGTGCGAGGCTACTTCCTTTGCCTTTTGTTCCATAAGCCGGTTTCCTCCCAATTTTAACGTTCGACGGGATTATATGTAATCAGCCCATATTTTAATGGCACCGTTTTCCCAGCTAGATAAACATTTATGCGGCCTTTAGGCCACCGCGGCGATATGGAATGTGACAAAGGGACCCCCCCCCCCCTTTGTCACATTCGTCATTTTCCGAGCCAGTTTTTGAACCACCACTCCATGGAGCGGCTCATCTCGGCCATAAAGGGACTCGTGTGCTTACGGGTGTAGATGTCGACGACGCGCTCACCCACCTCGCGGGCATGCGGGCGAAACATCGCGTCCATCTCGGCCACCTGCGTGTCCATCGTCGCGGCGTCGGCGCGGCGGTAGTGCTCCTCGTGCACCAGGTTCACCACGGGATGCGCGATTGCCGGGCGCTCCTTGCGGGGTGTGCCGATGATGAGCATCGACAGCGGCATGGTATGGGCAGGCAAATCCAGCAGTGCGGCAACCTCCTCGGCGTTCTCGACGATATCTCCGATATAGCAGCTCCCCAGCCCCAGGGCCTCGGCGGCAACCACGGCGTTTTGAGCAGCGATCACGGCATCCTGCGCCGCGATGGCAAAGTCGCCCAGGCCCGGAGCACGACGGGGCGACTTGCCCGTGCGCTCTACAAACTCGGGCTCAAAGCAACCCACATGCTCAAACAGATCGATCCACTTGGCATAGTCGACTACAAATATTAATGCCCAGGGCGCCTTGGCGATCATCGGCTGGTGGTCGCACAGATCGGCCAAGCGATCGAGCGTAGCCTGCTCGCGAATGCTCACGATGGAGTACATCATCATGGCGCCTGCCGATGGCGCGCGACTCGCCGCATGCAGAATCGCCGCCCGCTGCTCGTCGGTCACCGCCACGGGACGGCCGTCGTCATCGCGCGCAAAGGCACGCGTGGAAGAACGGTGTTCCAGCGTGTCCAATACCGCGTTGCCCGTGGTCTCGACCGAATAGCCGTTCGTATCCAAAGCCGCCGCACAAACCTGCTCGCCCATTGCCCCATCCCTGCCATTTCTTTAAGAAGCCATTACGTTTCCGTGTAATTCCCGTCCATTATCGCGCAGGTCGCCACTACATTGCGCCACACCGCCACACGCGCGCGTTAATATGGCTGGTTGTTGTGCGCAGCCACCAATTGCTGCGCATATCTTGGTAACAATCGGGTAAATCCCCGCTTTCGTAGGTTTTAGTTTGTGAGGAGTCTCAGCATGTTCGCTGCCGCCATCTCGCTCGTCGGTCTTGCGGCGACCGTCTACCTTGTCTTGCGCGAGGCCAAGGCCATTTGCGCAAAGTCGGGCACCGTTGCCAAAAGCGCTCTTGGGTGGAGCGTCGCCTTCGGCCTGTTCCAGCTCTTTTTGACCATTTGGGGCGCCATTGGCCTCGTCGCTCAAAACGAGCCGCTCGCCTTTGTGATGCTCATCCTGACCAACGCCATTCTCACCGGATGCGCTTGGGCCAGCATCGCCCGCGACCGCATCGCACCGCGCGTCTTTGCGTTCGCCTCGGCCGACGCTCCCGCCCCCACTGGCAAGCTCGCCCGCCTGCGCGGCGCCTTTGTGGGCAAACCGCTCGTCGCCGCCGTCCTGTGCCTGCTGCTCGCCGGCGTCTTTGCGCTGCTGGGCATGGAGGTCTCGTCCAACCACGACTTTACCTGGGTCTACCCCCTGTGCATCCTGCTCGAGTGGGCCATCATCACCGTGCTCATGACCGGCTTGTTCTTCCTATTCCAGCGCCACGGCGCAGCTCCCGCCGTCTTGGCCTTTGCCCTCTTTGTCCTGGGCATTGCCGAGTTCTTCGTCATCACGTTTAAATCCATGCCCATCCAGCCGGGCGACCTTTCGGCCATCTCCACCGCCGCCGCGGTCGCCGGCAACGGCTACACCTTCTCGATCTCGCTGTTCTGCGTGCTGTCCATGGGCTTTACCGCCATCGCCATGCTGCTGTGCGAGTACGCCGGCCTGGTGGCAC
Organism: Collinsella sp. OM04-5; assembly: GCF_003439125.1. Taxonomy (GTDB): domain Bacteria; phylum Actinomycetota; class Coriobacteriia; order Coriobacteriales; family Coriobacteriaceae; genus Collinsella. Next base: position 206,162 of record NZ_QSUU01000001.1, on the reverse strand, counting down.
CGCACCGTCAGAAGGGTGCCGCCAACGCCAAGCGCATGCTGCTCACCAACCTGCTCGTGGCAGTGCTGTGCCTGGGCGGCGTAACCGCGCATGTCACGCTCATCGACTACTACAACACCCTCGGCATCACCGTCTACACCTGGCGCCCGCTCGAGAGCTACTGGCGCGAGGGCTACCTGCCCGCTTTCATTAGCGCAGCGCAGTCCATCAAGCCGCCCAAACCCGCCGACTACTCCGTCGACGATGCCAAGGCCACGCTCAAAAAGTACGCCAAGGCCTACGACAAGTCCGACGCGGCCAAGAGCGACGAGCGCGCCGCCGCAAAGGAGCAGTTCGACAGCGAGAAGCCCACGGTCATCGCCATCATGAACGAGACCTTCTCGGATCTGTCAATCTACCAGAACATGCGCGCCGGCTACGAGGGCCCGCAGTACTTTAAGAGCCTGTCCAACTGCCTCAGCCGTGGCAAGCTCTACGTGAGCGCCTACGGCGGCGGTACCGCCAATACCGAGTTTGAGTTTATGACCGGCAACTCCATGGCCAACCTGGGCTCGGGCGTGTACCCCTACACCATCTACAACATGGAAACGACCGGGAACCTGGCAGAGCAGTTCAAGTCGCTCGGATATTCCACCACGGCCATGCACCCCAACCACGCGACCAACTGGAACCGCGAGAACGTCTACAAGGACTTTGGCTTTGACCAGTTCCTGTCCATCAACGACTTCCAGGGTGCCGACACCCTGCGCGGCATGGTGACCGACCAGGCGACATACGACAAGATTCTTGAGCTGCTCGACCAGAACGCCGACCCGCAGTTCATCTTCGACGTGACCATGCAGAACCACTCGGGCTACGACACGGGCCTGCTGCCGGTCGACAAGCAGATGCACCTGAACATCGACACGACCGACCTGGATGCCAAGACCGTCGAGGATGGCACGCTGTCCGATGTCGACGAGTATGTCTCGTGCATCGAGCAGTCCGATCAGGCGCTGCGCTACTTCCTCAACGCCCTGAGCAAGCTCGACCGTAAGGTGGTCGTGGTGTTCTGGGGCGACCATCAGCCGTTCTTCCCGTCCAAGTTCAACGATAAGTGGTTTACCGGCGAGGACGACGCCACCCACCAGGAACGCTTGTGGCAGACCGACTACATCATCTGGGCTAACTACGACGTTGCCGGTTGCGACCAGACGAGTGAGGTCGACGACCTGTCCACCAACTATCTGTCCACCCAGCTGATGCAGCTGATCGGCGCACCGCTGACCGACTACCAGAAGGCGCATATGACATTGCGCGAGTCGCTGCCCGCCATCAACTCCGTCGGCTACGAGGACGCCAGCCTGCGCTGGGCGCTCTCCTCCAACGTCACCGGTGATGACGCCGTCGCCGCTGCTGCCACCAAGGCGCGCGAGGATTACGCCAAGATGCAGTATTACGAAATGTTCCGCGACGGCAAGAACGTCTACACCGAGCACTTCCAGACCGAGGCCAACGAAACCGACCCTAACTTGGCACCGGGTACGACCAAGATCAAATAGCGGCTAGCTGCGAGTTCATAACTGAAACGTCTGTCCGGGCGGAGGCATATAAGGTTCCCTGCTCGGACAGTCCTGCGCAAGACGAAGGCCACATTAAGTGGCCTTCTTTGTATTCGGAAAGTGTGTCCCGGAATCTGCCTTCGGAATGGGACGCAGTTTCCGCTTGAGGGCCTGTTGGGAAAGCGCATCCCACTTCAAGAGTAAATTCCGGGTCGCACTTTCCGCTAAGGCTCTCAACCGGAAAGTGCATCCCATTCCAAGCCTTAATTCCGGGACATAGTTTCCGGACAAGACATCAACCGGAAAGTGGGGACCACTCTGAGCGCCGATTCTGGGACACACTTTCCGAAACACCGCCCATCCGGAAAGCCCGTCCCACTCCGAATACATCCAGGCATAAAATCATCAGCTTATTAGGCCTTCTATCAATAAAGAGACACCCTCCCGAGCGGCGGGCTCGAAGTTCATCGCGAGTTCCGCACGCAAAGAAGGCCACTTAATGTGGCCTTCGTCTTGCGCAGGACTGTAGAGCAGGGAACTTCGTGCCAGCCGCCCGGGAGGGCGTTGCGTTTAGAAGATGGACCTAGTACTTATCCCTCCGGGACAAAAGTAGCGCGGCTATAAAAGCGATGCTGGCAAGAGTTAGCAAAACTAAAAGCAACGTGAGCGTGTTGTCGCCCGTTGCCGCCAGACCAAGCAAGCCGGGCTTCTTGCTGTCAGCAGACTGCACGGGAATCTTCTCGCCATCGTCCTCGGCGGTAATCTCCCAGCGAATGGTCTTGTTTGCGTCGGCAAGCTCGTTGCCCACCGACGTCGGAACGCTTAGCTGCAGATTAAGCACCGTGCTGTCATCGCTCGTAAACGTGGCGATTTGCGTGGGATAGGCGAACACGCTGCCCGGTGTTCCTGTCTGGAGCCAACCTGCAGAGGCATCGCCCACAGTCGCCGTTAAGGTGATGGGCGATAGCAGATGTGCCGTCTCGTGATCGACAACAGCCCGCACAAACACACGTACCTGGGACTTTACACCCGTGGTACGAACCCCAATCTGTTGCTCGCGTACATCGCCGGGCATTAGATCTTTAAAGGCTGGAAACAGATCGGGCTCCCCCGAGGAGTCCGTCGCTCCCGATACCGTTAGCTGGCGTGCATTTCCGTCATAGGCAATCGTGGGAACGTCAGCAAACGCACGTGCAGGAACGGCAAGCGCGATAAGGCAGACGATTGCCGCCATCACGCAGCGCAAGGAACACACAACGTCTTTACGAATCGGAGAAGCCATACCTACGCACCTCCATGCGGCGGCACCAGCACGCCATCCTTGACTGTACAGCCCCATGCCTCTGCAACTGCATCGTCGGGCGTGGATTGAATTGCTTGGGTCGAAATGTCAACGACCAGGTTCTTCCCATCTGCCTTCTGCTCAGTCACGCTCTTGATGAGCACATCGGTTTTGCCCATCGGAGCAACGGGAGACGTCCAGTAGTAGTACCCGTCGGACGCGACAACCCAAGACGAGGCGGTGTTGGAAGCAGATGCCTTGGACACACTGCCCCAGTCAATGACGTAGTCGGTGCCGGCAACTGGCTCATCCCACAGGCGTGCGCCATCCTGGTCCTGCCAGTAGATATCCACTGCAGCACGAATATAGGCGGGCGCAGTACCCGTGTTCTTCGCCTTGACATCGCTTTTCACTTTGCCGTTGAGCGTTTCCTGAACCGATGGCGTCACCGATCCGATGCCGAACTGGTTGACCAGCACGCCCGTAACCGAAAGCCAGGCCAACGTGCCTGCCGTACCGGCCAGGAGGATAACCCCCACCAGCAAGGCGATGATGCGCTTGCGCTTGGACATGCTAATCCTCCTTCTTTGCTACGTTGCCGTTGCTCCAAACGTTATGGGCACGATCGCTGCCGTCGATCCATTTGTCGTTCACACGCGTGTTCGTGCAGGTGAACGTGGCATCGTTCGCGCTCGATGCAGACGAAATCGTCAGCTCGGCAGTTTTACCGGGCGCCTTGCCCGGCGTGCTCAGCTCACCCTGGTAGCGCCATGCCCAAGCCGTATCTTCCTCGACGGTATAGATGCCAGCCGGAGCGGCGAACTGCACGCTGCCGACATAGCAAGTTTCACCGTTTTCGTCGCGCTGCTCGCTAACTTTCACCTCGACCATGCGCGTCTCGGCAGGAGAATCCTGCGACATCTTTCGCGTTACCTTAAAGCGGAACGTTTGCCCCATAGCGCTGGCATCGGTCGTCTTTTTAACGATCGTCAGCGCATGAGTCTGGGCAAAGTTGAACACGGCTTTGCCGGGGCCCTGATCGCCCTCGCCCGTCTTCTTGGACTCCAGACGGTTGGCCAGGTCGAACGAGCCGTCACCCGAACCAAGGCTGTAGAGCGAGACAAACTTGCCGTTTACGGGCTCTTCCGCCACAGAAACACCCTCTGTACCAGGCCCGTAGCTTGCCCGCATTACCGTAACGGTCAGCCGCGTTCCCATAAACGGCTTGGCAAAGCAGACCTTAAACGGCGCCTTGTCGGCACTGTCATCGACGGTGTTGGCGGCGGCGGGATCGAGCAGCCACTTAAGCTGGGCGGTCATGGTTTCGGACTTCGCGGGATCAGACGTATCTTTGGCAACCACGCGATATGTAACGGGATACAGGTCCATGTCGCCCTTAATTGGCTCGTCCTTAAACACATCCCAAGGCTTCGTATCACCATCGGCGCCCACATATCGCCACTCCAAGAAGAGCTCACGCATATCGCCATTGGCGGCCGCACGCTCATCGAGCAGCGCGACGATCTTGGAATGGGCGTCCGGGTCGTATGCCACGGACTTTTGCTCCATCATGGGATTCCCGCTGTTGTCATAGACGGGGCGGCCGTTCTCATCCATTTTGGGAACATCAACCGTATAGACGAAGCCGGACTTGCCGTCCTGCGCACGCTCGTCGCCCGAGTCGACCGTCGCCGTAAAGAGAACCGACCCGTCGACACCGTGATAGCGCACCTTATGCGGCGCAATCTTGTACACCGCAGTGTACATCGCGCTCTTAAAGGGCTCATTGCCCTCGAGGGGATACTTGTCGTCACCGGTCATCAGGGTGTACTTGTTATCGGATTCATAGTCACGCGACCAGCAGACAAAGTCGTACTTGGTGCCATCCTTGCCGACAACCTCAGTTGCAGCTTTTACCTCCAGCGAAATTTGATCACCAGAGTCGGTCCGCGAAAGATAACGCACAGAACCGGGGTCATCCAGATTGGCATCGATATTCGATTGAACACGCACCGCGCTGGCGCGGTAGACCGGATACAACTCCATGGGGGCCTTGACCACGGTGCTTTTATTCACCATGGAAACGTCGTCCGACCAAACGACATAACCGTTGCCAGCTACCGGCTTAGTTTCCGTCCAGCCCACGAAGGCATTGTATGCGTTTGTTGCAGCATCGATATCGCCGACGTTATACGTTGGCAGCGGGATGCCGTCCTTAAGGCTGCCGAGAGAATCGCCCTGCTGGGCTACCTTACCGTCCACATCCCTGGCATTGAGATGGTACACAACCGCCAACGGCGAATAGTACGCCACGAATGTATAGGCTCCGCCAGGTTCCACCGGATAAGAGCAAGTACCATGCTCCACATCGTAGGGAAGCGTCTTGATCTCGCCGTTCGGAAGCTCGATCTCAACCTTCTGCAACTTATACAGCTCACCGCCTGCTTTATAAACCGGCGTCGTAACGTCAGGGGTCACCGTTGCCGTAGCAGGATTGGTGTCCGCGTTGATAACGGGAGCGATGTTGTAGCTAGGCACATTGACCTTGTCCGTACCCTCAAAACCTGCGCGATGCAGGTTGGTGGTGTAGCTGACGTCGTACTTTGCGTAGACGGGATAGGCATCCTGCCACTGGGTGACCTTGGACTCGTCGGTCGCCAGATACGGCTCTGCCTTATCCGGATCACTCGTCACATAGGAGTCGCCGGCGACGTCGTAGATATACTTCCAGACGTCAGAATCCTTCTGAACCTCGGCGGTCGAAATCCAGCCCAGGAACTTATAGCCCGGCACGGCCATGTCGGCATCGGTCGGGGAAGCTTCGAGGGTCAGGGGGCTCTCATACGATCCCTTCTCACCATCTTCTGGCTTTTCGGCCACTTTAACCGACTTATTAACATGCGGGTAGTAATACGTGAACGTCGGATCCGCCCCGTTCACCTTGGTCTGCAGCAAGTTACTCTCATAGCGCCGCGTGGCAGTCCTCACGACATTATCGCCCTTGTTGTAGAAATTAACGTCCGTGGTAATCATCGCGCGAACGTAGTACTTCTTATCTGTACGCACCATGCTCTCGATGGGATTTTTCACATATGTCCAATATTCACCATCGCGCTCAAGCGTCCAGAAATTCAGGCGATAGCGATCATTCACCGGTTTGACCGTTACGTTCAGCGAAGCCGAAGTCCAAGTATCGCTTAGCGTTGCAGCGCCTGGAAAATCGGTATCGGCATAGAGGTTTTTTAGAGTATCGGCTCCCGTATCGTTTTTAACGTTGTGCGAGTACGCGTTAAGGGGACTCACGACAAGGGTTTCCTTCGTGAAGCGCGTGCCACACGTTTCATAACTATCCTTTATACCGTGGTCAACATGCTCCGGGCCCCAGTGGACGACGTTTTCACGCACGAAGGTACTACCGACGTTTTCCTCAAAGGGCGTTTGATAGCGATTCCAAACGGAACAAAGTAGCTTGCTGTCCGTAAACTCATGGTTGGTATAAGCCCGAACGTAATAATCCACTCGGTACTCAAAGCGGGCGATGTAGGTATGCGGCGCGGTTAAATCGACATCGGCGGGGAGCGTATAGCTGGGGTCGCGGCTTACGCGCACCTCGAGCGGGGCATCCTCGGTTCCCTTGTTTTCATACCAACCCAGGAAACGATAGCCGTCGGGCAGCTGGCCCTCCTCGGATATAGCTTTACCGGATACGTCGAGCACCCGTACGGTATACGCGCTTGTGCCATCCTCGGCAGTCTCAACCTTAACGTCAGTTTTGCCCACACCGTCGCGCCGAGTCTGATCGTCGGTTGCATCCTGCTCATTGCCCTCAAACACCGTCATGATGTTCGACACATAGTCGGTGTACACCGGATAAAAATCGGTAGGACCAAGCACAGTGATCTCGGTGCCGGCAGGATAGAACGCACCGGCGTTTTTTAGCTCGGCAAGCTTAGGCGAGGTGATGGCCGCGTAACCGCCATGCATCCCGGCCTCGCCACTCGGCTGCGTCGTCCAACCGATAAAGGTGGCGCTGGCGGAAAGAGTGCCGCGGTCCGCAGGGGCAGCCGGCGTTAAACCGACGCCATAGCGGTACCAGTCCGTCGACTTGTCGTGCTCCTCGCCGCTCTGCCACGCGAGCGTCTCGCCCTTGACGTTATAGAACAGTACCTGCGCCTCGTACGAAGCAATAAACAGGTCGTTGCCCTTAAAGGCCTCGGCCCCCTTCGCGTTATCGGCGGTATAGGTCGACGTTATCTCGTGCGCTTCGTTCTTCTGGACCTGCTTGCCAGCCTTAACGGCATCGGCATCGGTCTTGCCGTTAAACCAGGCGTTATCGGCATCGATACGGTTCACATTGACTCCGGACTCGCGGAACCAGCCCATGAAGCGATAACCGCCGTTGGCATCGGTCAAGCCCTTGGGCTTTGCGGAGGTATCCTGCCTAAACGTCACCGATGTATCGCCCTGGGCCAAGCCCTGGGCCGTTCCCGCCAGCACGGCGCTCACGGCAAAGGCGTACGGATCCGAGGTCGCTTGATCAATACCGAGTTTGGTTGCCGTAATTGTCGCGGTACCCGCACCGGGAAAATCGATCGTCGCCTTAACGCTCTGGCCATGCACAGGAATATTCAGCTTGTAATCCATCGCCCACTCATTGGGGTGCGGGCCATCCAGGGTCCCGTCGTTAGCAGTCGAGCGCATGGTGCCGGCACAGAAGTCGTAGTCGTGCTCTTCCCACAGCTCGCGCGTGGTGTAGCGCTCGTCATCCCATGGACCATAGCCATCACCCTTGGTGGTGCCATCGCCGCCAAACGAGGGGATTTTCTTTTTAGCAGGGTTGCCCTGGCTGTTGCCAGAAAGGCTCACGCTCGGCTTAAAGTAGCATTCGGTAACCGTGGCGTCACCCTTGTTGGCGCGCGCAGCAATACCGCCCAGGTTCACATCGTTTTGAATGATGGGGATCACGGCGATGGGATTGTACTGACGCGAGCTCAAGTCACCCGCAAAATGGCTGCGAACGAGCTCGTTGCCCTCGGCCGTCAGAATACGACCCGCCAGGCCACCCGTCCATGCGCGCGTCACGGAGACAACGCCCACGTACGACGCGGCATAGCTGTAGCACTGCGCCGTCGAGAAGCAGTCGATAATCTTGGCGTTACCCGCCATGCAGCCCACAAAACCCGAGGCATACACGTTGTTGCCGCCCAGAGCGCCAACAGCCACGTCGTACTTATTGGTGACGTCGGTCATGCCATTCGCGGCAATCGAGCCGTCCTTCTTGCGCGTAGGTGTAACGCGGCAGTACTCAATCGTCGAATTTGTAACATAGCCGGCAAACGCCGCCATATACAGACCCTCACCGCCGAGCGCCTGCACGCCCGAGGTCGTATTGTTGACGGCACGGCCGCCACGGACCTCGCAGTTGTAGAGGGTGCAGCCGTCGAGCTCGCCGGCGATGAGACCGCCCTCAAAGCCTGCGTTGGTAATGAGGTTGAGAGCATTGTTGGCGCAGGTCACGTGCAGCGTGCTCTCCATGACCATAACGTTTTCGAAGCGCGTTTTGACGGCCTTGCCCACGATAATGCCACCGCGGAAGTCCGCCCACACGTTGGCGTCCTTGACCAGGAAGTTTTTGATGGTGGCACCGTTGGTCTCGGCAAAAAATCCCGTATCGCGCTCGGGGTCAAAAGCGTCTTTATCGTAGCTCAGGCCCTCAACGGTGTGGTTTTGACCATCGAACACGCCCTTAAACGGATGCTCCTTGTTGCCAAACGACAGATGCTTAACGGTGTGCGAGACAATGGTCTTCATGTCGTCATCATTAAGCACGATATCGTTATCGAGATAAACGCGCCAGCCGGACGTATCGCGCTCACGCGAAAGCGCCACGTACACCAAAAAGTCGTTCGCGTTTTTGATGTGGTATTCGTTTGTGTTCTCGGGCACGTCCTCGGCATGCACCACCGTTGGCAGCGCCATAACGCAGCAAAGGGCAATCGCCGCGACGGCAACTAGCCTGCTAAGCACGCCCCGGTTCATGTTCTTGATCTTCATAGGCTAGTTCGCCTCCGGCCAGCCCGCGACGTCAAGCACGTCGAGGACGGTATCGCTTGCCTGCTGGTTTTTGGCCTGCACGGCCTGAACATCGATATCGAGCCTGAATGAGCCGCCGCGCGCGGCATCGTGGTAGTCGCCCACAAAGCGCAGCGAGTCCATGAGGCTTTCCGTCATGGCGCCGGGGTCGAGCACGCCGCCACGCCCATCCAATCCGCGGTAGTAGTACCACCCATCGCCGCCATCGATCCACGGGGACCCCTCGCCCGCGTCCACATGAAACGCAACGTTGCCCGAGGCATCCGCGCACGAGCCGTCGGGTGCCACTGACTTCATGCGCAGGCGCGCGCGAACGTACTCAGGCTGCGAGCCGACGTTCTCCACGCGCACAATGCGGCTGATGTCAGAACCCCCGGCTTTGGTGTCGGGATAGTCCCCGTGCTCGTTGGGCTCAAACGGAATCTCCTCGCCCTGCTCGTTGAGGGTGTATTCGCAGACTCGTACCTTCACGCTGCCAAACGATAGAACGTTGTTCGCCGGAACCATATCAACGGTAAAAGCCAGCGTGCCGCACAGGCACGCCAGGGCCAACAGCGCCATCGCGGCAAGCGCCAAGGTGCGTTTCTGATTGTCGGAAAGATTATTGAGCATTACGTTCGCCAGTCGTCGATAAAAAGGGGGACCGAGATCCCGACCCGAGTATAGGGGTGGGAGCGGGCCGGGATCTCAGTGGAGGGGGTTGGATTACTACAGGCCCTTAGCCCAATCCTTGGCAGCAACCTCAGCAGACGCAGCCGAGCCCTCAGTGGTGCTGTCTGCAGCGTAAACGAAGCAGTTGACCGTCATCTTGGCATCCTTGGCGAAATCCTTTTGCTCGGTCTCCTTGGGCGTAGTCACATTGCTGAACAGCTCACCGGTCCACTTGTCCTCGGTCTTGCTGGCAATAAGCGGAGTTGCCTCGGTCCCATCGCCAACATAAACGAAAAGGCCACCGAGATAATGAGTCGGCTCTCCCTCAACGGTGGTCGCTTCAACGGCCTTCCAGCCAGAGTTAATGGTGAAGTAAGTCTTCCTGGAATTAGGAGTCCCAGCAGACGCCGTCTCGTTCTTCACGAAAACGTACACATAAGCGTTTTCGGATCCCTTGCCAATACCGACATTAGGATTCTTAGGAACAGACACGCCAGGGGCGAGCTTGGAGTTCGCAACCCAGTTAGTCTCGGTCAGGTTGCCGTTGACCTTAGTGTTATCATCCGGAAGCGGCTGACTCGGATGATCGGGATCGGTAGTGGGCTTGTTAATGCCCGCAGTAGTGAAGTTGTTGGGCAGGCTCGACTGCGCCGTCAGCCATGCATACGTTCCCACGCCGGCAGCCAATACCAGCAGCAACAGGGCGGCAATGATGCCGTAGCGCTTTTTCTTCTTGTTTTCCATCGTTCTCTTCCTTTCGAGAATCGTTTTCCCCGGCAACGGCCCCTACCGCCGCCGACGCTTTTCCCTGCCGCTATGAACGCCGCTCCCTCGCATGCGCGCGGGCATGCTTGCCCGCAGGCTCGTCGGGAACCACCCGATCGAGCACAATCGACGCCGCGACCAGCAGCGCCAGAACGGCCACCACAACAAGCAAACCGGGCATCGTCGTGCAATATGCGTTAACGAAGCCCAGGTAAGGGACACAAAAAGAAACGACACCGATCACGCGTGAAAAAGGCGTCTGCTCGGCGTCGTGCATGATGGTTCCATCTGCATTTTTGTTTGCGATTCCCTGCGTGCTAATCGTCTGCGCCACAGGGTCGATCTCGTACACCTGATGCGTCACCACGGCACCGTCCGATCGGTAAAAGGTTGCATTGTCGCCCACGGCAATATCCGCTGGCTCAACTTGGCGAACAAACACCATGGAGCCAACGGGAAGCTCGGGTTCCATAGAGCCAGAAAGAACAGCAAAGGGCGTGTATCCAAATGCGCGAGGCACAAAAGAAACAACGGCAAGGGCTATGACAAGCGCGAACGCCAAGCTACTCAAAAGTGCAATAAATCGTTTGAGTCTACGCGCAGCCAAAGTGATAATTCATCCCCCTTGAGGCCCTATTCGACCCATCCAAAGGTCAGCAAGTTTCAACAGGAACCGCAAGGCGCTTGAAAAGTGAGTTCGAAATAAGCCAATTTGGAATCTTTTCCTAATAAAAACATAGCGATGTGCTACACATTTTTCAATGTTTTGTCGTTAAATGCTACTTATTTTGGCGTAAGTGGTCATTTATCCCCAAATTGGTCTGTTTTATCCAATATCTGTGACTAACCCCCTATGCAATTCGTCCATAGAGGGTTAAATATTTTGAAAAACCAAGATATCGTACCCCCCCCCCCCCCCCCC
>NZ_QSUU01000001.1:185898-194898 GCF_003439125.1 Collinsella sp. OM04-5 | reverse complement strand
CCCCCCCCCACATTAAAAATAAACTGCTGGAAGTACCGTTTATTTTTAACCCTCTTTTTGCAGCTTTATGACAGCCCCATCTAATTCGCAGCCCATAACCCTCTGAAAACCGTGTCCCAAAATTCGCTTGCGAAACGGGATGCGGTTTCCGCTTGTGGCCCCGTTGGGAAGCCACATCCCACTTCGGCCGTAAATTCCGGGTCGCGCTTTCCGCCAGACCCCTCAACCGGAAACCACATCCCATTCCAGAGGCAAATTCCGGGACTCAGCTTCCGCAACCCCGTGTTAAGAAAAAAGCCTCGAGAATTTCGAGGCTTTCACGTTTGTATTATTTCGAGCGCGCGACGGCGATTATCTACTCGCCCAGCACAGCCTTCTTGGCGGCTGCGGCCATGTTGTCCAGATCTTCCTTGGTGGGATGGTCCTTCGCGGCAACCCAGTTGTCGAGCAGCATCTTAAAGCGGGCGTTTTCGGGATCTTGCTCAAGCATGGCCTCGTAGCGCTGCTTGACCGCGGGGCCCATCTTGCCCTGGCACATCGCCCAGCCCGCAAGCTCGGCATCCTCGGCCAAATTGGACGACACGCGGTCGATAATCTGCTGAAAATAGCTCTGGTCGGCACCAAAGCCGCAGGTGCCAAACAAGAAGACGCGCTTGCCGTGCAGGGCGGAAAGCAGCGCCGCCACCGAGGGCGTGCAGGCGCCCTTGTCGCACCAAAAACCAACGAGCACCGTATCGGCAGCGCAGGCACCCTCTGCCTCGTGCGCGACCTGCTCCGGATCTGCATCATCGCTCAGCGCGGCAGCGTGGATAAACTCGACGCCCGCAGCCTGCAGTGCGCGCTTGATCGCCCCCGAAACCATCCTGGTATTACCGCTCTTGCTGTTAACCACCATAGAGCATGTCATAGTCACGTTGCCTCGTTTCCCCCGAAACTCGAGCCATTAATGCAATTTGTTAAAAGCATATCTTAGTACTATCGACGCAGATGTAAACCATCTGCCGCTAATCGGCAGCCCCTACTGGGCTCTACTGGGCAAACTGGCTGCGGTAGAGCTCGGCATAGAAACCGCCCGATGCCAGCAGCTCGTCGTGTGTGCCCCGCTCGATAATCTGGCCGTCGCGCATGACCAGAATGCAGTCGGCGTTGCGGATGGTGCTCAGGCGGTGCGCCACGACAAAGCTTGTGCGACCTGCCATGAGCTCGTCGAATGCCGCCTGCACCTGCAGCTCGGTACGCGTATCGATGCTCGACGTTGCCTCGTCCAGCAGCAAGATCGCCGGATCGGTGAGCATGACGCGCGCGATGCACAGCAGCTGTTTTTGGCCCTGGCTAAACGTGCCGCCGTCCTCGCCGATTACCGTATCGTAGCCGCCTGGCAGCTGCACGATAAACTTGTGCGCATGCGCGCGCTTGGCAGCCTCGATAACCTGCTCGCGCGTGGCATCCGGGCAACCGTAAGCGATGTTGTCCGCCACCGTGCCCTCGAACAGCCACGTATCCTGCAGCACCATGCCAAAGGCGCGGCGCAGGCTTGCGCGCGTGTAGTCACGCGAAGACCGGCCATCGACCGCAATGCGACCGGCATCGATATCGTAAAAGCGCAGCAGCAAATTGATGAGCGTCGTCTTGCCACAGCCCGTGGGGCCGACCAGGGCAAAGCGCATGCCGGGTTTAGCCTCGATGCAGACATCCTGCAGCAGCTTGCGGTCGGGCACATAGCTAAAGTCCACATGTTCAAAGGTCACCTCACCCTGCGGGGCGGCAAGTTCCACGGCATCTAGCGCATCGGGCTCCTGCTCGCGCGCATCGAGCAGTGCAAACATGCGGCGCGCCGAGGCGTACGCAGTCTGGATCTGCGTGATGACGTTCGTGACCTCGTTGAACGGCTTAGTGTACTGGTTGGCGTAGGACAGGAAGATCTGCACGCCGCCCACCGTGAGCGCCGCAGGCACGCCCGTGATCACGCCCGCGCAGCCGATCACAGCGACCACGGCATAGATGATGTTATTGATAAAGCGCGTGCCGGGGTTGGAGAGCGAGCCCATAAACTGCGCGCGCTCACCTGCCGTATAGAGCTCGGCGTTAAGGGCATCAAAGCGCTGTTGAGCGTTCGGGCCATAGGCAAACGCATCCACCAGCTTCTGCTCGCCCACATACTCCTCGATATGGCCACCGAGCTGGCCTTGGATGCGCTGCTGTGCCGTAAAGCTCTTATTGGAAAGTTTGGCGATGGCACCGGCCGCAAAGATGGAAAGCGGCGTGACGAGCACCACCACAAGCGTCATGGTCAGCTTGATGGAGAGCATAAACGCGAGCGTGCCCACGATGGTAATAACGCCGGTAAAGAGCTGCGTGAAGCCCTGCAGCAGACCGTCGCCCACCTGATCGACGTCGTTGACCACGCGGCTCATGAGGTCGCCGTGGGCATGGCTGTCGATAAAGCTGAGCGGCATGCGGCTGAGCTTGTCGCTCGCCTCCACGCGCATGTCGCGCACCGTCTCGTAGGACAAGCGGTTAACGCAATAGCCCTGCAGCCACTGGAAAGCCGCAGCACCTACGACGACAATCGCGAGCTTGGTGACAAGCGGCAGCAGCGCATCGAAGTCCACCTGCCCGGCGGCGACGATCAGGTCGATGCCCTCGCCGATGAGAATAGGTGTGTAGAGCTGCAAGATCACCGAGATGGCAGCGCTCACAAACGACGCCGCAAACGAAATGCGGTGCGGGCGAACATAGCCCAGCAGGCGGCGGGTCACCGCGCCCACGGGATAGCGCTCGGGGTCGCCGGGCTGGCGCGGGCCGTCCCCCAGGTCGTTGAGGTTATCGTTGCCAGACACGTTGGCGGTCATCGTGGCGACCGAGCCGGAAGAAGTGTACGGATTCATTTAGCAGCCCTCCTTTGCGCAAGTGGATGCCAGGGCGCACGCGGCGCCTGGGGTGGACGTGGACGTCGCGCTCCCCCGCTGACCCTCGAGCTCCTCACGACGAAGCTGCGACTGGCAAATCTCGCGATAGAGCCGGCAGGTCGCGTACAGCTCATCGTGCGCGCCCAGGCCCGCGACCGAACCGTGGTCGAGCACGCAGATCATGTCGGCATCGCGCACGGTCGAGACGCGCTGGCTCACGATCACCGTGGTCAGTGGGAGCCCGCCCGCGGCGGCACCGCGCACGCTGCGCTCGCGGATGGCATGGCGAAGCGCCGCGTCGGTCTTAAAGTCGAGCGCCGAGGCGGAGTCATCCATGATTAGGACCTGTGGAGAGCCCACCAGGGCACGTGCGATGGTCAGGCGCTGGCGCTGGCCACCGCTAAAGTTCTTGCCGCCCGCCTCGACCGGGGCATCGAGCCCCTGCGGCTTGTTGCGCACGAACTCGCTCGCCTGCGCCATGTCGAGCGCCGCCCAGAGCTCCTCGTCGGTTGCCGCCTCGTCGCGCCAGGTTAGGTTGCTGCGAATGGTGCCGCTCACCAGCGACGCTCGCTGCGGAACGGTCGCGACCACGTGGCGCAGCTGATCGAGCGGCCAGGTGCGCACGTCGGCGCCCATCACGCTCACGCTGCCGGTGCCCGCATCGTACAGGCGCGGGATGAGCGAGACGAGCGTGGACTTACCACTGCCCGTACCGCCAATAATGCCGAGCGTCTTGCCCAGCGGGAGCTCCAGGGTCACATCGTTGACGGCGTTGGCAGCGCCCGCGCCAAAAGAGAAGCTCGCATGGCTCAAGCTCAGCGCAGGAACTGGAGCGACATTGCCCGGCTTGAGCAGCGCGACCGGCTGGTTGCCCCCGTCGGTGATGCTCGGCTCGCAATTGAGCACCTCGTTGATACGCGACGCGCTGGCGCTCGCCTTGGTAAAGACCACGACCAGGTTGGCGACATACACGATGGAGGTCAGGGTCTGCGTCATGTAGTTCACAAACGCCATGACCTGACCCTGCGTTAGCTCGCCCACGTTGACCTGGATGCCGCCCACCCACAGGATGGCGCACACGCCCAGGTTCATCACAAGAAACGTGACGGGGTTGAGAATCGACGAGAGCTTACCCACCGCGATGGCAGTATTGGCCTGGTCATCGGCGGCCTGGGCAAAGCGCTCGCGCTCGTGGTCCTCGCGCACGAAGGCGCGAACCACGCGAGCGCCCGAAAGCCCCTCGCGGCAAATGAGCGCGATGCGGTCGAGCTTTGCCTGCAGCTGCTTGTAGTACGGAATGCAGCGCGCCATGACAAACCAAAACACCAGGCCGATAGCGGGCGTGCAGATCAAAAAGATGATGCCGAGCTTAAGGTCGATAGCGAGGGCCGCGACCATGGAGCCCACCGCCAGGAAAGGCCAGCGGATGAGCATACGCACGCCCAGCGCCACGGCGAGCTGCACCTGGTTGACGTCGTTGGTGATGCGCGTGATGAGCGACGGCGTGCCAAAGCGATCGAGCTCAGCATAGCTCAGCTTGTTGATGTGCTGGTAGAGCGCGCCGCGAATGTCAGTACCCATGCCCTGCGAGGTGAGCGCCGCCATCTTTTGGCAGACGAGCGTAAACGAGATGCCAATCACGGCCATGGCGGCGAGCACCATGCCGTAGTGGACGACGGCGTTCACATCGTGCGCGCCGATGCCCTTATCGATCATCTGGGCAATCACCAGCGGCGTTAGCAGGTCAAAGATCACTTCGATCAGCTTGCACGCAGGGCCAATCACCATACACCGGCGAAACTTGCCACCAAAACGCCTGAGCAGCTCAATCATGTATAGGCGCTCCCTATCATCATTTCAATTCAATCTGATTCATGATAGTACGGAGAGCCCTGGAGATGCGTAAGCAACTCGTTACAGATGTTAAGGCGAAGTGAGCACGAAGGCTACCAGTGCCCAAGGCATGTATCCGCCGCTGTTTTGGCAAAGCCAGCGAGCAACACAAAGCAAGGGATTAAGTTACCCGATAAACGCGACTTTACGGGTGATTTTTGGACGACGGGGCCGGGCCGGCGGCGAGGTATTTGGTAGTCGAGCGATCCCGCAGGCGCAGCCGAGGACCAGCGAGACACCAAATACCTCGTCGCCGGCCGGGCCATGTCGCGGCACCAAAAAGCGCCCGTGCGCTCGATGGATTCGGATGCCCGACAGAGGCTCCTTATGGCTGCTTCCTTCCGGACCTGACCAGATTCGGAACATGTCGTCATCCGAACCCATCGAACGCGCTAGGCGCTCGATATATCTTACCCGCTTCCGCCCGATGGGGCAAGGTACCTAATTTGGGGCTAATTTGACTACTTTTGAGTTGCGGTGGAATAGTTCCTGTTTTTGCTGTCTGAGCCGCCAAACAGGAACTATTTCACCGCAACTTATCGAGGGGAATGAGTTTTAGATGCGGCCAAGGTCGTAGGATCGAGCAGCCGCTTCACCGACGCAGATGAGGTTGGTTGTGGCTTCTTGCACACCGAGTGCCTGGTCGAGGGGCATGGGCTTGCGGCAGATCGGCAAAACCAAGTCAATACCCCGCCCATACACCGCATCCAGGTTGTCAGCACGACCGCCCACGACGGCGACCACCGGCTTGCCATAGCGTTTCGCACGACGGGCCACGCCCACTGGCGCCTTGCCGGCAGCGGATTGCTCGTCCATATTGCCCTCGCCCGTTATGACCAGGTCGACATCGCGTACACGCTCGTCAAACCCCGCGAGATCGAGCACCGTCTCCACGCCCGAGCGTAGCTCCGCACCGAGCGCCAGCAGCGCGGCACCCAGGCCGCCGGCGGCACCTGCGCCGGGCACGCCGAGCACCGAGCCAAATGTCCGTGCGCCCTCGGGTGCGCGCAACAACCCCTGGGCCCGAGCCTCGACAATTGCCGTATCGAGCAGGCGGCCGTAGCCGACCATCCAACTGTCGCACCTGCTCAGCGCCTCGGCGTCACCCGCTGGCAGACCCTTCTGTCCGCCAAACACTGCAAGCGCGCCGCGACGCCCTACAAGCGGATTCTCGACATCCGAAAGCACAACGATACGAGCGTCATCCAAAGCCTGAAGCGCTGGCGCCAAATCGATACTCGCCACGTGTTCAAGGCCGGCAAGACCGGGGGCGACATCGCAGCCCTGATCATCGACCACACGCGCGCCCAGCGCCTGCAACATGCCGGCGCCACCGTCGTTGGTGGCACTGCCGCCCAGACCAATATAGAGTGTCTTTGCGCCCTTGCGAACCGCGCGAAGCATGAGCTCACCCACGCCATAGGTTGTGGCCGCCAACGCCGCCGATTCCGTGCAGGGTGAATACCCAATACCCGCCGCCTCGGCCATCTCGATGACCGCGGACTTGCGCTCGGCATCAACCAGCATCCGGGCAGACACGCGGTCGCCCAAGGGACCTGCCACCTCGCAAGTCACAATCTCACCGCCGCACGCGGCAACGGCATCGAGCGTCCCCTCGCCACCATCTGCCAGCAGCAATGTGCACACCTCGGCATCGGGCCAAACGCGGCGCACGCCTTCGGCAACGGCCTCCTCCGCCTGCGCACTCGACACACTGCCCTTAAAGGAGTCGATCGCCAGCAGCACACGGCGGGGCCGGCGGCACGCAGGACCAAAGTCAACTACCGCGCCAGCATCCTCACCGGCACCTGCAAGCGCTGCGGCGTGAGCGGCGTGTGCTTCAAGATCGGCCCCACAACCGCAGCCAGCACCATCGGTGCCACGCAGCCCACTAAAATAGCTGCTCAACACCGCGCGGCACTCGTCTGCCAGCACGCCGGCCGTCACGTTAAACCGATGATTCAGGCGCGAATCGGCATTGAGGTCGTATAGCGACCCCAGAGCGCCCGCTTTAGCATCGGCCGCGCCGTACACGCAGCGCCCCACGCGCGCGTTAACCATAAGCCCCGCGCACATGCAGCAGGGCTCGAGCGTTACGTAGACCGTGCAATCGGAAAGGCGCCAGCGGCCGAGCGACTGCGCGGCGGCGCATAGGGCCGCAAACTCGGCATGCGCCGAAGGGTCCTGGTCGAGCTCGCGGCGATTGTGAGCCCTCGCGACAATCTCATCCGCGCGCACTACCACGGCACCAATCGGTACCTCGCCCACCGCAGCGGCGGCTCGCGCCTCCGCCAGCGCCTCGTGCATGAACTTCTCATCGATTTCGGTGATCGTCATCGTTCGCCTTCCCTGTTGCAAATCCAAAACGATGCTATCATTACGACTCACGGAGAGATGGCAGAGCGGTTGAATGCGGCGGTCTTGAAAACCGTTGAGCGCGAGAGCGTTCCGGGGGTTCGAATCCCCCTCTCTCCGCCACTTTTAGTGATGCACCGGCGTCATGGTCCGCTCGAACAGTGCATCGACAACGTCAGCGATCTCGGAGCGACGCTCCAGATCGTGACCCGATTCCCACCACATAGTAAAGAGCCGAATAATGCCGCCGGCGACAAACTCAGCCGTCGTGTCGAGCGACACGGGCGCAAGCGCGTCCTCGTCTAGCGCACTCATCACACGCTCGCGGATAGAGCGGGCAATGCGATCGCAAATCATGCTGGTCAGCATGCCCGACATGCTGCTCGCCAAAATGTTGTCCATGAGCTGCTCGTGGGCCAGAATCAGGTCCATGGCGTCGGTGAACACCTCGTGGCGAAGCACGCGCACGTCGTCGGCCGACACCGTGCCGCCCTCGCCAACCCGCTTTTGCGGCAAACCCGACATAAGCTCATCGATATAAAAGGCAAAGTAATCGTTCTTGTCGCGAAAGTGCTTGTAGAACGTTGTGCGGCGAATCATGGCGCGGTCGCACAGCATGGCAACCGTCAGGTCCTCAAATCGATGCTCCTCGAGAAGCTCGGTGAAGGCATCGAACAGGGCGCGATAGGTTTTCTTAATACGAAGGTCCACTGGTATCGCCATCCTCAGGGTAAAGACAACACTCGTCAATCTGTCGCATATCTTACACCTGTACCTCGTGCGCTTTGTCCCGGTACCAACCCCACCGAAAACATAACGCTTACCGGAAAGTTCGGCACGACAAAACGTTGCGGGTATACTAGTAGCGTTATACCAACGGCAGCTGGCGCATGCCGCCGCGGCCATTCGAAACGGAGACATCATGATTACCGTCATCATCGGCATCGTTGTTGTCATTGTGATTGTCTGCGCCATCGCCGGCATCTACAACAACATGGTCACCAAGCGCAACCGTATCGATAACGCCTGGCAGAACATCGATACGCAGCTGCAGCGCCGCAACGACCTGATCCCCAACCTAGTCGAGACCGTCAAGGGCTACGCCAAGCACGAGCAGGAGACGCTCTCCGCCGTGATCAGCGCGCGCAACACCGCCGTCAAGGCCACCACGCCCGAGGCCAAGATGGAGGCCGACAACGTGCTGACCGGTGCGCTACGCCAGCTCTTCGCCGTAGCCGAGGCCTATCCCGACCTTAAGGCAAACACCAACTTTACGCAGCTGCAGGCGTCGCTCGAGGATACCGAGAACAAGATTAGCTATGCACGCCAGAGCTACAACGACTGCGTGCTCAGCTACAACAACGCCATTCAGACGTTCCCGGCTGTCATCTTTGCCGGCATCTTCCAGTTTAAGGAGCGCCAGGGCTTCGAGGCCGCCGAAGCAGCCCGCCAGGCCCCGACCGTCAAGTTCTAGTAGTTTGGCAGCGCATCCTAAATCGGCTATATGCATAAACCGCCCCGTCGAATGCATACTTCGACGGGGCGGTTTCCTTTTTCGCGAAGGTCCCCCTCTAAGCGCCGTGCATTTTTAGGAGTATTCAACATAACCAAGGGCTTCGGGCGCTACGATAAATGCCAAAGACCGCGAATATCCCTGCAAATCAAACGCTGTCAGCCCATAACCCCGCCCATCATTCGTAGAAAACATCGAGAAATCCCGATTTTTTGCCCGAGGTCGGTATGCAGGGGCCTTCGGTTGCAGAATACTCGCAAAAATGCACGTCGCCATCACCCCCACATGGCGCGAACCAAAACAAAAGCGCGGCCTAAAAGGCCGCGCGCC
>NZ_QSUU01000001.1:0-185888 GCF_003439125.1 Collinsella sp. OM04-5 | reverse complement strand
GCGCCATCTTTAATTCAGATCTATATTGCCCGTAACGGCGGCGCCGAGGTAACGCAGGCCCGAGGGCAACCTTCCTTTCCGGCGCACTCCGCAGGACGAAAGAACCTCCGCCGCACGAAGTGCGCAGCGGAGGTTCTTTCATGTCCGAGGACGCGCCGGAAAGGAAGGTTGCCCTCGGGCCGAACAGCTATGGCAGCTTACGCGACGGTGTAAACCCAGTTGTGCTTATCTTCAACAGCACCAGACTGGATACCAGTCAGGGTCTCGCGAAGCTTCTTCATCACAGGGCCGATCTCGGTGTAGCCAGCCGGGAAGGTCACGGTCTCGTCGGCGCCGTAAACCTTGTTGTCGATCTCGCCGACCGGGGAGATAACGGCAGCGGTGCCGCACAGGCCGCACTCGACAAAGGTACCGGCCTTGACCTCGGCCCACTCGACGGGACGCTGGTCGACGGTAATGCCCAGGTCCTGAGCAACCTGAACGAGCGAACGACGGGTGATAGAGGGCAGGATGGAGTCGGTGTGCGACTGCGGAACGACGAGGGTGCCGTCCTCCTTCACGAACAGCACGTTGGCGCCGCCGGTCTCCTCGACATAGGTGCGGGACTCGGAGTCGAGATACAGGTTCTCGGCATAACCCTCGCGATGGGCCTCCATCGTGGGTTTAAGGGACATGGCGTAGTTCAGGCCGGCCTTGATGTTGCCGGTGCCGTGCGGTGCGGCGCGGTCGTACTCGGAAACGCGCAGCTTGACGGGCTTAAGGCCGCCCTTAAAGTACGGACCGACCGGGGTCACGAGAATGCGGAACGTGTACTCAGGAGCGGGAGCCACGCCGATTACGTCACCGGAGCCGATCATAAACGGACGCACATACAGGGTTGCGCCAGAGCCGAAGGGCGGAACCCATGCGGCGTTGGCAGAGACGACCTGCTTGACGGCCTCAACAAACTTGTCCTTGGGGAACGGGGGCATCTCGAGGCGCTGCGCAGAGTTGTACATACGCTCAGCGTTCATGTCGGGACGGAAACAGACGATGCTGCCGTCCTCGGCGGTGTAGGCCTTCAGGCCCTCAAAGACCTCCTGGCAGTAGTGGAAGATACCACCGCACTCGGAGACATGCAGGGTGTGGTCGGTGGTCAGGCCACCCTCGTCCCACTCGCCATCCTTCCAATGAGCCTCGTAGCTGTAATCGGTCTTCATGTAGCCAAAGCCGAGGCTACCCCAATCGATATCCTTCTTCTCGACAGTCATATGTCGCTCCTTACATACACAGTTGCATACTCGCGAACCCGCACGCAAGGACCGGGGCCGACCGCGTCGCAACGTCACACGCCCGGAGCGTAGAGCCGGACGGGACACGCGGACGACATCGAAGCCGATGACACGTCGATTCGCATGCACGAGATTGTACTCCGCACACGCATCGGATAAAACGTTTTTCTTTAACTAAGTAAAGTATTTTCATTTGACCGAAGCAGAAAGGCCCGCCACCGTAAAGGGTGACGGGCCTCAACGGCACGGTTTGCGCGCTGGCTCGAGCTACGCGTTCTTTTTGCCCAGCTTAGCCTTAACCAGACCGACCACGGTCGGGATGATCGACACGGCGACGATGCCGATAATCAGCAGCTCAAAGTGCTCCTGCACAAAGGGAATGCCGCCAAAGAAGTAGCCCAACAGCGTAAAGACCGTCGACCAGGTAATGCCGCCCAGCACGTTAAAGATGACAAAGTTGCGCCAGTGCATGCCGCCCATGCCGGCGATGAAAGGCACAAAGGTGCGGATAAACGGGAAGAAGCGACCCAGGAAGATGGCCAGGTGGCCCCACTTGTCCAGGAAGTCCTCGGACTTTTTGATTCGCTCGGGCGTCATGGCCTTCACCTTGCCCGAGGCGATGATCTTTTGGCCAAAGAAATGACCGATCATAAAGTTGCACTGATCGCCCAAGATGGCAGCCGTCCATGCGACGGCCAGCAGAGCCACGATGTTAAAGCCGCCGTTGTGGGCAAAGAAACCCGAGGCAAACAGCAGCGAGTCGCCGGGAAGGAACGGGAAGAACACCACGCCCGTCTCGATAAAGATGATCAGGAACACGCAGCCGTAGGCCATAAGCGGGCCGGCGGCGATCCAGCTGGCAATCGCGGTGCGCGGGTCTTTGAGCAGCTCGGCGATAAAATTGATGAAACCCATGAAGTAAAACCTCTCAGTTGTGGGCGCGGATACGTCCAAGTTGACCAGTATACGGTTGCGGCGCCCCCTCGTGCGCAACCCCACAAAAGCATGACCCCATTACCAGCAAGTTTGCATAACTGACACCTGTTGCGCAATGCCGCCAAGATTGTCCTTCCTAATCCCTAGCGAATCGCTATACTTTATTGAATCGCATTGCCATGGCGCTAAGGGAGGGCGGCCGGTGAGCTTTATCAATACCATTCGCGAGGACATCAAGACCGTCCAAGCGCAGGATCCCGCCGCGCAAAACGGTCTAGTCATCTTCCTTTCCTATCCTGGCCTGCACGCCAAGTGGAACCACGTGCCCGAGCACTGGCTCTGGGAGCACGGTCATCGCTCGCTCGCCCGCGTGCTCTCGCAAATCACCCGCCACATCACCGGCGTCGAGATTCATCCCGCCGCACAGATCGGCAAGCACTTCTTTATCGACCATGCCATGGGCGTCGTCATCGGCGAGACCACCATCGTGGGCGACAACTGCGTGCTCTACCAGGGCGTCACGCTCGGCGGTACCGGCAACGAGACCGGCAAACGCCACCCCACCCTGGGCAACAACGTCACCGTGGGCACAGGCGCCAAGGTGCTCGGCAACATCCGCATCGGCAACAACGTCAAAATCGGCGGCAACTCGGTTGTCGTCAAGGACGTGCCCGACAACTGCACCGTCGTGGGCGTGCCAGGACGCATCATCAAGCGCAACGGCTGCCGTGTGTTCGAGGAGAGTTTCGACGCCAAGCAGCATCGCGAGTACATGCCCGATGACGCCGCCGAGCAGAGTGCCCTCAACCGCCAGGGCATCACCGAGAATGCCCGCCGCGTCAAAGAACTCGAGCGAGAGGTGGCCGAGCTCAAGGCCCTCGTCGCCAAGCTCATGGACGAACGTTAGGAACGCAAGCGGCACAAAACAATATCGGCACCGACGCAAAAGGCGCGCCAGGGAATCAATCCCCGGCGCGCCATTCCTTTTGATGTGACATGCGGGACTGTCCCTTTGTCACATTATGCGAACTGACTCAGATAGAGGTCGGCGTAAGCACCCTCGGCAGCCAGCAGTTCCTTATGCGTGCCTTGCTCGATAATGTTGCCGTGATCCATGACCAAGATCAGGTCGGCGTCCACGATCGTCGACAGGCGATGCGCGATCACAAAGCTCGTGCGCCCGCGCATGAGCGCGTCCATGGCGCGGCCGATAGCAAGCTCGGTGCGCGTGTCCACACTTGAGGTCGCCTCGTCCAGGATGAGAATCGCCGGGTTGTTGAGCAGCACGCGTGCGATGGTCAGCAGCTGACGCTGGCCCTGGCTGATGCTTTCGGCATCGTTGGCTACGCGCGTGTCGTAGCCCTGAGGCATGGTGCGCACAAAGAAGTCGACCTGGGCGGCGCGAGCGGCCGCAACAATCTCCTCGCGCGTTGCCTCGGGGCAGCCGTAGGCGATGTTCTCGGCAATCGTGCCGTCGAACAGCCAGGCGTCCTGTAGCACCATGCCAAACTGCTGTCGCAGCTCGCCGCGATCCATGCGGCTCGTATCCACGCCGTCGAGCGTAATACGCCCGCCGTCAATCTCGTAGAAGCGCATGAGCAGGTTGATGAGCGTCGTCTTGCCTGCGCCCGTGGTTCCCACCACGGCAATCTTCTGGCCCGGCTCGGCGGTAAACGACACGTCGCGCATGAGCGGCTTGTCGGGCGCATAGCCAAAGCGCACGTGCTCAAAAGCGACGCGGCCCTCAATGCGACCCGGCAGCTTGGCGGCCTCGTCCGGCAGCGGATCGGCCTCTATCTCGGGCTCATCAAGCAGGTCGAAAACGCGCTCCGCACTCGCCAGCGCGCTCTGCAGCGAGTTAAAAGTGAACGACAGCTGCGTCATGGGTTCGGACGCCTCGTAGATAAACTGGAAGAACGCCTGGAACACGCCGACGGTCATGTGACCGGCGACCAGCATGCTGCAGCCCACGAGCGCAATCACAATCTGCGCCAGGCGACCAATAAAGCGAACCGCGGGTCCGACGGCGTTGATCATAAAGTCGGCCTTGGTGCTCACGCGCGCCAGCTCGCCCGAGGCCTCGTGCACCTCGGCAGAGCTCTGGTGCTCGCGGTTGAATGCGCGAATCACCAAACGGCCCGAATAGCCTTCCTCGACCGCGCTCGTGATTTTGGACACCCACTCCTGACGCTCGCCCGTCACATCATGCGTACGGCGCGAAACCACCTTGGTCACCAGCAGCGACAACGCCGTAAAGAACAAAAAGACTAGCGTAAGCGGCACGCTAAACACGAACATCACGCCCACGGCGCCCACCACGGTGCCGATCGACACAAGCAGCTGCAGCAATCCGCGCTGCATGCTCTCGGACATCTTGTCCAAGTCGTTGGTCGCACGGCTGACGACCTCACCGGGACGATGCGCGTCAAAGAAGGCAAGCGGCAGACGGTTGAGCTTTTGTGCGATGCGGTTGCGTAGACGCAGGTTGAGGCGTTCGGCCACGCTCGACATCAAAAAGCTCTGGAGCGCATAGAACGAGGCAGCGGCAGTCCAGATCATAAAGTAGACGAAGATGGTCTTGCCGCAGTTCTCCCAGGTGATGTTGAAGGTGGTTCCGTTGGCAAACGCCACCTGAATGTGGCCCCACAGCTCATCGATCACGCGGGCGCTATATGCCGGTGCAGCGGTGTTAAAGATAACATAGAACACAATGCTCGCAAACACGATGTAGAAGCGCCAATGGTCGCCGACGGCCTCGCTCCACAGGCGGCGCACCGTCGCCCAGGTATCCCGGGGCGTCTCGCCCTCTTCTTCGTCGTCCACGTCGCGCATACGCTCTGCCTCGGCGCGGGCACGCTCGTCCTCGGCACGCTCGTTTTCCTCGTAGAGCGCTTGGCGGCGAGCCTCGCGCTCGACTGCAGCCTTGGCGGCGTCATCCAGCTCGGTCGACGTGACAGCCGTTTCCTCGACCAGCCCCGCGGCAACGGCGTCA
Source organism: Collinsella sp. OM04-5 (assembly GCF_003439125.1). GTDB lineage: Bacteria > Actinomycetota > Coriobacteriia > Coriobacteriales > Coriobacteriaceae > Collinsella. The sequence goes on along the minus strand of NZ_QSUU01000001.1, from coordinate 180,689 downwards.
TCAACGCCGCCCTGCTTCTCGAGCTCCTCGGTCATGCTACTCACCTCCCTTCATCTGCGATTCCGCGATGGCGCGGTACACCTCGCAGGTTTCCATAAGCTCGCCATGCGTGCCCAGGCCCACGACCTCGCCATCCTTGAGCACGACAATCTGGTCGGCGTGCAGAATCGTCGAGATGCGCTGCGCGATGATGAGCACCGCGGCGTCGCGCGTCTCGTCCTGCAGCGCATGGCGCAGGGCCGCATCGGTCTTAAAGTCCAGGGCCGAAAAACTGTCGTCGAAGATATACAGGTCGGCGCGCTTCATGAGTGCGCGGGCGATTGCCAAACGCTGGCGCTGGCCGCCCGAAAAGTTCGTACCGCCCTGCGCCACCGGAGTGTCGAGCCCCTGCGGTTGATCGAGTACAAAGGTGCTCTGGGCAACCTGGAGCGCGTGGAGCATATCGGCCTCGGTCGCGTCTTCGTTGCCAAAGCGCAAATTGCTTGCCACGGTGCCCGAGAACAGCCATGCCTTCTGCGGGACGTAGGCAATGCGCCCGCGAATCTCGTCTTGCGAAAGCTCGCGCAGGTCGACGCCGTCCAGGCGAATGGCACCCTTGGTGGCATCGTGAAAACGCAGCAGAAGCTTTGCCACCGTCGACTTGCCCGAGCCCGTCGAGCCCACAATCGCGGTCGTCTGACCGCGACGACAGGCAAAGCTCAGGTCGCACAGGGTGTCCTCATCGGCATCGTCAAAACGAAACGACATGTGATCGAACTCAGCGACCACATCCGCATCGCCCCCGGAGGCAGGCGCCCCGTCACCCAGCGTACGCTCGCCGTCCACGATGCTCGGCTCAATCTCCAACACCTGCTGCGCACGGTTCAGGCACGCCGCGGCGCGCGGCAGCGTCAGCACTACCATCTGCGCCATCATCACAAAGAACAGGATCAGGAGCGCATATTCCAGCACCGCCGAGATGCTCGCGATCTGCATGGCGTGGGCGCCCACGCGGTTGCCGCCAACCCACAGCACCGCTACCTCGGCGATGTTCATCAAAAAGAAGCTTGAGCTGTCGAGGCCCACAAACAGGTGGTTGACTTTGATGGCGTTGGCGGCGTAGTCGCTGAACACCTCGTCCAGGCGCCGCTCCTCGTGACGCTCCTTGTTAAACGCACGGATGACGCGCACGCCCACGATGTTTTCGCGCAGCACCACGTTCATGCGGTCGATAAAGCTCTGCAAGCGCATAAAGATCGGAGCCGCGTTGGCAACCGTAAAGACCGCCGCCACCAGCACAATCGCAACCACGACGCCCAGAAGCGTGCCCATGGCAGGATCGATAAACCAGGCGAAGATGATGCCCGCCACAGCCAAAAACGGCACGGGCAGCACCAGCTGAATGGTCTGCAGAATCGCCTGCTGAATCACGTTGATGTCGTTGAGCGAGCGCGTGATCATCGATCCGGTGCCAAAGCGCTCAAAGTCGCTGGCCGCGAGCTCGAGCGACTTGTCGTACACGGCATTGCGGATATCGCAGGCCACGTTGGCGGCCAAGCGCGCCGAAAGATAGCAGCCCAGCACCGCGCCGCCGCTGGCCATGCCGGTCGCGATAAGCATGTAGAGGCCGTTGCGCAGGATGTAGTCGACATCGCCCGTGGTGATGCCGGTGTTGACCATGTTCGCCAGCATCGTGGGAACCAACAGCGTGCCGACGTTATCAACCAGCAGCACCAGCAGCGTCACTGCGACAAGCCCTCGATAGGGCTTCAGAAACCTCATTAACAGTCGCACGACTCCCCCTCACATTGATCCTGCGTCTGGCTTGCAGCTGCCACCTGCTGCTTAAATGTCTCGCACTCCTCATCGAGCACCTGGGAGAATTTGCCGATCAAGCGCATAATCTCGCGTTGCTCACACGGCTCAAGCGCGCAAAATGCTCGCTGTTCGGCCTTAAGTGCCGGCAACGCATAGCGCTCAGCAAATTGCCTACCCTCTTTGGTCAGGCACACAACCTTGTTCTTGCGACTGCCTTCGGCAAACTCCAGCGTGGCGAAACCCCGCGCCTTCAAGGTTTTAATTGCCGAGTTGATGGTCTGTTTGCTGTAGAACCATTCGCTTGTCAGACGGCTTACGGCGACGCTGCCGCCCGCCGTGCTGGTATCGACGAGCATCCAGTAAGCGCAGTCCGAAAGACCGCAGGCGCGCGAGAACTCCGAATAAATATGGTCGAGTCCATTGAGCAACCGGTCGAAATCGACCAGCGTAACCGCACTATTCATCTATCCCACCATTCGATTGTCCGATTTTTGACCAATTTATATCTCTAGATTAGTCCGAGTTTTGACTATCGTCAACAGGCTCTCCGCAAATGCTTGCACTTTTATGGCCTATCGGCAGAAAAAGACCGCCGGCGCGGGGGCAGCGCCAGCGGTCACGTGAAAATCGGGTTTTATTGCCCGTTAAGCGGCGACGGCCTCATAGACCGTAGCGCCCGAGAAGCTGTCATGCAGGCTCTTGCCGGCAATCCACGGCAGCTCGACGACCTCGCAGACCGTGTTGACCAGCTCGGAGCAGTCAGTAAAGTGGCCCTTGTCGTTGAGGGCCTCGCAATCCTGAACACGCCAATAGCCATCGGTGTGCGTGATGTAGTACTCGTGATCGTCAATCGTCACAAAAGCGCGCGTCTTGGAACGCAGCAGCTTCAGAAATCCTTCGAAGTCGGTCTCGACGACATCTCCAGCCTGGAACATGATGTTACCTCCTGGCCCGGCGCCACCACGGCGCATTGATAAACGTTGGTACTCCTTTAGTAAAACCTTTATCAGAGGTTATGCGTTCGTCATTTAGGCAAGTGGTAAAAAACCGCAGGGTAGACGGGATAAAACGTTTAACCATCCCATTTGTTTGTCACATTCTGAAGGTCCTTTTATGCAAACCTACTTTCCCAATTGGGATCTACCCTTTTGGCCGGGCAATTGACCGTCTATCGTTTGAGCCCGACGGGTATGAACGTGGCATCTGCAACGCCACCGCAAGGAGACACCATGGAGACTATCGAAGCACTCATCCACCGCCGCAGCTGCCGCAAATACAGTGATCGTCCCGTCGAGGCCGAAAAGCTCGCACGCATTATCGAGGCCGGCCAGTATGCACCCAGTGGCATGGGGCGCCAGCCGGTGACGTTTGTCGCCGTCACCGACCCCACGACCGTTGAGCGCCTCTCGCAGCTCAACGCACAGGTCATGGGCAGCAACAGCGACCCCTTCTATGGCGCCAAGACCGTTGTGGTGGTACTGGTCGACCGCAGCGTGCCCACGCACCTGGAAGACGGATCGCTCGCCATGGGCAACCTGCTCAACGCCGCCTATGCACTGGGTGTCGACTCATGCTGGATTCACCGCGCGCATGAGGTCTTTGACTCGCCCGAGGGCCTGGAGCTGCTGGCCAGCTGGGGCCTGCCCGCCGACGGCAGCCTGCGCGGCGTCGGTCACTGCATTCTGGGCTATGCCGAGGACACGCTACCCGAGCCCAAACCCCGCCGCGACAACGTGGTGTACGTTAGGTAATTAGTTCCGCCGTTCTAACGAACGGCGGACCCGCTCGCAACTTATCTTGCCGATGGAGTTGTCGTCGTTTCGTTCGTGTGGGTCGTTTCGGCGCCGTCGCCCTGTTCGCCCTCGTCCTTTTGAGCGTCGGCGATGGTGGAGGCCGCCGCAACGATACCGCGCTGGGGCGCGACGCCCGTCTGGGTCTGAGCGCCCTCGACAATTTCTGTGCCTGCATGCGCGAGCTCGGGCGATTTAAACATCGCGTCCAAGTTGGCACCGTCGCCGGCGTAGCCAAGCGCAGCGAGTGCGATGACGATCACTGCAACGACGACCGCGATCGGAACATAACGATGCCAACCAGCCGGATTGAGTCCGCTGCGACGAGCCGCCCCGCGGCTGATGTAGCCGAGCGTGCCGTCGTGCTTGAGCTTTGAGCCCACCACGCGTTTGCGGTCCCACAGCGAGGACTCTGCCTGCATTGCCAAACGGGCACCTGTCGAAGGATAGCCGTATTTAGTGCGCTTGAACGAGCCGTCAAACCCCGAGGCGTGTTTGCCCCACGTCACCGATGTTGTGCGTCGGTTAACCGGCGCGGCGCTCCGCCTTCTGCGGCTCGGTTTTGTAGTCTCAGCCATACGCCCCCGCACGCCGTAACCAAATCGAAACAATAACGCTTTGGACTGTAGCACACGCGTCGCGCGCGGTCACGGGCGCCTCGCTCAACGGTCATCGTCCTTCAGTAAGCGCCACAGCGTTGTTCGGCTTATGCCCAGCACCTCCGCCGCACGGGTTCGGTTGCCGTGGAGATGATCTACAACCAGATGCGCGATATCTCGCTCGGTATCGGCCAGCGGTCGCAGGATATACAGGTCGCTTTCGAGTGTCGGGGCGCCAAAGGTTGCGGTCTTAATCACGTCCTCTTGGGCTAGCACTTCCTCCGCCACAGCGCGATCCACCGTGCCCGCCCCCACCAATATATACAGTCGTTCCGAGACCTCGCGGAGCTGCAGATAATTGCGCGGCCAGCGGTAAGCATCGAGCGCCTTCGTCGCCGCGGCAGACAGCGTGGGCGCTGCCGTCCCAAATGCACCAGCGAGATATTCCAAATAGCGCGCAATCTTTTGCGACGTGGCTCCCTGCTCGACGATTGCCGGCGCCACGCTCACCGCACAGGCGAAGCGCTCGGTCACAAAGGCGGCTTGATCACTTTCGCTGCCGCCCGGCATGTCATTCGCCGTCAGCACCACATGGCAGCGCGTCGCCAACGCGGTGTCGGCCATCGTGGAAACGAGCTCGCGGAGACGCTGGGGGCCAACCGTGTTCCAGCCCTCAATGCAAAGTGTCAGCCCCGTTTGGAACAACGGCGATTCGGCGCTTTTGAGCAGATGGCGCCAGCCGCGATCCGTTAGCTCATCGAGCGCAACGGCAACAAAGGGCTGATCGACAAAAGGACCGTCCAGATAGAGGCGCATGGCAATCTCGACCTGACCCGTTCCCAGCTCGCCCTCGAGCATAAGGGGCACACCGCGCGCGTAGCTCTCGGCGACCGGCGCAGCCACCGAGGCAGCCCCCTCAACGATGCCGTACGCGCTCGATTCGTAGCGGGCCTCAACTTCGTCGGCGTTGAGCCACTCGATGCCCGCGTGCGCCGCGGCGCCGCGCACCTCGCGGACCACGACGACCCAAAGGCCCCCGCCCTCTTTGTCGGCGAGGCGAACGGTCAGGCTCAGGCGCGTACCCGCACGCCCCATAACCAGACGCGCGCCGTCTCCTATACGGTCGAGGCGTTCGGCAACAAAAGCTGCCACATCCCGCTCAAGCGCCGCGTCATTCATGGTCGAAATCGCGACGTCCCCACGCGCATCGATTGCCAATGCCGAGGCCCCGGCAGCAGCCAGGGCCTCGGTCAAGATGTTCAGCTTGGCATCGCTATCCATGATTTGCCCCTGTCCGAGGCGACGTGCAGCCGCCGACGGTCGCACGACCGAGTGTTTCAAAATTGAACGATATTGCTCACCAAACACTATAGGGCAGAAAGCGCCGTCCTGCGAGTATAGGTGTTGCCCCGCATCGCCATCCTGGCGGGGCGATAAGAGCTCTTCGGGACTTATAAACCTGCGGACAAGCCATACCCGCAAGAGCTCCTATCGCTCCACCGCAGGCTTGCGCTCACCAGCAACCAGCAACCAGCACGCGAATAAGCTACTTCTCTACCAGATTCCCAGCACGTGCTGCATTCCCAAGCTCATGCACGCAATGCCAATCCAGCAGCAAAAGCCCAGCGCGATGGGCTTGCCGCCCTTTTTGACCAGCTCGACGATATCGGTATTAAAGCCAATAGCCGCCATGGCCATCACGATAAAGAACTTCGAAAGCTCCTTGATGGGCGCCGTGATGGACACGGGAAGCTGAAGCACCGTGGTGATTACGCTCGCCAGCACAAAGAACAGCACAAACATGGGAAACGCGCGTTTAAGCGAGAACGTGCTTTTGGCGTCGCCGCCGGCCTTGCGCGCCAGATGCATCTGCCAGCATGCGAGGACCAACGTGATGGGAATAATGGCCAGCGTCCTGGTGAGCTTGACCACCGTGGCGCTCTCGAGCACATTGGCGCCGGGATGCATGCTGTCCCAGGCGCTCGCCGCAGCCGTTACGGACGAGGTGTCGTTGATGGCGGTGCCGGCAAACAGGCCAAAGCCCTCGTTGGTCAGCCCGAGCATGCCGCCGAGCGTCGGAAACACGAGCGCCGCGATAACGTTAAACAGGAAGATGACCGAAATAGCCTGGGCAATCTCGCGATCGTCGGCATCGATGACGGGTGCGGTCGCGGCGATGGCAGAACCGCCGCAAATCGACGAACCCACACCCACAAGCGTCGCGATCTTGCTCGGCACGTTCATGACGTGGCAGAGCACGAAGGCGACAACAAGCGAGGTCGAGATCGTCGCCACGATAATCGGCAGCGACTGGGCGCCCTTGGACAGAATCTGCGAGAGGTTCATGCCAAAGCCAAGCAGGATGACCGCGTACTGCAAGATCTTTTTAGACGTATAGGTAACGCCGGCGGCAAGCGGCTCACGACGATGCTTGGGAAAGACAAGTGCCAGAACCATGCCGATGAGGATGGCGAATACCGGCCCGCCGACCACCTCGATCTGCTTGCCGAGCAGCGTTGCGGGAATGGCGATGATCAGGCAGAACAAAACGCCCTTCCAGCGCTCGCGTACGATATTTGCCAGTTGCATATGGGATTCCTTCTTTCTATTTCACGTTTGCGACGGCTTATGATACGGCAACGTTGAGCACAATCCCGTACAAACGCAGGCAAAAATGTCGCAAAAGTTATCGGGCGGCGATTGAATTTCCACCGCAGAGAACTGATTCGCGGCATAATAAACAACTGACATATGAGTGTGGAAGAACGTTTGCGAGGCGCTATGGAAGAATCGATGCACATCGGCGAGCAAGAAACGAGCCTACAGGACCAGTCCTACCACACCATTCGACGCAAGATCGTCTATCTGGACTACAAACCGGGCGAAAAGCTGGGCGTCAAGCAGCTGTGCGACGACCTGGATATGGGGCGCACCCCTGTGCGCGAGGCACTGGTGCGTCTGGCGCAAGAGGGCCTGGTGCGCACCGTGCCCCAGAGCGGCACCTATGTCTCGCCCATCAACCTCACCCTTGCCGAGAGTGCCTGCTACATTCGCGAGCACCTGGAAAAACAGGTGATTGTAGAGTGCTGCGCGCGCGCCACCTCGGCAGGCGTCGAGCAGCTCGACCGGGCCATCGCGTTGCAGGAAAAGGCCATGGCCGAAGAGGATCGCATCGGCTTCTTTTTAAGCGACAACCTCATGCACCGCATGATCTTTAACATCGCGTGCCGTAGCACCGTGTGGTCGTGGCTCGAAGAGACCAATGCCGACCTGGAGCGCTTCCGCTGGCTGCGTGCCGCCACACAGACGCTCGACAATCAGGAGACTGTTAACGAGCATAAGCAAATCCGCCGCGCCATCGCCGGTCGCGACCCCATCGAGGCGAGCTTTTTGGTCAGCAAGCACCTGCATATGATGTTCCGCAACCAAACCGAGGTCCTGGACCAGTTCCCCGAGTACTTCGAGACCAGCAAGCTCCGCTAGCCTGCCAAAACCACCACAAAGGGGACAGGCACCTTTGTGGTGGTTTCTCCGTACAAAAAGGCCCGGCTCCGTCTGATGACGCGGAGCCGGGCCTTAGTCGTTAGAACGGCGGAACCAACTACTCGACAGTAACGCTTTTCGCCAGGTTACGAGGTTGGTCAACGTCGCAACCGCGCAGAATGGCAACCTCGCGGGCGAGCAGCTGCAGCGGGACGCTCGCCGTGATGGGGCTGAACACGTCGCGGACGGCCGGCACGCGGATGATGCAGTCGGCGATCTTGTTGATCTCCTCGTCGCCCTCGGTGGCAACGACGATGACCTTGGCACCGCGCGCCTTGCACTCCATGAGGTTCGACACGGTCTTGTCGTAGGTGGCACTCTTGGTGGCCACGGCGATGACAGGGAAACCCGGGTCGATCAGGGCAATGGGGCCGTGCTTCATCTCGCCGGCAGCGTAGGCCTCGGCGTGCAGGTAGCTGACCTCTTTGAGCTTGAGTGCGCCCTCGTAGGAAATAGCGGCACCCATGCCGCGGCCCACGAACAGCGCCGACTGCGCGTCCTTGCACAGCAGGGCGGCCTCATGAACGGCCTCGGTCTGGGTATCCAAAATCCACTGGATCTGCTCGGCCGTGTCGGAAAGCTCGCGGAACAGCATGCGCGCCTGCTTGGTGGTCAGACGGTACTTAACCTGCGCCAACAGCAAAGCCAGTAGCGTAAGGCTCACAACCTGGCCGATGAAGCTCTTGGTCGAGGCGACCGCGATCTCCTTGTTGGCCTTGGTGTAGATGACGCCGTCGCTCTCACGCGCCACGGGGCTGCCCACCACGTTGGTGATGCCGAAGACCTTGGCACCCTTGATGCGCGCGTCGCGAATGGCGGCAAGGGTGTCGGCCGTCTCGCCCGACTGAGACACGGCAACGACAAGCGTCGTCGGCGTAATGATGGGATTGCGATAGCGGAACTCGCTGGCCGCCTCAACCTCGGTGGGGATGCGAGCCCAGCCCTCAATAAGGTTCTTGGCAATGAGGCCGGCATGGTAGCTGGTGCCGCAGGCAATTACATACACGCGGTCGATATCGTTGAGCTCCTCGAGGGACAAGCCCAGCTCGTCGATGTCGAGCTCGCCGGCCGGTGTCATACGACCGACCAGCGTGTCGCGCACGACGCGCGGCTGCTCATGGATCTCCTTGAGCATAAAGTCGGGATAACCGCCCTTTTCTGCCATGTCCAGGTCCCAGTCGATGTGGGTGACCTTGGGCTCGATAACGTTGCCGGCCTCGTCGGTGTACTCGACGCCCGCGGGCGTGAGCTTGGCAAACTGACCGTCCTCGAGCACCACGACATCGCGGGTGGCGTCGATGAGCGCGATGACATCGGAAGCAACATAGGAGCCGGTTTCGCCCACGCCGACTACGATCGGGGAATCCTTGCGGGCCACGGCGATCACGCCGGGCTCGTCAGCGCACACGGCGGCCAGACCATAGGCACCGACCACGTGGGTGCAAGCCTCGCGCACGGAGGCCATCAGGTCGTGCGTCTCGGCATAAGCCTCTTCGATCAGATGCGCGAAGACCTCGGTATCGGTCTCGCTCTTAAAGTGGTGGCCGCGGCCCTCCAGCTCTTCGCGCAGCTCGGCGAAGTTCTCGATGATGCCGTTGTGGACGATGGCGATACGACCGTCGCAGCTGGTGTGGGGATGGGCGTTAACGACGGAGGGCTTGCCGTGGGTGGCCCAACGGGTGTGGCCGATACCGCAGGTAGCGTCGCTGTCGATGTTGGAAAGCTCGCTCTCCAGGCCCGCGACCTTGCCCACGCGGCGGATGACGTCGAGGTGCGCCGCGGCGCCCTCACCCACCTCGAGCGCGACGCCCGAGGAGTCATAGCCGCGATACTCCATACGCTTGAGGCCCGTGACCAGGATGTTCTTTGCAATATCAGAGCCGGTGTAGCCGACAATTCCGCACATAGGATAAATCCCTTCGTTCGCGTGACTGCAAGACGTCCACGCACAGGGGGCGCTGAGACGTATAACGTTCGAGTATTGTACTCACGCAAGCGCAAGCTGATATACCAGAAGTGGTATCTCAACTTAGATACCACCCGATGCACACATGCCCAGCCGGTCCAAACCGCCACAATGGGGACAGGAACCTTTGTGGTGGTTTGGACCGGGGCGGCGGCCTATCCCGGCGAAAGATCTCGATCTGTAACATCTGGGCCGCAATAAGCCGGCTTAGTGTTACAGATCGAGACATTACGGTTCGATCCCAGCACTATGTCTCGACCTGTAACAGGTAGAGCTGGTTTTGCCGTCCAGATGTTACAGATCGAGACAATTGAAGGCCCGGGTAGCTCAAGCCACCACAAAGGTGCCTGCCCCCTTTGTGGTGGTCGCGCTGGCAACGGCGTTTCCGCAGATAAAACCTGCCAAAATAAACCTGTCCCTAATTGGCAGGTTTTGACACCCTGGGGGCGGGCGATGCTACAATCGGACTTGTACTTGAAACGCATCAAAGGGGCCGCCATGGCAAAGGTAAAAATCAGCGACGTCGCGCGCGAGGCCGGGGTTTCGTTGGGCACGGTTTCCAACGCGCTCAACCATCCCGAAAAGCTGCGCCCCGAGACCCTCAAGCTCATCAACGAGACCATCAATCGCCTTGGCTACCTGCCCAACCAAAGTGCCCGTCAGCTCGCAGGCGGCGCCACCAAGTCCTTTGGCTTGGTCCTCCCCCGCCTCGACCATGGCTTCTCGCTCCAAATTGCCAGCGGCGCCCATAACGAGGCACGCAAGCACGGCTATGACCTGCTCATCGCCAACGCCGATAACGACGACATTCTCGAGGACCATTACCTGCGCTATTTTATGGGCACGCAGATGTCCGGCGTCATGGTGCAGCCCATGGCATCTCCCGATTGGCACCCCGCCATGACCAAAATGCCCGTGCCGATCGTCCATCTGGACATCCACTGCTCCGAGCCCGGTTATTACGTGGCCGCCGACAACGAGGCACAGGGGCGCATTATCGCCGAGCTCGCCATCGCCCGCGGCGCACGCCATATCACCGTTGTGGGCAGAGCGGCATTCATGCAGCTCACACTGCGCGTACTCGGCATTCACAAGGCCCTCGCCCTGCACCCCGATATCAAAATTGAGGTCATCGACGCCGGCGAATGGAATACCGCAGCCGACGGCTACAGTATCGGTGCCCAGATTGCCGAGCGCCCTGCTGACGAGCGCCCCGATTTTGTCATCGGTCTGACCGACGTATTGGCCTCGGGCGTTATCTCGGCGCTGACCGACAAAGGCATCTCCGTCCCCGAGCAGGTCCGCGTGGCCGGCTGCGACGGCAACCCCCTTGCATGGAGCGGGTCGGTTCCTCTTACCACCGTGGCGCCGCCGGGCTACGAAATTGGCCGCAAGGGTGTCCAACTGCTGATGGAGCAAATCGAGAACAAGGCCCCGGCAAAGACCAAGCATATCCGCGTCGGCTCTGCAGCGCGCACCGTCACCGCAGTCACCGCCGCCGAGGATATCAACCGCCAAGAGCTCGTACGCCCGTTTTTACTGGAGCGCGCCAGCACCCAGGCAAGCAGTCACACCGAAGCCACCGCCATCAACCTCGGCGCCTACCTTTAGCACACGGCCTTAACCGCCGCCGGCAGATCGAACAGCGTATCGAGCACAGCCTCGCAGCCATCCACCACGTCCTGCGGCAGCGGCACGATGTCGGGAACGGCAAAGACGTGGCAGCCGGCCGTGATGCCCGAGACGCAGCCGTTGCGGGAATCCTCGACCACGGCGCACTCCTCGGGAGCAAAGCCCGCGCGCTCGCAGGCGAGCAGGTACATCTCAGGGTCGGGCTTGCCGTGTACGACGTCCTCGCCGCAGGTCACCGTCTCAAACTTATCAAAGAGGCCGACCATCTTAAGGTTGCGCTCGGCGGTAACATGGCGCGACGACGTCGCAAGACCCACGTGATAGCCCGCAGCCAGCAGCTCGTCCAGGCACTCGGCGGCACCGCCCTTAAGCTCCAGATCGGTCTTGACCATCTCGTCGCGAATCTCCTTGTGACGACGATAGATCGCCTCAGCGGTTTCGCGGCCGCCGTAATGCCCATCAAGGATCTCCATGACATCGGGCAGCGTGCGGCCGATAAACTGATGGATCAGCGCATCATCAATCGCGAATCCCAGCTCGGCCGCGCCCGCCTTCCACGCCTTGATACCCAAACGCTCGGTATCGACCAGCGTTCCGTCCATGTCGAAAATAACGGCCTTGATCATATCGGTCCCCCATCGCTTCGCGCTGCTGTACTCCCGCAACTTTACCGCACCTGTAAACTTGTATATAACGTATATAGCATATTGCACTTTCGTTACATAGATAGAAGTCTTATGACAAGCGGCTCGGTAGGATTATAGTTTTCGACCGAGTACTCAACGGCAAGGATCGATTCATGCTTTCAGACACCACCGCACCTGCAGAGGGGCTTCAGGACAAACTCACAGCGCTCGAGCAGCTGCTTTTGGCATACGGACGCGTCGCCATCGGCTTTTCCGGTGGCGTCGACAGCAGCTTTTTGGCCGCGGTCTGCGCCCGCATCATGCCCGCCAGCACGCTTCTCGTTCACCTCACCACGCCGCTCATCGGCACGCCCGAGCAGGCTTCGTTTGAGCGGGCGGTTGACGGGCAGACCGATGAGGGGCCGCATTTCAAGCTCCCCGTGCTCAACCTCTCGGTCGATCAGCTGCGGCTCCCCCAAGTAGCCTGCAACGATGCCGACCGCTGCTACCACTGCAAGCGCGCCGGCTTTACCGCCATCGTCAACCACGCCAAGTCGCTGGGCTTTCCCACCGTCATCGACGGCAGCAACGCAAGCGACCGCGGCGACTACCGCCCCGGCATGCGCGCCGCCCAGGAGCTCGGCGTGCGCTCGCCCCTCATGGAGGTCGGCTTTACCAAGGACGAAGAGCGCGAGCTGCTGCGCGCCTGGGGCTATCCCGTTTGGAACCTGCCGGCAGGAGCCTGCCTGGCCACGCGCGTCCCCACGGGCGAGGAGCTCACGCGCGAGAAGGTCGATGTGATCCGCGCCTGCGAGGACTACCTGCACGACCTTGGCCTGGACCAGGTCCGCGCACGCCTCGTCGGCGGCTGCATGCATATCGAGGCCGCGCCGGCAGACGTCGCCAAGATTGCCGCCCTCGGCAACACCGCGGTCAGCGACGGGGGCAAGGCCCCGCTTCCTGCCGCCATCGAATCTGCCCTGCGTAACCTAGGCTGCGGCCATATCTCCCCCGAGGTCACCCCCTACATCCACGGCAACATGAACCTTTAAGTTACGCCGTTTTACAAACGGCGTAACCGCTCGGCGCTGCGCAGGTTCCGGGCACGGCAATCTGACGTTCAACTGCACGGGCGCGACCAAAAGGTCAGCGCCCGCTTGTTTCACGTCACCTTGCCGCACCCGGAACCTGCTCGCTCGCGTATGCTCAACCTGAACTACATAAATTGTTGCCGACCTTCAGAAGGGGGACAGGTTTATTTTGGCAGGTTTTATCTGGGGAAACGCAGACAGGGCCGCGACGCCTATAGCGTCGCGGCCCTTTTCCTTGGAGAAGGATCGATTAATGGAACGGAGAGCCCGTTCTAGCCCTCGAGCCCGGCGTTGATGAGCTCGGCAATCTCGACAGGATCGGTGCTTTCGCGCACCCTGTCACGGAAGCCAGCATCCATCAGCATCACGGCAGCCTTGGAGAGCAGACGCAGGTGCGTGGTTCCCGCTTCGCCGGCGGGCACGTACAGCGCGAGCGCCACATCGACGGGCACGCCATCAAAGCTCGGCCACTCAACAGGCTCGGACAGCTTGAGCACGGCCACGCCCGGCGTATGGATCGCATCGCTCTTGGCATGCGGAACGGCAAAACCGGCGACGAGGCCAGTCTCGGCCTCGTTTTCGCGAGCAATAAAAGCCGCCTCTACAGCAGACGCGTCATCGGCAAAACCAAGCTCAACAGCCTGCTCGGACAGATAATGCAGCGCGTCCTCGCGCGAGGCGGCGGCGTAGCCAATCGTCACTTGGTTGGCAGATACAAACCCCATGGAAAGCCTTCCTTACAACACGGACCTGACCGCAGCTTCGATGCCGTCGGCGTCCAAACCGTACTTATGCAGCAAATCGACCGCAGGGCCGGACTCGCCGTACACATCGCGCACGCCGACGCGACGCATCGGCACTGGATGCTGCTCCGCGAGCACCGAGGCAACGGCCTCGCCAAGACCACCGATAATCGAATGCTCCTCGGCGGTGACCACGCGACCGGTCTTCTTGGCGCTGGCAACCACCAAACGCTCATCGAGCGGTTTGATCGTATGCATGTTGATGACCTCAGCATCGATGCCGTCGGCAGCGAGCGCCTCGGCAGCAGCGAGTGCCTCAGCGACCATGAGACCGCACGCGACGATCGTGACATCAGAGCCCTCCCGTACAACAACACCGCGGCCGATCTTGAACTCGTAGTCCTCGTGATCGTTGATGACCGGTGTTGCCAGGCGGCCGAAGCGCATGTAGACCGGCCCCTCAAACTCATAGGCGGCGCGCACACAGGCGCGGGCCTCGACATCGTCGGCGGGAACGACCACCGTCATACCCGGAATCGTACGCATGAGTGCGATATCCTCGCAGCACTGGTGCGTGGCGCCGTCCTCGCCCACCGAAATGCCGGCATGGGTGGCGCCAATCTTGACGTTGAGGTGCGGGTAGCCAATGGAATTGCGGACCTGCTCGTAGGCGCGACCGGCGGCAAACATCGCAAAGGTGCTCGCAAAAGCAACGCGGCCCGTGGTCGCGATGCCGGCGGCAAGACCCATCAGGTTGCTCTCGGCGATGCCGGCATCGTAAAAGCGCTCAGGATGGGCAGTCTTAAACTTACCCGTCTGCGTAGCGGCAGCCAGGTCGGCATCGAGCACTACAAAGTCATCGTGCTCATTGCCCAGCTCGACGAGTGCCTCGCCGTAGCTTACGCGCGTGGCGACTTTTTTGACCTCTGCCATTAGAGTTCCTCTCCTGCTGCCGCGAGCTCGGCCATGGCCTGCTCAAACTGCTCGTCATTGGGCGCCTTGCCATGCCAGCCAACCTGGTTCTCCATAAAGGAGACGCCTTTGCCCTTCACCGTCTCGGCGATGATAGCGACGGGCGCGCCGGTCACCTCGCGAGCTTCGGCGAAAGCCGCCTCAATCTGCGCCATGTCGTTGCCATCGGCTAGCTCTATCACATGCCACTTAAAGGCGCGGAACTTGTCGGCAAGCGGCATGGCCGAGTTGACTTCATCGATCGTGCCGTCAATCTGCAAGCCGTTGTGGTCGACGACGGCAACAAGATTGTCGAGCGCATGGTTGCCGGCAAACATAGCCGCCTCCCACACCTGGCCTTCCTCGCACTCACCGTCGCCCAGCAACGTGTAGACACGGTAGCTGTCGCCCCAGTGCTTAGCGGCAAGCGCCATTCCAACTGCAGCAGAGATGCCCTGACCGAGCGAGCCGGTGGACATATCGATGCCTGGGGTATCGTTCATGTTGGGATGGCCCTGCAGTCGGCTGCCAATATGGCGGAGCGTCTCGAGCTCTTCGACGGGAAAATAGCCGCGATTTGCCAACACCGAATACAGGCCCGGCGCCGCGTGACCCTTGGAGAGCACAAAGCGGTCGCGATCGGCCTTGTGAGGGTCGGCAGGATCGATATTCATTTCCTCAAAGTACAGATACGTCATGATGTCGGCTGCACCGAGCGATCCACCCGGATGTCCCGACTTGGCCGCGTGAACCGCAGTCACGACACCCTTCCTGACCTCATTGGCGACCTTCGCCAGCTCCTGGTTGGTCATACGAATTCCTCTCTTGAGAACAACCCCGGCACCGGATGGCGCGATGCCGAGGGCAACCCGGTCGTTAAGCCTGAGCGACGACCTTCTGCCAGTCAGCCTCAAAAGAGGCGAGGCCCTGGTCGGTCAGCGGGTGATGCAGGCACTTCTTGAGAGCGGCCATGGGCACGGTCGCGATGTCGGCACCAAGAAGAGCCGCCTGGGTCACGTGGTTGGGCGTGCGGACCGAAGCGGTGATGATCTCGACGGTGTCGTCGACGTTCTTGCCGGTCCAGTCATAGTTCTTGATGCAGGTCACGACATTGTCGAGCTGCGAGATGCCGTCCTCGGCGATGTCGTCAAAGCGGCCGACAAACGGGCTGATGTAGCGGGCACCGGCGTTGGCGGCCATGAGGGCCTGCGTCGGCGAGAAAACAAGCGTCATGTTGACGCGCACGCCCGCATCGGCCAGGGCGCGGCAGGCGGCGAGGCCGGCCTCGCACACGGGAAGCTTGACCACGATGTTGGGAGCCAGGGCGGCAAGGCGCTTGCCCTCCTCGATCATGCCCTCGGCAGTGGTCGCGGTGGACTCAGCAGACACGGGCAGGCCCTCGCAGAGCTCGGCAATCTTGAGCATATGGGGCTCAAAGTCGGCGAGCTTGCCGCCGGTCTTGGCGTACAGGGACGGGTTGGTGGTGACGCCGGCAAGGCAGCCCCAGCTCTTGGCCTCGGCGATCTCGTCAAGGTTGGCGGTATCGATAAAGAACTTCATGGTGCAAACTCCTTCTAAGGAATCCAAAACTCAAAAAATAGGACAAAGGGGATGTCCCTTTGTCCTATGTGCCGGGCCTGCAGCTGGGACATGCCCCAGGCCCGGCGTCGTGTAGGAAAAGCTACTTAGAGAGCCTTCTCGATGCGGCTCGTGACGCCCTTGAGGTTAAGACCGACGACGTACTGCTTGATCGGGCGCTTGATGTGCTCGATCACAAAGCGCTTGCCGTCAATGTCCTGGGCAGCGAGGTTGCGATAGAGCTTCTCGACCTGCTCCTTGACCTCGGGATCGTTGAACGCGTAGTGGCCGGAGACATCCAGAATCTTCAGGCTGAGCTCGTCGTCGGCCAGAATGTCGTCAACCTGCAGGTTGACATCGTCGCCGGTCATCCACTTGCGCCAGCGCTCGGTCTTGATGGCCTTGACCAGCAGCGTGTGATACAGATCGGAGGGATCGTCGCACAGGCCGTTGTCGACCAGAATCTGCTCGGTTGCGCAGAGCTTGAGGTAAGCGCGGGTCTCCTCGGTGCCGTACTGAGGGGCGACATTGGAAGCGGTCACGTGTGCCGGGATGTGCTCGAGCAGCGTCGCGTCGTCCAGGTAGTCGGCGTTGTGCTCCTTCAGGCCCACGCCGTAGCGCTTGGCCATGTCGGCGAGCTCGCGGGCATTCTTAAAGTTGTAATGACCGACCTGCTCGGTCCAACGGGTGAGCGTACCGGTCTGGCCGACGATAAAGGTGGGCATGGGGCAGCCGCGCTTCTCGAGCTCGGGCTGCAGCTGAGAAATGAACTCCTCGTACTTGTCGGTGGAGGTCAGGCCGCCATTGGTCTCCTCGGTACCGACCTCATAGGCAACCTCGGGCAGGTTATGCTCGCGACGGTACTGCTCAAGATAGTCGATAAGATCGATCGTGCGGCGAAGCACCACGTCGAGCGGAATAACCTTGCCGATCTGATAGGGGTCCTTGGTGGGGTCGACCATCAGCAGGTCAAAGCCTGCCTCCATGTCGGCGACAAAGGACTTGCGGGCGAGCGCCATGGCCTCGTCCTCAGGCAGGTGGGCGTTACGCTCCTCGTCGCGCTGCCACGGACCGCCGTGATCGCGGCACAGGTAGTACGGACCGGTATAGCCCACCTCGTCGGCAACCTTCTTAATGTCGGCGGCAAAGCGCGTCTGGTCCCAACCGTTGACGTAGCCGGCGCCCATCTCGTCCATATCGACCTGGTTGCGGCTAGCGATAAACATGGGCGGGAAATCCTCGTCCTTGGCAAGCTCGAACACGGCCTGAATCAGGTTGGGGCTCATGGGGCCAATGCCGACCATGGTTGCGTGATCGCCGCTGTCCTGCAGCTTGAGCATGCCCTGAACGGCCTGGCGGATGGTGAGGTTGGACATTTTGTTCTCCTTCTCCAGAGGATTTTTGACAAAAGTTCCCTGGGACCCAGATGTGGGCCCTATCAGTGCGGATGGATTTTGTTGTGTAGGGGCGGTTGTGCGGAGTCAAATCCATCCCTCCGCACAACCGGAGTCCTTAAAGGTTTACTTGGCCTGCTTATCGAGCGTGGGCTTCATGGCAATCAGGATTGCAGCGGCGACCAAGGAGCCAATCACGATGTCCAGGCAGAACAGCGCGACGTTGTTGGTGGCCAGGGCGACAATAAAGCCACCATGCGGAACATAGCAGTCGATGCCCTGGAAGGCGGCAAGCGCCGCGCCCACGGCAGAGCCGATGCAAATGCCGGGCAGGGTGTGGCCAAGATCCTTGACCGCGAAGGGAATAGCGCCCTCGGTAATACCGATGCAGCCCATGAACAGCGCAGAGATGCCCATCTGACGGTCAGCGTCATCGAACTTGTTCTTGGCGATGAGCGCAGCGAGGCCGCAAGCAATCGGGGGAATGGCGACGGCGACGCGGAACATACCGTTGGGGCCGTAGATGCCGGAGGCCATGATGGCCATGGTAAAGGTCGAAGCGGTCTTGTTGATGGGGCCACCCATATCGAAAGCGGTCATAACGCCAATGACCAGGCCCAGGACGACGGCGGAGCCGCCCTGCAGGCTGCCGAGCACGCTGGTGAGCCAATCCATCACAAAGCCAAGCGGCGTGGCCAGGATGTAGATGTAAGCCATGCCCAGGACGAGCGAGGTCAGAATCGGGATGATCAGAATGGGCATGATGGTCTGGATGGTGTTGTTGACCTTCCAGGTCTTCATCCAGCGGACAAAGTAACCGCAGATGACAGCCATGATCATGGCGCCCAAGAAGCCGGTCGAAACGCTGTTGCCGCTCGGGGTGACGACGGCGTTGTTAACCAAGTAGCCCAGGACGAAGCCGGGGGCAAGTGCGGGCTTACCGGCCATCGAGTAGGCGATGTATGCCGCAAGCACCGGAATCATCATAGAGATGCCGGCCATGCCGATAGTGTTAAGGCTCACCATCAACGGGTTGGTGACCTCCATGCCGCTAGCACCGGCAGTACCGGATGCCAACGAGAAGGCGAGGAACACGCCACCGATAACGACGATGGGGATAAAATAGGAAACGCCGGTATTGAATGCATTGAGCAGCGTCTTGCCAGGGTCGGCAAAGATGGACTGCTTGGACGCCGGTGTCGGGGCCTGCGGGGCAGCGGAGACGGCCTTCTTCTCTGCCTTGGCCTCGGCCTTGGACGCGTCAACGGCACCGCCCGTCGCCTTGATGATCTCGACAGCCTGGTCGATAATCTTTACCGGATCGGCGATTACATCCGAGGTGCCGACCTTGAGGAACTTGCCCTCGGCCATCTTCTGCTCAAAACGGTCCTCGTTCTCGACACCCACGTCGACGGACTCGAGCACCAGGTCGGCGCAATCAACGTCTTCCTGCGTGAGCTCATTCTCGATACCCAGACCACCCTGAGCCTCGACTTTGCACTCGATGCCACGAGCGGCGCATTCATCCTGAATCGCCTTCTGGGCCATATACGTGTGGGCGATACCCACGGTACAGGCGGCAACGCCTACGATCTTCATTGCTTCCCTCTTTTCATAGAGTTGCGTGCGCAAGACACCGTTTGCGGAGGCCTCCGGAGCATCCCCTGCCGTTTGGACTTGCTGTCTTTTCGACAAGACCAATATAGGTGCTCGTTTTTCTTAATGCCAGTTTATTTCGGTAAACGCGCAGGTCAGAGCGTTGGTTACGTTATTTAGTTATGCGTTTAACCAAAAATGAATCCTGCGATTTTACCATCGATTTCAAAAGTCAAGAAGTATTTGATTTTCTCGGTAGACGGCAGATGCGCATGCCGGTCACAAATTTCGACCCCACCCATATACCGCATTTGTTGCATACTCATATGAAAGGAAAAAGTCGCTCACCAAAGTGCATCCCTCACCAAGACTCAAAGTCATCATGTTGGAAAATGCTCATCTGTCGGAAGGAGTCGCTGTGGCAAAACAGCGCGTTACGATCGCAGACGTCGCTCGAGAGGCGGGAACCTCGACGGCAAGCGTCTCGTATTACCTCAACGACAAACGAGAAAAGCTTAGCGAGAAGACGCAGGCAAAGATTGCGCGCGTCATCAAGGAACTCGGATACGTTCCCAACGCCCAAGCGCAAACGCTCACCGGCAAGCAGACCCACGTCATCGCCATCATCATCTTGGATAACACCAACAAATGGGCGGGCCTCGTCCTCAACGGCATGGAGCAGGTCATGCTCCCCGCGGGCTACCAGACGGTCGTTTGCACGAGCAACTTTAACCCCGAGACCGAGCTCATGTATGTCGACAAAATGCTCTCACTGGGCGTCGATGGTTTTATCATCCAGCCCACGGCAAATTTCAAGGCAGTCCACGACCGCATCAAGCGCGCCGGCAAGCCCGTCGTCTTTTTTGACGCGGCCATCTACAGCCCAGGCACCAGCTGGATCAAAACCAACCTCTACGACGGCGTGTACAATGCCACGCAGGCGCTTCTCGACGCCGGCTACGAAGACTTCTTTTCCATCGCCGCCAACATGACCGAAATGCGCACTCGCATGGAACGTTTTCAGGGATATGCCGAGGCATTGGCCGCGAATGGGCAGCTCTACAAAGCCATCCCCATCGATCACAACAAGCCGTCAATCAACGAGCTTACCGAATACTTTAAATACAAGTTCAACCCCGCCAAGCGCACGCTCATCTTCGTACAAAACCAATGGGCGCTTCCCCGTGTCTACAAGGCCCTCCAACCCATGGCCCATCTACTTCCGCAGCAAATAGGTCTTTTGGGACTCAACTGCGAAGACTGGACCAACCTCACCACGCCGACCGTCTCCACGATCATCGAGCCCGTCGACCAGGAAGGCAGGGAGGCGGCCGAGATGCTGCTCGCCTTGCTTGATGGCAGCAGCCAACCCGGCGAGCAGCGCATTCTCGAGTGCAAGCTCAACTGGCTCGACTCCACCTCGATCTAGCCATACGTCAAATATGAAGCAAATGAACCAGTAGCGTTTGTCCCAAATCTTAAGTATTTGTTCGACAGAACGGCCTCTGCCGGCTCCTGCTAGACTGGTAGATTCCCAACCGTCCATCCAGGAGCCTCAATGTCGCGCAAGTCCGCCTACAAGCAAGCACTTTCCATCGGCACCGCCGTGGTGCTGGGGTTTGCGCTGTTTACGGGATCGCTCGATGGGGCGCCCAAGTTGCTGTCGCCGCAAAGTGATGAGCAGGCGGCGACTCTGGCCGAGAAGCAAAACGAGAGTCCCAGCCGTACCGACGACGAAGCGGACTTGGTCGCCCGGCTCGAATCGGGAACAGCGAGCTCCGAGGACTCCGGCAATGGCTCCGATTCCGTCGCAACCGACACCGGCGACGACGCTTCCACAGACAGCGCCGCCGCCCCCATCGACGAGGTAGAAAACCCCGACCTCAACCGCGCCCGCGGTGTTTATCTCAGCAGCATTCCAGACTACGCCGGCAACCCCTACGTTGCCCTTCGCGCCGACAGCACGCACCCGCTCGGCACGCCGTCATTCACACTCGATGAATACGATCGTGCCACCGAAGAGGGCTGCTTTAAGAAATTCTCCAAGCTCGACAGCCTGGGCCGCACTCGCAAGGCGCTCGCCTGCGTGGGCCCCGAATCGCTCGGTCAGGGCAAGCGCGGCGATATCTCGCGTATCCATCCTGCCGGTTGGCACCAGCAGCGCTACGACTTTATTCCAGGCCAGAGCCTCTACAACCGCTGCCACCTCATCGCCTGGTCACTCTGCGGCGAAAACGCCAACCGCAAGAATCTCCTCACCGGCACGCGCTATCTCAACGAGACGGGCATGCTGCCGTTTGAAGAGCAGATCCTCGACTACGTCCGCGACACGGGCAACCACGTGCTCTATCGCGTCACGCCTATGTACAACGAGGAGGAGCTCGTCTGTCGTGGCATTCGTCTGGAAGCACAATCGATCGAGGACCACGGCAAAACCCTGTGCTTCCACGTGTACTGCTACAACCTGCAGCCGCACGTGCAGATCGACTACGCCACCGGCCGCAACCAGGCATCCGGAGACTAGTGCCGACCGCGCCGCCCGTAACCCAAAAAATGATCCGTTTTCCTCCGTCCCCAAGGGATCAAATAAGGCCGCCCCGGTTACCCAGGGCGGCCTTTTCGTCAGCACCCACATTGCAGGCAAAACCACACGCTACTTAGCGCGGCCCTCCTCATAGCGCTCGACCAGCTTGGCCTGAACGTCATAAGGCACCTGCTCGTAGCCAGCGGGCTTCATGGTAAAGTCGCCCGTGCCGCGCGTGATAGAGCGCAGGCGCGTCGAGTAATCCGTCAGCTCGGCCAGCGGCGCCTGGGCAATGACCACGGTGTCGCCGCGCTCATCGGTCTCCATACCCGTCACGCGACCGCGCGAGGCCGAGATGTCGCCCATCACGGCGCCGGCGTAGCTCTCGGGAATAGTCACCGTGATTTCCTCGATGGGCTCCAGCACCACCGGGTCGGCATCGGCACATGCCTTGCGCAGGCCGATGCGAGCCGCCGCGCGGAACGCCATCTCGTTGGAGTCGACGCTGTGATACGAGCCGTCGTACACAGCCACGCGAATGCCCGTGAGCGGATAGCCGGCAATGATGCCGTCCTTCATGGTCTCCTGGACGCCCTTGTCCACGGCGGGG
Organism: Collinsella sp. OM04-5; assembly: GCF_003439125.1. Lineage (GTDB taxonomy): Bacteria > Actinomycetota > Coriobacteriia > Coriobacteriales > Coriobacteriaceae > Collinsella. Next base: position 158,249 of record NZ_QSUU01000001.1, on the reverse strand, counting down.
ATCAGCGAGCGCGGAATGCGGCCGCCCACGACCTCGTCCACAAACTCATAGCCATCGCTCGTGCCGTCGGGCCCAATGAGCGGCTCCACGCGCAGCCAGCAGTCGCCGTACTGACCGGCGCCGCCGGTCTGCTTCTTGTGGCGGCCCTGGGCACTTGCCGTACGGCGAATGGTCTCGCGATACGGAATGCGGATCGGCACGCTCTTGGCCACGACCTTGGTGCGGTCCTCCAGACGGTTGAGCAGCACTGAAACCTGCGCCTCACCAACGGCGGAGATAATGGTCTGGCCGGTCTCCTCGTCGCGGTCGATGCTCATGGTCGGATCAGCCTTGCAGGCCTTCTCGATAAACGTGTAGAGCTTCTCTTCGTCGCCGCGATTCTCGGCCTCGATGGCGATACGATACTGCGAGTTGGGGAACTTAAACGCAGCAGCCTCGACTTTACCGGTAATGGAGAGCGTATCGCCCGTCTCGGCCGCCAGCTTGGGCGCCACGATGATGTCGCCGGCATAGGCGTGACCGACCTCGGTCATGTCGCGACCGCACATCACATACAGGTGAGCCAGACGGTCGCCCTTGCGCGTGCGCGCGTTGATCAGCTCAAGACCCGGCTCAAGCGTACCCGTCAGCACCTTGATAAAGCTGATGCGACCCTGCTGCGGATCGGCCAGCGTCTTAAACACAAACGCCACCGGACGGTCATCGTCACTCGAGATCTTAAGCGAATCGCCGTCGATGAGCGGCATCTCGCCGTAGTCGGTCGGCGCCGGGAAGTACGTCGCGATGTCGTCCATCAGCGAGTTGACGCCCTGCTCCTTAATGCAATCGCCCGCAAAGACCGGCACAAAGATGCGCTCGGCAATCGCCTTCGACAGCAGGCCTTCAAGCTCCTCCTGCGTCAGCGTCTCCTCGCCTTCCAAGTACTTCATCATCAGTTCGTCGTCGGCCTCGGCCACCAGCTCGCACAGATGGTCATGGGCCTCCTCGGCCTGGGCACGATACTCCTCGGGAATCTCCGACTCAACGGCCTCGGCGCCGTTGCAGTGGCGCGCCTTCATGCGCACCAGGTCGATGATGCCGTCAAAGTCCTCGCCTTCGCCCCAGGGAAGAGTCACGGCGCCCAGGCGCGTACCAAAGCGCTCCTGCAGCAGGTCCATTGTGGTCGCAAAGCTGGCCTCGGAGCGCGACAGGCGGTTTACGAACACCGCACGCGCCAGGCGCAGATCCTCGGCGGCATACCAGAGCTTAACCGTCGTAGGCTGCGGGCCGGCCTCGGCGTCGACCACAAACAGGGCCGTCTCGCAGACGCTCATCGCGGCAAAGGCGTCGCCGATAAAATCGGGGTAGCACGGGGCATCGAGCACATTGATACGAGCGCCCTTCCAGTCGATCGGCGCGATGGTCGTCGAGATGGAAAACGCACGCTTGACCTCTTCGGGGTCATAGTCGAGCGTGGGCTTGGTGCCGTCGTGGCCGCCCAGGCGGGCGGTCTTGCCGGAAAGGTGGAGCATGGCCTCGGCGAGTGAAGTCTTGCCCACCCCGCCTTGGCCTACGAGCACCACGTTCCTTACGTTACCGGTCTTGGGAGCACCCATGATGACCTCCTTGCAGGGCCGCGCGCAATGCGCGACGCCAACGGGGAGAGTTCGCGGTCGGTGCCGTCCCGGGAGCAGCATGGTCGGCAGCCGAGCCGACTCACCCTCCAAATGTCCTATGCCACCACCCTACCCTCACGGACGGCTGTCCATGCATACCTTTCGGCACACGTATGAATACAGGCGGCGAGAGGATGGGGCGAGCAGGCGAGAGGATTATTAAACCCCATCGATACAAATAAAAGCCGCCGCAGACCATAAGACCTGCGACGGCTTCATCTCAATATATAGTTGAGTCTAGCTCTCGATACGGCTCAAGAACTCACGGGTGCGCTGCTCACGCGGATGGTCGATAACCTGCTCGGCAGGACCCTCCTCGACAATGCGGCCGCCGTCCATAAAGACCACGCGGTCGGCAACATCGCGCGCAAACTGCATCGCATGGGTCACGATCACCATCGTCATATTCTGCGCGGCGAGGTCTTTAATGACGCGCAGCACCTCGGCCGTCAACTCGGGATCGAGCGCCGAGGTCGGCTCATCAAAGAACAAGATTTCCGGGTCGAGCGCCAGGGCGCGGGCAATACTCACGCGCTGCTGCTGGCCGCCCGAAAGCTCACATGGCACCTTGTTCTCATTGCCCGTAAGCCCCATCTGCGCGATCAACTCATGCGCACGCGCCTCCGCCTGCTCACGCGGGCGCTTGAGCACGCGAATCGGAGCATCGGTGATGTTTTTCATCACCGTATAGTGCGGGAACAGGTTGTAGTTCTGAAACACCAGACCAAAACGCGAACGCGCTTGCTTGGGAACATCTCCCTTCGCATAGACCGCACCCGATCCCGCATCCGCCGCAACCGCAAGGTCGCCAAACGAGAGCGAGCCACCATCGAGCGTCTCGAGCAGCGTGGCGCAGCGCAGCAGCGTGGACTTACCGCCGCCCGAAGGCCCGATAATCGCCACGACCTCACCGCGCTTGACTTCGAGTGAGATATCCTTGAGCACCTCATTGCCGCCAAACGCCTTACGCGCGCTTTCGATTTTCATCACTGAGTTAGTCATGATAATAGTCCAGCTTCTTTTCGGCGGCGCCCAGCAGCATCTCGACCACAAAGTTAAAGACCCAGTAAATCAGCGCCGCGATCGCAAACGGCACCATACTCACTTGCGAGGCAACCAGCGCCTTGGCCGTCGAGAACATCTCCCCCACACCGATGGCAAACGCCAGCGATGTGTCCTTGACCAGCGTGATGATCTCGTTGCCCATCGCCGGCAAAATGCGTTTGGCAACTTGCGGCATCACGATGTACAAAAATGTCTGCAGACGCGAGTAGCCCAGCACCTCGGCGGCCTCATATTGACCACGCGGAATCGACTGCAGGCCCGAGCGATAGATCTCGGCAAAGTAGCCGGCGTAGTTGATGATGAACGCCACAACGCACGCCGTCCACTTGGAATCGGGCGTGAGCGAGATGCCGAACACGTAGTACGGGGCGAAGTAGATGGCAAACATCTGTAGCATGAGCGGCGTGCCGCGCATGACCGAAATATAGATGCGCGCGATCCAGCGAAGCGGCGCAATTTTGCTCATGCGCATAAACGCCACGGGAATTCCCAGCGGAATCGACCCGAGCAACGTCAGCACAAACAGCTGCAAGCTGACCAAGAATCCCTGGCCAAGCATCTGCATCATGACCTGAATAGACAACCCAAGCTCTCTTTCACAGTAACGGAACAGCGAACCCAATGCTAAAGCGGGTTTTCCAGGTGCCCGAGTTTGCCGTGAAAGAGGAGCGCCGCGTACTAAATGTACGCAAGCGACGGTTTGAACGGCAAAATCGGGTGCCTGGGAAAGCCGCTATTTGAGCACCCAGTTGTCGAAGGAAAGACCATAGCTTGAATACTTGTCGCACAGGTCCTTGACCGTGCCGTCCTCATAGAGTGCCTTGAGCGACTCGGTCACGGCGTCGGCGGACTTGGTGTCGCCCTTCTTAAAGCCGACGGCGTAGTGCTCGCTGGACAGCGGCTCATCAAGCTGCGTATAAGCATCGGGCTTGGCGGCAAGCTGATACTGGGCAATCGAAAGGTCGCACGCCACGGCATCGACCGCGCCGCTCTCGAGCTGCATAAAGGCCGTGTTGTACTCGCCGATCGTGTCGAGCGTGGCAAACGTCGCCGCCAGATCCTTCTGGTCACCCTCGAGTACATCCTGCGCAGCGGAATCGGTCTGGGTAATCACGGTCTTGCCGGCAAGATCGTCCCAGCTCTTGATGCCCGCATCCTTCTTTACCACCAGCACCTGCTCGTTGAGCATGTACGGCTCGGAGAACGTGTAGTCGTCCTCGCGACCCTCCATGGTAAAGCCGTTCCAGATGCAGTTGATGGCACCGGAGTTGAGCAGCGTGTCCTTGGCATCCCAATCGATGGCCTCGTATTTGACCTCCCAGCCCTGCTTATCGGCAACAGCCTTGGCAAGATCAAGGTCAAAGCCGGTGTACTCGCCATCGTCGCCCACAAAGCCGTACGGAGGATAGGACTTATCAAAGCCCACCACGAGCTTCTTGGACTCCGCAGCGCCCTTCACATCCTTGGCCGCGGCAGAGCCAGCAGCGGAGCCCTTGCCAGCACCACCGCCGCAACCAACCAGGCCAAGGCCTAGAACCGTAGCGAGTGAGCCGGCTAGACCAACAAACTGACGACGAGACATATCGGTATTCATGGTATTCCCCCTTGATGGCACTTTAGTTAGGTAAAGTGAGTCATGTAACGTTCAGAATCATACACTCTACCTAGATAAAGTACAAGGGAGGGTTTGCCCGGCGCGGGCGGGGAGCGGCGCGGAATTAAGTTTCCTGCTCTACAGTCCTGCGCAAGACGGAAAGCACATTAAGTGCTTTCCTTTGCGTGCGGAACTCGCGATAAACTTAATTACGCGCCGCTCCCCGCCCACGCCGGGCAAACGTCGTTGGACTTATCACTGACACGATTAAACCGCTTGTATATCGTCTGCTGGCTTGGCACGGTACAATACTTGCAGCTTTAATTCATGAATTAGTGGGGTTATTGATGGCAGAATCTCGTGCGGAACGTAGGGCTCGTCGTGCTTTGATGGAGGCGACTGAGGGGTCGAAGGAGGAGAAATCTTCTACGAGATCCAAGTCTTCTAAAGCTGCAAAAAGCAAATCGACTAAGAGCAGGGCTAAGGCCAAGCGTTCTGGCTCTCGTCGAGGCGAGGATAAGGCATCTCAGACTCGCTCCAAGCGCTCGCATAAAGATCCGGCTTCGTCTGCGCGTAAGGCCGTGGACCCCAAGTCCCCCTGTTCGATCATGAAAGCTTGCGGTGGGTGCACGGCGCTCAATCGTCCTTATAAGAAGCAGCTCGCCGCCAAGCAGGCTGCCATGGAGGAGCTTTTTGCTTCGCTTTGTGAGCGTGAGGGCATTGCTGTAGATCCTATTCGTGGCATGGGTGTCACCCTGGGCGACCCGGGCAAATATCCTGCGCCGCGCGGTTTTCGCCATAAGGCCGCCACTCCCTTTGCCCCCGGCAAAGAGGGCACTGTCCGTTGCGGTTTCTTTGAGCGCGGCACGCACAAGATCGTTGCCGTACCCGAATGCCCCGTCGAGGCACCAGGCGCCCGTCAGATTCTCAACGGCATCGCACGCGAAGCTGAGCGGTTGCATATTCCCGCCTTTAATGAGGACAAGCATCTTGGTTTGCTTCGCTATGCCGTCGTCCGCTGCGGTTGGCGTACCGACCAGGTCATGGTCACGCTCGTGACCGCTCAGCGTGACTTGCCGCATGCGCAGGAGTTCTTTGAGGCTGTCGCCGCACTCGATCCGCGCATCGTCACCGTCGCCCAAAACATCAACGGACGCCCCGGCAACGCCATCCTCGGCGAGGAAACCCGCATCGCGCATGGCGCCGAATGCATGCGCGACCAGCTGCTCGGCTGCGAATTCGACATCTCCCCCACCGCGTTTTATCAGACCAACCCGCAACAGACCGAGCTGCTCTATCAGCTCGCTATCGACGGCATGGATTTGCACCAGGGCGATGTGCTCATGGATGCCTACTGTGGCGGCGGTACCATCGGTCTTTGCGCAGCTAAAGATGCCCAGAACAAGGGTATCGGCATTATGCTGCTCGGCGTGGAGCGCAACCCGGCGGGCATTGCCGACGCACGTCGCAATGCCGAGCTCAACGGCCTCACCCGCAGCGCTTGGTTTATGGCCGACGACGCCACCGATTACATCCTGGATGCCGCCGATAACAACGAGCGGGTCGATGTCCTTTCCATCGATCCGCCGCGCGCCGGCTCCACGCCCGAGTTCCTCGAAGCTGCCTGCGCGCTTAAGCCGCGCCGCATCACCTATATCAGCTGCAACCCCGTGACTCAAGAGCGCGACCTGCATCAGCTCCTCGACGGAGGCTATCGCCTGCTCAAGATCACGCCGGTCGACATGTTCCCTCACACCGACCACACCGAAACCGTAGCGGTCCTCGAACGCCGCTAATCCACCGGCACAAGCGAGGGGGGGGCGGCCCAGGCGGGCCGCCCCCCTCGCTTGGTTTATAAATTCCGCTACATCCCCTTGCGCAGGTCGCACACGCCGGCTGCCGCCATCTCGCGTAGCAGCGTCTCGCGGTCGCGCGTCACGATCAAATCCAGCGGGAAGTGAATCTCGTCGAGCATCTTGCGCGCGTGATCGAGCTTGCCAATGGCCATGCCAATGTGGGCATCGGTCGACACGCCAATGCCCACGCCCAGTTCGGCACAGCGCTCGGCGATCTTGCGGCATACGGCCCAATGCTCAGTGTCGACACCGTGTTCAAGACTATGGTTGTTGATCTCGATAATCTTGTGCTTGGCCTTAGCCGCCAACAGCACCTCGTCGATATCGAACGGCACGCCCGAGCGCCCTGTGTGGCCCAGCATGAACACCTTGGGGTGCTCCAGGGCATTGATGTACATCTGGGTCGTTTGGGCGAGCGTCGCGCCTTCGGCAAACTGCGGGTTATGCACGCTTGCCACCAAATAATCCAAATTACGCGTCACCAAATCGAACAGCGAATGCTCACGACTATACGAATCGCCGGCGATATCGAGCGAAACGGGAATGTCTTCGCCAAACAAGCTGCCGTCCAGCGAAACGATATCAGCCTCGGCACCACGCAGCACCAGCACGCCGCTCCAAATGCGCGGCCAGATATCCTGGTTAATAAAGAATTGGAAACTGCGCAGGTCATTGGGACAAGGCGTAACCATCGAGCTTAAATGATCGGCGGAACCGAGCACCTGAAGGCCGCGCTCCGCCGCCCAATAGATGTTCTCCTCGATGGTTGAGTACGCATGCGCAGAGAACATCGTATGAGTATGAATATCACAAGAAAGAAGGTAGGGCATCGGGTCTCCTTGTCCAGTATGGCCGTCGCGTATATTCATTGTACGCATAGCTTTCGGCAGTCGTAAAACTGCTTCATCCCAATCACACAACGGCATAGACAACGGGGTCTGGCTTAAAACCAAACCCCGTTTCACGTAAAACATTGTAAGCAGAGCGCTTTACTTTCGACGATATTCGTCGGCCAGCTGCTTCCAGGCAGGCAGCGAGTTGACGATTGTCTCATAGCTCACGCAGTAGCCCAGGCGGAACCAGCCCGGCACGCCAAAGCTATCCGAAGGCACCGCGAGCAGCTCATACTTCTTCGCGCGCTCACAGAACGCATTCGCATCGGACTCCAGCGCTTTCACCCATAGGTAGAACGCGCCATCCGGCTCAACATAGGTGTAGCCGTACTCCGCTAGTGCATCGGTAAGCGCGGTGCGGTTGCGAGCATAGGCCTCGACATCGCTCGGTTCATCAATGCAGTCGATGATTACACGCTGGAAGAGCGCCGGTGCACACACGAAGCCCAGCGTACGGGCGGCACCGGCAACGGCGGGCATTAGACGAGCTGCCTGAGGATTCGTATTGGGAACCAGGATCCACCCGACGCGCTCGCCCGGTAGCGAAAGCGACTTGGAATACGAGTAGCACACGATGGTGTGCTCGTAGATCGAAGGCACCCAAGGCACCTCGGCGCCATAGACAATCTCGCGATACGGCTCATCAGAGATGAGCATAATCGGATTCTCGGGATCGCGCTGAGCGTTGGCCTCGCGCAGAACATTGGCCAGTCGCGTCAGCGTGTCGCATGTATACACGGCACCGGTCGGATTGTTGGGCGAGTCGATGATGACGGCAGCCGTCTTATCAGTAATCGCCTTGAGCACGTTACTCACGCTCAGCTGGAACGTATCTTCATCGGCGAGCGCCTCAACACACGTGCAGCCGGCCTTCTCAATCCACACGCGATACTCCGGAAAGTACGGGGCGATAACAACAACCTCATCGCCCGGGTTCGTAACGGCATTGAGCGTGCAGGTGAGCGAAGCCGCGGCACCCACCGTCATAAAGACGTCCTTGCCCTCATAGCTCGTGCCAAAGCGACGGTTGAGCGAGTCGGCGACGGCTGCTCGACATTGCGGCAGACCCGGCGCAGGCGTGTATCCATGCAGCTGGTCGCTCGGCAGCTCCAAGGCCTTCTTAATGGACTCAGCCACGGCGGCAGGTGCCGGAACGCTCGGGTTACCCAGCGAAAAATCGAATACGTTCTCCGCGCCGATCTGTGCCTTGCGCTCAAGGCCATAGCTAAAGATCTCACGGATGATGGAGCTTTCCGCACCGCGAGCATACATAGTTTCATTGATCATCTGTTCCCCTTTCGCATAGGCGCTATTGTACGCTTTAGCCAACTAGAGCGCCACAATGTTGATTGGGGACAGACTTAAATGCGTGAAAACGCTCATTTAAGTCTGTCCCCAATCAACGAAGAAAAAGCCTCCGCAGGTTTCCCCGCGGAGGCTTTCGCTACAAAGGCTATTTGTCGGCGTCGGCATCGACGACGGCATGGTCATCATCAGCATCATCGGATGCGGCTTCGGCATCCTCCTGCATGGCCGCCTGCGCAAAGGCCGCGGCATCAGCCGCCAGTTCCTCCTCGCTCATACGAGGCGCGCGCTTCTTGGTCGGCATGCCGGCCGCCTTGGCATTGCGCTCCTCCTTGGCCGCCAGGATATCGCCCTCGCGCTCAAGGTAGGCGTCCCACTCGTTATCGAGCAGGGCATTCACGGCATCGCCCTCGACAGTCTCGCGCTCAAGCAGCACCTTCGCCATCAGATCGAGCTGATCGCGACGGGCGTCCAGGATCTCGACCGCACGACGATGGGCCTCACGCATAATGCGCTGAACCTCGATATCGATGCGGCGCGCCGTCTCCTCGGAATAATCCTGGTGATCGGCGTAATCGCGACCAAGGAACACCTGATGCTGCGCCTCGCCAAACACTTGCGTACCCAGCTCCTCGCTCATGCCCAGACGCGTAACCATCTCGCGCGCCATCTTGGTCGCACGCTCCAGGTCGTTGCTTGCGCCCGACGTGATGTCATCGCACATGAGCTCCTCGGCAACGCGACCGCCCAAGAACACGGCGAGCTCGTCGAGCATCTCGTTCTTGGTCTTGAGGAAGTGGTCCTCCTGCGGAAGCTGCAGCGTGTAGCCCAGAGCCTGACCGCGGCTGACGATCGAGATCTTGTGGACCGGATCGGAGTGCTCCAGGATGTGGCCCACCAGGGCGTGACCGCTCTCGTGGTAGGCAATCGTGGTGCGCTCGACCTCGGTCATCACGCGACCCTTGCGCTGCGGTCCGGCAATCACGCGCTCCATCGATTCCTCGACCTCGTCCATCGAGATCACGGAACGATGACGGCGAGCGGCCAGCAACGCAGACTCGTTGAGCAGGTTCGCCAAATCGGCACCAGTAAAGCCAACGGTCATCTGGGCGAGCTTCTCAAACTTAACGTCCTCGTCCATCGGCTTGTTCTCGGCATGCACGCGCAAGATCCGCTCGCGGCCCTTCACATCCGGACGGTCGACCGTAACCTGACGGTCAAAACGGCCGGGACGCAGCAATGCCGGATCCAAGATGTCAGGACGGTTGGTCGCAGCGATCAGGATGACCGACTCGCTTTCCTCAAAGCCGTCCATCTCGACCAGCAGCTGGTTGAGCGTCTGCTCGCGCTCGTCGTGACCGCCGCCCAAGCCGGCTCCGCGCTGACGTCCCACGGCATCGATCTCATCGATGAAGATGATCGACGGGGCCTGGGACTTGGCCTCCTTAAAGAGGTCACGCACACGGCTGGCGCCGACACCTACGAACATCTCGACAAAGTCGGAACCCGAGATGCTAAAGAACGGCACACCCGCCTCGCCGGCAACGGCCTTGGCCAGCAGCGTTTTACCGGTGCCCGGAGGGCCAACCAGCAACACGCCACGCGGGATCTTGGCGCCCAGCTTGCGATAGCGATCCGGATCGCTCAAAAAGTCACGGATCTCCTCGAGCTCCTCGACTGCCTCGTCCACGCCGGCAACGTCTTCAAACTTGACCTTGGGGCGTGTGGCCTCGTTGGTCTTGGCGTTAGTCTTGCCAAACTGCATGTTCCTGTTGTTGGCGCCCATCATCTGGCGCATAAAGTAGAACATGATGGCGATCAGGGCGATCGTCGGAAGCACGCTCATCGCCAGGTCGCCCCAAAAATCGGGGTCATTGGTGTTGACGATGTACTTGGTATCGGGGTGCTCCGCCATAAGCTCGGCAAGCGAATCGGAGCCGACATAGGTCGAGGAGAAGCTCTTGAGCTCGCTCGTATCGCCCTTGTCCTTTTTTGTCTTCCAGTAATGACCCGCCACGCTTCCGTCTTGAACCGTATAGGTCAAATCTTCGACACGGTCCTGCTTAATGGCGTTGACCATCTCGCTCGTCGCGAGCTTAACGGTATTGCTGGAGTTGGCAAAGCCGGAGCCCATGTTAAAGAAGGCGTAGCCCAGAAGCGCGCAAGCCAAAATAAAATACAGCCAGCCCGTACGCGTGGGCTTCTTGCCTCCGGGCATCCCCGGGATCTTAGGCTCCCGGGGAGTCTGGGAATTGTTATCGTTACGGTCATCGGGCATCTTACGAATAAACCTCCGGTTTCAAAATGCCCAGATACGGAAGGTTACGATAGCGCTCGGCATAGTCGAGGCCGTAGCCCACCACAAAGGCATCGGGGCAATGGGTTCCAACATACTTGGGCGTGACGGCCGAGGTACGGTCCTCAACGTCCTTCCACAGGAAGGCGGCGACCTCCAGCGAGGCGGGCTTGCGGCTCTCGAGGTTCTTCATCAGATACTTGAGCGTCAGGCCCGAGTCCAGAATGTCCTCGACGATCAGCACGTCGCGACCGCGGATGTCGATATCCAGGTCCTTAATGATACGCACGATGCCCGAGGACTTCACACCGTCGCCATAGCTCGAAACAGCCATGAAATCGATGTTGGTCGGCAGCTCGATCTTGCGCATCAGGTCGCCCATAAAGACCACGGCGCCGCGCAAGACCGCAATCAGCACCAGATCCTTACCCGCGTAGTCGCGAGTAATCTGCTCGCCTAGGCGAGAGACGATACCGTCGATATCCTCCTGCGTAAACAGAACCTTCTCGATATCCGGATGTTGAGAAGCCATGACAACCCTTTCTTGTGCTTATCGCCCACACACCGCCGTATGGACGCGAACTTCACATTCTAGCAGCGCACGGGGTATATTTTCCAGCCCGTACGCCATCAGCGCGGGAATACCGTCAACGTCGCACAGAATAGCTGGCGTGGGACGCTACTCCGCATCGACCACACGAAGCAGATATGCCACGCGCGTTGCGGCCGTGCATTTAAAACGCTCGTCCGTGCGAACGCCTGCGACCCATACCACGGCACCTCCCGGAGCCGTTCTCACCACAGGAACGCCTGCGCGCTCAGAAACGGGAATACGAGCCTCGTTGAGCAGGTCGGATACCTTCTTACTTCGCCCACTCATGCCCAACGGACACATCACATCCCCCGGCGCGGGACCGTCTACCCACAGACGCGCCAAACGCGCCTCGGCGGGAATCTCCCCGCACGAGCCGGCGAGCATCCGTTCGCTATCGCGATCGGCAAAGCCCAGCGTCGCAGCATCCACCATCGCGGCCGCCCCTCCGGCACCCGCGAGTTCGCGGGCACGGCGCACAATATCACACCCCGGCTCGACGGCCATCGGCTCTGCCACCAGAACGCGGCCCGCCCCCAGCGGCAATCGACCGGGAATGGTGACCCAATCGGCAACTAACCCCTCGCGCGCCGCCGGAGCCTTGAATGACAGCATGCCAAACTCCACGCGCGCATCGATTCCCGCCGGCAGCGTGACCGAACCCGAGCCTTCGGCGACACAGGCGAGCACGCGCTCCACATGCCGCATCTCCGGGCGAGCGTCGGGGTCGATACGCTTAATTGCCAGTCGCACCATGCGCCGAGCAATCACCACCTCGGCCGCGGCCAGTCGGCGAGCGTCAAGAACCAGTGCACCCGCCGCCTCCTTACGCAGGCAGCTTCGAAACGACTGTGCGGAAAGCTGGGAAAGAAAGGCGTCCTCATCGCCCAAGATCTCGCAGGCGGCGCCAATCGTCTTACAGACACTCGCGTTGCGCTGCGCCACCACCGGCATCACTCGATGGCGCACATAGTTACGCAAGTACGACACGTCCTCGTTGCTCTCGTCCTCTCGCCACGGCTGACCATGCACCTGCAAATAGCCCACGAGCTCATCATGAGTCAGGTCGAGCAGGGGACGCACCACGATATTCCTCCGGCGAGGAATGCTCGATAGGCCAGCGGGCCCCGAACCCTTAATCGCGTTCATCAAAAACGTTTCAGCGCGATCCGAAGACGTGTGCGCAGTGCAGATACGAGCCGCCGTTCGCGGTGCCCCCGTCTGGGCGCAGAGCTCGCGAACATACCTCCGCGCCGCGGCATAGCGCACCTCGCGGGCAGCCGCCTCGATATTGCCCGATTCATCATCAAAATAGGCATGCTCAACACACAGCGGCAAGCCATATTGTGCGCATAGGCCGCGCACAAAGGCCTCGTCGCCATCGGATGCCTCGCCGCGCAGATGATGGTTCACATGCAGCACGTGCAGTCGCTCGCGCGCGATGGGGGCCACACCACGCCCATCCAGAATATCCAACTTTGATGTGCATGCCATAAGGAGCAATGCCGTCGAGTCCGCACCACCTGATACCATGAGCACCACGGGGGCAGCCGTCTGCCGCGTTGCCAGGGCCCTATCATCAGCCCACGATGCAGCATGGTGTCCATAATGCTGAGATACCGTTGGCATTTGCTTCCTCCTCTATTCGTTCGCACCCATTGTATCCTTTGGAATATTATGTCTCGTCTGCACCTTCATATCCTTGGCAGCGGCTCAAAAGGCAACTGCGCGCTCATCGAAGGCCCCCGAGGGCTCATCATGATTGACGACGGTCTTTCTCGCCGCGAGACATTAAAGCGCATGGCAGAACTGGGGCTCTCGGCAGATAACGTCTCGGCTCTTCTCATCACTCATGAGCACAGCGACCACATCAAAGGTCTCGAAGTCTGGTGCAAGCACTGGCACGGCCCCCTCTATGCCAGCAGGGGCACACTTTCGAGCAAAGAAAATCTTTCGTATCTGTCTGTCGAGGAGTTCGATCCCGGTGACACCCTATCCATTGCCGGCATCCACGTGCAAACCTACTCAACATCACACGATGTCATCAATCCTGTCGGCTATCGATTTAATGCTCTCGATGATTCCATTGGGTTTGCCACCGACACCGGAGAGTTATCGAGCAAGGCCGTAGGCATCCTCAAAGACTGTCGAGTTCTCGCGCTCGAAAGTAACCACGATGTAACTATGTTGCGCGAAGGACCGTACCCACGCTTTCTTCAGGAGCGCATCCTGTCCACAAAGGGGCACCTCTCCAACAACCAGGCCGCCGAAGCCGCGCGAGAACTTGTTACCGATCGCACCGAACAGCTCATCGCCATGCATATCAGCCAGGACAATAATCGTCCAAGCCTTACCGTCAAAAGCTATGCCAACGCGCTTGATGCAAGTCTCGATGATGAACTCGGCAGCTCAGCCACCTGTTTTCAAGGGCCACGGAAGCTCTCGATACGCCCTGCAAGTCAGTATCAACCGACAACTATTCAATAGCCCACTCAAGACAACAAAAGGGGGCTGGGAATCACTTCCCAGCCCCCTTAATTCATACTCTCGATTGAAGCAGAGCCATCGTTAGTCGATAGAAATCTTCGTGACGTTCTTCTTCTCGACAATCTTGGGAACCGTAACGGTCAGGATGCCGTCAGCATACTTAGCCGAAAGGCCCTCGCTCGAAGCGTCCTTCAGATACACGCCGCGCGTCGCGCTGTACGAGCCGAACTCCTTCTGGAGGAAGTTCTTGCCCTCGTTTTCTGCGCTCTCCTCGACGTTCACACTGATCGACAGGCGACCCTCATTGAGCTCGACGTCGATGTCATCCTTGGCGACACCGGTAAGATACGCCTTGACCTCGTAGCCATCGCCCTTGTCCTCAACGTCAACGGGGAACGCCTTGGAGGCAATCGAGCTATTCGCCAGGTCGGTCATGTCATCAAACAAATCGAACAGCGAACTTGCAGAAGGACGGACGCCAAAAACCGAACGATAAGGAACCATGCTTGCCATGTTTACCACTCCTTGTAAGGACTGCCGAGTCATCTTCTAGGTGACTGGGACTTCTTTTGACGCTGTTATATATGCCCAGCCGCTTCTTATATATACATCGACTATAAAGTTTTTTGAGTCTATTTATATAAGCATATCTAAGTCTGGTTGACTAAGGTTTTGTCTAATAAACGGAATTTGAACGTAGGCTTAAATAATGTATGCAATCCCATCAAAACTAGACGGCTGGCTTACAATGGGCGCATACACGATATTGATGACGAACTAAGGGCATCATGGACGATCAAAAACAGGACAACACGTTTATGCCGGAGCAGGACGAAGCATCCAGCCCGCAACCGATTCGATTCCATCGCCCCCACATCTCGCAAGAGCCTATCAATGACCCAGAGCCCAAATATGTGACAAGAAACCGATATCAAACACTCGAAGAAGCGCAAACGGGGCGCAAACATATGGGCGTCGCCTCGGGAGACCCTGTATATCTGAAAGACGCACCATTATCTAAAAACAGCGCAGCTAGTGATGAGCCGATGAAAGCATCCGCCGCTCATCAACAAAGAGGGCCTCGACCCAAGCAAACCTTGACGCATTCGGCTCGCTATCTCGAAACGCCAAAACAGGGAAAGTCAATCTTCGTTTCGTCAAGTAAACGACGCAAGCAGCATCAGCTGACAATCCTGCTTATGATCATTGCGGCCATAGCAGTTGCCCTTGTTATACGATTTATTTTCTTTAAATAAAGGCTCAATACCGAAAACAACAAGATCGTCTGGTGTAATTGAGTCATTTACACCCCGTAAACGCAAAAAAAGGGGGAGGCCGCGAGGCCTCCCCCTTCTTCAATCTCGATGACGGCTCGGTGCCGTCCACCGGTCAGCGGCGCCCTGGCCTCCCACGGGCTGGCCCCGCAGTACTCTCGGCGCGATGGGGCTTAGCTTCCGGGTTCGGAACGGGACCGGGCGTGCCCCCCATGCTCTGGCCGCTGACCGGTGGGCGGCGCCCACCGTTACGGTGTCCGGTGTCTACTCACGTGCCCTGGGGGCCGCATGGCGCATAGGAAAGGTGACTCGGGGGCATCCTCGTGCCCGGACCGCGCGCATGAGCGCTCAGTCCCGCGGGCCGCGAGGTGCGGTTCCGGAAGAGCTCGGGCGATTAGTGCGGCTCGGCTGAGGCTGTCGCCAGCCTTGCACCTGCCGTCTATCGACCAGGTAGTCTACCTGGGCCCTTACCGGAAGGAGAACTAATCCCTGGAACGGCTTCCCGCTTAGATGCCTTCAGCGGTTATCCGCGCCGCACGCGGCTACCCGGCCGTGCCGTTGGTCGACAACCGGTTCACCGGAGGTGCGTCCACCCCGGTCCTCTCGTACTGGGGGCAGCCTCCATCGATTCTCCTGCGCCCACGGAGGATAGGGACCGAACTGTCTCACGACGTTCTGAACCCAGCTCGCGTACCGCTTTAAACGGCGAACAGCCGTACCCTTGGGACCTGCTCCAGCCCCAGGATGCGATGAGCCGACATCGAGGTGCCAAACCTTGCCGTCGATGTGGACTCTTGGGCAAGATCAGCCTGTTATCCCCGGAGTACCTTTTATCCGTTGAGCGACGGCCCACCCACTCGGGGCCGCCGGATCACTAGAGCCTGCTTTCGCACCTGCTCGGCTTGTGGGCCTCGCAGTCAAGCCCGCTTGTACTCTTGCATTCAAAAGGACGGTTGCCGACCGTCCCGAGCGGACCTTCGCGCGCCTCCGTTACCCTTTAGGAGGCGACCGCCCCAGTCAAACTGCCCGCCTGGCACGGTCCCCGAGCCGGTTGACGGCCTCGGGTTAGGACGCCGGTCGCGCGAGGGCAGTATTCCAAGGGCGGCTCCCCGGGGGCTGGCGCCTCCGGATCGATGCCTCCTGCCTATCCTCTACACGCGGGACCAGCGGCCAATGCCAAGCTGCAGTGAAGGTTCACGGGGTCTTTCCGTCCTTCCGCGGGTAAGTCGCATCTTCACGACCAGTGCAATTTCACCGGGTCCATGGTCGAGACAGCGCCCAAGTCGTTGCGCCTTTCGTGCAGGTCGGAACTTACCCGACAAGGAATTTCGCTACCTTAGGACCGTTATAGTTACGGCCGCCGTTTACCGGGGCTTGGCTTCGGGGCTTCGCGCGATGCGCTAACTCCTCCGCGTGACCTTCCGGCACCGGGCAGGCGTCAGACCCTATACGTCGCCTTGCGGCTTCTGCAGAGTCCTGTGTTTTTGGTAAACAGTCGCTTGGGCCTCTCCACTGCGGCCCGCCTCCGCTCCCGGAGCAAGTCCGTTCACGTACGCGCGGGCACCCCTTCTCCCGAAGTTACGGGGCCATTGTGCCGAGTTCCTTGACCATGGTTGACCCGATCGCCTCGGTATGTTCTACCCACCCACCTGTGTCGGTTTGCGGTACGGGCGCGCACGCGCCTGCCTAGGGGTTTTTCTAGGGACCTCGGGCTCACTCGCTTCGCTTGATCGCTTCGTCCGGAGCCTCGCCCTCGTGCGGACCGGATTTCCCTGGTCCGCGGGCCGCGCTCCATCACGGGGACGTCCAGAACCCCGCCGAGCCACCCCCATCCGTCGCCCCGTCGGTCGTAGCGCCGCGTGCGCGGTGCAGGAATGTCTGCCTGCTGCGCGTCGGCTACGCCTCCCGGCCTCGCCTTAGCCCCCGACTGACCCTGGGAGGATTAGCCTTGCCCAGGAAACCTCGGGTTCACGGCGGACGAGTTACTCTCTCGTCTCTCGCTACTCATGCCAGCATTCTCACTCCCATGCGCTCCACCGCCGGTCGCCCGGCGGCTTCACCGCCCATGGGAAGCTCCCCTACCGATTCTATAAAATAAAATCCCGCCGCTTCGGTGTCCAGCTTAGCCCCGTGTATTGTCGGCGCATGTCCACTCGACCAGTGAGCTGTTACGCACTCTTTGAATGCATGGCTGCTTCTAAGCCAACATCCTGGTTGTCTGGGCGGACGCACATCCTTTGCCACTCGGCTGGAACTTGGGGACCTTAGCGGGCGGTCCGGGCTGTTTCCCTCTCGAGCACACAGCTTAGCCCACATGCTCTGACTGCCGCGCTCTGGGCCGCCGGCATTCGGAGTTCGGTTGGATTCGGTAGGCGGCGAAGCCCCCTCGTCCATCCGGTGCTCTACCTCCGGCGGTGAACGCGCGACGCTAGCCCTAAAGCTATTTCGGGGAGAACGAGATATCTCCGGGTTTGATTGGCCTTTCACCCCTATCCGCAGGTCATCGCCGCCGTTTTCAACCGACGTGCGTTCGGCCCTCCACGGGGTCTTACCCCCGCTTCAGCCTGCCCACGGATAGCTCACCCGGCTTCGCGTCCGCGGCGCGGGACTCAAGTCGCCCTGTTAAGGCTCGCTTTCGCTCCGGCTCCCTTTCGGTTAACCTCGCCCCGCGCCAGCGACTCGCTGGCTCATTCTACAAAAGGCACGCCGTCACACCACAAGGGTGCTCCGACTGCTCGTGGGCGCACGGTTTCAGGTACTGTTTCACTCCCCTCCCGGGGTGCTTTTCACCTTTCCCTCACGGTACTGGTGCGCTATCGGTCACAGGGTAGTACTCAGGCTTGGATGGTGGTCCACCCAGGTTCGGACCGGGTTTCACGTGCCCGGCCCTACTCAGGGACCGCGTCGCGCCGTCCGGTCTGGGTTCGCGTACGGGGCTGTCACCCGCTGCGGCCGGCCCTCCCATGCCGTTCCGCTCCCCAGCCGGACCTGCGCCCGGGGGCGGCAGCCCCCGGATGCGCGGCCCTGCAACCCCGCCGGCGGAACCCCTGCCGGGTATGCCCGCTCGACGGTTTGGCCATCGGTCCCCTTTCGCTCGCCGCTACTCGGGGAGTCTCGAGATTGATTTCCTCTCCTCCGGGTACTTAGATGTTTCAGTTCCCCGGGTTGTCCTCCCCCCGCCTATGCGTTCAGCGGGGGGATATCCACACCTCTGTGGATGGGTTCGCCCATTCGGAGACCCCCGGGTCGAAGGATGTGTGCTCCTCGCCGGGGATTATCGCAGCTTGCCGCGTCCTTCATCGGCTCCCTGTGCCAAGGCATCCGCCGTGCGCCCGTGGTATCTTGCGGGACCGCATCGGGCCCGCGGGATATCCACGTGTCGCTAATTAAGTTAAATTAATCGATATCATGAATAGCGCTCGTATGTCGCAATTCGGGTATCTCATACCGCGGCACAGTAGTTGACTGTGCTCGCGATCAGATGCTCCTCACTCATATATAAGTGAATTCTTCTTGTTTGGATCGGATGAATGATTGCTATCATTCTGTCTGATAAATCGCAGAAAAGAATCGAGTCTGGAAGAATGATCTTCCATCTCTCTCCTATCGCTATGCGGCTCTCAAGGTACGCGGGTGCGACCCCGGGGACCGGGTGCTGCGGGGACTTCCCCCGGGCGACATCCACCGGACGGGCTCCTGCCCTCTATTCGAGTTAAGTTGATCTCTCTAGAAGATTTATCTCCCTAGAAAGGAGGTGATCCAGCCGCACCTTCCGGTACGGCTACCTTGTTACGACTTCACCCCCCTCACCCTCCACACCTTCGGCGCCTCCCCCCTCTCGGTTGGGCCGGCGACTTCGGGTGCAGACGACTCGGGTGGTGTGACGGGCGGTGTGTACAAGGCCCGGGAACGCATTCACCGCGGCATGCTGATCCGCGATTACTAGCAACTCCGACTTCATGGGGGCGGGTTGCAGCCCCCAATCCGAACTGGGGCCGGCTTTCCGGGATCCGCTCCCCCTCGCGGGGTGGCATCCCTCTGTACCGGCCATTGTAGCACGTGTGCAGCCCAGGGCATAAGGGGCATGATGACTTGACGTCGTCCCCGCCCTCCTCCGCCTTGACGGCGGCGGTCCCGCGTGGGTTCCCGGCATCACCCGATGGCAACACGCGGCGGGGGTTGCGCTCGTTGCGGGACTTAACCCAACATCTCACGACACGAGCTGACGACAGCCATGCACCACCTGTATGGGCTCCTCTCGGCCACGGGGTCTCCCCCGCTTCACCCATATGTCAAGCCCTGGTAAGGTTCTTCGCGTTGCTTCGAATTAAGCCACATGCTCCGCTGCTTGTGCGGGCCCCCGTCAATTCCTTTGAGTTTTAGCCTTGCGGCCGTACTCCCCAGGCGGGACGCTTAATGCGTTGGCTGCGGCACGGGGGGATCGTCCCCCCACACCTAGCGTCCATCGTTTACGGCTGGGACTACCAGGGTATCTAATCCTGTTCGCTCCCCCAGCTTTCGCGCCTCAGCGTCGGTCTCGGCCCAGAGGGCCGCCTTCGCCACCGGTGTTCCACCCGATATCTGCGCATTCCACCGCTACACCGGGTGTTCCACCCTCCCCTACCGGACCCAAGCCGCGGAGGTTCCGGGGGCTTCGGGGGGTTGAGCCCCCCGCTTCGACCCCCGGCCTGCCGGGCCGCCTACGCGCGCTTTACGCCCAATGAATCCGGATAACGCTCGCCCCCTACGTATTACCGCGGCTGCTGGCACGTAGTTAGCCGGGGCTTCTTCTGCAGGTACAGTCTTGACTCTTCCCTGCTGAAAGCGGTTTACGACCCGAAGGCCTCCGTCCCGCACGCGGCGTCGCTGCGTCAGGGTTCCCCCCATTGCGCAAGATTCCCCACTGCTGCCTCCCGTAGGAGTCTGGGCCGTGTCTCAGTCCCAATCTGGCCGGTCGGTCTCTCAACCCGGCTACCCGTTGTCGGCACGGTGGGCCGTCACCCCGCCGTCTACCTGATGGGCCGCGGAGCCATCCCCTCCCGTCGGGGCTTTAGCCGGGGTGCCATGCGGCACCCCGGGGTATCCGGTATTACCCGTCCTTTCGGGCGGCTATCCCGGGGGAGGGGGCAGGTTCTCCACGTGTTACTCAGCCGTTCGCCACTCGCTTCCCTCCGGAGAGGGGTGCCGTTCGACTTGCATGTGTTAGGCGCGCCGCCAGCGTTCATCCTGAGCCAGGATCGAACTCTCCGTCCAAATGTGTTGGGCTTCGAGCCCGTCCGGTCCTCTCAGTCATCGCTGATCGGTTCCGTTCGATTCATATGGTTTTAGTATAGGAAAAGGAATTTCTCGGGGCCGCCTCTCGGCGGCCTTGCGAAAAACAAATCCAAGTTAGACCATTTCAAATGGTTCGATGTCTGCCCGGATGCGACACATCTGGTGTGTCCATCCTCGCAGTATCCGGTTCTCAAGGTGCACGCCTGGCGGCTGATCCGGTCCGACCGGGCCGCGCGGCAAGGAGATATATTGCCAGACCGCGAAGCGATGTGGGACGTCAATTCCACTCTTCACAAGTCCTACACAATGTATCGCTTCCTATATAAGAAATAGAAAGGCTGGTGCAGAAATACTGCACGTATCAGATGATGACCCTTCGGTTTAGAGATATATAAAGATCGGTCACCTGTAACTGTCTATCTACCCGCGCTTTTGCTAAATAAACCAGCGCTTTAGATAAAAAGAGGGAGCGCCGCGCACAGCGCGACACTCCCCTAGCGATTCAAGAGAATCAATTAGGCCTCGAGAGCCTTCTTGGCGAT
The DNA here is from genome assembly GCF_003439125.1 of Collinsella sp. OM04-5. GTDB lineage: Bacteria > Actinomycetota > Coriobacteriia > Coriobacteriales > Coriobacteriaceae > Collinsella. The sequence goes on along the minus strand of NZ_QSUU01000001.1, from coordinate 137,416 downwards.
GGTAGCCAGCTCGTTGAAGGACTCGATGTCCTCGTAAGCCATTTGAGCCAGGACCTTGCGGTCGAGCTCGATGCCGGCAACCTTCAGGCCGTGCATGAACTGAGAGTAAGAGATGTCGTTCAGGCGAGCAGCAGCGTTGATACGGGTGATCCAGAGAGAGCGGATCTCGCGCTTCTTGTTGCGGCGATCACGATACTGATACTGCAGGGAGTGCTGGACCTGCTCTTTAGCATGCTTGTAAGTACGCGAAGCGGCACCGTAGTAACCCTTCGCACGGTGCATAACGGTACGGCGCTTCTTCTTGGCGGCAACAGCGCGCTTAATACGTGCCATGTTCTATCAACTCCTAGACGGTAAAACGAAAAATGGGAACGCGAACTTAGGCGAGACGCGACTTGATGACCTTGCGGTCGGCAGCGGCAATCTCGGTCTCCTGACGGAAGCCACGCTTACGCTTGGTGGACTTCTTGCTCAGGATGTGGCTCTTGAAAGCCTTGGCGCGCATAAGCTTGCCGGTACCAGTCTTGCGGAAACGCTTCTTGGTGCCGCTGTGGGACTTCATCTTAGGCATGAAATACTCCTTAATCGGTTACAGAACACTAGTTACTTGGTATCGCTTGCCGCTTTATCCTCATCGAAGGCGCCCTTAATCGGGGCGAGCAGCATAAGCATGTTACGGCCTTCCATCTTAGGCTTGGACTCGACCGTAGCGTAAGGCTTGAGATCCTCGGCGAGACGCTCGAGAACGTTAAGACCCTGCTCCGGGTGAGCCATCTCACGGCCGCGGAACATGATGGTGATCTTAACGCGTGCGCCCTTCTTGAGGAAACGCAGAACGTGGCCCTTCTTGGTCTCGTAGTCGCCAACGTCGATCTTGGGTCGGAACTTCATTTCCTTGACCTCGACCTTGGACTGGTTCTTACGAGCGGCCTTGGCCTTCATGGCCTGCTGGTACTTGAACTTACCGTAGTCCATGACCTTGCAGACCGGCGGCTCCGCGTTGGGAGCGATCTCGACCAGGTCGAGACCCTGATCGTCGGCGACGCGCTGGGCATCGCGGATGGCGAACAGGCCGAGCTGAGAGCCATCGACGCCAATCAAACGGCACGAAGATGCAGTGATCTCGTCGTTGATGCGGGTGTCATCAGACTTAGCTATTTTCCCTACCTCCATTCATAAAAAAATAACCCGGCGCTTCTTTGCAACCAGGTCGTACACATAGACATCCTCGGTATGAGGAAGGGAATCTAAGTTGTATGACCAGTCAGCTGCTCATTGGCGCCAAAAGGTGGGAACCCTCAGGTTCCTCTTTAGGGCATTGCGGGAACAACGCCTTGCGAATAATAACACGTACCGCGCGTTATCACATTACGTACACGAAAAAGGGGGCCGCAACCCCCTTGAAGCGCAGGTGCATGTATGGTGCCCGAGGCGAGACTCGAAGGGCCTTCGCTTCGCGAAGCCCCGGGCTTCGGGCGCATGGCGCCCTCGCCACGCTCCGCTACAAACAGGCCACGGGCCTGTTTGCTTAACGCTCCGCGCGCTCACGCGAGTTCGGCACGAAAAAGGGGGTCTTAACCCCCTTGAACGCTCAGCTGCATGTATGGTGCCCGAGGCGAGACTCGAACTCGCACGTTGTTGCCAACGGTGGATTTTGAGTCCACTGCGTCTGCCAATTCCGCCACTCGGGCACGTAATGCGTGAGTTAGTTTATCACAGCTTTCTGTTGATTAGTCCGAAAATGGAACTTCGAGCATTTCGATGAGTTCGACCGAACGGAGCATCTCACGCTGGCGGCACCCGCGTCCGTTAACCGAGGCTTCGCCCATCTGGTTGTCGTAGGGATCCTCGCGCATGCCGTCGAAAGCAGGCACAAACTCAGCCTGGAATCGATCGTTGGCCACCATACGCCACGGGTCGAGATTGCCAAAGTAGTGACGACGACGCCACTCCTCCCCCATCCTGCGTGCGGAGGAACCAAACGATACGTCGGCGTTAAGCCAACCGGTCTGGGGTGTATAGAACTCGGCCCAGTCGTGCGGTCCCACCGAATCGGGCGCAACATACAGGCCGCTCTGCCAACGGGCAGGAACGCCCGCGATGCGGCACATGGTGATAAACGTGAGCGCCATAACGCCGCAATCGCCGCGGAGCGAGTGTGCGCAGTCGTCGGCAATAGATCCCAAAAGCAGGTACGGTGGCTGATAGCGATAGTCGATATGCTGTGTCAGGTAATCATAGATAGCACGGGCGCGATCGAGCGGATCCTCGAGCCCGTCAACGACATGTTCGGTCAGTTGTTGTAAATATGGCGTGAACTCAATGTGCGGACGGTCCTCGGAGGTGTCCTCGGGCAGCGGCGCGTCCATACACGGATGCGCCGGAAGCGCACCCCCATAGATATCGCGATAAGCGGCATCGATTTGATAGCGATAGGTCACTGAGAACGAGCGATCAGTCAAGGAGACCCACGAGGCAGTACGCGCCGAGGCGCTCGCAGGAGCAACGGCCCCCTCCGGCGTCATATCAAGCATCTCGACCTGAGATTGCTGGCGGCAGGCGGCGGCAACGGGAAGCCACGCGCGAACAGTCTCTCCCTCCAAAGCACCGGGGACAGACACGCATGCCTTAAGCGTGATGGCGCGAGACAGCCCGCCCCGCGACTCCATCTCCTCGAGCATCTGGTTGCGCAGCGCAATTCCATCCGTAGAATCGGGACGCAGACCCGGGACCTCCTTGGGGTACACGCGAAGTGAATCGAGGAAGTTATCGAGAACAAACAGCTCGCCATCGATAAAGCGCCAGTCAATACGCTTACGATTAATCAGGTCATCGAACTGCTCTTCGGTAAACTCAGGCCACTCCTCGCGAATCATCGCAATGGCCCGATCACGCGACACCGAAAAATGAAGCGGCGTCTCGAGCATGCGATACCGCTCTGCACGAACACAAGCAGCCAGCGAAGGCTCAGGGTTCTGCTCCAAAAGGCGATCGCAGGCAGCAACAGCCTGCGTCAAATATCCGGCATCCTTAAGACGAAGAATCTCAGGCGTTAGCCCAATATCGAGATGGCGAAAATCATCACAGCAAACATCGACAGAGCAACCAACAGGGCCCTCGTCAATAACCTTCTCATCCGAAGGCAGTACATCAATAACAGCCATACCAAACTCCAAGTCATTAGAACTCTTGAAGCACATTGTAGCGAGATAAAAAAGAAAGCCCCAATAAAGGAGCTCTCAACACCGATAAACGGTACCTCTAAAAATGAATTCAGACTTGTAAGCCTGCGGCGTTAAACGAAGGAAGCCCCGTCCCCCGGAACCGTTTCCTTGGCGCGACTTCTGGCGAAGCCAGTAGCCATTTTAATTCAGCCCAGTAACCCTGTAGCGAGTTAACAAAGGAGGCCCCGTTTCCCCGGAGCTGATTCCGTCGCGCGACTTCTGGCAAAGCCAGGTGAGCGCGAGGGAAACAGCGTAGGGGAAACGGGGCCTCCGGCGGGAAGTTAAACCGCTACTTACGCCTTGTTGACGGAGCCAAACTCCTCCATGAGCTCCTTGGTGCGGGCAACGATGTTGTCGCGACCAGGCTTGAGGAGCTTGCGGGGGTCAAAGCCCTTGCCCTGCTGATCCTTGCCAGCCTCGATGTACTCGCGGACGCCCTTGGCGAAGACGAGCTGCAGGTCAGTGTTGACGTTGATCTTGGAGATGCCCAGGGAGATGGCCTTCTTGATCTGATCCTCGGGGATGCCGGTGCCACCGTGCAGAACGAGGGGCAGGTCACCGGTCTGGGCCTTAATCTCGCCCAGACGCTCGAAGGAAAGACCAGCCCAGTCGGCGGGGTACACGCCGTGGATGTTGCCGATGCCGCAGGCGAGGAAGTCGACGCCCAGGTCAGCGATCTGCTTGCACTCAGCAGGATCAGCGAGCTCGCCGCTGGAGGTCACGCCGTCCTCGGTGCCGCCGATGCCACCGACCTCGGCCTCGATGGACATGCCCTTGGAGTGGGCAAGCTCAACGAGCTCCTTGGTGCGGTCGAGGTTAAGCTGGAAGGTCTCCTCGTGAGAGCCGTCATACATGATGGACGTGAAGCCGGCCTCGATGCACTTGAAGCAGTCTTCGTAAGAACCGTGATCGAGGTGAAGGGCGACGGGAACGGTAACGCCCGTGGCCTCGACGGCAGCCTTGACCATGTCGGCGCAGACCTTGAAACCGCCCATCCACTTAGCGGCACCAGCGGTGCACTGAAGGATCAGCGGAGACTTGGCCTCCTCGGCGGCCTGGAGAATAGCCAGGGTCCACTCGAGGTTGTTGGTGTTGAAGGCACCAAGACCGTACTTGCCGGCCTCGGCCTTCTTGAGCATGTCTGCTGCGTTGACGAGCATAAAAGAAACCTCCTGTAAGGTTGCTCCGATAACGCCTGAGATTTTACCACGGCGCACCCGAGCATAAACGTTCGTTTGTTCACGAATATCGTCCAAACAGACTTTTTTGACCGTTTGCCCTACGAAATCGACCCGTTGGGGAAAAATAGCTTGACGTTTGGACGCTTCTCGTGCTTCAAAAGCCGACTATTAAGCTACATCTGCATGAAAGGGCTCTGCATGAGCTCGCGTGCCATGGTGGTCGAATCGCCATGGCCGGTTAGGCAAACGGTATCGGGCGGGAGAAGCTGGGCGAGCTTGGAGAGCGAGCGCAGGATCGCCGCCTCGTCTCCTCCAGAAAGATCGGTGCGGCCATGCCCACCCGGGAATAGCGTGTCGCCCACAAAGGCAATGTTCCCCTGCTCAGTGGCGGCGAACAGAACGATGCCGCCCGGTGTGTGCCCGGGCACCTCAATTACCTGCAGGCAAATGTCGCCCAGCTCAATGGTGTCGCCCTCGGCAAGCAGCCGCGTCGGCTCACCTGGATCGGGCGTCTCGATGCCCCACATCGCTCGCTGCTCCTCGATATTCGCATGCGGCACTGCTGCGTCCTTGCCACACAGCTCGTACAGGACGTCGGCGCCAACGGCGGCCCGAACTCCAGCGACACCGCCAACATGGTCGGCGTGACCGTGCGTGCAAACGGCGCCGAGCGCCTGCACATCGGGGTGTTCGGCTCGAATATGCTCCACCAAGCGCTCGCCTTCCCATGCGGGGTCGATAATCACGCACTCATTGTCCGAAATGACAGCATAGCTATTGGTCTGAATGGGACCGTTTACGAGCGTCTCGATCTCGACCGATCCCTTGGGAGTTAAATCCAAGGACACAGCACTCATGTCCCTCTCCTCTCTATAGAACTCGAGGCATCAAACGATGCCTCGAGTGTAGCGAATATCGATAATATGGCACGTTCGTCGCGACTAAACGCGGCGCTTAAGCTGGGCTCCACCCTCGCCGGGCATCAAGCGACGCGCGTCGTAGACCGAGTCAACGCTGCTGATAGAGGCCAGCAGCGGATCCAGACCACTCGCGTCCGAGATCTCGACCATAAAGCGCAGGGTTGCAATACCCTCGCGGTTGGTCGACGTGGCGGCAGAAAGGATATTGCCACCCGCATCGCCAATGGCAATGGTGACATCCTTGAGCAGGCCCATGCGGTCCAGGCACTCGACCACGATCTCGACCTGGAAGAGGGTGTCGGCAGCGCCGTCCCATTCCACATCGATCATGCGCTCGGGATGCTCCATAAGACCCTTGACGTTGGGGCAGTTGGCGCGATGCACCGAAACGCCACGACCGCGCGTGATGAAGCCGACGATGTCGTCGCCCGTCACGGGGTTGCAGCAATGGGCCAGACGGACCAGCAGGCCGCTGTTGCTCTCGCCCTTGACGATAATGCCGTTGCTGGCGCTCTTGCCGCGCTTTTGCGGCTTGCGGTTGGAGCCGCGGGCAGGCTGCTTGACGACCTCGGCGATAGCCTCGGCCTTGGTGAGCTGTTCCTCGGGTTTGGGGTCCAAGATTTGCTCGACCTTATTGCCAACGGCACGTGGGGCGACTTTGCCCGCACCAACGGCGGCAAACAGGTCCTCGAGCTGCTTATAGTTAAACTGCTCCGCCACGGCGTTGAGCGCACGCGTGGATCGTGGCGTAGAGATGCCATATCCGCGCTTGCGCAGGTCCTTAGCCAGTATATCGCGGCCGGCGGCAGCGTCGTCGTCCTTGGTCGCGGCGGCGAAGTAACGGCGGATCTTTGACTTGGCGGAAGGTGTCTTAACGATCTTGAGCCAATCACGCGACGGCTTGGAACTCTTGTTGGTCAGAATCTCGACACGGTCGCCCGTCTTGATCTCGTGCGTGAGCGGGGCCACCGCACCGTTGATCTTAGCGCCGACGCAGTGGTTTCCCACCTCGGTGTGAACGGCGTAGGCAAAGTCGAGCGGCGTGGAGCCGGCACGAAGCGCCATGACCTCGCCCTTGGGCGTAAAGACGAAAATCTCCTGATCGAAGAGGTCGACCTTCAGCGAATGCAGGTATTCCTTGGCGTCGGTGATCTCATCAGACGCAGCCCAATCGAGCGAATGTTTGAGCCAGTTAATCTGGTCATCCAGACGCTGGGCATCATTGGTCTTAGACGCAGACGATCCGCCCGATTTCTTATACAGCCAGTGGGCGGCAATGCCGTACTCGGCCTGCTCATGCATCTCGTAGGTTCGAATCTGAATCTCGAGCGGACGAGCCGTGGGTCCGATAACCGTCGTGTGAAGCGATTGGTAGTTATTGACCTTGGGCATGGCGATATAGTCTTTAAAGCGACCGGGCATGGGGTGCCACAGCGTATGCACCGCACCGAGCGTGGAATAGCAATCGCGCACCGAATGGGTGATGACGCGCAGCGCCACCAGGTCGTAAATCTCGGAGAACTCCTTGCCCTTGCGCTTCATCTTTTGATAGATAGACCAATAGTGCTTGGAACGGCCGTTGATCTGAAAGCCCTCCAGGCCAATGCGGTTGAGCTCATCGGTGAGCGTCTTGATAGTCTCGGCCAGATAGCGCTCGCGAACCTCGCGCGACTCGGCTACCATGCGCGAGATGCGCTGGTAGGCATCGGGCTCCAGGTAAAAGAAGGACAGGTCCTCGAGTTCCCACTTGATAGAGCTCATGCCCAGACGGTCGGCCAAGGGCGCGTATACGTCCATGGTCTCGCGGGCCTTAAACAGGCGACGGTCCTCGCGAAGGGCCGCCAGCGTACGCATGTTATGCAGGCGGTCGGCAAGCTTGACGATAATGACGCGGATGTCCTTGGACATGGCAAGGAACATCTTGCGCAGCGTGAGGGCCTGCTTCTCGTCCATGCTGTCGACTTCGATGTTGGTGAGCTTGGTCACGCCATCGACGAGCTCGGCCACCGTATCGCCAAACAGGCCGGAAACATCGGCAAGCGAGGTCTCGGTATCCTCGACGGTATCGTGCAACAGCGCGGCGCACACCACATCGCAGTCCATCTTGAGATCGGCCAAAATGATGGCCACCTCGACGGGATGGTTGATGTACATCTCACCCGAGCGGCGCTTTTGGTTGCAGTGCTTCTCGGCAGCAAAGCAATAGGCCTGCTCCACCTTAGAGAAGTCGTCCTCATTCATATATTTGAGGCACAGGCGCTCTAGCTTGTCGTAGCTGTCCGCCATAATCTCGGGCGGCAGCTCATCGGCATGCTTATAGTGCTCCATCTCCGAAAACGGCTGGAGGGTGGAATCATGGGCGGTACGGGCTGCGGCATCCATCGAGGTCCCCTTCCCCTAGGCCCGCGGTACGATCGGGCGGTTAACTTTGGCTAGCATATCAGAAGCGCACGAATCGAGCGCCCAGCTCCGGAAAGCCGAGAACTCCATGCGCGAGCGCAAGCCCTCCAAATAGCGAATTGACCTGCTCAATTGCACGCGGCCAGGGTTTTCGGCCATCGCGATGCGACGCGTATCGTCAAACCCCGAAACGCGACAGAAACCGAGCTCTTCGAAGATTCCCAGGCCGCTTTCCACCGAGCGCTCGTCGACCGGCGTGCGAGCATCGATGGCAAGGCACATCTGCGCAATGTCGATATCGCTTGCGCAGAATGAATCGTCCCCCGTCTTGCCACGGTTGGAGCGCCACATGGTCTGCAGCGCTCGATAGAGCGTGACAAGCTCATCGCGCTCGGGCGCGTAACAGTCGAGTAGGCGCTCGTTAATGCGAGCGTCACGCGACGAATAGAGCAGGTGAATCACGGCAGGTTGGCCGTCGCGACCGGCGCGTCCGCTCATCTGGTTGAACTCGATGGCGCCAAAGGGCATGTGGTAGAGCACGACATGGCGGATATCGGGCAAGTTCACGCCCTCACCAAAGGCAGAGGTCGAAACGATGCAACTGAGGTTTCCGTCACGAAACGCTTCCTCTACGCGGCGGCGATCGGAACGCGCGAGCCCGGCGTTATAGAACGCGATATGGGTCGCACAGTCTGGCACGCGTTTGCGCAACGTCTTGGCGAGCGCCACGGACTGGTCGCGCGAATTGACGTAAATGACGGTCTTCTCCCCCGTCGCCACGATCGACACCAAACGATTCTCGCGGCTCGCAAGGTCGCGGTCGTCCTCGAGCTGCAGGTTCTCGCGCACCGTCTCGTCGACCACCGTGCGAGTAATCGGCAGCATGCGGGCAAGCTCGGCCACGACCGGAGCCGTCGCGGTGGCCGTCGCAGCCATAACAACCGGGTCGCCCAGGGCTTTGAGGATATCGGGCATGTCGAGATAGGCGCTGCGGTCGCCGCCCTTGGCAAGGCCGGCGTGGTGCGCCTCATCGATAACGACAAAGCCGATGCGGCCCGAACGCGCGAAGCGGTCACGGTGGATAGATAGGAACTCGGGCGTCGTGAGCACGATACCGGTGCGGCCCGAAGCTAGGCCGGCGAACACATCATCGCGTGCGGCCTCCACGGTCTCGCCGGTCAGCACGCCAACGCCAATGCCAAGCGCTGCCATCGTCGACGAGAGGTGATAGGCCTGGTCGGCAACAAGCGCACGCAGCGGATAGACAAAGATGCTCGCACGTCCGCGAAGGACAGCCTCGCGCGCAGCATGTACATGGAAGATGAGAGACTTGCCGCGGCCCGTTCCCATAACGGCCAAGACGCTCTGGTGGTCGGCCAAGGCATCGAGCGCCTCAACCTGCGCGCGGTGCGGCTGGTTCGATCCGATAAAGCTATGGATAAGCGAGCGCGTGAGCTCGGTATAGGAAAGCTGGGCGAGCGTCTCGCGCTTACGCGACTCCAGGCGCAGGCCGGAATCCGCCGGCTGCACGCCACGACGAAGCTCGCATGCCGGATCGTCGACGCTGGGCAGCGTGGTATCGCGGACCAGAACATCCTTGATCATGAGCTTGGGCTTCACACGCCCCTGCCAATGCTCGGCAACGGCCTCGAACACCAAGTCGACAGCGCTATCGCAGTTGATGAGCTTATCGATTTGCGGCACGCGGAACATAATGGCCGGCACACTCGCGGCGCCATCGGTCGCCACAAAGCGCATGTGCTCGCCGGTTTTGCCCACCACGGCGCGGTCGCACATCGTCACGCCCTCGGCAGCCAGCAGCGGCACCTTGTTGCCCTGGCCAAACGGCTCAAGACGGGAGATCTGCTCGATGGTCTCGATATTCAGCTCGGAAAGGTCGACGGTGGCGGCGACCTCGTCGGTGTCTTCAAAGTCCTCGGCGGGAAGCTCCGATAGCACGGCGGAAAGGCGGCGGCGGAACTCATCGAGCTTGGATGCCTCGATGGTCACACCCACCGCACCGGCATGTCCGCCGCGACGAATCAGCAGGTCGGAACAACGCTCGACGGCGTCGAACAGGTTGACCTTGCCCACCGAGCGACCCGATCCGCGCGCAACGCCGTCCTCAATCGAGAAGAGCAGCGCCGGCACGTGATAACGGTTGGTCAGGCGGCTCGCTACGATACCCTTGACGCCCTCGTGCCAGCCCTCGCCACCCACGACGATTGCGCGACCGCCGTCATAGGTCTCCTCGACCTTTGCCATGGCGTCGCGTGTGAGCTCCGCCTCGATCTCGCGGCGCTGACGGTTGATTTCCTCGAGCTCGGCTGCCAGTGCACTTGCCTCGATAGGATCGCGGGCAAGCAGCAGGTCGAGCGCCAGCTTGGGATCAGCCATGCGGCCGGCAGCATTCAGACGAGGGATGAGCGAAAACGACAGGCCGTCGGCCGTAATGGTAGAAAGGTCGGCCTTGGCAAGTGCGGCAAGCGCGATATAGCCGGGACGGGCCGTCACGCGCATCTGTTGGATGCCCTCGGCGACCAGTGCGCGATTCTCGGGCGTGAGCGGCATCATGTCGGACACGGTGCCCAGCGCCGCGACCTCGATCAGCGAACGCCAATACGACGGCTTGCCCAAACGCTCGCCCAGGACCTGCACCAGCTTGAGCGCCACACCGGCACCGGCAAGCTCGCGCGAGGGACCCTCGTCCTCGAGCTTGGGGTCGGTCAGGGGCACGCCCTGCGGCACCTGGTCGGACGGCTCGTGATGGTCCGTGACCACCAAATCGATCCCCAGGCTCTCCAGATAGGAGACCTCCTCCTTGGCGGCAATGCCGTTATCGACGGTCACGATCAGGTTGGGTTGGGCGAGCTCGTTGACGCGGTCGAGCGCCGCACGCGACAGGCCGTAGCCCTCGTCAAAGCGATGCGGAATAAACGGCGTGACGTTGGCGCCAAACGAACGTAGCGCCTCGGTCAACAGACAAGTCGACGTAATGCCGTCGACGTCAAAATCGCCAAAGACCGCGATGTGCTCGTGGTTGCGAATAGCGCGCTCGACGCGGTCGGCAACGACCGCCATGCCCGGAATAATGAGTGGGTCGGCCCAGTCGCGATCGAGCGAAGGCGTCAAAAACAGCTGGCCTTCCTCGATGGATGTTATGCCGTGCGCAACCATAATGCGCGCCACCAGCCCGGGTATGCCCAGGCCAGCCGAAAGCTCCTTTTCGAGCTCGGGGTTTTGCCGAGCGACTGCCCAGCGATGCGTCGTCTTAAGCGATGACATAGGCGCCCACCCCCGATAGGGGCAGGTCGCCGCGATACCTCTCACGGTTCATAGCGATGAGTCCTCTGTGTATACCCGCTTCGGCAGGCAGATCTGTTGAACGGATTTATTATACCGTGCAGCGCGGACGCACAACGTCCAGCACGCCGCGGTTTCGATAAACGAGGGCGGTAATACCCTCGAAATAATCGAGCGTTTCTGACGCACGGACGCATGCGAGCGTCTAGCATATCCATTCAAAACGGATTCACGAGCAAAGGGAGTCACAAGAGCATATGAAGCAATGGGTTGGACTGGGCAAGTTTCTTGCGGGGCACATGCAGGTCATCGTTCCGATTTGCGTGACGCTCGGCGTGCTCTTTCCCCGGCAGATCGGCGTGCTCAAGCCCATCGTTCCCGCCCTGTTTGCCTTTATGACGTTCCAAGGTGCGCTCAGCAACACCTTTCACCAGGTGGCCGAGGTGTTCCGCCGTCCCCTACATTTGATTTTGGCGTTATTTGTCTCGGCCGTGCTCATCCCCATCGCGGCGTATGCCATGAGCTCACTGTTCTTTGGTTCCAACCCAAACCTTGTCTGCGGCATCGCGCTCGAGTACAGCGTACCCGTGGCAGTCACCGCCTTTATGTGGATTAGCATGTTCGGCGGCAACGGCCCGCTCGCGCTCACCATCATCCTGACGTCCTCGGTCATCTCGCCCGTGACGATTCCGCTCACGCTGAAGCTCCTGCTGGGTGCCACCGTCGCAATCGATGTTCCGGGCATGATGCAGAACACGGCCTTTATGATCGCCATCCCTGCCGTGTTCGGCATCGTGATCAACGAGCTCACGCGCGGATGGGGACATGAGAAACTCTCCCCCGCGCTTTCGCCCGCCTGCAAGTTCATGATGATGGGGGTCATCGCGTCCAACTCCACCGCCATGAGCGAGTACGTGTTGCACATGAATGTTGAGCGCTTGGAAGTCGCCCTCTTTATTTTGGTCTTCGCCATCAGCGGCTTTGTCGTCGGTTTTCTGGTCGCCCGTGCGTTGCACCTGCCGTATAGCGAGACGACCACCATGTGCTTTACCTGCGGCATGCGTAACATCTCTTCGGGCGCCGTCATCGCCACGCAGTACTTTCCAGGCGAAGTCGTGTTTCCCGTCATGTGCGGAACGCTGTTTCAGCAGGTGCTCGCCTCGGTTATCGGACATCTCTTTGAGCGACTGACCGGCGAGGAGCGCGCCGCCCAACGCAAGCGCGTCGAGGCCGGCCGCGACGCCATGGGACGCTAGACCGTCCGCGTTACGCGGGTGTTAGTCTTGCTATACGAGCGTTTCCAGATGCGCACGCAGGCGATCAGCATCGATATCGAGCGTGGTCTCGGCATTAACCTGGGCCAAACGATAGCCGACAAAGTAGGGCGAAACCACCCAACGCGGAAGCGCCTTGGCAATGGTCCGGCCGTCCATGTGGTAGAAGAACAAGTTGTACGACTCCGCGCGGCCGCCGTGGTGCTCGTGCAGGATATAGCGCAGGGCCACCTGAATCGCATCGGCAAACAGGTCCGCTTCGGCTTGGTCGCGGGCGTCGTCGCTGGCGGCGATTCCCTGTGGAGCCGAGACGTTGACCTCAAAGAATCCCATAATCGGTTCGGTTGAGATGTTGACCGAGATTCTCCCCTGCTGCCAGACAGCGATGCCTTCAAAGTTGGCTAAGGTCAGCGCCGCATAGCCGTCCTCCTGTTCCAAGCCCACAATCTGCATGTGTGGATGGACGAGGCTGCCGCCCGAAAGCGGACCTTTGTTCTTATACATGAGTACACTGCGGTACTGCTGGGAATCGATCATCTGCTGCCAACAGCCCAGAGCAAACCGCATCACATGGTGGAGTTCATCCGGCTCATAGGTCACCAAGTCGGCATCGTGATCTGCCGATTCAATCAACACGGTTTGACGGGTGGCGCGCAAGGTCTTGAACCTATTCTCGAGCCAGATGCAGTCACCATCGCGCTGGATGATGTTGGCGAGCCCCTCCGTGTCACAAAAGGGGCACGCGGTGCCAGGGCGACGATTATCGTCGGGCTTACCGCTCGCCTGCTGGACGTCAAATACCAGCGCCACGGGTTATACCTCCAGCGGCACGATCTTGGTGCCATGGAGTTCGGAGACGCCCAGTGCCGCCGCCACGGTATCGCGATTGGCCGTGGAAATGCCGCCACCGGGAAGAATGGTCAGGCGGTCGCCCGCATACTCGACAAGACGCGACAGGTGCTCCAGGTTGTCCTCGATCGGCGTTCCGGCAGCACCACCATGCGTCAGGATGCGCGTGATGCCGCAGTCGGCGAGTGTGTCAATGGCATCGAGCTGAGCCTCGAGCGAGAGCTGGTCAAAGGCCATGTGGAAGGTGATATCGATGACCCCGCGCTTGCACTCCTCGGTCGCGCAGCCCGTAGCCATCACGAGGGCGCCGAGGGTGAGCTCGTCGAGCGCCCAGCCGCCGGCACAGGGCTTGCAGCAGCCAAAGACCAGGCCGTCAACGCCGGCGCTCACGGCAAGACCCAAGTCCATCTCCATCATGCGCAGCTCGTCCTGATTGTAGTGAAAGTCACCGCCACGCGGGCGAATCATGCACATCACTCGCGCGTCATGCTCGTGAGCATAGCTGACCGTAGTGCTGATAACGCCGGCCGAGGGCGTAGTGCCACCAACGGCAAGGTTGTCGCACAACTCGATGCGCTTAGCACCGGCATCGATAGCCGCCGGCACACGCTCAAAGTTCTCGGCACAAAACTCGTACAGCATAGATAGACCCCCAAAGACAGCAGATGTTTTCCGACGGGCATTGTCACACACCCCCATGAAGTTGCGGTGGAATAAGGACTCTTTTGACCTCTGAGGCTCCCATTTAGTCCCTATTCCACCGCAACTTAAAGGGAATAGTCGTTGGCATCTGCCACAACGTCGATGTTTTGGCAACGACAGCGAAAACCCGCCAGAGCGAGCAAGGTGCCTTGAAACGAGGCGGCATTGACCTTCTGGTCATGCCGCCGAAGTTGAAAGGCAGATTGCCGCTCTGGCGGGCTTGCAGCGTCGAGCCGTTACGCGGTTTGGTAAAACCGCGTAACTAGTTAACCGCCCAGGTAGGCTTTACGCACGTTATCGTCGTGCAGGAGCTCTTGGCCGGTGCCGGTCATGGTGATCTTGCCGGTCTCGAGCACGTAGCCACGCGTGGCGATCGAGAGCGCCATCTGCGCGTTCTGCTCGACCAGAAGCACCGTGGTGCCGGCCTTGTGCAGGTCCTCGACAATCTGGAAGATCTGCTCAATCAGAATCGGCGCCAGGCCCATGGAAGGCTCGTCAAGCATGAGCAGTTTGGGGTTACTCATAAGGGCGCGCCCCATAACGAGCATCTGCTGCTCGCCGCCTGAAAGGGTGCCGGCGACCTGGCGACGACGTTCCTTCAGGCGCGGGAACTGCTCGTAGACGCGCTCCAGGCCCGGAGCCACCGTGGACTTGGGCTGCGTATAGGCACCCATCTCCAGGTTCTCCTCGACCGTCATCTGCAAAAAGGCGCGACGTCCCTCGGGAACCTGAGCCAGGCCCTTACCAACCAGCTTATCAGCGGGCGTATGGGTAATGTCCTCGCCCATAAACTTGATGGAGCCGGTCTTAGAGCGCAGCAGGCCCGAGACCGTCTTGAGCGTTGTGGACTTGCCGGCACCGTTCGCACCGATCAGGGCCACGATCTCGCCCTCGTTGACGTTAAAGGAGATGTCCTTGATGGCGTGGATGGCGCCGTACCAGACGTTGATGTTGTAGACGGAAAGCATCGGCTCTGCCATTTAGTTCTCCCCCTTATCCTGCTTGCCCAGATATGCCTCGATAACGGCATCGTTGTTCTGGATTTCCTCGGCCGTGCCCTTGGCGATAACCTTACCAAAGTTGAGCACGCAGATGCCCTCGCAGATGTTCATGACGAGCGACATATCATGCTCGATAAGCATGATGGCAATGCCAAAGGTGTCGCGAATCTTGACGATGTTCTCCATGAGCTCGGCGGTCTCGGACGGGTTCATGCCGGCGGCAGGCTCGTCGAGCAGCAGCAGCTTGGGGTTGGTGGCAAGCGCGCGGACGATCTCCAGGCGGCGCTGAGCGCCGTAAGGCAGCGAGCCGGCCTGTTCGCTTGCCAGATGCTCCATATCAAAGATGGACAGCAGCTCCATGGCACGCTCATGGGCGGCCTTCTCGTGCTTCCAGTACGTCGGCAGGCGCAGCACGCCCTCAAAACCGGAATAGCGCTCCTGGTTGTGCAGACCGACCTTGACGTTGTCCTCCACCGTCATGGTGTTGAACAGGCGGATGTTTTGGAACGTACGGGCGATGCCCATGCGGTTGACCTGATAGACCGACTTGCCCGAGGTGTCCTCACCGTCGAGCAGGATGGTGCCGTGCGTGGGCTGGTACACCTTGGTGAGCAGGTTGAAGACCGTGGTCTTACCGGCACCATTGGGGCCAATCAGGCCGGCGATCTCGGTCTTGCCGATAGTCAGGCTAAAGTCGTCGACTGCCTTAAGGCCACCGAACTCAATGCCCAGGTGGATGCACTCGAGCGCCGGGCGCTGGCCCAGATCGCGATCGGGAACGATGGCGCCAGAAGGATACGGGACCATCTTGCCCTTGTTGAACTCAAATTTACTGGGCATCGGCTGCCACCTCCTTCTTGGAAGCAAAACGGTCCTTGACGCGACCGAAGAACGCTTTAAGCTGCGGGTTGTTGGTAAAGATCATGACCAGGATCAGCACGATGGCATAGATGAGCATGCGGTAGTCCGAGAACTGACGGAGCAGCTCGGGAAGTACCGTGAGCAACGCCGCTGCGATGACGGAGCCGCGCATATTGCCCAGACCGCCCAAGACCACGAACACCAGAATCAGAATCGACGTGTTGAAGTCGAACTTAGTGGCGGAGAGCTGCGAGAAGTTGCCGCCGAAGAGGGCTCCGGCAGCGCCGGCGAGAGCGGCGGAAACCACGAAGGCGATCATGCGGTACTCGGTGACGGAGATGCCCACGGACTCGGCTGCAATCTTGTTATCGCGCACGGCCATGATGGCACGGCCGGTACGGCTGCGCACCAGGTTGAGCACGATCACGAGTGCGACCATGACCAAGATGGCACCGGCAAGGAAGGTCGAGTACGTCGACACGCCCGAGGCGCCCTGGGCGCCCTTGATGATGGCGGTGCCGTCCTCGAGCAGGTGCAGGTCGTCGATCGTGGAGTTGCCCGTGATGTTAAAGATCACATGCAGGCCGTGGGAGTCGACGCCCACGATAAGGCAGGTGACGATCTCTTTGATAATCTCGCCAAAGGCCAGCGTCACGATAGCCAGGTAATCGCCGCTCAGGCGAAGGACCGGGATGCCGATCAAGAAGCCCAGGATGGCGGCAGCGATGGCGCCGACCACGATGCTGATGACAAGACGTATCGGATCGGAGGGAACGGCGCTCTCGAGGGCGACCGCGGTAACGATGCCTGTATAGGCGCCGACGCTCATAAAGCCCGCGTGGCCCAGCGACAAGTCGCCCGCGATGCCGACGACGAGGTTAAGGGAGATAGCCATGACGATATAGGCCGTGATGGGAACCAGCTGACCGGCGATCATGCGCGGAATCATGTGGTTAGACTGCATAAAGAACACGATGGCGAACGCCACAAGGCACATGGCGTACGTAACAAAGTCGTGACGCGTCTGCTTGTCTTTAAGAAACTTCATAACGCTCACCTACACCTTCTCGGGGACGTACTTGCCCAAGAGGCCGGCAGGCTTGACGAGCAGGACGATGATCAAAACACCAAAGACGATGGAGTTGGCAAGGCTCGTGGAAATATAAGCCTGTGCCATCGCCTCGATGATACCGATGAGAATGCCACCGACAAAGGCACCGGGGATGGAGCCGATGCCACCGAAGACAGCGGCATCGAAGGCCTTGATGCCAGGCATGGCACCCGTCGTGGGCTGCAGCACCGGCGAGTAGGAGCACAGCAGCACGCCGGCGATGGCGGCAAGGGCGGAGCCGATGGCGAACGTCATCGAGATGGTGCGGTTGACGTTGATGCCCATGAGCTGAGCGGCGGCCTTGTCCTCGGACACGGCGCGCATGGCTTTGCCCATCTTGGTCTTGCCTGTAAAGAACATCAGGCCGGCCATGATAACCAGGCAGGCGACGATGGTGACGAGCGAGACGGCGCTTACGTTGAACTTGGCCAAGAACTCCGGCACCTGGAAGGTGACGAGCGAAGTGAAGTTCTTGGGCGTGGCGCCCCACAGAAGCTGCGCGGCGTTCTGCAGGAAGTAAGACACGCCGATGGCCGTGATCAGAACGGCCAGAGGGCCTGCTTGGCGCAGCGGCTTGTATGCCAGACCCTCGATGAGAACACCGAGAACCGTGCAGACCACACAAGAGAGAATTACAGATGCCCAGCCCGGGAGGCCGAGATACGACGTGGCGCAGAACGAGACATAGGCACCGACCATGATGACGTCGCCGTGAGCGAAGTTCAGCATCTTGGCGATACCGTAGACCATGGTGTAGCCCAACGCGATGATGGCGTAGACGCTGCCCATGGACAGGCCGTTGACCAGGTATTGGATAAAGACTGTCATGTTCCACATCCCCCTTTCGAATAGGTTTCCAGTTGATGTATGAAACAGGGACGTTACATCGTCCCTAGATACCAAGCAAGCAGGGAAGGCCAAAACCTCCCCTGCTTGGGATCAAAACCGCTCTATGTAAGGCGGCCTATTAGGCCTGTACGTACTTGCCGTCGGTGATGACGTACGCCGTGGGCTCCTTCTGGACCTGACCCTTATCGTTCCAGGTGAGCTTGCCGGTCAGACCGTCAACGGTAATCTTGAGCATAGCCTTGGACAGCTTCTCGGCGACCTCGGTCGGGTCGGCGTCGACACCAAGACCGGCCTCCTTGAGGGCCTCGGCCACCGCGTGCACACCGTCGTAGGCGTCAGCGGCAAACTGGTCGGGGGTATCGCCGTACTTATCCTTGTAAGCGTTGACGAAGTCGGCGTTCTTCTCGTCGTCGGCAGAGAACGGGGTCATGAGCAGCAGACCCTCGGCAAGAGAGGTGTCGAAGCCCTCAACGCCCAGGATGCCGTCCATGCCGTCGCAGCCCATCATCTTGACGTCGTAGCCCATGTCCTTGGCGTTCTTGAGCAGGACGGAGGCCGGGGTGTAGTAGATCGGCGCAAAGATCATGGTGGCGCCGGCCTGCTTGGCCTTGGTCAGCTGGTTGGTAAAGCTCGTGGCGGAGTCGTCCTTAAAGGTCTCCTCGTCGACAATCTCGAGCTTGGACTCAGCAGCCTGAACCTTAAAGGCATCCGCGACACCCGAAGAATAGGCGTCGCCGGAGTTATAGAACAGCACGAACTTCTCGTCCGCATACTTCTGCGCCAGGAACTTGGCAGCGTTGACGCCCTGGTTGGGGTCGGTGAAGCAAACCTGGAAGACGCAATCCTTGCCGTCGGTGACGTCCTCGGAGGACGCGGACGGGGTGATCATGAACGTCTTGGGGTCGTTACCACACTCGGCGGCAACGGCAACCGACGCGCCCGTGGTGGTCGGGCCGACGAGGGCCTGCATGCCCCAGTCGAGCAGGGTGTTGAAGGCGTTGACGGCCTTCTCGCCATCGGCCTGGTCATCCTCGGCCTTGCTGGCAAGCGGCAGCTCCTTGGTGGAGAAGTCCTTGCAGCCAAGCTCGACGCCCTGGGTAACAGACTTGCCGTAGGACGCGTTGGCGCCGGTCAGCGGGCCGATGGTGCCGATCTTAAACGAAGCGTCGCCCGAAGCGGAACCACTGTCGCCGCCGTTGGAGGAGCAGCCCGCTAGAATGGACATCGCCCCCAGACCTGCTGCGCTCGCGATAACGCTCCTGCGATTCATAACAGGGTTCAATGACTTACCGGTGAGGCTCGACATGCGGCTCTCCTCTCAAATCTCGTCGGGTTTTGGTTGCCCGACAGGCCATCCTTCGCCGTGTTCGGCGTTCGCAAAATAGTAGACGCTTTAGTTAGGAAAAGTGGCGATTATTTCAACTTTTCTTTGGATTTGTTCATTTATCCATATTTCTGCGTATTTCTATTTTTTTATGCAGTAATGCCACTTTATTGTGTAAAAGTAATGTTTCCATTCTGTTACAGGCGACCCCGCCCTGAATAAAACTGCCTCATCGGTTGCGCTTTATGCACACTTAGGCAGCGATGTACTTGCCGTCCTGAATCACATAGGCCGTAGCAGGCTTTTCGACTTGGCCCTCGTCGTTCCACGTGAGCTCGCCCGTCAGGCCCTCGATCTTGATTTTACGCATGGCCTTGGCGAGGTCGCCGGCAATGTCGGCGCCGTCGGCCGTAATATCGATGTCTGCCTTATCGATAGCCTCGACAATCGCATGGACGCAGTCATAGGCATCGGCGGCAAACTGGTTGGGCGTCTCGTCGTAGGCGTCCTTATATGCCTTGACGAAGTCGGCGTTCTTCTCATCGTCGGCAGAGAACGGGGTCATGAGCAGCACGCCCTCGGCAAGGGAGGTGTCGAAGCCCTCAACGGAGAGCAGGCCGTCCATGCCGTCGGTACCCATGAGGGTCATGTCGTATCCCATGTCCTTGGCGTTCTTGAGCAAAACGGACGCCGGCGTGTAGTAGATCGGCGCAAAGATGAGCGTGGCGCCGGCCTCCTTGGCCTTGGTGAGCTGGTTGGTAAAGCTCGTGGAGGAGTCGTCCTTAAAGGTCTCGGCATCGACGATATCAAGTTTGGACTCCTTGGCCTGCTCGGCAAAGGCATCGGCAACACCCGAGCTGTACGTATCGCCGGAGTTGTAGAACAGGGCGATCTTGGCGTCTGCATACTTCTCGGCCAAAAACTTGGCAGCACTCGCGCCCATGGTGGGGTCGGTAAAGCAAACCTGGAAAACCGTGGTCTTGTCCTTGGTGACGTCGAGGGACGAAGCAGAGGGCGTGACCATGAGCATATCGTCGGCGATCTCGCCCGAGACAGCGACGGCGGCACCAGTCGTGACGGGGCCGACGAGCGCCTGCATGCCCCAGTCGCACAGGGTATTGAAGGCGTTGATAGCCTTCTCGCCGTCGGCGACGTCATCCTCGGACTTAAGCGAGAGTTTGAGGTCCTTGGTCGAGAAATCCTTGGCGGCAAGCTTGGCACCCTTCTCGGCCGAAACGCCATAGGTTGCCGCGGCGCCGGTCAGAGGGCCGATAACGCCAATCTTGAAGGTCTTGCCGTCATCGGCGGTGCCGCCGTCCGAGCCACCCGACGAGCAACCAGCGAGTGCGGCGGTGCTGCCGAGCGCCGCAGCGCCGGCGAGAAAGTTCCTACGGCTGAGCGTGCTGTTGATGTTGAACATGGTGTCCCCTTTTTCGCTGGCCGCGGTGCGGCCGTCTTGCGGTACAGGGCAAACCTTATGGCGCAAACGTTGACAGTTTGTTACGGAAGTCCGTTTGTAGCGAGCGTGTTTCCAATGTTTCCGCAGCGTTTCGGGGGTGCCGTTTTGTGCGGCTCCTGTTGCCTGGCGAGCACGCGCCCCCGGTTCACGCTAGAATGCACTCAACCTTTAAGCGGTTAATCCATCCATAAGATGCACGAAGGAGCTATCTATGAGCGAATCCCTGCGCACCGTGAACGTCGGTCTGATCGGTCTGGGAACCGTCGGCGGCGGCGTGGCCCGTCTGATCAAGAGCCACCACGATGAGTACCTGGCAGCCTACGGCATCGACCTTAAGCTGACCCGCGCCTGCGCGCTTGCTTGGGAGCAGGCCGAGGCGGCAGGCATTGAGCGCGAGGCCTTTACGAGTGACTGGCACGACGTCGTCACCGACCCCGCCGTCGACATCGTCGTCGAGCTCATCGGAGGCGAGCATCCCGCAACCGAGATCTTTACCACTGCCTTCGAGAATGGCAAGCATGTCGTCTCCGCCAACAAGGCTCTGCTGGGCCGCCATGTCGAGACGCTTGCCGAGAAGGCGCGTGAGTGCGGCGTGCAGATTAAGTGCGAGGCCAGCTGCGGTGGCGGCATCCCCATCGTCAGCACGCTCGAGCACGACCTGGTGGGCAACAAGATCCTGACCATCGCCGGCATTCTCAACGGTACCACCAACTACATCCTGTCGCGCATGGACGCCGAGGGCGCCGATTACGCCGACGTGCTTGCCGACGCGCAGGCCAAGGGCTATGCCGAGGCCGACCCGTCCGCCGACGTCGACGGCTTCGATGCCGCCAGCAAGACGGCCATCCTCGCCTCCATCGGCTTTGGCACCCGCGTTACCACCGATGATGTGTACCAGCAGGGTATCCGTACCATCGGCGCCGAGGACATCGCCCAGGCCCGCGAGCTCGGCTACACCATTAAGCTGCTCGGCATCGCCCGCAACACCGACGCCGGCGTCGACGTCCGCGTGCATCCCACGCTGATCCCCGCCGACCACATGCTTGCCAAGGTCAACGGTGCCATGAACGCTGTCTACGTGGTAGGCGACGCCGTGGGCGAGACCATGTTCTACGGCGCGGGCGCAGGCTCCTTCCCCACCGCGAGCGCCGTCGTGGGCGATATTCTGTCGCTCTCCGAGCAAATCAGCCGCGGCGTGGCCCCGCTGCCCGAGATTGAGCCCTATGGCCACAACCTCGCCTTTAAGCCCATGGACGAGCTCCAGACCAAGTACTATGTGCGCCTGAAGGTCGCCGACCGCGTGGGCGCCCTGTCCGAGACGGTCGACATCTTTGCCAAGCACAACATCTCGATCTCGCTCATCAACCAGGTCGAGGACGGCAAGTCGGGCGTCAGCGATGCCTGCTCGGTCATCTTCCTGACGCACCGCGCACTCGAGAAGGACGTCCAGGCTGCCGCCGCCGAACTTGCCAGCGTCGACTGCGTGGCCGAGGTCGCCAACGTCCTGCGCATCGAGGACGTCGAGGCTTGGACCGAAGACGTCATGGCGAACTAACCCAACGCTCGCCCAGCAATACGCGCCTTGAGGGCTCCCGTCCGATGTGGGACGGGAGCCCTTTTGTCTCCTGCCCTAAGCACGACGGCAGAGCACATTTGCGCGAGCCGCTCATCGGTAACACGGGCTACCGTTCACCGATATGCAAACGCGGCCGATTCCGGCTACCGCTACGCTGTGCTGCGAATGTCCGCCCGCGATGAGAGGAAGCACCATGTTGCTCGAGGGCAAGAAAGCAATCATCACCGGAGGCACGCGCGGTATCGGCTATGCCATCGCCTGCCGTTTTATCGAGGAAGGCGCTGCCGTCACCGTATTTGGCTCGCGCCAGGAGACTGCCGATGCTGCCGTTGAGAAGCTGGAAGCTGCCTATCCCGAGGCCAAGGTCTGGGGCCGCTCCTGCGACCTCACCTCACTCGAGGCCGTAACCGAAGCCTTCGCCGCGGCTGCCGACGATATGGGCGGCTTGGACACCGTCGTCAACAATGCCGGCATCTCCCAGCGCTCCCCCCTTTTGGACTACACGGCCGAGGAGTTTGCAAAGGTCATGGACCTCAACGTCGTCGCTGTCTTTAATGGCCACCAGGCTGCCGCCAAGATCATGACCGAGGCCGGCCACGGCGGCACCATCACCACCACGAGCTCGATGGTCGCCAAGTACGGCCAGCCCTCCGGTGTCGGCTACCCCACGTCCAAGTTTGCCGTCAACGGCATGGTCCAGTCGCTCTCGCGCGAGCTCGCCCCCATGGGCATTCGCGTCAACGCCGTCGCCCCCGGTGTGACCAAGACCGATATGGTCGCCAACCTGCCCGAAGAGGTCATCAAGCCCATCATCGCCACCATTCCGCTGGGCCGCATGGGCGAGCCCGAGGATGTCGCCAACGCCTTTGTCTTCCTGGCGAGCGACATGTCCGCCTACGTCACGGGCGCCATCCTCCCCGTCGACGGAGCCGCCCGCTCCTAAAGGTCGCAAGCCACAGCTTTAAACCTCAACCGAGCTCAACGCAAGAAGGTGCGCTGCCTGCATCAACCGCAGGCAGCGCACCTTCTTCTATTCGAAAAGGAAACTGCGTCCCATAATTCCGGCTCAGAATGGGATGCGCTTTCCCTAACGAGCCTCTCGCGGAAACTGCATCCCACTCTGAGCGCCCATTCCGGGACACAGTTTCCCAACGCTCCCCGTTTCGGAAACCACATCCCGTTCCGAGCCTTCAAAGCGGGACGCGGCTTCCCCGAGAAAGTATCGACTACTTACCGTCGTCCTCGTCGGCTTCTTCGCGCGCATAAAGCTCCAACATGCGGCGGCGGTACTCATGCACGGCGAGCTTGGCGCGCTCCAGGCGGCGGCGCTCACGCGGAGTCAGCTCGGACGGGTCGACCTCGTCTCCATAGGTCTTATCGGCAAGCAGGTGCGCCGCGTCCACGATGCGGGCATCGATGTGGCCGCTCGCTGCCTCGGCGGAAAGACGCTCGGCAATCGTATCGAGCGTAGGCAGGCCCTCGAATACGCGACCATGGCCATGCGAGGTCAGCAGCTCGTGCTCGCGCGCGAGCAAGCTCGCTAGGTCGTGGTGGGCGCGCAAGATGTCGAGCGCATCGGATGGATGCTCGGCAACCTCTGCCACGGCGGCGACCGGTGCGGCATCCACCACGCGGTAGAAGAGCTGCGCGAGCAATGGCATCAAGAACACCGTGATGGCACCGGCGGCAACCATGACCGACGCAATATCTTGCGACAGCGCGCCCGCGTTGACGGCAACGCTCGTAACGGCAACGATGATCGGCAGCGCCGTGGTGCAGTACAGGGCCACGGTAATGCGACCATACGCCGACACATCGCGCGTCGCAGGACAAATGCTCATGGAAATAAGAATGGGCACGGCACGAATAATCAACAACGCCACGATAAAGCCCGCGAGCAGACCCGGGCGCGACGCCACGGCCGTCAGGTCGATCTTTGCGCCCGATACGGTAAAGAACACCGGAATCAAAAAACCGTAGGCCAGACCGTCGAGCTTGGTCTCGAGCGTATGGTTGCCCTCGGGGATGATATAGCGCAGGACAAAGCCGGCGGCAAAAGAACCCAACACGATGTCGAGATCAAAGACAGCCGAGAATGCCACGAGCGTGACCAGGATGAGCACCGTCAGGCGCACGAAGGTCTGCGACGTGGTATCGGCGCGCTCCTCAACAAATGCAAAGAAGCGGCTGCCGACGCGCTTGGAGCGGCTCGGGACCACGGCCAGCAACACGCAAACCACCGCAAACAAGCCAAGGATAACGAGCGTTTGGATGCCAGTGCGGGCAGACAACAGCACCGACATGGCGAGCACGGGACCGAGCTCGCCCCAAGTGCCATACGCGAGAATCGAGTCGCCCACGCGCGTGCCGGTGAGCGAGCGCTCACGCATGATGGGCACAAGCGTACCGAGCGCCGTCGAAGTGAGGGCAAGCGTCACGGCGATACCGTCGAAATGACTGACTGAGAACCACGGGGTAAAGCGCACGGCAAGCCAGGCGATACCAAACGTGACGACCCACGTCGCCAAGCCGTAGCGCCCCTCGACGCCTGTGATGCTCTTGGGGTCGATCTCAAAGCCGGCAAGCAGGAACAAAAAGGCCAGGCCAAGCTCGGACACGAGCGAGACCTCGGCATCTACATGGATAATGCCGAGCATATGAGGTCCCAGCACCGCGCCGAACACGAGCAAAAAGACCGTCTCGGGAACGGGTTTTCCAGGAATCGCCGAGGCGATGAAGGGGCTTGCAAAGGCCACGAGCGCAATGATGGCGAGCGAAACGAATGCCATGTGATGCCTTTCTCTTGTTTGCGCTTCACTGTAGCACCCTCGCCGTCCTCAACGTGCCGTGAGCTGTCGTATCATAGTGAGGTTTACAAACATGTGGCTCAAGGCGACCGCAGGGCAGACCCCGCAAACCGACCGCTGCCGCATACCGTACCGTACGCCCAACCGATCAGGAAGGCAGGAACCAATGGTCTCTCGTATCTACGTGGAGAAGAAACCCGGGTTCGACGTCGAGGCTCAGCAGCTCAAGGGCGAGCTGACCGAGATTCTCGGCATCAAGGGCATCGAGGCCCTGAGGATCATCAACCGCTACGACGTCGAGGGCATCGACGAGGAGCTTTTCCGCTCCTGCGTGCCGACCGTCTTTAGCGAGCCCCAGGTCGATGTGACCTACGACGAGCTCCCCGCAAGCGATGGCGCCGTCTTTGCCGTCGAATTCCTGCCTGGCCAGTTTGACCAGCGTGCCGACTCCGCCAGCGAGTGCGTGCAACTCATCAGCCAGGGCGAGCGCCCCGCCGTGCGCTCCACCAAGGTCTATATGATCTCGGGCGCTCTGGACGAAGCCGCCATCGAGGCCATCAAGCACTACGTGGTGAACCCCGTCGAGGCGCGCATCGCCTCGCTCGACCTGCCCGAGACGCTACATGTGGAAACCCCCGAGCCCCAACCCGTCGAGGTGCTCGACGGCTTCCGCGAGCTTGACGAGGCAGGCCTTGCCGCCTTTATTTCCGAGCGCGGTCTTGCCATGGACGAGGCGGACATCGCTTTCTGTCAGCAGTACTTCCGCGATGAGGATCGCGACCCCACCATCACCGAGATCCGCGTGATCGACACGTACTGGTCCGACCACTGCCGCCACACCACCTTCGGCACCGTCCTGGACGACGTGACGATCGACGACGCCGTGGTGCAGCAGGCCTTCGACCGCTACATGGAGATGCGCCACGAACTCGGTCGCGACGCCAAGCCCGTCTGCCTCATGGACATGGGCACCATCGGCGCCAAGTACCTTAAGAAGACCGGCGTCATGACCGATGTCGACGAGTCCGAGGAGATCAACGCCTGCACCGTCAAGGTGAAGGTCGATGTCGACGGCGAGGACCGGGACTGGCTGTTCCTCTTTAAGAACGAGACCCACAACCACCCGACCGAGATCGAGCCCTTCGGCGGTGCCGCCACCTGCGTGGGCGGTGCCATCCGCGACCCGCTGTCGGGCCGCAGCTACGTGTACCAGGCCATGCGTGTCA
Organism: Collinsella sp. OM04-5; assembly: GCF_003439125.1. GTDB lineage: Bacteria > Actinomycetota > Coriobacteriia > Coriobacteriales > Coriobacteriaceae > Collinsella. Next base: position 111,349 of record NZ_QSUU01000001.1, on the reverse strand, counting down.
CCGGCGCCGGCGACCCCACCGTCCCCGTGTCCGAGACGCTCGAGGGCAAGCTGCCGCAGCGCAAGCTCGTAACCACCGCTGCCGCCGGCTACTCCAGCTACGGCAACCAGATCGGCCTTGCCACCGGCCAGGTCAACGAGCTCTATCACCCCGGCTACGTTGCCAAGCGCATGGAGGTCGGCGCCGTCGTGGGCGCTACCCCGGCAAACCACGTGCGTCGCGAGTGCCCCGCCCCCACTGACAAGATCATCCTGCTGGGCGGCCGCACCGGCCGTGACGGCATCGGCGGCGCCACCGGCTCCTCCAAGACCCAGAACACCGAGTCCATCGAGACCTCGGGCGCCGAGGTCCAGAAGGGCAACGCCCCGGTCGAGCGCAAGCTGCAGCGTCTGTTCCGCCGCGGCGACGCCTGCCGCCTGATCAAGCGCTGCAACGACTTTGGCGCCGGCGGCGTCTCGGTCGCCGTGGGCGAGCTTGCCGACGGCCTGTATGTCGACCTGGACACCGTGACCAAGAAGTACGACGGCCTGGACGGCACCGAGCTCGCCATTTCCGAGTCCCAGGAGCGCATGGCCTGCGCCGTCGCCGACGGTGACGTCGAGGAGTTCATGGGCTACGCCGCCGAGGAGAACCTCGAGGCGACCGTTATCGCCGAGGTTACCGCCGAGCCGCGCATGCGCATGGCCTGGAACGGTGTCGCCATCGTCGATCTGTCCCGCGAGTTCCTCAACTCCAACGGCGCGCCCAAGCACCAGGTCGCCCACGTCTGTGCCCGCAGCGTGTGGCAGCCCAGCTGGGCCGGCACCACGCTTGCCGAGCGCATGACCTCGCTTGTCACTGACCTCAACGTCGCCTCCAACAAGGGCCTGTCCGAGCGCTTCGACTCCACCATCGGTGCCGCAACCGTGCTCATGCCCTTTGGCGGCAAGACGCAGCTCACCCCGAGCTCGGCCATGGTTGCCAAGTTCCCCGTGGACGGCGAGACCACCACGGCGAGCGCTATGGCATGGGGCTTCAACCCCTACCTGATGGAGGCCGACCAGTTTGCGGGCGCCTACCTGTCCGTGGTTGAGTCCATCGCCAAGCTCGTGGCTGCCGGCTTTGAGCACAAGCGTGCCTATCTCTCCTTCCAGGAGTACTTCGAGCGTCTGCGCACCGAGGCCGAGCGCTGGGGCAAGCCCATGGCAGCCGTCCTGGGCGCCCTTATGGCCCAGGTCGATCTGGGTGCCGGTGCCATCGGCGGCAAGGACTCTATGAGCGGCTCGTTTGAGGACGAGGCCGGTGAGCTCAACGTTCCGCCGACCCTGATCAGCTTCGCTGTGGCCGTGGGCAAGGCCGCCCGTGCCGTCTCGCCCGAGTTCAAGGGTCTGACGCATCGCGTCGTGCGCATCGCCCCCGCCACCTATGGTGAGGACTACCGCCCCGACGCTCAGCAGCTGCTCGCCGCGTTTGACGCCGTCGAGGCGCTCACCGCCAACGGCGACGCCCTGGCCGTCTCCACGCCCGGCTACGGCTGCGGCGTCGAGAGCCTCTTTAAGATGTGCGTCGGCAACCAGATCGGCATCGAGCTTGCCGAGGACGTGGACGTGGAGAGCCTCTTCACCCCGCTCTACGGCAGCTTTATCGTCGAGCTCGCCGAGGACGCCGAGCTGCCCGAGGTCGCCGACGGCGTTGTCGTCGAGCCCCTGGGTACCACCGTCGAGGGCTATGTCATCGACACCGGCTCCGAAGTCATCGAGCTCGCTGAGCTCCAGGAGGCCTGGGAGAGCGGCATCGAGGGCGTCTTCGCCTACCGCAGCACCGGCGAGACCGCCGAGGTCGAGACCATCGACTTCCGCGCCAAGGATATCCACGTGTACGGCGGCGCCAAGATCGCCCGCCCGCGCGTAATCATCCCCGTGTTCCCCGGCAACAACTGCGAGTACGACAGCGCCCGCGCCTTCCGTGCCGCCGGTGCCGAGGCCGACACCTTCGTGATCAACAACCTCACGCCCGAGGCCGTCGCCGAGAGCACCCACGAGCTCGCCCGCCGCATCCGTGCAAGCCAGATCGTCATGATCCCCGGTGGCTTCTCGGGCGGTGACGAGCCCGATGGCTCCGCCAAGTTCATCACGGCGTTCTTCCGCGCTCCCGAGGTCACCGAGGCAGTCCGCGACCTGCTCAAGGCCCGCGACGGCCTGATGCTGGGCATCTGCAACGGCTTCCAGGCTCTGGTCAAGCTCGGCCTGGTGCCCTACGGCGACATCGTCGACGCCACGCCCGATGCGCCCACGCTGACGTTCAACACCATCGGTCGCCATCAGAGCCGCCTGGTGCGCACCCGCATCTCGTCCAACCTGTCCCCGTGGCTGTCGCAGTGCAGCCTCGACGACCCCTACACCGTCGCCATCAGCCACGGCGAGGGCCGCTTTGTCGCCAACGACGAGGTGCTCGCCCAGCTGATCGCCAACGGCCAGGTCGCCACGCAGTACGTGGGCGAGGACGGCAAGCCGAGCATGGACCTTTCCATCAACCCCAACGGCTCCGCACTTGCCATCGAGGGCATCACGAGCCCCGACGGCCGCGTCCTGGGCAAGATGGGCCATGCCGAGCGTCGCGGCGACAACCTGTACCGCAACGTGCCCGAGCATGTCCCCGGCGACAAGTTCATGCCGATCTTTGAGAGCGGCGTAGCCTACTTCGCTTAAAGCTTTCCCATCGGGTACAATCCCCTCGGGTAACAACACCCGCCACCGGCACACCCGGTGGCGGGTTCTTTTTTGCTTCGCGCATACAGGAAGGACACCATGGAAAGCCGCAAGCCGTATCTCGCCACCCTGCCCGGACTCATCCTGGGCTGCCTTGTTTGTTGCGCGCTCTGGGGGTCGGCCTTTCCCTGCATCAAGATCGGCTACGCACTCTTTGGTATCCCGGCGCACGATAGCGCCTCGCAGCTGCTCTTTGCGGGCTTGCGCTTCACGCTTGCCGGCGCCCTGGTTATCGTTGGGATGAGTGCGGCCCAACGCCGCCCCCTCATTCCGCAGGCTCGCGACATCAAGCCCATCTTTGTCTTGTCGCTCTTCCAGACTATCGGGCAGTACTTCTTTTTCTATCTGGGCCTCTCGCGCGCCAGCGCCATGTCGAGCTCCATCATCGAGGCCAGCGCCAACTTCCTCGCAATCCTCTTTGCCGCCCTGGCATTTCACACCGAGAAGCTCAATACGGCCAAGGTGCTTGGCTGTGCGCTGGGCTTTGCCGGCGTCGCGCTCGTCAACCTCTCGGGCGCAGATGGCACCTTTGGCTTCAGGCTCGATGGCGAGGGCTTTATCCTAGCCTCCACTGTCGCGGGTGCTCTTTCGACCTGCCTGATCGGCATCTTCTCGCGCAAGCACGACGGCGTCTTGCTTGCCGGGTGGCAGTTCTTGGTCGGCGGCCTGGTCCTCACCGCCATCGGCTTTTTGATGGGTGGCGCGCTCTCCCCCACGGCGATTGTCCCCGCCATCGTGCTCATCATCTACATGGCGCTTATCTCCGCGGTCGCCTACTCGCTGTGGTCGCGCCTGCTTGCCGTCAACCCCGTCAGCCGCGTCTCGGTCTTTGGGTTTATGAACCCGGTCTTTGGCGTACTGCTGAGCGCACTGCTGCTTGGCGAGGGCGCCGGCACGAGCCCCGTTACCGTCATCGTTGCCCTGCTCTTGGTCTGCAGCGGCATCATCATCGTCAACAAACCCAAAAAAGCCTAGCGAACTGCCCTTATTTAGCAGAGAGATTCACATACTTTAGTTTAATGGAGTACATCGGTGAGCTGAAGGCCACCACGCACGCAAGCGTGCGCCCCTTTTTCTAGCGTATCTGGACGCCGGCTTTCTTTTTCTCGGCCTTGACGCGGTAGAGCTCCGCATCGGCAGCGCGAAGCAAGTCTTGCCAGGTATCGACACCGTCACCGACCCGTGCGTAGCCGATGGACATCCGCAACAGATACGGCACGTCGGCACGTGCGAGCTCATCGTTGATTGCCGCACACAGGCTTATGATGTCCTGCTCCGCCGTCGCCTTTTGGAGCACCACGAACTCATCGCCGCCATAACGTGCGATAAAGCCGCCAGACGCCGAGCAGGCTTCTTTGAGCGCAGCGGATATGACCTGAAGAGCGTGGTCGCCCTCCACATGCCCATAGCGATCGTTAATCTGCTTAAAGCCGTCGGCGTCCATCATAAGCAGATATACATCTTCGGCCTGATCCACATTTGAGAAGAGCGACAGCATATAGGTCTCAAAACGGTTGCGATTGTTAAGTCCAGTCAACGGGTCGGTCGAGATGAGCTGCTCCTGGTAGATGATGTAAAGCAGCAACATGCTAATCATTATGCCGACACAAAGGCCGGGCACCGAGTATACGACCTGAAAGGTACCGCCCACCAGGGCCGGAATGGCGAAAAATGCCAAGGTTCGATAGATGGCCTTCGTCTGCAGGCTCTCGACCCTGCGAGATTGCACAAACGCATGCAGGGACGTATGTATAACGTAACAGTAGCTGACGATGGGCTGGATCATATAGGCAAAGCCGCGACGATACACGCCCTGCGAATCGATATAGAACAGGGCGTGCGTCCAGTAACTGGTAAACGCCAGCACGACCACCAGAGCCGTAGGCAACGCTACAAGCACCACCCTATAGCGCGAGGTCAAAAGACGAGAACCCTGCACCGTCTCGGAATAGATAAACCAAATGAGACACGCGATAGCAAAGAGCGAAAACGAAACCGCGTTGGAAATCCAGTTGGCAGCAATGCCCAACGTGCCGTCCACACCGTCCGAAAGCGTCCAGATCATATCGAATAATATGTACGCGGCAGAGGTGTAGCCAAGCATGCTAAACAATAGCTGCTGGGTGCTCGAGAACAAGGAGCGACGACTTCGCACGGCAAGCCCGATAAGAACAATCATGCATAGCACGAATATCTCAATCTTGAGTGCCTTAACCACTAGCGCCATCCCTTCAATACCCAAGTGGTCAGAATCGCCCAATTCGAATCAGGGCAATAAACACCCCTTTACTCCGCAGGGGTAAAGGGGATAATAGCAGAGCGCCCGAACATCACTGCAAAACAGTTTCTGTTCGGGCGCCCATACGGCGCGAATTGCACACGCCGGCATCATTGATGGGTATCGATTGCTACTCGCCATCGATGTCAGTCGCGACGGCCTCCTCGATGGCCTCGACACCGACAGGCGACAGATCCTCCTTGCCTTGGCAGAACTTCTTGTCGACCCAGCCAGTCAGAATCGGAGCCATGATCGCCGTGATGATAACGGCGGTGGCGATCTGAGCGTACGCGGTGGGCGCAAGCTCGGCGTAACGCGGTGCGACCTCGGCGAGGGCAACCGGTGTGGTCATAGCCGTGCCGGCAATGGTGGAGCAAGCCACAGCGGCCTTGCCATTGCCGCCGCACAGATGCTCGAACGCAAAGGTGATGGGACCGACGACAAACAGCGTGACAAGGCCCAGCAAGATGCCGGAAATACCGCCGGTGATAAAGCTCGACAGGCTCATGGACGCACCGAGCTGAAATCCGATGACGGCAATCGCGGGATTGGCACCGGGAACCAGCAGGTTCTTGATAAACGGGAACAGGTTGCCCAGAACCATGCCAATAACGAGTGGCAAGATGGAGCCGATAATGGTGCCAATGGGAATGTTGGCGAGGCCGGAAACACCGAGGATGATCATCGTGACGGCGGGGCCAGCCGTAAAGAACAGGATACCGACGGCGCCCTGCTCGGACTCATCGCCGAACTCGCCCATGATGCCCGTATAGAGCGCCATGTTGCAAAACGTGATGCCGCCGATGATAGACACGGAGCTCAGACCCAGGAAGTTGTCGTTAAAGAAATATGCCACGCCCAGGCCGAGAGCCGCTGCGACGACCAGCTTGGGGATCAGCACGACGATACCGGTCTTGATGGCACCCGGCGTGGACTTAAAGCTGATGCCGGCGCCCACAAACAGCAGGATCGCGGCGACGATGGTATTGGAGCCACCGCGGCAGGCAGCCGTAAAGAAGCCGCCGATCTCAAAAACCTGCGGGCAGAAGGTGTTGAGCAAAAGACCGACGATCATCGGATAGATCATGATGTCGCCCGGGATGCGCGGGACCTTGAATTTCTTTTGCTCGTTGGCGGTCGCTTCCTGTGCCATGAAACCCCCATTTCCGCTGACGGGGTACAAAAGCCCACGTCACGCTTTGCTACAGTAAAGTTTGACCATGGTACCAGAAGAAATAGACCAGCTCGGTGAAAAATTGGATTCGTTGGCCGGGATGCTAAACGTGTCCCGCTCTTATACGAGGCTCAAAACGATATAGAGCACGATGCCCGAAACGCAGCACCACAACATCGACTTTGTCCTGATTGCCACCACCACGACGCCGGCAGCCGCAATCCAGGGAACCAAGGCAGGCCAGAGTCCCGCGTCGAACGCCCCGGGGCTCACCAAGTCGTTGGCGACCAGCGCGGCAAAGGCAGCGGGCGGGATATAACCCAGGGCCTCGGTAATGCGGGGCGACAGCGTTCTCCCGCGCAAGGCAAACGCCGGCGCGATGCGAAAGAACGCGATAGCAGCCCACGACGACAGCCACAGAACCAAGAACTCGTTAACGGGCATCGCGGACACCTCTTCCGTCTAATACAGCATCGCACGCCAGCGCAATGGCAATGCCGACCACGACGCTTGCCGGCACGGCAATATTCGTGAGGCCCAAGAACTTGCATACGGCGACGGACACCGCGCCCGAAACCGCCGCGACAACGTTGCCGCGCGACAGCCGCTGCGAAAAGAGTAGACAGATAAAGAGCGACGTGCAGACGAAACTCGCAATAGCGGTGGGAACATCGACAACGGCACCGACGATGGCACCCATCGTGCACGAAGCGCCCCATGTCGCGATGAGGATCACGTTGAGCACGAAGGATTCGCGCGGGCCCCAATCCTCCCCCTCAACCAGCTTGGCAAGCGAGATGCCGTATGCCTCCTCGGTGAGCGTCGCGGCAACAGCCAGCGTCTGACGCTTCGAGGCGCCCGCCAGATGGGGTGCGATCGATGCCGAGTAAAGAGCGAAGCGCGAGGAGATGGCGGCGACGCTCGCGATAATCGAAGGTGCCGGTACGCCCGCCAGCCAAAGATTGCAGATCATAAACTGGCCGCTGCCCGTCACAAACGTGCTGCTCAGAGCAAAGACCATCCAGGGCTCCATTCCCGTCTGCCCCATGATCATTCCGCACGGCGCGCCTATTGCAACATAGGTAAGCATCACTGGCCAGACGATTTTAAAGATCCTAAGGACCATGCCACTCCCATTCTGGTAAGTCGTCTGCAGCGCGCCTTGCAACGCAGCAGAAATATCAACCGGTGGCAATAAAGTTCACCTACAATTGCCACCGGATCGAAAGACACAACTTTTTAGGAAGTCATTATGACAGCTATCGATCGAGACCGGGCGCGCGCGGCCTTCAAAAGCTACACCGATGCCTACGACGCCACCAACCCACGCATCGCGCTCAAAATCGAGCATACGTACCACGTGGCCGAGGCATGCGATGCCGTAGCGCGCGAGCAGGGCTGGTCGTCAGAAGATATTGACCTGGCATGGCTTTGCGGCCTGCTGCACGATATGGGCCGCTTTGAGCAGCTGCGACGCTGGGACACCTTTAAGGACGCCGAGAGCATGAGCCATGCAGTGCTGGGCATCGAGGTCCTCTTTGGCGAGAATCCCGCCGATGCACCCGCCGTAATGAGCATCCGCGACTTTATCGATGACCCGGCAGAAGATGAGCTCATCCGAGCGAGCATCGCCTATCACAGCGATTTCCGTCTACCCGCACAGCTCGACGAGCGCACGCGGAGCTTCTGCGACATCGTGCGCGATGGCGACAAGATCGACATTATGCGCACCATCGCCGACAGCACCGTCGACACCGTCCTCAAGGTGGATGAGGACACGTTTCTCGCCAGCCACTTCTCGACACCGGCGCTTACCGCCTTTGACGAGCACCGCTGCGTCGCGCGCGATGAGCGCGATGAGCCCGCCGACTTCTTGGTGGGGCTTATCTGCTTTATGTTTGAGCTCGTCTATCCGGCAAGCCGCGCGCTGGCGCGCGAGCAAGGCGATATCTACCGCCTGCTCGACGCGCCCTTTGGCATTACGCGGCCCTTTACCGACCCCGCCACGCAGGCAACCTGGAGCCGCCTAAAGGACGAGATGCGCGACTGGCTGGCGCGTGCCTAGCGCTCAAACTGGGCCAGCAGCTCCTCGACGACCTCGACGGCATCACCGACAACCTTGTACTGGGCAGCACCAAAGATGGGGGCATCCGGGTCCTCGTTGATGGCGATAATGCACTCCGCCCCACCGATGCCGGCAAGATGCTGGATGGCGCCCGAAACACCGATACTCACGAGAAGCTTGGGCGAGACCGATACACCCGTCTGGCCAATTTGGTGGCGATACTCCAACCAGCCTGCCTCCACAATGGGACGCGTGCAACCAAGCTCGGCACCCAGGGCATCGGCGAGCTTTCGCATCAGGGGCAGATTCTTCTTGGAGCCGATGCCGCGGCCCACCACGACCAGACGCTCGGCATCGGCAATTGAGGCCTGCTGTCCCCACTCCTCGGCGGGAATCGAGATCTCGACGCGGGCCTTAACGTCATCCGCAAGCACTACCTGGGTAATCGTGCCGGAGCGGCTATAGTCAAACTCGGGCGCCTTAAAGATGCCGGGGCGCACCGTTGCCATCTGAGGACGGTGGTTGGGGCAGATAATGGTGGCCATCAGGTTGCCGCCAAACGCCGGGCGCGTCTGCTGCAGCAGACCCGTCTCCGTATCCATAGAAAGCACCGTGCAATCGGCCGTAAGACCCGTCTGCAAGCGCACGGCCACACCGGGCGCCAGCTCGCGACCAAAGGCGGTCGCGCCGTACAGAATGGCCTCGGGCTTGCGCTCGGCTACCAAATCGCAGATCAAGCGAGCGTAGACCTCCGCGTCGTTCTGACGCAGGCGCTCGTCACGACAGACCAGAACTTCGTCCGCACCGGCGCAAATCAGATGCTCCAGGTCCCCGAGTGAGCCCTCGGGGCTCATGCCGACCAGTGCCACCAGACGGCAGCCGCGGGCATCGGCAAGCTCGCGCCCCTTGCCCATGAGCTCGAAGGCCACGGATGCAACGGCATCGTGCTCGTCAGTCTGCACGAAGATCCAGATGTCTCGATATGCGTCAAGGTCTGCCGCGCCGGCGGCCTCGTCGCGCTCAATCGAGATGGCGTTGACGGGGCAGGCGTCGACGCACCCACCGCACAGGATACAGCCGTCGGTTACGCGGGCACAGCGATTGGGGCGCTCACCCTCCACCACAATGCCGCCCGAGGCGCAGGCGCGAACGCAGCGACCGCAGCCGATACAGGCTTCGCTATCGATAATCAGCCCGCTCATCTATGCCATCCCCTCAATAATCTTGGCAAGTTTTACCGCCTGCTCGGACGCCGTTCCCTCAACGGCCTCGCACGTTTGGTCACGGTCGGGCACAAACGAGCGCACGACCTGCGTCGGTGATCCGGCAAGGCCGCAACGCGAGGGATCGGCGTTTACGTCGGCAGCGCTGGCCACACGCACGTCTGCATCCTCGGCCGCGCGAATACCGGCAATACTCGGCATGCGCAGCTGGCCAATCTCCTTGGCGGTCGTCATCGCACACGGCATCTCCAGGTACACCGTCTCCTCGCCGGCATCGCAGCCGTGAACGAGCGCCAGCGAGCCACACGTCGTAAATCCCGCGCTCTGCACACAGCTCACGTCGGTCACGCAGGGGACCCCAAAGGCGCCGGCCAGCTCGGGGCCGATCTGGGCCGTATCGCCGTCCACTGCCATCTTGCCGCAGATGAGCAGGTCAAAGTCCTCATCGAGTGCCTCGATGCCGCATTTGAGGGCATAGGTGGTGGCTAGGGTATCGGCGCCCGCAAAGGCGCGATCGGTCAGCAGCAGCGCGTCGTCGGCACCGCGGGCGATGCAGTCGCGCAGCAGCGATTCGGTCGCGGGGATGCCCATCGACACCACCGTCACACGCACGTCCATGCCAAAGCCGATAAAGTCGTCCTTCAGCGCTAGCGCACATTCGAGAGCACTTGCATCGAAGGGATTAACGACCGCCTGCTTGCCATCACGCACGATAGTATTGGTCTTGGGGTCCATCTTGACCTCGGTGCTTCCGGGCACCGCCTTGACGCACACCACCATATGAAAATCACTCATCTTCACGCGCCCCCTTTCTGGACGAGCTCATCCAAGAGCTTCTCCGTAAACAGGTTGCCGCGACCCAGCTGGCCGGCAGGATCGAGCTGGAGTTTGAGATGCGCCGACTCGACCATGGCCTCGTGGCCGTACATCGTCTCCAAGAAGCCCGCCTTGATCTTGCCGACGCCGTGCTCGGCAGAAACGGCACCGCCCATAGCCGTTACCTCCGCAGCCCACTGGGCAAACAGCTCGCCACCGCGACGGTAGTCCTGCGCGTCGCGCGGCAGGATGTTCACATGCAGATGGTTGTTACCGATGTGCCCCCAGGCAGCAGATTCAAGCCCACTTTCGGCTAACGTGCGGCGATAAAGGCCGATGACATCGCCCAAGCGTGCGTTGGGCACCGACATGTCCGAGCCCAGCTTGGTGATGGTGGGATCCATGCGGCGGCGCTCATCGATAAGCATGTTGACGCTCTCGGGCACCGCGTGGCGGAAGAACCGCTGGCACTCGCGATCGACCTCGGTGCGCGCGACCCATGTCGCATCGTCGCTGCCGCCCGCAAGCTCTAGTACCCACCCCAAGTGATACAGCTCCTCAGTCGCCTGAACTTCGTCGTCGCAGTCGAGCTCCACGTAGACACAGACCTTGGCCTCTTTGTCGAGCGCCGGCAGCGAGGCGAACGCGGTCGACTGCTCACGCTGACGACGCAGGATATCCAGGGCGCCCGCATCGAAATATTCGATGGCAGCCGCGTGGGGCAGGACGGGACGCACAGAATCGGTGAAGGACACGGCCTTGTCTTCGCTGTCAAAGAAACAGCTCACGCCCCAAACGACCGCAGGCGCCGCCTGCAGGGCAATCTCGAGCTCGGTTATGACGCCGATTGTGCCACACGCGCCGATAAACAGATCGATGGCATCCATATCTTCAGCAACGAAATAGCCCGAAGCATTTTTGGTCTTGGGCATGGTGTAGTCGGGAAGATCGAGCTCGAGTGCACGGCCTGCTGCCGTCACGAGCGACAGGTGGCGGCCCTGGGCAAAAGCCTCGCCGCGCTGGAGCTCAAGCAAATCGCCATCAGCCAGCGCGACGTGGAGTCCCGTGATATGTGGGCGCATGGGGCCGTAGGCGTAGCTGCGGGCACCGGAGGCGTTACATGCCGCCATGCCGCCCAGACAGGCAGACGCCTCAGTGGGATCGGTGGGAAAGAACTGCTCGGGGGCCTCTTGAAACTCATCGTAGGCCTTAAGCGATGCCTGGTCCCAACCAGCGGTCGGCAGCATCTTCTTGCTCAGCTGCTTGCGCAGCTCCGAGAGCACAACGCCCGGCTCCACGCGCAGCAAAAATTGGCCTTGTTCATCGCGGCGAAGGCCCAAGTAGCGATTCATACGGGAAGTATTGAGGATATGCCCGCCGTGGGGCACGGCACCGGCGGCAAGGCCGGTTCGGGCGCCCTGAACCGTTACCGGGACACGCTCGGCATGGAGCTTTTCCAAAATGGCACGGACCTCGTTTTCCGTTGTCGGAAACGAGATGCTCGATGCTTCGCCCGATGCGCGAGATTCATCGCGGCCATACTCTTCGAACTCGTCGGTGAAGGGTTTGATGGTTGCAGACACGCGAACTCCCCCTTTAGCTAACTACAGTGTTTGCAGGGAGATGTTACCGCATCGTTTCGTCGACGTGTTCGAGACCGTCTCCATAATTGGCGATTTTTACGTTCGTGCAATTCGGCGAGCGGCTGGATTTCCTCGGCAGACGATGCTTTTGACACATATCGCCCCGCCGTCGCCGACCGCTCGATTGTCGCTCGAAAAAAGTTGAAGTAATTTTTTCCACCTTTTACCTGCGGAGATGTCAATCCGTCAAGCATTTGGTCAGAAATTGGTCAAGTAGCGGCTGATACGGTCGGCGTCGACAGCCAAAACCGATAGAAGTTTTGGCCCCAGAAGCAGGGAGGTTCCCATGGCATATTACTGGCCCCAGTACGGCGTCGCCATCGAGGTCGACGACGATCCCTATCTCCTGCCTTTCGACGAAGAGGCGTTCCCCGATACGGCGGTCTACCACGTCACCACCGATGTTATCTGCGACCCCGAGTCGTTCTCGGCGCTCGCCCACCACATCGCGCGTATCCACGACATCGAGCTCCCTCACGACTTTGACGAGCTCATCTACTCGCGCCGCCTGATGCTTCACATGCTCTTTGGAGCGGACCCGTCCACGTTCGCACGTGTCTACACCACCAAGGACGCCGCATGAGTGCGAAGAAGCCGCCCCGCCTCGCAGGACTGGGGCGTCGCAAGAAACTCGTCGTTGTCTGCCTGGCTATCGTCTGCGCCCTCATCGCCGTAGGGCTATACGCCTGGCAGTCGCAGCCCGTGCCCGAAGCGGGCGCCTCAGTCACGACGGCAGAGGGCAAATCGCGACAAGAAATCCAAGATGAGCTCGATGCCATCGTCCGCGACAACATGATGACGATTTCGGTCGCGCCGGTCGCTCAGCTACAGGAGGACGGCAAGCTGCGCGTCAACGTGCAAAACGTCCAAGACAATAAATTTCCCCAGCGATTCCGCGTCATCCAAAACGACGAGACCATGTACGAATCCGGTGTGGTCGAGACCGGCAAGACAATCGAGACGTGCCCCGCCGGCGACATCAAAGAAGGCGAGGCATACATCGAGATTCAGGCACTCGATGCCAAGACCCTCGACAGCCACGGCAATCCGACACGTGTCAAGGTACGGGTTGAGCAAACCGAGAACTAGCTTTTTCAGCCGACGCGGCACCGCGCGCAATTCATCAGCATTCGTCCAATCATCGCGGGGACGGCCCGCGGCGAATAGAAAGGAACGACCATGGACATCACCAGGAACATGAACGGAGCCAGAGCGCTCGTCGTGGGCGCAGGGCTCGCGCTCGCGCTCGCAATGGGCGCCGCCCCGACGCCAGCTATGGCAGCCGGGCGCGCTGGAACAACGAAAGTAATGGTCAGGACCGAGATCGACAACGTAGAGTTCAAAGTTCCGACGGTTATTCCCTTCGTCGCCAAGGCCGACGGCACGCTTCAGGGCCCCTCAGAAGACGCGACCACCATCGACAATCATTCGGCCTACGGCATCCATGTCACCAACATGAAGATCGACGCCATGAACACCTGGACCATTGCCGCCGACGCCAAGGCCGGAACCGCGCAGAATTCCATCGACTTTAAGGTCGGCCCCGACGGCGCACTCCAGAACGCCAGCGCCGCAATGCAGGAAACGGGCCTCGATCTTTCCAAGAATGCAGCCTTCGACATGGGCTACCAGGGCATTGCCGGCGGCACGGACAAAATTAAGCTCAAGACAAGCGGAAACGTCGCCCGCGTCACGCGCGACATCTTCCGCGTAACCGGCGAAGGCGATCAAGTTGCAACGATCACCTGGACGGTCGAGCCCGGTGCGCACACGGCATAAGGCCGTCGCCCTGGCCACCGCCGTCAGTATCCTAGCGTTTGGGCCAGCCATGGCCTTTGCCCAGCAAGAACAGGCGCAGGCCGCCACGCAGGTGACGGTCGACCTCTCGGAGCTCGACCGCGGCAACTGCAAGGAACCGTTGGCACAGACAGACGACAGACGATGGCTCTTGGCAGCAGGCGCCACGACAGCAGGCGCGGGAACCGCCGGCCTCGGTCTGCACATCAAACGCAGCCAGAAACGAAACACGGACAGGCCGCACTAAATTAGCTAAGGAGACCCCATGGCATCGAAGAACCTTTTGCCCCTCGTCGCACTCTGCGGCGCGCTCGCAACCGGAACGCCTGTCGCCGCTTGGGCGACTCCCGTCATGGCAGACTCCTTACCAGCAGCCCTAAGCTCCGCACCAAATCCGTCGAGCGCCATTGCGTGCAAGCGTTTTTCGTTCGCACAGGCCGCAATCTCAACCTCGGGATGCCTTCGTCGTAATACGGACGGCTCGATAGTCGTGGATATCAATCGTTCGAACAAGGCAAACGGCTCCCAGGCGGGGTGCGCCGTCTGCACGTGGCGCTCGATTGTGCTCGATGCAGATGGCGATCCGTGCGATTTGGGGTTGCGCATCGATATCGCTTCGGTCGATGACTCGGCGAACGGAGCGAAGGTCGCCTTCGACGGTGCGTTTTTCGAGAAAGGAGGCGGTATATGTCTGGGCTGCGCCGCCGCGAATGCAGACGATGTGCAGCCCACCCTCTCATTCACGGCATCGCTGCGGCTGACCAAGGCGGGCACCGATGCCATCGCGGCGGGAGAAGCATCCCTGCTGTTCTACGCCGCCAGCACCGAAGACACAGACATTCATTTCGAGAAGCCAGCCGGATCGCTCAGCCTTACGCGCGGGACGGAGGCAGGCCCTATTGCGATCGATACCCACACGCTAGGCAGGCAACGCATTCTTGCCGACCCGGCGCTTCTCGAGATGGAGTGGAACGGATCCGGAGCCGTCGGGATTGTCCCCTCCGCGCTTGACGCCAAGACGCTCCCCTCAAACGACGAACCCATCAACGCAACCATACAAGAAGAGAGCACGGACAAAGAAGCAGGTGCGGGCGACACGCCGTCGCCGACAAACAGCGTCCCAGCTTCTTTCGAAGCACCGAATGAGCCCGCTACCGGTCCAAACGATCCCGAGCTCGCGGACAGTCTGGGGCTTGCTGATCCTCAGGAGATCGATGAAGGTAACTGCTGCGTGCTTGCCGCCCTCGACCACACAGAGGTCATCGATGCTGCAAACATCGAAGTTGCCGCCGCCAATCAGCCCGTCCGCAAGTCGGCCATCATCGCATTTCCCGAATCCATCGAAGTCGTCTTTTTGCCATCGGGCGAGGTCGTGGCCCCAACACTGCTCACCTTGTTGGGCGCCAAGAATACTCGAAACGAAATTAAAAAGGTCACGGTTGTCGACCCTGCAACCACCGCTAAACTGCGTCTATACGCCGTTGCCCCAGACGGAGGCAAGACCTTGGAATTCGATGGCGACACACTTCTAGCCTGGCGACGTCTGGACATTATGCAAGACGTCTCGTATCAGATCGAACTCGAAGGGTTTGATCGTGCCCGCGATGCCAATATCATCGCCGCGGCTATTGAATCCCCGCAGCGGCTTATGACACTGCGCTTTGACTACTACCCCTATGTCCCGACAACCACCTGAGGCTTAAATGCTGCGCATCATTCCTAATACCACTTATATAACGTATTAGATGAGTCGCGATGTGCCTCGCATTTCGTTCTGCTACGATTGCCACGTTGGCATCAATACAGGAGGGCTCATGCCGGGCTTGGGAACAATCATCAACGTTGCGCTTTTAGTTGCGGGCGGTCTTTTGGGATTAGCGGGCGGCCGCTTCATTACACCGCGCATCCAAGACACGCTCATGAAAGCATCGGGGCTGTGCGTCCTGTTTATCGGCCTGGGCGGCACCATGCAAAAGATGCTCATCATCGATGGAAAGGCGCTAGCGACCACCGGTACCACCATGCTCATCGTCTCATTTGCGCTCGGTTCGCTCATCGGCGAGGCCATCAACTTGGAGGCCTCCATCGAGAACCTTGGCGAATGGCTCAAGCGCAAGACTGGCAGTGAGGGCGATAACGAGTTCACCAACGCTTTTGTCTCGACTTCACTCACCGTGTGCATCGGCGCCATGGCCATTGTGGGATCGATCCAGGACGGCCTGCTCGGCGACTGGTCAACGCTTGCCCTCAAGGGCGCACTGGACTGCATCATCGTCTGCACCATGACGGCCTCGCTTGGCCGCGGCTGCATCTTCTCCGCCCTGCCCGTCGCCGTGTTCCAGGGGACGATCACGTTGTTTGCCGGCGCGCTCTCCCCCATCATGACCACAGCAGCCCTCAACAGCCTTTCGCTCGTAGGCTCCATGCTCATCTTCTGCGTCGGCGTCAACCTCATCCGTCCTCAGACCTTCCGCACGGCCAATATGCTTCCCTCCGTCGTCATCGCCGTCATATACGCCCTCCTGTTCTAAATCTATCAACGCAGCGGTATCTCGAACATCTGTTTGATGCTGTGCTATGATATGAGGTCACCGTAGCTGCGTTCGAGAGGAGGAGCGGTGGCCGACCAGGACATCAAGATGCTCATCGAGCGCATTATGGCCGAGGCCCGGACCCATCAGTCCGCCCGCTTCTCAAACGAAACCTACGCAGACGAGCCGATTCTCAAAACCGGCCGACAGATGCAGAATTTCCTCCCCGACCAGTACCGTAAAATGCGCGAGATATCGCGCTGGCAGGATGACCCCAAGGGCGGTGCGGGCCGCTGGCTTTCGGAAGCCGAGCTTTTTTACCGCCAGGGCCTGCTGATGGCCGGCTTTGAGGACGACTGTCCCTACAACGGCACCTTTAAGTCGTACTTTCCCACCTACAACGCCATGAGCGACCGGCAACTGCGCGGCTACTTTACCTGGCGTGCCCAAGTGCGCCGCGGAACCGTCGAGGAAACGTCTACGTCCTTTGCCTTTCTGTATCTCTATGAGCTGATCTGCGGCATTGGCGTAGATAATCCACTCGATGGTTTTAACAAGATCAAGGCTTTTTGGGATGTCTATCGCGCCTTCGAGCCCGGCATCGACCGGTTTGCGCGCGTGTGGCTGCAAGATTACGCCGTGTTCCACGGGCTCGACCCCAAGCTGCTTCGCGACTCTAAAACCGTCATGTTCGATAACGCCCTTATCGAACTGCGGCGCGCGGCACGAGACCTTGTACCGGCACCGTCCGGCCAGACCCCTAAGCGTCGCAAAACCTCCGAGCCCACGCTCCCCCTTCCGCCCGATGAGGTGCGCGAGGAGCGACTCATGGCCGCCATCAACGCCCTCTCCACGTACAACCTAAGTAGCTCGCGGCTCGACCGCAGCCACCACCGCGATCTGCGCCACGTGGCGTGCGCCGTGTATGTCCGCATGGCGCGCTACTATGACACGCACCGAAAGACCGGCATCGTGGCAAGTTTATTTGGGGAGGAGACGGCAATGCCCTACACCATGTTTGCCTCGGCCGTATTCTTTGCGCCCGAGCGCCACGAGGACTGCGAATACCGTCTGGACCCCATCCATATCTACCGTTGCCAAAACGGTTTTTGGGAATGCATGCGGATTCACGGCAGCAGACAAAAGAGCAGCAAACTTGGCGAGATGATGCGCGCCTGCGACCAACGCCTGCGCCTGGCCCTGGACCCCGCCCATCCCCTGAAGGAAGAAAAGGTCCCCAAATATCTGGCCAAGATTATCGATGACGAGATTGTGGCATGGCTTTCGTGGGACGCCGCACACCAGCCCGTCAAGATCGATATCGATCTGAGCCAGCTGGGGCACATTCGGAGCGCTGCCGCACAAACGCGCGAAGCGCTTTTGATCGACGAGGAACGCGAGGACGGCGCGTCCGCAGAAGCCGAGGCAGCGGACTCAGGGCAACCGGAAGCCGAGCCCGTAGCCGACGCGACGGTCGAGGCGGTCGCGGCGGCCGCAGGGCAGGACGAGTCCGACGAGCCGACCATATCCACCGAACAGTTTGGTGTCGTGGCACCGCTTCTCGCGCCGACGCCCGCGTTCGCAGCTGCTACGCCCGCTGACGCCACAAACGAACTCGCGCCCGCCGCAGACGCCTATCTCCGCGCGCTGCTCGAGCACAACGCAGTACAGGCGGAATCGGCGGTAGTGCAATCGGAGCAGAGCGAGGACATGCTCGTCGATACCATCAACGAGGCGCTCTTTGACCTGGTGGGCGACACCGTAATTGAATTTAGCGCAGCAGGGCCGCAGATTATCGAGGACTACGAAGCAGACGTGAGAGGATACCTAGACCATGAGTGATACCGCATCCGCAGCACCTCGCGTGCCCAAGCGCGTCGCTGCCGTCATTCTCAACTCGCTCAAGGGCGGCGTGGTCCCGCGCATCGGCCTTCCTTACATCACCGTAGGGCGCGAGGTCGAGATCCGCGCCCTGCTCACCGATCTGAGTCTCATCGCCGACGGTGGCGCGAGCTTCCGCTTTCTGGTCGGTCGTTACGGCGCCGGCAAGAGCTTTTTGCTCCAGACTATCCGCACGCACGCCATGGGCGAGGGATTCGTCGTCGCTGATGCCGACCTGTCGCCCGAGCGCCGCCTGCAGGGCGGTCAGGGACAGGGCCTTGCCACCTACCGCGAGCTCATCCGCAATATATCGACCAAGACGCGCCCCGAGGGCGGTGCGCTCAACCTTATTCTGGATCGCTGGGTCGCCTCGTGTGCCGACGTCGACGAGTCGGTCGTCAATGCCCAACTGGCCCCGCTCGAGGAGATGGTCCACGGCTTCGACTTCACCCGCATGCTCCGCCGCTATCGCATGGCCGCATCCGGGGGCGACGAAGAGACCATGAGCCGCGTGACCAAATGGATTCGCGGCGAATACCGCACCAAGAGCGAGGCACGCGCCGAGCTGGGCTCCTCGACCATCATCAGCGATGACGACTGGTACGACTACGTTAAGCTCATTGCGCGCTTTTTGGTTTGCAGTGGCTACAAGGGCATGCTGGTGCTCATCGACGAGCTCGTGAATCTGTATAAGATTCCCAACGCCATCACGCGCCAATACAACTACGAGAAGATCCTGACTATGTACAACGACACGCTCCAGGGCAAGGCGCAGTACCTGGGCATGATCATGGGCGGCACGCCAACCTCCATCGAAGACCGCCGCCGCGGCGTGTTCTCCTACGAGGCCCTGCGCAGCCGACTCGCTCAGGGCCGCTTTGCGCGCGAAGACCTTAAGGACATGCTCGCGCCCATCATCCGCCTGCAGCCACTCACCTACGAGGAGCTACTGGTGCTCATCGAAAAACTCATGCAGATCCATGCCGGCTACTTTGGCTGGACGCCCACGCTTGCCGAAAACGACTTGGTGGACTTTCTCAAGATTGAGTTCGGCCGCGTGGGAACCGATACGCACTTGACGCCGCGTGAGGTTATCCGTGACTTTATCGAGCTGCTCGATATCCTGTGTCAGAACCCCGATGCAAATGTGGCCGAGCTGCTGCAAAGCGTCGGCGGCGACGCGCTGGCGCCGGCAGCCGCAACAGGCGACACCGGCACCGCAGGCGGCGACCGCAACTTCGCCGAGTTCACCATCTAACCTACCAAAAAGGGACAGGTTTATTTTGGCAGGTTTTATCTGGGCAAACGTTGAAGCAGTAATGCAGCAAGCCGTTGCCAGCCGCGTTGAGAGATTCGTTGTTGAAAGGAGGCCCCGTGAACGCCTTTGACCGCTACGCCCCGTTTATCCAAGACTTCATCTACTCCCACGATTGGGAGAGCCTACGCTCTATCCAGGTTGCAGCAGCTGATGCCATCTTTAACACGCAAGATAATGTGCTCCTGACGGCATCCACGGCTTCCGGCAAAACCGAGGCAGCCTTCTTTCCCATCCTGACCGAGTTTTGGGAGAACCCGCCCGCAAGCGTGGGCGCCCTCTACATTGGCCCCCTCAAGGCGCTCATCAACGACCAATTCGTCCGCCTCAACGACCTGTGCGAAGAAGCCGATATCCCCGTCTGGCACTGGCATGGCGATGTCTCGCAATCACACAAGGCCAAACTCATCAAAAAACCGAGCGGCATCCTACAGATTACGCCCGAGTCGCTCGAGGCGCTCCTGATCCATAAGCACATGGCGATCCCGCGCATGTTTTGCGACCTGCGCTATGTGGTTATCGACGAAGTCCATTCGCTCATGCGCGGCGACCGCGGCGGGCAGACGCTCTGCCTTATCGAGCGTCTCTCACGCATGGCAGGCGTGCAGCCCCGACGCATCGGCCTTTCTGCCACCATCGGCGACCCCGAGCGCACGGGCGTCTTTCTCTCGCAGGGAACGGGGCGCGACTGCGTTATCCCCCGCTTTGGGGAACCGCGCCGCGTGTGGCGCATCTCCATGGAGCACTTCTACAACTCGGGCCCCCAGGCTCAGCAACGAGGATTCGTAGGCACAGGTCCACAAGAAGCCGAGGTGCTTGCTTGCGAGCGTATTGAGACGGCGGCGCCCGCGGCGTTGCCCGCATCCGGACAAGACATGTGCCACAGCGGACAGCTTACACAGGAAGAACACCGTCAATGTCGTGAGCAGGCGCGGGGCAAGGCCGCTCCCAAAGACCGTCGCACTTCCTCGGCCCCCGAGGGCGAAGTCGACATCCCACGAGCGACCGAGCAGGCGCTTCTCAACCCCACCGACACGGCGCCCGACAACGCCGACCCCGGCATGGGCTATATCTTTGAGCATACGCGCGGTCGCAAATGCCTGGTCTTTGCCAACTCGCGCGAGGAGGCAGAGGCCGTGTGCTCCATGCTGCGCAGCTACTGCGAGAGCCGGCACGAGCCCGACCGTTTTCTCATCCATCACGGCAATCTTTCGCCATCGCTACGCGAGACGGCCGAGGAGCTCATGCGCGACGAGGAGCAGACGCAGACAACCGTCACCACCTCTACGTTGGAGCTCGGTATCGATATCGGCCGCCTGGAGCGCGCCTTCCAGATTGACGCGCCGTTTACCGTCAGCTCCTTTTTGCAGCGCATGGGGCGCACAGGCCGTCGCGATCTTCCGCCCGAGATGTGGTTTGTCATGCGCGAGGAAGAGCCCGAGCCGCGCACGATGATGCCCGAAACCATTCCCTGGAAGCTCCTGCAGGGTATCGCGCTCGTACAACTCTATCGCGAGGAAAAGTGGGTCGAGCCACCCGAGCTCGATCGTCTCCCCTACAGCCTGCTCTATCACCAGACTATGTCGACCCTCGCCAGCACCGGCGAGCTCACGCCGGCCGAACTTGCCCAGCGCGTGCTCACGCTCAGCTATTTCCACCGTGTCTCGGCAGACGATTACCGTGTGCTGCTACGTCACCTCATTAAGATCGACCATATCCAGGTCACCGAAGGTGGCGGGCTCATCGTGGGTCTCGCGGGCGAGCGCATCATCAACAACTTTAAGTTCTACGCCGTGTTCCAGGAAAACGAGGAGTTTACCGTCCGGAGCGAATCGGCTGAGCTGGGCACGATCGTTAATCCGCCCCCGCCCGGTGAGCGCATCGCCATCGCCGGACACTGCTGGATTGTCGAGGAAGTGGACTGGAAGCGCCACACTGTCTTTGCCACGCAGGTCAAGGGCCGGGTGCCGGCCTACTTTGGCGACTGCCCCGGCGACATTAACACGCATGTGCTCGAGCGCATGCGCCAAGCGCTCACTGAGCACGCAGCATATCCGTACCTTATGGGTAACGCACGGGCTCGCTTGGCGCAGGCTCGTCATACCGCCGAGATTTCGGGCGCGGGAACTAAGCCGCTCATCAACCTGGGTGGCGACACCTGGGTGCTCTTCCCCTGGTTGGGCAGCTACGCCTTCCTAGCACTCGAGCGCATGCTTAAAATCAAATGCGCCGCTGAGCTGGGCCTTCGCGGACTCGACCCGTCACGCCCGTACTTTATGCAGTTTAAGATGAAGGCCGACGAGGAGACGTTCTTTGAGGTGCTCGCCGCCGAGGCCGAAAAGGACTTCGATCCCATCGAGCTCGTCTATCCTGGCGAGGTGCCTTACTTTGACCGCTACGACGAGTTTGTTCCCGAAGAGCTTGTGCGCAAGGGCTTTGCCGAAGGCGTGCTCGACATAGAGGGCATGAAGCAGCGCGTTCACGGCTGGCGCGACCACGCCTAAGACCAGTCTTTTTTGGGACGGGGAGACTTACTTGTCGTGAAGGACGGCGCCGAGGAAGTCGGTGTCGAAGGGCACGGCTTCGGCAAAGGCGTAGTCGCCGTCGCTGGCGATGAGCAGGTAGTTTTCCTCGCCGCTGAACTTCGCATCGCCACATGGGACCACCCAGGCGTGGACGAATACCTCGAGTGCCGCGGCAGCGCAGTCGCGAAGGAACGTCACATCGCTCCCCTCGTTTGCGCTCACGATATTGGCCACGTAGATACCCCCGGGGTTCAGGCTGCCCCGCACCAGGCGCAGCGCCTCAACGGTCGCCAGCTCGCGCACGGGCTCGGCACCGCCAAAGCAATCGCTCACGACCACGTCGTAGCGACGATGGCCCACGCTCGTCACACCCAGATACGAGCGAGCCTCAGCGGTAATCACCCGCAGGCGATCGCCCACCGCGTGCTCCAGTTCATCCAGATAGAACCAACGGCGCGCCAAGCGCGTTATCTCTCCGTCATACTCGATGACGTCCATGCGCAGGCCCTCGTGCGACATCAGCGCAAACTTGGGATAGGCAAACCCGCCGCCGCCCAGCATGAGCATACGGTCGATACCATGCCCGTAAGCATCACGCATTGCGTCCTCGGCCTCAAACACATCGTCAAATGCACGATAGTACGCAAAGACTGGCTCCGCCCAACGATCGCCAACATAGCTCGCGCTTTGGTAGACGCCGCCTTGCACCAATACGCGAACTTCGTCGCCGCCCTCATCGTGCACGCGCTTCACACGTGCCAGCCCATTGCGGGTCCTCGCGACCTGCAGACAGGCAGCACGAACAGCGACAGCGGCCGCACCAAGCGCCGCGGCTCCCAGAGCAACGCCGGCAACGACGCCGGCAGAAACACTCGGCTTGTTCATCTAGAGCTCCTTTTGCAGATAAAGGCCATGGTCATAAAATCCAAGATGGCGATAGTACTCGCGCGTACCGATCGCGCTGATCACGTTGATGTACGTATAGCCAGCGTCCCGAGCTATCTGGCACGCACGCTCCACGAGCAAACGT
Source organism: Collinsella sp. OM04-5 (assembly GCF_003439125.1). Taxonomy (GTDB): domain Bacteria; phylum Actinomycetota; class Coriobacteriia; order Coriobacteriales; family Coriobacteriaceae; genus Collinsella. The sequence goes on along the minus strand of NZ_QSUU01000001.1, from coordinate 88,324 downwards.
CCCAATCCATGGTGCTGCGCTGCCTGGCCCTGATCGCCCACGCGCGCCGCCATGCCATACACGTGCACCTCACGAATCATCGCCTCGTCCGGCATCGTCGGCAGCTCGTCCGCATGTGCGGCAACAAAAGCGCGATCGGGCAGCGACAACCGCAAAAAGCCCGCGATCTTGCCCCGCGGCGTCACCCACTGCAAAAAGCGCTCATAAGTCACCGGCGTCTCGTACGCTACTTCCTCATCAAGAGATAGCTCATCCAGGTCGGCACCCGCCGTGCTGATCTCGCGATAGCGAATCTCACGCACCGTCGCACCGTCACCCCGAGCAGCCAGGCGGTTCTCGACGAGCTGACGCAGGTTGGGCTTCTTGTTGCCCACCATGATGTCATCGGAACTAAAGTCGCGAATCATGCGGCTGATGCGGCAGAATGCCGGCGTCACCACGATGTCATCGGCCAGCACATCGAGCAGTTCTTCCTCGGTATAGGGGCGCCACTCGCCGCGCTCGTAGCAGCCCACCAGGCGCGAGCCCTCGATGAGCGCACACGGGTAGACTTTGACCTCGTCGGGCATAAAGGCCCCCTCGGTCATAAAGCGCTCGTAGTCGCGCTTGTCCCCCTCGGGTGTGGCGCCCAACAAGTTGAGCATAAAATGAGCGTGGATCTTAAAGCCAAACAGGCGCGCGAGCGAAAACGCCCGCTCGATCTGTGTCACCGAAATGCGGCGCTCGTTGATATCGAGTAGATGCTGGTCAAGGCTTTGGATGCCCATCTGTATCTTGGTGCAGCCCAGGCGGCGGATGAGCATGAGGGCCTGCGGCGTTACAGCATCGGGGCGCGTCTCGATAACGAGTCCCACCACGCGATGCTTCGCCGTCTCGTTGATGCGCTGCTGACGCTCGAGCTCCTCCATCGTTGCCGTCTGCCACTCGGTGACCTCGCCCCACGGCGTACCAGGGCCGTACAGACGACGCACCGCGCGGTTATAGCCGCCCACGGCAGCATCCACACGCTCCTGCTCGTCGGCAACGCCGGCAGCAAGCTCAGCCTCGTCAGCCGCAATGCCGGCAGCCCGATAGCGCTCGCGGCGCTCTGTTACCACCGGCGGCAGGGCATCGGCGGGCGCGTCATCGAGCAGGCGCCCCGCCTCGGCACGGCTGATGCCCGGACGCGCCAACATGGGGTTAGCCGCCACACCAGCCACGGCATCGTCATTGAGCGCACGGAAAAGCTCCGACATAAACCACGTCTGATACCCTTGCGGATAGTCGCTCCAGGTGCCACCGAGCACGATGAGCTCTATCTTGTCGGTCGCATGCCCCATCTGCGAAAGCGCGGTCAGACGAGCGCTCACCTGCAAATACGGGTCAAAGCAGTTTTGCTCCGCACGGGCGCATGCCGGCTCGGCATGCAGATAGCTTTTGGGCATGCGCAGATCGTTGGGGCAAAACAGGCAATCGCCCGAACAGGGCCACGGCTTGGTGATGACGGTAATGGTCGCCACGCCCGAAGCCGTGCGGCGCGGCTTCATGCGCAGCACCTGCAGCAGCTGACGCTCCAGCTCGGCATCGACATTCCATCCAGCCCAACGAGCCGGCTTCTCACGTTTAACCCGCTGGTAGAACGGCAGCAGACGGCGCTTGGCCAGATCTCGTTTGTCGGCACCCTCACGGCGCGCCTCGGCATGTATCAGTTTGACGAGCGCCTTGTCGTCCACGGTCTCACCGCGACGCAGAGCCTCGAGTATGTTCAAAATAATCTGTTCCATGCCCCCATTGTAAAGGCAAAGGCGCCGGAGCCAGTCACGGCCCCGGCGCCTCCATCAAAGAGCATGCCTATATGCACCGATCTCCGAAAACCGCATGTCACACCGATTCGAACGACATGTCGCCCGAACCGACCTTAAAACGATACGTTGCAGACTTGTCACCGTTGTCGAATTCAGCATTCAATATGGTCTCGCCATCGTAGCCAAGCGGAAGGAAATCGCTCTCAAAGTCACCGCTGCCCACGGTGAGGCTCGCCTTAAAGCCCGTAGAGTTCGGAACCGATATCTCCACATCGCCCGAGCCCACGCTTACGTCCATCGACTTCGCGGGGGCCTGGTAGAGCTCGAACGCCACATCGCCCGAACCGACCTCGGCATCCAAGGTGTCGGTTACGGTGCCCGCAAACTCAACGTCTCCCGAGTCCAACGTCAGGCTGAGGTCATGACACGCAATGTCCGTGACCGTCAGATCGCCCGCTCCTACATTCGCTGTAATGCCCACCATGTTATCGGCAACTTCGCGCGGCAGTTCGACGGTAACCGTGCGGTCAATGGCGCGCTCGTCATCGCAATCGAACTGGCGAATCTTGAGCGTAGAACCCTTAACCTCGGCCAGATTTTTGGTTGCCGCATCGAAGGCGACGGTCCCCGTTGCCACGCGACCGCTTTCAATTACGCGCACCGGCCCGCCGGAGACGTGTTTGACCTCGACCGTGCCCGACGTCACGTCCAAGTCAAGTGATGTGAACGCGTCGGCATCAAACGTTTCGCTCGAAAGCTGTTGAGGCCGAGCGGAATAGTTACCGCTATTCAAGGAATCGTCCTCGTCAAACGCATCGCCCATACCAGACAAGCCGGATACAACATCGTCGAGATCCCACGGACCATCAAAATGAATCAATGTCCGCGAAATGCCAAAGACAAGCCCGATGATGAGCACAAACGCTCCGATGCCAATGCCCAAGCGCCTCTTAGACTCATGCGAGAGCTTCATCATTCATCACCTTCTTTGGCACTCGACTCAGCGGTGGTCGCGGCAGCCATGTCAGCGTCAACCGCTGTGGAAACGTCCTCCCCCTTAGTCCTAGCGACCGCCGGCGCCGGACCAACCTGAATATCCCCGCGCGCCCAATCGCCATCGAGCGCACGTGCCACCCAGTGATAGATGGGAATCGTGAAGAAAATCAGCGCGGCAAAGGGGCCGGCGCCAAACAGGAACATCAGCAAAAAGAACAGCAGCCAGCACACGGCCCAGTACGGGAACGACTGGAACGGACCCTTCACCGGAGTCGGGCCGGCCGCACCGGCACCCGTCACCTGCGCCGTAGCGGCATTGGCGGCCTGTGCACTCCAGCTTGCCGCCTGCGCCGCCTTGGCTGCCGCGTCACTTGCCTGCGTTGCCGCCTCGGTGGCGCGTGCCGCGGCCTCATGGGTGCGGGCGCGCTCTGCCGCCTCGGCCTCGCGCTGACGGGCGCGGTCCTCGTTCTCAAACTCGATATCGTCCTCGATCTCATCGCTCGGATTGAGGAGCTCGTCCAAACTCACGCCATAGAGTTTGGCGAGCGAGATCAGGTTCTCGGTATCGGGCGAACTCTCCGCACGCTCCCATTTACTGACCGCCTGACGCGACAGGCCCAGCTTTCGCGCCAGCCCCTCTTGACTAAAACCCTTGCTGCGACGAAGGTCGGCGAGCCGCTGCGCAGTTTCTACATTCATGGTTCCTCCTATGTGATGCCAGCCGTGCCGCCGGACCGTTTTTGTTCTTAAGGCGCCTTGCACAGTTAAAAATGTATCCGCCACCGCCAAAAGCACGCCACCTATTCTAGTGAGATTTTTGACAACCGGCGGTTGCGGGTGCATATGAGCTGCGGAAATGTGTCCAAACAAAGCAATGACCCGCGGCTCGGTTGTCCCCGTTGCGGCGTTAACGGTAGTATGGTCGTACTGTTTATTCCGCACCGCCAACGGAGGGAGTTCCGCGCCGTGAACCGCGATTTCGCCTCATCGCTCATCCAGCTCAACAATACGTTCTATCGCGAGCACTCCGCCTCCTTTTCCGATACGCGCCAGGCCCCGTGGCCCGGCTGGGTGCGCACTATGGACATCGCGCTCGAGCAGCTCGACGTGGCCACGATCGAGCATCCCGTCCGCGTCTTCGATCTTGCCTGCGGAAATATGCGCTTTGAGAACTTTGCCGCCGGCGGCGCACTTGCCGCCAAGGGCGTCGACGGGGCAAACCCCTCGGCAGATGCCAGCTGCCCGTTTGAGTTCTATGGCGTCGACTCGTGCCAAGACCTGGCCATCGATGCCCATGGCCACGCGCTGCGCATTCCCAACCTACACTTCCAGGAGCTCGACGTGCTCGACGCCCTCATGAAGCTCAACCCCGCCGAGACACCCGACGTGCTTTTCGACGCCCCGCTCGCCGACATCTCGGTCTGCTTTGGCTTTATGCACCACGTGCCGTCGTGCGAGTACCGCGTACGCGTGCTCGACGCCCTGGTACGTCAGACGCGCCCAGGCGGCATCATCGCCATCAGCTTTTGGGAGTTTATGAACGATGAGCGCATGGCGCGCAAGGCCGTTCGAGCCGAAGCCCGCGCCGAACTCACCCCGCCGTTTGAGGGTTACGATTCCGCGCAGTTTGAAGCCGGCGACCACCTCATTGGCTGGCAAAACGACCGCCACGCCTACCGCTATTGCCATCACTTTGACGATCAGCAGATCACCGACCTGGTGCGCGGCGTACGTACGTTCTACAAGAGTGGCGAGGTTCCCGTACGCGAGCTTGAGCGCTTCCATGCCGACGGTCGCAGCGGCGAGCTCAACCGCTATGTGATTCTCAAGCGCCTGTAGGCACCGACGACTCGCCGCCGGACCGCACCACATCTTTCGGGCAAACTATGTCCACCCTTTTTCAAACCATTGACGGAACGCGCAGCTATGCGTTCCATACTTATGACCAAGGAGCCTCATGGGAGCCGTCCACGTCCGCACGCCTAAGAACTTTGTGCTCGAGGAGCGCCTGGAGCGCTACGCCGATGCGATTGAGACGAACCCCGAGGCCTATGTCGGAGATTGGCGCGCGGCTTGCGCGCCAGTTGGCAGCAAGCCTTTTGAGCACCTTCACCTGGATCTTGGTTGTGGCAAGGGAACGTACCTTGTAGAGCGCGCGGCCCGCGAGCCAAACACGCTCTTTATCGGCATGGACCAGGAGCCTATCTGCATCGCCTATGCCGCACAGAAAATCTGCGAGCAGGAGCTGACCAACGCACTTGTCCTGCCCCGAGGCGCCACATCACTGCCACGGCTGTTTGCCGCAGGCGAGCTCGATGCCATCACCATCAACTTTCCCACGCCGCAGCCCAAGGCCAAGTACGCCAAAAAACGACTCGTCCATGTCGACCATCTGATGCTCTACCGCCCGCTCTTTTCAGACGGCGCCACCGTTACGCTGCGCACCGACAGCAAGCCATTGCGCGACTACGCCCTGGGACAGTTTGCCGCGGCGGGCTACGACACGCTTTGGGTAAGTGATGACGTCCGCCGCGACCATCCCGAGCATCCCGAGACCGAATATGAATGCCGCACGCGAGAGATGGGTGCCGTCGTCTATGGCATTTGCGCCATGCCCGGAGCGCAGCCAACCGACGAACAGCTCACAGTAGGACGCGCGCAGGAGCAAAGCCTTGCCTGCTACCTGCCCGATAACCTCGATGAGCTCACCTATGTACCCCTGGGCATGGAAGAAGCCGTCGAGAACTTTAGAAACCGTGCTCGCAAAGGCAAGAAGCGCTTACCGCAGGAGTCCTAGGGGCTTCTGATGGTCGCGGCGTCGGCAAACAAGCACAAATAGGCGCCAGCGAACGGCCCTCAAACCTAAGTGAGTAGACTTTTTTGCAATAGCCAAGCACAGCCCGCATAACGAAAACTAAAACCGCAGGTAGAGCCCTTACGCAAAAGCCATGTGCTCGCAATATCGCAAATAGTCTACTCACTTGGCTAGCGACTACACTAAACGGCTGGGCAGAACGCCCATTTCCTGCATTTTCTTGCCTGCGAACGCATCGATGCGACGCTACGCCATAATAGTTGGCGGACAATCGCGAGAGAAAGCAACCACATGGCACAGACTACGACAGATACCGTCGCCAGCACCGTCTCCGGCGCCGGGGCCGCCAGCTCATTCTCGGGCGGCACGGGAACCGAGGCAGAGTTCGGTTCGCTCGGCGCGCTCTCCCCCACCTGGTGGGAGCCCGAAGACCGCAGCGAGCCCGAACCATGGCTCACGCCCGACCAGGCCTTCGAGCGCTTCTTTGAATGGACGAGCAATCGCGGTATTGAGCTGTGGGACCACCAGGAAGAGGCCCTCATGGACCTGGCTGCCGGCGATCACGTCATTTTGGGCACACCGACCGGATCGGGCAAATCGCTCGTCGCGCTGGGAATGCTCTTTATGGGCATGGCGCAGGGCAAGCGCTGCTATTACACGGCCCCCATCAAGGCCTTGGTCAGCGAAAAGTTCTTCGACCTGGTACAGGTGCTCGGCCGCGATAACGTCGGTATGATCACCGGCGATACGCATATCAATACCAAAGCGCCCGTCATCTGCTGCACGGCAGAGATCCTTGCTAACGACGCGCTGCGCGAGGGCGAAGATGCCGATGTGGGCTGCGTCGCCATGGACGAGTTCCACTACTTTGCCGACCCCGATCGCGGTTGGGCCTGGCAGGTACCGCTGCTCACCCTGCCTCACACACAATTCATGCTCATGAGCGCCACGCTCGGCGATGTCACCGCGATCGCCGCCTCACTCGAGGAGCACACCGGCGCCGCGTGCGATCTGGTCGTCGATGCCCCACGCCCCGTGCCGCTGAGCTACGACTACGTGACGACCTCGCTCGAGGGCACCGTCGAGCTCGCTATGCGCCGCGGCGAGGCCCCGCTCTACATCGTTCACTTTAGCCAGGACGCCGCACTTGCGACGGCGCAATCCCTCGCCAACTTTGGTATTGCCAGCAAGGAGCAGCGCGAGGCCATCAAGGAGGCGGCCAAGGGCACGAGCTTCTCGACGGCCTTTGGCAAGATCCTCAAGCGCTTGCTCGGCTGCGGCGTCGGCGTGCACCACGCCGGCATGCTGCCACGCTATCGCCTACTGGTCGAGCGCCTGGCACAGCAGGGCCTACTGCCCGTCATCTGTGGCACCGATACGCTCGGCGTCGGCATCAACGTACCCATCCACACCGTGGTGCTCACCGCACTCACCAAGTTCGACGGCTATAAGATGCGTCGTCTGCGCGCCCGCGAGTTCCATCAGATTGCCGGTCGCGCCGGCCGCTCGGGCTTTGATACCGAGGGCATGGTCATCGCCGAGGCACCCGAGCACGAAATCGAGAATGCCAAGCTTATGGCCAAGGCGGGCGACGACCCCAAAAAGCTCCGTAAGATTAAAAAGAAAAAGGCCCCCGAGGGCTTTGTCACCTGGAACAAGCAGACCTTTGAGCGCCTAATCGAGACGCAGCCCGAAACGCTTAAGCCGCGCCTACGCATCACGCACTCCATGGTGATTAGCGTGGTCGAGCAGGGCGGCGATGCCCGAGCCCGCGTACACGACCTCATCGAGACGAGCCTGCAGACTCCCGAGGAAAAAGCTAAGCTCGAGATTCGCGCCGACGAAATCTTCGCCACGCTCATCGATTCCGGCGTCGTCGTTCGCACCGAGGTGCCGCCCGTACCCGACGCCCCGACTGACGCCGCACCAGACATCGACTATGCGCTGACGGTCGATCTGCCCGAGGACTTCGCACTCGATCAGCCGCTCTCGCCGTTCTTGCTTGCCGCGTTGGAGCTGCTCGATCCCGAGAGCGAGACCTATACCCTGGATCTGATTTCGATGGTCGAGGCAACGCTCGAGGATCCCAAGCAGGTATTGCGCGCACAGGAGCGCGCCGCGCGCGACCGCGCGATGGCCGAAATGAAGGCTGACGGCGTCGAATATGAGGAACGCCTGGAGCGCATTCAGGATGTCACCTATGAAAAGCCGCTCGAGGATCTGCTCGACGCCGCCTTTGACAAGTACTGCCAGGAAGTGCCCTGGGCCAACGACTACCAGCTCTCTCCCAAGAGCGTCCTGCGCAATATGCTGGAAAGCGCGAGCGATTTTAAGGGCTATATCCAAAAGCTCGGCATCGCCCGCTCCGAGGGCATTTTGCTGCGCTACCTGGCAGAGGCCTACCGTTCACTCGACCGCACCGTGCCCATCGAGAAGCGCGACGAGCGCCTGCGCGACATTATCTCGTGGCTGGGCTTTGTGGTGCGCTCGGTGGACTCGAGCCTGGTGGACGAGTGGGAGAACGCCGGCAACCCCGCTGCACTCGACGCCGCACCGCCACAGGGCATCGACGAGGTCGTTGCGGACCGTCGCGGCTGCACGCTGTTGGTGCGCAACGCACTCTTCCGCCGCGTGACCCTTGCCGCCCGCGAGCATGTTCGCGACCTGGGCGAGCTCGACGACGACTGGGGCATGAGCGAAATTCGCTGGCAAAAAGCACTCGACGCTTACCACGAGCAGCACGAGGAAATCCTCACCGACGGAGATGCCCGCAGCGCCGCGATGTTTTCCATCGACGAGTCCGATGAGAAGACCGCGCACGTATGGCATGTGCACCAGATCTTTGCCGACGAGGATGGCGACCACGACTTTGGCATCATGGGCGATGTCGATCTGGACGCCACGCAAGACGGTGGCGAGGTCATCTTCAAGAACTACCGTGTCGGCTTTATCGAAGATTTGATCGAGGACTAGCCGTACATACTGGAACGAAATGAAACGGGGCCGTTGGCAATATCGCCAGCGGCCCGCTTTTGCACTATACGCTATGCCTTACTCGGCATCCTCGACCTCATACGAATCCGCCTCGGCGGGCTCATCGTTTGTCTCTGGCGCAGCCCCGCGTGCCTCGTCAAACGCTGCCTTCATGGTCTTGTTACCCCACGTGAGCTTGCGAATGGTAAGATCGTCGGCTTTCTTGTTGGCTAGGCGCAGATTGTTCTCGGAGGACAGCAACGCTTCCTTGGTTTTCTGCAGATGACTAATCGTCTTGTCAATCTCATCGATCGCCGTTTGGAACTTGCGGCTCGCGATCTCGTAGTTGCGACCGAAATCGTTCTTGAACTTTTCCATCTTGGCTTCGAAGTTCGTGACGTCGATATTCTGCTGTTTGTACTCCGCTAGCTCCTGCTTATAGCGCAGCGAACCCATGGCGGCGTTGCGAAGAAGTGTAATCATGGGAATGAAAAACTGCGGACGGATCACGTACATCTTCTCGTAGCGATAGCTCACGTCCACGATGCCGGCGTTATAGAGGTCACTCTCGGGCTCGAGCAGCGTACAGAGCACCGCGTACTCACAGCCTTTCTGGCGACGATCGTGATCGAGTTTCTTAAAGAAGTCCTCGTTTTTATGCTTGGTCGCGGTCTCGTCGTTCTCGTTTTTCATCTCGAACATAATCGAAATGACCTCATTGCCGCTTGCGTCGCACTCGCGGAAGATAAAGTCGCCCTTGGTGCCCTCGGACGCATCGTTATCTTTCTCGAAGTAAGCGTTGGGAAACGCCGTCATGCGCAGACGGTTAAACTCGGTCTCGCAGTGCTGCTCGAGCGACTCGCCCACCATCTTGGTGGACAGGCGGACCTTCATGTCCTTAAGACGCTCGATTTCTTCATCCTTGTAGCGAATCAACTCGTCGCTCACGCGCTTGGCCTGCGCAAGCTCAAGCTCGTGGGCTGCCTGGGCCTGTTCCTCACGCGAATCGCGCACCGCCAGCTCGCTCGTCAGCTTGGCACGTGCCTCATCGCGCTCTCGCTCCGCCGCGGCGACCGCCTCCGATAGGTTCATTTTTGCCATCAGTTCCTGCTCGCGCAACTGGGCACGCAGACCCTCGGCCTCTTGCTCGGACTGTGCCTTTGCGGCAGAAAACTTCTCTTGCACCTTCACGCGATAGTCAGCAAGCGCGCGCTCGGCCTCGCTGCGAGCGGCATCGAGCTCACGCTGCGACTCGGCCGCAGCGGCGGCAAGCGCCATCTCCTGGGCCTTGTCCGCCGCGGCAAGTCTGGCCTGCAGCTCAGCAATCTGAGCATCACGTGCAGCTAAATCGTTTTGAGCGGCATTGCGCGTCGCCGACTCGACGAGCTTGGCTTCGTCATCTTTGCGCTCCAGCTGCGCACGCAAATTGTCGATCTCGCGCTGAAGCTCGGCGTTCTCCTTTTGAGCATCGGCGCGGGCCTCAACCGCCGCGCGCCGACTTGCACTCTCGCGCTCTGCGGCAGCGCCTTCGAGCTTGGCGCGCAGCTCGGCAAGCTCAGCGTCGCGCTTGGCAACCTCTTGTGCCAGCTTCTGCTCCGCAGTGTTCTTCTGCTCGGCAAGCTGAGCGTTGCGCTGAGACTCTGCCTCTTGCAAGGCAGCCGTCGAACGCGAGCGCTCAAGCTCCAGCGCCTGCTCGCCCTCGCGCTGGACTGCCCTCACACGCTCATCCAGATCGCGCGAAAACTCGGCATTGCGCACTTGTTTGACGATATCCGCATAGCCGGACGCATCGACCTTAAAAACTTCGCCGCAATGCGGGCACTTAATCTCGTTCATAGCAGCTCCTCGATGGACGCAAACTTCAACCGCCTACACTCTACCGCGCCGCGCGGACAAAATAGGCGCCGCTGCCAGAATGACTACGGCGCCAGAACCACCACAAAGGTGCCTGTCCCCTTCGTGGCGGTTTGCGAGCTACAGTCCAAAGAAATTCAGGATCTGGTCTCGGCTTACGGGCTTGTAGTTGTTGGCGTCGAGGCCCACATCGTAGCGGTAAATGGGGCGCTCGCGATCGCGGTTGCGAGCGTTGGTGCGGTCTCCTCTGCTGTGGATATGCCCGTGTAGCATGATGGCGCCACGCGCCTTACCATTCCAGCTGAGCATGGGGTAGTGGCTCATAACCAGACGATGGCCCTTGGCATAGCCGGGAGCAACCTCCAAGTAATCACGCACGTCTTCCCAGATTTGGGGCGCAGCTGGATCTTCCCAGTCGCTGTCATGGTTGCCACGGATGAGCGTCACGTTCTGGCATTCGATGCGCTCGCGCAGGCGCACCGCCTCTGCCAGGGGCAAACGATAGGTAAAGTCTCCCAAGATATAGAGGCGGTCGTCCACAGCCACGCACTCATTGATGGCATCGATGACCTTGCGGTTCATCTCCTCGACCGAATCAAACGGCCGATCCATGTCGTGCAAGATATTCGTATCGCCCAGGTGCAGGTCGGCGGTAAACCACATCATCGTCTATGCCCTCATTTCGCAACGCGTTCAACTCGTGCTAAGTATACAGACGTAGCGATGCGGCGGTTATCCAAAGAGCCCGCCGAACAGTCCGCGGCGGCGCTTGTCCTTTTTATTCGAATCTTTTCCCGGAGTGTTCTTATCCTTTTGCTTTTTGCGGTCCTGCTCCAACTCATCGTCATCAAGTAGCATATCCCACTCAAACGGGTCATCTGTCAGATCGAACAGGTCATCGTCATCAAACATGGCAGCCTCCATTGCCGACTAGCGAGCATCCACCACATAGAGGCCAACGCGCACCTGATGCCACGGGCTGCGCTCGGGGGCAACCTGTTGTACGCGGGCCTCAAACACATCCTCGTGGCCGTAATACATCATCAAGGACAGCGGGCCGACCTCGTTTCCCGGAACATAGCCAAGCTTGGTGTTGCCGTAATAGATCGCAACCGCCTCGGGATCATGGGGATTATCGTGCTCGGCACACAGCGTCAGTTTATCGCCCGCTTTAAGATCGCCTAGGACCAAAGCACCGTCGGCATATTGAAATCCTACGATATGAAACGACAGAAGAACACGTGAAGGCTCGTACATGGCAACTCCTCTAACGGCCGGATAAACCAGCGTTTGACCTTATCGAGAAGTCTACGGGCCCGTGCGGACATAAATTCATCCTTATCTGATTCTAATGCACAAACATGCGCACGAACTTGTGCTTCCAGCTTGCATAAGGGGCATAGCGGAATGGCACGTCCAACCACGTTGCCTTGTTCACGATGCTCTTCTTGTGGCTAAACGTATCGAAGCTCTCGCGTCCATGGTATTGCCCCATACCGCTCGCGCCCATGCCACCAAAGCCCATATGGCTCGTAGCCAAGTGCATAATCGTGTCGTTGACGCAGCCGCCGCCAAAGGGCACATAACGCACAAAGCGCTGCTGAACCGCGCGGTCCTGGCTAAAGATATACAGGGCCAGCGGCGTCGGGCGATCGGTAATAAACGTCTCGACCCTGTCTAAGCTCTCATACGTCAGCACCGGCAGGATGGGGCCGAAAATCTCCTCCTGCATCACGGCATCATCGGGCGCCACGCCGTCCAAAATCGTCGGCTCAATCTTGAGAGAAGCCTCGCGCGCGGCGCCTCCAAGCACGACCTTACCGGGATCGATCAGTCCGCGCACGCGCGCAAAATGCTTGGCGTTGACGATATGACCGTAATCCTCGTTGTCGAGCGGATGCTCGCCAAACATGCGACGGGTCTCCTCCCTGATGAGGCCCAACAGCTCATCGTGTACGCGCGTATCGACCAGCAGGTAGTCGGGCGCCACGCAGGTCTGCCCCACGTTGAGCCATTTACCAAAGGCGATGCGCCGTGCCGCGGCTTTTAAGTTTGCCGTGGCATCCACAATGCAGGGGCTCTTTCCGCCCAGCTCAAGCGTCACGGGCGTCAGGTTTTTACTTGCGCGCTCCATGACGAGCTTGCCGACCGGAACGCTACCGGTAAAGAAAATCTTGTCCCAGCTCTCGTCGAGCAGCGCCTCATTCTCGGCACGCCCGCCTTCGACGACCGTCACCAGGCGCGGATCAAATGCTTCCTCGCAAATCTGCCTGAGCACCGCGCTCGATGCCGGAGCATAGGCACTCGGCTTGATGACCACGGTATTGCCCGCGGCAAGGGCGCCGGCAAGCGGCTCGAGCGTTAGCAAAAACGGGTAGTTCCAGGGCGCCATAATGAGCGTGACGCCATAGGGCACGGCTTGCGTTTTGCACACACTCACGGCGTTGGCGAGGTCACACGGACGCAGGCGCGGACGGCTCCATCGAGCCACACGCGCAATCTGATGACGAATCTCGGAAAGCGAGGTGCCGATCTCACACATATAGGCCTCGTCATGCGACTTTCCCAAATCGGTCTTGAGCGCATGGGCAATATCGGTCTCGTGTGCCCGCACCGCCTCGCGCAGGCGCACGAGGGCGCGACGTCGAGCATCGACATCAAACGTGGCGCGCGTCTTAAAGTAGGCGCGCTGTTCGCCGACAATGCGCGCGATTTCCTCGGTGTTCATGGGCCCTCCTAGTTCTCATCCTCAAACATACCACCCGCGACGACCTCGTACATACGCTCGAGCTCCAAACGGTCCATCAAAAGTGGAACGGGGTATAGCGGATTGGCCTCGGCATCGGCATGGGCCGCCATTTGCGGAATATCGGAGCGGCGAATGCCCGTCACATATTTGGGAATGCCCAAGGCGGCATTCATGCGGTCGACCCAATCGATAAAGGCCTCAGCAGCCACGTTGTCCAGCGCATTAGCCGGCGCAATGCCGGCCATGCGGGCGAGATCGGCGAGCTTGGGAGCAGCAGCTTCGCCATAGGCGCGAAGCATGTGCGGCAGGATGATGGCGTTGGCCAAGCCGTGGGGAATCCCGTAACGCCCGCCCAGGCTGTGCGCGATGGCATGGACGTATCCAACATAAGAGCGCGTAAAGGCAACGCCCGCTTTATACGCCGCCGAAAGCATATTGCGGCGCGCACACATGTTGCCACCGCACTCATAGGCCTCGAGCAAATTGTCGTGGATGAGCTGCACCGCCTGGCGCGCCATCTTGCGCGTATAGGGCGTGGTGCTGCGCCCGATAAAGGCCTCGACGGCATGCGTCAGGGCGTCCATGCCCGTTTGCCCCGTAATGGAGGCGGGCAGGCCGCGCGTAAACTCGGGGTCGTGCACCGCAAAGCGCGGGATCAGCACAAAGTCGTTAATGGGGTACTTGTAGTGCGTCTCGTCATCGGTGATAACCGCCGCGAGTGTGACTTCGCTTCCCGTACCGGCGGTAGTGGGAACCGCAATAAGCAGCGGCAGGAGACGGTGGACGCGCAACAGGCCACGCATCTTGTTGATGGGCTTATTTGGCTGTGCGATGCGTGCGCCCACACCCTTGGCGCAGTCCATGGCCGAACCGCCACCAAAGCCGATAATGGCCTGGCAGGCGCTCTCGCGATACAGGGACGCCGCTTCCTCCACGTTTGAGACCGTGGGATTCGCACGCGTTTCGGCATAGACCGTAACGCCAATCCCCTGAGCCGTAAGCGCACGCTCGAGTGATGCCGTGAGTCCCAAACGAGCAATACCAGGGTCTGTCACGATAAGGACCTTCTGGATCGAGCGCTTTTGAAGCACTGCGGGCACATCCTCGGCATGCTCCAAAATGCGCGGCTCGGTATAGGGCAGGATCGGCAATGCGATGCGAAAAACCGTCTGATATGTTCGGCACCAGGCGCGGCGGGCTAGATGCATAAAGGAAACTCCTTCATTTGTTGATAGGTCAACATTTGTTCGACCGATTGTACTCATCGGCGTCCGCATATGGCTTGCAAATCGTTAATCAATCAACATCTTCACATGCCTAAAATTTTTTATTAAAAATCATTCCTAATAGGCTTCACATTCGGTTGCATTTATGGATAATAGAACTCGTCAAGACGCACGTCCGGAGAGGGCCCTTACGGGACCGGACGAGCGCGCCATCGCCATCGATCGAAAGGATCGAATTATGAAGTTTGTTTGCCCCGTTTGCGGTTATGTGGAAGAGTTCGACGGCGACCAGCTGCCCGAGGATTTCAAGTGCCCCCAGTGCGGCGTTCCCGGCTCTCGCTTCCTAAAGCAGGAGGAGGGTCAGCTCGAGTGGGCTGCCGAGCACGTTGTGGGCGTCGCCAAGATGGAGGGCGTCTCCGAGGACATCGTTGCTGACCTGCGCGCCAACTTTGAGGGCGAGTGCTCCGAGGTCGGTATGTACCTGGCCATGGCTCGCGTTGCTCATCGCGAGGGTTATCCCGAGATCGGCCTGTACTGGGAGAAGGCCGCCCACGAGGAGGCCGAGCACGCCGCCAAGTTCGCCGAGCTCCTGGGCGAGGTCGTGACCGACTCCACCAAGAAGAACCTCGAGATGCGCGTTGAGGCCGAGAATGGCGCCACCGCCGGCAAGACCGATCTTGCCAAGCGCGCCAAGGCCGCTGGTCTCGATGCCATCCACGACACCGTGCACGAGATGGCTCGCGACGAGGCTCGCCACGGCAAGGCTTTCGCCGGCCTGCTAAAGCGCTACTTCGGCTAAGCCAAACGCCTGAGAGACATTCTCTAGCTTTATAAGGCCCGGACCGCATGGTTCGGGCCTTTTTCGTGTCTTGCAAACCAGTTAACGCCCCAAAAATAGGACCACCTTTGACATCGGCTTCGCGTCAAAAACTAAGTGAGTAGCCTTTTGGGAACTTGTCGAGCAGACCACCCGTATTGCTTTATAAAACCGCAGGTAGATAGCTTGCCGCAAAACAATCTGGTCGCCATCACGCTAAAAGTCTACTCACTTAGATTTGCAACCGTCCATGATCGGGCCTTTTTGTGTCTAACGGGCATCTTTTTGTCGATTTCTCCCAGTTTTGACCAGTCAACGAATAGTTCAGACCGGAGTAATGTCTCAGCCCTTTGCTCATCTGAGCTTTTATCACGATATTCAGCATCGAGCATCCTGCATACGGCCTTAACGATCGCGTGGAATCTACCCTCATCGGATATCTGTCTGTGTGTCAGGAGAAGTACATCGTAGCCCATGGCCTGAAGGGCCGTCATGCGGTCAGCGTCACGCAAGCCATCCCCTGCGCGTCCGTGCGAGGCCTTTCCCTGACATTCAATGGCCACCTGTCGCCTGCCGTCCAGCGAAGAAAGAAGTAGGTCGATATATACACGGGACTTTCCCACAATCGCTCGAGCACTTGTGCTTAGCATCACTTCAACATTGAGCTCTATGCCGCAAAAACCTTCTCCTCCCAGGGATCGCGGCAGTGCAAGTAGCAAATACGCCTCGACCTCAAAAGGCGACGCGGCGTCCAATGGAACGAGTTGCGATACCGCTATAAATCTATTGCCGTAACGCATCCCGCAAACATCTGAACAAAAACGGTCAAGGTCTCCGCCCAAAACCAAAGCATCTCGACGCCATAAATTCGAAGCGGTACCGTCCTCGGACGGACATCGCACCCAACCGAACGTTGTCGAAATCGCGCCCGAATCAATTGCACGCGTAAGCTCCGCCTCAAGTGCCGCCGGCAGAGCGCACACCGCAAACGAGCCACACATCTCCGCCAATACCAAAAGAAGCTGAAGATCCGTCAGATGCCGCGACATAATGAATGCCGTCAGTAGAGGAGACGTAACCAAAAACCCATGCTCCGTTTCCAGCACGGATTCCCTGGGGAGCTCACCAAGGAACAGCCGCTGCCTAATGCTGGCAGGGCAAGTCCGTTTGTTTCTCGTCCGAACCAACGTATACAGTGGAAAACCGAGCGCAACCGCAGCCGTCGGGTTACGGGCGAGTTCATATCGCTGCCGGTCTTCTTCCGGCCGTGGAAGCGGCGGACACAAAGCGCGGACCTGAGGGGGCAAACGCCAGTACCTAAAAGCCGATATGTCACAAAGTAGATCCTTCATAGGCACAGGAAAACACGAATTTCAACCCAGTCAGTCACGCATTGGCGCGAACGCACCAAAAATGGCGCCGAACGGACTGCCGAGTTTTCAACAGCCCTCCCCAACTGGCCAAAAGCTTGCCAAGAGCTGGACGAAGCCCTGTTGAAAACCCCATTTTTTTCTCATGCAGGAGCTTTGCGCGGCAAGTGAGTAGACTTTTTTGAACATCCCGATCAGGCCGGTCATCCTGCTTTTCAAAACCGCAGGTAGATAGCTTGTTACAAAACTGCCTGGTCGCCAAAGTGCTAAAAGTCTACTCACTTAGGTTGCAGAGTGCCCCCCATTAGCTGCAATTCCAAGATAGTTAGTACTTTTGGACTCAGATCGTCATACTGAACAAGAATTTGAGTTGAGTTTTCAGGGACAGATGCGCCATCGGCACACCAAAAACAGTCACCGATATCGATAAAAGGGATGCTCGAGCGCGTGAGGGCCCGTGCAAAAGTGCTTCCGCCCATTCCACGCTCCGCAACCACGATACAGTAAAGGCCCGCGTCTGCATGCTCGATCGAGACCTCCCCTGCCGGAAACGCTTTCCGTACAAGCGCTGCCAGGCCATCGCGTGCCTCGCGAGCACGCACGCGCACGCGGTTCACATGCCGCTCGTAATCACCCGATTCCAGCAAACGCGCCAAGGCAACCTGATCAACAGAACTTACCGACGAGGCGTAGAAACCAAGGTTGCGTTTAAACCTCTCCATTAGCTCATCGGGCAGCACCATGTACGCCAAACGCAACGCCGATGAAAGGCTCTTCGAAAACGTGTTGGTGTAGATAACCGACTGGGCGGCATCGATCGACGCGAGCGCGGGAATCGGCTTGCCGGCAAGGCGAAACTCACAATCAAAGTCATCTTCGATGAGATACCGACCTGGTCGCTCGGCGGCCCAGCTCAGCAGCGCATAGCGACGCGCAATGCTCGTCACAAGACCGGTCGGATACTGATGAGACGGCATCAGGTGAAGGACATCGGTCCCGGTTTTCTGCAGCGCGCTCAAGTCCACGCCCTCAGCATCCAACGGGACATGCCGCACTTCGCAACCCATGACCTGATAGATGCGCGTCAAGCGCAAATAGCCTGGATCCTCGACGGCATACACCTTGTCCGCGCCAAGCAACTGAACCAACATGGTATCGAGCAGCTGGGCGCCCGCACCGATAACAATGTTGTCGGGGTCGACATTCATGCCCCTCGTCCCGCGCAGATGGCGAGCGATTGCGCGTCGTAGCCGAGCGGTGCCCTGCGCTGGCGCGGGCGAAAAGATCTCGCGCTCGTCTTCGGATGACAGCGTTGCCCGCAGCGCGCCTTGCCAAAGCCTAGCCGCCTCCAATGCGGATGGAGAAAGTGAGTCGAATCGCTCGGCACACCCATCGGCGTCAGGCGTGCCGGGGTCCACAGAGACAGCATCGCGGTCGATATCCCCCGTAACCAAAGGCAAAACCGGTGCATCCGGAAGCTCGCAAGCGTAGTAGCCACGGCGCGGCATTGAGCAAATATAGCCCTCGGCAAGCAACTGGCTATATGCATTCTCGATGGTAATGACACTGACTCCCAGATGACTCGCAAAGGCGCGCTTAGACGGCAGATGCTCCCCCGCCGCAATGCGTCCAGCAACAATATCATCTCGAATTTGCTGGTAAACATACTCATAGAGCGATGCTTCGCCGCGTTTTTCCAAATTATAGTCAAGCATGAGTCTATCACCTGACCTTATTAAGTCATTCAATCTGGTATTAGTCTGACCTTGTTATTATCTCGAAAACTGAGTATTTCGCCATACCCAGCTCCCCGATAGGATGTTCCGTCAAGCAATGCACATGCCAACCAAGGGAGCAACCATGGCAGAACAGACCAGCAAGGCCGATCGCGTCAAACTCAACCGCGAACTCGCGCAGATGCTCAAGGGCGGCGTCATCATGGACGTCACCACGCCCGAGCAGGCACGCATCGCCGAGGAGGCAGGCGCCTGCGCCGTCATGGCTCTCGAGCGCATCCCGGCCGACATCCGTGCCGCAGGCGGCGTCTCGCGCATGAGCGACCCCAAGATGATCAAGGGCATCCAGGAGGCCGTCTCCATCCCCGTTATGGCCAAGTGCCGCATCGGTCACATTGTCGAGGCGCAGATCCTGCAGGCCATCGAGATCGACTACATCGACGAGTCCGAGGTTCTCTCCCCCGCCGACGATGTCTACCACATCGATAAGACCCAGTTTGACGTCCCGTTTGTCTGCGGTGCCCGTGACCTGGGCGAAGCGCTGCGCCGCGTCGCCGAGGGCGCCACGATGATCCGCACCAAGGGCGAGCCGGGCACGGGCGACGTGGTCCAGGCCGTGCGCCATATGCGCAAGATCCAAAAGCAGATCCGCGACGTAGGTGCCCTGCGTGACGACGAGCTCTTTGAGGCAGCCAAGCAACTGCAGGTGCCGGTCGAGCTGGTCCGCGAGGTCCATGCCACGGGCAAGCTCCCCGTCGTGAACTTTGCCGCCGGCGGTGTGGCAACCCCTGCCGACGCCGCGCTGATGATGCAGCTGGGCGCCGAAGGCGTCTTTGTCGGCTCGGGCATCTTTAAGAGCGGCGACCCCGCCAAGCGCGCCGCCGCCATCGTTAAGGCCGTGGCAAACTTCAATGACGCCAAACTCATCGCCGAGCTTTCGGAGGACCTGGGCGAGGCCATGGTAGGCATCAACGCTGACGAAATCGAAATCATCATGGAGGAGCGCGGGCGCTAGTCCAACAGAAAGGATCGCACATGAGCGATTATGCAGACCAAACGGTCGCCGTGCTGGCGGTCCAAGGTGCTTTTGCCGAGCACGAGGCAAGGCTATCCGAGCTGGGCGCACGTTGTATTGAGCTGAGGCAGGCGGCTGATTTGAAGCAGGACTTTGACCGTCTGGTACTTCCCGGCGGCGAGTCTACCGTTCAAGGGAAGCTGCTTGATGAGTTGGGCATGCTCGAGGAGCTTCGTGCCCGCATCGCTAAAGGCATGCCCGTCCTGGGCACCTGCGCCGGCCTGATTCTGCTGGCTCACGACCTTGCCGCCCATGACGATAAGGGGACGCCGCGTTTGGCAACCATGGATGTACTTGTCGAGCGCAATGCCTACGGCAGGCAGCTCGGCAGTTTTCGAACCAAGGGGCAGGTAGCCGGCATCGACGGTGAAGTGCCGCTGACGTTTATCCGCGCGCCCCGCATCGTCGAGGTCCACGGCGACGCCAAGGCCTTAGCGAAAGTCGACGGGCGCATCGTCGCCGCCCGCCAAGGCAACCAGCTCGGCGTAACCTTCCACCCCGAACTCGACGAAGACACCCGCCTCCACGAACTGCTCCTACAAATGTAGGAAGAACAGAAACGAGAGTGGATAATCCCCCACCTTGAGCATGAATATGGGCTCATACCAGGAGATTATCCACTCTCATACTATGTAGTCGTTGGGGACGTTCTTAAACGACTACTCAAACAAGAACGTCCCCAACGACTACATTGCGATAGATGACCACGTTTGCCCAGATAAAACCGACCAAAATAAACCTGTCCCTTTTTGGCAGGTTTCGACCAAGGCAATGTCGATGTTTCGGCAACGAAAGCGAGCGCCCACCAGAGCGAACAAATTGGCATGAAAAGAGGACGGCATAGACCTTCTGGTCATGCCGTCCTCTTTGAATGACAATTTGTCGCTCTGGTGGCCGCGCAGCGTCGAGCAGTTGCGCGGTTTGGTAAAACCGCGCAACCCAATTAGAAGCGGTTGCCGCGGAAGCCGCCACCGTTGCGGCCGCCGCGATCACCACCGCGACCGCCGCGGTCGCCGCCACGGTTGCCGCCGAAGCCGCCACGGTTGCCGCCACGGTCGCCAAAGCCACCACGGTTGCCGCCAAAGCCGCCGCGACCGCCGCGGTCGCCGCCACGGTCGCCAAAGCCGCCACGGCCGCCGCGATCGCCGCCGCGACCGCCGCGGTCACCGCCACGGCCACCGCGATCGCCAAAGCCGCCGCGACCGCCACGGTCACCGCCACGGCCACCGCGCTCGTCACGGCCGCCACGAGGACCGCGGTCCTCGTCCAAGCCCATGGCGACAAGCGGAGCGATAACCTTATCGAGGGCGGCCATCAGCTCGGTGGCCTCCTCATAAGAAAGCTCGGGCAGGAGCTTCTCCTTCTTGTTGGCAAGCTCGACCAGGCCCTCGGCAGCATCCTCGGCAGCGAAGACGACGATCTTGCGCATATCGCCCTCGGCGTCGTCGATGCGGCCGACCAGATCGGCAGCCTCGGCCTCGGCCATCAGGCCATCGAGCTCACGGAGGCGCATGCCCAGCAGGTCGGACATCTCCTTCTGCTCCATCTTGGGCTTGAGGTCAAGGAGCTTGATGGCGCGCTCGATGTTTGCCATGCGCTCGGCCTTGGCCTCCTCCTCCTTGGAAATAGCAAAGCGACGGCTACGCAGCAGGCGGGCGGCCTTCTGCATCTTGTCCATCAGCTCTTCGTCATCGTAATCAACGGCGGCCTCGACAACCTCGGCCTCCTCCTCGGCGGAAACCTCGTCAGCAGCCTCAACCTCGGCAGCTTCGGTCTCCACGGTCTCGACTGCCTCAACCTCGGCAGCCATGGTCTCGTTCTCGGTCTCGTTCATGATCTCTTCGTTCTCGGACATGAGACTCCTTCTTGGCCCTCTCGGGCATCATCGCCCCATTCGCGGGGCCCGTCGCGCACTCTTTGCGCTTTAAACATTCATGCCTCTCGGCAAAACGTCCATTAGTTTATGGTGTCGCCCGCCAATCTAGCTGCAGAATCTATGTGCACACATTAATGCGACATGTCGCGGTATCATGACCTGAACCAAACGTGTCCACCTTAAGGAGCCCGCCATGATTAAGCCCATCATGAAATCCGAGTTCTTTTTACGCCCGCCTTCCGAAGACGCGGGTCCCGATGACGCCGTGACCGGGCAGGACCTCCTGGATACGCTCCATGAGCATGAGCACGAGTGCGCGGGTCTCGCCGCCAACATGATCGGCGTGCGCAAACGCATCATCTGCGTAAAGGATGGCAACAGGGCGCTGTTGATGTACAACCCTCAAATTCTTGAGCAGGTCAATGCCTATCAGACGAGCGAAGGATGCCTTTCGCTGGCTGGAGAGCGTCCCTGTACCCGCTATCGTCGCATTAAGGTGGAGTATTTGGACGAGAACTTCGTCCACCGCATCAAAAACTTCTCGGGTTACACCGCCGAGATCATCCAACACGAAATCGACCACTGCAACGGAATTGTGATCTAGTTCCGCCGTTCTACCGAACGGCGGACCACTTGACGCTGCGCGAGCCGCATTCACGCCAATCTGACGTTCAATTTCGAGGGCGCGACCAAAAGGTCAGCGCCCTCTCATTTCACGTCACCTTGGCGCAAATGCGGCTCGCTCGCTGTCGTATGTCTATCCTGCTACGCCTCGATTCTTGTGGCGGCAGACACCTAATCCCCTACGATTGACGGTAATGGTCAAAGAAGTCGGCGAGGTCTTCGAGCGACTCTTTGAGCACTTCCATGCGCGGCAGGTACACGATGCGGAAGTGGTCGGGCTCGCCCCAGTTAAAGCCGCCGCCACGCGTGATGAGGATCTTCTTCTCGTGCAGCAGGTCGAGGGCAAACTGCTCGTCGTCGGTGATGTTGAACTTTTTAACATCCATCTTGGGGAAGATATAGAACGCCGCACGCGGCTTGACCACCGAGATGCCGTCGATCTTGCTGAGCGCCTCGTACACAAAGTTGCGCTGCTCGTAGACACGACCGCCGGGGCGGATGTAGTCGTTGACCGACTGATGGCCGCCGAGTGCCGTCTGGACGATCGACTGAGCCGGTACGTTAGAGCACAGGCGCATGTTAGAGAGCATGTTGATGCCCATGATGAAGTCGCTCATGCAGCGTTGGTTGCCCGAAAGCACCATCCAGCCAATGCGATAACCCGCGATCATATGCGACTTGGACAGGCCGCTAAACGTAATGCAGGGCAGGTCGGGGGCGAGCGAGGCAATGGAGACGTGCTCGTAGCCGTCCATGCACAGGCGGTCGTAGATCTCGTCGGCAAAAATCATGAGCTGGTGCCTGCGCGCGATCTCAACAATGCCCTCGAGCACCTCGCGCGGATAGACAGAGCCCGTGGGGTTGTTGGGGTTGATGATGACGAGGGCCTTGGTCGCGCTCGTGATCTTGGACTCCATATCCTCCAGGTCGGGATACCAATCCGCCTGTTCATCGCACAGATAGTGCACGGGATGACCACCGGCAAGGGTTGCGCACGCCGTCCAGAGCGGATAGTCAGGGCTGGGGATCAGAATCTCGTCGCCGTTGTCGAGCAGCGCGTTCATCGAAAGCTGAATGAGTTCGGACACGCCGTTGCCCGTGTAGATGTGCTCCATCTGAACATTGGGCAGGCCCTTGATCTGCGAGTACTGCATAATCGCCTTGCGCGCGGAGAACAGGCCGCGCGAGTTGGAATAGCCTTCGCAGTCGGGCAGCTGCTGGCGCATGTCCTTAATGACCTCATCGGGCGTGCGGAAACCAAAGGGTGCCGGATTGCCGATGTTGAGCTTGAGGATGCGCTCGCCCTCGTCCTCCATACGGGCGGCCTCGTCGACGACAGGACCGCGCACGTCATACAGGACGTTATCGAGCTTGGTGGATTTAGAAAAAGTACGCATGGTGGCGCTCCTTGGAATTTGAGCTGAGGGATGGGGTTCGGGCCTGGAAACGTTGCGGGGCGATGATGCCTCGCTTTGATCGGCGTCACCGGCGAGCAGCCAGGTAACATCGACCTCCAAAATGCGGGCGAGCAGCTCTGCCACATCGCGCCGCGGGATCGTCTTGCCGCTCACATATTGGCTCATCTGACTCTTACCGAGTTTTTTGCCGAACATCTCCGATGCACGAATCACGTCCGACTGTCGAACATCGCGATCGGACATAGCCTGTCGCAGGCGATCGCTAAACGTCTCTTGGGCCACAGGAACCTCCTTGCTGGCAAAGTTCAATTTATAGAACACGAATTGAACTAAGGTTCAATTTAGGCAGCAGTATAGCGCGGCACCTCATTCGAAAGTTCAATTTCATAAGAAAATGTACCGAACCCCAAGATTTGCCCAAGGCGGACAATGACGTATACACGTTTAGAGGTATTCAAGGAATCGGGCAGCGGCAAGCGAAACATCAGTCGTGCGATATATCGCATTGATTTGCCGATGGGGATGTCCCTCGAGCGAACGCACGGCAACATCGAACTGACAGCGGCGCAAGATGAGCGCGGGAAGAATGCTCACGCCCAGGCCGTCCTCGACCATGGCCATAATCGCATAGTCATCCCAGGTCGACAGTTTTGATCGCACTGTCAGTCCCGCCCGACGAAACAGCGGCGTAATCTCGTCATCGGTGCCGCGTTCCAGCAGAATAAACTGCTCGTTGGCCAAATCGGCAAGGGAAACGACCTCCGCGGTGGCAAGCGAGGAGTCCGCTGGCACCACGGCCATCAGCTCGTCTTGCACCAACGGTCGCGATGCCATGCCGGCGCCGCGTGGCTCACGCGGGATAAAGCCCAGATCGCAGCGACCCTCTGCCACCCATTGTTCGATCTCTGAGTAATCGCCCATCAGCAACTCATAATCGACGTCCGGGTGATCGGCGCGAAAGCGCGCAATCACCGGCGGCAGTACATGGGTCGCCACACTCGAAAACGTACCGATACAGATCTTGCCACGCATGAGCCCTCGCATCTCGTCCACGCGTCGCTGCAGGCGGCCAAACTCTTCGCATAACGCCTCGACTGCCGGCATGACCTGCCGCCCGTCGGCAGAAAGCACCACGCCCTCGCGGCTGCGGTCGAGCACCTTAAAACCCCAGTCTGCCTCAAGGTCGCCCACCATGCGGCTCACGCCCGACTGCGAGTAGCTCAGCCGCTCTGCAGCACGCGTAAAGCTGCCGGCACGCACCGTCTCGAGCAGCACTTGCATCTTTTGGATATTGGTCTCCACAGCACGTCCCCACCCTTGCATGAGTTTTTGTTATGTTTTCCATGCATTATATTCGCTTTTCTTCTAAAGCCAGTTCACCCATAGTGAACATGTTCGGATATAGAGGGGATGGCAGCGCATGAACAACGGACTGTTTACGTATTTAGCAGCATTGTTGTTGTTTGGTTCTAACGGCATCATCGCCGCGGCTATCGCGCTGCCGAGCTCCGATATCGTGCTGCTGCGCACCTTTCTGGGAGCCTTCTCGCTTGTCACCATCCTCGCCATCACCCAACGCCATACGTTGCAAGCACCATCTCGCCCCCGAGAAGCCGCAGCCCTGATCCTTTCGGGAGCCGCACTGGGCGCCAGCTGGATTTTTCTGTTCCGCGCGTATCAGACGATAGGCGTCGGCGTATCCTCGCTGCTGTACTACTGCGGCCCCATCATCGTTATGGCGCTCTCCCCGCTCATCTTTGGCGAAAAGCTGACCGGCGGCAAAATCGCCGGCTTTATCGCCGTTGCTTGCGGTGCTTTTCTCATTGCAGCGCAAGGTCTAGGCGGCAATATGCCCATTGCGGGTATCGTCTGCGGCATCGCCTCGGCATTTTGCTATGCGCTGATGGTCATCGCTAGCAAGGGTGCACCACACATCGAAGGCCTCGAGAACTCCGCGCTCCAGGTGAGTGCCGCCTTTGTGACCGCGCTGGTCCTCACGCTCATCACGCAGGGCGCTCCCTCATTCCTGTCCGCCGGCGTCGCCGCCAGTATTGATTGGCGCGCCGTCGTCATGCTCGGCGTCGTCAACACCGGCATCGGTTGCCTACTCTACTTTAGTGCCGTCGCCAAGCTGCCCGTCCAGACCGTCGCGGTCGTTGGCTACCTCGAGCCGCTTTCGGCCGTCGTGTTCTCCGCCGTCCTTTTAGGCGAAGCCATAACACCGGTCCGCCTGATGGGCGCCGCACTTATCATCGGCGGCGCGATTTTTTGCGAACTCGCCGGCAAACGCGCAAACGCCAAGGCCGGTGTCGCCCAGGCGGCACGCGCTTAAGGGACATTTTCTCGGGGCGCATGCGGGATAAAGCCCAGGTCGCAGCGCCCCTGCACCTCACAGGAGACGCAGGGGCGCTTTGCATTGCAGTGAAGCTATCGGCTACGAGCGACGCGGCTCGGGAACCACGAGCCTATCGGGGCTCGCACCCTCGGCATCCATCAAGCTCACGTAGCGAATCGACGGGTCGTCGTAGGTCGCATAGTAATAATTGCCCGTGCGAGCGCTAAAGCATCCGGTGTAGATCGTCTTCTCGAACTTGCCATCGCCCATCTTGGACGCCCCCTCGATCATCGCCACGCCCTCGAGCGAGCGGAACATGCGGACGACGTTTTCGGCCTCGCTCTCCTTTTGCGGGTAATTGGCATTGAGATAGGCCGCCTTTACAAAACGGCTCGGCGAATAGCAGTCACCCGGAATACCGCGCATGCCGGCACCCGCACCATAAGGCTTAAGCTCGGCGCCACGCCACGTCGCCGTCTGCGGAAAATCGCTTGTGGCGGTGATATAGGTGCGTAGATTTTCCATATGCCACGGGAAGGTCGGCTGGTTGGCAAGGGTGTCGACCGGATCGTCGTATACGTGCAGGCCGTCAGCCATCATCTCGACCACGATGCTACGCTGCCTGTCGCCGATAATCCAATGGAGCAGCGACACGCCCAGCCCCTCTCCGGCAGATTTGGCGACAATCACCGTATCGTGCAACGCAGCCTCGACCTCGTCGACCGTCGAGAACGTCGCTGCCACCCACAGGGGAAACTCATAGGCCGCGATATTGGTCTTGCCGTCGACAGGGTCCTCGGCATACTTGGCATAACCCGGGAAATTGAGACCCGCCACGGCGAGGCCCGCATCGTTGCCGCAGTCGAAGAACATGGGGTAGTTCTTGTAATCGATGCACATGCCGATCACCGCGTGTGCCGCTGTCGCGTCGTCGATAAACGAATACGGAATGTGAAACCCGCGCGGCATCACGCGAACCTGTTGGCCGTAGTCAAAGCTCCAGTCGAGGTTACGGCCCAGATACATGTGGCCAGAATTATCGGTAAATCGAATGCTCGTGCACATAGCGCCTCCTAGCTCAATATTCTTACTAAGGTCATTGTCACCAAACAAAGGAGCGCTAAACAAAAAAGTCCGGACATGACAACAATGTCATACCCGGACTAAAAACGACGAGGTGCGGTGCTTTGGTCCCCTTAGACCAACTTTCCAAGACAGTGATCAATCATGTGCTGGATCATTTGCGCCTCAAAGCCTGCGTAATCGCGGCGGCACTCCTTCATCTTGCCGTCGACGATCTGGTCAAAGGCAACCTTGCACTTGATGTAGCGCGTGGACTTGGTGATCTCGTCGTGCGTCAGGCAGCTCTCCTCCATCTTGCTGGCGCCCAGGCCAAACACCAGACGAGGGTTGTAGAGCACGTGGGGCTCGCCGGCGTCGTCCAGGTAGACGCAGACCTTCTTGGTAACGCCGATCTGGTTGGCGGCAAGGCAGCCGGCATCGTCGAGCGACTTGATGGTATCGATCAGGTCCTGAGCAACCGACTCGTCCTCGACGGTCGCAACCTCGCAACGCTGGGACAGGATAGCCTCGTCGTGGCAGAGCTCTTTAATCATACGTTCCTCCATAGGGGTCGTTGTAACCGCTTAAGTATACGGTACCTACACATTTTCATGCGAATAATACCGTCCGTCTGCTACAAAGCGCCGAACTTCAACACGCGAGGAACATCAACCTTTCAAAGGCGATATAGTAGGTGAGTTCGTGTCAATCGGCCTAAACTCGGGGCCGAACAAGGAAAGGGTATGCATGGACGAACTATTTCACGTCAGTGAGCGCAAGTCCACAATCGGGACCGAACTTCGCGCTGGACTGACAACATTCCTGGCGATGGCCTACATCATCGCCGTCAACCCCGCAGTGCTCTCGGGCGCTGGCATCGATGCGGGAGCGCTCGCCTGCGCCACCTGCCTGGGCGCCGGCATCATGACCATCTGCATGGGCATCTTCGCCAACCGCCCGCTCGCCTGCGCGTCGGGCCTGGGCATCAACGCCATGATCGCGGGCATCACCACCACCATGTGCGGCGGTGACTGGCACGTTGCCATGAGCGTTATCTTCCTCGAAGGTATCGTCATCTTGCTGCTCGTCCTTTGCGGCCTGCGCGAGGCCATCATGGATGCCATCCCCGTGGTCCTGCGCCACGCCATCTCGGTGGGTCTGGGCCTGTTTATCGCCATGATCGGCCTGTGCGACGCCGGCATCATCACCGCTGGCGCCGGTACGCTCGTCGGCTTGGGCGACATCACCTCCCCCACCTTTATCGTCGGCATCATCTCCATCGTCGTGACGGTTGCCCTGGCTTCCCGCAACGTGCCGGGCTCGCTGCTCATCGGCATCATCGTTGCCGTTATCGCCGGTATCCCGCTGGGCGTCACCCATGCGCCCGAGGGCCTCATCGCACCGCTCGACTTCTCGACCTTTGGCGCCCCGTTTGCCAGCACCGCCGATGGCAACATGGCCATCGTGAAGGTTCTGACCGACCCGATGCTGCTCGTCGTTGCCTTCTCGCTGCTCATGAGTGACTTCTTCGACACCATGGGCACCGCGATGGCCGTCGCCAAGCAGGGCGAGTTCTTGACCGAGGACGGCAATGTCGAGGACATCCGTCCCATCCTGGTCGTCGACTCCGTGGCCGCTGCTGCCGGTGGCTTTATGGGCGTCTCCTCCATCACTACCTTCGTCGAGTCCACCTCTGGCGCTGCCGACGGTGGCCGCACGGGCCTCACCTCTGTCACCACCGGCGTGCTGTTCATTCTCGCCGCGTTCTTCTCCCCCATCGTCACCATCGTTTCCAGCGCCGCCACCTGCGGTGCTCTGGTCTACGTCGGTTACCTCATGATGAGCGAGGCCTCCGAGATCGACTGGTCCGACGTGTCGCAGGGTTTCCCGGCGTTCATGATTGTCGCCGGCGTGCCCTTCACTTACTCCATCTCTGCCGGCATTGGCCTGGGCTTTATCGCCTACGTGATCGTCGCGCTCTTTAAGGGCGAGGCCTCCAAGATCAAGCCGCTCATGTGGATCGCAGCCCTCGCCTTCCTCGTCTACTTCTTTGTAGCGTAGGCGCAAGATTCGCAATACCAAACAGCAAAGCGCGGAGTCGCATCGAGCGGCTCCGCGCTTTGCTTTTAAAGCCAGGCACCACACGGACGCGCGATGTATTGCTTCGCAAGTTTTGGACGTTTTGCTCTCCAAACGGCACTACCGACGGCTACATCCTGCAGATATGCTGGATATAACCGCATAGGCCCTATGAGGATGGGAGTAACCATGGCCGTCTTGTTCACGACCCCCAAGCGCAATGACAAAACCTCTGGAGCCCATTTTGTCGAGCCCGACCTGCGCCGTTGCACGCTGCTCGCACACGGCAGCTGGCGCCGCGTGACGCGCCGCATCGTTGTAGGCGCCGTATGCGCGCTTACGGTAAGCTCGCTGCTCATGCCGAGCATCTCGCTCGCAGCCGAGTGGGTGGACGTTGGCGGCGTCCGCCACGAAGCGGCCGCGGGCCCCACGGGAGACGCCGCCGGTACCTGGTCATGGGATGGCGCCGACGACATGAAGCTCAACGGCTATAACGGCGGCGCGATCGAGGCAGCGGGCAAGCTCAACGTGAGCTACGAGGGCAACAACACCGTCACTAACGACAACGGCCGCGGCATCAAGGTTAAGGATGGCGCGAACGAGAACGCCGAGCTTAATATTCAGGGCGACGCGTCCAGCACGCTCAACGTGACATCTTCTCGTGACGCCATCACTTCCGTCGGCAACATCAACATCGACGGCGCTGGCACTGTCAACGCCACGAGCACCGAGCACGATGCCATCGATGCCGGGGGCGATGTCACCATCAAGGGCTCGGGAAACGTTAACGCCACGGGCGATTCGGATGGCATCAGGGCCGACGGCAACATCACGATCGACAACAGCGGAACCGTCACCGCCAAGGCCACCGAGGATCAGGGTATCGATGCTAACGAGAACCTCATCATAAAGGGCGGCGGCAAGGTAGAGGCAAGCTCTACCAAAGACAATGCGATTTGGGCCGACGGCAACATCGAGATCTCGGGTGGCAGCCAGGTCAAGGCAAGCTCCGAGGAAGACGCCGCCATCGACGGTAAAAACAGCCTCACGGTCACGAACGCTTCCCTCAACGCAAGTGGCGTTGGGTATGGCATCTATGTCTACAAGGGCATCACGCTCGATGGCGCGACCGTGACGGTCCGCGCAAGCTCAGATGGCGGGGAAGCCAGCGCACTCTTCACCGATGAGGACAACATCGTCATCAAGAACGGCTCGACTGTGGATGCGCTCGCAGAAGGCAGGTTCTCGGTTGCAATCTCCACCAGTAATTTCTACTCCGACGAAGCGGGTGGCCATATCTACATCAGCGACTCCGTTGTCAAGGCCATAGCCCGCTATGCCGAGACCGGCGGCGACGGCCCCGACCACTACAGTGGAGACCAAAACGACGAAATCATCCCTGAGTCCGAGGGCCTGAACATCGGCATCTTCGCGCAGACCGAGAAGGGCATCACGCCCGCGACCATCTCGATCGTCCGCAGCAAGGTCACGGCCGAGGGAGACACGGCGGCTATCTTCGCCCTTGCCATGAGCGCGGACGGCAAGGCGATCGGCACCATCGAAATCAAGGACGCCATCATCCAGACGCCTGCAGGCGGCAAAGTCATTGACTATCGCAACAAGGAAGAGCTCAGCGACGGCATCGTCTACGAGGCGGGGCAGACCATTGGCACGGGCGATGCCACGATTGACTCCCCCTATGACGCCGCTGTCGCCAAGAGCACGGTCATCGTGCCTCCCGAGGAGACCAAGCCCGAGGAAAAGCACGGCAAGACCAAGCCCGAGGGTTCCAAGTCCGAGGGCACGAAGACAACCAAGACCGTTGCAGTTGCAGCCAAGGGAGCCAAGACCGTCGGCAAGCTCGCGGCAACCGGCGACACCTCGAACGCAGCCATCGTGGCAGCCGCCCTTGCGGGAACAGCCGCCATCGCCGCAGGCGCCCTGGCGAGTCGCAAACGTTCGTAAACACTTTTTCGCACAGGACGGGTGGATCGCAGCCCTTGCCTTCCCCGTCTACTTCTTCGTAGCGTAAGGGCAAGGCTGCAAAAGCTGAACAATAAAGCGCGGAGTCGCCATGCGGCCCCGCGCTTTTCTTTTAGCGTCGGTCCCTGCGCCGGCGTGCGGCCTATTTCTCCCCCATTTTGGCCATTTTGCCCTCCAAACGGCACTACCGCCGGCAACATCCAGCAGATACGCTGAACCTAGCCGTATAGGCCCTATGAGAACGGGAGCAACCATGGCAGCCTTGTTCACGACCCCCAAACGCAATGACACTACCGCCGGAACCCATGTTGCCGAACCCGACGT
The DNA here is from genome assembly GCF_003439125.1 of Collinsella sp. OM04-5. Taxonomy (GTDB): domain Bacteria; phylum Actinomycetota; class Coriobacteriia; order Coriobacteriales; family Coriobacteriaceae; genus Collinsella. The sequence goes on along the minus strand of NZ_QSUU01000001.1, from coordinate 57,228 downwards.
TCGCCGTCGCATAGGACTCGCGCACGGCAGCTGGCGCCGCGTGACGCGCCGCATCGTCGTAGGCGCCGTGTGCGCGCTCACGGTGAGCTCGCTGCTCATGCCGAGCGTCTCGCTCGCGGCGGAATGGGTCAAGGTCGGCGAAACCAAATACAACGCCGGCACTGCGGCGGGCGACGAGACCGGCACCTGGTCGTGGGACGGCGCCGACGACTTGAAGCTCAACAACTATAACGGCGGCGAGATCCAGGCCGCAGGCAAGCTCAACGTGAATTACTCGGGAAACAACATCGTCACTGCCGACTGGATCGAAGGCATCAAGGCTTCTCATGGCAAGAATGAGAACGCCGAGCTCAATATCCAAGGCGACGCGGGCAGCACGCTCAGCGTGACATCTACTGAGGACGCTATCCTTTCCACGGGTAATATCAACATCGACGGAGCCGGATCCGTCAACGCCACGAGCGCTGGGTTTGATGCCATCGACGCCGAGGGCGATCTCGCTATCAAAGGTTCGGGCAACGTCAACGCCACGGGCGTATCGGATGGCATCAGGGCAAACGGCAATATCACGATTGACGACAGCGGGGCCGTCACCGCCAGGGCTACCAAGGACAAGGGTATCGGAACCGACAAGAACCTCACCATCAAGGGTGGCGGCACAGTCGAGGCAAGCTCAGCCGATGGTGAGGCCATTTGGAGCGGCGGCAACATCAATATCTCGGACGGCAGCCAGGTCAAGGCGAGCTCCGAGAAAGACGCCGCCGTCGAGGCCAAGGGCAGCCTCGCAGCCACAAACGCCTCCCTCAACGCAAACGGTGTTGAATATGGCGTCTATGCCCACAAGGGCATCACACTCGATCATGCAAACGTGACAGTCCGCACAAGTAAAGGCAGATACGGTGGCGCCATTGCCCTCTTCACCTACCAAGACGATATCGTCGTCAAGAACGGCTCCACCGTGGACGCGTTTGCGGAAGGCGAGGTTTCGGCTGCATTCTCCACCAGAAACGATCGACCCAACGAGGAGGGTGGCCACATCTACATCAGCGACTCCGTTGTCAAGGCCATAGCCCGCTATGTCGAGAACGGCGACGGCCCCATCCCCTACAGCGAAAACCAAGATGGTGAGACGAGCCCCGAGCCCCAAGGCGAGAACATCGGCATCATCGCCCAGACCAGCGAGGGCGTCACACCCGCAGTCATCTCGATCATCCGCAGCAAGGTAACGGCCGAAGGAGATACAGCGGCAATCTTTGCCCGTGCCATGAGCGCTGACGGCAAGACAATCGGCACCATCAAGATTGAGAACGCCGCCATCCAGACGCCCGAAGGCGGCAAGGTCATTGACTATCGCAAGCTCCGTGACGGCATCTACGAGGCAGGCCAAGCCATCGGCACGGGCGACGCTGTGATCGACTCCCCCTATAACGAAGCTGTCGCCAAGAGCATGGTCATCGCACCTCCCGAGGTAGCCAAGCCGGAAGACCCCAAGCCCGACGAGACCAAGCCCGCAGAAAGCAAGCCCGCGGAGTCCAAGCAGAACCCCAAGCCTGAGGGCTCAAAGCCGACCAAGGCCGTTGCGGCTTCAATCACGAAAGCCAAGACTACCGGCGCGCTCGCGGCAACCGGCGACACCTCGGGTGCGGCCATCGTGGCAACCGTCCTTGCGGGAACAGCTGCTATCGCCGCAGGCACCATGGCGAGCCGCAAGCGCTCTTAGACGCCTCTGCGCACATGGCAGCTCCCGCGAAGGCCCCGAGTCCCAGCACCGTTTAACAACGCCACCGCCGAGCTCCCCTCCGGCGGTGGCGTTTTCCATATGCGTCCGCAGGGTATGCACGAGATTGTCTTTGGTCTAGCCCAATCTGCATGAGCCGGCGTGCGACAATGGGGGCCGTCGATATCACAACGCCGAGAGAAGCCCGTCATGGAAGCGTATCAAAAGCAGATAACCGTTCATGCACAGCATGCCGAAAGCGCACCAGTCATCTATCTTCCCGTGGTCATGGGCGACGGCACGGAGGTTTATGAACGCTGCCGAGAGCTCAACTGCCCGCCCTTCACGCTTGTCGGCATTGGCAGCCTCAACTGGAATCGCGAGCTGAGCCCCTGGGGATGCGACGGAACCGTGCGCGATGCCGAGCCCTTTGGCGGTCAGGCATCCGGATTTCTCGATGAGCTGTTGAACTGGATAATCCCAGAGGCCGAGTCGTCGCTTCCTCAGCCGCCCACCTGGCGCGGCATTGCCGGCTACTCGCTCGCGGGCCTCTTCGCGCTCTGGTCCCTCTGGCAAACCGACGCCTTTAGCCGCGCCGCAAGCGCATCGGGGTCGTTGTGGTTTCCCGACTTTGTCGATCGCGCCAGCACGACCCCTTTTGCCGGCAACCCGCAGGCCGTCTATCTGTCACTCGGCAAAAAGGAAACCAAGACGCCCAACCGCATGATGCGGCATGTACTCGACGACACGCGCGCCATGGAAAAACTGCTCGGCGAACGTGGTATTCCCACGACGCTGGAGCTCAACCCCGGCAACCACTTTGCCCAAACCGACTTGCGCATGGCCCGCGGCATCCACTGGATACTGACGCATTAAAAATGGCGCCCACGCGTGCATACGCATGGGCGCCATTTATTTTGTTTTAGCTGAACGCAGCCGCTACTTAGCAGCCTCCTCGAGCTCGGAGACATCAAACTCGAAGTCATTACCCGGCAGAATCGCGTTGAGCACAATACCCACCAGCGAGCCAACGGCAAGGCCCGAGAGCGAAATCGTCACGCCGCCCAGCTCCAGCACGATGGCACCGGCGGTGCTGTACGCAATGCCGAGCGAAAGCACGAGTACCAGAGCGGCCACCAGCACGTTGCGGTTGTTCTGGAAATCGACCTGGTTCTCAATGAGGTTGCGTACGCCCACGGCACTGATCATGCCATAGAGCACGAGCGACACGCCACCGATAACGCATGCCGGCATGGCGGCGATTACGGCAGCGAACTTGGGGCAGAACGAAAGCACGATGGCGCAGCACGCGGCAATGCGAATCACGCGCGGGTCGAACACGCGCGTCAGGGCGAGCACGCCGGTGTTCTCGCCATACGTGGTGTTGGCCGGAGCGCCAAAGAGCGACGCCAGAATCGTGGCGAGACCATCGCCGAGCAGCGTGCGATGCAGGCCGGGATCGGCAATGTAGTTGCGCTCACAGGTGGAGCCAATAGCGGAGATATCACCGATATGCTCGATCATGGTCGCGAAAGCCAGCGGCATGATGGTGATGATGGCCGTCGTGGCAAGACCGCTATCGAACTGCGGGCCAAAGAGCGCAAACACGGTGTTGTCCCACACGATGGGAAGACCGACCCACGGCGCGGCGGCAACGCCCGAAAAATCAACCTCACCCAACGCGGCCGCAACGGCATAGCTCACCACGACGCCCAGCAGAATCGGCACAATCTTGACCATGCCGCGGCCCCAGATGTTGCAGATGACGATCACTGCCACGGCGATAACGGCGACGAGCCAATTGGTCTGGCAGTTGGCAATGGCGGAGCTTGCCAGGATCAAGCCGATGGAAATGACGATAGGACCAGTCACCACCGGCGGGAAGAAGCGCATGACGCGCTTGGCACCAAACGCGCGGAAGAGTGCCGCGAGTACCGGATAGAGTAGACCGGCGCAGGCAACGCCCAGGCAAGCGTAGGGCAAAAGCTCGGCTTCACCGTTCGGCGCAATGGCAGCATAGCCTGCGATAAAGGCAAACGACGATCCCAGGAATGCAGGGACCTTACCGCGCGACAGGAAGTGGAACAGCAGGGTGCCCAAGCCGGCAAACAATAGTGTTGCCGATACCGAGAGGCCGGTGAGCACAGGCACCAGCACGGTGGCGCCAAACATGGCAAACAGGTGCTGCAGACCGAGCAAAAACATGCGCGGGCGGCCGAGCGACGATGCATCGTAGATGGCATCGGTGACGGCGGGCGTCGAAGACTGGGACATGGATGTCCTTTCGAATGGAAGGGCGATCGGGCATATCGGATAACCTGCCCGAACGATACGATCCGAACCATTGTACGCGATACGCCATGTCTCGCATGCGCCGTCACCTGCGAACGTTACCGCTATTTCCAAACGCGCTCGGCAACGCGCTTGACCAGCGCGATCTTTGCCCATTGCTCGTCCTCGGTCAGCTTGTTGCCAATCTCGCAGCTGGCAAAGCCACACTGCGGAGACAGATACAGGTTCTCGAGCGGCACATACTTTGCCGCCTCGTGAATACGCTCGACGATGGCATCCTCGTCCTCGAGCTCTGCCGCCTTGGTGGTCACCAGGCCCAACACGACCTTCTTGCCGGGGGCAACGTACTTGAGCGGCTCAAAGCCACCGGCACGCGGCGTATCGAACTCAAGATAGAACGCATCGACGTTCTCGTGTGCGAACAGGTACGGCGCGATGGGGTCATAGCCGCCCTCGAAGGCATAGGTAGAGTGGTAGTTACCACGGCACACGTGCGTGTTAATGACAAGGTCATCGGGCTTGCCCTCGATGGCGGCGTTGTTGAGCGCCACGCCCAGCTCACTCACCTTTTGCAGATCAACCGGGCTCATACCGGTCTTTGCCACGAAATCGGTGTCGCAGTAGATACCCCAGGTACAGTCATCAAACTGGATGTTGCGGCAGCCCGCGGCATACAGGCCGGCAATCACGGTGCGGTATGCTGCGGCAATGGCATCGGCGAGCTCTTCGTCGGTCTTGTAGACGGCGTGCAGACTCTCCTGCTGGCCATCGCAGCGGTCGAGCGTGACTTCGGAGAACGTCTGGATCGGTGCCGGAATGGTCTGGCGCGCAATCTGGCCCTCCCCCTCGAGCGCCTTGACAAATTTGAAGTGCTCGACGAACGGATGATTCTCGCCGTTAATGGGACCGGTTACCACGGCAGTGTCGGCGGTAGTCTCCTCATCGTGGAACATATAGCCTGTACGCGAGGTGCGACGCTCGACGCCGTTCAGCCCCCACATAAAGTCGAGGTGCCAGTAACTGCGGCGAAACTCGCCATCGGTAATCACCTGCAGGCCAGCGGCCTTTTGCTTGTCCACCAGGTCGCGAATAGCCTCATCCTCGACGGCCTTAAGCCCCTCGGCATCAAGCGTGCCTGCCGCATAGGCAGCGCGGGCATCCTTTACGGCCTGCGGACGAAGAAAGCTACCGACGATATCAGCGCGAAACGGCGCGTTCGGTTGAATTGAAGTGCTCATAGATATCTCCCTTTGCATTGGTTGCTTTACTGGGACAGAGTATGAGCGCTCATATAGCCATCGTAAAATATACGTTTATAACAGTTTGATATAGATGCTTCCTATATCAGTTGGGACTGCCATGAAGAGATTTGACTCGTGTAGGACGCAGCAGTCTAGATATGCTGACGGATCGCGTCGATATAGGCCTGGCCGTAGCGCGTAAGCGTCGTGTTCTTGCGCGTGATGATGCCGATCTCCATGTACTCATCCACATCGAGCGGAATCGAGATAATGCCGGGGCCGTTGAGTTCGTGGCTAATCACGCCCGAACACACCGTGTAGCCGTTGAGGCCCATGGCCAGGTTGAACAGCGTCGCACGGTCGCGCACGCGGATATTCTTGCGACGCTCAAACGTCGAGGTCAGCTCCTCGGAATAGTAAAACGAGTTGTAGCTGCCCTGCTCGTAGGACAGGAACGGGTAGTCTTCCAGATCCTCGAGCGTCACGCTGGAGCGGTCCGCCAGCGGATGGTCGGCACAGACGAAGACATGCGGCGTGGCGCAGAAGAGCCCTTCGAACACGAGCTCGTTGGCCACCAGCATGCGCTCGATGACCTCGCGGTTGTGCTCGGACAGATATAGGATGCCGAGCTCGCTTTTCATGTGCGCGACGTCCTCGATAATCTCGTGAGTCTGCTCCTCGCGCAGGGTAAAGTCGTAGCGCGCGGCATCGAACTCACGGATCACATCGACAAACGCGTTGACGGCAAAGGAATAATGCTGGCAGCTCACACTAAAGTGCGGCACCTGCTCGGACTCGCCCTTGTACTTGCCTTCGAGCAGATCCGCCTGATCGAGCACCTGGCGCGCGTAGCCCAAGAAGGTCTCGCCTTCCTCGGACACAATAACACCCTTGTTGGTGCGCTCAAAGATGTGCACACCCATCTCGTTTTCGAGATCGCGGATCGACGCGGTAATCGAAGGCTGCGACACAAAGAGCCGGCGCGAGGCCTCGGTGATGCTGCCGCATTCGGCAACTTTGACGACATACCTGAGCTGTTGAAGCTTCATGGCTTTCTCCCTAGACGTTCGTGACGTCGAAACCCGTCGCATCCATCTGACGCATAAACGACGGCATCTCCCCCGTCGCGGCGCAGGCGGCAATCTGGTGCAGAGCCCCGGCAACCGCATCGTCTGCCGCAGCGCCGATATGCCAGCGCGCGGCAGCCGTGACGGCCTCGTTGGCATTGGCGACTGCAACGGAGTTGGGGACGGCACCGATCATGGGCAGGTCGTTATCGGAATCGCCAAATACGGCCACCTCGTCGGACGTCAGGTCCAAAGCGCGCGCCAGCTCCAGCGCAGCGCAACCCTTGTCCCAACCTGCTGGAAGAATGTCGAACAGGCGCACACGATTGTTGGGAAACACGAGCGAGAGTTCCGGCACCTCGGCGGCAACGCGCTCGCGTAGCTCCGCGAGCTCCTCACGCGAACGAGCACTCCAGATATTCGCCTTGAACACCGGCGCGTCATCGACGACAGGACGGCACGGGGCCTCTTCGCCCTTGAGCCATGCGTTGCCGCCCGACTCCATGGCGCGGCGCACACGCTCGGGATCGCTCGTCACACAATAGGCATCGTTGCCCCAAAAGTCATCGCCCAGGCTGTAGACCTTCAGATACGTATCGTCGGTCTCTTGCTCCAAGTAGTCAGCCAAGCGCATAAGGGCGGCGTTGTCGGTCGCATGCGAGGCTACCACCTCGCCGTCCACAAACATGACCTGGCCGTTGCAGAACGCGCCGGTCGAAAAGCACTCGGCGCGATTGCGGAACATCCAGCCCATCGCGGAGGGCTGGCGACCCGAAACCGGGCCAAAGTGCAGACCCGCCGCCTGCATGGCATGAATGCCCTCGATGGCGTAGTCACTGGCGCCATCATGCCCGGCTGGAATCAGCGTATCGTCCATATCGGTCAGCACAAGTTTGATCATAAGATCCCCTCAGTCATTCTTAATCCCGTCTATTGTACCGACCTGCCAAAAAGAGACAGGTTTATATTGGCAGGTTTTATCTGGGAAAACGCAAAGCCCCAGTTGTTACCTGCCAAAATAAACCTGTCCCTTTTTGGCAGGTGCGCTAGTATAGGGAACAACAGATTCGATGCGGGAGTGCCGGCGGTGCAAACCACAAGGCTGAGAGGGCATGGGGCCCAATCCTTTGAACCTGTCAGTTAATGCTGGCGTAGGGAGCATGCCGCCTTTTTAGGGGCGCTGTCTATGCACAGCGCCCCTTTTCTATGCCAAGGAGGCATGTGCAGTGATCGATTCGAAACAGCTCAAGCAAAACGTGGTCAAGGCCGTGGAGGAGATTCGTGCCAACAATCCGATGGCGGGCTCCATCACCAACACGGTGACGATTGACTTTGTCGCCAACGCGCAGCTCGCCGTGGGCGGATCGGCCGCCATGGTCTATCTGCCCGACGAGGGCGAGGCGCTCGTTGCCGGCGGCGGCGCCATCTATCTGAACATGGGCACACTCTTCCCCATCTACGAGCAGACGATTCCCCGCGCGGCCAAGGCGGCACACGACGCCGGCAAGCCCTGGGTGCTCGATCCGGTTGGCCTGGGCATCGGTAGCCTGCGCACCCAGTTGGTAAACGAACTCAAGCAGTACAAGCCCGCCATCGTGCGCGGCAACGCCTCCGAGATCATCGCGCTCGCCGGCCTGTGGGGTCTTGAGGGTGAGGCGGCCGATCTGAGCCGCGTGCGCGGTGTCGATACCACCGACACGGTAGACGCTGCCCGCGATGCCGCCGTGGCGCTCGCCCGCTACACCGGCGGCGCCGTTGTGGTCTCGGGCGAAGTCGACCTGATTACCGACGGCACAACCGTGGCCAAGTCCCACGGCGGCAGCCCGCTCATGTCCAAGATCACCGGTTGCGGCTGCTCGCAGGGCGGCGTGCTGGCCGTGTATGCCTGCGCCGCCGATCCGTTTACGGCAGCCGTCTGCGGTGCCGCCGTCTACAACGTTGCCGGCACGCGTGCCGCCGCCGTCGCCGATGCCCCGGCAAGCTTTAAGGTCGCCTTTATCGACGAGCTCTACCGCGCGACCGCCCAGGACATTGCCGATAACCGACTCGAGCTCGAGGAGGCATAAGCCATGTCCGAGCCCGCAACCGATGCCGGCATGAACACACTCGTCGCCGTGGCCATCGCCCCATGCGGTACCGGCGATGAGCTGTCCGCCGAGGTCGCCGAGGTCGTGCGTGTCATTCGCGAGAGCGGCCTTCCCAACCGCACCACCTCGATGTTCACCGAGATCGAGGGCGACTGGGACGAGGTCATGCAGGTCGTGCGCGACGCGACCTTTGTGTTGGCGAGCAAGGGCATCCGCACCGAAGTTGTGCTCAAAGCCGATATTCGACCCGGATTTACCGACACCATGACCGGCAAACTCGAGCGCATGGAAGCACAGATCAAAAAGCAGGAGGAAGCACGATGAGCATCCGCGACAACCTTGATATCTCGGCCTATCTGGTACTCGGCCCCGAAAACACGCTCGGGCGCCCCGTGGGCGATGTGGTGGCCCAGGCACTCGATGCCGGCTTTACCTGCATCCAGGTGCGCTCCAAGGTGGCAAGCGCCCGCGAGATCATCGCGCTGACCGGCGACGCCGCGCAGGCAATCGCACAGGCTGGCAAGACCGGTCAGGTCGCTTTGCTGATCGACGACCGCCTGGACTGCGTACTCGCCGCGCGCGAGCAGGGCATTGCTGTCGACGGCGTGCACGTGGGCCAGAGCGATATTCCCGTCGAGGTCTGCCGCAAACTTTTGGGCCCCGATGCCATCGTGGGCCTTTCGGCCCGTTGCGAGGAGATGCTCGAGTACGTCAAGACCGCCGACATGAGTTTGGTCGACTACCTTGGCATCGGCCCGCTCCACGAGACCGAGACCAAGCGCGACTGCGGACGCGCGGCCGACGGCTCCATCATCACCAAGAGCTTTGAGGACCTGGCCGCACTCCACGCGGCAAGCCCCGTGCCCATCGTGGTGGGCGGCGGCGTCAAGACGGCCGACCTGCCGCAGCTTAAGGCCACCGGCGTCGACGGCTTCTTTGTGGTGAGCGCCGTCTGCAGCGCCGATGATCCCTACGCCGCGGCCAAGGAGCTCGTCGACACCTGGCAGCAGGCATAGGCATAGGCCGAACAGCTGATTCGCAGCCTCATATCTTCAATAGCGGAAAGCGCATCCCAGTTTGGACCTCCATTCCGGGATGCGCTTTCCATATAGAGGCTCAACGAGAAACCGCATCCCAGTCTGAACGCATATTCCGGGACGTACTTTCCGAAACCCCACCGCTTGGGAAACTGTAACCCGTTCTGAGCGCTCATTCTGGGACGCGCTTTCCGCCGAGTCCACGGCAGCTTGCCCTACCCCGCCAGATACGATTCCAACGCCGGCAAGGTCGCCTCCGCATCGCGGCGACCAATCTGGTAGATGCGTTCAAGTTCATCGGGCTCGCGACACAGCGACGGCACCTTCACCGATTCGCTCGGCCGCACCACAAAGATCTCGCCGGCAGCCTCGCGACGTGCCAGGTCATCGAGCGTGGCATTGTAGACCTCATGTCGACGCTCAAGCGCTGCGACAAACTCCGGATAGTGACGGAACACGCGACGCAGCATGGGCATCACGCTGTTGGGCTGCTTCACAAAGCCCGCCGGCTGCGTGAGCACCACGATATTGCGGTCATACCCCTGCGCAAACAGCCATGCACTGGGAATAGAATCGGCCACGCCACCATCCAGATACTTATGCCCGTCAATAGCAACGGGACGCGTCGCCACGGGAATCGCCGACGATGCCCGGATCCACTCGATATCCCGCTCGTCGCCATAGGGCAGGTCGTGGTAGACGGCCTTGCCCGTCTCGATATCGGTGCACACACAGGTAAACCGCATAGGGCAGGCGCGATATGCCTCCAGGTCAATAGGATCGCGCTCGATGGGCACCTCATGATAGGCAAACTCGGCATTGAACATATCGCCGGTTCGCAACCAGCTCGTCACGCTCGCATAGCGCTTGTCGGCGCAATAGGCCTTGTTGTAGCGAATGGCGCGGCCGATCTGGCGCGATTTAAAGTTGTAGCCAAACGCCGCGCCCGCCGAGACGCCCACCATATGGTCGCAGGTTAAGCCATGCTCCATCCATACGTCGAGCACGCCCGCCGTATACATACCGCGGTAGCCGCCTCCCTCGAGCGCCAGCCCCACCGTGCGCGTCGTATCCGGCTGTGCCATGCAACCATCTCCGTTCCTGCGTTTTATACCGGAACAAGTATACCCGTCAACATATATCGCCTCGGTCGCATTTATATCGAACATCGCATCGTCGCGCTACCGTTTGGCAAATAAGAGCCGCCCGCAGCAGGGACAGCCATATGCAATCCAATATTGTTGTTTATACTATTGGGCATTCATCAATAGCGAACACGGACCGGCAAAGTAACCCAACAACGCAGCAAGGCGGGGGCCTGGATACACGCAAAGCGTTGAGCAGCAACGCGTGTGTACAACGAGCTCGCCCGACGCAATACACCCCGACCTCAGAAAGCCGCTTACAGCATGGATATCGCCAGCAATTACACCGAGACGCTCGAAAAGACCATCCGTGACCTTCTCGAGCGTCAGGATGACCTGATCAGGACTGCCTTTACCGACCAGCTCACCGGACTTGGCAACCGCGGCGGCTTTACCCGCTCCCTCGAGGAGCTCTGGGAGCAGGACGCCCCCGTTACCATGGCGTTCATCGATATCGACAATCTCAAGCACTGCAACGACGTCTTTGGGCATGACGAGGGCAACCGCTATATCTTGCAGGTAAGCCTCTATCTCAAGCTGTATATGAAAGTGGACGAGGCGGCGTTTCGCATAGGCGGCGACGAGTTTGCCATCCTATCTACGATTGCAACCGAGGACGACCTTGCCGAGCGTCTGGAACACTGCCGAACGGTCCTGCTCAAAAATAACGATTCCGAGATGCCTCACTCGTTTAGCTACGGAGTGTCACATGCCGCCCCGCCCTGGGCGAAGCTTCCAATCGCATGACGCTCGATGCCGACCATCGCATGTACGATTACAAGCTACGTCATGCCATGCATCTTGATCGACGTAATATCGCGCAAGTCCACACCGACGACTTCGAAATAAGCGACCGTATTTTCGACGCCTTTTCGATGCTCAACGAAGGCCGTTATTTCTTTATCGAGAACTTGGACAAGGACCGCACCCTTTGGTCGCAAGGTGCCTTGCGCGATCTCGGTCTTCCTTCGGAGCACATAGACAGCTGCCGCGATTTCTGGAAGACGCGCGTCCATCCCGATGACCTCGAGGCCTACGCCAACGACATCAACCAGATCTTTAACGGCTCCAAACACCGCCGCGTCATGCAGTACCGCATGCGCAATGCCGCAGGTGACTACGTTCTCTGCCGTGCTCGCGGGTTTCGCATCGACGGCGACGGAAATGCCCCCTCGCTCTATGTCGGCGAACTTGTCAACCACTCGCTTGCCGAGACCGTCGACGCCGCCACGGGTCTCGGAACGCAGCGCATGTTGCTCAACGCTATCGATGCCTGCCGCCGCGATCGTTGCGAGACAGGGCTTATAGCGGTGCGCGTTCGTGGCACGACAAAGCTCAACGAGCTCTACGGGGCCGAGGCTGTCGACAACCTGCTTGCCGAATACGCAGGCCGTATGCTGTCGATCACCCGCGGCAGGAGCCGGGTCTACCGTTCACGAAGCGTCCAGTTCGTCGTGCTCAGCAACGACCTGGACCACGAGGCATTCGAGCAACTGGTCCATCATCTAAAAGAGGCCGTTTTCGCTCCTGTTCAAATCGCAGGCGACACCATTACCCCCGTCTGTCTAGTCGTCCCGACTTTTTACGAGCGCCTAACCAATCAAGCGACCGCCGTTTTAGGCGAACTCGACCGTCGCCTTCGCACGGCTGGCGGGCTTGTTCCCAACGACAGCCTCCCCATACCCGAGGCGGAGCGCAAAAGCGCCATCGCCGAACGTATCGACTCGCTCACGGGACTCTATCGCCCCAGCGAGTTTATGCGGCGCGCCAACGCATTTCTCGAGACAAGGCGTGACGGCGCCTGGTGCATCGCCACCGTCGACATGGGACACATGCGATTGTTCAACGAATGGCACGGACAGACCGAGGGCGACCGCATGCTCGCCGATGTGGGCACGGTCCTCAAGGACATCGAGAATGCCGACATGGGCGTCGCAGGGTACTGGGGCCAAGACGACTTCTGCATACTCATCCCCTTTGAGCACGACACCGTCCATCAAATCTATAGCCACGTTCACGAGGCCGTGGCCAAGCACGATGACGGCGTGGGTTTCTGGCCGTCCATGGGCGTCTACCCCATCGACTCCAACGAGGAAATCACCATCGATGCGCAGGCCAAGGCCATGTTTACCAATCGGCGTGCAAAAAACGACTTTAAGGAGCGCATTGCCATTTTCCGCCCCGAGGAGTACGAACGCGAAATCTCGTTCCACCAAACGCTGACCGAATTCCAGTACGCGCTCTCAAACGGCCGCATTACCTACTACCTGCAGCCCCAGGTCGACATGAAAACCGGCGAGATCACTGGCGCCGAGGCGCTCACGCGCTGGATTGACAAGGACGGCTCCCTCATTTCACCCGTCACCTTTATCCCCGCTCTCGAGGAAAGCGGTTTTGTGGTGACGCTCGACAAATACGTTTGGCAGGGCGTTGCCTCGTGGCTGCGCGGGCGCATCGATCGAGGGCTTCGCGTGGTTCCGATCTCGCTCAACGTGTCGCGCGTGGATATCCTTGCCTGCGACGTTGCCGAGCATATGGGGGCACTCGCCGACCAATACAATCTGCCGCCCGAGCTCATGCGCATCGAGATCACCGAGACGGCTTATACGGGAGAGTCCGAAGCTGTGGATAAGCTGACGGCCGACCTGCACAACCGCGGCTTCTCGACCTACATGGACGATTTTGGCACCGGCCAGTCCACGCTCGCGATGCTCAAGAACGTCAACGTCGACGTCATCAAGCTCGACCGCACGTTTGTGCCCGTCGACGGCGATCATGGCCGCAGCGTGCAAATCATTTCATCGATGCTCGAGATGGCGCAGTCGCTCCATCTGCCCGTTGTGGTCGAAGGCATCGAGACCAATGAGCAGGCAAACATGCTACGCCAAATGGGCGCCCGCTACGCTCAGGGCTTCCTCTACTACCGTCCCATGCAGGCGGAGGATTTTGAGGCACTGCTCGATGGTGCCGACAGCAACTAATACGCTCGTGCGCAAACGCCACCGTCGAGGGAGCGTTTGTTCCCATGAGCTAACTAATACCCCAATCTAAGCCGAATTGGGAGTAAGATACAAACCATTGTTCCATCCAAGGAGGTCATCCATCATGAACGAGTCGTATCACCTGGGCGAGCAATCAATCATCGCTCATCTTCAGCGACTTGCGAACGGGGCCTCAACCACCGAGCTCGATGTTGCCGCGCTGCCCCCGGAGTTGCGTGCCATCGGTGAGCAACTGCAGAAAACGCTCGCCATCCTGCAACAAGAACGCGAGCTGCTTGAGCGCGGCGCCTATATCGACTCGCTCACCAATCTTGGCAACCGTGGCGGACTCGACCGCCATGTCGATCAGCTCTGGCGCAAAGGCACCCCCTTCACCTGTGCCTATATTGACATCGATCGCCTCAAGCATTGCAACGATAAGTTTGGCCACGCCGAGGGCAATCGCTACATTCTGAGCATCTGCCGCGCGCTCACCGAGACAATGGAGCACGATGAGCTGCTGTTCCGTATCGGTGGAGACGAATTTGTACTTATATCCCCCACGACAGACGAAGCCGAGCTCGAGCAGCGCCTGGAGCGGACGCGTGCCAATCTTATCGAGGCAACATCAGGCGACAAGGCGCCCATGATCGCCAGCTTTAGTTTTGGCTGCTCGCGCGTCGACCCGCTTGCAGGCGATACGCGTCGCCAGATGACAAAGGACGCCGACCGCAAAATGTATCGCTACAAGCTCATGTACCGTGTGCAACAACCGGAAGAAGGCGATGCGCCGCAACGCCCGGTCACCGAACAACCCCCCCCCTGCAACGATCGAGTGTTCCAAGCGATCTCCATGAGCTCCGAGACACGCTATCCGTTCATCATTAACCTCGACACCGGCGAATCGCAATGGTCGGTTAATGCCGTGCGCGATTTTGACCTACCCTCCCAGCATCCCTACAACTCGCTCGATATATGGCTTGCCCGTGTTCACCCCGAGGACCGCGACAACGTACGTGCCGAGCTCGATATGGTGGTAAACGGCACGTGGCACTTCCACTGCATGCAGTATCGCGTCATGAATACCGCCGGAAAATACGCGCTTTGCGACTGCACAGGTTACCGCCTGGACGGCACCGATACCGAGCCCAACATGTATGTGGGCATTGTCACCAACCGAAGCTTGGCAGATACGACCGATTCCGTGACCGGTCTGGGCGATATCCATGCCCTGGTCAACGCCATTGGCGAGATGCGTCGCGTGGCACGAAACGCGGGCTTGATCGCCATTAAAATCGACGAAATCGCACAGGTCAATGCCCGCTTTGGCTTTGATGCAGGCGACCGCGTTTTGGCAGAAAGCGCCGCCTGCCTCATGGATTGCTCGCGCGGCAAGGGTCGTCTGTTCCGCTCGACCGGACCGATGTTCGTGGCGCTCTTTGACGAGCTTGATCCCGAAGAGACCGACGCGGTTGCAGACGAAATCGAACGGTTCTTGGGATCGCCCGTGCTCCTCGGCTCATTTGAATATCAGCCGCCCCTTCGCGTGGCGACGCTTCATCTGGACGCCGTCGACCGACAGCCCGTTTCCATTTTGAACGAACTTAATGCGCTGATTAGAGAGGCGCCACAGGTACCGGGCACCAAGCTGGACTAGCGTTATGGAGCGCGATGCGAAACACAGCCCGTTTCGCATCGCACCCCACGCCATCTGCCCGCTCGTGCGATAATCCTCCGCAGAAGTCACCGACAGCAGAGGGAGTTAGTGATGAAGGTTCTTTTGGTCAATGGCAGCCCCAAGGCAAACGGCAACACCGCCCGCGCACTCGCCGAGGTCGCCAAGCAGCTCAACGCCGAGGGTATCGATACCGAGATGTTTCAGCTGGGCGCCAAGCCTATTCGCGATTGCATCGGGTGCGGCCAGTGCGGCAAGCTCGATTGCCGCTGCACCTTTGACGACGATGTAGTCAACGAGCTGATTGCCGCTGCCGAGCAGGCAGACGGCTTTGTCTTTGGCTCGCCCGTCTACTATGCGCACCCCAGCGGACGCATCCTCTCGGCACTCGACCGCGCATTCTATGCCGGCAGCAAGGCCTTTGCGCACAAGCCGGGCGCCGCTGTCGCCGTTGCCCGTCGCGGTGGCACGTCGACCACCTTCGATGTGCTCAACAAGTACTTCACCATCAACCAGATGCCCGTGGTGGCATCCACCTACTGGAACAACGTCTTTGGCGCCATGCCGGGCGAGGCCGCCCAGGACGCCGAAGGCCTTGCCACCATGCGAAACATCGGCAAAAACATGGCCTGGCTCCTACGTTGCATCGAGGCTGGAAAGGCCGCCGGCATCGAAGCCCCCCAGGCCGATCGCGCTAGGACCAACTTCATCAGGTAGAACGGCGGAACATAGATATGAATATTCAAATTTTCGGGACTAAGAAGTCCTTCGACACCAAGAAGGCCCAGCGCTATTTTAAGGAGCGCCGCATTAAGGTGCAGTTTATCGACCTTAAAGAAAAGGAGATGAGCAAGGGCGAGCTCACGAGCGTGATGCAGGAGGTCGGCGGCATCGACAAGCTGCTCAACCCCAAGGCCAAAGACGAGGAGACGCTCGCGCTCATCCAGCACCTCACCCCTAGCCAGCGCTTCGACAAGTTGCTCGAAAACCAGCAGGTTCTGGCCGAGCCCATCGTGCGCAACGGCAAAAAGGCCACCGTCGGTTATTGTCCCGACGTGTGGGGAGCCTGGGAGTAGCCTGTGTTATTTGTCGGCGCGTGGGTATAAGAGCAGGCGTTTGGCATAAGATTCAACTGTAAGCCATGTCTAACAAAGGAGGGCACATGCCCAACAAACCCGTGAAGATCATCATGCTTACCGGATACCTCGGTGCCGGCAAGACCACGCTGCTCAACCACATCCTCGCCAACGACGGCGGCATCCGCGCCGCCGTGATCGTCAACGATATCGGCGAGATCAACGTCGACGCCAGCCTTATCGCCGACGGCGGCCTTTCCGAGACCGACGACCTTATCCCGCTTACCAACGGCTGCATCTGCTGCACGCTTTCGGACGACCTGGCCAACCAGCTGCAGGGCATCGCCGATTCGGGCAAGTTCGACTACATCATCATCGAGGCCTCGGGTATTTGCGAGCCTATCCCCATCGCCTACACCATCTCGAGCTTCTGCGACGAGGCCAAGGTGGGCGGCGAGCCCAAGCTCGCGCTCGACAACATCGTGGCCGTGGTCGACTGCGCCCGCATGTACGACGAGTTCAACGGCGGCCGCGACCTGCTGGCCGAGGATATCGACGAGGACGACATCGAGAGCCTGCTCATCCAGCAGATCGAGTTTTGCTCCACGCTGATTCTTAATAAGACTGACACCGTCACCCCCGAGCAGATCGCAGAGCTCAAGGCCATTGTGCGCAGCCTGCAGAAGGACGCCGTGATCGTCGAAGCCCAAAACGGCGAGGTCCCCATGGAGGAGCTGCTCGACACCGGCCGCTTCGACTTTATGCGCGCCTACAACTCCGCCGCTTGGATCGAGGCCATGGAGCATCCCGAGGAGCACGACGACCCCGAGGTGCTCGAGTACGACATCGAGACCTTTGTGTACTCGCGCCGCAAGCCGTTTGACCTGCAGAAGTTCACCGATTTTGTTGAGCAGGAGTGGCCCGACGAGGTCATTCGCGTCAAGGGCCCGCTGTGGCAGAACGGCAATCCGGACATGTGCTACATGTTTGAGCAGGCCGGCCACCAGATGCGCCTGATGGAGAACGGTCTGTTTGTCGATTCTGCGCCTGAGGGCGAAAAGCAGAAGATTATCGACGAGAACCCCGAGATCATGCAGATTTGGGACGACGAGACGGGCGACCGCATGACGAGCCTGTGCATCATCGGCCGTCACATGGACAAGGACGCGCTCATCGCCGCCCTCGATGCCTGCCTGACCGACTGGCACCGCGCCTAGGGTTATCGAAGCGAGCGTTTTCCGCCCACGTAACCGCCTAACCACCACGAAGGTGCCTGTCCCCTTCGTGGTGGTTTTTCATTCTGAGCCAAGGAGATTCATGTTCAATATCGTGCTGTATGCGCCCGAGATTCCGGCCAATACGGGCAATATCGGCCGCACCTGCGTGGTTACCGGCGCCCGCCTGCATCTGGTGGAGCCACTGGGCTTTTCGCTCGACGACAAGACGGTGCGTCGCGCCGGCCTGGGCTACTGGCAAAACTTGGACGTGACGACCTATGCCGGCTGGGAGGATTTTCTTGCGCGCAACGGCCTCTCCCCCGCCGACGAGTGCCTGCATCTGCTGACCAAAAAGGCACGCCGCACCTATGCGCAAAGCACCTACCGCGACGGTGACTATCTGGTCTTTGGCAGCGAGAGCTCGGGGATTCCCGAAGAGCTGCTCGCAGCGGCGCCTGAGCGCTGCGAGCGCATTCCTATGCTGCGCGATTGCGACTCACTCGATAATGCCGAGGCCTGGGGAGCCCACGAAGAGTCGCTCGGACATACCGAGGACAGCCACGAGGCCATCCTTCAGCAGGATATCTGCGGCAACTTTGTAGACCCGGACGACTACCGCATCAGCGCCCTCAACCTCTCCAACAGCGCCGCCATCGTCCTCTACGAGGCCCTCCGCCAGACAGGCTTCCCCGGCATGTGACAAAGGGACTGTCCCTTTGTCACATATTGCACCTACTGATTTAAATGGAATTAACCGGTTTTAAACGCTTTTAACTAGAAAAGATGCCAGTATATTACTAACTTTTACTGAGTTGCACCGTATGGGTTTCTATGCTTCTACCCCGTAAAGGACAGGAACCCCGCAGCAAATGGTCCCCACACATCAGAATTCAACTTCAAATACAAATGATTGCCGGAGTTCTCGCTTAGCTTGGCTTGTCAGGCTCGAATTCGCCCTTATGTTCAGTTTGCTGCATGCCTCGTCGATAGCCATAGCAAGTGATACAGACATGGTCATGGCCGTTTCACTTTTCAATTCGACCCGATAGCTCTTCGCCTTGTTTTTATCCTCTCCACCACATCTCGTCTCAATTAACAAGAGAACATCTGAGTCATGGGCATACCAATGGAGCTCAGGGCGCTGTGGAACCATGTCGCCCTCAAATTCCTGTGTAAACAGAATTTTCTTCTCGCTTCTCGTTGAATCGCTCAAGGAACCGTCGATTCGAACCGAGCCCTTCTTTCCCGCCTTGGCATTTCCCTTAACCTGGCGGCCTCGCCGAGTTTCCTCGTACTCCGTCACCTCCAGCTTGCAGCGCTTCGCGCCAAGCATGAACGCAATCCGTCTCAACTCGGCCATCTTGTCTTGTTGCATGGTTGCAAAATAAGAGTCAAGGTCAACAAAGCGAGACCGATCAAAAGCATCTATGTAATATGTGGAGTAAAGAGATGGTTTAGGATAGAAAGACAATTCGCTATCCCCGATTGCCTCGCGGTACAGATTGAAAATCTGCGTGCCCTTAACAGTATCCAGCCAACCAATAGCATCTCTACAGGCGTCGATGCCCCGGCGCTCATTTCCGTCAACAATTCGAATCATGTTCGGCAAATGGAATGAAGGACTCTGATAGGTCTCCTTGGTTACCGGCCTGTATCTATTAAGCTGCTGCTGGTATGCCCAATCGTTGACCGCGTCACCGATATCCGCAGCAGTACCTGCCGCACCATCGGCCGCATCAGCAATAGCTGCCAAGGCGTCATCGACCAGCGGAGTTGCAGCACGCATTGCACCATCGGCAACTTTCTGTACGGTTGCAACCGCGCCCGCCATCGCGCTTCCGGCGCCATCAACCAACCCGGCAGCGGCCTTACGGATATCAAAACTCTGCTTATGTCGCGGCGGCTCCTCCCTTTCGACAACAGCCAGATCGTCTTTATCCTCCATTGTGACCTCCTATTTCCGATAGTCGAAATCAACCGTATATTCATCGCCAAATGCCGAGTTGAAGGTAGTGTCGAGAAAGGTGGTGTAGTGCCCGATCAGAAGCGAGCCGGCCCCAGCGATCTGTTGCCGTTTATCCAACATGCTATTCACCCCTACTCAAACGCAACGTCAACATTGACGTCATCGCCGCATAAGGCTTTGACCTGTTTTTCGATAAGGGCGCAGGCTCTATCATCAGATTCTTGGAGCATATTGCTTTCCTTGACCTTCTTGGTCTGCTCTTTCTTTGCCTGTTTCAATAACGTGTTTAGATCATCCGTGCTTACTTGATTCCAGTTAAGAAAGCCATTGTCCTCAACATATTTCTTAAGCGTATTGGGGTCTGTCGAGAACGAGGTGATCTCCGAGTGAGGCAGTATAACCTTTACGCTCTTGACCTCTGAATTCTTATCGGCCATATTAGCCCGTACGATTGTAACCTTCATCTTATCGGCATCGATCCCGATGTCAGCTTTGCCGTCAATCGTTGCGACATATCGCTTAGACGTAAAGGGGTTTTCCCACCCAAGCGGATTGCCCGCCTCATCAATTGAAAGCAGCTGGGTGAAGTTGTACTCGTACGTCACGAGCTTAACGACTGGCGTGATCTCCTCGCGAATCGAATCATCGCTGATCGTTGTAGGATTACGCGTCAATGACATCCAGATACCCCAGGCAACCGCTAGAACCGTAACAACGACTAACCCGCCAAAGGCAACCTTTTGCGGTATCGTTGTAAGAAATTTTGTTTTTGCCATCCTGTTTCACCTTTCCTTTATTGCCCCGACGTTCCCATCATCTTCCAGCGCGAGCATGATGGCACGAATCATTCCGTCAACGGCTCAATGCAAAGCGCGACCGTTCAAAGAAAACGGCCGCGCTTTCTTTTCAATTCCCGCGAACTATTCCTTGACGCTGTAACCCGACACCGTCGGCGCAAGCCTCGAGGCGTCAACCTCGCTCATTACCTCAAACTTCACCTTCTCGCCAGGCGCCCAGGCAGATGTATCTGCGTAGCATTCTTCCGCCCTCACACCATCGGCATCGTAAAGGGCAACGTTTAGATAAACGTTTTCGAACGATATGTCAGAGGTATTTTCGACGATTGCGGTGTACGTATAGAGACCGTAGCCATCATCACTTTTCTCAAAATTCGCCGATGAGAGCAAACCGTTGATAACCTCATCGTTATGCGTCTTCTCCTCTACGGTCCTACCGTTCTTAATTAGCTCGTCAAACTCATCTTGATACTCGTCATCGACTGTTAAGTCATATCGATCGACCAGTTTCTTAAGCTGTGCGGATCGTGCGTCGTAGGCCTTTTCCCATTCCTCGTAGTACTTAGGATCAGATTCCGCATACTTCTTGGTAACATCAAGCTGATTGTCAAGCAGGTTGAGATAGGCGATGACATCTTCCTGCATCTTAGCGTCTTTAAAAGGCGCCTTTTTGAGTTCTTTGTCGTTATCGATCTCGGTTTTAATTATCTCTTTTCGCACTTTATTCGAGCTTAGATCAGCATCTTCTCCAAGCGATTCGATATAATCCGACCGCTTTTGATAACCTTGAGCAATCACAGCCATTGCACGGTCATCGGCATAATCAGGTTCATCATTTTTCTTCTCAGACTGCGAACAGCCGCTCAGCAGAAGCGCCCCACAAAACACCATCGCAAATAGCGCGGTCACCAGAGCCATTCCATAACGCCTTTTCATTTCGTCCTCCTTTAAATACAAAACAAAACACGATATATAGCCCTCGTCAAAAAGCAGACGAATTGGCAACGCGGTGGCACTATTTGGTTCAAGGGCGTGAACTGGATAAACATCGAGGGAAGGAGTGGGCTCTGTGTAATTAACTCCCCTCGTCAAAATGTCTAGCTAAAGAGGACGAGCAGACGACAAACGGTCAAAACTGGTCGCGTCCGCCCGTCTCCAACGATCGAACGTCGAGACGCTGACGTTCAAAAGCGCAGCAGCCTCTCGCCTCGTAACCTCTCCCCCTTCGAATAATTTGATGACATCGCGATAGCTATCTGGGCGTTCGAATGCCGGCCTTCCAAATTTCACGCCACGCAAACGCGCCGACGCGATGCCCTCCGCCTGGCGTTGCTTGATGTTTTCGCGCTCTAGCTGCGCCACATAGCTCAAGATTTGAAGAACCAGATCCGCCATGAACGTTCCCGTAATGCCATCAGGCTGCTCGCGCGTATCGAGCAATGGCATATCAAGCACCACGATGGCAGCATTCCTATCCACCGTGATGCGTCGCCACTCATCGAGGACTTCACGATAATTGCGGCCCAAACGATCGATACTTTTGATCACGAGAACGTCGCCTTCGCGCAGCCTGCGAAGAAGACGCTGGTACTGGGGACGCTTAAAGTCCTTACCGCTTGCCTTGTCAGCATAAATCTGGCTCCGTTGCACGGGAAACCTTGCCAGCGCGTCTAATTGGCGGCCCAGGTTCTGGTCTGCGGAAGAGACACGCGCATACCCAAAGATTCGATTGTCCATAATTGCCCCTATCGGCTGCCTCTTGGCAGCATCAGCTCAAGCGAGAGCCCACTCACTATAGGGCGTGCAAATTTCGCGAATGGGTTGAGGCCATTTTGACCCTCACGCGAAAACTGTTCAAGCGCCATGCCGACAGATGCTGGCTTTAACGGGAATGTGACAAAGGGACAGTCCCTTTGTCACATTCGGTTAGAGGTAGCGGCCGGTGATGCTTGCGGAGCAGGCAGCGATGTCGCCCGGCGTGCCGACACAGACGATTTGTCCGCCTGCGTCGCCGCCGCCCGGGCCCATGTCGATCACGTAATCGGCATTACGGATAAGATCGAGGTCGTGTTCGATCACGATAACCGTGGCGCCCTTGGCAACGAGACCGTCGAACACGCTCAGCAGCACCTGAACATCGAGCGGGTGCAGGCCGATCGTGGGCTCGTCGAACACAAACACGGCATCATCCTGCACGCGGCCCATCTCGCTCGCGAGCTTAAGACGCTGCGCCTCGCCGCCCGAAAGCGCCGGTGTGGGCTCGCCAAGTGTGAGATAACCCAAGCCCAGGTCGTGCAAGGTCTGCAAGCGCGCCTGAACCTTCTTGAGTCCCACCGTGGCGTCGAGGGCCTCGTCCACACTCATGTCCATAAGCTGCGGCAACGTCAGCAAGCTCCCGTCCTTGCCCTCGCGATGGATATGCGAAGCCGCA
Organism: Collinsella sp. OM04-5; assembly: GCF_003439125.1. Taxonomy (GTDB): domain Bacteria; phylum Actinomycetota; class Coriobacteriia; order Coriobacteriales; family Coriobacteriaceae; genus Collinsella. The sequence continues at coordinate 34,499 of NZ_QSUU01000001.1, read as the reverse complement.
TCTGCATAACGTGAGCCGCGACATGCCGGGCAGACGATCTCGACGTCGGGCAAAAACTGCACGTCGAGCGATATCGAACCCGTGCCATCGCACGTAGGGCAGCGCAAAGCGCCAGTGTTGTAGCTAAATGCGCCTGCCTTGTAGCCGGCTGCCTTGGCCTCGGGCGTGCGGGCGAAGGCGCGACGCAGTTCATCATGGATGTCGGCATAAGTCGCTACCGTCGAACGCACGTTGGCACCGATGGGCGTGGCGTCTATCAGGTTGGCACGTGCAATGCCCTCGGCATCGACCCAACGCACGTGTTTTGGCAGGCGCTCGCCGGCTGCCTGCGCCTTAAGTGCCGGGATGAGTGTCTCGAGCACCAACGTCGTCTTACCCGAACCCGAAACGCCCGTCACCGCGACAAGGCGACCGCGCGGGATATCGACTTCGAGCGGTTTGACGGTATGGATGGCATCGGTCGCCATGCGGATATGGCCCCGGTCAAACATTTCGTCGTCAGGCACCTGCGGACGCAAGCGCTCAGGCTCCGAGCGCAAAAATGGGGCGATGCGGCTGCCCTGCGATTCTTCGACCTCGCCTACCGCGCCCGCGGCGATCACATTGCCGCCGCCTGCTCCGGCAACGGGGCCCATCTCGACCAGATAGTCGGCTTCCGCCAGTACGCGCGTGTCGTGGTCGACAACGACCACGGTGTTGCCGTCATCCACCAAATCGCGCATCACGCCTACCAGGCCGTCGACATTGGCAGGATGCAAGCCAATCGAGGGCTCGTCCAGCACATAGAGCACGCCCGTCGATCGGTTACGCACCACGCGGGCGAGCTGCACGCGCTGACGCTCGCCCGTGGAGAGCGTGGCACCGGCGCGGTCGAGCGAAAGGTAATCGAGGCCCAGATCGACCAGTCGACGGGCCGTGCTCAAAAACGAATCGCAGATATCCGTCGCCATGGGCTGCATCTCGGCCGGCAAGGATGCGGGCACCCCGCGCACCCACTCAATCGCCTCACCCAGCGTCATAGCCGCGGCCTGCGCCAGATTGATACCGCGCACCTGGGGATGGCGTGCGGCCTCGGAGAGACGCGTGCCGCCACAGTCACGGCATGGCCCCTCGCGCAAAAAGCGCGCCACGCGCTTGAGGCCCTTGTCGTCCTTAACCTTGGCGAGCGCATTCTCGACGGTATAGACAGCGTTGTAATAGGTAAAATCGAGCGGCGTGGCGCCCTCGCCGTTTTTGGGAACGTAGAGAATGTGCTTTTTAACCGCCGGACCGTGGAACACGATGTCGCGCTCTTGAGGCGTGAGCTGGTTAAACGGCACGTCGGTGCGCACGCCCATCTCGCCAGCCACCTGCTTCATCAGATCCCACATGAGTGTGCCCCAAGGAAGCACCGCGCCCTCGTTGATAGTCTTGGACTCGTCGGGCACCAGGCTCGCCTCGTCCACCTCGCGCATGACGCCGGTACCGCCACAGGTGGGACATGCACCGCCGCTATTGAAAGCCAAATCCTCGGCACTCGGCGCGTAGAACTCGCGGCCACATGTCGGACACGTGAGCGACAGGCCTGCAGCCACGTTAAGGCTCGGCTCCACGCGCGCCCCGCAATGTGGGCACACGTGATGGGCGCAACGGCTAAAGAGCAGACGCAGACTATTGTTGAGCTCGGTCATGGTGCCAAAGGTCGAGCGCACGCCTGGCACACTAGGACGCTGATGCAATGCGAGTGCCGCCGGCACGTGCAACACCTCGTCCACCTGAGCATGCTCTGCCTGTGTCAGCCGACGGCGGGTATAAGTGCTGAGCGCCTCCAGATAACGACGCGAGCCCTCGGCATACAGAACCCCCAGCGCCAGCGAGCTCTTGCCCGAACCCGACACGCCGGCAATACCCACGAGCTTTCCCAGCGGAATATCGATATCGATGTCCTTGAGGTTGTGGACACGTGCACCGCGCACCTCGATAGCACTTGGCTGTTGCGACACCGCCATCGCTCCCCTTCCTATTGATCGAATGTGACAAAGGGACAGTCCCTCATGTCACATTACTCGTGCCATAAAATGTGATCGCGAATGTACTTGCCCAGCATAGGCACGCTAAACCGGACGAGGCCGTATCCGGCAGCCTCGATGACGCGCTCGCGAATCAGGCTCGCGCGGTATTTGCTCGCCCAACTCTGGGTACGGTCGCAGCGCTCAATGATATCCGCCATGCGCGTCGGCTTGCCCTCGTCTACCGCCATGGCCTCGATAAAGAGGCGCTGCGGACTGCGCAGCCCGTAATACAGAGGCGCGTCAACCGCTTCGTAGAACTCGGAGACGGCATCCGCATGGCCATCCTCGACATCGCGCCTTTCAATGACTTGCGAGCCACGCCGGACAGCAGACCGCCACATGTAATATCCCACCAGCTGAACCATATAGGGATGCCCCATGCTCTTGTGCGCTGCAAGGCCCGCCGTCCCTGCATCAACGCAAAGGCCAGCACATTCGACCGTCTGGATATATGAATCACGCACCTGGGGCAAAGAAATCGCCCCCAACGTACGCTGCTGGGCACGCCGCAAAAACGTCACGCTCGGCTCTTCGAGCAAATCGTCAACCATGCTGGGCAAGCCGGCAAAGACCAGCGCAAGACCGCGTTGCTCGCTATCGGGCAAGCCCGTAGCATCCTGATCTCCGAGCACCTGCTGATAGAGAACGGCGAGAGCCGCCAGTTCCTCGATAGACGCAGATTGAGCCTCGTCAATCGCAAACAGGATGCCCTTACCTGGACCGAGCTTCTTGAGACGCTCGTTGACCAGCCCCCGCAACGTCTCGCCTTTTGCCCGCGCCGCCTCAACCGACATCCGTCCAAACGATGGGCCAAACTCCATTGACGTCACAACGGGCTTATTCGAGCGAAGCGCGTCGGCCAAGCGGTCACATAAGCCAAGCGAAGCGGAATCGGAGACAACCGCCCATCCGCGCTCACTGGCCAGACGTTGCAGCTCCCGCAGGAGAACTGTTTTGCCACAGCCGCGGTTTCCTGTAATGAGCATGAGTCTGCCCGGCGCTCCGGCACCGTTATCGAGCCCTTCCTCAAAATCTTCGATGACCGACTCGCGACCGATGAGTATCGGAGGTCGTTTACCAGCCGTTGGCTTAAAGGGATTTGGGTTCATGTCGGCCTCCTCGGATTAGCAAACGCTGGTAATAGTTATACCAACTTATACCGAGTTATACCAACTCAATGTGACAAAGGGACTGTCCCTTTGTCACATGTGGCCGAAAAATTCCGCGTCGGCGGAGCGATAGGGGCGGAAAGTGGCGGGATCGACCTTTACGTGCGCCGCGGCGGGTACGTCGTACCATTTGACCGTGTAGCCGGCGCCGTGGGCGCAAAAGACCGAGTCGGGCGTGTTGGGCAGATCGGCCTCGGGCTCATAGGCGGCCGCCTCGATGACGCGCTCGGCATCATGGCATGCCGCATAACCGGCGAACTCAAGGTACAGATGTCCGCGGCCGCTCGTGTAGGCAGCCACCTCCAGCGCATAATCCTGTACCTCGGATGCTGGCACGCGACCCACAAGCTTCGCCCGGTCGCCCGCCATCGCCGGCGGCTTGTACTCGGCGCCCATGCGCGTGACATCCGAAAGCGCCCGGCCCACGCACTCCCCCGGCACCTCGAGCTCAAAGCGATACCACGGCTCCAACAACACCGCCGCGCCGGCCTCGCGCGCCTGCATCAAACCCTGGCGAATCGCGCGGTACGTGGCCTGGCGAAAATCGCCGCCCTCGGTGTGTTTGGCATGCGCGCGGCCGCCCGTGAGCGTAATGCGCACATCGGTGATGGGCGAGCCCGTCAACACGCCCAGGTGATCGCGCTCCATAGCGTTGGTGAGCGCCAAACGCTGCCAGTTAAGATCGAGCTCATCGGTCGAGGTGACGGTGCCAAACTGCACGCCCGAACCCGCCGGCAACGGCTCCAAGCGCAAATGCACCTCGGCATAGTGGCGCAGCGGCTCAAAGTGGCCCACACCCTCGACCGGCCGCGAAATAGTCTCCTTATAGAGAATGCCGCCGGGCTCAAACGCAACCGAAAGGCCAAAGCGATCGGCCAACACCCGCTGCACGACCTCGAGTTGCACGGCGCCCATCAACTGCAAATGGATCTGCTCAAGATGCGTATTCCAGCTTACGCCGAGCATGGGATCTTCGTCCGCCAACTCACTCAGCGCTTTAAACACCGCATGAACGTCGTGTTCGCCCGGCAGCACCGTATAGGTGAGGACCGGAGCGATGACGGGCGCATCGCCCGCGGGCTCCGTGCCCAGGGCGTCCCCTGGGCGAACGTGCGCAAGACCCGTCACGGCGCAAATACCGCCAGCAGCAACTTCTTGGGCAAGCTCATACTTCTCGCCGTTATAGATGCGTACCTGATCGACCTTCTGTTCCCACGCCTCGGCACTGGAATGCCCGCTGATCATCTGTTTTGCGCGCAGCGTGCCGCCGGTCACTTTAACCCAAGCCAAGCGCTCGCCACGATCCCCGCGGCTGACACGATAGACGCGCGCGGCAAACTCCGGGAGCCACGCCTGCTCACGCATCAGCGCGCATATACCATCCAGTAGCTCGTCAACGCCTTGGTCCTTGAGCGCCGAGCCGGCAAAGCAGGGAAAGAGCTTGCGCTCGGCAACCATGCGCGACAGCGTTGCGACAGAAAGCTCACCCGCTTCAAGAAACTCCTCGAGCGCCGCTTCGTCCAACGCAGCAGCGTCCTCCTGAACGGCGGCGCCCGCCAGCAGCTCGTTGGCATCCAGGCAGCCCTCGGAAAGACGCTGCCCGAGTTGTGCCAGCAAAACATCGCGGCCGGGATTCTCCAAATCGATCTTGTTGATGAAGATGAACGTCGGGATGTCATAGCGTGCAAGCAGGCGCCACAGGGTTTCGGTGTGCCCCTGCACGCCATCGTTGGCGCCCACCACCAGAATCGCGTAGTCCAGGGCACGCAGTGTGCGCTCCGCCTCGGCAGAAAAATCGACATGGCCGGGAGCATCCACGAGCATGACGTGGGTATCGCCGTGGTCGAGCACGGCCTGCGACGAGAAAATCGTGATACCGCGCTCGCGCTCGATCGTGTTAGTGTCCAGATGCGAATCGCCATCGTCCACGCGGCCACGCTTGCGAAGGCGGCCCGCGTTGAACAGCATGGCCTCGGCCAACGTGGTCTTGCCGGCATCGACATGCGCCAAGATTCCAACGACCGCTTGCTTCGACATGGCTCTCCTCTTATTGCAAGCCCATCGCACGCGGCAACGGGCGTTCACGCTCCACACTGGATGATACAATTTACGGGCCGGTGGGCGAAGCGGGCCCTATCCCCCGACCGAGCTCATCGCCCCGCGTTGCCGCGCGGCGATTTTCGTAGGTTCGCGCCTTGCGAAAGCCGGCACCTCCCCTTTTTGTCTGCCCGGGTTCATCTGGGGCGGTAACAATGCGAGTCCCACAACGACGCGTTTTACCAAAAATGGCCCCACTCGGGGCCATTTTTTATTTGAGCTGGGTGATGATACGTGCCTTGGCTCCTACGCCTCGCGCAGCCAATCAAACGCGACACGCGCCGTGCCGTCGGACACATAGACGATACCGACACGCTCGAACCCCGCCTTGGCGATGGCGCCCTGCATGGGCAAGTTGTCCTCGTGCGTGTCAATACGCAGATGGTCGGCGCATTCCTTGGCAAAGGCAAACATCGCCGCCGCGATACCGTGCACGGTGCCGTCGGATGCCACGCGATGCAGCACGGCATACGGAGTGTCGCTGCGCCATTGACCGTCCTCAATCACGTCATAGCACTCGTCCGGACCCGGTAAAAAGGCAAACGTCGCCACCACGCGGCCGTCGACTTCGCACACGTAACTGCCACCAGCGGCAATATCGGCAGCCAGCTGCTCGGCCGAAGGCGTGCCCTCGGGCCACTGCGTGGCGTTGCCATGCGCGCGCATAAAGGCGCGGGCCGCGTCATAGATAGCCATGACGGCGGGAATGTCGGTATCGAGGGTTTTTCTGATCATCACGCGGCGACCTCACGTTTATTGGTATCACTTTGATTGAGCAATGATACCAACGTTTGGAAAGGGCAAGGAGCGGATGGGAAGCAAAAAGCGAGCCGCCTGGTCAAAGGCCAAAAGCGAGTTTTTGGGCGCTGCCACCGGCGGCGATATGAGCGACCTGTTTGCGCGCGAGGACGAGCGCCGCGATGCCCTGGACGCCGAGCGCGATGAGGCTTGGCGCTACAAGTCGTGCGAGCGCAAAAACCGCTACGACACACGCGCCGAGGCCGAGGCCGTTATGGCCGACTGCGAAAACCGTGGACGACGTGGCTTGGCCTGCTACAAATGTGAATACTGCGGCGGGTGGCACCTGACGTCGCACCCTTGGAAATAGGCGCCGCATCGGCGCGACACTCACGCAGCGGCGCGGCACCGACACATCGCCGGCCATCGCACGCAAACTACGGGCGCGGCGGCACCAAAACATCGTAGCGGACGGCCTTGCCCGCAAGCTGATAGCTCGGCTTAACGCCGGCAAGCAGCGGCCCCTTCACCGGCCGCTTGATAACGACCTTGCGCGGGTGCGGTGCAAGCGCAGCTTCGACCAGCGTCTCCTCATCGGCGCACGGCTGCTCCAAATGGTGCAAGAGCTGGAACTTCTTTTTAACCGCCGCGCTCTTGGTGCGCTCGGGAAACATGGGGTCCAGATACACCACGTCGGGAGCCGCGAGCTCACCGCGCTCGACCAGCTCAGCCGTATGGCGAAGGCCGGCAATGCTGTCCTCGCCCGCATGTAAGCGCATACGCGCCACGGCAGTCGCAAGCGCCGGATCATCCGCCGCGCGGTCCAAGGCATCCTTGAGGAGCGCCGCGATCACGCAGTCCTGTTCATACAGATCGACGGTAAAGCCCGCTGCCGCCAGCAGCAGCGAATCCTCGCCAAAGCCTGCCGTGGCGTCAATCGCCCATGGCTGCTCGATGCCTTTTGTGCGCGCGGCCTTAACCAGTAGCTCTTGCTGCAAACGGCCCTGCTTGAGCCGTGGAAGCATGCGGCCAAAATCGGCACGCAACTCCATCGTGCCGTCGGTGAGCGTAAGGCCCTCGGACGTCCGCACGAGCTCGAGCCCAGCAGCCCGAGCAACAGAAAAGGGATCGACGACGCCCATGGACACTCCTTAGCAAGCAAAACGAATACGTGAGCGCCACCTCAGTTGGCACCCAACCGTCCGTTATTGTCCCACATGCGACATGGTCCACAGCATCCCAATGCAAAGCACAGCCATCAATACCGTGCACACGGCAGCGATCACAGAATCACTCATGCGCCTTCCCAGTGACCGCGGCTCATCCACTTGCTTGACTCCGTACATCATGGCTCCTCCTTCGGTCCAGCTCTTACCATGGCCTCATCATCGCAGCGCCGCGCATGCGCTGCCATCGATTTGACTTACGTCCAGCTTTCCTTTTTGAAAGGTTGAACCGTGCAGGCAAGAGACGCTTTCAGGCGCATGCATCGCCGCGTTGAACTACAATGTGCTTCACCATATGTGCAGCACATAGGGTGCGCCAGGTTGGCGTACTCGTATCGAAAGGACCAGCCATGAGCTTCACTCGCAAGACTCTCAAAATCCTTGCCCTGATTTATTTTGTTCTGGGCATCGCCAGTCTCGTCATTGGAATCGCCGGCATCGCGACCGGCAAGTTCGAGTCCACCTACGGATCGAACGCCATGCTCGCCGCGGCCGTGATTATCGCCAAGGGCCTCATCGATCTTGCCGCGGGCGTTGCGGGCATCAAGGGTGCCAACAAGCCTTCGCAGGTTGACGGCGCGTTTAAGCTCGGTATCGTTGCTGCAGTCGCCACGCTTGCCCAGGCGGTGCTCACGCTTCCCGCGTTTGGCGGCGACGCCATCAACTTTGGCGCCTTTGTCATCGTGGTGTACGACCTGTTCTTTGTTCAGCAGGCGCACGCCATCAAGGCCGAGAACAAGGACCGCCTGTAAGCGCTCGCTTCTCATAGCCTCTGCAGCCAAGCAACTAAAAAGGGCCGATCGCGCATCTCCGCGGTCAGCCCTTTACGTTTGCCCAGATAAAACCTGCCAAAATAAACCTGTCCCTTTTTGGTAGGTTAGTGGCGGTACTCGGCGATGATGAAGTCGATATCGGTCTGAAGGGTGTCCAGGTTTGCCATGCGCTCTTTGTCGGCAGGGCGCGTGCGGTAGTAGTACGGCGTCATCTGGAACACCGCCTCGATGTCGGCCTGCGTCTGGAGCGTAATGTTCGCAGACACCCGCTGCGTTCCCACCAACTCGAGCTCGGTCGTCTTCGGCAGCTTCTCGTCGTTAAGGTACGGCGTGTCGTAGAGCACCTCCTTGAGCCCAAAGAGATGACGGGCGCCCGGCACCACGGTGTAGAGCGAGCCCTCGGGCGCCAGCACGCGGGCAAACTCGCGCTCGTTAAAGGGGGCAAAGAGCTCGGTCACCATATCGAAGGTGCCATCGGCCACGGGGATGTCCTTCATGTTGGCCACGAAGTAGGTCGCATCGCCGCGCTTGGCGGCCAGACGCACCATCTCTTTGCCCAGGTCGAACCCATAAGCATCCACGCCCGGCACCGCACCCATGGCGCTGGTGTAGTAGCCCTCGCCACAGCAAATATCGAGCAAGGTCATGGGGCCGCCCGTAGACGCCGCACGCTCAGACGCCTGCTCGCGCACCAGCTCGACCATCGCATCGCGCAACGGCGCGTAGTAGCCGCGGTTCAAAAAGTCGCGACGACTGCGCGCCTGCGACTTGGGATCGCCCATGGAGTCGCCGCTCTTGGACGAGCGCAGCAGATACAGATAGCCCTCGCGCGCACGGTCAAACCGATGTCCGCCCGCGCATGCAGCACCGCGCTCATCGTCCACCAACGGCTCATGGCAAACGGGACACAACAACATGGCAACTCCTTAGCGCGGACAACACAACGCCCACCATTGTCGCACGCCTCCCCCACCTCGTCATTGGGGACGTTCTTGTTCGACTAGTCATTTAAGAACGTCCCCAATGACTACCCGCACCTTGGAAGGAGTGTCCCCAACTGCCGGCAGAAAAGGAACGTCCCTAAGTGCCGCAATGAGTGCTGCGACGCGCTCAGAATGGCAGCGTAGCGGTGGTATCATGCAAACATTCTAGGGCGCGATCTAATCGATCCGGACCAAGATGCCGCCCGCTCGGGCAGCCTTCGGCTGTTCCGCACCAGGACGGCTTACGCCAACAATCGACGCACTACCCGAAATGGACTTGCAAAGCATGTATGAGCAGTTCTGTATACGGGCAGGCCGCCTTCGGTTCGGGAGGAAAAGGGTCGCATGAAGAAGAAACAACTGTGCATCGCTTTTGCACTGCTTGCTGCCATGGTGCTGGGTGTATCCCTGCTGAGCGGCTGCGTCGAAAAAGGCACCGAATCGCAGGAGGCGCAGGAGGATAAAGAGACCATTCAGGTATACCTGTGGACCGCCAACCTGTACGAGAAGTACGCCCCCTATGTGCAGGCGCAGCTGCCGGATGTAAACATTGAGTTCATCGTCGGCAACAACGATTTGGACTTCTATAAGTTCTTGAAGCAAAACGGCGGTTTGCCGGACATTATTACCTGCTGTCGTTTCTCCCTGCACGATGCTGCCCCCTTAAAGGACAGCCTGATGGACCTTGCCGCCACCAACGAGGCAGGCGCCATCTACAACACCTACCTCAACAACTTCAAAAATGAGGACGGTAGCGTAAACTGGCTGCCCGTATGCGCCGATTCCCACGGTCTTGTGGTCAACCGCGACCTTTTTGAGCAGTACGACATTCCGATGCCCACCGATTACGCCAGCTTTGTAGCAGCCTGTAAAGCCTTTGAGGAAGTGGGTATCCGCGGCTATACCGCCGATTATATGTACGACTACACCTGCATGGAAACGCTGCAGGGGCTTTCTGCCGCCGAGCTTACGACCATAGACGGGCGCAAATGGCGCACCGCCTATAGCGACCCCGCCAACGACGCCCGCGTCGGGCTGGACGACACCGTGTGGCCGGGCAACTTCGAGCGCATGGAGCAGTTCATTCAGGACACGGGTCTTACCGCGGCCGATCTAGAGCTCAATTACGATGACGTGACCGAGATGTTCGGCAACGGACAGCTTGCCATGTACTTTAGCAGCTCTGCCGGCGTAAAGATGTTCCAAGACCAAGGCATTGACGCAACCTTTTTGCCAATCTTTGGCCAAAACGGTGAAAAGTGGCTGGTGACCACGCCCTACTTCCAGGTGGCGCTGAACCGTGATTTAGAGCAGAACGACGCGCGGCGCGCAAAGGCGATGCAGGTTTTGAACGTTATGCTGTCGCAGGACGCGCAGGAGCAGATTCTCGCAGAAGGACAGGACCTGCTCAGCTACAGCCAAAACGTCGACTACCGCCTGTCCGACACCATGGAGGATGTGCGCCCGGTGGTAGAAGAAAACCATATGTATATCCGCATCGCCTCCAACGATTTCTTTGCCATCTCGCAGGATGTGGTTTCCAAAATGATTGCGGGCGAGTATGACGCCGCGCAAGCCTACAGCGCGTTCAATGCCGCTCTTTTGTCAGAGGAAACGCCCGACACGGGCGATACTGTGCTGAGCAGCAAAAAGGCCTATTCCAACGTGTTCCACAAAAACGGCGGCAATGAGTCCTTCTCGGTTATGGCAAACACGCTGCGCGGCCTTTACGACACCGACGTGCTGGTGGCAGCCGCCAGCAGCTTTACCGGCAGCGTGCTGCAGGCCGACTATACCCAAACAACGGCACGCGCCATGATCATGCCTAACGGACTTTTGTCGTACCAACGAACCATGACGGGCGCCGAGCTCAAGGACACCCTGCGCGGCTTTGTGAAAGGGTGCGAGGGCGGCTTTACCCCGTTCAACCGCGGCTCTCTGCCGGTGGTCAGCGGTATTACCGTGCAGGTAAAAGAGAACGACGGCGGCTACGAGCTGACCGGCGTTACCCGCAACGGAAAGGCCCTGCGAGACGATGACACCGTTACCGTGACCTGCCTGGCAACGGAAAAGCAGATGACACCGTTGCTACAGGACGAGCCCCATGCGTTTGAGCGCGGAGAGGATACGGTCAAAGACCTCTGGAGCAAGGCACTTTCCGACGGCGGCGTGGTGCTTGCCGCACCGGAAAGCTACATTACGTTGGAGTAAGCGGCGTGGAAATAGACAAGCGTAAAACCAAAAGAACACGGCACTTACCGCGCAAAAGGCTGACCGTTGCCGCTGTCGTGCTGACGATAACGTGCTTTATCGGCCTTGGCGTGCAGTACCTTTCGTTTGTGTCCAGGACCGTCTACGAAGAGAGCACCTCGCATTTAGAGGAAGTTCTGCATAAATCCAACAGCATGCTGAGCATGATCGCCAACAAAAACATCTCTTATCTGCATTTGTGGAACGGCTTTCTGGACAGCAACCCCGACGATGACGGAGTTCAGATGTATCTGGAATCCGCAAAGCAGGAGCTTGGCTTTGCCGAATTCTACTTTCTTACTTATGACGGCAACTACATGACGCCCCACGGGGAAACGGGCTATCTTGGTTTGCAGAGCAACCTCGACGAAAAGCTTGCCGATCAAAACGACGTTGTGATGAACGCGGCCTTGCCCGGGCAGAAGCCGACACTGGTGTTTATCTGCCCCGAAACAAAGGGCGTCTACCGCGGTTTTTCCTACGATGCCATTGCCATCAGTCGCTACAACGACGATGTGATGAAAGCCGTGGGCAATTCGGCGTTCAGCGGAACTGCCAGCACTTATGTCGTCTACGCGGACGGGCAGGTCGTGATTGAGAATATCGCAGAGGGCGAGCAAAACATCTATAACCTGCTTGCAGTGCTGCGCGAACATTCCGACCTCAGCGAGGCGCAGGTGCAAGACCTCGCCAATGATTTTGCAAAAGGTGCCAGCGGAAACTATGAGGTAACGCTGGGCAGCACAAGATACTATCTGGCGTACGAAAGTACCGGCATCCAGGACTGGATCTTGGTGGAACTTGTCCCCGTGGATGTCGTCAATGCCAGTATGAATCAGCTTTGGCAGAGAACGGTACAAATAATCGTGGGCATTACAGGCGGTCTTTCGCTCATGACCATTCTGCTGGTTATTAACAGGGGCCGCGTCAAGCTGCGCCGTAAGAATACCGAAATCTTGTACCGCGAAGAGCTGTTCCGGAAGCTGTCCCAAAACGTGAACGACGTCTTTTTGATGCTGGATGCAAATACCTACAAGGCAGATTATATTAGCCCGAACATGGAACGCTTGCTGGGACTGACGCAGGAGAGCGTGCGTAAAAACATCGATACGCTGGCCACGCTGCACCCGAAAGATACCGTCGAACCTGCCAAAGACCATCTGGCGGGACTCGCCGGCGGCGAGCAACGCGAATGGGATATGGAATATATCCATCAGCAAACGGGGGAACGGCGCTGGTTCCATGTGGTCGCCATGGGCAGCGAGGTCGAGGGGCAAACCAAGTACATTCTGGTTTTGTCTGACCGCACCGCCGACAAGCAGGTGAACCAGGCACTTTCGGATGCCGTTGCCGCCGCCGAAAACGCCAACCGCGCCAAAAGCACCTTCCTTTCCAGCATGTCCCACGATATCCGCACGCCTATGAACGCCATCATTGGCTTTGCCACGCTGGCGGTCAGCCATCTGGACGATAAGGAGCGCGTGAAGGACTACCTTGCCAAGATCCTTGCCTCCAGCAACCATCTGCTCTCGCTTATCAATGACATCCTGGATATGAGCCGTATCGAAAGCGGAAAAATACAGCTGGACGAAACCGAGGTCAATCTCTCCGATGTACTGCACGATATTAAAACCATCGTCAGCGGGCAGATTTACGCAAAGCAACTGGAATTGTATATGGACGCGATAGACGTTACCGACGAGGACGTCTATTGCGACAAGACCCGGCTCAATCAGATTCTGATGAACCTTTTGTCCAATGCCATCAAGTTCACTCCCGCGGGCGGCACGGTGTCGGTGCGGGTGCGCCAGCTTGCAGGCAAGGTCGGCGGATGCGGGCAGTATGAGTTCCGTGTCAAGGACAGCGGTATCGGTATGGACCCGGATTTTGCCAAAAAGGTATTTGAACCCTTTGAGCGCGAGCGCTCCTCAACGGTAAGCAGAATACAGGGCGCTGGGTTGGGTATGGCCATTACCAAAAACATTGTAGATATGATGGGCGGCACCATTGAGGTACAGTCCGCGCCGGAAAAGGCTCTGAATTTATCGTCCGTGTTCCGCTGCGCGCCCAGACAGAACGCCGTAGGGAGGTAAAAATCGTCGAGCTGGAAGGGCTGAAGGCGCTGGTGGTTGACGACGATTTCAACACCTGCGACAGCGTGACCAAGATGCTGGTCAAGGTGGGGATGCGCGCCGAATGGACGCTTTCCGGCAAGGAGGCCGTGTTGCGCGCACGGCAGTCCCTCGAGATGGGCGATACCTTTAAGGCCTATATCATCGACTGGCGCCTGCCGGATATGAATGGCATTGAGGTAACCCGCCAGATTCGCGCCCTGAACGACGATACGCCCATTATTATCCTGACCGCCTATGACTGGTCTGACATTGAGGTGGAGGCAAAGGCAGCCGGTGTCACGGCGTTCTGTTCCAAACCGATGTTTATGTCCGACTTGCGCGACACGCTGATGACCGTCATCGGGCAGGAACAGGCGAAAGAGGAGCAGAGCATATTGCCCCAAAATGCCACCGACCTCAAGGGCATGCATGTTCTGCTTGTCGAGGATAACGAGCTGAACCGCGAGATTGCCGAAGAGATTATGAAGGCCTACGGCCTTGAGGTCGACACCGCCGAAAACGGCGCTATCGCCGTGGATAAGGTCAGCTCTGCAGCGCCCGGGCAGTACGATTTGGTACTGATGGACGTGCAGATGCCCATCATGGACGGCTACACCGCCACCCGCCGCATCCGCGAACTGGAAAACCCCGCGTTGGCAGGCGTCCCCATTCTTGCCATGACGGCGAATGCCTTTGATGAGGACCGCCGCAACGCCTTGGAAAGCGGTATGAACGGCTTCCTGTCCAAGCCCATTGTGATTACCGACCTCGTACAGGAGATACGCAAGATCAGGTAACTCAAAATGTCGATCGACAGCTAATTGACGATATGCGAGCTCATATAGTCGATAAAGAGCCCCGTCCCAAAAAGACTACCCAATAGGAGTATCATCGTCTGCGCAAATAAGGAGCGAATCGCATATTAGAGATTGAGAGCGTATGACTGATACCGCGTCCAAGCACATTGACATGACTACCGGCTCGCTGTGGCGCAATATTCCCCTGTTCGCCTTTCCCGTCGCCGCCACGAGCATCCTTGAGCAGCTGTCGAACCTCATCGCCACGGTCATCATCGGTAACTTCTCGGGCGACCAGGGAACCCTCGCCATGGCGGCGGTCGGCTCCAATGTTCCGCTTACCAGTCTTATGATCAACCTGTTTATTGGGCTGTCGCTTGGCTCCAACGTGGTCATCGCCAACGCCATCGGCCGCAACGATCAGAACATGGTCAAGCGCGCCGTCCATACCTCGATTCTGATGGCACTCGTGGGCTTTGTCGTCATCGCACTGGGCGAGATCTTTGCCGAGCCCATGCTCGCCGCGCTCAACGTCCCTGACGAAACCATGCCGCTCGCATCGCTCTACCTGCGCGTCTTTTTGCTCAGCATGCCCTCGATCTTGCTCTACAACTTTGAGGCCGCAATCTTCCGCTCCGTCGGCATCACCCGCATGCCGCTGCAGGCGCTTGCCGTGTCCACCGTCCTCAACATTGGCCTGGACCTCATCTTTGTCCCCGTGCTCCACTGGGGCGTCGCGGGTGTCACCATCGCCACCGCCATCGCCTATACCGTCAGCGCAGTCACGCTCTTTATCCGTCTGCTCAAGACCGATTCCGTCGTCCGCGTCACCCCACGCGACTTAGGCTTAGACCCCGTCGCCCTCAAGCGCATCGTTAAGATCGGCCTGCCCGCCGGCATCCAAAGCGCCGTCTTTGCCGTCGCTAACATCATCATCCAGTCCGCCATCAACAGCTTGGGCACCGAGGTCATGGCGGCATCCAGCGCCGCCATGAGCCTGGAGTACGTGTGCTACAACCTGCTCAACAGTTTTAGCCAGGCTTGCACCACCTTTGTGGGACAAAACCACGGTGCCCGCCAAATCGACCGCTGCACCAAGACGCTCAAGGTCTGCCTGGTCGAAGGCGGTATCGTCGCGCTCACCACCATCGTCATCATCGTAGGCTTGGGACGCGAAATCCTGGCGCTGTTCAACAGCGACCCCAACATCGTCTCGATCGGCTATATCCGCGTGTGCTCGATCTTCCCTGCCTACGCCTTTAGCATGTTCTACGAAAACATGTCCGGCTACCTGCGCGGCTTTGGCATCTCGCTCATGCCCGCCCTCATCACCATGATCTGCGTCTGCGGTATTCGCTTCTATTGGGTATTCTGCGTGTTCCCGCACTTCCGCACCTTTGCGAACATCATGATGGTCTACCCCATCAGCCTGGGCACCACGGCGTTCTTTATGGTCGTGGCGGTACTACTCTGCCACCCGGCACGCACCTATCGCGCCGCCCAAGCCAAAGCGACAGCCCGCTAATCACCACTCTCAACGCCACGCCAATCATTAATTGACAATATGCGAGCTCATATAGTCGATAAAGTGCCTCGTGGCGACAGGCATGGTGTCCCAGCTGCGCCAGGCTGCAACCACGTCACGCGAAGGAGCATGCACGATGGGTCGTACGCGAATATCGGCCCGCATGCCCTCGACGGTACGGCGATACAGCATACTCACGCCTAGGCCCTCCTCCACCATCGCCATGATGGTGTAGTCGTCGGTCACCTCGCTCGTCACGTGCGGTGACAGCCCATGCGCCGCAAATGCATCGAGCACCAGGCTCTGTTCGCCCTCATCCAGCAGCACAAACGGCTCGGACGCTAGGTCGGCGAGTGTCACCTTTTCCTTTGCCGCCAGCGGATGCGCGGCCGGCAACAATGCTACCAACTCGTCATGATAGACCACGCGCTTCTCGAGCCCCGCGGTAAATCCGCGTGCCGTAAAGCAAAAGTCAACCACGCCATCGTGCACCCACTGGGCGTTGCGCGTGTAATCGCCCTGCTTGAGCGTAAAGTGAACGCCCGGGTGCAGGGCCCCAAAGTCGCGGATCACGCGCGGCAGCACGGTACGACTCACGTTGGTAAACGTCGCAATGCGAATGTCAGTCGACGAAAGCCCCAGCAACTCCTGACGCTTGCCCTCAAGCTCGGCCTCGGCAGTTACAATCTGGCGCAGATACGGCAGATACTGTTTGCCGTCGCGCGTAAGCGATACGCCCTGCTTACCGCGCTCGATAATCGTGGTGCCCAGCTCGCGCTCGAGCGCCTTGACGGCCTGGCTCACCGCGCTTTGCGTATAGCCCAGCTCGTCGGCCGCGCCCTTCAGACTGCCGCAATCGACCACCATACATACAATCTGATATCGCGATGCCATCGTGCCTCCACATCGATGTAGCCGTAAAACGTTTTGCCAGCGCTTTTTCTAGCAACATTAGTATTTCTTAATCATACTGAAGATACATTCGCTTTACTACATCCACATCTGGGAGCAGAATCCTTTTTGCGAAACCGTTCTGTAACAAAAGGAGTCCCATGGATCGCAAAAAAGCAATCGCGCTCTCATTTTCCGTTCCCGTCGCATGGGGCTTTTCGTACCCCCTCATGAAGATCGGCATGGACAGCATGAACGCCACGAGCATCGTTGCGCTGCGCTGCATCATCGCCTTTGTGGCCTGCCTGCTGCTCTTCCACAAGCGCGCTTTCCGCATCAATCGCGACCTTATGGTTCGCGCCGCCATCATCGGCGCCATCATGGCAACCGAGCTCACCTGCATGTGCTTGGGCTCCAGCCTTACTTCCGCCTCCACCGCCGGCTTTTTGCAGAGCCTGACGGTCGTGATCGTGCCGTTTGCCAACGCCGCCCTGCTGCGTCGCGCCCCCGAGCGCAAGGTGCTCGTCGGCACCGCCATCGTCACCTGCGGTATGCTGCTGCTCTCGGGCGCCGACTTTACCAGCCTGAATCCCGGCGCGATCATCATGTTGCTCTCAGCCTTTATCTATGCCAGCCACATTATCGTAGCCAAGCGCTTTGTCGAAGAAGTCGACCCACTGGCCTTGGGTGTTTGGCAGCTGGGCTTTGGCGGCCTGTTCTCGGGCATCGCCGCATTTGCCTTTGGCGGCTTTACGCTTCCCAGCACGCCGAGCGAGGTCGCGGTCGTCGTCGCGCTCGCACTCATCTGCTCTGCCTACGGCTTTATCACCCAGACGCTCGTGCAGCCCCACGTGCCCGCCGAGACCACCGGCTTTGCCTTCTCGCTCGAGCCGGTCTGCTCCGCCGTCTTCTCGTTCTTCCTGGTCGGCGAGGTCCTGAGCCCCATCGCCTTCTTTGGCGCCGCCCTCATCCTCACCGGCGTCATGGTGGCAACCGTCGAGCTCCCGCGTCTTCGTGCACACGGGCACGCTCGCATGGCAGGAGCGCCCGAGCGCGTCTCGTAGACCCCACTCCTTATACAGCCGCGGCATAAAGGCAACCGGTGCGCCTTTATAATAGATGCCAACAGAGCATCTGACGTAAAGGAGCCCCATGGACGCCGCGACCCGCGACCGCAACATAGCAACTTGGTTGGGCGATGCGCCGCAGCCGGTACGCGACACGACGAACCAGCTGCTCGAGCGCATCGCCCTTTTGCGTGCCGAGCAGACCATCTACCCGGCACAAGACGACATCCTCAATGCCCTCGCCTACACGCCGGCCGACCAGGTCAAGGTTGTCATCTTGGGTCAGGACCCCTATCACGGACCCAACCAGGCCATGGGGCTGTCGTTCTCGGTCCCCGCGTCGCAAACCAAGTTACCGCCGAGCCTGCGCAACATCTATAAGGAACTCAACGCCGATCTGGGCTGCCCCATTCCCGCCACGGGAGACCTAACCCCATGGGCACAGCAGGGCGTCTTGCTCCTCAACACTACGCTCACCGTGCGTGAGCATGCCGCGAATTCGCACGCCAAGCTGGGCTGGAGCACACTCACCGACTACGTTATCGAACGCTGCTGCCAGCTGCCCCAGCCGGTCGTCTTTTTGGCATGGGGACGCTTTGCCCAGCAAATGGTTGAGGGCAAGCTCGACGCGATCGGCGCGGGCAAGGCAACCGGCAAGTTCTGCCTGGCCTCTACGCACCCCTCGCCGCTTTCGGCCAACCGTGCCACGGCAGAACTCCCCGCCTTTATAGGGTCGCGCCCCTTCTCCGCTGCCAATCGGCTACTCGAACAGCACGGCTCGACCCCCGTCAACTGGACTTGCCTCGGCTAAAAACCGATACATCAAAAACGCGCCCGACGGCTTTCCATCGGGCGCGTTTCCTATTCGGGCCAAATAAATTGTGTGCGGCCGGCCTCGCCGCCATCGATCAGCAGGCTCTGCCCGGTCATAAACCGGTTGGTCACGCCCACAAAGTAGATCCACTCGGCGATCTCTTGGGCGGTGGCCCAGCGCTTAAGCGGCGTGAGCTCCATAATCTGGTTCCACAGGCGCTCGTCTTCCATCACGCAACGGTTGAGCGGCGTGATAACGCCGCCCGGGTCCACACTGTTGGCGATGGCCTGCGGTGCCAGGCGGTTTGCAAGGTTCTTGGTGTAGGCGATAACGCCGCCCTTGCTGGCGGCATAGGCGGGAAACTCCGATCCCGTATGTCCGCTCGCGGACCCCACATTGACCACGGATTTGATAGTCGGCGCCGGCTTGGCGGCAAGCCCCTCTCCCACAAAGGCGTAGCGCTCGGTCACGTTGATGGTGCCACACAGGTTGGCGGCGATATCGTCGGCCGAATCCTGCGCACCGGCAACGTTTACGATTACCTGGGGTTCAAGGTCGTCTGGAAACAAGTCCGGTTCGCGGACATCAACGATCAGATGGCGGTAGCGCTCGTGCTCGACCGCCGTCGGCAGCAGGTCAAAGCCCACGACCTCGTGGCCCTCGTCCAAAAAGCGCTGCACGCACGCGGCTCCGATACCGCCCGAAGCGCCCGTGATCAAAACCCGCATACTTGCTCCTTAGGCGGTTGCGTGGCGCTCGAGGTACTCGGCGCCCACATTCTCACGCTCCCAGCCACGCACGACCTTGTAGCCCACGGGGCTCAGGAAGACCTCGCACAGCAGCTCGGCAACAGCGCCGGTCAGCGAGCACATAAGGACCTGCACCCAGGTCCAACCAAAGAACGTGTGGCTCACCACAATGGCAAAGACCAAGTTGTCGATAAACTGGCCAACACCCGTGGACACATAAGAGCGGAAGGCAAAGCTCGCAAAGTTATTCTTTTTGAGCATACGACCGAGCGACTGGTTGAGTGTGGAGTTAACCACGGCAGAAACGAGCATTGCCAGCGAAGAGCCCAGCACCACGTACCAGGTGCCGCCGATGGTGGCGTTAAGGGCGGTGTTGACCTCGATCATACCCGTGTCGTAGTAGGCGCCCCACATGCCGGGCGTGAGCGAGCATGCCCAAAAGCACAGACTCACGGCCAGATTGACCAGCAGCGCGAGGATAGAGATTTTGATGGATGCCTTGGCGCCAAAGCGCTTGCAGATCATGTCCTGGCACAAAAACGAAACCCAGCTCACCACAAAGCCGCAATCGAGTGCCAGATACGGCAGGCTGATGAGCTCTTTGTTGGCCAGCAGGTTCATCATGATGACGCTCACGAAAAACAGCGAAACCGTTGCCGCGGGAATGCTCCGCAACAGGACCTTGTAGTCCTCCATGACCTTCTTGATCATTATGTACTCCTTTGGTTTTAGGTTTAACGAGCAGGATATCGGACCCGAACTGCTCGGACGTCACGGTCTTGAGACGACGATGGGTATAATAGCCGCTCACACGGCATCAGGCAAGCAAACGGCGCGGCAGCCCCACAGGGCCACCGCGCCGATGCATTAAAAGGCTACGTTGCCAAACTCCGACAGGATAAGATCGGGGTTGTGATCGGTTGCCCAATCCACGTTCCACGGGCTCGTGAACAGCAGCAGCTTACCGCCGCGCATGTCCTCGACGCGCAGCGTGTCGCGCGTGAGCGAAAGGCCCGGGATATCGATGGTATCGGGCTCGTTCTGGATCCAGCGGATGTCCGTATAGGGCAGCGGCTGGCGACGAACCTCAACACGATATTCGGCCTTGAGGCGGCGCTCGAGCACCTCAAACTGCAGTACGCCGACCACGCCCACGATGACGCTCTCCATGCCGGCACCCAGCTCGCGGAAGATCTGGATGGCGCCCTCCTGGGCAAGCTCCTCCATGCCCTTCACAAACTGCTTGCGCTTGAGCGTATCGACCTGCGTAATGCGGGCGAACATCTCGGGGGCAAACGTCGGGATCTGCGGATACTGCACATGGCGCTTGCCAGAGCACACGGTGTCACCGATGCTAAAGATACCCGGATCGAACAGGCCCACGATATCGCCAGCGTACGCCTCGTCCACGATGGCGCGGTCATCGGCCATCATCGACGTGCCCGTGGCAAGCTTGAGTTTACGGTTGCCCTGCACGTGGAAGGCGTCCATGCCACGCTCGAACTTGCCCGAGCAAATGCGCACAAAGGCGATGCGGTCTCGGTGGTTCTTGTCCATATTGGCCTGGATCTTAAACACAAAGCCGCTAAAGTCGTCGCGGCAGGGATCGACCGGCTCGCTGGTGAACGTATCGGTATAGGCGCGCGGCGTCGGGGCCAGACGCAGGAACTCCTTGAGGAAGGGCTCCACACCAAAGTTGGTGAGCGCCGAGCCAAAGAACGCCGGGCTCAGCTTGCCGCAGGCCACAGCATCCAAGTCGAGCTCGTCGCCGGCGCCGTCGAGCAGCTCGATGTCGTCCATCAGGTTCTTGTGGTTCTCCTCGCCGATGAGCTCGTCCATGGAAGGATCGCCCAGCTCGGCCTCGACCTCGGCGACCTTCTTGGTGGCATTGGCATGACCGTCGCCCTCAAAGGCGATAACGCGACGGGTCTGACGGTCGAACACGCCGCGGAAGTTGCGGCCGCTGCCGATCGGCCAGTTCATGGGATACGTATTGATTCCCAGGACATTCTCGATCTCTTCCATGAGCTCAAACGGATCGCGAGCCTCGTGGTCGAGCTTGTTCACAAAGGTGAAGATGGGAATGTGGCGCAGCGTACAGACCTTAAAGAGCTTTTTGGTCTGGGCCTCGACGCCCTTAGCGCCGTCGATGACCATGACTGCAGCGTCGGCGGCCATAAGGGTACGGTAGGTATCCTCCGAGAAGTCCTGGTGGCCGGGGGTATCGAGGATGTTGACGCAGGCGCCATTATAGGTGAACTGCAGCACCGAGGAGGTAACGGAAATGCCGCGCTCCTTCTCGATGTCCATCCAGTCCGAGACGGCGTGCTTGGCCGAGCTCTTGCCCTTGACCGAACCGGCAGTCTGGATGCTGCCGGTATAGAGCAGCAGCTTCTCGGTAAGTGTGGTCTTACCGGCGTCCGGGTGGCTGATGATCGCGAATGTGCGGCGCGACGAGATTTCATCCGACAGGCTTGCCATGCGGATCCTTTCTTGCATTGAGTGCATTACGTCGATGTAACCGTACTATTGTAGCCGCGAAATCCCGCTCTAGGGCGCCTATCAGGACAAATTCATCAGCTGAGCTCGCTCTGTAGCGGGCAGCCGCCTCAAGGATTGTCTCGATCTGTAACAGTAAGACGGGTTTTGAGCCCCTACCTGTTACAGATCGAGACAAACTGGCAGGCGGGCAGCCAATGTCTCAATCTGTAACATCTAGCCATCAAAATCAGGCCTAAGTGTTACAGATTGAGATAAACCAGCAGGAAGATCGAGGCTGTCTCGATCTGTAACATCTAGCCGCCAAAATTGACTTCAGATGTTACAGATCGAGATAAACGAACGGAGGGACAGACGAGCCCATATTTCCCTCTTGCGCAACTGTGCATAGTGTATATATACTGTGCTTACCGGTTATATACACGTGTAGCCCAACAGCTAAGGAGCCGCTGTGGACATCATCCTATCCAATTCGAGCGACAAGCCCATCTACGAGCAGATAACCTCGCAGGTCAAAGCCCAGATCCTTTCGGGCTCACTCGCTGCGGGAGCCAAGCTCCCCAGTATCCGCGCGCTGGCGAGCGACCTGGGCGTGAGCGTCATCACCACCAAGCGCGCCTATGCCGACCTGGAGCAACTCGGTTTTATCTGCACCGTGCAGGGCAAGGGCTGCTTTGTCGCCGAGGGAAACCAGGAACTCTTGCGCGAAAACCAGCTCTGCCATATCGAAGAGTTGCTTGCGCAGGCCGCTACGCAGGCCGAAACCCTGGGCGTCACGCGCGACAAATTGCACGAGATGCTCGACCTTGTAGCCCCCGAGACCATGCAGTAGCCATCTGCAAGAAAGGCTATACCATGCAAAACTTGCTAGAACTCAAAGGCGTTTCACGCCGCGTAAGCGACCGCTTTTCGCTACGCGATGTCACACTCACCGTGGAGCCCGGCCAGATTGTCGGCTTTGTGGGCGCAAACGGCGCCGGCAAGACAACGACCATTCGCGCCGCGCTCGGGCTTATAAAGCTCGATGCCGGCGAGGTGCATCTGTTTGGACAGCACTGCGACGCCAACGCGCCCGGCGAGGCACAGCGTCACCTGCGCTCCCGCGTCGGTCTTGTCCTGGACACGTGTCCTTTCCCCTCCACGCTCAAGGTGGGCCAGATCGAGACGCTCGTAGGCCCGGCGTACCCCACATGGAGTCGCGAAACATTCGCCAGATTTATCGACCGATTTGGCCTTGATCCCAAAGCCAAGGTAAAAGACCTCTCCCGCGGCATGGGCATGAAGCTGCAGCTCGCCTGCGCGCTCAGCCACAATGCCAAGCTGCTCGTTTTGGACGAAGCCACTGCGGGCCTCGATCCCATGGCGCGCGAGGAGCTGCTCGATGAGCTGCTCGCCTTTGTCGCCGACGGCCAGCACAGTGTGCTGCTCTCGAGCCACATTACGTCCGACCTCGATCGCGCCGCCGACCGCGTCATCTGCATCGATAACGGTTCGATTGTGTTTG
Source organism: Collinsella sp. OM04-5 (assembly GCF_003439125.1). Taxonomy (GTDB): domain Bacteria; phylum Actinomycetota; class Coriobacteriia; order Coriobacteriales; family Coriobacteriaceae; genus Collinsella. The sequence continues at coordinate 11,252 of NZ_QSUU01000001.1, read as the reverse complement.
ACCTGCCGCGCGAGGACATTACCGACCGCGCCGGCATCGCCCACTGCACCCAAGCACAGGCCGCCGAGCTTATGGCTTGCGTCGAAGGCGCTCGCGCCGCCCACCACGCCTATAGCGTGGACGTGCTCGTGCCCAACCGTCGCGAGGCGCTCGAGGCCTTTCCCGAGATTCCCTGCGACCGGGCAACCATTGATGACTATCTGCGCCTCACGCTGAAAGGGGCTTCGAAATGAAACGCGCCTTTATGTCCGAGCTCGCCATCGTTCGCTCACTTGTCCCGAGCATTGCGGGTGTCGGCTTGTTCATATTCGTCTTGCTGACCCTTGCCAACGCATCGGACGGCGATTCCGGCATGAGCGCCGGCGCCTGCGCGGTCAGCGCCATGTCACCCATCATGGTCATGAGCTCGCTGGCCGGCTTCGACAATCAAAACGGATGGGAGCGTTATCGGGCAACGCTGCCCTTCTCGCGCAAAGACATTATTTGTGCCCGCTACCTGAGCGTTATTGTCTTCTCCGCCGCCATGGCATGTGCAGCTACGCTTTTGAGTATCGTCGCCATCCCGCTCTTCAACAGCGCGGGCATTCCTTCGACGGGACAGACGGTCTTTGAGATCGCAATAGCCTCGGCAGCATCGATGCTCATCTCCCTCATGATGGTGTTTTTGGCGCAGCCGCTGTTCTTTCGCCTTGGACACATGGAGGCGCTGCGCCTATCCGTTGGCCTGTTTGCCCTGCTCGGGTGCTTTGCCATGGCCACGCTGAGCTCCTCCAACCCCATTAGCAACTGGCTTATGTCGATTGCCGGAGCAAATCCCGATCCCGCCGTCCTCGGCTGCCTGTGCGCAGGAATTGCCGTACTGGCCCTCGTGCTCTTTGCACTGAGTTGCGCCATCAGTACCAAGGTCTATCGAGCACGCGACCTGTAGGCAGGCGCGGTATCATCGGACATGCGCCACAGATCGGCGTGGCCCATTATTGGGAAGGCGCTCAACCCGTGTCGTGGATTACAGCAGCATTTTGAAAATAACGACCCGTCAAAGGGCACAAGCTCAAGTTGAACACCCTCACACCGGGCTTGAGATGTTTGTATTGACCGTGCGCCGCCGTGCTACTTGCGCAGCGGCTTGGGCAGCGGAATGCCAGCGGCGATAACGGCGGCGATGATCATGCAGACGATACCCTTGAGCGGGAAACACATGAGCAGCAAGCCCACAACCATGACCGGCTGACGCATAACGGCGCCCATCGTCGAGGCCGTGCAGACGGCGACGCAAAAGACCGGATCGGCGCCGGTAAGGATAGCGAAGCCGTAGCCCAAGCTCACGCCCGAAAAGATAACCGGGAAGAAGTGACCGCCGCGCCAGCCCAGGTTGATGAGGGCGGGCGTCAGCATGGCCTTGACCAGACCGGTCGCGATAAGCACGCCGGCGGGAATGGTCAGATAGGTCTCCATGAGCACGTCGGCTTGGGTCTCGCCGGCAAACATGGTGTAGGGCAGGACCGTGCCACAGATGGCGAGCGCCAGACCGGCTAGCATGGCCTTGACGACAGGGCGCTCCCCTATGGCATGGGACAGTGCCTCGCTTGCATGCTCAGAGACAAAGTACAGCCAGCCGCATACGGTGCCGACCAACGCCAGCGGAATGAGCCAGACAAGTTCCAGGTTGCCCACCTGAGCGGACTCGAACCTGGGCATGCCCATGCCGCCGCCCATAAGCTGGCCGAGCAGCAGGTAGGTACCCAGACCGCCGGCAATCGCAATGCCGTAGACCACGGTCTTTTGCGCCTTGGGAAGCTTGATCGTGATCTCATCGGACGCGGACTCATCGTCATTAGCGCCCTGGCCGTCGGCGCTACCGGCGAGCGGCGCCACAAAGCCAAACACGGGCGCGGTGAAGAGCGCCGTCAGGGCAGCCTGAGTACCCAGCAGTGTGAGCTGCCTAAACTCGGCGCCAAAGCGACGCATGCGGTCGCCGACCCAGCTGCACAGACCTGCGATAACGCCGGTCAGGCCGGCCTCCGGTCCAATGCTTCCGCCAAACAGCAGCGGCAGCAATGCCGCAAGCGAAAGCTTGCCCAAGTTGTCGTACGGGTAGCGGCCGTCGCGCTTTACCTTGGCCATCACTTGGTTGAGGTCATCGGTCTTGGTGCCCGTAAGCTTTTCGTACAGACCGATCAGCAGGCCGCCCAGCAGGCAGACGGAAAACGGATACGGCAAAAAACCGAACGGACCGCTCGCGAGCTCGGGCGAAGCGACGCCCAGCATATGCGGAATCTCGGTCCATAGATAGTCGATACCGTGCTCCATCGCAAAGAAAAACAGCCAGACCGCGGCGCCTGCAAACGCACCGGTCACGGCTACGCTAACTAAAAACAGCGCACGGTTTTTGGGTTTTGCAAGGTTGTCCATCGGGGCCTCCCGTGGTCAAAATCGACAAGGATACGTTTTATTGTAGAGCGAGCGTTACCCGAACGAGCCAACCGTCTGCGCCGCAAACGGCACCATTGGGAGTCATAGTGGGGCAGGCTCAAGACTTATCCGTTGATAATCGAGGCAATCTCGCGCAAATCGTCGGCAAAGTAGATGCCGTGCTGGCGCCTCGGGCTCGAAAGCCCTTTATCAATCATGCGTCCGAGCAGCGCCTTGAGATCGTTGTAGTAACCGTCCAGGTTATACAGGATGCACGGCGCGCTCAGATGCCCCAGCGACACGGCCGACATGACCTCGGCAATCTCCTCGAGCGTACCCGTCCCGCCGGGAAAGGCAATGAAGGCATCACCAAGCTCGATCATCTTGGCCTTGCGCTCGGCCATGTCGCTCGTCACGATGAGGTCGTCGATGCCATCGTGCTGAAACTCGGCCTCGATAAAAAAGCTCGGCTCCACGCCCGTCACGTGTCCACCGGCATCGAGCACGCTATCGGCGAGCGCGCCCATCAAGCCCGACTTGGACCCGCCGTATACCAACGCGTGTCCGTTAGCGCCAATCCAGTTGCCCAGCTCCTGCACCGCGGGCAGAAACGCCGGGTCATTACCGACGCTGGCACCCAGATACACGGTGATATTCATATTCAGTCCCCCTCATCGTGACGCACGGCGCCCGTTCTAGCGCTGGCGTCGACGATACTCGCGCACGCGACGCGAAAGATCGGCGAGCTCGTCACGATCGAGCTCTTCCAAATGCTCAAGATCGTCCATAAAGCGCGCCATGGTGTCCTTTTGGCGCATCTTGATGAGCGTATTGCAGTAGTTCACCGCCACGCCCGTAAGCATGGCGATGTAGAAGATGCTGATGACGCTCAAGACGACGGTAATCGCGCGGGCAACCGGTGTCTCGGCCGGAATGTCACCAAAGCCGATGGTCGAGACCGTCTCAAAGCTAAACCAAAGTCCATCGCCAAAGGTGAGGGTCGTGGGCTCGGACAGCCAGACGGCCGTCGAGCACAGCAGATAGAACACAAGAAACAGGCCCGTGATGCGCGCAAAGCCAGCCTGGCGCAACACGTCGGCAAGCGTCCTCAACTTGTTCATCGCGACCCCTTTTCCCAGACGCCCAATCACATTCGCTCGGTATTGTCCCACGCCTCCCCCGCAAACGGAACTAGTCATTGGACGTTCTTAAATGACTAGTCAAACAAGAACGTCCCCAATGACTACCTGACCGTTTAGCGGTGCGGTGGCTGAGTGGGCAGGTTGAGCTGGTATCCTTATGTGATACTGTCTCGACTCGATAGGATTTCATGTGAAACCTTCCGCCATCCTTCGTTTGGCTCTATATCGCACCCTAGCCGTTGCGGTTGCCGTACTCACCGTACTGAGCGCCGTCATGCCTGCCCCCGCCTTTGCCGCCGACTCCGACCACCAGGTCAAGACGGTCCGCGTTGGCTGGCTCGTCAACAACAAAGGCTTCCAGGAAGGCACGCCGGGCGAGCGCCTCTCGGGATGGGGCTACGAGTACCTCCAGACCCTCTCGTATTACACAAAGGGCTGGCAATACGAATACGTTAGCGGCACCTTCTCCGAGCTTATGGACATGCTCGAGGCGGGCGAAATCGACCTCATGCCCAACATCTCGTATTCGGCAGAACGCGAGCAGAAGCTGCTCTTTTCCTCAAATCCCGAGGGCACCGAGCGCTACTATATCTACGCCAGGCCCGACCGCGACGATCTGGCCAAGGGTGACCCTCAGGCGCTCCAAGGCCTCACCATCGGCTGCAACTCTGGCGTTATGCAAACTATCGTCGGCCAGCAGTGGCTCGCCAACGAAGACGTTACCTGCACCTATAAAGAAATCGACACCGGCAGCGCCCTCTTTGAGGCGCTTGCAGACGGCGAGGTCGACGCCGTCATCATGAACGACACCATTTCGTCGCCCGATGCGTCACCCATGTTCTACGTAGGCTCGAGCGACTACTATTTTGCCGTTCCCAAAAGCCGCCCTGACCTGATGAACGACATCAACGCCGCCATGACGACCATCGCCCGCGATAACCCGCGCTATAACGAGGAAGTCAAAACGAGTTACTCGACCCAAAACAGTGGCTCGTCATCGCTCACCGGCACCGAGACCACCTGGCTCAAAGAAAACGGCAATACCATCACGCTCGGCTATCTTAAAAACCAACTTCCCTACTGTACGCAAAATGACGACGGCGAGATGGAAGGGTCGCTCGCCTCGCTTGCAACGACGTTGCACGACAAGTTTGACATTACGGTCAAAACAATCGCACTCTCGAACAACAAGCAAATGATCAAAGCCCTTTCCAACGGAACCATCGATGTCGCCCTGCCGTTGTTTCGCGACTACTGGCTCGCCGAGCAGACAGGGGTCATCCAGTCAAACTCGATGGGAACGGTTTCGCTGACCGCCATTCACAGTGGCAAAAACCTGAACAGCGACCTTAAGAACATCGCTTGTACAAAGAGCACAATCGTTAACCGTTTTGAGCTCGAAAGTCTCTTTCCGAACGCAACGGTAACCGAGTATTCGAATGACGGCGAGGTGCTCAAAGCCCTCGATGAGGGGAAGGCACGTTGCATCATTGTCCCCAGCACGCGCCTGGAAACTCTCCGCGACATCTACGACATCGAGGATTTCGAAACACAGGAACTCACCAACACGGCACAACTATCGTGTTTAATTTCGCGCGGCAAGCCCGAGCTGCTGGGAATCATCAATAAGGGCATCGTCAATGCAGGTGAATCGCTCTCTGCAAACAGCTATTTCCCCACATCGTACTCGGCGCAAGAATCGGATGCGTTCCGACTTCTCTACCGCAACCGCATCGTCATTGCGGCAGTCGTCATTTGCATTTTGCTCACCGGCATCGTCATCCTTGTCTGGTCGCTTTACCGCGCACAGGAGGAACGGCAGAAAGCCGATGCCGCCAACGCCGCCAAAACCGCTTTCCTCACGCGCATGAGCCACGACATCCGCACGCCGCTCAACGGCATCCTAGGCCTTATCGAAATTGAGGAATTGAGAGAAGGCGACATGCAGGTCGCCCGCGAAAGCCGCGCCAAGGCGCGCGTTGCCGCCAATCACCTGCTGTCACTGATTAACGACATCCTCGAGATGGGCAGGATCGAGGAGTGCAAAGTGACGCTCGAGCACGAATCATTCAACCTTAAAGAGCTGTGCGACAATGCGCTCGTACTGTGCAAGCTCCGCGCATCGGACCGCGGCATAACCATGCTCGACACCAGCGAGCCCTACGCTGTCGACCAATATATGATCGGCAGCCCCACCCATATTCGGCAGATCCTTGTCAACCTGCTCGACAACAGCATCAAGTACAACAAGCACGGAGGCACCGTCACGTTCTCATCGACCATCAAACCGGTCGACGACGAGCACGCCGTGTTTTGCTTTAGCGTCTCGGATACCGGCATTGGTATGACGCCCGAGTTTTTGACGCACATTTACGAGCCGTTTGCCCAGGAAGGCGCCGATGCGCGCAGCAAGTTCCAAGGAACCGGCATTGGCATGTCTATCGTCAAATCGCTCATCGATATGATGGGCGGCACGATTGAGATTTCGAGTGAGGTTGGCGTGGGGAGTACGTTTGACGTCCGGATTCCGCTCGATATCGACAAGAACCCTCAGATAAAAGAATGTGCAGACACGCAGGTAAGCAGCTGCTCGCTCGCCGGCATGAACGTCCTTTTGGCAGAAGATAACGAACTCAATGCCGAGATTGCCCAAGCTCTGCTCGAAAGCGAAGGCATCGTCGTGACTCGCGCCGCCGACGGCAACGAGACAGTCGACCTATACGTTAGCCGTCCCGCCGGCAGCTTCGATGCAATCCTGATGGACATCATGATGCCGGGCATGGACGGCTACGAGGCAACCCGGGCGATCCGCCTGAGCGAAAAGGCCGATGCGGCCGACATCCCCATCATCGCGCTCACCGCCAACGCCTTTGCCGAAGACGCCAAGGCGGCACACGACGCCGGCATGAACGCCCATCTGCCCAAACCGCTCGACTTTAGCAAGCTCAAAAACATACTCGCCTGTATCAAGAAAAACGGGGCTGTTTCGCTATAGTTTGTGCTCAACCACCATGCGCAGTAGAAAGGAAGCCAACGATGTTTAGGCCCTTACGTCGAAAGAAACGCGCCATCACCGACGAGAAAGCGCGCGAACTGCTCGCTACCTGCAAGCGCGGCGTCTTTGCCGTCAACGGCGATGATGGCTACCCCTATGCCATTCCCGTCAACTACTTCTTTGACGCCGAGCACGACAAGATTTATTTCCATGGCGCCAAGGCTGGCCACAAGGTCGATTCACTCAAGCATGATGATAAAGTCTGCTTTACCGTTTACGGCAACGAGTGGTACAAGGACGGCGACTGGGCTCCCTACGTTATGAGTACCGTTGTCTTTGGTCGTTGTCGCCTGGTAGATGAAGCGCCCGCGTTTATCGAGGACAAAGTCCGTCAGCTCGCGCTTAAGTACTACCCTTCTGCCGAAGAAGTCGAGGAGGAGATCGCCAAAGACATAAAGGGCGTCCAACTCTACGAGATTTCGATTGAACATCTTTGCGGAAAGCAGATTCATGAAAAGTAGCGAATGCGGAAAACGCGCTCGCTACCCTCTGCACCCCATGTGCCCACGCATTTTGACGGCGTGGGCACATGGGGCAGCACTCGAATCGAGCGCCCCCTATACCCCAAAAACGTAGCGGTCCAGGCGCTCACACGCCTCCCTTACCCGCGAAAGCGGCAGTGCCAGATTCACGCGGATGTGACAGGGCCCGTGGAACGGGCGGCCGTCCTGATACCCCACGCCCACGCGCGCCCCCTCGTCGAGCAGCCACTGAATATCGCGGCCATGCTCGAGGCACCACTCGGTGCAGTCCAGAAACACCATGTACGTGCCCTGCGGACGCGAATAGCCCACGCCCTCAAAATGCTCGTCCACGTAATCGCAGAAGTAGTCAATGTTGCCCTGGATGACCTGATTGAGCTCATCGACCCACTCGTAGCCCTGCGGCTGGTAGGCGCCGATAAGCGCGTGCATCGAAAGGACGTTCATCTCGTTGTAGTGAGTCTTGTTGGACACGGCGCACACGCGGTCGCGCAGCGTCTCGTTATAGATGATGTGGTAGCTGCCGACCAGGCCCGCCAGGTTGAACGTCTTGCTGGGCGCGTAGAGGGCAACCGTGCGCATGCGGGCATCCTCGCTCACCGACTGCGTCGGGATATGCTTGTGACCCGGCAGGATGATATCGGACCAAATCTCGTCCGAGACCACCACGCAATCATGCTGGCGATAGATGTCCATGGCGCGCTCGATCTCGTCGCGCTCCCATACGCGGCCGCAGGGATTGTGCGGCGAGCAGAACACCGCGGCATGGATATGGTTTTGGGCGAGCTTGCGCTCCATGTCCTCAAAGTCCATGCGCCACACGCCCTGGTCGTCGAGTTTAAGCGGGCTGTGGACAATGCGATAGCCCGCGGCCTCGATGGACTTGGTAAAGCCGATGTAGGTGGGACTGTGGACCAGCACCGCATCGCCCGGCTGGACATATGCGCGCAGCGTCGACACGACACCGCCCAGCACACCGTTTTCGTAGCCGATGTGCTCAGGTGCCAGGCCCTCGACGCCATTACGGCGACTCTGCCATTCGATGATGCGGTCGAAGTACTCGGGGCGCGGATCGAAATAGCCAAACATGGGGTGCTGGGCGCGCTGAATGATGTACTCCTGGACCGTGGGCACCGTGGCAAAATTCATGTCCGCTACCCACATGGGGATGCGGTCGAAGCCCTCGTCGGGTGCGCTCGGAGCCATACCGGGAATCTCACCCCAGGAGTCAACGGCGATGGAGTCCATGCCATGGCGGTCGATTAGCGAGCTAAAGTCGTATTTCATGCTGAGCTCCCATGCAAAGTGATTGTTTTGGTAGGCGTTATTGTCCAACAGCGTGAGCGGTTTTGGCGCGGGGTTTGGCGCTTAATTTGACGGGTGCAGACGAATGGCAGGTTAGCCCCGCGCGTCGTTGACGGCGGCTACGGTTAGCTGGGTTTCATCAACCGTAAAAGATATGTCGAGCCCGGCGAAGGCCAGATGATAGACGCGGTTCGGCTCGTGCTTGCTGCCTGCGCGGCGTGGGTCTTGGCGCAGGACCTCGACCAGGCCGGGGAGCTTTGTGGGCGGGACCATATCCTGCAGCGTCTGCGGGAACTCGATGTCGAGCTCTTGCCACGGCGCGTCCTCAATCCAGCCGCCCGTCGCATCCGGGTGACAGTCGGCAAATGGAATGTAGGGCTTAATGTCGTAGATGGGCGTGCCGTCGCGCAGATCGGCCCCCAGCACATGAATGATGGGGCCATCGTCGGTGAGCTCGACACGGCTGAGCTTGACGCAGGTGAGCCCGATGGGATTAGGGCGAAACGGACTGCGTGTGGCAAACACGCCCACACGCTCGGCTCCACCCAGACGCGGCGGGCGCACGGTTTTCGACCATTTTGCGTTGGTGCCGGACCTGTCCTGCGTTTTGGCATCGGCGGCTATGTCCTTAGCCGTGCCGCCGGGCGTTCCGTTTTCGAAGCGCCACAGCAGCCATAGGTGAGAGAAGGAGTCCAAGCCTTCAACCGCTGCATTGGAGGCAAATTCCGGCTCAAAGACGATGCGTCCCTGCAGATGAGGCGCCAAAAAGCTGTTGCGCGGAATGCCGAACTTCTGCGGCAGGTCGGTATATATGTGTGCGATAGGTTCCATGCCGGTCATTGTACGGCATGGAGGTGTGGGGCGTTGCGCGCAATTCTTCGCCGCGGTCCCCGTCGTGCAACCAACGGTTGCTTGGAAGGACATCGGCTGCCGCGTATGCTTAAGCCAACAAGCACCAGAAAGGAGCCGTCATGGCCTTTGCAGAAAAACTCATCGCCGTCCGCCGCGCCAACAACCTTACCCAAGAGCAGCTCGCCGCCAAGCTCTACGTCACGCGCCAAGCCGTGAGCCGTTGGGAGCGCGGCGAAGTCACCCCGGGCATCGACATGATGAAGCTCATTGCCGCCGTTACCGGAGAGCCACTGTCGCACCTGCTCGAAATGCCCGAGCACTATTGTCAGAGCTGCGGCATGGTGCTCACGCCCGACGACTGCGGCACCGATGCCGCGGGCGCCACGACCGACCATTACTGCAAGTGGTGCTACGACCGCGGCAAGTACACCTACGAGACCACGATGGAGGCCATGATTGAGGATTGCGCCCCGCGCCTGGCACAAAACACCGGTATGTCGCTCGACGAAGCCGTCTCGCTCATGGGCGCCGTGCTGCCGCAACTGGAGCGCTGGCGTACCGTGCAGGAAAACGAGGAGCGCTACGGTGCCGAGGCGCGAGCGCGCTATGGCGACGAGGCCGTCGATGCAGCAAACGAGGCACTGCTGGACATGGACCCCAAGACATGGAACGACATGAAGGAACTTGAACGCGCTATTCTGGGCCAGCTCTCGATCGCCATGGGCGACGGCGAACCGGATGGAAGCGAGGCGCGCAAGCTTGTCGCAATGCACCGTCGATGGATTGGCCTTAACTGGGGACACGAACCCCAAGACGAAGCATACCTGGGCCTCGCCCGCGGCTATCTTGCCGATCAGCGCTTTATCGACTACTACGACAAGCCCTGCGGCGCCGGTGCCACGGCGTTTCTGGTTCAGGCGATCGAGTCGCCGTCGGCTCACGCATAGACCGCAGCGGCTTTGGGTATTTCAATCGAAACCTCAACCGATTGGAGACACCATGGCTACTGATCATGAACTCGCGCTCTACGTTATGACTGGCTGCCCGTATTGCATAAAGGTCAAGCGCTTTTTGGCCGATAACGACGTGACCATTCCCGAGCGCAATATCTCGACCGATTCCGATGCCGAGCAGACGCTCATCGCCGTCGGCGGAAAACGCCAGGTTCCTTGCCTGTTCATCGACGGTAAACCGCTCTACGAGTCGAGCGACATCATCGCGTGGGTGCAGAAGAACCTGCTCTAGCACGCGCACTGCGGCCAGTTCGCGCCAACCGAGCCGAACCCATACGAACCAAACATGTACGCCAGCATCCAAAGTCGACATTTTCCGACATCTTTGGATGCTGACGTACAGCTTTTCAATCTAGTCATTGGGTGTTCCTATAGTTTTGTCAACCGTCGGGGCTACTCCCGGTAGGGCACCCGGTCGCGCTCGTCGGTCTTGGCCTCGCCGGCGAACAGGCCGGCGGCGCGGCTGGCGGCGAGCCCGGGCAGGTGGGCGACCCCGAGCCCCGCGGCGCGGGCCCGCCTCACGGCGAGGGACCCTATGTTGCGGAACTGGTCGACGACGACGAGCGTGCCGGCGGGCGCGGAGGCGAACAGCGCGTCGAGCTCGGCCTCCCTGTTGCGGACGGGGGCGCTGGCCAGCACCTCCCCGTCGCGGTCGACCAGGCGGGCCCAGTGCGATGACTTGCCGACGTCCAGGCCGAGCACGGCCGCGGGCCTGGTGGATGGCGCTTTCACGGTGGTATCCTTCCGGTAGTCGTTCGACCGGATGGCCTCCCCCTCGGCACTCACATTACCAGCCGCGGCGCCTGCCCGGCACTTTCCTATCAGCCGTCGGGGGCGGCGCGTCCCGCGCCGGCAGCACCCAACGGGCCCTCTCGGGGGCAGGGACGTTCGGCCGTGCGCGGGCGCCCGGTCGGCGGCCCGTTCTGGGCGCGCCTCAATCGTAGCCCGAGACGGTCCCGGGCTGACAATTTCGACTGTAATGGACGTTCTT